>NZ_CP087598.1:230000-1430000 GCF_020990385.1 Paracoccus sp. MA
CCTGCACGAATGGCGTAACGACTTCCCCGCTGTCTCAAATGTGGACTCAGCGAAATTGAATTGTCTGTGAAGATGCAGACTTCCCGCGGTTAGACGGAAAGACCCCATGCACCTTTACTATAGCTTCGCACTGGCATCAGGATTGCGATGTGCAGGATAGGTGGTAGGCATCGAAGCGGGGACGCCAGTTCCCGTGGAGCCATCCTTGAGATACCACCCTTCGCACTCTTGATGTCTAACCGCGGCCCGTTATCCGGGTCCGGGACCCTGCGTGGTGGGTAGTTTGACTGGGGCGGTCGCCTCCCAAAGAGTAACGGAGGCGCGCGAAGGTTGGCTCAGAGCGGTCGGAAATCGCTCGTTGAGTGCAATGGCAGAAGCCAGCCTGACTGCAAGACTGACAAGTCGAGCAGAGACGAAAGTCGGCCATAGTGATCCGGTGGTCCCGAGTGGAAGGGCCATCGCTCAACGGATAAAAGGTACGCTGGGGATAACAGGCTGATGATGCCCAAGAGTCCATATCGACGGCATCGTTTGGCACCTCGATGTCGGCTCATCTCATCCTGGGGCTGGAGCAGGTCCCAAGGGTATGGCTGTTCGCCATTTAAAGAGGTACGTGAGCTGGGTTTAGAACGTCGTGAGACAGTTCGGTCCCTATCTGCCGTGGGTGTAGGATACTTGAGAGGAGTTGCCCCTAGTACGAGAGGACCGGGGTGAACGTTCCACTGGTGGACCAGTTGTCGTGCCAACGGCAGTGCTGGGTAGCTATGAACGGACAGGATAAACGCTGAAGGCATCTAAGCGTGAAGCCCCCCTCAAAACAAGGTATCCCTTGAGAGCCGTGGAAGACCACCACGTCGATAGGCCGGAGATGTAAGCGCAGCAATGCGTTCAGTTGACCGGTACTAATGGCTCGATTGGCTTGATTTGATCCGGAAGAAGGCAGACCTTCTTCCAAAAGCATCCTTGGACAATGTCTTTCCAGGTTCCCAGAAGAACCGGAAAACGCCGATCGCTCCTTTTCCGGTCTGGTGGCCAAAGCACGAGCAAAACACCCGATCCCATCCCGAACTCGGCCGTTAAGTGCCGTCGCGCCAATGGTACTGCGTCAAAAGACGTGGGAGAGTAGGTCACCGCCAGACCTGAAAAGAAGCGATCCGTCTCTCATGAACGAAGCAGAGCGTATCAGAACGATCCGCAAAAAATGCCGCGGGGTAGAGCAGCCCGGTAGCTCGTCAGGCTCATAACCTGAAGGCCGCAGGTTCAAATCCTGCCCCCGCAACCAAAATTACTGATAGATATCAGTGCATTAGGCCTCCTTCGGGAGGTCTTTTGCATTTGAGCAAAAAACACTCCGGAAGCATATCGGAAGCAGTTGCGCGGAAACCACGTCGCAAGATCGGCGGGGTCACATTAACGTGATGGAAGTCGTCGACGGGTAATTGATGACCCCACTTCATTGAATTGATGGGTTCCTGACGCTTGATGCGTCCGCGAGAAGGCCAGCGAGCGCAGATAAGTCGTAGTCCGCCGCCCGGGTGCAGCATAGGCTTGGGATACTACCAGGCTTGACATGCAGGATGGAAAGATGCGCAAGGAGGGGAAGAGGATTGCAGATGCCACGGGCAATGGACGCAAAGGACGACAGGGCGGGTGCTGCGCTGACGGATGCGGCCTGGTCCGATGTGCTGATTGCGGTGGATCGCACCTATGCCGAGCTGATCGAACATCAGGAGCGGCTTGAGGCCCAGAACCGCGAGCTTGAGGCGCTGCGTCAGTTCCTGTCCTCGGTCATCACCTCGGTTTCCGATGTGCTGATCGTGCTGGATCGCGACGGGCGGGTGGATGAGGTCAATGCCTCGACCTGTGTCTGCACCGGGCTGCCTGTCGCGGCCCTGGTCGGCCGGAGCGTGGCGGATCTGGTGCGCGAAGAGGATCGCGCGGGTCTTTCGGCCCTGATTGCGGAGATTGCGCGCACGCGGGCGCCGGGGCGGATGGAGCTTTCGCTTGTGAGTTCGCGTGAGCCGGCCCCGGTCGAGGCGGTCCTGTCGCCGCGCCTCGATGATCGCGGCCGGATCGAGGGGCTGGTGCTGACGGGGCGTCCGGTGGGGGAATTGCGCCGCGCCTATGCCCAGCTTGAACGCAGCCATGCCGAGATGAAGGCCGCTCAGGCGCAGCTGGTCCATGGCGAGAAGCTGGCCTCATTGGGGCGTTTGCTGGCCGGGGTGGCGCATGAGCTGAACAATCCGATCAGCTTTGTCTATGCCAATGCCCATGCGCTGGAACGCTATGCCGCCAAGTTCGAGACCTATTTCGAGCGGGTTCAGGCCGGGGCAGACAGGGATGAACTGGTCCGCCTGCGGGAGGAATTGCGGCTGGACCGCGAGTTGCGCAACCTGCGCGAGGCGGTGCAGGGCGCGCGCGAGGGGGCCGAAAGAGTGCGCGATATCGTCGAGGATCTGCGCCGCCTGTCCTCGGACGGGGGCGGAGAGATGGCGGCCTTCGACCTGGTCGAGACCGCCCGCACCGCCGCCTTCTGGATCATGCGCGGGGCCGGCCACAGCACCGTGCCCGAGATCCATGCCGAAGGGCCGGTGATGGTTCTGGGGCATACGGGCCATATTCAGCAGGTGGTGATGAATCTGGTGCAGAACGCGCTGGATGCGGTTTCGGAAACCGCAGCCCCGCAGATCGCCCTGCGGATCATGCGCGAGGAAGGCCGTGGCGTGCTGGACATCCACGACAACGGTCCGGGCATCGACGAGGCGACGGCCGCGATGATCTTTGACCCGTTCTTCACCACGAAACCCGTGGGAAAAGGCACCGGACTTGGCCTGTCGATCAGCCTCAAGATCGCCGAGGATCATGGCGGCAGGCTGAGTTACAGCCCCGCCTCCGGTGGTGGCGCGCTGTTTCGGCTGGAGCTGCCGCTGGCAGGAGAGGACGCATGAACATTCTGTGGCTGCAAAGCGCCGGTTGCGGTGGCTGCACCATGTCGCTGCTGTGTGCCGAGGGGCCGAATGTCTTTGACCTGCTTGCCGGGGCGGGGCTGACCTTTCTGTGGCATCCGGCGCTGAGCCTTGAAAGCGGCGCCGAGGTGCGCGGGATTCTGGCCAGCCTTGTTTCGGGCGAGGTGCCACTGGATATTCTCTGCGTCGAGGGCGCGATCGCGCGCGGGCCGCGTGGTACCGGACGCTATCAGATCCTGTCGGGCACCGGGCGTCCGTTGCTGGACTGGTTGCGGGACCTGGCGCCGCTGGCGGCCCATGTGGTGGCGGTGGGCACCTGTGCGACCTATGGCGGCGTGACCACGGCAGGGGGCAACCCCTCGGATGCGGTGGGGGTGCAATATGACGGCGCCCATCCCGGCGGCGCCCTGCCGGCCACGTTCCGCGCCCGTGCCGGTCTGCCGGTCATCAACATCGCCGGCTGCCCGACCCATCCCGATTGGGTGACCGAGACGCTTTTGATGCTGGCGGCGGGCAGGCTGGGGGCCTCGGATCTGGATGCGCTTGGCCGGCCCCGGTTCTATGCCGATCATCTGGTCCATCATGCCTGCCCGAAGAACGAGTTCTACGAATACAAGGCCAGCGCGCGCGCATTGTCGGAAATGGGCTGCATGATGGAGCATCTGGGCTGTATCGGCACACAGGCGGTGGGCGATTGCAATATCCGGCCCTGGAATGGTCAGGGCAGTTGCACGCGCGGCGGATATCCCTGCATCAACTGCACCGCGCCGGAATTTGAAGAGCCGCGCCACCTGTTCACCGCCACGCCCAAGATCGCCGGCATTCCGGTTGGCCTGCCGACCGATATGCCCAAGGCCTGGTTCATGGCGCTGGCCTCGCTGTCCAAGGCCGCCACGCCCGAGCGGATCGCGAAGAATGCCGTGGCTGATCGTATCGTCACCCCACCGACGCTGAGAAAACCCCGATGAGCGGGGCAGGGGGCGAAACGGGGCAGGGGCAGTTGATCGTCGGTCCGTTCAACCGGGTCGAGGGCGATCTGGAGATCCGGCTGGACATCGCAGAGGGGCGGGTCAGCGCGGCGCGGATCAACTCGCCGCTTTATCGCGGGTTCGAGCGAATGCTGCCCGGCAAGGATCCGCGCGATGCGCTGACCATCGTGCCGCGGATTTGCGGCATCTGCTCGATCAGCCAGTCGGCGGCGGCGGCGCGGGCGCTGGCCATGGCGGTGGGTGAGGTTCCCGAACCGCAGGGAGAGCGGATGGCCGCGCTGATCCACGCGGTCGAGAATGTCTCGGACCATCTGATGCATTTCAACCTGTTCTTCATGCCTGATTTCACCAGACCCCAATATCAGGCGCGGGGCTGGTATGATCGGGCGGTGGCCCGGTTCACGGCGATGGAGGGATCGGCCCTGAAACGCGCGGTCGAGGCGCGGGCCGGGTTGTTGCATGTCCTTGGGCTGATGGCCGGGAAATGGCCGCATACCCTGGCGATCCAGCCCGGTGGTGTCACGCGCGCCCCGTCCGAACGCGACCGGCTGCGTATTCTGGCCAGCCTGACGGCCTTTCGCCGCTATCTGGAAGATACGGTCTTCGGGGCAGCGGTCGAGGATTTCGCGGCCCTTTCCTCGGTCCCGGCGCTGATGGGATGGCAAGGGGGCGATGCCGGCCTGTTCCTGCGCATCGCCGCCGATCTGGATCTGGCGGATCTGGGGCGCGGCTCGGGGCGCTATCTGTCCTTTGGCGCCTATCCGCTGGAGGGCGGCCACGGCTTTGCCCCCGGCATCTGGGATGGCGGGGCGCAGCCTCTCGACATCGCGGCGATCAGCGAGGATTTGTCACATAGCTGGATGCTGGGGCCTGCGGCGCATCCGGCCCAGGGTGTGACCGATCCCGACGAGGATATGCGCGACACCGCCTATAGCTGGTGCAAGGCCCCCAGACTGGCCGGGCGCACCATGGAAACCGGCGCGCTGGCCCGGCAGGTGATTGACGGTCATCCGCTGGCGCTGGATCTGGTCCGCGATGGTAACGGCGGCGGCGGGGTGCTGGCGCGGGTGGCGGGGCGTCTGCTGGAACTGGCGCGCAGTCAGATTCTGATGGAGGATCTGGCGCGCGGGATCGTGCCCGAGGCCCGCTTCATGGCCGGCCCCCTGAAAATCAGCGACGGGATCGGCGAAGGGCTGGTCGAGGCCGCGCGCGGTGCGCTTGGCCATTGGCTGAGGATCGAAGGCGGGCGGATCGCCTCGTATCAGATCGTCGCTCCGACCACCTGGAACTTCAGTCCGCGCGATGCCGGCGGCGTGCCCGGCCCGGTCGAGGCGGCGCTTGAGGGGCTTGCGGTCCAGCCGGGCGAGACGACCCCGCTCAGCGTGCAGCATGTGGTGCGCAGCTTTGACCCGTGCATGGTGTGCACGGTGCATTGAGGAAGGAGCGCCCGCCGGATATGACTTTGCCGACCATGGAACAGGGCTTCGCCATCCGGGTGCGCGGGCAGGTGCAGGGGGTCGGCTTCCGGCCCTTTGTCTGGCGGCTGGCGCGGGCGGCGGGGTTGCGCGGCGACGTTCTGAACGATGCCGAAGGGGTCCTGATCCGTCTGGTCGCGCAGGATTGCGGCGATTTCATCGCGGCCTTGCGCGCGGATGGGCCGCCTCTGGCCAGAATCGACGCGATCGAGGCCGTGCCACAGGTTTTTGCCGCGATGCCCGAGGGGTTTTCCATCGCGGCCAGCGCGGGCACAGGCGCCGAAACGCGGGTCACGCCCGATGCCGCGACCTGCCCGGAATGCCGGGCCGAGATCTTTGCGCCCGGCAGGCGGCAGGGCTATGCCTTTACCAACTGCACCCATTGCGGGCCGCGCTATACGATCCTGCGCGAACTGCCCTATGACCGGGCGCGTACCACGATGGCGGGCTTTGATCTTTGCCCCGATTGTGCCGCCGAATATGCCGATCCCGCCGACCGCCGCTTTCACGCGCAACCTATCGCCTGTCCGGCCTGCGGCCCAAACCTGTGGTATGAGGCCGGGGGAAAAGAGGTCGCGGGCGATCCGGTCGCATTGGCGGTGGCGGCGCTGAAGGCGGGGCAGGTCGTCGCGGTCAAGGGGCTGGGCGGCTTTCACCTTGCCTGCGATGCGGCCAATGCCAGGGCCGTGGCGCTGTTGCGGGCGCGCAAAAGGCGGCCGTCGAAGCCCTTTGCCCTGATGGGGACCGAGGCGATGATCCGCGCCCATGCGACGCCGTCCGAGGCTTGCTGGCGATTGTTGCGCGACCCGGCGGCGCCGGTGGTGCTGGTGCCCGCCCGGGGCACATTGCCCGAGGATGTGGCGCCGGGGATGCGCGCGCTTGGCGTCATGCTGCCCTATACGCCCCTGCATCACCTGCTGATTACCGCTTTCGGGGGGATGCTGGTGATGACCTCGGGCAATCTTTCGGGCGCCCCGCAGGTCACCGGCAATGACGAGGCGCGCAAGGCGCTGGCGCGCTTTGCCGATGGTTTCCTGATGCACAACCGCGAGATTGCGCGGCGGCTGGATGACGGGGTCGAGCGCGCCGAGCCGCCGATGGTGATCCGCCGCGCCCGTGGGCGGGTGCCGGGCACGCTGCCCTTGCCGCCGGGGTTTGACGCAGCGCCGCGGGTGCTGGCCTTTGGTGGTCAGATGAAGGCGGCGATCTGCCTGACCAAGAACGGTCAGGCGATGGTGTCGCAGCATCTGGGCGATCTGGACGATGCCGAGACCGCGCTGGAATACGACCGCACGCTGCGCGATCTGGCGGCCCTGTTCGACCATGTCCCCGAACTGGCTGCCTGCGACCCGCATCCGGGCTATCGCGCGACGGTCACCGCCGAAGGCGCAGGCCCGCCGCTGATCCGGGTCTGGCATCATCATGCGCATCTGGCCTCGTGTCTTGGCGATAATCTGTGGCCGCTGGACGGGGGCACGGTGGCCGGGATCGTGATGGACGGGCTTGGCCTTGGACCGGATGGCACGATCTGGGGCGGAGAGCTGTTGCTGGGCGATTACACCGGGTTCGAGCGCCTCGCCCATCTGGCCCCCGCCCCCCTGCCGGGCGGCGACCGCGCCAGCCGAGAGCCCTGGCGCAATGCGCTGGCCCGTCTGGATCAGGCGGGGCTTTCCGCCGTGGCGGACCGGCTGTTCCCCGACGCGCCCCGCGACCTTCTGCGGCAGGCGGTCGGTGCGGGGGTGAATGCGCCGCGATCATCCTCGGCCGGGCGGCTGTTCGATGCCTTTGCGGCGCTGGCGGGCTTTGCCGGGGCGCAGAGTTACGAGGGCGAGGCCGCGATGCGGCTGGAGGCCATGGCGCGCCCTGCTGCGCCCTATCCCTTTGACTGCCGGGATGGGATCATCGACCCCGCGCCGATGTTTCGCGCTGCCGCGGCCGATCTGGCGGCCGGGCGCGATCGGGGCGACATGGCGGGGGCCTTTCATGTCGGGCTGGCGCGTGCCTTCTGTGCGCCGGCCCGCGCGCTGGTCCAGGGCGGCCGGGCGCGGGCGGTGGCCCTGTCGGGCGGCGTGTTACAGAACGCATTCCTGTTGCGCGAATGTCTGGCGGCGCTGGACGGTCTGCCGGTCCTGCTGCATCGCCAGATCCCCGCCAATGACGGCGGGCTTGCTTTCGGTCAGGCGCTGGTTGCTGCGGCGCAGCACATGGCTGCGGCGAAAAGCTTGTAACCGGCGGGCGCGTCCTCTGGCTGAACCCTGACCATCCGGGCCACGCGGGATTTGTGGCAGTCGATTGAAAAGACGCCATAAAATGCAATTCCTCATCTGCGACATTCTGTCATTGCCCTGCGCCCCCCTGCCTTGGCATGCGTTGAAAGACCACGCGAAGGTCCGCGCTGCCGGGCCGCCAGGCTGAGAGGAGGAGGACGTCTTGTCGCAAATCGAGACTTTCTACGATGTCATGCGCCGGCAGGGGATCACCCGCCGCAGTTTCATGAAATATTGCTCGCTGACCGCGGCGGCGCTTGGCCTCGGCCCGGCCTTCGTGCCCAAAATCGCCCATGCGATGGAAACCAAGCCCCGCACGCCGGTGATCTGGGTGCATGGTCTGGAATGCACCTGCTGTTCGGAAAGCTTCATCCGCTCGGCCCATCCGCTGGCCAAGGATGTCGTGCTGTCGATGATCAGCCTTGATTATGACGACACGCTGATGGCCGCCGCCGGCCATGCCGCCGAGGCCGCCTTCGAGGACACCATCCAGAAATACAAGGGCCAGTATATCCTTGCCGTCGAGGGTAACCCGCCGCTGAACGAAGACGGGATGTATTGCATCACCGGGGGCAAGCCCTTCGTCGAAAAGCTGCGCCATGCGGCCAGGGACGCCAAGGCGATTATTTCATGGGGGGCATGCGCGTCCTATGGCTGCGTTCAGGCCGCCGCGCCGAATCCGACGCGGGCGACGCCGGTCCACAAGGTCATTCTGGACAAGCCGATCATCAAGGTGCCGGGCTGCCCGCCCATCGCCGAGGTGATGACCGGCGTCATCACCTATATGCTGACCTTCGACCGCATGCCCGAGCTTGACCGCCAGGGCCGGCCAAAGATGTTCTACAGCCAGCGCATCCACGACAAATGCTATCGCCGCCCGCATTTCGACGCCGGCCAGTTCGTCGAGCATTGGGACGATGAAAACGCCAAGAAGGGCTATTGCCTTTACAAGATGGGGTGCAAGGGCCCGACCACCTATAACGCCTGCTCGACCGTGCGCTGGAACGAGGGTGTCTCGTTCCCGATCCAGTCGGGCCATGGCTGCATCGGCTGCTCGGAAGACGGGTTCTGGGATCAGGGTTCGTTCTATGACCGGCTGACCAATATCAAGGCTTTCGGAGTCGAGGCCAATGCTGACAAGCTGGGCGGCGTTGCGGCGGGTGCGGTCGGTGGGGCCGTTGCGGTCCATGCCGCGATTTCGGCGCTGAAACGGGCGCAGAAAAAGACCCAGGACAAGGTGGAGGCCTAGGCCATGACGATCAACACGCCGAATGGCTTTACCCTCGACAATTCCGGGCGCCGGATCGTGGTGGATCCGGTCACCCGGATCGAAGGGCACATGCGCTGCGAGGTCAACGTGGACGATCAGGGGGTCATCCGCAATGCGGTCTCGACCGGCACGATGTGGCGCGGGCTGGAGGTGATCCTGAAAGGGCGCGATCCGCGTGACGCCTGGGCCTTTGTCGAACGGATCTGCGGCGTCTGCACCGGCACCCATGCGCTGACCTCGGTGCGTGCGGTCGAGGATGCGCTTGGGATCATGATCCCCGACAATGCCAATTCGATCCGCAACATGATGCAGCTGGCGCTGGAGATACACGATCATGTCGTGCATTTCTATCACCTGCATGCACTGGACTGGGTGAACCCGGTCAATGCCCTGCGCGCCGACCCCAAGGCGACCAGCGAATTGCAGCAGATGGTCTCGCCCTCGCATCCGATGTCATCGCCGGGCTATTTCCGCGATGTGCAGAACCGGCTGAAGAAATTCGTCGAATCCGGGCAGCTGGGGCTGTTCAAGAACGGCTATTGGGACAATCCGGCCTATCTTCTGCCGCCCGAAGCCGATCTGATGGCGACGACGCATTACCTGGAAGCGCTTGATCTTCAAAAGGAAATTGTCAAGGTCCACACGATCTTTGGCGGCAAGAACCCGCATCCCAACTGGCTGGTGGGCGGGGTGCCCTGTCCGATCAATATCGACGGCACCGGATCGGTCGGCGCGATCAATATGGAACGGCTGAACCTCGTTTCCTCGATCATCGACCTGTGCGACCAGTTCAACAAGAACGTCTATATTCCCGATGTGATCGCCATTGGCGGCTTTTACAAAAGCTGGCTTTACGGGGGTGGGCTGTCGTCGCAGGCGGTCATGGCCTATGGCGACATCCCCGAAAACCCGAACGATTTTTCGCCCGAGCAGCTGCACCTGCCGCGCGGCGCGATCATCAACGGCAACCTCAACGAGGTGCATGACGTCGATCCGCGCGACCCCGAGCAGGTGCAGGAATTCGTCGATCATTCCTGGTATTCCTATGGCGAGCCGGGGCGCGGCCTGCACCCCTGGGACGGGGAAACCAATCCGAAATTCGAGCTGGGGCCGAACCACAAGGGCACGAAAACCCGCATCGAACAACTGGATGAATCCGCGAAATATTCTTGGATCAAGGCGCCGCGCTGGCGGGGGCACGCGATGGAGGTCGGCCCGCTTGCGCGCTATATCGTCGGCTATGCCAAGGGGCACGAGGATATCAGGGATCAGGTCGATGGCCTGCTGAGAACCATGGATCTGCCCTTCGAGGCGCTGTTCTCGACTTTGGGGCGCACGGCGGCGCGGGCGCTGGAATCGGAATATTGCGGGCGCCTGCAGCGGCATTTCTTCGACAAGATGGTGCGGAACATCAAGAATGGCGATCAAAGCACCGCCAATGTCGAGAAATGGGACCCCTCGACATGGCCGAAAGAGGCCAAGGGTGTCGGCATGACCGAGGCGCCGCGAGGCGCGCTTGGCCACTGGATCCGCATCAAGGATGGCCGGATCGAGAATTATCAATGCGTGGTGCCGACCACCTGGAACGGCTCGCCCCGCGACAGTCAGGGCAATATCGGGGCCTTCGAGGCCAGCCTGATGAACACGCCGATGGAACGCCCGGACGAGCCGGTCGAAATCCTGCGCACGCTGCACAGTTTCGACCCCTGCCTTGCCTGCTCGACCCATGTCATGTCACCGGATGGCGACGAGCTTGCCACCGTCAAAATTCGCTGAGAAAGGGACGATCCAATGAAAAAACTGACGCTGGCCGCGCTGGCCGCACTCATGGGCTCGCCAGTTCTGGCCCATACCGGGGTCGGAGAGACCTCGGGCTTCATGGCCGGGCTCTCGCATCCGATCTTTGGGCCGGATCACCTGCTGGCAATGCTGGCGGTGGGGCTGTGGTCGGGCTTTGTCCTGCCGCATCGCTTCTGGCTGGGGGCGGCGACCTTCATGGGCGCGATGGCCGTGGGGGCGTTGATTTCTTGGGCCGGGATCCCGATTCCGATGGTGGAAACCTGGATCGTGCTGTCGGTCGTGGCGTTCGGTCTGTTGACCGCGCTTTCGCGCCGCGGGCAATCCGACCAGATCACCTTTGCCTCGCTGGCCGCGATCGCCCTGTTCGCCATGTGCCATGGCCATGCCCACGCGACCGAGGCGCATGGCAATGCGGCAGGCTATATGCTTGGCTTCCTGATCTCGACGGCGGCGCTGCATATCGTCGGCATTTTCATCGCCCGCACGATCTCGAACGCCACGGCGGCCAGAATGGTGCAGGCGGCAACCGGCACCGGGATCGCCATGGCGGGCCTTGCCCTGATGGCCGCCGGGTGATGCCATGAGCGACATCCATTCCGGCGATGATCCTGTCTTCGAGGGTCGCCCTCTGGGCGCCCCTGATCGGGCCAGCCGGCAAACCTCGGTCTATGTCTACGAGGCGCCGGTCCGCATCTGGCACTGGATCAACGCGGCCTGCATCATGGTCCTGTGCGTGACCGGCTGGCTGATCGGCAGCCCGCCGCCCTCGATGCAGATCGCCGAAGCCTATGACCAGTTTGTCTTCGGCTATATCCGCTTTGCACATTTCGCGGCCGCGATGATCCTGACGGTCGGCTTTTTCGGCCGTCTCTACTGGGCGTTGATCGGCAACCACCATGCAAAGCAGCTTTTCTATGTGCCGATCTTCTCGCGCCGGTTCTGGGCAGAGCTGCTGTTCGAGCTGCGCTGGTATTTCTTTCTGGAAAAAGAGCCAAAGAAATATGTCGGCCACAACCCGCTGGCGCAGCTTGCGATGTTTCTGTTCATGACGGTCGGTCTGACCTTCATGATCGTCACCGGATTTGCGCTGTATGCCGAAGGGGCGGGTAAGGACAGCATGTTCCATGCCGTCTTCGGCTGGGTCCAGGACCTTGTTCAGAACACCCAGCGCCTGCACACGCTGCACCATATCGGCATGTGGTGGATCGTGATCTTCATGATCATCCATATCTATGTGGCGATCCGCGAAGACATCATGTCGCGCCAGTCGATGGTCTCGACGATGATCTCGGGGCACCGCACCTTCAAGGATGATCGCCCCGACTGAACGCGGCTGGCAGCAACTGGAAGGATCGTTTCCGGTTTCAGAGCAAGGCGGCAGGTCACTTGCCGCACCATATCCAGAAATCCCGCCCGCAGTGGCGGGATTTCATTTTTATATCATCATCTTGCAAGGAATTTCGAGGGTTGCGACTTTTTGTCTCTGCTTTCGGAACTGGTGGCTATACTTTCGGCCCATAGGGGTGGGGCACATGACCGCACCGCCTGCCAGCAATGCTTCGGGGAGGGGGCAGATGCCAGCGGAAGCGCCTGCAAATATCCTTGTTCTGGGGATCGGCAATGTGCTTTGGGCCGATGAGGGCTTCGGGGTGCGCTGCGTCGAAGAGATGGCCGCGCGCCATGCCTTGCCCGAACGGGTGAGGCTGCTTGATGGCGGCACGCAGGGGCTGTATCTGCTGCCCTTTCTGGAAGAAGCCGATGCGCTGATCGTCTTTGACGCGGTGGATTACGGACTGCCCCCCGGCACGCTGAAGCTGGTCGAAGGGGCAGAGGTTCCGGCCTTTCTGGGCGCCAAAAAAATGAGCCTGCACCAGACCGGCTTTCAAGAGGTGATCGCCACCGCCCAGCTGCTGGGGCGTTGCCCGGCGCAGCTGATGCTGATTGGCTGCCAGCCGGTCGAACTGGAGGATTACGGAGGAGGGCTCCGCCCCGAAGTGGCCGCGCAGATCGACCCTGCCATCGGGATTGCGCTGGCGAAGCTGGCCGAATGGGGCGTTCAGGCCGGCGAGGGTGCGACCTCGGGCCAGCTTGCGGATCCGGCGATCCGGCGCGAGGCCTATGAGACGGGCCGCCCCGCCGCCTCTGATGCCTGCCGCGAGGGCGATGCGCGCTTTTTCCCGGGGGCCGGCTGATGTGCATGGGCATCCCGATGCGGCTGGCGCAGGTCGACGGCATCGCCGGGCAAAGCGAGGGCGGCGATCTGATCGACCTCAGCCTGACCGCCGATGCGCAAGCCGGCGACTGGGTGCTGACCTTCCTCGGCACGGCGCATGAGGTGATCGACGCTGACCGCGCCGCACGGATCGCGGCGGCATTGCAGGGGTTACGGGCGGTCATGGCGGGGGGCGACGCTTCGGGCGCCTTTGCCGATCTCGAGGGTCGCACCCCGGCGCTTCCGTCCCATCTTCAGGCGGCGCTGGCCGCAGGCCGCAAAACGGGTTGACCCATGCATGACCATTCCCACGACATTCTGCACAGCCCCGGCGGGGGCGCCCTGCACCCGCTGCTGGCGCGGCTGGAGGCCGAATTCGGCTGGCCACGCCTGCATTCGTTGCATGACGTCGCAGAGTTTACCGCCCGCCCCGGTCTGCATTGCCTGTTCGTTCCGGGCGACCCCGCCCGCAATCTGGAGACGGTGGACGCGGCGGTGATCCTGCCGGAACTGCGCATGGCCTTTCAGAACGCCTTTGATTGCGCCGTGGTGGATGACGCCATCGAAGCAACGGTCCGCGAAACCCACAGGGCGCTGAAAACGCCGGGGTTTCTGTTCTTCCGCGATGCCTCTTATCTTGGCTCGATCGAGAAGATCCGCGACTGGGACGATTACATCGCCCGCACCAGCCACATCCTCTCGCTGCCGGGTTGAAAGGCAAAGACAATGGCCCAGAATTTTCACCTGCCCCCTGTTGGTTTCGGCCCCGGATCGCAGCCCGACGATGGCGAGGGGCTGGAGTGGCTGCCGCTGCCCTCCGGGATGCGCACCTATGACATGCATCTGCCCGAGGTCGGGAATGTCGCGCCTCTGGCGCCCGCGCTGGCGATGCTGGTCGAAATCGCCGCGGCCTGCGATCGTGTGGCCCAGGGGGCGGCGCCGGTGTCGTTCGATCTGTCCGCGCTGGATGTGGCCAACCGGGCGCTGATGGCGGAAACGCTGGGTCAGGGCGAGGTGTCGCTGCGCGCGCGCGGCGTGCCGGCGGTGGCCGTGCAGGAAAGCGTCTTTGCCGGGGTCTGGGTGCTGAAGGCCGAGGGGATCGACCGGGTCGAGGTCGCGCCCGTGCCGCAGCTTGCCCTGACGCGGGCGTTCCATGCGCAGCGCCCGGCGATCGGGGCTCTGGCCCCGCGCGCGCCGGGGGTGGTGAACGCCCCTGCCTTGCTGGCTGAACTGATGGACAAATCCCTGTCATGGCGCAGCCCCGGTGATCTGCATGTGGTGAACCTGACCCTGCTTCCGCATACCGAAGAGGATCTGCTCTGGCTCGATCAGGCTCTGGGCGAGGGGTCGGTGACCATCCTGTCGCGCGGCTATGGCAATTGCCGCATCACCGCGACCGCGCAGGATCGTCTGTGGCGGGTGCAGTTCTTCAACTCGATGGATGTGCTGATCCTCGATACCTTCGAGGTGACCGCCATGCCCGAGGTGGTGCTGGCCGCGTCCGAGGATCTGGCGGATAGCGCGGGCCGCATTCGTGAAGTGCTGGGGGCGATCCGATGAGCGTCGAGACCGCACGGGGCGGGTTCGAGGGGTCTTATCTGGGCGCCAATGATCGGATCAGCCCGCAGGCGATCATGGAATGCAAGATCTGCTGGACCAGCTATGACCCGGCCGAGGGGGATGAATACCGGCAGGTTCTGCCCGGCACGCCGTTCGCGGCCTTGCCCGCCGACTGGAAATGTCCCGGCTGCGACGCGCCGAAGGAACAGTTCATCGTGCGCGAGGATCCCGGCTCTGACGAGATGCGGATCGCGGCCGAGATCGAGCGGCGCTGCGCTCGGCTGGTCGCCGACTTCCGCGAGGTCTTCAACGCAAAGATGCGCGACGTGCCGATCATCAATCAGGCGCTGCATGTCGAGGCGCTGGCCTTTCGTCCCTGGCAGGGCGGCTTTCTGGGGGTGCTGATCGCGCCCTGGTTCATGAACCTGATCTGGCTGCCGGGCGAGGATCACGACTGGTCGGCCCTGAAGGCGGGCGAGAAAGAGGTGGTCGCCTTTCCCTCGGGCGAATATGAATTCATCCATAACAGCCGTGAGATGACCGGCCCTTACAAGGCCTGTTCGCTGTTCTCGCCGATGGCGGATTTCACCAGCCAGTTGCAGGCCGTCGAGGTCGCGCGCGCGGTGATGGTCGAGCTGTTCAAACCCGAAAACCGCGACGGGACCGACCGCGCCGCCGAGATTCGCGCCGCCCGCGAGGCCGAGCTTGCGCCGCCGCCCGAGGCCGCATCCGAGGCCGGACCGGCATCGGATGCACCGATCCCCGATCCGCGCCCCACGCGCCGGGCGCTGCTGACCGGCGGGCTGGCCGCTGCTCCGGCAGAGGGCGACGATCCGGAGATATCCGGGGGCGTGGAATGATCTCTGCCGCCGTCAGCTTTCGCCTTTTGCCCCGCGACGGAGGGCTTGCCCTTGCGCCGGGGGCGCAGGCGGGGCTGGCGGTGGATGCGCTGATGACGGGGCGCAGGGTGGATGAGGTCAGGCAGATGCTGCCTGCCCTGTTCGGCCTGTGCCGGTCCGTGCAGGAATGGGCTATGGCGCTGGCGCTTGGGCTGCCGCTGCCGCCCCTGGACGATCTGCGCCGCGACATGATCCGCGACCATCTGGCCAGGCTGTGCCTGCATCTGCCGCCGCAGCTTGGGCTTGCGCCCCTGGCGTTGCCGCAGGGCTGGCAGGCGGGGGGGCGCGCGCTGCGGGTGGCGCTTTTCGGGCAGGATGGCCTGCCCGGACCCGGTGATCTGGCCGCATGGAGCGCGGGCCCCGCGCCGTTTGCGCGCCTTGTCGCGGCGGTTCAGGGGCATTTCGCGCCGGGCGAGGCGGTCAGCGATCTGCCGGCGATGACGGATCCGTTCGGCGACGGCCCTGTCGAGAACAGCCTTGCCACACGCCATGCCGGACATCCGCTGCTGATGGCGGTGCGGGGCGCATATGGTCACGGGCCTCTGGTGCATCTGCTGGCCCGGCTGGTCGATCTCGACACCCTGTCGCGCGGGGCTTTCCCGCCGCCCCGCCGGATGGCACAAGGGGCGGCGCTGGTGCCCTGTTCGCGTGGTCTCTGCGCGCTTGAACTGCGCGCGGCCGGCGGCATCGTGACCCGCTTTTCGCGCCGCACGCCCACCGATCACCTGCTGATGTCGGGCGGGCTGCTGGCGGCCAGCCTTGCGACACTTCCGCCGCACAAGGCGGATCGGGCGCCTTTGCTTGCCATGATCCTTGATCCCTGTATCCCTCTGCATCTGGAGGCCGGACCCCATGCATGAGATGTCGCTTTGCGAAGGGATCCGCGGCATTATCGAGGATCAGGCCCGCCGCCACGGTTTTTCCCGCGTGACCCGGATGCGGCTGGAAATCGGGCGCTTTGCCGGGGTGGAAAAGGCCGCGCTGAGCTTTGCCTTTGACGTGGTCATGCGCGGCAGCCCGGCCGAGGGCGCGGCCCTGGAAATGATCGACCTGCCGGGCCGGGCAATGTGTTTCGACTGTGCCGAACAGGTGGAATTGGACGACCGCCTGTCGCCCTGCCCCCTCTGTGGCGGTGGCAGGCTGATGCCCGAGACGGGGGACGAAATGCGGATCAGGGATATGGAGGTGATCTGATGTGTGGGATTTGCGGTTGCGGCAGTACGGTGACGGTGGACGGGCGCGAGATCAGCCATGACGAGGCGCACCGGCTGCGCCTGGCCCATGAGCACGCGCAGGATCAGAGGCATGGCCACGGGCACAGCCATGCCGCGAATGGTCACGCGCATGACCATGGTTCCGGCGATCACCACCACCATCATCATCACGACCATGCGCCGGGCCATGGTCACCATCACGACTACGGCGCGGGCGCGGCGGGTCTGTCGGTGCCGGGCCTGACCCAGCAGCGGCTGATCGAAGTCGAGACCTCGCTTCTGGCCCGCAATGACGGGTTGGCTGCGGGCAACCGGCGGGTGCTTTCGGCGCTGCGAGCCTTTGCGGTCAACCTTGTCTCATCGCCCGGTTCGGGCAAGACCACGTTGCTGTGCCGGACCATCTCGATGCTGGAAGGCCAACCGCTGGCGGTGATCGAGGGCGACCAGCAGACCGAGAACGATGCCGACCGGATCCGCGCCACCGGCGCGCGGGCGGTGCAGGTCAATACCGGCAAGGGCTGCCATCTGGATGCGCAGATGGTGGGCGGTGCGATGGAT
Organism: Paracoccus sp. MA; assembly: GCF_020990385.1. Classification (NCBI taxonomy): domain Bacteria; kingdom Pseudomonadati; phylum Pseudomonadota; class Alphaproteobacteria; order Rhodobacterales; family Paracoccaceae; genus Paracoccus; species Paracoccus sp. MA. Next base: position 247,211 of record NZ_CP087598.1, read on the forward strand.
GCGCTGCGGCTGGAACCGGCCTCGCTGCTGTTCATCGAAAATGTCGGCAATCTGGTCTGCCCCGCGGCTTTTGATCTGGGCGAGGATGCCAAGGTCGCGATCCTGTCGGTGACCGAGGGTGAAGACAAGCCCTTGAAATACCCGGATATGTTTACGGCCGCAAGGCTTGCCATCCTGAACAAGATCGACCTTGCCCCCCATTGCGATGCCGATCCCGAGGTCTATGAGGCCAATCTGCGGCGGGTGAACCCCGGCATAGACATCCTGCGCCTTTCGGCCCGCACCGGCGAGGGGATGCAGGCCTGGATCGACTGGCTGCGCGCCGGTCTGGCGACAAAGGCCTGAGCCATGCCCACGCCGCGCCCCTTTGTCCTGCTGGTGGATGACGAGCCGCATTCGCTTTCGGCGATGCGCATGGCGCTTGAGGATGAGTTTGAAATCCTGACCGCCCCGGATGCCGCCGCCGCCGCCCGGCTGATGGAGGAGGAATGGGTGCAGGTGGTGGTCTGCGACCAGCGGATGCCCGGCCAGACCGGGGTGGAGTTCCTGACCGGGCTGCGCGAGCGCTGGCCGGAAACGGTGCGGCTTCTGATAACCGGCTATACCGATCCCTCGGCCATCGTCGATGCGATCAATCTTGCCGGCATCCACCAGTTCATCGCCAAGCCCTGGCATCCCGACCAGTTGCTGATGGCGGTGCGCAATGCGGCGCAGCTCTTCCATCTTGCGCGCGAGAATGAACGTCTGGCGCTGGAGATGCGCCGTCTTGCCTCGACCTCCGAAACCCGGCTGGAAAAGCGCCGGCGGGCGCTGCGTCAGGGGCAGGGCTTCGACAGCGTGCTGCGTGCGCCCAACTCGCCCATGAACGCCACGGTTGATGCGGCGCGGCACTATGCGGCCTTCGATGTGCCGGTGCTGCTGACGGGCGAGCAGGGCACCGGCAAGGAGCAGCTTGCGCAAGCGATGCATCTGGCCTCGCTGAGGGCGGACCGGCCCTTTTACGCGCTGGACCTGACCGGAATGCCCGATGAGCTGGTCATGGTCGAACTGCTGGGCGCGCGGCGCGGGGCGGTGGCCGGGGGAACCAGCCGGATCGGCCTGATTCAAAAGGCGGATCGCGGGACGCTGTATCTGTCGGGGATCGAGACCATCCCGCCCGAATTGCAGCTTGTGCTTTTGCGCATCCTGTCCGGGCGCGGCTTCACGCCGGTCGGCGGGCAAGAGACGCTGACCAGCAATCTGCGCCTGATCGCCGGCGCCGGCACGGATTTGGCGGCTCTGGTGACCGAAGGGCGGTTTCGCGCCGACCTCTATTACGCTCTGGCGGTGGCCGAAATTGCGGTGCCGCCCCTGCGCGCGCGGCGCGGCGATATCGCCATGCTGGCCCAGCACATGCTGGCCGAGCTGGCGGCCCGTCATGGCAAGCTGGTGCATGGTTTTGACGGGCCCGCGCTGGAATTTCTGGAAAGTTACGACTGGCCCGGCAATCTGCGCGAATTGTCGAACGAGATCACCCGGATGCTGATCCTTGCGCAAGACAGCGTTCTGGGCGCCGATCTGATCTCTCGCCCGATCCTGCAGGGTCCGCCGGGTGAGGATGGCGCCGGCCGTCTGACCCAGGCGGTGCTTGCCGGCGCCGGCAGCCTGAAAGAGCGGGTCGAACTGATCGAAATGCGTATCTTGCGCGAGACGCTGACCCGCCATCGCTGGAACAAAAGCCGGGCGGCAGCCGAGCTGGGTGTGTCGCGGGTGGGCCTGCGCGCCAAGCTGGACCGCTATGGCGTCAAGGACCCGGCCGAGCGTCAGGCCACCCCGGAAGAGGAGGAATAGCCATGTGTCTGGGAATTCCCGGTCGCATCATCGCCATGACCGATCCCGCGCGGATGATGGCCATGGCCGAGGTCTCGGGCGTGCGCCGCGAGGTCAATATCGCCTGCGTGGCCGAGGGGCCGCCCGAGGGGCTGATCGACCGCTGGGTGCTGATCCATGTCGGTTTCGCCATGAGCCTGATCGACGAGGACGAGGCGGCGCGCACGCTGGCCGCGCTGCATGAACTGGGCGAGGCGCAGGAGGCGCTTGAGCAGATGGCCGAAGCCGACCGGGAGATGGCACGATGAAATTCGCTTCGGAATTCCGCGATCCCAAAGCGGCGCGCGCGCTGCTGGCCGCGATTGCCCGCCGCGCCGAGCAGATCGGCACCAGCCGCGAAAAGCCGGTGCATATCATGGAGATCTGCGGCGGCCACACTCATTCGATCTTTCGCTATGGTCTGGACAAACTGGTGCATGAAGGCGTGGAATTCATCCATGGCCCCGGCTGTCCGGTCTGCGTTCTGCCGCGTGCGCGGATCGACGAATGTATCGAGATCGCCAGGCGTCCGGGCGTGATCTTCACCACCTTTGGCGATGCGATGCGGGTGCCGGGCCGGTCGCAATCGCTGTTACAGGCGCGGGCGGCGGGGGCGGATATCCGCATGGTCTATTCGCCACTGGATGCCCTGGCTCTGGCCCGGAAATACCCCGAACGCGACGTGGTGTTCTTTGGTCTGGGCTTCGAGACGACGACCCCTTCGACCGCGCTGGCCATCCAGCAGGCCGCGCGGGAAGGGTTGGGCAATTTCAGCGTCTTCTGCAACCATATCACCGTGCCCGAACCCATCCACGCCCTGCTGAAGGATCCGCATATGGTGCTGGACGGGTTCATCGGGCCGGGTCATGTCTCGATGGTCATCGGCGTGCATCCCTATGATTTCATTGCCCGGGATTTCCAGAAACCGCTTGTCGTCGCAGGATTCGAGCCGACCGATCTTCTGCAATCGGTGCTGATGGTGCTGGACCAGATCGCCGAAGGGCGCGCCGAGGTCGAAAACCAATATGCCCGCGTGGTCCCCGAGGAGGGCAATCCGGTCAGTCTGGCCGCCATTGCCGATGTCTATGAACGGCGCCCCAGCTTTGAATGGCGCGGTCTGGGCGAGATCGACGCCAGCGGATTGCGCATCCGCCCGAAATACGCAGCCTTCGACGCCGAGGAAAAATTCGGCATCGGCTATGCAGTGGCGCGCAACCCGGCGCCGGAACCCGAGGGCTGCGCCTGTGGTGCGGTCATGACGGGGCGGCTCAAGCCGACAGCCTGCCCGCATTTCGGCAAGGGCTGCACGCCGGACATGCCGCTGGGGGCGCTGATGGTCAGCTCGGAAGGGGCTTGCGCGGCCTATTGGCAATATGGAGGCGCGCGGGTCGCGGCGGAATAGGAGGCGGGCCAGACCATGAACGCAATTGCTTTCGGAGCGCTGCGCGACAGCCATGTGACCCTGTCGCATGGCGGTGGCGGCAAGGCGATGGCCGATCTGATCGAGACCGTCTTTCTTCCCGCCTTCGGGCCCAGTTCGGGCGAGGATCAGGCGCGGCTGACGGCGGATGCGCTGTGTGAACCCGGTGCACGGCTGGCCTTGACCACCGACAGTTTCGTGGTCACGCCGCTGGAATTTCCCGGCGGCGATATCGGCAAGCTGGCGGTCTGCGGCACGGTGAACGATCTGGCCGTCGGCGGGGCGCGGCCGCTGTGGCTGTCGGCGGCGTTCATTCTCGAGGAAGGCTGCGAGATCGCGCTGTTGCAGCGCGTGGTCGCCTCGATGGCGCGCGAGGCGGCGCTTGCCGGGGTGCGGATCGTGACCGGCGACACCAAGGTCGTCGGGCGCGGATCGGCGGATGGGCTGTTCGTCACCACCTCGGGCGTCGGCGTGATCCCGGCAGGGCGCGATCTGGCTGCGGCGCGGATCAGGCCGGGCGATGTCGTGCTGGTCAATGGCGTGCTGGGCGATCATGGCGCGGCCATTCTGGCGGCGCGCGGCGATCTGGCGCTGTCGACGGATCTGGTCTCGGACTGTCAGGGGCTTGGGCATCTGATGGAGACGGTGCTGGCCGCCGCCCCCGGCACCCGCGCCGCCCGCGATGCGACCCGCGGAGGGCTTGCCGCGGCGCTGAATGAAATGGCGCTGGCGGCAGGATGCGGCATCGAGATCAGCGAAGAGGCGTTGCCCCTGCGCCCCGAGGTGCGCGGGGTCTGCGAAATTCTTGGCCTTGATCCGCTCTATCTTGCCAATGAGGGAACCCTGGTCCTGTTCGTGCCCGAGGCCGAGGCTGAGGCCGCGCTGACCGCGATGCGTTCCCGCCCCGAAGGGCAGGGCGCCGCAATCATCGGCCGCGCCGTCGCCGCATCCGAGGGGGGCGCCCATACGGCCCGTGTGCAGATGGTGACCTCCTTCGGCGGGCGCCGTATCGTCGACCGCCTCGTGGGTGAACAACTGCCGCGGATCTGCTGAAACGGGCCCTTGCCGCCTTTGCGTGGCCTCAGCGGTCCGGATGGGGAACAGCGAGCTTTTTTGTCATATTTGGCTGCTTTTGCACGGAGGAGAAAATCCTGCATCAACATAGGCGTAAACCTGCATCAACATAGGCGTAAAACCGTATGTCCTTCTTCGGCTGAACTGTGGCGGGTGGTCGCCCTGCATTGGCTGCTTTCAAAGAGAGCTACTCGATAGGCTCCGCCTCAAGCCAGGAGGATTAACCATGCAGGGGAATAGCGAACATTCCATCGGATTGAATGTTTCGAAGAATAACCACGTCATTGCAGTGGCCGGGGGTGGTCGGGGCGTGTATGGATGTATATGGCCCCCGCCTGATTGCAACGGTCTGGTTGGCTCTGGTTCAGAACTCGCCATTGCGGACGTATATCCGGCTTCTGTGAACGGCCCGATCCTTCGTCGCCGCGAGCCCCGATGGATTTCCGCGCGCTTCCTCCTCAATGCCCCCGTGACATCGGCCTCCGCCGTGCCGGTCCACACATCAGGTTCTGGAAGCGATGGGAGCGACTCTTTCACCATCTCCAGCCATGTTGCTGCAATGTTCCGTTAGCCTCCGTCCCGTGACGATCGCGCAGCCGGTTCAGCCAGCCGCGGCGACTTGCGCCGGTCGATAGTCTTCGTCACCTGCAAGAAGCGACCACACGACCCGGGCGTTCTTGTTCGCCAGTGCGCCCTGGCACGCGCCAGCTATGTGGCAAGCGCGCGCGCCATGGCGCACATCCTCACCAACTGGCCTGGTTTTGAACCGCCGCAATGGCCGACTTTTGCGCCGCCGTTGACAGGGTTCCATCATACAAGATTTTCTGCCATAATGGAAAAGTGATGATGGTCGCAAGGGCGCGAGGCAATGACGTTTAATCCTTCCTTATCGAGTGCGCTCGGAAGCAAGCTTTCACAACTTCGTCGCAAACGGGGTCTGACCCTTGATGGCCTGGCCGAACTCAGTCTGGTCAGCCGCGCAGCAATTTCAGCGCTCGAACAGGGTAATGGTAACCCACGTGTGCAAACCCTCTGGAATCTCGCTGATGCACTGGGGGTTAATTTCAGCACGTTGCTTGATTGTCAATCGGCACGCAACTTTGACCCCCTTTCGGCGCCCAATAATGACCCCGCTTGGTCAGCACGGGTAGCTGGCCCGATGCGGTGTAGCCTCCATACAGCGCAACCGGATCGGGCCAGCGGCGTCTCGGTCATTCCCGCGTCTTGAAGCGCCAGCTCTCGTTGCCGGTCTCGACGATGTCACAGTGATGGGTCAGTCGGTCGAGGAGCGCCGTTGTCATCTTCGCGTCTCCGAAGACGGTCGGCCATTCGCCGAAGTCGAGGTTCGTCGTCACGATGATCGAGGTGCGTTCGTAAAGGCGACTGATGAGGTGGAACAGGAGCTGGCCACCCGTCTGGGCGAACGGCAGATATCCCAACTCGTCGAGGATCAGGAAGTCGAGGCGGCACAGGAGATCCGCAGTGCGTCCCTGTCGGTCGGCGCGGGCTTCGGCGTCCAGCTTGTTCACCAGGTCCACGACGTTGAAGAAGCGGCCGCGCTTGCCACGGCGGATGCAGGCCCGGGCGATGCTGACGGCAAGGTGGGATTTGCCGGTCCCGGTGCCGCCGATGAGGACGACGTTACGCTGATGCTCGAGGAACTCTCCGGAGGCCAGATCGCGCACCAGCGTTTCGTTTACGGGCGTGTCTTCGAAGCTGAACTCGTCGACTTCCTTGGCCAAGGGCAGCTTGGCGATGGTCATCTGGTATTTGATCGAGCGAGCTTGTTTCTCGCTGATCTCGGCGTTCAGCAGGTCGCCCACGATTTGCTGCGGTTCGTGCTGTCGCTTCACCGCCGTGGCGATGATCTCATCGTAGGCGGCCTTCATGCCGTAGAGCTTCAACTGGCCCATCGCGTCCAGCACCTGTGATCTTTCCATGGCGGGGTCTCCTGAGGCTGTCGTAGCGTTTGCAGTCGGCCACGGGCTCGCAGGTCAGGCGCAACGCGTCCGGCGTGGCGATGGTCAACGGAGGTGGTGGCTCGCGATGTCGGGCCAGGATGTTCAGAACGACCGATGCCGCCGGGGCGCCTTCGGTCAGGGCCTCGACGCAGGCAGCCTCGACGGCTTCCAGTCCATCCGTTGGGATCATGCTCAGGATCTGGACCATCTGACGGTCACCGTTCGGCACGCGCCCCAGCTTACGCTGGACGCGTCGTATCGCCGGCGGCAGTTCCCATTCCTTGAAGGGAGCGCCGTTTCGAAGGGCGCCGGGCTTGCGGGCCAGCACCGGGATGTAGTGCAGCGGGTCATAGATGGCCTTGTCGCGCCCGAAGGCGCGGTCGTGCCGGCCGACGATCTTGCCGTCCTGCCAGACCTCGACCCGCTCGGCATAGGCGCGGATCTCGACCGGACGGCCGACGGCGCGACCATCGACCGAGTAGCGGTTCTTGTCGAACCTAACGAGGCAGGTCTTGGACACCGAGGCCGGCACGGCATGGAATCCGTCGAAAGGGCCGACGTAGGGCACCAGGCTCGCCCGCTCATCCTGGAACACGTCCCAGATTGTCCGATCACGCAATTCCTGGTGCGGATGGGCCTTGGCCCAGGCAATACAGCGATCCTGAAGCCAGGCGTTGAGTTCCGCGTAGCTCTTGAAGCGCGGCCGCGGCACGAAGAACCGCCGCCGGACAACGCCAACCTGGTTCTCTACTTGTCCCTTCTCCCAGCCGGACGCGGGGGTGCAGGCGACGGGATCGACAAGGTAGTGTCCGCACATCTGCTGGAACCGGCGATTATACGCGCGGTCGCGGCCGACGAAGATCGTGTCCACCGCCGTCTTCATGTTGTCGTAGATCCCACGCGCACAGGCGCTGCCGAAGAAGGCAAAGGCCTTGTCATGGGCATCGAACACCATTTCCTGCGTCTCTCGCGGGTAGGCCCGGACGAACAGCATCCGGCTATGACAAAGCCGGACGTGAGCCACCTTCACCGTGGTGGTCACGCCGTCGATCAGAACGACCTCGTGACTCCAGTCGAACTGGTAGGCTTCACCCGGATCGAAGCTCAGTGGCACATAGGCGGCGGCTGACGCTTCCTGCTCCGCCTGCGACCACGAAGCCGCATAGCGTCGGACCGCGTCGTAGCCGCCGTCATATCCGAGGGCCCTGAGCTCTTCGAAAATCCGGATGCGGGTCAGCCGCTCGCGCTTCGGCTTGCGCGCATTCGCCGCCAGCATCTCGTCGAGCTTGCCTTTCCAGGGACCGATCTTCGGCTGCGGTTGGACGGTTCGCTCGTAAGTCATCTCCGTTGCGCCGGACCGGATCACCTTCCGAACCGTGTTCCGCGATACCCGCAGCTCTCGGCAGATATGCTTGATCGACTTCTTGTCCTGGAAATACGCCCGGCGGATCTTCGCAATCGTCTCCACAACCAGCATCCCACACTGTGCCCCCCGATAGCCTCGGAGGCATCATGACCATCAGCGTAAGGGGGTCATTTTTGGAAGCCGATTACCCCGTTACGGGGTCAATTTTGCACGCCGGTTCACAGTCAGGATGAAATCGACCGAGTTCGCCTCCATGCCGGTCATCAGGCGGGTGCAGTCGCCGTTCAGGACGGTGTTGCGGGGCGTGGCGCGCGGGGCGGCCGGGGCGTCGCCGCGCGGCTGGCGGGGGTGGCTGGAACCGGAGGAAGCGGTGCTGGTGGTGTTGGTGAAGGTTGCCATCGTCGTGATCCTTTTTGCTCGACCGGACCGCGCCCGTCGCGGCCCCGATGGCGGTCGCAGGACCGGAGGCGATCGGCCTCGCACCCGGAACGGGCGCAGCGCAGCGCCCGACGGCCCATGGCCGGTTCTTTTTGCAGCGCAGCGGCCGCGAGGAGCCCGTTCGCGGGCGGGGAAAAAGGACCGGCGGGACGTTGCGTTCGGCGGATCGAGCCGCAGGCGGTCTTCGGTCAGACCAGCCAGTTCTTCGGGGCTGCGACGGGTGTGGTCCCGTGTCAGGCAATGAAGGAAGGATCGCGGCGGTGGTGACCGGCACCGGCCAGCCTCCGTGAATCAAGGTTTCCGGCCCCCGGCGGTTGCATCAGAGGCACAACCCGGCCTCTGCGATCAGCCCTAGCTAACCCGGATCGGCGATGCCCGGCCGGAGAAATGACCGGCATGGAAAGAACGAGGCGATTATCCTGACCCGCGGCGCATCACCCGCAGCGCGGCGCCAGGCAGAACCAGAGGCAGGACGACATTCTGCACCCTACAGGCTGTGTCGCCTTTGCCGAGGTGCATTCCGGCCAGTTCGGCGCCGAGGTCTCCTTCAATGTGGCTGGAACCTGGACCTGGGCAAGACCGCAGAAGGTAATGGGTTCGCGTTCGGCCTGTTCCCGGGATTTGCATGCGCGCAGATGACCCGGCGGTACCTTCCTGCGCAACGTGAACGGACAGATCACCAGAACCTGCCGCAATAGCCCTCCCGGATCATGATCGCGGCGAGATCCTGCCCGTCCGGCAAACGGCAGCTTCCGCTCTTGCGATTATTGCGACGCCCGTCACTCAAGGCGCAGATCCAGACGAGATTCGGGCTGAATGCAGAACACATTGATAGCGCACAAACCACGAGATTGTGTCTTGAACCCCGGAAGTTGCGTTCCAAATAAGATCGTGCGGATCGCCCTGCCGGGGGTCCTCCGCCGGAAATTCCGGTGAATTACCGACTTGTACCATGTTGCTCAATGGAGGATGTGGCTATGAGAACCACTTTTGATTTTACACCGCTGTTTCGGTCGAGCGTTGGCTTCGACCGGCTCCTGAACTCACTGGAGGCCGCCGCCCGCGCCGAATCTGCGGATAGCTGGCCCCCCTATGACATCGTTCGTGCCGACGAGGACCGCTACGGTATTACCATGGCGGTTGCCGGGTTCCGCGAAAGCGATCTGACGCTGACCCAGAACGGCAATGTGCTGGTCGTTGCCGGCAAAAAAGAGTCCGATGATAAGGCGCGATACCTGCATCGAGGCATCCCGGCGCGCAGTTTCGAGCGTCGTTTCGAACTGGCGGATCATGTCCGGGTCGAGAGCGCATCGCTGACCGATGGCCTGCTGGAGATTTCGCTGGTGCGCGAAATCCCTGAAGAGAAGAAGCCGCGCCGTATCGAGATTGTGCATGGCACATCTGCCGCAGCTTTGGCCAAGCAGGCCCGTATCCCGGCGGCGGAAACCGCCGAGCCGCAGCCCGAAACCGCCGCAGCCTGATCACCGGGCCATATCTGGCAGTCCCGAAACGCCGGGGCGTATCGGTCACACCGATGCGCCCTTTGGAGGGGTTATGCAAGAACAGGAGACACAGACATGAGCGTAAGAGATCTTATCCCACAGAACTGGACCCAAAATCTGCCGTGGTGGCGGGGTCGCAATACGCAGCCCGTCGAGGCGACGCCTGACCCCTTTGTCAGCTTCCTCCGGGAGGTGGATCGGCTGTTCGACGACTTTTTCCGCTCTTTCGCCACCCGCTCGCCGGTCCTCCCTGGTATCAGTGGCTGGCCGGGCACGAACTGGCCGAGCGTCGAGATTACCGAAACGGACAAGGCGATCAACATCAGTGCAGAGCTTCCCGGCCTTGAAGAAAAGGATGTCGAAGTCCTGCTCGAGGATGGTCTGCTGACACTGCGCGGCGAAAAGACCAGCACCACAGAGGACAGCGCGCGCCAGTTCTCCGAGCGGGTCTACGGCAGGTTCGAGCGGCGCATTCCGCTGCCCGCCGGCATCGATGAGGTTGCCGTTGAGGCGGCGTTCCGCAACGGCGTGCTGACCGTGACCCTGCCCAGGACTGAAACGGCCCAGGCGCAGGTCAAACGCATCCCGCTGAAAACCTGATCCTGGCGGGCTGGAGCGATCCGGCCCGCACCTCCCCTGTCAGAAAGCATCGGAGGATGAAATGGAACTTGCAAGAGGAGACCATATTTCCCCTGCCGCGCCCCGCATCTCGACGATTCTGCCACAAGGCAAGGGTGAAGCCACCTGGGATTCCAGCCTGCCCGCGAAGAGCGTTGCCCGGATATGGAAACCTGCCAGATCCGCGATGACATCCGGTCGCGCGCGCAGCAAGGACTGGCGTCTGCGGATCGAGCGTGCCTCCGTGCCGTCGATCGAGCCGCTGATGGGCTGGACCGCCGGTAAGGACACAGCCCATCAGGTCGAACTATCCTTCCCCAGCCTTGAAGCCGCGGTCCGGCATGCCGAACGGCTCGGCATCGCCTACGAGGTGCATCTGCCGCCGGGCGAGGCCGAGGCGCGCCAGCAGGCGCAGGCGCTCGAGCGTCAGCGCCACGCCCATGCCGCGCGTCTGCGGCGCTTTTCCGATCAGACGCTTGACCGGCTGGGCCTTGCGCAGCATCGGGACGCCTATCGTCGCGCGCTCGGAGCGCCAGTGGGCGACGCCGGGAAAGGAGCAACTCCGATGGAGGTGGCGCAGGATACCAGCCTGCCGCTTGAAACGCGCCGCTCGATCCTGATGAGCATCGCGTTCAACGAATATCTTCAGGATCTGGCGACCTCTGAGGGGATGCCCGAGCATCATCGCCAGTCGCGGCTGAGCGACGTCGAAACCGCATTGCGGGCACTCGAAGGCGCGCAACACGCGCAGCAGGTGGCCTGACAGAGGTGCGCGATGAACCCGCTTCTTCCCCTTGACTGTCAGGCCGCCATGCCAGACCGTTTCGGACTGGTTCTGGCCGCCGCTGCCCGCACCCGCGCCCTGCGCGAGGGCGCGGCGCCAAGACTGGGCGATGCCTCGAACAGCGCGACGGAAACCGCGCTCGCTGAAATTGCGGCCGGCGCCTTCGCGCCAGCAGAACTGAGCCCCTTCCTGCCGCCGTCAGAGCCGCGGCGGCTGGCGAAACCCACCTGACGATCAGATGAGAGGAGGTAAAACCATGGTTGCGAACTGGATTTCGGACCGTTGCCATACTGGTTACCGCATCGCCGCCGGGACCGTCATCGCTGCGGGCGTCCTGCTGGCTGCCCTGCCGCTGATGCTTTCGCTGCCCGCTGCGGCCCTCTGGAGCAGCGTCCTGTCAGGCGCCGCCCTTGTCGTGTTGGCCGCCTGGCTGCTGTGGTCGGGCGATCAGGTGGCTGACAGATTGCTGTTCCTGGCCGGTCTCTGGGTCGCCGTCAGCCCTTGGGCAACTGCCGTCGGCCTCGTAGTCTGGCTTGCCGCACTGCATGTGATTGGCGGCTTTGCCTTGGTCGCCTGGACCGGCGCGCGGCTCTGGTCCGCGCGCGGCAGGGGCGGCGCGCAGGCCGCCTGAACCGGTGCCGGCCCCGGTCTCCGGGGCCGGCCATTCATCGCAGGAGAGCCCGATGTCTTTGTCACTTACCGCCCGCAGCCGCTGGCTGCTCATGCTTGTTTTGTTGGTAACAGCGCTGTTTAGGCCGCTGCCGTCACGGGGCGAGTCGGCCTTAGCCTTCGACAACCGGGGCCTGCTGACGGAAGCCCCGATGCTGGAACGGGTGACACCTGCCATCGTCAATATCGCGACGCGAACCGAGACTTAGGTCAGCGCGAACCCGCTGCTAAACGACCCCTTCTTCCGCCGCTTTTTCGACCTGCCTCCCAGTCTGGCACCCGACACCGGAAGTCAGCCCCGGATGAGTGCGGGATCGGGTGTGATCGTCGATGCGGGCGCGGGCTATGTGCTGACCAATCTCCATGTCATCGCCAATGCCAGCGCAAACCTTTCAATCTGCCAACACCTTTCCGGAGACCCGGCCAATGCTGATCGAGATGCAACACGACAGGAAAGACTTCACCCGTGATACCGCTTATCCCCCGTTTTTGGCCGAGCCGCTGGTCCCCGATCATCGGTCCAAATCCCGGTGCGATGGCGTTCCGGCCCGGGGCCAAGTGCAACCGCTTGGTGAAATCGCCTTCGATGCGGCGGAGACCGGGATTATTGTCAAATGGATCAAGACCGACGAACCACTTCCCGTGCAGATCCATCCGCAACGTGGCGTGAGCCGAAAGCACAAGTGGTGGTATATTGCCGACGTTGGCCCCGGCGCATATTTCCATCTGGGCCTTAAACAGACCGCCACCTGTGACGAGATCCGGGAGGCTGCGCTTTCGGGTCGCCTGACGGACCTTCTGCGCCGGATCGAGCCGGCAATTGGCGACATGTTCTATGTCGAGGCTGGGACGATTCACGCCCTCGGCCCCGGTCTCACCCTGATCGAGATCCAGGAATCCCCGGGGACCACATTGCAGCTTTCACCGGATGGCGGCTCGCATGACCTGCATCTGGATCAGGCTCTGGAAGAGATGACCCTCAACCCCCAGCCTATCATGCCGTTTCCGGGTGAGGCCGCACCATTCCGCATCGTTCAGGAAATGCTCGCCCCCGAGCAGAGGGTCATGCTGATGGATCCGCTTGCTTGCGTCACGGTGGTCGAGGGCTCCGGCACGTTTGGAAACTACACTTACGGCCCTGGTCAATGCTGGCGGCTCAACGGGCCACTCCCGGTGCGGGCGACAGAGGCCACGATGCTAATCGTTGCCGAACCACATGTCCCTACGACCGACAGCGACAATCTGTGGAGAGCACGCCACTGAAAGAGATGCTCGATCGGCCATATCGCGCTAACCGGGAGCTTCCCGCCGCAACACCACGAGCGTTGAAGCGTAAGGCTGATTGGACGCCGATCGGGGGGCACGTTTGGATGCAGATTGACACACGACGCCGTGATGGGGTTTAGCCAATGGGCCCTCTATTTGGCCGCGGATCGACGCAATGTTTGTCTGGACAGCATTCTCTGTGCGCTTCTAGGCTGAGCCGATCCTCTGTCGCAAATGCGGGGCTTCATGGCTGAGCGTCTGTTTTCGGGAAGTGGCGATTTCATCGGAGCCGCTGACAACATCCGCGAGATCAGGACCGCCATCCTCGCGGTTGACTGGGGCAACACTCCAGCTGGTCCGATAGGTGCTTGGCCTGTTGCCTTGCGTGCCACTGTCAGGACAATACTCTACGCCGCCTCTCCCATGGCCGTGCTGATTGGACGCGAAGGCATTGTGGTTTGCAACGCGGCTGCCCGAGAGATCTTCGGTGATGCCTGGCGCGACGCACAGGGCAGGCCAGTTTTCGAGTCCCTTCCTGTTGCGCGTAGTTTCTACCGCGAGAAGATTGACGATGCCTATCGCGGAAAAAGCCACAGGCTGAAGGACCAGCCGATCCGCCTTGTTCGGGATGGCGTGACGACGACCTGCTGGTTCAACCTCGGGCTTTCACCGATCATGGACGACAGCGGCGTCGTTCTGGGCACCCTTCTGGCAGCGAGCGAGACGACGGCGCATGTCCGCACGAGACGGGAGCTGACACTTGCTCAAGAGCGCGTCGAGGTCGCGCTTGAAGCCGGGGGTATTGTCGGCACCTGGGATTTTGATGTTCCGAGCCGCATGATGGTCATCAACGGCTCTCTTGCAGCGCAACATGGCATTTCTTCGGTCGAGGCGAGCAAGGGGATCGCGATCGAGAAGCTGTTCGAGACCCTGCATGATGACGATCGCCAACGGGTTCTGGCGGCAATCGACGAGGCGGTTCAGTCCGGCGAGAAATTTCATAGCCGCTTCCGGGCATTCACCGAAGACGGAGCCATGCACTGGTATGTCGCATCCGGGCGCCCGGCTCGGGATGAGGCCGGAAACATCACAAGCTTTGCCGGGATCCTTCTGGATACGACAAGCCAGTCCGAGGTGACAGCGGCGCTGGAGGCCAGCAATCTGCGGTTCGACACGCTGGCTGAGGCGATCCCGCAGATCGTCTGGAGCACGGATGCGCAGGGCAACCATGATTTTTTCAATCAGCGCTGGACAGAGTTCACCGGAATCGACCATGCCGATATCACGCCATCGCTATGGACCTCACTTGTTCATCCCGAAGATTGGAGCAGGGTGAACAGGCTGTGGTCTCATTGTCTGAGCACCGGTGAGCCCTACGACATAGACTATCGCTTCCGGCATCATGCGGATGGTTATCGATGGCTTCGCGTTATCGCACTGCCGATACGGGATACAGAGGGGAATATCATAAGATGGTACGGCACATCGACGGATATCGACGATGCCAAGCGCCTGGAGGCTGAACGCGAAATCGTCAACCGGGAGCTTGATCACAGGATCGGAAACTTGTTCGCCGTCATCAACGGGCTGATCGGGATATCCTCGCGGGATGCCGAGGATGTCACGAGCTTTGCGAACGAGTTGAAGAACCGCCTGCTGGCGCTTCACAAGGCTCATCAACTCGGAAAAGCTCGAGCGGCAAACAATGCCGTTTCGCTGCGGAACTTGTTTGCCGAGATTCTGGCCCCTTACCGGCAGGCAGAATGGGATGGGCTCTCCAGCGAAGCAGAGACATTTCTGCTGAAAGCTGAATCGGTTTCTCCATTCGCTCTGGTATTGCATGAACTTGCGACCAATTCGGCGAAATACGGTGCCCTTTCCCGGCCCGACGGGCGTATCGAACTGAGCGTTACAGAGCTGGGCGAGCAACTGGCCATCGAATGGTATGAGCCGGGAGTGACGATGGGCAAGCGCGAGGACAGCGGCGGCGGTTTTGGCTCAAACCTGCTCTCGGCCATTGTCGAAGGGCAATTCGGAGGCTGCTTCGAGAGACGGCAGACATCCGGGGGCATCCGCATTGATCTGCACATTCCCAAAACGGCTTTCTTCGCAGAACAGTCCGACGCGCCGGACAGGGCCAACCCGGAGTAAGAGTGGCTGCGAAGCGAGGGCCGCGCCCCTTACAGGATCAGGTGATCCATCACGTATTCTCCCTGATCCGTCCGGTCCTGTGACGTCACGGTCCGAGCCGAGCTCAATGCCGCGATAAGCGCCTGCGCCGCCTGGGGTCCGCGCCAGGGACTTCCCGTGGGGCCTGTCCAGTTGACAAGAACACAATGCGCCCCGGGCCGGGCGGTGCGGGCGATTTCCCGGCTCAGTTCCCCGATCTCGGCCGCGGTCAGATAGTAGACCACCTCGGACAGGATCATCAGATCGAACGGCCCCGGCGGCCAGTCGCGCGGCACCGTGCCGTGCAGCAGCTTTACGTGCGAGATATTCCGCAAATGTGCGCGCGCCAGCCGGATCGCCTCGGCCGAGAGATCGATCCCGGTGACCTCCTCGGCCCGTTCTGCGATCATTCCTGTCAGCACTCCGATAGAGCAGCCGACCTCAAGTGCCGCGCGAAAGCGGCGCCCGGGCAGCGCGTCGATCGTGGCCTGGTATTTCCGCTGCTCGTAGCTGCTGGTCCGATAGCGCCAGGGGTCGGGGTTGGCCCGGTAAAGCGCCTCGAAATGCGCGGCGCGCCGGGCGGCGACATCATCCGACATCGATGAACAACTCCGGGTGGTCGATGAAATGCTGTTGAAGCGTCGCGGGCATGGTGAAGCCTGCGGGATCGTCGGCGATCAACGGACTCATCTGGCTGCGATGGGCGGCCAGCGCAGCGGCCTTGCGGGGAAGCAGCGCCGGGTCGTGCAAGCTGACCATGGGCTGCGGCGGGACCCCCGCCTCGAACCGCCCCCAGACGGGATAGGCCCAGTGGCGCATGGCGGGCCTGCGGCGCGACAGCAGCGCCGCGATTCTGGCAACGCGCTGATGATCCGGGTGGGGGTCGCCCTGCCATGTGGCCAGCAATGCGGTTGTCTTGGGCGGCATCAGGGCGTCGATCCTGTCCACAGCCTCGGCACGGCCGGGCGGATCGTCCGGCGCGGCGAGGTCGGGATAGCCAAGCAGGCAGGGCTCCGGGGCCTTTCCGTTCCCCAGAACGGCGACGGCGCGGCGGACTTCCCCGGCCCGCAACGCCGCCAGTCGCGCGGGTGGCCAGATCCGTGAATTGCGATGCGAGGCCGCGCCATCCGTCACCACGATCACCTGCACCGTGACGCCCGCCTCGGACAGCGCCGCGATCAGTTGCCCGCATCCCAGGGTCTCGTCATCCGCATGGGGGGCCAGGATGACGACGGCCCCGCCGTCGGCGATGTCCATGGGCAAGACAGGTTTTGCGCGGCGCGCGGCGGCAAGGAACGCACTGTCCAGAGGGCTCGCCCTGGTCATTGCGTCGCTCTGCCGTCAAGGATCAGCCGTGCGGCCAGTTGGGTCTTGCCATCCAGATTGGCCTGCCGCAGGAAAAAGGCGAGGTCGCGGCGGATGCGCTCGACCGGGTTGCCGTCCATGAAGGCCGCCGTGCCGAAGGCGCGCTCGCACAGCGCGATCCCGCGCAGGCAGGCCTCCTCGACCGCCTCGCGGGCCAGAAGGGATGCGGTGATGTCAGGGGCAGGGCTGTTTTCGACGGCGTTTGCCGCATGTTCGACCCACAGGCGCGCGCCGCGTGTCAGCCGGATCATCTCGACCAGCCGCGCTGCCTGCATCGGCGAGGGGTCGCGGATGTGGCGGCCCAGTGCGTCGGCAAGGGCTTCCAGCGCGCCGGCATGCAGCGCGGCATAGCGCCAGATGCCGCCCTCGAAATACGGCTCGCGCATGTAATCGTCGGCCTGGCCCAGAGCTTCGCCGCGCAGCCCCTCCATATCATGCCCGCCCGACAGGGTGGCGCGCATGCCCGCCGTCCGCCATTGCGCCGTGTCGTGGCGCCGTTCGTCATCCGCCCGGATCAGCACCAGCTGCACCCCCCGGGCCGAGCGGGCGGTGACGACGGCATGGCGCACCAGCCCCAGTCCCGAACAAAAGCGTTTTGCCCCCGCCAGCACGGCCTGCCCGTCGGCTGTCCGGTCGATCCTGACAGGCCGAGGTCCATCGGCGCCCCAGACCCCGAAAAGCTGCGCCTGTGCCGCGGCATGCTCGGCCCGTGCGATCTGCTCGGCCGCGCCATAAAGGCGGATCAGCCGCAGCGCGTTCACATGGCCCTCGGCCAGCCGGCCGACGGACAGGTTTGCCGCGCCGAGCCTGCAAAGCAGATCGACCCCTCTCGCCACAGACGGTCCGGTCGCACAGTCGCAAAGCCGCTGCATGACCCCACAGTCAAAAAGCAGCCGGATGTCGTCCGACAGGTCGCGCTCGGCCCTGTCGGCGGCACCGGCGCGGGCGGCAATGGTGGCGAAGGGATCGGTGGGAACCTCGTGCCGGGTCATGCCTGTTTCTCCATCAGCGTGTCGGCGGCGAACCAGTGGTCCAGCCGTTTCTGCTCGGCCGCCAGATCGCTTTGGCGCAAGCGGCGCCGGGACAGGGCGGGCGTGGCGGCTTCGACCTGACGCCAGAACGTGCCGAACCAGGGGGGCAGGTCCGCATCGAAGGGACCATCCCCGGGCAGCAGCCGAGCGATCCGTTCCGGGTCAGGCCATGCCTGCCGCAGCCGCCCGCGCAAGCCGTAGCGCAGGATGGCGGACCCGGCGGGTTCCAGGAACTCGTCGCATGGCGGATCGTCGTCCGTGATCCGTGCGCGCAGGGCGGCAGCCATGCCGCCGCCGGTGCGGCCCGTCAGCCGGCACGAGGCATGGACGACCGGCGTTTGCGCATAGCGGATCCGCCAGTCGCGGGCCTCGGCATTGGCGGCGAAGACCCGGTCCTCGTGTTGGGGCAGACAGGGCATGCCGCCGATATCGGTATAAAGAGGCAGGCGAAAGGCAAGGCTGGCGCCGGCGGCATTGCGATGCGCGGTCCCCTCATGCGGGACCGGGTCAAGCCGGGCGATCAGCTTCAGCAGCGCCTGCATATAGCGGCCCTCGGCGGCGCCGTGGCGCATGAAAGCGTCGGGCAGCCCGGCCAGTTCGGCGGCGTCGGGCTGAACCGTTCCGCAGATCAGGTCGGCCCGGCCAAGTTCGCGCAGGTTGGCGGCGACCCAATCCGGATGCACCCTTGCATCGGCGTCCGATGTCATCAGGACGCCATCCGGCGCAAGCATTCCCGCCGCAAGATCAAGCCCCAGCCCTCGGGCCCGTCCAACGCAGGCGAGGCGTGCGGGAATGTGGCAATCCAGCAGCAGCCCGGAGACATGCGGGCGCGCCGCCCACCACTGACGGGCAAGCTGCCGCGTGGCGTCGCCTGTGTTGTTCACCACGACCACGATGGCGCCCCGGCCTCGGGCACCCGACATGCTTTGCGCCAGTGCGGACAGGCAATCCGCGATCCGCGCCGCTTCGTTCCGGGCCGGGATCACCGCCGCATATCGCCAGCCTTCCTGCGGGCCAAATCGCTCGATCGAGCCGGGGACGGTATCCGCGCTCATGCGATGCCCCGCCGCCCGACGGGTTTGGCATCGCCTGGCTCACCCGGCAAGGCGACATCCTGCCCGGCCAGCAGGCCGCGCCAGACCGCGGCGACCGACGCCAGCCGGAATTCGCGGCGCATCCGCACCTGCGGTCCTGCGGTTCGCCACGCCATCAGCCGCGCGACGACGGCCTCGGGATCCAGCGTGTCGAGGCATTGATCCGGCGACGAGGCGATTTCGAGGTTCGCGCCGGTTGCGCCATGCAAAAGGGCCGGGCAACCGACGGCATTGGCCTCGGCGATGACCAGACCGAAGGTCTCGGCGAAGCGGTCCTGCGGATAGAACAGGCACAGCGCGCGGCGAAGCTCGGCGATCAGCGCCGGATGATCGAGTGCGCCGCGCAGGATGACGCCCTCGGGCAGGACCGGCATGGGCCAGCGCATGTAACCGGGATTGGCGATCACCAGCTTCATGTCGGGTATTGCCCGGCGGACATGGACGAACAGTTCGACGACCTGCGCCAGCCCCTTGTGGGGCGAACTGGCGAAGACCAGCCGGTTCGGTTTGCGGGGCGTGCCGTCCGGGTGCAGATCATCGGCGACCGGGTTGTAGATATGGCCGATGCGCGGCGAAACGGGCAGAAAACCGCGCAGCGCCAGCGCGTGGCTGCGTGATACGCAGATCACCCCGATTCCGGCCTCGCGCAGGCGCGCGCCCATCTGGCGGTTATGGCGCCCCGGATGGACGTGCAGCCACAAAACGATCCGCGCATCCGGATTGGCCCGGCGCAGCTTCAGCGCAACCTTCCATGCGTTGATGACCACGATCAGGCCACCGCTTTGCCGCGACAGGTCCATCGGCCGAAAGCTGATGCCGTCGATCCGGCACATGCCCGTTCGCCCGGCCTGCTCGATCACGATCGCGGCCCCGGCGGACAGCGCATGGGCGATGCGCAGGATGGTGGCCTCGGTGCCGCCAAGGCCTTTCAGCGATTGCGCCGTGTCATAGGCGCGCGGGGCGCAGGGGTCGACGATGCGCAGATCAGGCATCGCGTCCCCCATGCCGGATGGCGTGACGGATCATGTCGCGCGTCTGCGCGGTCGCCAGTGCAGGCGACGGCGCAAGGCGCGCAGGGTTCGATATCCCGGCAATGGCCAGATCGCCCAGGTCGATGGCGACGGGCTGCACCTCGCGGTTGCGCAGCCAGTCCTCGGCGCGTTGCCAGACAAGGTGCCGGTCGGCCCGGCGCTTGTCGCTGTCATAGTCGGTGGCGCGCGACTGCGTCAGCGAATCCGCTGTTTCGATCTTGGTCAGCAGCGGTTCGCGGATTATCCAGACGATCTCGCCGGACAGGATGATCCGGTTGCGGAATTCGCGATCCTCCTCGATGCAGTCGAGAAAGCCGCCAAGGCGTGCGAAAAGCGCGGGATGAAACAGCCCCGAATTCACATGCGTCCAGTCGCCGGGAACGTCCGAGCCCATCTGGAGGTTGGGAAACATGTCGTCGACCAGCGACAGCTCGCGGCTGATGGTCACCCGGCGCCCGTCGGGCAGGATCAGATCGTGATGGCTCAGCACGGCGCCGATCCGCAGGCGGCTGCCGGGCGTCTGGCCAGCCAGTGCCCAGTTCAGGCAGGGATGCGCGCCGATGTCATCCTGATCCAGCACCATCGCCTGACGCAGCACCTTGTCGCGGTGGGGAAGGTCGTCGGAGTCGTGAAACGTCACCGCCCTGTCCCCGGCCAGCAGGATGCCGACGTTTTTCGCCATGGCGGTTCCGCTGTTCCGTGCCAGCCTTGCATAGACGAAATCCGGTTGCGACATGTAGGGGCCAAGCGTATCCGCCGTGGCATCGCGTGATCCGTCATCGACAACGATGACGATTCTGTCCGGGTGGGACTGCGCAAGCGCCGCCTCGACCGCCCTTGCGATCAGATGGGCGCGGTTCCACGTGGGGATGATGATCGCCGCAGGGAATGGCATCTCAGACCCCCTGACGCTGCATCGCCGACACGAAGGCGGAATAATTGTCGAGCGCGCGTGCGGCGTATTGCCCGGCGAGCAGCGGCAGCGCGAGCAATGCGCCGCTCAGAAGGACCGGCAGGCAGGCAAGGTCCATCCCCGCCGCGCCAAGCGCGCAGCCCCAGATCATCGTCAGCCGCGCGCCGGCAAGACCGTCGCCGGGGGCAGGGCTGTCGCCGGCCGGTGACTTGGGGGTGACCCTGAAGGTCTGACGCAGCGGCATCAGGCCCCGAATGGTCGCGGTCGCGGCTGTCGGCAGCAGGAATATCCGGCTGCAAATCGCCGCAGGCAAGCTGGAGCGCGCGTGTTTTCGTCCAAACCACAGGGGCAGCGCGGCCGAGAGCAGGACAAGGCACAGCGTCAGCAGCGTCGTGCCGTTTATCAGATCGGCAGGAACCGATATTCCGACGGCGCTGTAAACAGTTGCCAGTGTCAGCGCGATCACGGCAGGCAGGGCAAAGTTGGCCCAGGCCGTCAACTGGGCCATGACAAGGACTTTGCGCGTCAGGTTTCTGGCCTTCGGCTTGGCTCTGCCGCTCCAGTGTTCGGCGATCCAGAGGGTCAGCGTCCGCATGTTTCCCGATGCCCAGCGATGGCGCTGATGGTGAAGGGCCTGCGATGACAGCGGAAGCAGGCCATATCCGACGGTTTTATGGACGTAGGCACCCCGGTATCCGGCCTCGGCCAGCCGTAGCCCGAGTTCGGCGTCTTCCGTCGCCGTGCGCGAGGACCATCCGCCGACGGCCTCAAGCGCGGGCTTGCCGATCACGCTGAGCGTTCCGGTCAGCAGCATTGCTCCGGCATGATTGGCGGCACTGGCATGTCGGTCGAAATAATCCGCCAGTTCGAGCGCGATTCCACCACCAGATTCTCCGGCACCGGCTTTTGGCATGCGATAGGCCTGCGGGAACTGGATGAAGTCCGCCTTGCGTGCGATCAGTTCCTTTTCTGCTGTCGACAGGAACCCGGGCACCACCTGATAATCGGCATCGACTGTGACGATATGGGTCGCATCCGGGCGCGTCTCGGCCAGCGCGATATTCAAGGCGCCTGCCTTTGCACCTTTGACACCCTCGCGATGCAGAAAGCGAAAGCCGGGATTGGCTGCACACCATTCGGCAACAGGTTGCCAAAGGGTCGGGTCCTCCGTGTTGTTGTCGATGACGATGATCTCATGTGCAGGAGCGCCGACCTGACGGCGAAGCGATTTCAGGGTTTCGATGACTACCTCCGGCGGCTCATTATGTGTCGGCACATGAACCGAAAATATCGTCGGCCCTGTCATCTTCGCGATTTCCGACTGGCCCGGAGATTCAGAGGTTCCGCGCGCAAGAGCGCAAGCCAGGACATTGAGGACGTATAGAAGGCTTTGGGCGGCAAGAGCCGTTATTGCGAGCGCGAGCGGATACAGAATGAAAACAATTACCAGAACCGCACTCACGGCAATCAACAGAACCCGCCTGACCGGCGGCATGGCGAGTTGCAAACCCGTGTCCCTGTAAACCATTCCTTACTCCCATACACGGTGCGACCCCGTAAAAACGAGATCGAGATTCCTCGACGTTTTCTATGCTGATCGCAGAGAGGCATTGCCGCTCGGAGCTCCAAAATAACGCCCGGATCGCCAATATCGTTCCGCGCGATCTATATCGGACCGGCAATGGCGGCGACCGCAGGGAACGGATGCCCATGACGACGCCCTGTCCGGTCACGGCGTGGCTGGCATGCGCACCGGTGGGCCGGGCGCGGGGAACGGGGCGGAGTGGCGCGACAGGGCGCCCCCCGGATCCGCAGCAGAGACCTGCCTCAACGGGATCAGTGACCGCCCCGCCCCCAAATTCATGCCAGATCGCGCAGGCTCGGCTCGCGTTCCCAATAGCGTCGCTTTGCGCGCCCGGGCAGGCTGTCATTGGGGCCGACACCTTCGTCCGGCTTGATCCCGGCGCGGTCGAGCAGCGCCTTTGAGGCCTTGCAATGGCCGATCGCCTTCAGATGTGCCCAGGCATCCATGACAAAGCCCACGGCGGCGGCCTCTTTCGTCAGCTTTTCAGCCTGCTGGGGCGCGAGCACCATCGCCACCGCATCGAACAGCACCGAGGGGCTGCCGGCAAGCTGCCCGTCTGCCTCCATCGTGCCACCCTTCAGCTTCAGCGGCCCGACCTTGGGCGCGACGGTGAACACCGTGCCGCCCTCGGCCTCGACCGCTTCGATCAGCGCGTCGATTTCGGCCTTGTCCGAGCCTTCCGCGAACAGCAGCCCGATCTTGCGGCCCTTGAGCGTTGCCGGCCAGTTTTTCTGGATCGACAGCGCATCCGAAGGCTCAAGGTCGATAGGCTCGCGGAAAGGACTGGCACGCTCGGGCAGGTCGATCCCCAGACCTGCGGCCACGCGCGCGCCCAGATCCTCGTCGATCACCCGCAGATGGCTGACCGTGCGCTTGCGGATATGGGCGAGGTTCACCTTGGACAGCTCGAACACAAAGGCCGAGGCGGTATGGGCCTGTTCATTTTCCGTAAGCGATTTCCAGTACATCCGTGGCTGGCTGTAGTGGTCGCCGAAGGTTTCCGACCGGATGCGCAGCGACTCGCCCGTGACCTCGCGCGGCGCGGTGGCAAAGCCCTGCGCATCGGCACGGGGGCCGGGATCCTCGCCCGCGTTATCAAGGCTGTTCGGCTCGAAATTCGCGCGGCCCCTGGGCACGGTGGTCTGCATCATCCCGTCGCGCATCATGTTGGCATAGGGGCATTTCGGCGCGTTGATCGGGATCTGGTGGAAATTCGTCGTGCCCAACCGCGACTTCTGGGTGTCAAGATAGCTGAACAGCCGCCCTTGCAGCAGCGGGTCATCGGTAAAGTCGATCCCCGGCACCACGTTCGAGGGCAGGAAGGCAGCCTGTTCCGTTTCGGCAAAGAAGTTGTCCGGGTTGCGGTTCAGCTGCATACGCCCGATCACCCGCAAGGGGACCACCTCTTCGGGGATGATCTTGGTCGGGTCCAGCACATCATAGGGCAGGCCGTCGGCCAGTTTCTGGTCGAAAACCTGCACCGCCAGATCCCATTCGGGATAGTCGCCCGCCGCAATCGCCTCGAACAGGTCCTTGCGGTGGAAATCGTTGTCGGCCCATTGCAGCTTGGCGCTTTCGTCCCAGACCAGCGATTGCACCCCCAGCACCGGCTTCCAGTGGAACTTGACGAAGCTGGCGGCGCCTTTGGCATTCACGAACTTGAAGGTGTGGACGCCGAAACCCTCCATCATCCGCAGGCTGCGCGGGATCGCCCGGTCCGACATCGCCCAGATGACGGTATGCAGGCTTTCCGGCATCA
Organism: Paracoccus sp. MA; assembly: GCF_020990385.1. Taxonomy (NCBI): domain Bacteria; kingdom Pseudomonadati; phylum Pseudomonadota; class Alphaproteobacteria; order Rhodobacterales; family Paracoccaceae; genus Paracoccus; species Paracoccus sp. MA. The sequence continues at coordinate 271,104 of NZ_CP087598.1, forward strand.
GCGAGACGAAATCCCAGAACGTGTCATGCGCCGAGGCCGCCTGAGGATAGCCACGGTCGGCCTCCATCTTGACCGAATGCACGAGGTCGGGGAATTTGATCGCGTCCTGGATGAAGAATACCGGGATATTGTTGCCGACCAGATCCCAGTTTCCTTCGTCGGTATAGAACTTCACCGCAAATCCGCGCACATCGCGCGGCGTGTCGACCGAACCGGCGCCGCCCGCCACGGTCGAGAGCCTGGCAAAAACCGGCGTCTCCTTGCCCTTTTGCGCAAACAGGCTGGCGCGGGTCAACTCGGGGATGGGATCGGTGCAGGTGAACACCCCATGCGCAGCCGATCCGCGGGCATGGACGATCCGCTCGGGGATGCGTTCATGATCGAAGTGGAAAATCTTTTCGCGCAGCAAGAAGTCTTCCAGAAGCGTCGGGCCGCGCATTCCGGCGCGCAGCGAATTCTGGTTGTCGGAAAAGGGAATGCCGTGATTGGTGGTCAGAACCGCACCGCCGCGCTGCTGCGTTTCGCCGCCGTTTCCGGTGGTGGTCTCGGGAGTTTTGGTTGTCATCTGTCCTGCCTTTCAAAGGTGGGAAGCGGATGGCGCCGGGCGTGGAATCTCCAGGCGTGACGCCGGTTCCTTCGATCGGCCAGGACACGTCCATGGATGCGTCCCGGCCCTTCATGCCGTGCGTTTATGAGCGGTAGCTGAACCCGCCCCAGATCCGGCCCTCGTCACGATGGCGTCCGCCGCGCACCGCACCCGAAACCGCCGCGGCGCCAGCGATCAAGGCTGCGGCAGTCAGCAAGAAAGCCGTCAGGATCCCGCTTTTGCGGGCCGTTTCGGCTGTGGCGATGGCTGCGTCTTCGGCTTCTTGTGCCAGGCGTTCTGCCTCGGCTTTCGCTTCGGCGGCTGCGGTCTCGGCCTTGGCGCGGGCGTCCTGAACGGCTGAAACCGCCTGATCCACACGGGTTTCGACCTCGGCTTCGCTTTGGCCGGTGCGGCGCGCGACTGCCGCAACAAGGAAGTCGCGGTCCTCCTGCGCGATTTCGCCCGTGCGCAGAATGTTGCCAAGCACCACGCCGCTTTGGCGCGCGAGTTCGGCGTCGTCCATGGAGGGCGTGCCGGGCGAGGTGGTGCCGTCCGCCTGCTGCACGCCCTGGCGCATGGCATCGACCTCGGGACGCATCAAGGTGCTGTTGATATAGTCCATCAGCCCTTCGTCGGCATCCTTGGGGATTGCGGCGCCCACGGCCTGCGCCACGCCCTGGACCGTGCTGCCCGCAGCGGCGCCAACTCCCTGGACCACGCCGCCTACGGCCGATCCGGCTGCCGTTGCGGCCGTGCCGACGGCAGAGGCCGTGCCGCTGATCGCGCCCGCCGCCATCCAGGCAGTCACCAGAATACCAAGACCCCAGACGACCAGGCCGTTGATGCCATCGCGTGCCGTCACCTCGTCGGTCGAGGAGTCATCCTCACGCCGCCGCATCCGACCGGCAATATAGCCGCCGGCCCAATAACTTGCCGCAAGTGAAATGACCAACCACAGTGCCGTGACGATAATCCAGAGGTTGAATGATCCTTCTCCCGGCTCGGCGGAAATCGTTGAAAGGCCAAGGGCTGCCCCGAATGCGGTAAACAGACCGCCGATGGCAGCTGCCACAATTGCGCCGCCAAGTATGGCGGCCCAGTCGATATAGGCGCCACCGGTCTCGCGGCGCGGTGCAGATGCGGCAGTCATGGTTTCCGTACGTTCCATCTGTTTTCCTCCTCAGCGCAGACCAAAAAATGACAATATGGCAAGAACCACGACCACAAGGCCGACCAGATAGATGATGCTGTGCATGAAGAACGTCCCTCCCGAAAGCGCCTGATCAGGTGACTAAAGGAAACACCAGAGATGCGGCGGGGGCGTCATGTGCCGCACCGACAGGGGAACGCAAAAACATCTGTGACGGTTCCATGTCGTGCTTGGGTGTTATGTCCATTAAGAGCCGGTTCGAAGCTACGTTACCCAAGACTGAGTATCGCATTCAGCTGATGCACCAGGTTTTGATATCTCGCAGCGCGGGAAGTTCCCTTGCGGATGCGCTCCCTCCCATTCGGAAATATCTTCCGGGCGTCGGTCTTTATATGCAATAAAACAATATCAGTGTCTTGTCGTATGTGGGTATTGCTGTTTTCAGATTGGCGTTCTGCCTTTCAGGAGTGGTGCCGGCATCGCTTGCAAACCCGGTCATGGCCCAGCCCTTGACGTGGCTGCCCGGGCTATGCTCTCTGTTTAAGAAAATGCGCTGCGATGTTCTTTCCCGTCATATGGCGGGCGCAAAAGAGGCAGCACTCGCGAGGTCCCCTGCCAGTTCGCGCCGCAACTGCATTGCCGCTTCGCTCTTTTGCCGCAATATGGCCGAAGGGTGCCAGGTGATCAGCACCGGGCCGCCATGCAGTCCGGTTTCGATCCGGCCGCGCCGTGGGGTGAGAGGTGCCGCATTGCCGGTCAGGGCGAATGCCGCTGAGGCGCCGAACGCGACCACCAGCTCCGGGCGGATGAAGGACAGCTCCAGTCTTAACCACCAGCGACAATGCAGGATTTCCTGCCGGTCGGGGTTCTGGTGCAGGCGTTTCTTGCCGCGTGGCGTAAACTTGAAATGCTTAACCGCATTGGTCAGCCACACCTCGTGCGGGTTGATGCCTGCATCCGACATGACCTCGCGTAGCAGCAGACCTGCCGGGCCGACAAAGGGCCGTCCCTCCAGATCCTCGCGGTCGCCCGGCTGTTCCCCGACCAGCATCAGGCGGGCCGAGGGAGCACCTTCGCCCCAGACGGTTTGGGTCGCCGCCTCGCACAACTGGCAGCGCCGGCATTGCAGCGCCGCTTTGCCGGCGGCATCAAGGCTGTCGGGCAGATCGGCAGGGACGGGCATCGCCGCCCGATAGCGGGTGGACACCGGCAAAGCGCCGGGGCGCGGGGTGCCAGCTGCCGCCGCGTGCATCCGTGCCACCCTCGCTTCGGCGTCTTTCAGCATATCTGGGATCAGCCGGGTCTCGGGCAGGTTCTTCCAGTATTTCTTTGGCATTTCGGCGCGCATGGCAGCCAGCTTGACCCGCGCCGGGTTGAAGATATTGGCATAATAGGTGGCCCAAAGCTCTTGGGACGCATCCTTGGGCAGATCGGGGCGTATGCTGCCCGGATGAAAGCTTAACTTGCCTGCCTCGTAGCGGGCGGTCAGGCGCGGCGAGGCAATGATCCAGTCCATATCGGCGAAACGCTTGACAAAGAAGGCGCTTCCCGGCTCCAGCGTGTCATGTTCGGGCTCGAACCAGGCGGCGAAGCGCCGGCGGGATGTCCGGGGCAATTCGCGAAAACGCACGAAGGCGTGCATCTTGTGAATATCGCGACCGACGGATTTTGCCATCAGGTTCAGTCGTCGGCCCAGCGGATCGGCCTGGCTCAGCGGATCGCCCTGCTGCCGGTCGATGCGCCACAGCGCCTGATAAAGCAGCCCCAGACGTTCGGGTGCGGAATGCCAGATCACCGAGCCTGCCAGCCGCAGGAAGGCCGGAGGCACCCGTGCCTGATGCGGGCCGGCCTGATCTGGCAGGGGGGCCGCTTCGAACAGGCCGAAAGTGTCGCTCCAGTCGATGTCTTCGGGGGCGATGCGATGGCTGATGGCGATGCGGGCCGCACTGCGCCATGCCTCGAACAGGCCCCTTTCGGGCAGGCGGACGCGATGGATCACAGCAGGGAAAGCTGTTGCGGGGGCGGTGCGAAGCGTGCCCGCAGGTCGGGGCTGTCAGTCAGCCCACTGGGGGTCCAGCCCGGCAGTGTGATGAAGGGCCGCGCCTTTTTCATCAGGGCGCCCATCCGGGTCAGGTCTTCGTATCGCAGGCCGTGCGCGCGGCGGGCTACAAGGATGCGGTCCACCGTGCGCGTGCCAAAGCCGGGCACGCGCAACAGCATTTCCCGCGTCGCCCGGTTCACATCCAGCGGGAAGAGCCCGCGATGTTGCAAGGCCCAGGCCGGCTTCGGGTCGATCTCCAGATCAAGATGACCGGCCTTCGTGCCGGTGGCGATTTCCTCGGCGCTGAAGCCGTAAAAGCGCAGCAGCCAGTCCGCCTGATAGAGCCGGTGCTCACGCAGCAAGGGCGGCTGAATCAGCGGCAGTGCCTTCGAGGCATCCGGAATGGGCGAAAAGGCTGAATAATAGACCCTTCGCAGCCGATAGCCGCTGTAGAGCCGGGTCGAGGCTTTCAGGATTGTCACGTCATCGGTGCCATCCGCGCCAATAATCATCTGCGTGCTTTGCCCGGCCGGGGCAAAGCGCGGCGGACGCTTTCCGCCATGGCTGCGGTCTTTCGCGGCCTCGCCCTCAAGCCGCACCTGCGCCATGGCGGAACGGATCGTTTCGGGTCGCTTTTCGGGGGCGAAGCGGCGCAGGCTGGAATCTTGCGGCAATTCGACGTTGATCGAAAGACGGTCGGCGTAAAGCGCCGCCTCGCGGATCAGGTCGGGCGATGCGTCGGGAATGGTCTTCAAGTGGATATAGCCCCTGAAGCCGTGATCCTGACGCAAGGTGCGGGCAATGCGCGCCATATCCGCCATGGTCTGATCGGGCGAACGGATGATGCCCGAGGACAGAAACAGCCCTTCGATATAGTTGCGCCGATAGAACTCCAGCGTCAGTGTGACGACCTCTTCGACCGAGAAGCGGGCACGCTCGACACTCGAGGAGACCCGGTTGATGCAATAGGCGCAGTCAAAGATGCAGAAGTTGGTCATCAGGATCTTGAGCAGGCTGATACAGCGCCCGTCGGGCGTATAGGCGTGGCAGATGCCGCTGCCACCGGACGAGCCGATGCCGCCTTTGCGTGCATCGCGCCTTTCTCCGCCTGACGAGGCGCATGAGGCGTCGTATTTCGCGGCGTCTGAAAGGATTGCCAGCTTGTCCTGAAGAGTCCGTGCCATGCTGGCACGATAGTTGTTCTTGTTATGTTCTTCAATTGGCGTGATGGAAGTTAACTGAGACGTGAATACCGGTTTCTAACATGACTGCCTCCCACTGCCTTTCGTGCGGCGGTATAGGATGGCAGCGCCTCTCCTTGAAGGGAACCCGCAAGCTGTCAGAACTGTTCGCGCCTTCGAGGCCGCGCCGATGGATTATGTCCGCAAGCTGTTCGACACCAACACCTTCGGCACCATGGTCATGGTGCAGGCGGTGATCCCCCAGATGCGGGCGCGGCGGTCGGGCGTGGTCGTCAACGTCACCTCCAGCGTGACGCTGGCACCGATGCCGCTTGCCGCTGCCTATACCGCCAGCAAGCAGGCGATAGAGGGCTTTACCGGATCGTTGGCGCATGAGCTTGCGGCCTTCGGTGTGCGGGCAAAGCTGGTCGAACCGGGCTATGCCCCGACCACGCGGTTTTCACAGAACATCGACTTTGCCATTGAGGACATGATCCCCGAAGCCTATGCCGATTTCGCTGCGCCGATCTTTGCCGCCTTCGCCAGCCCGGCCCTGACCACCAGGGAAACCGACGTGGCCGAGGCGGTGTTCCTGGCGGCGAATGACACTTCCGACCGGCTGCGCTATCCGGCCGGACCCGATGCGGTGGCGCTGGCGGCCTGACCCATTGTCGGCGGGGGGAAGGACCGCCAGGTTCAGCCCGGCAGCGTGACCACCATGGCACCGCGATCCGTCGCGACGACCGTATGCTCGTATTGCACCACCGGGGCGCGCGGTTCGCTGTAAAGCGTCCAGCCGTCGTCCGCCTCCGTCGCCCAGAGGCCGCCTCTGGACAAGAACGGTTCGACCGTCAGTACAAGCCCCCTGTGGATACGGCGTTTTTCGCCGCGCGCGGGCCAGGTCGGGATTTCCGCGGGCTCCTCGTGCAGCGCCCGGCCGATGCCATGGCTGGCAAGGTTGCGGATCAGCGTATAGCCGCGCCGCTCTGCAAACTTGCCGATGGCGCGGCCGATGCCCGCAAGCGGGCGGCCACTGCCGACCTGGGCAATACCGATCTGCATCGCCTGCCTGCCATCGCGGCACAGCCGATCCAGCGAGGGGCGCACGGGCGCGACGCGATATGTGGCGCCGGTATCGGCGAAATAGCCGTTCTTCGAGGCCGACACGTCGATATTCACCAGATCGTCCGCCGCGATCACCCTGTCGCCGGGGATGCCATGGGCGATTTCCTCGTTGACGCTGATGCAGGTCGCGCCGGGAAAATCATAGGTGGATTGCGGCGCCGAAAGGGCGCCCTCGCGCTCCAGCAGCGCGCGGCCGATTTCGTCCAGTTCGCGCGTGGTCATGCCGGGTTCCATCGCCTTCGCCATGGCCTGCATGGTGTTGGCGACGATCCGGCCGATCTCCTTCAACCCGTCGAGTTCGTCCTGATTGGTGATCGTCATCGCCTGTGCCCGCTTTGATCTGATGCTGTAACCGACATCATAGCGGTGATGCGTGGCGATGTCCCGCATCACTGTCTTGACCGCCGCTCCGAATCGTAACATATATAGTTACATGAAACGTGACAGTCGCCTTTCCTCGGTCCTTCATGCCCTGCTGCACATGGCGGAACAGGACGGACCTGTGACCTCCGAGGCGCTTGGCCGGTGCCTCGGCACCAATCCGGTCGTGGTGCGCCGCACCATGGGCCTCTTGCGCGAGGCCGGGCTTGTCACGGCCGAGCGAGGGCACGCCGGGGGCTGGCGCATCTCGGCCGACCTGGCGGCGGTCAGCCTGCGCCGGCTGCACGAGGCCTTGGGGGAACCGGCGATCTTCGCGATCGGCAACCGCAACGAGACGCCGGAATGCCTGGTCGAGCAATCGGTCAATGCCGCGCTGGAGGGTGCCTTTGCCGAGGCCGAGGCGCTGCTGCTGGAACGTTTCGCCGAGGTGACGCTGGCCGATCTGGCCGAGGATTTTGCCCGCCGCCATGCGCAGAGGCGGGCGGCGAAGGAGTAGGACATGCAGGACGTGATCGTGATCGGGGGCAGCTATGCCGGGATGGCCGCCGCCCTGCAGCTGGCGCGTGCGCGCCGCAAGGTGCTGGTGATTGATGCCGGCCAGCGGCGCAACCGTTTCGCCAGCTATTCACACGGCTTCCTTGGCCAGGACGGGGTGGACCCGGCCCGCATCTGGGCCGAGGCGTGCCGGCAGCTGCTGGCCTATCCGACGGTGACCTGGGTTGAGGGCTCTGCCAGCACCATCGCCGGCGGCAAGGACGAATTCCGTGTTTCCACGGCAGCCGGCGACACATTCGCGGGCCGCCGCATCCTGCTGGCCACAGGCGTCGCCGACCGGCTTCCCGACATTCCGGGTCTCGCCGACCGCTGGGGCCGGACGGTGTTCCACTGCCCCTATTGCCACGGTTACGAGCTGGACCAGGGCCGGATCGGGGTCATCGCCACCGGCGCGATGTCGCTTCATCAGGCGCAGCTGCTGCCGGAATGGGGCGAGGTCACCTTCCTGACCAACGGCGCCCTGACACTGGAGCCGGAGCAGCGCGACGACTTGCGCAGCCGCGGCGTTGCCATTGAGGAAACCCCCGTCGCCCGGATCGCGGGCGAGGCCGAGGTGGAACTGCGCGACGGCCGGGTGCTGCCCTTCGCCGGTCTGTTCACCGCGACCGGGACCGAGCCGGCCAGCCCGCTGGCCGAGGCCGCCGGCTGCGAGTTGATCGAGACGCCGATGGGCCGCCAGATCGTGACGGATGAGACGAAGGAAACCAGCCTTCCCGGCATCTTTGCCTGCGGCGACGTCGCGCGGGCACCGCATTCGGTGTCACTGGCGGTGGGGGACGGGGCATGGGCCGGGGCGCAACTGCACCGCTCGCTGGTCTGGCCGGAATGAGCGGCGCGGCCCATCCGGGCGACGGTGCCAGCTATGCCGGCCGCGTCGCGCGCCATGTGCCGGGCCTCAAGGACCTGCACCGCATGGCCGGGCTGCTGCTGGCCGAGCGCGTGCCCGAGACGGGCCACGTCCTGGTCCTCGGCGCCGGCGGCGGGCTGGAGCTGCGCGCCTTCGCCGCGGCCCATCCCGGCTGGCGCTTCGACGGCGTCGATCCTTCGCCTCAGATGATCGCCCAGGCGCTGGACATCCTGGGCCCGGCGGGCTACCGCGTCACCTTCCATCAGGGCTATATCGATGATGCCCCCGAAGGCCCCTTCGACGGCGCGACCTGCCTGCTGACCCTGCATTTCCTGCCGCGCGAGGAACGCCTGCGCACCCTGCGCCAGCTGCATCGCCGTCTGCGCCCCGCGGCGCCCTTCGTCATGGCCCATCACAGCTTTCCGAAGGCGGACGGGCAGCAGGATCTGTGGCTGCGGCGCAATGCGGCCTGGTTGGTCTCGGGCGGAATGCCCCAAGCGCAGGCCATCGCTGGCATGGCCAGGATGAAAGAGCGCCTGCCGGTGCTGACGCCCGAGGAGGATGCCGCGCTTCTGGCGGCGGCGGGCTTCCGCCACGTCCAGCTGTTCTATGCCGCTCTCACCTTCAAGGGATGGGTTGCCCGGGCGTGACAGTGCCAGATCATGCTGCGGAAATTTCATCACCGTCCTCAGTGACCGGTTGCGCCAGTGCCTGCGCCACAGCATCGGAGACGGCGTCCGCCGCCGAGCGGACCGGATCGGTCTTCAGGTGAGCATAACGCGCCGTGGTCTGCACCTGCGTGTGTCCGAGGAGCCGCCCGATCATCGTCAGGTCCTGCCCGAGCTGCAGGGCATCCGAGGCGAAGGAATGGCGAAGATCGTGGATGCGGAGATCATCCAGCCCGGCGCGCTTGCGCAACCGCCGCCATGGCTTCTGCATGTCGGTGAGATGCTGACCTTCTTTGCGGCCGGTGATGACATAGGGGTTCCCGTCGATCTTCGGGATCGCCTTGAGAACCTCGATGGCCGCCTTGCCGATCGGGACCAGCTTGGCGCCGGTCTTGGAATCCGGCAGGCGGAGAAGACCGTTGCGGTCATCGACATAGCGCCATTTCAGGGTCTGAATCTCGCTGAGGCGGCATCCGGTCAGCAGCAACAGCCGGATGCAGGATGCGGCCTCGGGTTCGTCTTTCGCCTCATTCAGCACCTTGCCGAGGCGTGCCAACTCGTCCGGGGTGAGATAGCGCTCGCGCTTTTCCTCCCGGTATCGCTTCACCTTCCAGCAGGGGTTCACTCCGTCGGTGCGCACGCCCCAGGTATGGGCCACGGTGAACATCACCGAGAGGACGCCGAGGGTCCGGTTCGCCTGATAGGGGATATGCTTCATGGACTGGTGTAGTCCGACGACGTCGGCCCGGGTGATGTCGATGATGCGATGACTGCCGAACCTCGGATTGATGAACAGATCGATGGATCGCTCGTACTCGCCATAAGTCGAAGCTTTGCAGTGCAGCGCGACGTGATCCGAAAGGAAGCGTTTGCTGAACTCTTTGATGGTCGGGGAGGCCTTTCGGCGGTCGCGCTCACCGGCGGGATCGGCGCCGAGCCGCACATCTGACAGATATTTCATCGCCTCAGTGCGGGCCATTTCCGGCGTCATCGCACCATGCAGCCCGATGTTGACACGGCGCGAACGGCCGCCGGCGCGGTACTGGGCCAGATACATCTTTCGCCCCGATGGATAGACGCGCAATCCGAAGCCTTTCAGCTCTTCGTCCCAGAGGAAGAACTCCTGCCCGGTTGGCACCGCCGCGTCGACGGAACGTTTCGTGATCTTTGTCATCTTCACCCCTCCAGTTCCGGAAGCTCCGGAAGCAAATCGGAAGCAACAGGAAGCAAATCACTGTGCTGCTGTGGCGAAGAGAAGGGTAGGGTCGTCTACGCTATAAATCAATATTAACAGATGGTTATGCGAGTATTGGCGCCTTTTTCGCACCGTGGCGAAAGGTGGCGAAAACGCCCTGACCAAAACTCATAACCTGAAGGCCGCAGGTTCAAATCCTGCCCCCGCAACCATCTTTACTTGCGATCCACCCCGCTCTCCGGCGGGGTTTTTCGTTTGCGCGGAAATCTCAAGGATTCCAGCAAGATCGCCCTGAACGTCGATCTCAACCTTGCCGTCGACGGGCGTCAGCACGATCTTGTCCACCAATGAGCGCAGGATGTCCGCCGCCTCGATCCGCTTCTCTTCCTCTTCGTCCTGCAAGGCTTCATAGAGCTGCTGGACCCGCTTGCGGTATTGCAGCGCCATCGAGGGGTGCAGCAGGGGCGGGGGCTCGTCGGCACTGGCCAGGAAATCCTGCAACTCCACCTTGCGGGCGCGCAGCTTGTCGCCGCGCTCCTTGACGGCCTCGATCGAGATGGCGTCCCGCATATAGAGGTCCATCAACTTCTCTTCCTCGCGGGCGATCCGCTTCAACTCGGCCTCGGCCTTGTCGATGCCAGCGCCGCTTTCCATGCGCAGCCGGTTGGTCTCCCTCGTATAGGCGTCGCAGAACTCGGCGAAGAGATCGGGATCGACAAGGCGGGTGCGCAGCGCGTTCAGCACCCGCGCCTCCAGCTCGTCGCGGCGGATGTTCATCCGGTTGTCGCAGGTGCCCTTGTTGCGCGCGGTCGAGCAGCCGATCAAGTCCTTCGAGATCGCCGAATAGCCGCCGCCGCAGCAGGCGCACTTCGTCAGCCCCGAAAACAGGTATTTGGGCCGCCGCCGGTAGTTCACCTTGCGCACGTCGGCGTTGCCGCGCGCGTCCCGCGCGACGGTATTGGTCTTCTGCCGCGCCTTCACGGCGTTCCAGAGATCGTCGTCGAGGATGCGCAGTTCCGGCACCTCCTGGATCACCCAGTCCTCTTCCGGATTGAGCCGGGCTTGGCGCTTGCCGGTATCGGGATCCTTGACGAAGCGCTGGCGGTTCCAGACGATCCTGCCGACATACATCTCGTTGTTGAGGATGCCGTTGCCGCGCTTCGGGTTGCCGTTGATGGTGCTGAAGCCCCAGTCTCCGCCCGAGGGGGCGGGGATGCCGTCCCTGTTCAGGGCGACGGCGATGGCCTTGGCCGATTTGCCGGCGGCATAGTCGCGGAAGATTTGGCGCACCACCTCGGCCTGCGCCGCGTTGATCATCCGGTCGCCGCGGATCGGCTCGCCGTTGCCATCGAACGTCTTCACCACGTCGTAGCCGTAGGAATTGCCGCCGCCGGACTTGCCCGCCTCGACGCGCCCGCGCTGCCCGCGCCGGGTCTTGTCCGCCAGATCCTTCAGGAACAGCGCGTTCATCGTGCCCTTGAGGCCGACATGCAACTCGCTGATCTCGCCCTCGGACAGCGTGAACATCCTCACGTCGGCATAGCGCATGCGCTTGTAGATGCCGGCGATGTCTTCCTGGTCGCGGCTGATCCGGTCCAGCGCCTCGGCCAGCACCAGGTCGAAGCGGCCGCGCGTCGAATCCATGACAAGCGCCTGGATGCCGGGACGCCGGATCATGCTGGCGCCGGAGATGGAATGGTCGGAATATTCCTCGACCACCTGCCAGCCCTCCTTCTCGGCCCGCAAGCGGCACATGCGGAACTGATCGGCGATCGAGGCCTCGCGCTGTTGGTCGGAGGAATAGCGGGCGTAGACGGCAACCTTCATGGCGGCTCTCCCTGTCGGATCAGGAGGCGCCGGGTTCGCTTGCTTTCCGCTGCGCCTCGAAATTGTCTCTGGCGGCCTGTCTGCCCAGCAGGCGCACCAGTCTGACGAGGCGCGGGTCGGGATTGCCGCGCGGCGTGAAGCCGAGTTCCGGCTCGCCGAGCAGCAGGGCGTCGAGCAGCGCCTCGCGTTCGCTCCGCGTCATCGTGGCCTGGGTTCGGGAAGCTGGCAAGGTCATAATCGCCAGCATCGGCACAGAGATCCGCTTAAGCAATGGAAATCGCTGTGGAATAATCGGCGGTGAATGGCATGGGCCGGGATGCGACAGGGCAGGGTGGCGTAGAGCGGCGCGTTCCGGCGTCGTGCAATGACTTGCCGGAATCCGGGATCAGCGCAACCGATGCCGGCGCCAGACCTCGATCATCCAGCCCAGCATCACCGCGTTCAGCACATGCCACAGGAAATGCGTGCCGAAGGGCAGGGTGCCGCACAGGGGCTGATCCAGCGTGCGGAAGGTCAGCGAGACGATCAGGATGCCGGCGCCGATGGCGAGGCCGCGCGCCGTTTCCGGCAGGCGATTGCGCAGCAGCACCGCATAGACCAGGATCAGCAATGGCACCGGCGCATAGCTTGCCGAGGAGCCGAGGCCGGGGATCATCGCGAAGATCGGCACCGTCGCGGCGGCATAGGGGATGAAGCCCGCCGTCACCAGGGCGGCGATCCAGGGACGCGCACCGAAATAGTCGCGTGTGGCGGCGAAGACATAGAGCAGGATGAAGCCGAGGATTGGCAGCACGTCCATCAGCCCGGTCAGCCGGTTGGCATGGGTGTGGAACAGCCAGGAGCCGAGGCCGATCACGAACAGGACCGCCGCCAGTGCCCGGCCCATCGCCATTTCCGGCCCGCGCAGCCGCGGCCACAGGACCAGGGCGGCGATCAGGAAGGCCATGTTGGTCAGCGCATTGATCGGCTCGGACCAGTAATCCGGGCCGGTCCGTTCGCAATAGGCGTCGACAGGGGAAAGCCAAGTCATCGGAATGCTTCCGGACAAAGGTCAGGATGCAGCTGTGCGGGGCGCAGTGCCCGCGAGGCCGGGGCGATATCCGTGATCATCCATTGTCGTCCATCCAGGCTCATCGTCCCCGTGCAGGATACGGACCCAGGCGAAGGAAGGTAAGTGCTGCGCTGTTGTGAAGGTGGATCGCCACACAGGGCGGAAAGCGGACGGTCGGCAGTGGGGCGTAGTACCCGCGCAAGAACTGATCAGGTCGAGCTTTCGGGTTGTGAGCCCAGAAGCAAGAAGTTTCATTTTTTCCCCGGATTTCAATATTTAGCCTCCACGGCTTTGAAACAACGAGGCAGTTGTCGTTCTATTTGGTTGATCTTATGGGGTTAAAGCGATTTTAAACCACACTCGGCAGCACACAAAGGTTGAGATGGCGTTGAGGTGCCGCCATGAAATCTATTTAAGCTACAATCAAAAATGCCTTCGGACCGCTGACAAACCAATGAAACGCCCTGTCGCGCTAACCAATTGGCCGAAAGAAATCACTATCTTCGTAACGCTTTGCAAAGTCAGACTGAAGTTGCTCGGAGGCTCGTGACAAGAAGACCTTGGCGCGTGATTCATCCATCTGATCATAAACATCGAGCGCCTTGCCCACAATTTCCTTGAACGCCCGCTCATCCATTCGGTTGCCAAGTCGGACGCCGAGAATCGACGGGAATACTTGATCGTAGCTGATCTGGACTTGTGTCGCGGATGGAAGGTTCGCCAGAAAATGCAGAATAAACTCGGGCCGCATCATATAGCGAGCTCGCTTTTGCGCAACCAGGCTGCCTGTGGCCCCTTGAAGCCGGGATTGTTGCGTCAGCCACCAAGTTTTATATCCAAATGGGTTCTCGCCAGCGCGCTCATGGCTCACAGACCGCCGCTGATAGACGCGCAGAACGGTAGCGGCAGCATTGCGAGAAAGGATACGTTCGCTTTCCTCCTCTCGTCCAACTTTGCCTCGGGCATCAAAAATGGCGTCGCCAAGTTGGGCAACCTCACTCGGGTCTATTCCTGCTAGCATCTCCTTTTCATCTTCAAACTTGAACCCAAATTCATTAACAAGGTACGCTCTCAGTTCGTCTCTCGATCTGTCGTTACCAAGATCAGAAACTGTAATGAAGCTTCCGAGGTACCTCGACCAATCCAGAGGCTTCCGTCCGGCGTCCAAGTCAGAAAAACGCGCATAGAAGTATGCCCGAATCAGAATCTTGCCAATCTGACTGACCAAGTCTGGAGTGAGGTGGTTGTGAATTTCTTGATAATTGTTTCGATACTCTAGGTTCGTTCCCTTTAGATGATGCCATACCTCGTCCAGCGCTTTCTCTGTGAGAATCAGATTTGACCCAGAGTCTTTCATTATCCTGAGGGCGTTCTTCGTCATCTGATCATCTTTGGAGAGCAAATGCTCTGAAAGACATCTTACAATCAGATCGGACCCGATATAGAGGTTGAAATTCGAGCTCATCCCTCGAAAGTATTCAACAATTCTCGGCTCATTTTTAAGCATGAAGAGCAAAATATAGGTTCGACACAACTTCCGAAAATACTGTCGTTCTTCTGCTGTGCTCTCGTAGAATGCTCCAGGTAGAACAGAAAGTGCGGTTCCGCCGATAAGACTCGCCACCTTGGGTTTTACACTCAGCTTCTCCATGGCCCGATGAATGTGATCCTGAATTGCCGGGAGCTCGGATTCGCGTCGGCTCTCCAGCTCATTCTCCATGAACATTGCCATCTCGAGTCCCTGCGCGTGGAACGTCTGGTGAATTGCCTTATGGCAAACCTCGACCACTTGCTCTGTGTGGGGCAAATTATCTGTGTCTCCGATCAGAGACTTGGATGCCCTCTGCCGAAATATGTCACTGACTTTAAGCCTAAGCGTCTCATCCTCAACGTTTTCTTCCCGGATAAGTTTTCGTGTCTCAAACGGAAGGCAGTATCCTTTGGCTTTCTTGTGAAAATTAATTTGGCGACTGTTGCCCGTCTTTGAACAAAGGAAATCTAGCCGATGAGGAAAAACACCACGGAAAAACTTCTTCGCCGCCGGGAGCGTCTCGATGACTTTGTCTTCGATCTGTTGTTGGGATAAGAACAGTCCTTTGTCTGGATCAGTGCCCTCTAACGACCACAGGATGAGGCTGTCAGTCACGGCCTCTAGAAGTTCAGTTTTTCCCCTCCTACGATCCAGCTCCTGACCAATAAAAACACAAAGTGTTCTTGCCGGAAGGCTCGAAAGCTCGTCTACGAGTCGCGAGCTCCCGATCTCTTTGAGAAAAGAAACCGATGGAGCAAGGTATGAAGAAAATGCCTGTTTTGTACCAGGCGAGTCATTGATGTGAGCGGAGAAATACGCGCCATCTCGAATAGTTATGCGTACGTCAAACTCCTCTGATAGGTCGTTCTCCAGCTTATCAATCACGGGAACACGCTGACTGGTCGCATACACGAGACTACGAGGGTCCCTTCCAAAGGCGCGAAGTCGCCTAACCGTCCTTCGTATTTTCCCGATTGTGTCTGGAGTTACGGAAGCTTGCAGGAAGCGGGTCGGCGTCGAGGATTCATATAAACCAGAGTCCTCTATCGCATCAGCGCCACCATCGTGGGTGCCTCCCAGTGGAACATATTGGTGACCTATCGTGGCGGCAAAGTAGGCTTGTACAAATCCCTCAAAGGAGGAGCCAGGTACACGCTCAAGCGCAATATCGACCACACGATGGTCTACCGTTTCCATTGCTCTCTCCAAAATGCCGCTAGGTCATGTTGACAAATGGCGGAGCCAGAGCCTGATGCAGGCGACGTCGACGAAGCCAAGGAAGCTTTCGGCGGTTTTGTCGTAGCGGGTTGCAAGGCGGCGGCTATTTTTCAGCTTGTTGAAGCAGCGCTCGACCATGTTGCGCAGGGTGTAGATGGTCATGTCGACAGCCTTGCGCACCCTTCGGTTCCTTCGCATCGGTATCATGGGCAGGGCGTTGCGGCTCTCGATGTCTTCCCGAATTTTATCAGAGTCATAGCCCCTGTCGGCGACCAGAACTGCTGGTTGCGGCAGGTTGTCGGCCATCACCATATCATAGCCGGTGTAGTCGGAATCCTGCCCCGGCGTGATCTCGGTCCTCATCGGGAGGCCTGCGCCGTTGACGCGGAGATGGATCTTGGTCGAGAAGCCACCTCTCGAACGGCCAAGAGCCTCTTTCGGAGTCCCCCTTTTGCGCCCGCCGCATGATGATGGGCGCGGATCACAGTGCTATCAACCATCTGGAGCTTGTCTGGCGCGATCCCAGCGTGGTTCAGCGCATCCAGGATATCCTCCCACAGTCCCGCCAAAGTCCAGCGGCGGAACTGACGGTAGACCGAGGACCACTTGCCAAACTCTTCGGGCAGATCGCGCCATGGCGCACCAGTCCTTGCGATCCAGAATATACCATTCAGAACAAGACGATGGTCCGCAGGTTTCCGCCCGTTAGGGTGCCGGACGGCACGAATGAAGCCCTCGAAGAAGGTCCACTCATCGTCGGATATCAGGTTGCGTGCCAAGTTCATCTCCCACGTAGAGATGAGCTTGAATCATAGGACGACTGCCAGAGGAATCCCTTTTGTCAACACGACCTAGGTGCTCCTTCGCGACACTATGATATGCGGGCAGCCGTTTTCAACCTTCAGCAATCAGTTCGCGCACCGAGTGCCTGCGGCTAGCGGGAGCACAGCCGAGATGGAAGAGGCAGTCGATCTTGCCGCGCGTAGCGCGAATGACCGCATTGGGGGCGCTGCCCTGCCACCCATGCCGAATATGGACGGCAGCTAAGGACCGACCTTGCCTGTCCGGGGGCAGATCGCCCGGCTCGGCCAAACCTGCCACTTGCTGTCCCGCAGCGAGTTGCTCGCGAGTCCATTGCTGCCGTTGGAGACTGATCCGGCGCAAATGATCAGCTCTGGATGTTCCGTCCACTGTTTCCAGGTGTGGTCAACCGGCTGTACTCGCCACCGAGCTGCAAGGTGAGCGTCCCGGTCGGCCTTGTTACCATGCCGACCATCCCCATGTGATGCGAATCAGGGCAGGCACCACCATCAACTGACCGCGGGCGACCCGCATCCGCCCTGGCATCGCGGATATCCGGGTTTCTTCGGGGTTCGGGCAGCGGCCTCGCCATCCGCCGTCAGATCGCCCCGGCCATATGCAGTCCGAGGCCAGCCAGTGCCGCACCACCAAGCACGAGGCCGATGCCGAGCTTCAGACGGAACACCGCGAGGATCGCCAGCGCCGAAAGGGCCATCGCCCAGCCATCCAGTGTTTCCAGCACCGGAACGCTGGTCGAGACCGGGCCCCAGTCGAAAGGCTCGACCTCGCGCCAGACCACATGGATCGCGAACCATATCGCGAGATTGAGGATCACCCCCACGACCGCCGCCGTGACCGAAGCCAGCGCCGCCGCGAGCGCCCGGTTTTCCCGCAGCCCTTCCATGAACGGTGCCCCGAGCAGAATCCAGGCGAAGCAGGGCGCGAAGGTCACCCATGTCGTCAGGACGCCCCCGAGCGTTGCCGCCAGCAGCGGCATGGCCCATCCGGCCTCGCGCATTGCCCCCATGAAGCCGACGAACTGCAACACCTTGATCAGCGGCCCCGGCATGGTTTCGGCCATGCCGAGACCGTCGAGCATCTCACCCGGCTGCAGCCAGCCATAGCTGCCGACCGCCTCCTGCGCGACCCAGGCCAGCACGGCATAGGCCCCGCCGAAGGTCAGCACCGCGAGTTTCGAGAAATAGAGCGCGATGTCGGTGAAGACGCTGCCCGGCACCAGGGCGAGCAGCAGCAGCACCGGCAACAGCCAGAGCGCGACCGCCGCCCATCCCGCGCGAAAGGCGTTTCTGCGCGCCGAGGGCGGAAGGTCAAGGTCTTCGCCAAGGATCGTGTCGGCGTCGCTGACATGTGCGCCACCTGACGAGCCATGTCCGCCGCCGCCCCGGAAGGCCGCAATCCCGGCCTTTGCCCCGATCCAGCCGATGGCCGCCGCCAGCGCCACGATCACCGGGAAGGGTGCATCGAACAGGAAGATGGCCAGGAAGGACGCGGCGGCCAGGCCGAGCATGACCTTGTTCTTCAGGGCACGTTTGCCGATGCGGAACACCGCTTGCAGCACGATCGCCAGCACCGCGGCCTTGAGCCCGAAGAACAGCGCGGTCACAACCGGCACATCGCCATAGAGCGCGTAGACCCAGCTCAGCACCATCATGGCGATGAAACCCGGCAGGATGAACAGCATCCCCGCGATCAGCGCGCCGCGCACGCCGTGCATCAGCCAGCCGATATAGGTCGCCATCTGCTGCGCCTCGGGGCCGGGCAGCAACATGCAGAAGTTCAGGGCATGGAGGAATCGCGCATCCCCGAGCCACTTCCGCTCCTCGACCAGTATCCGGTGCATCACCGCGATCTGGCCGGCCGGCCCGCCGAAACTCAGCGCGGCGATCCTGGCCCAGACCCCGGTGGCCTGGCCCAGCGTTGGAAATCCATCACGCCGTTTCATGTGGCGCTCCGGCCCGTACCCCTGGCGTTGGTGGGCCAGTTGTGGATCTCGTCCGTGGCATCGCGCGCCCAACGGTAGAAGGCGTCATAGAGCTGCAATCCGGCATCGAGTTGTTCCAGATCGTCGGAATACATCCGCGACAGGCCCAGGGACGCCGCAAGCAGGCCCGCCGCTTCGGGGGCGAGGTCCAGGCGGGCGGTATCCGCCCCGCGCACGATCAACGCCAGCCGGTCGAGCGC
Source organism: Paracoccus sp. MA (assembly GCF_020990385.1). NCBI lineage: Bacteria > Pseudomonadati > Pseudomonadota > Alphaproteobacteria > Rhodobacterales > Paracoccaceae > Paracoccus > Paracoccus sp. MA. Next base: position 289,463 of record NZ_CP087598.1, read on the forward strand.
CGGGATGCTCAACCGGGTTTCCTTCAGCAGCGTGTCGAAGGTGCAGTCCTCGCCGCGATGGCTCCAGAACACGCCTTCGACATCGAAGGGCATGGCGCCGAACCGCTCGGCCACTGCGGGGACCTCGGCCGGGGCGACGAACAGAAACACCGCCCGTGGATCGATGAAGCGCCGGATCAGCCAGGGGCAGGCGATGCGATCGATCTTGGGCCGCGCCCGTGTCACCCACAGGCTGCGACCCTGCGGATCATGGCCGGTGATCCTTGTGGTCGTGACGAGTGGCAGGCCGGCGGCAAGCCATGCCGCCATGCCTCCCTCCAGATACTCGGCTGCGACCCCTTCATGGCGCAGCCAGGCGGCGACGCCCTGGCTGCGCCCGTGTCCCTCGGCGCATAGGACCACCACCGGACGATCCAGGCTGCGGGCCAGCTCCGAAAGCGCCGCAGGAGCGATTTCATCCTCAGCCAGCCATCGGGCGGAGGGGATGAGACGGGGTTCGGTGTCTCTCGCATCCGCCCGGCGCAGGTCGAGGACGACGGGGCATCGTGCGGTGCCGATCAGCTTGGCGAGCTTGTCGCAGGTTATGGCATCAGGCGCAGGCATCTGCGTTCCCTCCATTGAGTCAGTTGTCGGAATGGAACGCGAACTTCGGCTGGCGCCTCGTGGGGCGTCGCAAGACCCCATGCCGGAAAATTCCGACGACGACGATGGAATGTCAAGACGGTTGCCCGGTTCAGACCCGGTTCGGTCGCCCTTTACGGTGCGATCCGGGTGCGTCTCGCGATCGCTCCCCGCCCGATATCGCGCCTCTCCAGCCTCATGTCGCAGCCTTGAGGTTTACCCGTTCCTCGAGCTTTGCCGCGGCTTCCTTGCGCTCGCTGTATCGGTCGGTCAGGAAGGCCGACAGGTCGCGGGTCGCCAGGGTGAACTTCACCAGTTCCTCCATAACGTCGACGATGCGGTCGTAATAGCTCGACGGCCGCATGCGGCCGGCCTCGTCGAACTCCTGATACGCCCTGGCGACCGAGGACTGGTTGGGGATCGTCAGCATCCGCATCCAGCGGCCCAGCACCCGCATCTGGTTCACCGCATTGAAGCTCTGCGAGCCGCCCGAGACCTGCATCACCGCCAGCGTGCGGCCCTGCGTCGGACGGATCGCCCCCATCGACAAGGGGATCCAGTCGATCTGTGATTTCATCACCCCGGTCATCGCGCCGTGGCGTTCCGGGCTGGTCCAGACCTGGCCCTCGGACCACAGGCACAGATCGCGCAGCTCCTGCACCTTGGGATGCGACGGGTCGGCATCCTCGGGCAGCGGCAGGCCATTGGCGTGGAACACCCGCGTCTCGCAACCGAAATGCCGCAGCAGGCGCTCGGCCTCCAGCGTGGCGAAGCGGCTGTAGGAGCGTTCCCGCAGCGAGCCATAGAGCAGCAGGATGCGCGGCGGATGGGTTGCGCGCGGAACCGGGGGCAGGTCCGGCTGGTGGACCGCACCGGGCGACAGGTTCGGCAAGTCGGGGATCATGCGCGGGCCTCTTGCGGGGTTGCTGCGGGGAACCAGCGGCGGCCCAGCCACAGGGCGGCGTTGACCAGAAGGATCAGAACCGGCACCTCGACCAGCGGGCCGATGACCGCGGCGAAGGCCACGGGCGAGGCCAGCCCATAGGCGGCGATGGCGACGGCGATGGCCAGCTCGAAGTTGTTGCCGGCGGCGGTGAAGGCGATGGCGGTGCTGCGCGGATAGTCCCGGGCGATCAGGCGGCCCATGGCGAAGCTGACGACGAACTGGATGGCGAAATACAGCACCAGCGGGATAGCGATCCTGATCGTGTCGAGCGGCAGGCGCAGCACGTCGCCGCCCTTCAGGCTGAACATCGCCACGATGGTGAAAAGCAGCGCGGCCAGCGTGATCGGGCCGATCCTCGGCAGGAATACGTTCTGATACCAAGCGTCGCCCTTGCGCGCGATCAGCACATGCCGGGTCAGGAACCCGGCGGCGAAGGGGATGCCCAGGTAGATCAGCACCGCCTCGGTCACCGTCCGGAAACCCACCTCGATCACGCTGCCTTCCAGCCCGAACAGGGGTGGAAGCACGGTCAGGAACAGCCAGGCATAGGTCGAGAAGAACAGGATCTGGAAGATCGAGTTGAACGCTACCAGCCCGGCGACATATTGCCCGTCGCCGCGCGCCAGCTGGTTCCAGACCAGCACCATGGCGATGCAGCGCGCCAGGCCGATCAGGATCAGCCCGGTCATGTATTCCGGCTGGTCGCGCAGGAAGATCACCGCCAGCGCAAACATCAGCACCGGCCCGATCAGCCAGTTCTGCACCAGCGACAGCATCAGCACGCGCTTGTCGGCAAAGACCCGGGGCAGGTCCTCGTAGCGGACCTTGGCCAGCGGCGGATACATCATCAGGATCAGGCCGATGGCGATGGGGATGTTGGTCGAGCCCACCGCCATGGCGTTCAGCGCATCCGGCAGGCCGGAGAACAGCGTGCCCAGCAGGATGCCGATCGCCATGGCCGCGAAGATCCACAAGGTCAGGTAGCGGTCGAGAAAGGAAAGCCGGCGGGCCGGGCGGTCGGGGGTCATCACCTATTCCTTTCAGGCCGGGCGGATGCGGTTGCCCTGGGCATCCACGACCTGCTCGCCGTCTTCCTTGCTGAAAGCCGCTTGCTGCGGTGGCAGCAAATCCAGCACCTGCTCCGAAGGCCGGCAAAGCCGCACCCCCCTGGGGCTGACCACGATGGGCCGGTTGATCAGCACCGGATGCGCAAGCATCGCCTCGATCAGTGCGGCATCAGTCAGCGCCGGATCGTCCAGGCCAAGCTCGGCATAGGGCGTGCCCTTTTCGCGCAGCAACTCGCGCGGCGCGATGCCCATGCGGGCGATCAGTTGTTCCAGCATCGCGCGCGAGGGCGGCGTCTTGAGGTATTCCACCACATGCGGCTCGATCCCGGCATTGCGGATCATGGCCAGCACGTTGCGCGAGGTGCTGCAATCCGGGTTGTGATAGATCACGACATCCATGCTCAGGCCTCGCGGGTCAAAGTGGGGTCACAGGCACAATCCAGCGCGGCCGCGACCGGCGCGCAGATGTCCGGGTGGCCGTCGCAGCAATCGCGCATCAGGAATGCGATCAGCCCCGCCAATGTGGCAAAGACGGCGCTGTAGATGATGAAGCGCCCTTCGCGCCGGGACCGGATCAGCCCGGCATGTTCGAGATGGGTCAGGTGAAACGACAGCCGCGAGGTGCTGGCACCCCCCAGGGCCTCGCCGATGGCTCCGGCCGCCATGCCCTCCGGCCCGGCCTTGACCAGCAGCCGGACGATGCGCAGCCGGGTTTCCTGCGACAGGGCCGCGAAGCCGACAAGGGCGTGTTGCTCTTCCATCGAATCAACCTCTCAAGATATGTTGAGACAATGAAGGTGAGACCTGATGTTGTCAAGCCAGCAGGTGCGTCTCGACGACGGCTGTTCGGGGAATCCGCGGAAGGTCAACCTTGAAGCGGACGCAGTTCAGCATCTGTAAAGTCTCGTTTCCCATGTCCTGGACGCGCGGAGGAAATAGCTGACGTGACATCATCGTATCTCGAGGGCGCGGGCCCCGACGGTCGGTAACGACGCTGGCGGCGCTTAAGGAGCCACGAGATCGGAGCGACATTCTTTCCAGCCATATGACCAGCTTGCACGATAGTTTCGATCCGGAGGGCGCAATTCCATCCCTTCGACCCCATGTCTTGTTCATCCGAGCGGGATCTCCGGGCGGTGCCATGGAAGACCCCATTGTGGGCACCGGCCCAAAGAACGACGCTCTGGACCCGAGGGGGAGACCCGTCAGGCCCAGCAGGGCGAGCCGCCGGCAGTCCCGCAGCAGGGCGACAACGATCCGAAAGATGACCCAATGCGGAAGCCTGCTGACCACAGATGACAGCCGGCTGCCATGCGAAAGGCGAAGCGGGTGGAAACCTGCGGACCCCCGATCTTCCGGTAAATTGCCGCACCAAGGTGTGGTCGAAATCTGCGCTGGTATGCGGCATTCAAAAGCTGGAAGGTGAAGCGGCGGATCCAGGTCCGCCGTTTTCGCTCGTCCAGATAGCGAGGTTTCCATGACCAAACGTGTTGCCCTGACCGACGCGCTCACCGGAGCTACCGAAATCTTTGCTCAGCCGCCGTGGCATCTTGAGGGGATCCGCCATTTCCAGAATGGGGATCTGGTGAAGCTCGCCCATGACGACGGAACAACCCGGCTCATTCCGATCAGATCTTGCACGTCCGGGCTGTTCGAGCGGTTCCGGGACTGGTGACGCGACACGCGCCAGCCATGCTGACTGTCAAGCGGGCCGATACCGATGCAAAACGGGTATCCGGTCTTCGTCCTTTGGGGCAACCAGCAATCGCCTGACACGAGGCGCCAGGCAGCAACCGATGGAAGGCAGGAAGGTGGCAATCGAAAGCCCGGATCAATACGAAGCCGCCATAGAGCACCTGCTGCAAATGCTCTTTCTGGCCACCGAGCGGCCCGGCCTGCTCATGACGACGGATCTGCGGGAACACCTCGCTCTCGCCGCCCAGAAGCGCGACAGGCACGGAGATTTCGGCGCAGCGCGATTGCTGATCGAATGGGCCGACCGGATCGACGCGGCAGCGGAAAGAACCGATCCCGCGCCTGAATAGGAATCGCAAAAGCCGACTGACGCAAAACTCGTCGTAACGGCCATCGACTGCGCTGACCTCATCCTGCCGTTGCAGAACCGCTTCGTCGTCACCGAGATTTCTTTCTCGGGCTTTCCGGAGGTTGGTCGATAGGCGAATGTCTCCTATGGCCTGCAGCCCCCTGACACCCCATATCAGCCATGCCTGTTCGAATTTTTTCGTCCGGCAACAGGGAGACCCAGACCGTGGATTCCGCAGACATCGCCAGCACCCCCGAGAAACGACCCGAGCCGCAGCATGATGCAGGAGTGCGCCGGCGTCGGAAAAGGGACGGGAACGAGCGCGGCATGCTGGTTCGCGTCGCGAGCGGCATGGGCGATCCGACGACCGACAGGGCGTGATCGATGGGCCGGCAGGCCCAAGAAGAGCAATCACATAAAGGGAGGGGGCGAAAATGGTCTCATTGGTCGAGAACAGCGACAGAGATATCAGGGAACGGCTGAGCGATATCGAGCTCCGCTTGAGCGAGCTGGAACTGCAGGGCCTCCAGGGCGGGGTCTACTCCAACCCCGGCGGCAAGGAGCAGAGCCTGAGGGATGTCCTGGCCTGGCTGGAGCGGATGACCCCGGTGGTGCGCCGGCTCTACTGGGCGATCAAGGAGGCGGCTCCCCAATTCGATGGGCCGGACAGAAAGGCGCTCGACCAGGCCGTGGGCGCGCTCGATGCATGGCAATCCGCCCATTCGCGGCTGCATGAGACGATAGCGGAAACGAACGCCCGGGAACTGGGCGGCAAGGAACAGCACGAAAGCTGAGACTTGCAGTTTGCGGTAAAAACGGCGTTTCTCCGGATTTTCCGTCGATGCGGGTCGCAAATTCTTTCCTTGCCGAACAACGGGTAATGGGCCGGGATCGCATGATTCCCGGAATTTCCTCGTAAATTCAGCCGGCATGACCTATATAGGATCAGCATCTCTTGTTTTCGGACCCTGTTCCTTGCGGCTCAGCTTCGATCTTCAGCTTTGCCGAGCCGCTGCGCTGTGTGAGCGGTATTTTTGAAAGGAACAGCACGATGGCCAATGGCACCGTGAAATGGTTCAACTCCAATAAAGGCTTCGGCTTCATTGCCCCGGAAACGGGCTCGAAGGATGTCTTCATCCATATTTCCGCGCTCGAGCGCGCCGGCATCCATCATCTGAACGATGGCCAGGCGATCGCCTATGATATCGAGCGTGACCGCAATGGCCGGGAATCGGCAACGAATCTCGTGCTCTCCTGAGAGCAGCGCCGAAGGGTAATACAGGCGGGGTCGGCTTCATGCCGTCTCCGCTTTTCCTTGAGGAGGGTGGGCATGCGTTGCCCGCCATTCCAACCGTTCCGACAGAAAAGTTTCATTATGGAAATTCACTGGGGCACGCCCCTTTCATTCGTCATTTCGTCTGCCGGCGAGGTGCAGAAGTTCAGCAAGATCGAGCAGGCGAGATACTGGCTCCGCAGGAGGTGGCCGGTTTCCAATACGGCCCAGCACCATGCGCTCGAGCAGCTGGATGCCGCCCTGCACTGCCTTGTATCGGTGGGATCGGCGCGGCGGGCTTTCATTGCCGCTGCAAAAGCTGCCGGTTTCGTGCCCGAAACCTCGATCGCACAATCCGCACGTCCCTTGTCCGCTTGCATGGCGACGATCTGAGACCGGGGTTGGTCCTGCTATGGCGGTGCCTGTGCGGGAATGGAAATGCTCCGCAGAGTGACCAGCCGAAAGCCAGCTGGTCGATCCTGAACAGGCTGTGGGGCCTCGGCCAAGAGCTATCGCAAGAAAGATAAGCTACCGGGACTTTCGAGTGCCTCGGATATTCCGATGCCCTTGGCGTACAAGCCAACCCTGCGCTTAGTAGGTATACGCTATAGGTGCGTCCGAAGATGGGGGCAGAAGATAATGTCCCACCATTCTCATGGTCGGGTTCCAGTCGAAAATTCTCAGATCAATCGGTTTTCGAGCGATTCCGGGAATTTTTGTCTGGCCAAGTGGAAAATAGCCAGGTTTGGCTCCATTGATTGAGGCATCGGACAAATGCGATGCAAGAATGTTTTGCTTTATCCGGCGCGAAGGCGCATACAGGGGGCGCTACGTTGCTTCTCTCTGCATCCTGTCTCCTTTCGGCTTCAGTCTGCTTTTGAACTGACCGGGCCGGGTTGCTGCATTCCGCGAGCGACAAATCCACAAGGAGATATCACGATGGCGAATGGCACCGTGAAATGGTTCAACGCCGCCAAGGGCTTCGGCTTCATCGCGCCCGAGCATGGCGGCAAGGACGTGTTTCTGCACATTTCGGCCCTCGAGCGGGCCGGGCTTAACAGCGTTGCGGATGGTCAGGCCGTGACCTTCGAAATCGAGTCGGGCCGCGATGGTCGCGAATCGGCCAGCAGGCTGGCGCTCGCCTGATCCTGTCGAACAGCCTGGCCATCTGGCCGGGCTGAACCCCTTCGGGAGACCCGTATGTTGGCCAAGGCGAGAAACCTTTTCCGCGACCCTGCGCCCCTGACGGCGATGGATCGCACCACTTCCGAGGCGAAGCTCATCGTCGATGAACAGGCCCGCAAGAGGAGCGAGCTGACGGCATCCCTCAAGGCTGCACGGTTGGCGAAAGAGGCGGCAGACGCCGCCACCGGCGTGCCTGCGAAAAACGCAAGAAATAGCGGATGCGCGGGGGCACCTGCTTTCTTCGCTGTAACGCCGACTCTCCCTACCGCCGAAACGCTGCGCGAAGATGTCTCGATCCATTTCCCATGATTCCGATTGGACGGGATGCAGGGGATATTCATCTTTTTTAGGCCAGCGCTAGCCGGCTTGACGGCGGACAGTCTCCCGCGCTTTTCCTGTGCCTTTTATCAGCCAGACAGGGGCTTTCCCGGCGCACGAAAGAGGCCGCACTCGCGGTGCTTTCACCCCCTTGAACCGCCATTTCCTCGCCCTAAATCGTGGATCGCCGGAAGCCTTGAACGGGTCCGGCATGCCGGGGCGGATGCAACGGCACCGCACGGCGAAAGACTTGTATCCATGTTGCTCAACGGAGGATGTGGCTATGAGAACCACTTTCGACTTTTCCCCTCTCTACGGCTCTGTTGCATAACTCAGGTGATGGGCGCGGTTACCCCCTCCCCGGACAGACTTATCCTACAGCTTCCGTGACCGGGATGCCGAGCGCGGTGTAGCCGTTCAGGACGGCGATGCGGATCTGGAACTCGGCGACCTGACGGTCGAAGTCCCTTGCCATGAGCCGCTGGCCCAGCAGTTTGACACAATGCATCTTCGTCTCGATGCGGCTCCGGCGGTGGTATCCACTCCATCGTCGCCACAGGGTGCGGCCGAGATACCTGGACGCCCGGAGGGCCTCGTTGCGCGCGACGGCTCCAGCGGTGATGGTCTTCCAGGTCTTCGCGTTCCTGCGCGGTGGGATGACGGCATGGGCTCCGCGATCTGCAATCGCATCGTGGCACTTGCGCGTGTCGTAGGCGCCATCTGCCGTGACGCTACCGATTTCCTGGTCCTCCGGGATCTGGTCGAGAAGGTCAGGTAGGATCGGCGCATCGCCGACGTTGCTCCCGGTGATCTCGACAGCCCGGATCTCTAGCGTTTCCTCGTCGATCCCAAGGTGGATCTTGCGCCAGACCCGCCGTTTGGGGCCACCATGCTTGCGAGCGTGCCACTCGCCTTCGCCCTCGACCTTGATTCCTGTGCTGTCGATCAGCAGGTGCAGCGGCCCTTTGGAGCCGCGATACGGGATGTTCACAGCCAAGGTCTTCTGGCGGCGGGACAGTGTGCTGAAGTCAGGCACCGTCCCGTCGAGGCCAACCAGACGCAGCAGGCTCTCGACGAACCCGGTCGTCTGCCGGAGCGCCATGCCGAATAGCACCTTCATCGTCAGGCAGCTCTGAATGGCAGTATCGCTGTAGGTCTGCTGGCGGCCACGCCTCCCCGTCGGCACGGCATCCCAGCTCATCTCGGGGTCGAACCAGATCGTCAGCGAGCCCCGGCGCTTGAGCGCTTCATTGTAGGCTGGCCAGTTTCTGGTCCTGTAGGTTGGCGGTGTGGGTCTGCTCATACATCACAGCTACCACCCTGGATTCACGATCTGAATCCCTGACGGGATTTGTGCAACAGAGCCCCTCTCTACCGGTCGAGCATCGGTTTCGACCGGATGCTGAACGCGCTGGAAGCGGCAAGCCGGGTCGGGACGATCGACAACTGGCCGCCCTATGACATCGCCAAGACCGGCGGGGACGACTATCGCATCACCATGGCGGTGGCGGGTTTCTCGCCCGACGAGCTGGCCATCACGCAGGAACGGACCGTTCTGACAGTGACCGGCCGCAAGGCTGGCGAGGACAAGGGCGAGTATCTGCATCGCGGCATTGCCGAGCGGAGCTTCCGCCGGCGCTTCCAGCTCGCCGATCATGTGAAGGTGACCGGCGCCGAACTGCTGAACGGGCTGCTGACGATCGACCTGCGGCACGAGATCCCCGAAGAGATGAAGCCGCGCCGGATCGAGATCGCGCCGGCCCAGACCCTGCCCAAATCCCAGCCGCAGCAGGTCGAGACCGGCAAGCAGGCCGCCTGAGGCCCTGTCACCGCACGATCCCCGCCGGCCGCCGGGCAGCGCCCGGCGTCTCCGGCAACCTGTTGCCATGAAGGAGGAAAACCATGAATGTCCGAGATCTGATCCCCTGGAACCGCAATGGCGGCAACCAGCTTCCCACCGCCTTCCGCGACGGCGACCGCGATCCCTTCCTGTCGCTGCATCGCGAGGTGAACCGGCTGTTCGACGACGTCTTCCGCGGCTTCGGCCTGCCCGCGGTCGGCACGGTCCCTGCCTTTGGCGGCGGCTGGCCGAGCGTCGAGATCTCCGACAACGAGAAGGAGATCAGGGTGACGGCCGAGGTGCCGGGCCTTGACGAGAAGGACATCGAAGTCCTGCTGGATGACGGCGTGCTGACGCTGAAGGGCGAGAAACGCTCGGAGGTCGAGGATAAGGACCGGCAATTCTCGGAACGCTTTTACGGCCGTTTCGAGCGCCGTATCCCGCTGGGCGCCGAGATCCGCGAGGACGAGGTCGATGCGCATTTCAGGAACGGCGTGCTGACCGTGACCCTGCCCAAGACGGAAAAGGCGCAGTCGCAGGTCAAGCGCATCGCCATCAAGGGCTGAGCCATCGCGGCGGCGACAACCGCCGCCGCCGCATCCAGCCTTCCCCCGCAGGGGAAGGTCCATTGACGGGATCACCAAGCAACCGACAAGGAGGAGTGAACGATGCTGAAATCCCTGTCTCTCGATCGCCGGACGGCATTCGACATCGCCAATGTCGTTGCCAGTCTCGGTCTTCTGCTGTCGCCCTGGTATCTCGGCTTCGCGGCCGAGACCGCCGCGGCGTGGAACGCCTGGCTCGTCGGGGCCGCGATGACGCTGATCGCGCTGGCCGCGCTCTTCGCGTTCCACAGGCTTGAGGAATGGGCCAATGTCGCCCTTGGCCTCTGGGCGGTGATCGCGCCCTGGGTTCTGGGCTTCGCGACCCTCGCGGCGGCGATGTGGGTGCATGTGATCGCCGGTCTGGTCGTCGCGATCCTGGCGGGCGTCAGCCTGTGGTCGGGCGACGACCGGCCCTATTCGACAGCGTGACCTCCCGAACGGCCCGGCAACCCGCCGGGCCGTTTTCTTGTTCTCCGTCTGGTCTCGGGCGAGAAAGGAAATCACCACCGATCAAACGGAGATTGCCGATGTCGATGAAAATCCCCCGACTGCGCGCGGCCGTCATCACGCTGTGCACGATCCTGGCGCTGGTCGCGCCGCCCCAAGCGGCTGTCGGGCAGCCCATGCCCGAGGCTGGGGGCGGTATTCCCACCATCGCCCCGATGCTGTCGCGCGTGACCCCGGCGGTGGTCAATATCGCGGTGGTCTCGGAAACCCCGGTAGTATCGAACCCGCTTTACAACGATCCCTATTTCCGCCGCTTCTTCGATCTTCGCGACCCGCCGATGCGGCGGCAGATGAGCGCCGGCTCCGGCGTGATCGTCGATGCCGAAAACGGCTATGTGCTGACCAACCATCACGTCGTCGCCGAGGCCAGCGCGATCAGCGTCACCCTGAAGGACGGGCGCCAGTTCCGGGCCGAGCTCGTCGGCGCCGACCAGGCCACGGAAATCGCCCTGCTGCGGATCGAGGCCGAGGATCTGGTCGCGCTGGAGATCGGCGATTCCGACCGCCTTCAGGTCGGCGATTTCGTCGCCGCGATCGGCAACCCCTTCGGCCTGGGCCAGACGGTGACCTCGGGCATCGTCAGCGCGCTGGGGCGCAGCGGCATCAGCCGCGAGGGCTATGAGGATTTCATCCAGACCGACGCCTCGATCAACCCGGGCAATTCGGGCGGCGCGCTGGTGACGCTGGACGGCCGGCTGGTCGGCATCAACACCGCCATCCTGACCCCGGCAGGGGGCAATATCGGCATCGGCTTCGCGGTGCCCAGCAACATGGCCGTCGCGGTGATGCGGCAGCTGATCGAGCACGGCGAGGTGCGGCGCGGCAGGCTGGGCATCGGCATGCACGATCTGACGCCCGACCTGGCCGAGGCGCTGGAGCTGGGCGGCATCCACGGCGCGGTGATCGCGAATGTCGAGCCCGGCTCTCCCGCCGAGAAGGCGGGGCTGAAGGCGGGGGACGTGGTGACCGCTGTCGACGGCGCCCCGGTGCAGGGCGCCACGCATCTGCGAAACCGGCTGGGCCTGACGCCCGTCGGCAGCACCATCCGCCTGACGGTCAGGCGCGAGGGGGATGCGCGGGAGGTCGACCTGACCATCACCGCCGATGCGACCTCCTCCGGTGATTTCGCCGGCACGCCGCTGGATGGCGCCCGGCTGCGCAACGCCTCGGCGGAGGAGGCGCGCCGGGCGGGGGGTGCCGGGATCATGGTCGACAGCGTCGAGCCGGACAGCCTTGCGGCCTGGATCGGCCTGCGCCGCGGCGACATGATCGTCGCCGTCAACCGGACGCCGGTTTCCTCGGTCGCGGATTTGCGTGACATGCTTGCCGGCCACCGAGCCGTCGCGGCGCTGGAACTGATCCGCGACGGCAGCCGTCTTTTCATCGTCGCAAGGTGAACGACGGCGGCGGCATGGAGAGGGCCAGGAAGACGCAGGGTGTCGTCACCGATGCCTGGGCGTCGGTCATCTGACGCAGCCCCGGACCTTGCCGGCTTCAGAACGCCAGCCCGCAGGCCCTGCGGATGGCGAGTTGGACGGGCGAGGGCGGCAAGGCCGGGTCGAACTCGCCCTTGGGCAGCAAGGGCGGCTGGGCCATGAAACGGGGTCTTGTTCCCCGGTGCGGCTGTGCGGCATGGACCAGGAACGGATGGCACAGATAGACCGTGCCCGCCCCGCCGGTCGCCAGCACCTCGGGGCAGGTCTCGGTCGAGGCATAGCCGTTCGCCGACAATTGCCGCAGTGTCGCGCCTGCCGCCCCATGGGGCAGCAACTCTCGGGCAATGGTGGCGTGCGAGCCCCGCCTGATCCGGGTCGGTGCATCGCCGGGCCCGACATCCGAGAACAGGAACAGCATCAGCAACGCGCGGCCACTGCTTTTGACATTGACCCGCCACTCCATGAAATCCGGGCTGTCGCCGAAGCTCATGTCCACATGCCAGCCATCGTCGCCGGGGGCGATGGGCGAGGGGAAGCGGATCGGGAAGCTGCCCAGCCCTTGCGGCGCAAGCCAGCGCCCCGGCCCGGCAAGCCGGTCATAGGCCCGGCGCAGCAGCGGGGTGTTGGCGGCCTGGACGAAGGCGGGCGTGGACATCGCTGCGATCCGGATGACGGGTCGCGTCCAGCCCTCGGGCCGGTCGGGCGAGAGGCCCGCAGCTGCCCACAACTCGTCCCGGCATTGCCGGGCGAGGTCGGTGGGGAAGGCGCCGTCGATCCTGACGAAGCCGTCCTCGATGAAGCTCTGGACCTGACGCTCGGTCAGGCCGGTGGGTTCGGGATTGGTCATCATGCATTCTCCGCTTGGCGCCCCAATCGCGGGCGCCGTGTCGATCTGATGGCGCGAAAGCGCCGGCGGCAGGGCCGGTCAGATCAGCGGGAAGAATGTAGACATGAACATCATGGTCGGAATTTAAGGCGGGCAGCCGGGGGCTGCAAGCCATGTTCCCTGGCCGCTTGCGACCTGTTCCCCTTGCTCGCGGTTATCGAGGGGCATTCTTGCCCGGCCAGCCGCGCCCGGCCCCTCGTCCGGACAGATGCCCTGATATCGTCCAGAGCGCCGGATGCTCAGCGCCCGCCCTGATCCTCTGCGCCCGGCTCAGTATTCGTCATGCAGCCTGAGCCAGCTCATGGCGCCGTTCTCGTTGCGGCCCTTGGGGGTGAGGTCCAGCCAGTTGAACGCGCCCATCAGCAGTTCCACGCCGCGGTGATAGGTGGAATAGCTGTGGAAGAGGGCGCCGTCCTGCCGCACGAAGATGCTGACCCCGAACATGTCCGGGGTGTTCCTGATCACCGTGCCGTAATTGTAGATCGCCCGGCCGGCGGCGCGGTCCTCTTCCGTGAACGAGACGCCGAAATCGTAGTTGAAATCGCCGTCTCCCGAAGACAGCCAGGGAAAGCGCCAGCCCATCCGCCGGAGGACCTCCTCGATCTGCGGGACCGGCGCGCGCGAGACGGCGGCGAAGGCCAGGTCCGCCTGCTCGAAATGCTGCCGGGCGGCATCGACATGATCGGCGACGAAGGAACAGCCCGAGCAGAGATGCTCCGATCCCGGCGTCAGCATGAAGTGATAGACGGCAAGCTGGCTTCGGGTCCCGAACAGGTCGGCCAGCGTCACCTCGCCGTCGGGCCCGTCGAAGCGATAGGGCTTGTCGATGCGGACCCAGGGCATCCGCCGCCGCTCGGCCCGCAGCGCGTCGAGCTGATGGGTCATGTCGCGTTCGCGGGCCAGCAGCGCCTTGCGGGCTTCCAGCCATGCCTCGCGGGAAACGATGGCTTGGGTCATGGTTGGTTTCCTTTCCGGGTTGGGCCTTGGCCCGGCAGCAGCCGCAGCCAGGGCGGCAGGTGGAACAGGCTCATCAGCAGATACATCATGGTCATGCCGTCCAGCGGCAGCGGGCCGGGGTCGGACAGGCAGAGCGCGGGCGAGGCCGCCGTGATTCCGGCCATGGCGGCGAAGCAGGGCGCCGCCGCAAGGGCCAGCCAGCCGGCCGCGCCGGGCTTTTCCGTGGACGTTGTCATTCGGGGCCTCCCGTCCGATGCTTTGCGGGACATGAAGCAGTCTAGGACGGGGCGGCATCCGGGCGTGAGTAACAAGCATGACGGGATTGCGGCGGCGTCACAGGCGCTGGCGGCAAGGGATGCGCTGACGGCGCTGAAGCGGGTCGCCCTGCGCGACGACCCGCCGGCGCTGGCGCTGCGCGGCATCGCCATGGCACAGCTTGGCGATCTGGACCGGGCGCGGGACCTGCTGCGCCGCGCCGCGCGGGGGCTCGGTGCCGATCCCCTGGCCCGCGCCCGCTGCCGGCTGGCCGCGGCGGAAATCGCGCTGATCACGCGCGACCTGGGCGGTCTGGAGCGGGCGCTTGGCACGGCGCGAGGCGCGCTTGCGGCGCAAGGCGACTGGGCGAACGCCGCCCATGCCGGCTACCTGCAGGCCCGGCTGCTGCTGCTGACCGGGCGTCTCGATCAGGCCGAGGCGGTGCTTGAGACGCTGGATGCCGCCGCGCTGCCCCCGGCGTCGCGCCCCGGCTGCTGGTTGGTCGCCGCGGGCATCGCCATGCGGCGCATCCGGGCCGGCGATGCGCGGGCCGCGCTGGACCGGGCCGCCCGTGCCGCGCATCAGACGGGCATCGCCGCATTGGCGGCCGAGGTCGCACAGGCGCGCGCCGCCTTCGACGCCCCGGCCGGGCGGCTGATCGAAAGCGGGCGCGAGACCCTGCTGGACCTGGCCGGGGTCGAGGCGCTGCTCGGCGCGGACCTGCTGCTGGTCGATGCCTGCCGCAACCTTCTGCGCGGCGGCGCGACGCTGGTGCCGCTGGCCGGGCGGCCGGTGCTGATGGCGCTGCTGCGCGCGCTGGCCGAGGCATGGCCCGGCGACGCGCCGCGCGAAACCCTGCTCGCGCGTGCCTTTCGCGCCCGCCATGCCGACGAGTCGCATCGGGCAAGATTGCGGGTGGAGATCGGGCGGCTGCGCGAACACCTCTCCCCGCTGGCCGGGATAAAGGCGACGGGCCGGGGCTTCGTGCTGGAGCCTTGCGGAGGGCGCAGGATCGCCGTGCTGGCCCCGCCGGTCGAGGGTGATCATGCCGGGCTGCTGGCCCTGCTGGCCGATGGCGAGGCCTGGTCGAGTTCGGCGCTGGCCCTGGCGCTGGATGTCAGCCCGCGCAGCGTGCAGCGCGGGCTCAAGGCGCTGGAGCGGGCCGGCAGGGTGGAATGGCTGGGCCACGGCCGCGCCCGGCGTTGGGTCGCGCGAAGCGTGCCGGGTTTCCCGACAGGCTTGTTACTCCCGGCCGCGCTGCCGATGCGCTAGGATGGCCTCATGAAACGCATGGCCGAAATCATCCGCGAATACGGCCCCTTTCCGGGGATCGAGGAGGTGCATGGCGTCAGTTTCGACGGAAGGCAGGTCTGGTTCGCCAGCGGCGAGCTGCTGGGCGCGCTGGAGATCCCCGCCGATGCCGGCACGGCCTTCGACGGCCGGCATCTGTTCCAGATCGCCGGGCCGGTCATCCGCAAGATCGATCCCGAGAGCGGCGAGGTCCTGGCGACCATTCCCGCGCCGGAGGGCGGCAATTCCGGGCTGGCCTGGGCCGAGGGCGCGCTTTGGGTCGGCCAGCATCGCGGGCGCCGCATCCACCAGGTCGATCCCGAGACCGGCAAGGTGCTGCGCAGCATCGACTGCGACCGCTTCGTCACTGGCGTCACCTGGGCCGACGGCGCGCTCTGGCACGGCACCTGGCAGGGCGAGGAAAGCGACATCCGGCGCATCGACCCCGCCACCGGCGCAGTGCTGGAACGGCTGGAGATGCCGCCGGGCACCGGGGTCTCGGGGTTGGAATCGGATGGCGGCGCGCGGTTCTTCTGCGGCGGCGGCAGCAGCGGCACGCTGAGGGTGGTTCTGCGCAAGGCGGATCAGGACGCGACTTAGGGCCTCCGGGCATTGGGGCTCCTGGCGGCGGACCTGACAGCGGGGCCTCGGCAGGCTATGCTGTCGGGGTCCTTTCCACCAGCCACCGGGAGGCAGCGATGAGCGACGAACACGCGGGCAAGGGTGTCATCCATCTACCGCCGGGCGACGGACGGCGCTACGTCCTCGGCCGGATGACGGCGGTGTTCAAGGCCGACGAGGGTGAGACGGCCGCGCGCTACAGCGTCTCGGAATGGTGGCTGGAGCCCGGCGCCGACGGTCCGGGTGCGCATGCGCATGAGGGCAATGACGAGATCTTCTACGTCATCGCCGGCACCGTCAGCTTCCTTGCCGGGGAGGACTGGCTGGACGCGCCGCAAGGGACCTTCCTGCGCATCCCGGCCGGCGTGACCCATGATTTCAGGAACCGCACCGCAGAGCGTGTCGGCCTTCTCAACGTCTTCATCCCCGGCGGGTTCGAGCGCGACATGCCCGCCATCGCCGACTGGTTCAGGGACAATCCCTAGGGTCATGCGCGGCAAGGCCACGATCACGGCGGATCTCCGGCGGCTTGGCCTGCGGCCGGGCGATCTGGTGATGGTCCACGCCTCGCTGAAGGCGCTCGGCCCGGTCGAGGGTGAGCGGCCGGGGTCGTCCAGGCGCTGCTGGATGCCGTGGGGCCGGGCGGCACGGTGATGGGATATGCCTCCTGGGACCGCTCGCCCTATGAGGAAACCCTGAACGGCGCCCGGATGGACGAGGCCCTGCGCCGCGACTGGCCCGCCTTCGATCCCCGGACCGCCGGGACCTATCGCGGCTTCGGCCTGCTGAACCGGTTTCTGGCAGAACTGCCCGGTGCCCGGCGCAGCGCCCACCCGGATGCCTCGATGGTCGCGGTCGGCCCAGCGGCCTCGCGAACCGCACGGAGACCCGACGATGAAGCCCGACCTTTCCGACCTGCCGCCGCGCTTCCTGCGCACACCGGAGGCCGCGTATTTCCTCGGCCTCTCAGGCCGGACGCTGGAAAAGCACCGCAGCTTCGGCACCGGACCGGTCTTCCACAAGCTCGGCGGCTGCTTGGTCTAGGTCATGTTGACAAATGGCGAAGCCATAGCCTGATGCAGGCTATGTCGACGAAGCCGATGAAGCTGTCTGCGGTTTTGTCCTAGCGGGTTGCCAGCCGTCGGGTGTTCTTCAGCTTGTTGAGTGAGCCCGTGAATGCCACCGGTTCGAGAGAACGGGCGAACGCGCTCGACCATGTTGCGCAAGGTGTAGATGGCCATGTCGACGACCTTGCGAACCTTCCGGCTCTTGCGCATCGGGATCATCGGCAGGGCGTTGCGGCTCTCGATATCTTCCCGATCTTTATCAGAGTCATAGCTCCTGTCGGCGACCAGAACGGCGGGCTGCGGCAGGGTGTCGGCCATCACCAGATCGGAGCCGGTGTCATCTGAATCCTGGCCCGGCGTGATTTCGGTCCTCATCGGGAGGCCAGCGCCGTCGACGCGGAGATGGATCTTGGTCGAGAACCCACCTCTCGAACAGCACGAATGAAGCCCTCGAAGAAGGCCCACTCATCGTCGGATATCAGGTTGCGCGCCAAGATCATCTCCTACGTAGAGATGAGCTTGAATCATAGGTCGCCGACCAGCGGAAGCCCTTTGCTCAACACGACCTAGGAGAACGAGTTCAGACGAGATCGGGTAGCCCTCGACCGTTACAAAATATGTCGCGACGGCCCCTGCTGCTGCCATCGGTTGGACAAACCCCCACTCGATAATCTTGCGCCCGGTGGCCTGCTTACTCCCGGGGTATCCTGGGATGATGAGAAAGGAACTGACCAGAAGAAGAATCAGGATAGCATTTTGTGAAGTCGGGGCATAGTGGACCAGGAACGCCACCATCGGCACCAAGACATAAATGAGAGGCTGGTTTGTCATGGAAGGCCTTCTATGCAGATGAGAACAAATAGCGTACATAATGCGACTGACACGATCAAACTCCCTTTGGGGTGTCAATCGGCACGCAACTTTGACCCCCTTTCGGCGCCCAATAATGACCCCGCTTGGTCAGCACGGGTAGCTGGCCCGATGCGGTGTAGCCTCCATACAGCGCAACCGGATCGGGCCAGCGGCGTCTCGGTCATTCCCGCGTCTTGAAGCGCCAGCTCTCGTTGCCGGTCTCGACGATGTCACAGTGATGGGTCAGTCGGTCGAGGAGCGCCGTTGTCATCTTCGCGTCTCCGAAGACGGTCGGCCATTCGCCGAAGTCGAGGTTCGTCGTCACGATGATCGAGGTGCGTTCGTAAAGGCGACTGATGAGGTGGAACAGGAGCTGGCCACCCGTCTGGGCGAACGGCAGATATCCCAACTCGTCGAGGATCAGGAAGTCGAGGCGGCACAGGAGATCCGCAGTGCGTCCCTGTCGGTCGGCGCGGGCTTCGGCGTCCAGCTTGTTCACCAGGTCCACGACGTTGAAGAAGCGGCCGCGCTTGCCACGGCGGATGCAGGCCCGGGCGATGCTGACGGCAAGGTGGGATTTGCCGGTCCCGGTGCCGCCGATGAGGACGACGTTACGCTGATGCTCGAGGAACTCTCCGGAGGCCAGATCGCGCACCAGCGTTTCGTTTACGGGCGTGTCTTCGAAGCTGAACTCGTCGACTTCCTTGGCCAAGGGCAGCTTGGCGATGGTCATCTGGTATTTGATCGAGCGAGCTTGTTTCTCGCTGATCTCGGCGTTCAGCAGGTCGCCCACGATTTGCTGCGGTTCGTGCTGTCGCTTCACCGCCGTGGCGATGATCTCATCGTAGGCGGCCTTCATGCCGTAGAGCTTCAACTGGCCCATCGCGTCCAGCACCTGTGATCTTTCCATGGCGGGGTCTCCTGAGGCTGTCGTAGCGTTTGCAGTCGGCCACGGGCTCGCAGGTCAGGCGCAACGCGTCCGGCGTGGCGATGGTCAACGGAGGTGGTGGCTCGCGATGTCGGGCCAGGATGTTCAGAACGACCGATGCCGCCGGGGCGCCTTCGGTCAGGGCCTCGACGCAGGCAGCCTCGACGGCTTCCAGTCCATCCGTTGGGATCATGCTCAGGATCTGGACCATCTGACGGTCACCGTTCGGCACGCGCCCCAGCTTACGCTGGACGCGTCGTATCGCCGGCGGCAGTTCCCATTCCTTGAAGGGAGCGCCGTTTCGAAGGGCGCCGGGCTTGCGGGCCAGCACCGGGATGTAGTGCAGCGGGTCATAGATGGCCTTGTCGCGCCCGAAGGCGCGGTCGTGCCGGCCGACGATCTTGCCGTCCTGCCAGACCTCGACCCGCTCGGCATAGGCGCGGATCTCGACCGGACGGCCGACGGCGCGACCATCGACCGAGTAGCGGTTCTTGTCGAACCTAACGAGGCAGGTCTTGGACACCGAGGCCGGCACGGCATGGAATCCGTCGAAAGGGCCGACGTAGGGCACCAGGCTCGCCCGCTCATCCTGGAACACGTCCCAGATTGTCCGATCACGCAATTCCTGGTGCGGATGGGCCTTGGCCCAGGCAATACAGCGATCCTGAAGCCAGGCGTTGAGTTCCGCGTAGCTCTTGAAGCGCGGCCGCGGCACGAAGAACCGCCGCCGGACAACGCCAACCTGGTTCTCTACTTGTCCCTTCTCCCAGCCGGACGCGGGGGTGCAGGCGACGGGATCGACAAGGTAGTGTCCGCACATCTGCTGGAACCGGCGATTATACGCGCGGTCGCGGCCGACGAAGATCGTGTCCACCGCCGTCTTCATGTTGTCGTAGATCCCACGCGCACAGGCGCCGCCGAAGAAGGCAAAGGCCTTGTCATGGGCATCGAACACCATTTCCTGCGTCTCTCGCGGGTAGGCCCGGACGAACAGCATCCGGCTATGACAAAGCCGGACGTGAGCCACCTTCACCGTGGTGGTCACGCCGTCGATCAGAACGACCTCGTGACTCCAGTCGAACTGGTAGGCTTCACCCGGATCGAAGCTCAGTGGCACATAGGCGGCGGCTGACGCTTCCTGCTCCGCCTGCGACCACGAAGCCGCATAGCGTCGGACCGCGTCGTAGCCGCCGTCATATCCGAGGGCCCTGAGCTCTTCGAAAATCCGGATGCGGGTCAGCCGCTCGCGCTTCGGCTTGCGCGCATTCGCCGCCAGCATCTCGTCGAGCTTGCCTTTCCAGGGACCGATCTTCGGCTGCGGTTGGACGGTTCGCTCGTAAGTCATCTCCGTTGCGCCGGACCGGATCACCTTCCGAACCGTGTTCCGCGATACCCGCAGCTCTCGGCAGATATGCTTGATCGACTTCTTGTCCTGGAAATACGCCCGGCGGATCTTCGCAATCGTCTCCACAACCAGCATCCCACACTGTGCCCCCCGATAGCCTCGGAGGCATCATGACCATCAGCGTAAGGGGGTCATTTTTGGAAGCCGATTACCCCGTTACGGGGTCAATTTTGCACGCCGGTTCACACTTTGGGGAGCCTTTTTCTACCGTCGAAGTCGGTTGAGATCCTGGGCCACTGCGTCAGTCACGCGCCATGCCGATGGGGGCGTCTGCGTATCCGACAAGACAGCCGCAAAGCTGAGATTGTGGTGACGGTCCGCCAGCGCTTCGAATTGCTCGACAAGGTAGAGGTCACGCGGGGCGGCGTGCGCCGTCGGCACCGACCCGCCGGCGTCGCTTTCTGCGATTTCCCTCCTTCGCCGGCGCGGGCCGTTGGTCCGGATGTCGAATCGTGGCGGAGGAAGGGGCGTCCTGGCGCATCGCGCTGCGGGACCATCGAGCTTTGCGGCGGGGACGCCGCTGCCTTGCCGAATCATGGGAAATGGACTGTTCCAACGGGTCCGGCGACGCAGGACTCGGATCGTCCCCGGTCGGACGGTTCTGGCGGCATTCTTTCCGCCCAACCGGTCATGCGCGGAAAAGCGCCTGTTTTTTCGGGTTTTTTCCGTCATATCCGCCCGGTGCCCCAACGGTGGACGATTCGCTATTGATCCGTCAGCATTGCTGGGCCAATCAATGCGCGAGGTATTAGACATATTGGACTTCGCCGCGCGGAGGCTTTGCAAAGAATCCGGTTTGCCTTATGAACATGAAGGTTCGATTTGCGTCGGCGTCACTGTGTACGAGTTTTTTGTTCCGCGGGCCTTGCGGAGCAAGTTAAGGAGTAATGAGGGGGTTTCTTGCGGATGCCTAAGGCTCTTCCGGTGACGCGCGGCCGAAAATTTTTGCAGGTGCTGGAAGGCGCCCGTACGATCTTTCTGCGCGATGGGTTCGAGGGGGCAAGCGTCGACGACATCGCCCGCGAGGCGGGGGTGTCCAAGGCGACGCTCTACAGCTATTTTCCCGACAAGCGCATCATGTTCATGGAGGTCTTCCGCAACGAGCTTGCGCGCGAGGCCGCCGATGCCAGCGCGCTGATCGAGGTCGACCTGCCGGTCGAGCAGGTGCTGCCCTTCATCGTGCAGATCATCTCGGCGCATATGATCTCGGAATTTGGGCTGCGCATCTTTCGGGTCAGCGTGGGCGAGGCCGAGCGTTTCCCCTCTCTGGCGCAGGAATATTACGAATCCGGGCCGGCGCTGCTGCGCCAGCAGCTCATCGGCTATCTCGACCGTTGCGTCCAGCGCGGCGAACTCAGCATCACGGACCTGGAGCTGGCGGCCGACCAGCTGATCGAGCTGGCGGGCGTGACCATCCACGACCGCGCCCTGTTCCTGGGACCGCAATCGGTGGACAAGGAGCTGCTGCGCAAGGTGAATCGCAGCGCGGTGGCCATGTTCCTGGCCTGCTATGGCAATGGTCGCAAATCGTTGATCGAGGCTGCCGAATAGGTAGCCATGCTTTGATGCAACGCACCGGCGCTTCCTGCGGGGGGCCGCTTCTCATTCCCCTGCGGCCCGCTTATGATGCCGCGGCAGAAATTCTCTCACTGGATGATCGCCCGATGACCCGAGCCCTGATCGCGCTTCTTGCCCTTGCCCCCCTGGCCGCCTGCGCGCCGGCCTATCAGTCCGCGCCCGAGCCGGTTGCCGCCGTGCAGCCCTTGCCGCCCGTCCCGGTGGCCGGCGTCAGCGGGCTGGAATCGCGCGAGCCCGATGCCTGCCATGCCAAGAATTACGTTTCGGCCCTGGGCCAACCCGGCACGATCATCCCCAGCCTGGGCGTCACGCGCGAATATCGGGTCGTGGAATATCGCGGCATCGAGCCGCAGGAATACGACCCGCTGCGCATCGTGTTCCGCCTGGATGCGGCCGGCAACATCTACAACATCGACTGCGGCTGACGGATGCGGCGTTTCCTGCTGCTCGTCCCGCTTTGCGCGCTTGCCGCCTGCGTCGAGGCCGAGCCTCCGGCGCAGGCCCCCGGGACCGAGTCCGACAGCTGCAACGCGGCATCCTTCCGCGGCCTGATCGGCCAGCCGCGCGGGGTCCTTGACAGGATGACGTTGCCCGCGGGCACGCGCGTCATTGGTCCGCGCGATGCGGTGACGATGGATTTCCGTGCAAGCCGGATGAATTTCGAGATCGGCGAAGACGGCCGGATCGCCAAGATCGGCTGCTACTGAACCAGGCCCGGCGGCATTTTCGCCGGTCCGGGCGGCTGTATCCCCTTTGCCTCCGGCAATGCGCACCTTCAATCCTTCGTGGCGAAGTACGAGGACGGCGAGCGGCGGGTCGAGGTGGTGGAACTGGTCGAAATAGCTATAGCGATGGGATCAGACCCCCGCGATATCGTTCAGATCGTGCGAGATGCGCCGAGGCCCGTGAACTGGAACTGCGGGCATGTTTTGGGGTCTCCATAAAAATCGCTGCCATGATCGCCTGGGCCGTGGGGGTGCCGAGCGTCTTGGCCGCTGATTCCGCCCCCGTCATCGGGCTGGAGGACGTCCGGGAAGATCCCGCGAATATGCCGAGGCGTGCCGCTAAGGGCGATATTGATTCGATGTGTGGCGGGCGCCTCACGGCATCGCATCTGCGTATCTCGTGAGCGCCACCGTTCGTCCATAACGAAGCGACCTGGGAGGGTGACTGTTGCAAACGGGCGAGAGCGGACTGATAATAGCGTAGAGAGCGGCGAATCCGTCGGCAATACATAATATGGCGATCGGCAGGATATCGAGATCCTGGGCAAGATCGCGTTTGTTCTTCGGATTATGAAACGCGGTAGAGTTCGAGTTCCCGGTATCGCAATTCGCCACCTGCCCATTCGAATTGCCCGAATCCTAAGAAAGCACTTGTTTGCGGGTTGGAGCAGCTCTGCCCCCAAACGCTGGTAATACTCGTTTCTCGAATTTATTATCAGTCAATAGCCTGCGGCTGGAGGAATGAAGATTTTGAAATACTATGCGCATACGGGTATTCGTGAGGATCGAAGCGATTGGCAATTGCTGGCCGACCATCTCGAGAATACGGCTGCTCTGGCTGCCGGTCGAGCTGCACCCCTCGGGTTGCCGGCGGCGGCGTATATGGCTGGCCTTTTCCATGACTTTGGCAAATATGACCCCGCCTTTGATCGTGTCCTGTCCGGCGAAAAATTGCTTGTGGATCATTCGACGGCTGGGGCTGCCCTGCTGCATGCCCGGACGCCTGCCGGTTTGCGGCCAATTTCTGAAGTGATCGGCTATGCTATTCTGGGCCATCACGCCGGGTTGCCTGATCGCCATGGCGGCGACAGCAGTATGGAGCGCCGGCTTGAGACCTTCCGCGACCCGATCGCGCCGGAAATCTCGGCCGCGGCCAGCCCAGATTTTGGCCCGGTTGCCAGGGAACTGGCTAAGCTGATGCGCCCGGCATCTTGCGGCTTCGACCTGTCGGTCGCGGCGCGCATGGTGTTTTCCTGTCTGGTCGATGCCGATTTCCGCGATACCGAGTCCTTCTATGCCGGGCTGAACGGCACGCGGCCGGATCGCGACTGGCCGGCCCTGGCCGATCTGTTGCCGGAATGGAGAGACGCCTTCGGTGCGCATATGGCGGGGTTTCGCCAGAATGGCCGCATCAACCGCCTGCGCGCCGAGATCCTGATCCATGTCCGGCAGGCTGCGGCGATGGCGCCGGGGCTTTTCACGCTGACCGTGCCCACCGGCGGCGGCAAGACGCTGGCTTCACTGGGCTTTGCGTTGGACCACGCGGCACGTCATGGGCATCGCAGGATTATCTTTGCGATCCCTTACGCGGGGGCGGGGATCGAAACCTGAACACGGACACGCTGCGCATGCGCTACAACCCGTCGCTCCCTTCGCGGGGGCGGGGATCGAAACATCGAGGAGTGCCTGCATTGGAAGCGCACCTTCCGCGTCGCCCCCTTCGGTCGAAAGGGGGCGCAAAGTGAACGAAACTGTAAACGCCGGAATGAGGGGAAAGACCGGAACGGCACAAGCTCTTGAAAAGACTTGGAGGCGGGTACCGGAATCGAACCGGTCTTCACGGATTTGCAATCCGCTGCGTAACCTCTCCGCCAACCCGCCGGAGCCTCGCGTTTGCTAGGGTTTTCGCGGCGCGGGGTCAAGAGGGTTGTTGCGGGCCCGGCGCTTTCCGGCAGACGGCCGGACCGCCGCCATCCCCGTCGCTGGCTCAGCGATAGATATGGTCCCGCCGGAACGGATAGGCGGATTGCGCGCCGGGCAGGTCCGGGGTTGCCAGGCTCGGATCGGGGCGGATCAGCAGGATCTGGTAAAGCGCCACCCAGCCCTGCTCGAAGGCCAGCGCGCAGCCCGCCAGATACAGCCGATAGGCCTGCAGCACCTCGGAGGCGCGGTTCGGCGGCATCGAGCGCGCCAGAACCCGCTCGGCCTCGGGCAGCTGCGCTTCCAGCGCGTCGGACCAGGCCCAAAGCGTGCGCGCGTAATGCGGCCGCAGGTTTTCGGTATCGACCATTTCCAGCCCGGCCTGGGACATGCTGCGGATGGCCTGGCTGACATGGATCAGCTCGCCGCCCGGGAAGATGTATTTCTCGATGAAATCGCCCAGGCCGCCGCCGACCATGGCATCGTCCAGCCCCGAGGCGGCGATGCCGTGGTTCAGCGCCAGCCCGCCGGGGCGCAGCAGGCGGCGCAGGGTCTCGCAATAGGTGCCCATCCTGGCGCGGCCCACATGCTCGAACATCCCCACCGAGGCGAGCTTGTCGAAAGGCCGCCCCGGCTCGAGATCGCGATAGTCGCACAGCAGGATGCGAACCCGGTCGCCCAGGCCCTCCTCGGCGATGATGCGGCTGACATGGTCGAACTGGTTCTGCGACAGGGTGATGCCGGTGGCATCGACGCCGTAATGGCGCGCGGCATGCAGCAAAAGCCCGCCCCAGCCGGCGCCGATATCGACGAAACGCTCGCCCGGGCGCAGGTCCAGCTTGCGGCAGATCAGGTCCAGCTTGGCCTCTTGCGCCTGCGCCAGCGTCATCTGCGGCTCGGCGAAATAGGCGCAGGAATAGACCCGGCGCGGATCGAGCCAGAGCGCGTAGAACTCGTCCGAGACGTCGTAATGCGCGCGGATCTGCCTTGCGTCGCGGCCGCGGCTGTGGCGCAGCACCGAAAGCAGGTGATTGGACAGCCGCTGCCAGGGCTTCGGTGTGACCGGCTGGCCGTCCTGGGGCACCAGCGCCGCGACGATCCGCATCAGGTCGCGCATCGAGCCCTCGATCCGGGCGCGGCCGCGGACGATCTCGTCGCCCAGCCGCCCCAGCCGGGCCGAGGCCAGCGGTGCCAGCGCGGCCATGTCCTTGAAGGTGATGGTGACCCGCGCGTCGGGCGGGCCCAGCCGCCGCCCCGAGGGCAGGTGCACCGCCAAGGGGACCGAGAGCTGTTGCAGTTTCCGTTCGATCAGAGCTTCCAGAGCCGGCATGATCACCTCACGCTTGACTGGCCGCGATTCGGGGGATTGTGGTTGCGAGGCGCGGCAGCTTGTTCCTGACGGCTGTCCCGGATGTGGCAGCCGGGGCAACTCCGGTGCCATACTAGCGCCGATTCGCCGAAAATGGCCAGAGCCCGGGTGACAGGTCTGCCGCAGGTTGATCCTGCTGCGCGGAAACGGGTGCCGGAAAAGCAAAAAGCGGCCCGAAAGGCCGCCTCTTCGCCGATCCCGAAGGAAGAATTTGGAGCGGGCGATGAGATTCGAACTCACGACCCTTACCTTGGCAAGGTAATGCTCTACCCCTGAGCTACGCCCGCGCTCCGTTCCGATGACGCTTCGCCTTCGGTGAGGCGTCATTTATGGGAGCGCGCCGGGGGGTGCAAGGGGAAAAATCGCGCGGCCGGGAAAATTTTCGCGCCATGCTCCGGGCCGGCGCGAAAGCCCTCCGCAACGGGCGCGGCGGGCTTGACCGGAGGCCCGGCTTGCCGAAACCTGCCGGCCAGAGGGGACGCCGATGAAACCATCCGACCAGCTTTCCGAATTCGTCCGCCGGGCCATGGCGCAAGGCGGCGACCGCGACGGCATCGCCCGGGCGCTGGCCCATGCCGGCTGGTCCGCGCCCGAGATCGACGAGGCGCTGGAGGGCTGGGAAACCGCCCCCGGCCTGCCGCCGGTGCCGCGCCCGCGCCCCTATGCCTCGGCGCAGGAGGCGCTGCTTTACGGGCTCCTGTTCCTGTCGCTGGGCATGATCGGCTGGCATGTCTGCGAGCTGGGCATGGCGCTGATCGACCGGCTGATTCCCGATCCGGCCGACCGGCCCTATTACGGCCCCGGCAGCTCGGTGCGCTGGTCCATCGCCTCGCTGATCGCCTTCGTGCCGCTGTTCCTGGCGCTCAACCGCCGGGTGGCGCGGATCAGCCAGGGCGATGCCGGGCGGCGGCGGTCGCTGGTGCGCAAATGGTTCGCCTCGCTGACGCTGCTGGTCGCCTCGCTGGTGTTCCTGGCGGACGGGATCTCGGTGATCTATGCCTTGCTGAACGGCGACCTGACCGCGCGTTTCGCCGCCAAGGCCGCGCTGGTGGCCGGAGTCGCGGGGCTGGTCTTCGCCTATTACCGGGACGAGCTGAATGATTAAGGGCTGGGCCGCCTTTGCCATTGCGCTGCTGGCCGCCGTCGCGGTCATCGCCGGGCTGGCGCTGACCGGCGGCCCCGGCCAGGCCCGCAAGGAGCGCCGCGACCGCGAGCGGGAAAGCGACCTTTCGGCGCTGGCCCGGCTGGTGGTCTGTCTGGCGCGCGAGAACGGCGACCGTCTGCCCGCGGCGCTGGCGATCACGCCGCAATGCGACTGGCAGGTGCGGCTGGCCGATCCCTTTACCGGCGACGCCTATCGCTACGAGGTGACGGGGCCGCGCAGCTATCGGCTTTGCGCCGGGTTCGAGCTGCCGCCGCGACGCCCCTCCGGACCGGCGGCGCGCGACGCGACGGGCTGCAGCGCCCGCAGCTTCATTCCCGCCGGGCCGCAGCGGCCGGGGGCGGCGGCGGCGATTCCCTATCGCGACTAGGCCAGGGGCTTTTCCATATAGATGCGGTGCAGCCCGGCCTCGGTCACGCGGCGGGTTTCGGCATAGCCGAGCCGGGCATAGAGCGCCTGATTCTCGACCATGGCCACATGGGTATAAAGCCGCAGCCGGGGCAGGCCCGCCGCGCGGGCGCGCTTTTCCGCGAAATCCATCAGCCGCCGGCCAAGCCCCAGCCCCTGCGCCCGGGGTGAAACCGCCACGTTCTCGACCAGCAGCGCATCGGCCTGCGGGATCAGCACGATCAGGCCCAGCACCGCGCCGTCCCGTTCCAGCAGATGCGTCCGGCCGGCGGCGATGCGCGCGGCATGGTCGTCCAGCATCGGCCCCGGCTTGCGGCCGATGCGGGGCACGTAATGCGCATAGGCGCTGTTCACCAGCGCCTCGATTCCGGCCAGATCGCCGGCCGTGGCAAGGCGCATGTCGTCGTTGTCCATCCCGTGCCCTCCTGCCTGGGCAGTCTGCGCCGGGGCGGGCGGGCCGGCAAGGGCGCGTCAGCCGGGCAGTTCGTCCAGCGGCCGCGCCAGGTTTTCCGGCGCCAGCGCCGCGGAAAGGAAGCGCGGCAGGCCCCCGGCCAGCCGGGCGAAATCCCCGGGCGGGGTCAGGGTCGGATCGGCCTCGACCAGCAGCTCCAGCCCCCGCGCCTCGCCATCGCCGCGGATGGTGATGTTGAACCCGTCGCCCGGCCCGTTCGACAGCACGTGCCGCGCGGTGTCGCAGCCGGCGAAGCGCGCCTCGTCAAAGGGCAGCACGTTGATCAGCGGCGAGAAGAAGAAGCGGCTGCGCGGTTCCATGCCGTAATCCTCGGCGATCTGCTCGATGCGATAGCGGCCATGGCGGCGCAGCTTGCGCAGCCGCGCGCCCAGCCGGGCCAGCGCCTCGGCCAGCGGTTCGCCCGGATGCAGCGTCACGTCCAGCGGCAGGATGTTCACCACCAGCGCCGGGACCGAGACGGCGACGCTGCCCATGCGGCTCATATAGGGCAGCCAGACCGGCATGGCGATGCGGCCCTGCGCATCGCGCTTGTACGCGGCCGAGCCGTCGCGCAGGCGCAGCGCCGCCCAGGCCGAGCAGAGCACCGTCAAGAGGTCCGGCCAGCCCATGCCGACCGCCTGCGCCTGCCGCATCAGCGCCTCGCGCAGGGCCGAGAGGTCATGCGCGGCCGACAGCGCCTCGGCGGGATAGTCCTCGGAGCCCTTGCGCAGCACCCGCGGGTGCGGCTCGGCTTCCAGCACCGCGGCCCAGTGCCGGCCGTCGGCGGCGTGGCGCGGGCTGGCGCGATAGTCGGTTTCCTCGTTCAGATAGTCGGCCAGCGGGCGCAGCGGCTGGCCGGGATCGGCGCCCTGGACCAGCGCGGCGTAAAGCTGGGCGCAGCGGCGCTCGATCAGGCCCATGGCATAGCCGTCCAGCGCGATGTGATGGCCGCGGTTGAACCAGAGGTAATGCCCGTTGGCCAGCCGGATCAGCCATTGCGCCGCGATGGGTTGCGCCAGCAGGTCCAGCGCCGCATCGACATCGGCCTGCATCAGCGCGAAGGCGTGGTCGCGCGCATCGGCGCGGTCCGACAGGTCGATGCGGCGCAGCGCGGGCCGCCGCGCCGGATCGACCCGCTGCACCGGCTGGCCGTCGGCGTTGGTGCGGAAGCGCAACGCCATGATGTCGGTCTCGGCGATGGTGGCCTCGATGGCGCGGGCCAGCGCCTCGGGCTCGGCGACCCCGCGCAGTTCCATGGCATGGGCGACGGTCGAGACCGCCTCGCCGGGGTGAAAGCGGAACTCTTCCCAGAAATCCAGCTGGGCCAGCGTCAGGGGCATCCACAACCCCGCGGCCTGATGATGCGTCATGAAATCCCGTCCCTGTCCCAAGGCTTGACGATGCGAAGCGAGAGAGGGCTGGCTGGGAAACGCCGGGAAGGCGCGGCTGGCTTGCTTCGAGAGAGAAAGCGAGATAAAAATACTCAACTATTAACGCCCGTCAAGGTGCCGCAGGTGCCCTGAGCGGGGCTTTGCCGTCGATAAGGTATTCGCATGATTGAATTCAGCCCCTGGCCGCAGGATCTCGCGCAACGCTATCGCGAGGCCGGCTATTGGATCGACCAGCCGCTGACCCATATCCTCGACGCCCAGCTTGCCGCCGCGCCCGCAGCCGAGGCGCTGGTCTGCGGCGACCGGCGTTTCAGCTATGCCGACCTGGACCGGCTGTCGCGCAACCTGGCGGCGCGGCTGGCGCAGCAGGGGCTGGGCCATGGCGACACGGCGGTGGTGCAGCTGCCCAATGTGGCCGAGTTCTACATCGCCTTCTTCGCGCTTTTGCGCATCGGCGTGGCGCCGGTGAATGCGCTGTTCAGCCATCGCCGGCTGGAGCTGACCGAATATGTGCGCCAGATCGCGCCGCGTCTGGTCATCGCCTCGCGCCAGCACGAGCTGTTCCGCGACGACGCCCTTGCCGATGAGCTGCGCGCCGGCGGGGTGGGCCATGTCCTGCTGCTGGGCGAGGACGCGCCCGAACGCAGCCTGACCCATTGGCTGGCCGATGGCGCCGAACTGCCGGCGGGGGCCGGGCCGACGCCCGCCGATCAGGTTGCCTTCTTCCAGCTGTCGGGCGGCAGCACCGGCACGCCCAAGCTGATTCCGCGCACCCATAACGATTACGACTACAGCATCCGCGCCAGCGTCGAGATCTGCGGCGTCACCTCGGCCACGCGTTTCCTCTGCGCGCTGCCGGCGGGGCACAACTTCACCATGAGCTCGCCCGGCGCGCTGGGGGTGTTCCATGCCGGCGGCACGGTGGTCATGGCCCCCAGCCCCGAGCCGCTGACCTGTTTCGACATCATCGCCCGCGAGCGCGTCACCATGGCCCCGCTGGTCCCGCCCGCCGTGGCGCTGTGGCTGCGCGCGGTCGAGGAAGAGCCCGCGCGCCGGGTGCAGATCGGCAGCCTCGACCTGATGCTGGTCGGCGGCGCCAGCTTTGCCGAGGCCACGGCTCGGCGCGTGCCGGAACTGCTGGGCTGCCGCTTGCAGCAGGTTTTCGGCATGGCCGAAGGGCTGGTGAACTACACCCGCCTGACCGACCCCGAGGAGGTGATCTTTACCACCCAGGGCCGCCCGATCAGCCCCGACGACGAGGTCCGCATCCTGGACGAGGACGGCCAGCCGGTCCCCGATGGCACGCCGGGCGCGCTGGCCACCCGCGGCCCCTATACCTTCCGCGGCTATTACCGCAGCCCCGAGCACAATGCGAAGGCCTTCGATGCCGAGGGCTTCTATCACTCGGGCGACGTGGTGGTGCGGCAGGGCGGCAACCTGCGCGTCGTCGGCCGCATCAAGGACCAGATCAACCGCGGCGGCGAGAAGATCGCCGCCGAGGAGATCGAGAACCTGCTGGTCCGCCATCCCGACATCACCCATGCCGCGCTGGTCGCGGCCCCCGATGCGCATCTGGGCGAGAAAAGCTGCGCCTTCCTGGTGCTGCGCGACGGGGCGGGCAAGCTTTCCCCGCCGGCGCTGCGCCGGCACCTGCTGGAACTGGGCGTGGCCGAATACAAGCTGCCCGACCGTTTCCGCTTCCTGCCCGAACTGCCGCTGACGGCGGTGGGCAAGATCGACAAGCGCCGCCTGCGCGACAGCCTGGTGGCCGAAACCGCCTGAAAGGACGAAGGATGGATATTGCCGAAAAGACCGATCTCAGCCCCGAATGGCTGGCCGCCCGCGTGGCCGCGATGATCGAGGACGATTGCGAGATCGAGCCGGGCGAGAACCTCGTCCTTTACGGGCTCGATTCGATCGCGGTGATGACCTTTTCGTCCGAACTGAAGCAGATGGGCATCGAGGCCAGCTTCGAGGAGCTGGCCCGCGAGCCGTCGCTGGACAACTGGTGGGCGCTGATCGCGTCGCGGCTGTAACGGGCTTCAGGCGCGCAGCGTCGCGCCGCCGTCGACATACAGGTCGGCCATGGTGACATGGCCCGCCTGATCCGACAGCATGAACATCACCGCGCCGGCGATGTCCTCGGGCGTCGCCAGCTTCTTCAGCGGGATGCCGGTGCGATAGGCTTCCAGGCTGCCCTCGATCACCGCGCGCTCGCCGGCGCCGCCGTCCTCGGTCCACATGCCGGTCTGCATCGGCGTCAGGGTCGAGCCCGGCGCGACGATGTTGCAGCGCACGCCCTGCGCCGCCAGTTCCAGCCCCAGGCAGCGGACCAGCATGGTCGCCGCCGCCTTGGATGCGGCATAGGCGCCCATGTTCAGGCGCGGAATCCCCGCCGCGTTCGAGCTGACCGCGACAATGGCGCCGCCGCCGTTGCGCACCATGGCGCGGCCGAAGGCGCGGGTGACGTTGAAGGTGCCCCGGGCATTGACGCCCATCACCCGCTCCCATTCCTCGGGCGCGATATCCAGCAGCGGCCCGATGCCCAGCACGCCGGCCGCATGGACGCCCAGCCCCAGCGGGCCATGCGCGGCCTCGACCTCGGCCACCAGCGCCTCGACGGCATCGCCGTCGCGCACGTCCAGTGCCCGGTTCTCGGCCCCCGCGACCGGGTTCGCGGCCAGCGCCGATTCGGTATCGCTGGCGACGACCGTCGCGCCGGCGTCCAGCAGTGCGGCGACCACGGCCCGGCCGATGCCGCCGGCCGCGCCGGTGACGATGGCGGTCCGGCCCTGAAATCCGGTCAGGCGCATGACTTCACCTCTTGCGCTTCCAGTGCGGCCAGCGCCTGCCGGGTGGACAGGGCCACGCCGCAGGTGGCGGCGATCCAGCCCATGGCCATGTCGTGCTTCTCGCGCGAGAAATCGGCCTGGGCATCGGCCACGGCAAAGACCTCGATGTCGCGCTGGAACGCCTCGACGGCGGTGGCGAGGCAGCCGATATGGGCATAGACGCCGCAGATCATCAGCTGGTCGCGGCCGCGCGCCCGCATCAGATGCTCCAGGTTGGAACGCTGGAAGGCGCTGTAGCGATGCTTGACCAGCACGATGTCGCCCGCGGCCGGGGCCAGTTCGGGCAGGATCTCCTCGTGTTCGGGGACGGCGCTCATGCCCGGCCCCCACAGGTCGGCCTGCAGGCCGCGATCCGGGCGGAACTGGTCGCCCTTCTGCGCAGTGTAGAACACCGGCACGCCCGCCGCCCGCGCCGCATGGATCAGCCGCGCGATATTGCCGACCACCGGCGCCAGCGGCGCGCCCTCGGGATAGGGGCGGCAGAAATAGCGCTGCATGTCGTGGACCAGCAGCGCCAGCCGGTCGCGGTCGGGCTGCCAGGGCCCGCGGGCCTTGGGCAGCTCGGCCTCGGTTGGGGGGGCATAGGGGGCGATGCCGGGCAGGGCCATCAGTTCTCTCCGTCCTTGCGCGCCACCCCGGCCAGGCCCGCATCCTGCGGCAGGCCCAAGGCGGCCAGGAAGGCGCCGAATTTCGCGCCGGTTTCGGCGGCCTCGGCCATCGGGTCCGAGCCGGGAACGATCCCCGCCCCGGCATAAAGCCGCGCCCGCCGGCCGCTGATCTCGGCGCAGCGGATGGCGACATACCAGGCGCCGTCGCCGCCTGCCTCGCACCAGCCGACCGCGCCGGCATAGAAATCCCGCGCCACGGGTTCAAGGGCCTTGATGAAGCCCGCCGCCCGCGCCATCGGCACGCCGCAGACCGCCGGCGTCGGATGCAGTGCCGAGGCCAGCACGACCGAGGGCGTGCCCTCGTCCTTCAGCCGCCCCTCGATCCGGGTGCCCAGGTGCCACATGCTGCGGGTCGAGGTGACGCGCGTGCCCTCGGGGCAGCCCAACTCGCGGCACCAGGGCGCCAGCGTGTCGAGGATGGATTCCACCACCAGCGCATGTTCGCGGTGATCCTTGCCCGAGCCGGCCAGCGCCTCGGCGGCGGCGCGGTCGGCGACCGGATCGGCCAGCCGGCGCGCCGAACCTGCCAGCGGATGCGAGGCGATGCTGCGGCCCCGCTTCTCGACCAGCAACTCGGGCGTGGCGCCGCAAAGCGTCCGGCCCTGCGGATGGTCGGGCCCGGCGGGCAGCGCCACGCGGAAGGCCGTGACACTGCGGTCGGCGCGCAGCCGGGCCATCAGCGCCTCGACCGGGATCGGGACGGCGGATTCGACCAGCAGCGTGCGGGCCAGCACGATCTTTTCCAGCGCGTGGCGGCTGCCGGCCTCTTCGGCCATGATGCCAAGCGCGCGGGCCACGGCGCCGGCATAGTCCCCTGCCGCAGGCTCGGCGGCCAGGTGCCAGTCCGGCAGCGGCAGGCCCTGCGGCGCGATGCCCGTCGGCGCGGGCGCCTCGCCGCGCCGGCATTGCCACAGACAGTCCGCCGCCTCGCGGTCGAAGGGCAGGGCACCGCCGATCATCTCGCCCGGCGCGGCTGCGGCAAGGGCCGCTGCGACCCGCGCCTCCAGCGTCGCCGCATTGCCGGGGGCGACCCGCCGCGCCGCGCCCCGGCCAAGGATGCGCCCCGAAGGGCCGTCGAAACCGAAAAGGACTGGATCAGGCACAGGCGACGCCGCTTTCTCAGGCGCCTCGGACAGGCGGATGTTCATGATGCATCTCTTTTCAAAGGAATTTCGCCCCGGGCCCGGGTGCCGCCCGCTGCGGGGAAAATGGCGTGGGCTGCGCAGACATGGACGATGCTGCGATCAGATATCCGGGGCAGAACTCTCCTGCGCAGGGTTGGTGACTGACGTCTCGGGTGGCGAACCGCCGCAACCCCCAAGGGGCCGGGCCGGTCGGGTGGATGTCCCGCCCCTCAGCTTCCCGGGCGCAATCTGTCAAAGCACCTCCGGAAAGGCAAGTAAAAAGATCAGGATTATTCCCGGCAGGCGAAATGTCGCAGATTTACCCATGGGCAGGGTCGGAACCCGGCGCCGGGCAAGGGGGTTGCGGGGCGTGGCAACGGGGAAAGACGACCAGATGACCAGCCAATGCGACCCTGCGGAAGGCCCCGGATTCGAACTGGGCAATGCACGGGTCTGTGCCATCGTGAACATGGGCTCGGGCCGCGAGGCGGGCGAGGACATCGCCGGCAAGTTGCGCGGCGCGCTGCACGGGCGGGTGGCCGCGTTCGAGGTCCGCGGCACCGGCAAGGGCGCCGACCTGCCCGCCATGGCCCGGGCCGCGGTGGCCGAGGGCTTCGACCTGATCGTCGCGGCGGGGGGCGACGGCACCCAGGCCGCCGTGGCCGGAGCGGTCGCGGGCACGCGGGTGGCGATGGCGGTGATCCCCGGCGGCACCTTCAACTATTTCGCCCGCGACCTCGACTCGGGCGAGACGGTCGAGGCGGCTCTGGCGATCTTCGACGCCCCCCGCATCCGCCGGGTCCATGTCGGCGAGATGAACGGCATGATCTTCCTGAACAACGCCAGCTTCGGCGCCTATCCCGAGATCCTGCGGCGCCGCGAAAGCATCTATCGCCGCTGGGGCCGCTCGCGGCTTGCGGCCTATTGGTCGGCGGTGGTGGCGCTGTGGACCCTGCGCCGGCCGCTGCACCTGACGGTGCGCGCGAATGGCGAAGAGCGGCATTTCACCACCGCGCTGGCCTTCGTGGCGAAAAGCGCCTACCAGCTGGACAGTTTCGGGCTGGAGGGGGCCGATTGCGTGCGCCGGGGCCAGCTGGCGCTGCTGGTGGCGCGGGCCAGGCGGCCGGGGCCGCTGGTGCGCTCGGCCCTGCGGCTGGCCATCGGCAAGACGGCGCGCTATGCCGATTTCGACCTGATCTGCGCCGATGAATTCGAGCTAGAGACCGTGCCGCGCCATGAATACGTCGCCCATGACGGCGAAAAGACCTGGATGGATTCACCCTTTCGCGTCCGCGTGCGGCACGGCGCGCTGAAGGTGCTGGTCCCGGCTGGAAGCGGCGGGCGGGATGCCGGATGACCCGCATCCTGCATCTCTCGGACCTGCATTTCGGGCTGGAGCGCAAGCCGCTGGTCGAGCCGCTGATCGAGCGGATCAACGCCGCCCGCGCCGATCTGGTGGTGGTGACGGGCGACCTGACCCATCGCGGTCGCTCGGCGCAATTCGCCCAAGCCGCCGCCTTCCTGCGGCGGATCGAATCGC
Organism: Paracoccus sp. MA; assembly: GCF_020990385.1. NCBI lineage: Bacteria > Pseudomonadati > Pseudomonadota > Alphaproteobacteria > Rhodobacterales > Paracoccaceae > Paracoccus > Paracoccus sp. MA. Next base: position 324,754 of record NZ_CP087598.1, read on the forward strand.
CGCTGCTGGCGGTGCCCGGCAATCACGACATCCCGCTTTATCGGCTGGCGGACCGGATGATGCGCCCCTATCGCCGCTGGCGCCGCGCCATCGCCGAGAATCTCGAGCCTGTCGGCCATGTCGGCCACCTCCGGGTGCAGGGCGTGAACAGCGTCGATCCGATGGCCTGGCAGCGCGGGATCATCACGCCGGCGCAGGTGGCGCGGGTGATCGCCGGGCTGGACCCCGACTGCATCAACATCGTCGCGCTGCACCACCCGATGCAGCAGCGCCCGCAGGTGGACAAGGCGCTGATGCAGGGCGCCCCCGCCGCCCTGGCCCGCTTCGAGGCCGAGGGCGTGCAACTGGTCCTGTCCGGCCATCTGCATCTGTGGTCGATCGGCGCCTTCCTCGGCGACGAGGGGCGGGCGATCCTGCAGGTCCAGGCCGGCACCGCGCTTTGCGACCGCCCCGGCGACCGTCAGAACGAATTCGCCGTGCTGGACTTCGCCGGCCCGGACCTGCTGGTCGAACGCCATGTCGCACCCATGACCGAACCCGGCTTCCGCCCGCCCGAACATCTGCGCTTCACGCGCCGCAGCGGGCTTTGGCGCCCGGCCTGAGATCTTTCTTGGACAAATATCCCGGGGGAGCGCCTTCCCGGCCCCGTCGAGGGGCCGGGAAGGCGCGGGGGCAGAGCCCCCGGCCGGCGTCACCGCCTGGGCTCGACGCGGATCCGGGTGCCCCAGGGGTCGCGGAACTCGGTCGCCCCCAGCGCCTGCAGCCGGTCGGGATCGGCGGCCAGCACCACCTCGGCCAGCCCGGCCGCATCCGGGCTGCGCAAGCCCGCGCCGCGGCTGTTCCAGACATTGCCCGCCACATGGTGATGATATCCGCCGGTGGCGAAGAAGCTGGCGCCGAAGCGATGCGCCATGCGCGCCATGCCCAGACGGTTCATCCAGAAATCCTCGGCCGCGGCCAGATCGCCGACCTGCAGGTGCACATGCCCGACCACGCTGCCCCCGGGCGCACCGCGCCAGGGCCCGTCCGCCGCCGCCAGCAGGGCGCGCAGGTCCAGCGCGCCGGTGTCCATCCGCACCTCGGCGCCGTCATGCTGCCAGGCCGAGCGCGGCCGGTCGGCATAGATCTCGATGCCGTTGCCCTCGGGGTCGCGCAGATAGACCGCCTCGCTGACCAGATGGTCCGAGGCGCCGTCAAGGCCGATCCCCCGGTCGGCGGCATGGCGCAGCCAACGCCCCAGCGCCCGACGGTCGGGCAGCAGGAAGGCGGTGTGGAACAGCCCCGCCTCTTGCGGGCGCGGCCGGGCGGCCTTGTCGCGATGCAGCTCCAGCAGCGGCAGGCTGCCGGCGCCCAGCACCAGCTCCTCGCCGCCGCCCGAAAGCCGTTCCAGCCCGATGGCGGACTGGTAGAAATCCGCGACCCTGTCGAGGTCGTTGACGATCAGCGCCACCCGGCCGATCTGGATCGGGGCATCGCTCGTGGCCATGTCGGTCTCCTTCATTCCCGTTACGCCCCAGATAGGCGCGGGCGGAATGGCAGGAAATGGCGCCAATCGGGAAAAACTGACGCCAATAAGGCGACAATCGGCGCGGATTGCCTTCCCTGACGCCGCGGCGCATGATGCGGGGCCCTTTTCGCCTGCCGGAACCCGATGAAGCCCCGCGCCCCCAAGACCCGATCCGCCAAGACCCCGTCCCGCCATGCCGCGCCCAAGCCCCCGCCCGGACCGCAACCCGAGCCGGCGCCGCTGGCCGCCGATCCGGCGCGGATGGAGATCTTCCTGGTCGCCACCCCCGGGCTGGAGGAACCGCTGGCCGAGGAAGCCCGCGCGCTTGGCTGGGACGCGCAGGTCCAGCCGGGTGGCGTCAGCTTCATCGGCGGCTGGCCGGATGTCTGGCGGGCGAATCTGGACATCCGCGGCGCGACGCGGGTTCTGGCCCGCATCGGCGCCTTTCGCGCCATGCATCCGGCGCAGCTCGACAAGCGCGCGCGCCGCTTTCCCTGGGCCGACTGGCTGCGCCCGGACGTGCCGATCCGCATCGAGGCCAGCAGCCGCAAGTCCCGCATCTATCACGCCGGCGCCATCACTCAGCGCGTCGGGGCCGCCCTCCGCGACAGCCTGGGCGCCTCCGTGGCCGAGGATGCGCCGGTCACGCTGAAGATCCGCATCGAGGACGACCTTTGCACCCTCAGCCTGGACACATCGGGCGAATCGCTGCACCGGCGCGGCCACAAGCAGGCGGTCGGCAAGGCGCCGATGCGCGAGACCATGGCGGCGATGTTCCTGCGCCAATGCGGCTTCGACGGGGCCGAGCCGGTACTGGACCCGATGTGCGGCTCGGGCACCTTCGTCATCGAGGCTGCCGAGATCGCGGCGGGCCTGCGTCCCGGCCGGATGCGGCATTTCGCCTTCGAGCGGCTGCCCGGCTTCGACGCGCAGGCATGGCAGGCGATGCGTGCCGCCGCGGTCCCCTCTGCCCCCGCGCAGCCCCGCTGTCACGGCAGCGACCGCGACCCGGGCGCCATCCGCATGAGCCGCGAGAATGCCGAACGCGCCGGGCTGGAAGGCTGGACCCGCTTCGAGAACCGCGCCATCGCCGAGTTGGAGCGTCCCGAGGGACCGCCCGGCCTTGTCATCATCAACCCGCCCTATGGCGCCCGCATCGGCAACAAGGGGCCGCTCTTCGGCCTGCATGCGGCGTTGGGCGAGGTGCTGCGCGACCGCTTCCGCGGCTGGCGCGTCGGCCTGGTGACCAGCGAGGCGCCTCTGGCCCGCGCCACCGGCCTGCCGTTCCGCGAGCCCGGCCCATATGTCGCGCATGGCGGGCTGAAGGTGCGGCTGTGGCAGACGGGGCCGCTGTGAGGGGCCGCGCCGGAAGCCGGGGCATCGCCGCCCTGATCCTGGCGCTGGCCGCCGGCCCGGCGCTGGCCGATTGCGCGCCGCCGGGCGAGTTGCTCTTTGCCTGCGAATTCCCCGAGCGCAAGGCGCGGGTCGAGATCTGCAGGCTGCCCGGCGGCGCGCTGGACTACGCCTATATCTCGCCCAAGGGCCGCGAGCTGAGCTTCCGGGCCGACAGCGGCATCGGCGGCGTCAAGGGCCATGTGCAGGGCATCCATGGCCCGGCCTATGCCACCGCGCTGTCGAACGGGGGCACGGTCTATGCGGTCTTCGTGGACGGCGCGTTGATGAACCTGGACGGCGAAGGGCAAGAGCTGAGCTCGCCCAACCCGGCGGTGCTGCAGGTCTATGGCTCGGAACAGGATTTCAACGATTACAAGCAGGACAGGCCGATCCAGCGCCGGGTCTGCTATCCTCCCTCGATCAGGATCGATGATGAAAATTTCGGGCCGGGCTAAGCGATGACGGGGAAAAGGCAGTTTCTTGCCGGATTGGGCCTGGCCTGCCTGGCCGGGCAGGCGGTGGCGAATTGCGGGCCGGGCATGATGCCGGTGCTGACCTGCGACATCCTGACCGCCGACCAGCGGGTCGAGTTCTGCGCCGAACGGCCGGACGCCGAGGGGCAGTCGAACCGCTACAGCTACAATTTCGCCGAGGCCCTCGGCGCACCCGAGCTCTATTTCGAGGACACGGGCTATTATTTCTCGACCAAATATTACCAGCCCAGCCAGGATGCCGAAAATACCCAGGGCTTCGGCCTGGCGCATGGCCAGCACGTCTATGCCTTCTTCGTGACCGGGGTGGACGGCGGCCATGTCCGCATGGCGCAGCTGCATGTCTACGACAGCCTCGACGCCTTCCAGAGCGACCGGGGCGAGACCGAGAGCCTGCGGCTTTATTGCGAACCGCGCTCGATCCGGGTGAACTGGGACTTCATTCGCCCCTAGCGGCCTAGTCCTTGCCGATCCTTGCCATGCGGTGGCGAGCCGGCCAGCGCGGCAGGTCCGGCACCTCCAGCAACTCGCCCGGCCGCACCACCGAGGCGAGCCAGGTCAGGTCGCGCCGGGCCATGGCGATGCAGCCGGCGGTGGGAAAGCCCGGCCGGCGCCATTGATGCAGGAAGATCGCCGAGCCGGCGCCGGGCCGCGCCTGCGGAAAGTTCCAGTCGGTGACCAGCACGATGTCGTAAAGCGGATCGGCCCGCCGCATCGCCTCGTGGCTGGGGGCGAAGGGCGCGCGCACCGGCTGGTTATAGGCCGGATCGCCCGAGGCATCGCACCACAGGTCGCCGGGCAGGATCGGCCGCGCCCAGCCCGAGGGCCGCGCCACCCGGTCGGGACGATAGAGCAGTCCGACGATGCGGTGCCGGCCGACGGGGGTCGCGCCGTCGCCTTCGCGCTTGGCGCGCGTCAGCCCGCCGCGGCCGACCGAACAGGGCAGCAGCCGGCCGCGCGCCCACAGCCCCAGCGGCGTCAGCCGGATCACAGCAGGTGCCCCGATTTAGCCGCCTTCACGTCCAGATAACCGGTATTGTGGCGGTTGCGGGGGGTGATCAGCGGCACGCGCTCGGCCACGCGGATGCCGTGGCCCTCCAGCATCGCGACCTTGCGCGGGTTGTTGGTCATCAGCCGCAGCGAACCGAAGCCCATCTTCTTCAGGATGCCGGCGCCGATGCGGAAATCGCGCTCGTCGTCCTCGAAGCCCAGGCGGTGGTTGGCCTCGACCGTGTCGAAGCCCTGGTTCTGCAAGGCATAGGCCCGCATCTTGTTGGCCAGGCCGATGCCGCGCCCCTCCTGGTTCAGATACAGCAGCACGCCTTCGCCCGCCTGACCCATGGCGGCCAGCGCGGCATGCAGCTGCGGGCCGCAATCGCATTTCAGGCTGCCCAGCACGTCGCCGGTGAAACAGGCCGAATGCAGCCGCGCCAGCACCGGCGCCGCGCGCGAGGGGGCGCCGATCTCGACCGCGTAATGCTCGGCCTCGCCGGTGTCGGGGCGGAAGATGTGCAGCTTGGCGTTCTCGGCGGCCAGCAGCGGCAGGCGCGCGGCGGCGACGGGGGCCATCGCGGCCTCGGTCGCCATCTGCGCCAGCGCCGGGCCGGGGGAAAGCCGCGTCAGCCCCTCGGGCGGATCGGCCAGGGGCACCACCAGCACCGCAGGCAGCAGCTGCGCCGATTTCGCCAGCGCGATGCCGGCGCGATGCGGATCGACATCGCCGCCGCGCGGGCTGCGGAACGGCCCCTTCATCGGCGTCATCAGGTCGCCGGCCGGATCGGCCACGGCGCGCAGCCAGGCCAGATCGGCATCGTCCGGCACCGCGACCCGCGCCAGGTCGCGGTCATAGACCCGGACCTTCAGCGTCTCGGCCCGCGGCTCGGTGATCGCCAGCACGGCGGGGCCGAGGGCGCGCATCGTCTTCAGCCGGTCGGCGCGCAGTGTCTCGACCGCCGCGACCAGCTGGCCGCCGATGACCACGGGCAGGCCGATGCGCAGATCGGCGCGGGCGCGCGACAGGGTCTCGGTCAGGGTCGGGATCAGGGTCATCGGGCCAGCATGGTTGAAACAATCTGAAACATAGGGCGGATTTCCGACAACTCCATGTGAGAATTGCTGCAAACCGCTGGACGCCTGCCGCGCCGCGCCACAGTTTTCCGCCATAACGCCAAAGGAGGCAAGAATGGCCGGACTGAAAAAGATCCTGCTGGTCGACGACGAGGAAGACCTGCGCGAGGCCCTGGCCGAGCAATTGGTCGCCACCGAGGATTTCGAGGTGTTCGAGGCCGGCACGGGCCACGAGGCGGTGGAAAAGAGCAAGGGCGCCATCTTCGACCTGGTGGTGCTGGACGTGGGCCTGCCCGACACCGACGGGCGCGAGCTGTGCAAGCGGCTGCGCAAGCAGGGCGTCAAGTGCCCCATCGTCATGCTGACCGGCCACGATACCGACGCGGACACCATCCTGGGCCTGGATTCGGGCGCGAACGACTATATCACCAAGCCGTTCAAGTTCCCGGTGCTGCTGGCCCGGCTGCGCGCCCAGCTGCGCACGCATGAGCAGTCCGAGGACGCGATCTTCCAGCTTGGCCCCTATACGTTCAAGCCGGCGATGAAGATGCTGATCGACCAGAAGGACCGCAAGATCCGGCTGACGGAAAAGGAAACCAACATCCTGAAATTCCTGTATCGCGCCCAGGACGGGGTGGTGCCGCGCGACGTGCTTCTGCACGAGGTCTGGGGCTACAATGCCGGCGTGACCACGCATACGCTGGAGACCCATATCTATCGCCTGCGCCAGAAGATCGAGCCCGACCCCTCGAACGCGCGGCTGCTGGTCACCGAATCCGGCGGCTATCGCCTGGTCGCTTGATCTATGTTCATCGGCGGAACCCGAGCATGGCTTGCGGGTTCTGCCTGCGAAGCCCGGTGGTCGGCGGATGCGGCCACATGATGACCCGGCCCCGGCCCGTCCGGCGGCCGGGTTTTCCGTCGGCGCGGCCCTGCGGGGGCGCTTCGCCCCCCGCACCCCCCGAGGATATTTAAGCAAGAAAGAAGCCCGAAGGCTCGGCCCCCTGATGCGGGGGTGTCCTTCTTTCTTGTGCAAGTATCCTCGGGGGTCCGGGGGCAGACAGCCCCCGGCCGCAGCCGTGATGGACAAGCCGGCCATGGCCCCTTAGGGTCCGTCCCCGAAAAGGAGCTGCCATGTTCACCATCGCCACCTGGAACATCAATTCGGTCCGTCTGCGCGAGGCGCTGGTCGCCCGCTTCCTGACCGAGGAAGCGCCGGACATCCTGTGCCTGCAGGAGACCAAGAGCCCGGTCGAGAAGATCCCGCTGGAGGCGTTCCGGGCGCTGGGCTACCGGCATTTCGTGGCGCGCGGGCAGAAGGGCTATAACGGCGTCGCCATCCTGTCGAAGCTGCCGATCGAGGATGCGGGCGACCGCGACTATGCCGGGCTTGGCCATGCCCGCCATGTCGCCGCCCGGCTGGAGAACGGGGTCATCATCCACAACTTCTACGTGCCGGCGGGCGGCGACATTCCCGACCGCGAGCAGAATGTGAAGTTCGGCCAGAAGCTGGATTTCCTGACCGAGATGCGCGACGCCTTCCACGCCGACAGGCCGGTGCGCTCGATCATGGTGGGCGACCTGAACATCGCCCCGCGCGAGGACGACGTCTGGTCGCACAAGCAATTGCTGAAGATCGTCAGCCACACGCCGGTCGAGGTCGAACATCTGGGCGCCGCGCAGGATGCCGGGAAATGGGTGGACATCACCCGCCAGGACATTCCGCAGGGCCTGCTTTACAGCTGGTGGAGCTATCGCGCCCGCGACTGGGACGCCGCCGACAAGGGCCGGCGCCTGGACCATATCTGGGCCACGCCGGACATCGCCAATGCGGGCCATGGCAGCCGCATCCTGCGGCCGCTGCGCGGCTGGCAGCAGCCCAGCGACCATGTGCCGGTGCTGGCGAGCTTCGATCTCTGACCCCGCCCGAAGGCCGCGCCGCCAGGCGAAACTTGCATCGCGCCGGCCGCTGCGCCATCTAGGGGGCAACCCTTTCGCATGAGGAATTCCGATGCTCGAGCTTGGCTCCGCCCCCAAAGATGCCGCCCCGGCCGATCTCATCAAGGACGTGACCGAGGCGACCTTCATGGCCGATGTGGTCGATGCCTCGATGACGGTGCCGGTCATCGTCGATTTCTGGGCGCCCTGGTGCGGCCCCTGCAAGACGCTGGGCCCGCAGCTGGAGGCCGAGGTCGCCCGCCACAAGGGCCGCGTCCGCATGGCCAAGGTCAATGTGGACGAGAACCAGATGATCGCCGGCCAGTTGCGGGTGCAGTCGATCCCGACGGTCTATGCCTTCTTCCAGGGCCAGCCGGTCGACGCCTTCCAGGGCGCGATCCCGCAAAGCCAGATCAAGCAGTTCGTCGAGAAGCTGGCGGCCATGGCCGGCGATGACGGCGGCCTGGCCGAGGCGCTGGAGGCGGCCGAGGCGATGATCGCCGAGGGTGCGCCCGAGGATGCGGCCGAGACCTTTGCCGCGATCCTGGAGGAGGAGCCCGAGAACGCCGCCGCCTGGGGCGGTCTGGTCCGCGCCCATCTGGCCGCCGGCCATGCCGACCGCGCCCAGGAGGCTTTGGCGCAGGTGCCCGCTGCCATCGCCAATGCCGCGCCGGTCGAGGCCGCGCGCGCCCAGCTGCAGCTGGCGCGGCAGGCCGCCGAGGCCGGGCCGCTGGACGAGCTGCGCCAGAAGGTCGAGGCCGACCCGGCCGACCAGCAGGCGCGTTTCGACTATGCCACTGCGCTGCATGCCGCGGGCGAGGTCGAGGAGGCCATCGATCAGCTTCTGGAAGCCTTCCGCCGCGACCGCGACTGGAACGAGGGCGCCGCCAAGGCGCAGCTCCTGACCATCTTCGACGCCATGAAGCCCACCGATCCGCTGGCGCAGAAGGGGCGCCGCCGGCTGTCCTCGCTGATCTTCGCCTGACATGTCGCGCGGCATCGACCTGCCCGAGACAGTCCCGCTGTTCCCGCTGCCGGGCGCGGTGCTGATGCCCCGCACCCGCCTGCCGCTGCAGATCTTCGAGCCGCGCTATCTGCAGATGGTCGAGGACGTGCTGAAGACGCCCTCGCGGCTGATCGGCATGATCCAGCCGGCCGAGGGCGGGCTGGACGCGCTGGCCCAGGTCGGCTGCGCGGGCCGGATCGTCGCCTTTTCCGAACTGGACGACGGGCGGCTGATGATCTCGCTCAAGGCGCGCTCGCGCTTCCGGCTGAACGAGGTGCGGCCCGGCTTCACCCCCTATCTGCGCGGCCAGGTGGACTGGTCTGGCTATGAGACGGACCTGGCCGTCCAGCCCGAGGAAGACCCGCGGTTCGAGCGCAAGGGCTTCATGGCGCGGCTGGGCCGCTATATGGAGCAGCGCGGCCTGTCCACCGACTGGGACGCCGCCGAGGCTTCCGAGGAGGAGACGCTGGTCAATTCCCTGTCCATGCTGCTGCCCTTCGCCCCCGAGGAAAAGCAGGCGCTGCTGGAGGCGCCGACGCTGTTCAAGCGCCGCATCCTGCTGGAGGGGCTGCTGGAATACGCCCTGCACGGCGGCGACAACGAGGAGACGATCCAGTGACCGATGCGACCGAACGCGGCTATGACCGCCACATGCTCGAGGCGCTGGTCTGCCCGGTGACCCATGCGACGCTGCGCTACGACGCCCGGGCGCAGGAGCTCGTCTCGGAGGCCGCGGGGCTGGCCTTTCCGATCCGCGACGGCATTCCGATCATGCTGCTGAACGAGGCGCGGCAGATCCGCGCCTGAGAAAAGGGCGGGCGCACGGACGGCTTGGGGGAGGTCGTGCGCCCGCGCCGCGGTCAGAGCCGGCAGATCTCGGACCGCACCAGGAAGCGCCGCTCGCGCCCGTTGTCCAGGCTGAACATGCCACCGCGGCCGGGCACCACGTCGATGACCAGGCGGGTATGCTTCCAGGCTTCGTATTGGCTGGCCGAGATATAGAAGGGCATGCCGCCGATCTCGCCCAGCTTCACGTCATGCGCGCCGATGCGGAATTCGCCCTGCGGGTAGCACATGGGCGAGGACCCGTCGCAGCAGCCCCCGGACTGGTGGAACAGCACCGGCCCGTGATCGGCGACGATCTCGGCCAGCAGCGCCAGCGCCGCCGGGGTGGCCTCGACCTGGTCCGGCCCATCGGGATTGGCGACGGGTTCCATGCTCAGCCCGCCATGTCCAGCACCATGCGGCCCTCGATCTGGCCCTGGTGCATCTTGCCGAAGATGTCGTTGATGTCCTCGAGCTTCGCCTTGTGCACGGTCGCCCTGACCTTGCCCTCGCCGGCGAAATCCAGCGATTCCTGCAGGTCCAGCCGGGTGCCGACGATCGAGCCGCGCACGGTGATGCCGTTCAGCACCATGCCGAAGATGTCCAGCGGGAAGTCGCCCGGGGGCAGGCCGTTCAGCGCCACCGTGCCGCCGCGTGCGACCATGCCGATGGCCTGCTCGAAGGCCTTGCGGCCGACCGCCGTGACCAGCACGCCCTGCGCGCCGCCATCGGTCTGGCGCTTGATCGCCGCCGCCGGGTCGGGCTCGGTTGCGGCGTTTACCGTCACGCTGGCGCCCAGCTTGCGGGCCAGCGCCAGCTTGTCGTCGTCGATATCGACGGCGGCGACGTTCAGCCCCATGGCCTTGGCATATTGCACCGCCATGTGCCCCAGCCCGCCGATGCCCGAGATCACCACCCAGTCGCCGGGCTTGGTGTCGGTGACCTTCAGCCCCTTGTAGACCGTGACGCCCGCGCAGAGCACCGGGGCGATGTCCAGGAAATCGACGTTCTTCGGCAGGTGGCCGACATAGTTCGGATCGGCCACCACATATTCGGCAAAGCCGCCGTTCACGGAATAGCCGGTGTTGAGCTGGCTTTCGCACAAGGTCTCCCAGCCGCCCAGGCAATGCCGGCAATGGCCGCAGGCGGTATAGAGCCAGGGCACGCCGACCCGGTCGCCTTCCTTGACATGCTTCACCCCGGCGCCCACGGCCGAGACGAAGCCCACGCCCTCGTGCCCCGGAATGAAGGGCGGGTTGGGCTTGACCGGCCAGTCGCCCTCGGCGGCGTGCAGGTCGGTATGGCAGACGCCGGACGCCTGGATCCTGACCTGGATCATGCCGGGGCCGGGTTCGGGGACCGGCACCTCGTCGATGGTCAGCGGCTTGCCGAATGCGCGCACGACGGCGGCCTTCATGGTCTTGGCCATGAGAGGGGACTCCTTGCAGTTGTCATCGGGGAGGGGAGGAACGGGCCGGGCGCGGGGTGACGCGCGCCCGGCCATTCCCTTAGAAGAAGCCCAGCTTCTTCGGGGAATAGCTGACCAGCATGTTCTTGGTCTGCTGATAGTGGTCCAGCATCATCTTGTGCGTCTCGCGGCCGATGCCGGACTGCTTGTAGCCGCCGAAGGCCGCGTGGGCCGGATAGGCGTGATAGCAATTGGTCCAGACCCGGCCGGCCTTGATGCCGCGGCCCATGCGGTAGCAGGTATTGGCATCGCGGGACCACACACCGGCGCCAAGCCCGTAAAGCGTGTCATTGGCGATCTCCAGCGCCTCGGCCTGGTCCTTGAAGGTGGTGACCGAGACCACCGGGCCGAAGATTTCCTCCTGGAAGATCCGCATCTTGTTGTTGCCGCGGAAGATCGTCGGCTCGATGTAATAGCCGCCCGACAGCTCGCCGCCCAGATCGGCCGCCTTGCCGCCGGTCAGCACCTCGGCGCCTTCCTTCTTGCCGATGTCGAGATAGCTGAGGATCTTTTCCTTCTGCTCGCTCGACGCCTGCGCGCCGATCATGGTGTCGCTTTCGCGCGGGTCGCCCTGCTTGATCGCCTGCACGCGCTGGACCGCGCGCTCCATGAACTTGTCATAGATCGATTCCTGGATCAGCACGCGCGACGGGCAGGTGCAGACCTCGCCCTGGTTCAGCGCGAACATCGTGAAGCCTTCCAGCGCCTTGTCGAAGAAATCGTCGTCCTCGCGCGCGACATCGGCAAAGAAGATGTTCGGGGACTTGCCGCCCAGTTCCAGCGTCACCGGGATCAGGTTTTCGGATGCGTATTGCATGATCAGCCGCCCGGTCGTCGTCTCGCCGGTAAAGGCGATCTTGGCGATCCGGTTGCTGGACGCCAGCGGCTTGCCGGCCTCGAGCCCGAAGCCGTTGACGATGTTCAGCACGCCCGGCGGCAGCAGGTCGCCGATCAGGTTGGCCCAGACCATGATGCCGGCGGGGGTCTGCTCGGCCGGTTTCAGCACCACGCAATTGCCGGCGGCAATCGCCGGGGCCAGCTTCCAGCAGGCCATCAGCAGCGGGAAGTTCCACGGGATGATCTGCCCCACCACGCCCAGCGGCTCGTGGAAGTGATAGGCGACGGTGTCGTCGTCGATCTGGCTGATCGAGCCTTCCTGCGCGCGCAGCACGCCGGCGAAATAGCGGAAATGGTCGATGGCCAGCGGCAGGTCGGCGGCCATGGTCTCGCGGATCGGCTTGCCGTTGTCCCAGGTCTCGGCGGTGGCGAGCAGCTCCAGGTTCTGCTCCATCCGGTCGGCGATCTTCAGCATGATGTTGGCGCGCTCGGCCGGGCTGGTCGCGCCCCATTTGTCCTTGGCGGCATGGGCGGCATCCAGCGCCAGCTCGATATCGCCGGCCTCGGAGCGCGCGATCTCGCCGATCTCGGCGCCGGTGATCGGGGTCGTGTTGGTGAAATACCGGCCCGAGACGGGCGCCACCCATTTGCCGCCGATGAAATTGTCGTAGCGCGCCTCGAAGGGCAGCGCGTTCACGCCCCGGAAGGGATGCGTCTGGTCGTTCGGCATGATCTTCCTCCTGTCAGCCCGGCTCCTCCAGCCGGTTGCACAAGAGCCTGTGCCCGGACGCCTTCCGGGTCAACGCGGGGCTTCGCGCCGCAGGGCGGATGTGTTTCAGGGGCGAGACAGTTTGCCGGGATTTTCGTCGATGCCCAGCCGCGCCATGCGGCGATAGAGCGTCGCCCGCCCCACGCCGAGGGCCCGGGCGGCGGCCGAGACATTGCCCTCGGCCCTGGCCAGCGCGCGAATCACGGCGGCGCGTTCGGCGCGCTCGAACCCGGTCGCCTCGTCCTGCCGGCCCAGCAGGTCCGAGGCCGGGCGCGGGCGCAATTGCCCCTCTTTCTCAAGGCCGAAGGCGCGGCGGGCGGCGCGGTTGGCGCCGATGGCCAGATCGTCCTTGTCCACCGCGATCAGCAGCGTGCCGTCCTCGACCCCCTCGGCAGGCGGCGCGACAATGCGCGCGCCGGGGAAGGAGACGCGGAAGAAGGCTGCCTCGATGGCGCGGGCGCTATGCGCGACCTGCGCCGCGATCAGCGCGTTCAGCCGTTCGGTATGGTCGGCGCGGGCCGAACTGACGTCCAGCGCCGCGATCAGCCGGCCGTCCGGTCCCCAGATCGGCGCATCCATGCAGGACAGCCCGGTATTGCTGGCATAGAAATGCTCGTCGCGGTGGATCGTGACCTGCCGTCCCTCGGCCAGGCAGGTGCCGATGCCGTTGGTGCCCTGCACCTCCTCGGACCAGTCCATGCCGCGCCACAGCCCCCAGCCGCGAAAGGTGGCGGCGTCGCCCTGGCTGACGCGGTGCTCCAGCACGATGCCCTGCGCGTCGGTCAGCAGCAGGTTGCAGCCGGTCGGGCAGACCAGCTGGAACAGCTGGTCCAGCTGCGGCCGGGCGACGGCGATGAAGCGGTCCATGCGCTCGACGCGCTCGGACAGCTCGCGCTCGGTCAGGCGGCGCGGCTCGGGCGGCCGGGTCGGGTCCAGCCCATGCTTGAGAATCGAGCGCCGCCAGCTTGCCGCCAGCCGGCTGACGGCGCCGGGCGATTGCGAGGCCTGGACCACGCGATCCTCGTGGCGGATTGTGCTGGGCGTTGCCGGGCGGGTCTCGGGCAAGGCGTCCTCCCCTTCCTTACGCGATGGCGGGATTATGGCCCGGCGGGACGCGATCGGGCAAGCAATGCTTTCGTGACCCGCCTGCGGCGAAACACCCCGGCCGTTTCGCGGCCGGGATGCCTGCGGTTTTCAGGGCGTGACGGTGACGGTGCCGCTGTCCGACCAGGCGCGGAATTCGGGGCGATACATGTCCTCGACGCTGGCGGCCGGGTGGCGGAATTCGCCCGGCGTCACGGCGCGGACGATATAGGCCAGCCGGAACCGCTCGGCCGAGGTCCAGGTCAGCGCCGCCGCGAAACGGTCGGCGCGGAACTCGGTCATCTCGGCCGAGGTCTCGCCTTCCAGCCAGTCCAGCGCCGAGACGTCGCCGGCGCGCAAGAGGTTCGGGTTGTCGATCTCCCACCCCGCCGGCAGCGGATCGGCGATGACCAGCCGCCCGCCGCCCTCGGCCTGCGGCGAGATCTCCAGCTCGACCACCATGCGCGTGCCTTGCGGCAGGCTGGCGGGGTCCAGCGCCTCGCCCTGCATGCTGTAATAGCGGCGCGCGATGGCATAGCCCTTGCCGCCGGCCGCGACTGGGCCCGCGGGCTTGCCGGTCGCGGTCAGCGTCACTTCCAGCGCGCTTTCGCCGGTATTGGCGATGCTCGCATCCACCGGCAGGCTTGCGACCGGCTGGGTCAGCGCCACGCCGTTCAGCGTCGCGGGCGGGGTCGCGCCGAACAGCGACTGCGCCGCCAGCACGGTCCAGACCGATTCCTGGGTGGACAGGCTGCGCCCGTCCTCCTCGGCCCGGGCGATGCGCTCGGCGATCTGGCTGGTCAGGCCGGTGGCGTCGACCGCCTGCGTCCTTGCCTCGGCCGCCAGCGCCAGAAGCGCCGTGGCGTCGCGCAGCCGAGTGCCGTAATCGGCGCGGAAGGCATAGGGCTCGGGCGCGCCCAGGTTCAGCAGGTTCCGCGCTTGCGTGAACAGGCGATCCGCCCGCTGCTGGTCGCCGTAAGAGGCCAGCGCAGCCCCCAGATGGGCCGCGGCCATCGGGGTCGAGAACGACCCCGCGGCGGTATCGGCGTAATAGCGCAGATCGCCCACCGTCGCCGCCCGTTCCCGCGCCAGCACCGCCAGCGCATAGGCCAGCGCCGCGTTCTCCTCGGCCGAGGCGGCGGCGGGTTCGGTGGCGTAATTGGCACGGTTGCGCAGGTTGTCGATGGCCATGCGGAAGCCGGTCTCGGGCACCTGATGGCCCGCCGCCCGCGCCCGCGACAGGAAATCGGTGACATAGGCCTCAAGCCACAGATCGCCCGAATCGGCATACCACAGGCCGAAGCCGCCATTGCTGCCCTGCCGGGTCAGGATCTGGGTGATCGCCTTCTGCACCTGCTCGGCCGTATCCTCGCCCCGGATCCCCTCGGCGGCGGCCAGGCCGGGCAGGTAGAGCAGCGGCATGGCGCCCGAGGTCAGCTGTTCGGTGCAGCCATAGGGATAGCGCGCCAGCCGCATCAGCGCGCCCGCCACGTCCAGCCGGGCATAGGGGCCGATGGCGGCGGTGATCTCGGCGCCCGGCAGCAGGCCCTGGGTCAGCCCGGCGGGGATGGTGACGCTTTGCCCCGGCTCGACCACCAGCCGGTCGCGGCGCTGGATGTCGGATTCGTTCAGCGCGATGGGGATGGCGATGTCCTTGGTCAGATCCTCGCCCTCGGGCGTGGTCAGCACCAGCCGCAGGTTGGCGGTGCCAAGCGCCTCGGTCGCGGTCACGGGGATCTGCAGCTGCGCCTCGGCCTGTTCGCCAAGCTGCACCTGCGGCTCCACCGAATAGGTCAGCCCGCCCTCGCCGCCGACCTGCGACAGCGCCAGCCGCATCTCTCCGGCGGGGCCCGAGGTATGGGTCAGCCGCAGGCCCAGCCGGGCGCTGTCGTTCGGCGCCAGGAAGGCCGGCGCGGTCACGGTCATCACCACCGGATCGCGCACCAGCACCGAGGCATCGGCCTGGCCCAGGCCCTTGGCGGACCAGACCACGGCCATCATCCGCACCTCGCCGTTGAAATCGCCCACCGGCACCTCGACGGTGGCGGTGCCGTCCGCGCCCACGGTCAGCGGACCCGAGAACCAGCTCATCAGCTTTTCGGTCGGCGGCGGCGCCTCGGCATTGCCGGCAAGGCTGGCGTCGCCCCCCTCGCGCAGCGCGCCGTCCGGGGCGCCGGTCGGCAGGATCAGCCGCCCGTAAAGATCGCGCAGCGCCACGCCCAGCCGGCGCTGGCCGAAATAATGCTGCGAGGGGTTCGGCGGCTGGAAGCGGGTCAGGTTCAGGATGCCCTGATCGACGGCGGCGACGGTGGCATGCACCGTCTCGCCCGCCGCGCCCTCGACCTTCAGCGTGACGGGGATCGTGCCGCGCGGCCGGGTCTCGGCCGGGGCCTCGATGCTGGCGGCAAGCCTCCGGTCGCCGGGATCGACGGCGGCATGGGCCAGACCCAGCGCCCGCACCGGCTGGCGGTCGCCGGGCCGCGCCTCGCCCAGCGGGCGGATGGCGCTGACGGTGACATAGACCCCGGCGCCCCAGTCGTCGGTCACCGGCAGGTCGATCTGGTTCTCGCCCGCCTTCAGGGCAACGGTCTGCATGGACACCAGCCGGTTCGACAGCACCGAAACGAGGCCCAGCCCCTCGCTGGCGGCCTCGACCCGGACGCGGGCGACATCGCCGCTGCGATAGGCGGGCTTGTCCAGCACCACCTGCAAGCGGTCGGGCGTCTCGGTCCCCGAATTGGCGACCGCACCCCAGCCGGCATAGAACCGCACCGAGCTTTGCCCGCCCTGACCCGAGGCCGGCTCGGCCACCAGCTCATACTGGCCCCATTCGACGGGGGCGGCGATCTCGGCCGGGGCCTGGCCCGGCTCGGCCACGCCCTCGGTGATGCGGGTGCGGGTGGTGATCGCCTCCCAGTTCCATTGCCCGCCCAGCGAATACCATTGGTAGTCGGTGTCGATGCGGTTCAGCACCCAGCGCAGCGGCTCGGCGGCCGGTTTCAGGTCCGGGCCGACCGCGACCAGCGCAAAGCGCGCGTCCGAGCCTTCGGACACGGTGTCGCCCTCGAACAGCGGGCGGATGCCGGCGACCGGCGCCTCGGGCATGACCACGCGCGTTTCGCTGCGCTCGACGGGGCGGCCGGCGCCTTCGCGGATGTCCAGCACCACCTCGGCCGCGACCGGGCGGGGGCCGAGCCGGCCGGCCGGCGGCAGTTCGATCTGCGTCTGGTAATGGCCCTGCGCATCGGTGGTGCCCGGCGGCAGGCTGTCCGTCACCGGCGCGCTGTCGTCATCCTCGCGTCCGAAGACATAGCCGTCGAAGCCGGTCAGGCTGCGGGTCGGCGACAGGCGCAGCTGCCCCTCGACCGGCAGGTTCGCGGCCGGTGCGCCGAACAGCCAATGCGCCGAAAGCGACAGTTCCAGCGTGCCGCCGGCGCGGGCCGGGCCTTCGGGCAGGCGCGGGGTGAAGTCGATGCGCTCGGGCAGGAAATCCTCGACCAGCAGGCGCGCCGTGGCCAGCGCCGGGCCGTCCGCCTCGGTGCGCAGCTCCATCCGCCAGGTGCCGCGCGGGGCGTTGCCGGGGATCTGCCAGTTGACCACGCTGCCGCCGGCGCCGGCATCCTGCGCGGGCAGGCGCGTCGCCTCGACCCCGTCGGGACGCAGGATCACCGCGGTCAGCGGCAGGTTCTCCAGCGCCCGGGCCTCGGCATTGCGGGCCAGCACGGTGGCGTTCACCGTCTCGCCGACGCGATAGGCGCCCCGGTCGGTGGTCAGGAACAGGTCGATGGGCGGGGCGGGCGGCTGGCCCTCGACCCCGCGGTCGGAAAGGTCGAATTCCGGGTCCGAGAGCGACAGAAAGGCCATGTCGCGCGGCGCGCGCTCGGCGCCCTCGCCCTGCCAGTCGGTCACCGTGACCAGCGCCGGGGCGGCGCCGTCCTTGCCCATGGCGAGGCCCGGCGCGAAATGCGCGATGCCCTCGGCATCGGTCGCGGCCTTGGCCAGCACCTCGTTCGAGCGGCTGACCAGCGCCACCTCGGCCCCCGCCTTGGCCGAGGTGTCGGCCAGGCTGCGCACCGCCACGGTCAGCCCGTCGGCGCCCGAGAAAGTGGAGATCCCGAAATCCGAGATCACGAACCATTGCGTCGCCAGCCCGGTGTCCTGGACGTTTTCGTTCTCGATCCCGGCTTCGGCGATATAGATGCCGGGCTCCAGCGGGCCGGCCTCGGCGGGAAGGGCGAGGCTGGTGGTCAGCTCCTGGTTCAGGCTGTCCTGTCCCATCGGCTTGGCGACCTGCGCCGTGCCTTTCCAGATCTCGCGCGCCATGCGGTCGCTGAAATAATCGGCGCGCCAGCTGTCCAGCGGCGTCGCGAACATGTCCTCGGCCATGGCGCGGATCAGGTTGCGGTCAGAAATCCGCAAGAGGCGCAGGTTGATCGTATCGGCATTGACCGTGACCATGGACAGCCGCTGGTCGCCCGAGGCGGGCAGCACATAGGCGCGGCCGGGAAAGCGGACCGAGGGCGCGCGGTCGCGGACATAACCCTTGACCGTCACGTCGCGGGCCAGCACCTCGCCGTCGGCGGCGGGCAGGCCGGCGCGCAGGGTCAGTTCCACCTCCTGGCCATGGGTCAGGCCGGCGACGCAAAGCCGGTCGCCATCGGCCTCGACGGTCAGGTCGCGGCCGGGCAGGCGCAGGAATTGCGCGTAATCGGTGCCGGAGGACAGGTCGCGCGACATCACCGCGCAGAACCGCGGCAGCTTGCCTTCGGATTCGACCTGGGTGTCGGTGACCCGCAGCCCGTTGCGGGCCTGCGATTCCTCCAGCGCCTGGGCGATGGCATTGTCGCCGGGCGCGAGCCGCGCCGCCAGCCGCAAGGCCGCCAGCGCGTCGCGGCCGCGGTCCAGCCGCTCCCACGCCATGGCAAGCCAGGACAGCGCCCGGGCGGCCACCGCGTCCTCGGCCCCGCGCAGATAGCCGTTGATCGCCATCGACGCGATGGCGTTCGACGCCTCGCGGTCGCTCTGGTCGCTGGTATAGAGCGTCAGCCGGGCCAGATTGGTCCAGTCCTCGGCCCGGTCGTAGCGCGCGGCCTCGGCGGCGAGGATGCGGGCGGCCAGCACCAGCTCGCCCGTGTTCTCGGCATCCTGCGCGCTGCCCTGCGGATAATCCGCGCCCAAGGGCGGGTGCAGGGCGGGGAAGCTGCGGGCCAGCGATTGCGCGGCGGCCAGGTCCTGCGCGGCAAGGAAGGGCGCGGCACCGGCGCGGGATTCGGCGCGCAGCCGCTCCTCGGCCGTCGAGGCGACGACATGGCCCGACAGCGCACCGGCAAAGGGCGCCGCGGCCCCTGCGCCCTCGCCCTTGGGGAAGCAGGCGCGGGACCGCTGGTTGTAGGTCAGCGCGCGGCAGTCGTCATTGCCAAGGCAGGCCTGCACGCAGGCTTGCAGCGTGGTGTCGAAGACCGGCCCCAGGTCGCCGCCCGGCAGGTCGGTATCGGCCTGCAGCGACAGTCGCCGCTCGGGCAGGGGCGCGTCCTGCGCCAGCGCGCCGGTGCCGGCGATGAGAAGCCCGCCCAGGGCCGCCGCGATGAAACCGTGCCAGACGGGATGTGCCATGACCTTCCTCCTTCCGCGCTCGGCATAGTTGTGGCACCGGGGCGCGGGCGAGGCAATCTATTCCCATTCCAGCTGCGTATAGGCCGCCGCGGCGTTGCGGGCGGTGGTGGCCCGGAAATCCGCCCAGCCTTCCGAGACCGGCTGCATCGCCGCGACGATGGCCGGGATCGCCCGCGACAGCGGCAGGCCGGCGCCGATCGCCTCGCGCGTGGCGTCGCGCAGGGCGGTCAGGTAATGGCGCTGCGGCGTCACCGCCTCGTCCCAGCTTTCCACGACCGGGCCGTGGCCGGGCACGATCAGCGCCGGCTCGGGGTCGGGCTTCCGCCCGATCCAGTCGAGCCAGCCCGCCAGCGAACCGTCGAGCGACGGCGTCAGTCCCAGGAACACCAGATCGCCGGCGAACAGCGTGGCGGTTTCCTCGTCCAGCACGGTCATGTCGCTGCCGGTATGGGCCGAGGGCACCGGCGTGAGCCGCAACTGCCGGTCGCCCAGCGACAGCGTCTGCGTCGCCTCGACGGTCTGGTCCACGCTGGCGATGCGCGTGCCGGCGAAATTCGCCGCGCCGATCTGGCGCGGGACCGAGGCCATCCAGCTGTCCGCGCGCCGCGTCACCGCCTCGGGCAGGCGGGCATCGGCGACGACGGTGGCGCCGGCCTCGGAAAACACCTCGGCGCCCAGGATGTGGTCGGGATGCATATGGGTCAGGATCACATGGCTGACCGGCCTGTCGGTCACCTGCCGGATCGCCGCGTAAAGCGCCTCGCCCTCGGCCCGGCTGCCGCCGGCATCGATCACCGCCACCGTCTCGCCGATGACGAAGGAGAGATTCGCGATCCGCCCGCGGTTCTGCGGCGAGATCTGCGCCACCGCCCCCTGATGCACATGCACGCCCGGCGCCACCTCTTGCACGGTCAGGGCGGGCAGGGCGGCGGTTTCGACGCAGCGCGCGCCCTCGCTGCCGGTCAGTTCAGGGTGCCGGGCCAGCCAGTCGCGGGCGATGGGCGCGGCGCGCGCCTCGCATTCCTCGCGCGTGGGCGCGTCGCCGGCGGGCAGCAGGCGGGGCTGGCAGGTGGCGGGCTGGGCCGCCAGACAGGCGGCAAGGACCAGATGGAACATCCGCTCTCCTCTCGGCCCGACAGGCTAGCACAGCGATGCCCCTCGCGCCATCTACGACCTTTGGCGCGTTGACTGCCGGCCCGAGCGGCCTAGCATCGACCTGCCCGCACCCATGCGGCGGCCTTGAGGAGGAGACCATATGGCCTGGACCAAACCCGCGCCGAAGGAAATCGCCTGCGGCATGGAAATCAACATGTATGCCCCGGCCGAGGACGAGCCGGTCCTGTTCTAACCCGCCGGCGACAATCCGGGTCCGGTCCCCGTTTGCCGGGGGCCGGGCCTGCCGGAGCCTTTCCCATGCGTATCGTGATTCTCGGCAGCGGCGCAGGCGGTGGCGTGCCGCAGTGGAACTGCGGTTGCCGCAACTGTGACGCCGCGCGCGCAGGACGCATTCCCGCGATGAGCCAGAGCGGGATCGCCGTTTCCGCGAATGGCCGGGACTGGGCGCTGGTCAACGCCTCGCCCGACCTGCGCCAGCAGCTGGTCGCCACCCCGGCGCTGCGGCCCGAGGGGCTGCGCGGCTCTCCGATCCGGTCGGTGCTGGTGACGAATGGCGACATCGACCATGTCGCGGGGCTGTTGACCCTGCGCGAGGGGCAGGGCTTCGACCTGTTCGCGACGCCCGCCATCCATGCGGTGCTGGCCGGCAATCCGCTGCTGTCGGCGCTGGACCCGCGCCTGGTCGCCCGGCGCGAGGTGGCGCTGGACGCCGCCTTCGACCTTGCCCCCGGCCTCACCGCCACGCTGTTCGCGGTGCCCGGCAAGGTGCCGCTGTATCTGGAAGGCGAGCGGGTCGAGATTGGGCTGATGGGCGAGCAGACCGTGGGGGTCGAGCTGGCCGCCAACGGTCGGCGGGTGTTCTACATTCCCGGCTGCGCCTCGGTCCCGGACTGGCTTTGCGCCCGCATCTCGGGCGCGGATGCGCTGCTGTTCGACGGCACGCTCTGGACCGATGACGAGATGGTTCGCGCCGGGCTGGGCGCCAAGACCGGGCGGCGCATGGGCCATGTGCCGGTCTCGGGTCCCGGCGGCAGCCTGGACGGGCTGCGCGCGGTGCCCCTGGGCGCCCGCATCTATGTGCATCTGAACAATTCGAACCCGCTGGTCGATCCCGCCAGCCCCGAGCGCGCAGAGGCGCAGGCGGCGGGCTGGCAGATCGGCCATGACGGCATGGAGATCGCGCCATGAAGCTTGCCGACCACCGCGCACAGACCCGCGCCGAGTTCCACGAACGCCTGAAGCGCATCGGCGCCGAACGCTATCACGACCGCCACCCGTTCCACAAACGCCTGCATGGCGGGCAATGCACGCCGGACGAGGTGCGGGCCTGGGTCATCAACCGCTGGCATTACCAGTCGCGCATCCCGATGAAGGACGCGGCCTTCCTGTCGCGCGTCGAGGACCCGCAGCTGCGCCGCATCTGGCGCCACCGCATCGAGGATCACGACGGCGGCGCCGAGGCGGGCGGCGGCATCCGGCGCTGGCTGGCCCTGGCCCGCGCCGTGGGCCTTGATCCCGATTACGTCGCCAGCGGCGCGGGGGTGATGCCGGCGACGCGCTTCGCCGTCGATGCCTATGTCCGCTTCGTGCGCGACATGCCGCTGCTCGATGCCGTGGCCGCCAGCCTGACCGAGATGTTCGCGCCCAAGATCCATGCCGAGCGCATCGAGGGGCTGCTGAAGCATTACGACTTCGCCGACGAGACCAGCCTCGCCTATTTCCGCAACCGGCTGAGCGAGGCGCCGAAGGATGTCGAGTTCGGCCTGACCTATGTGCTGGACCATGCCGACACGCTGGAAAAGCAGGACGCGGCGGCGGCGGCGCTGGTATTCAAGACCGATGTGCTCTGGGCGCAGCTCGACGCGCTCTGGCACGGCTATGTCGAGGGGCGGATTCCCCCCGGCGCCTGGCGGCCGGGCGAGGGGCTGCTGGATTCGGCGATCCCCGAGCCGGGTCCGGAAGCAACCCCCGCCCCCGCCCCCGATGCGGCGGCGGCCTCATGACCGGGCCGCGCATCAGCGGTGCCGCGGTGCCCTATCTGCCGCGCGGGGTGCGGCTGCAGGACGACCGGGTGCGCGGCCTGCGCGTGCTGCTGGCGCCCGAGCGGGTGATCCAGCTCGATCCGGTGGGCCATGCCATCCTGTCCGAGCTGGACGGCAAGCGCAGCCTGGCCGAGGTGATCCTGACGCTTTGCGCCCGCTACGACGCGCCGCCCGAGCAGATCGAGGGCGATGTGCAGGATTTCCTGCGCGACCTGATGGAGCGGCGCATGGTGTTTCTGGACGGGGATGCGGCATGAGAGACCATCCCGTTCCCCGCGACATCGACGGCAATCCGGTCCGCGTCGGCCTGCCCATGGCGATGCTGGCCGAGCTGACGCATCGCTGCCCGCTGGCCTGTCCCTATTGCTCGAACCCGGTCGAGCTGACCCGCGCCAGCGCCGAGCTGAAGGCGGCGGAATGGGCCGACGTATTCCGGCAGGCCGCCGATCTGGGCGTCTTGCAGCTGCATCTGTCGGGCGGCGAGCCCGCCTCGCGCCGCGACCTGGCCGAGATCGCCGCCTCGGCCCGCGACGCCGGGCTTTACGTCAACCTCATCACCTCGGGCATCGGGCTGACCGAGGCGCGGCTGCGCGAACTGGACGGCGCGGTCGATCACATCCAGCTGTCGCTGCAGGGCATCGATGCCGAGATGGCCGACTGGATCAGCGGCTATGGCGGCAGCTTCGCCCGCAAGATGCAGGTCGCGGAATGGGTGCGGGCCATCGGCTTTCCGCTGACGCTGAACGCGGTGGTGCATCGCCAGAACCTCGACCGCCTGCCCGAGATGATCGACCTTGCCGAACAGCTCGGCTGCCGGCGCATCGAGGTCGCGACCGTGCAGTTCCACGGCTGGGCCGACCTGAACCGCCGGCCGCTGATGCCGACCCAGGCGCAGGCGAGCCGCGCGCGCGCGGTGGTGGACGGGGCCCGCCAGCGCCTGCGGGGCCGCATGGTCATCGACTACGTACCCGCCGACCACCTGTCGGCCTTTCCGAAAAGCTGCATGGGCGGCTGGGGCTCGACCGGGCTGAACGTGGCCCCGGACGGCACCGTGCTGCCCTGCCATGCCGCCCAGACCATCAAGGGGCTGGCCTTCGAGAACGTGCGCGACGTGCCGCTGGCCCGGATCTGGCATGACGGGGCGGCGTTCAACGCCTTTCGCGGCACCGGCTGGATGCCCGAGCCCTGCGCTTCCTGCGAGCGGCGCGAGATCGATTTCGGCGGCTGCCGCTGCCAGGCCATGGCGCTTGCCGGCGACGCGCGGGCGACCGATCCGGTCTGCTTGCGCTCGGACCTGCACGCCCGGCTGCGCGCCGCTGCCGAGGCCGAGGCGGCGAGCGATTCGACCGTGCTGGTCTATCGCCGCATGACACGGGAGAAACGACCATGAGACTGGCAGCCCTGCTTGCCGCCCTTGTCCTTGCGCCGGCGGCGATGGCGGCCGAGGTGGCCAATCCCCTGCAGCCCTCGGCCCTGTGGGACGACATGCGGCTGGCGGTGATCGGCACCGAGGAGGAGCCGCCGGTCGATCCGGCGATCTTCGACCTGGACGCGCCGCCGCGTGCCGACAATCCGGCGCTGGTGCCGGTGCGCATCACCCAGCCGCCCGGCGCGCCCGCGATCCGCGCGCTGGCGCTGGTGGTGGACGGCAATCCCGCGCCGGTCGCGGCCGAGTTCACCTTCGGCGAGGCGCTGATGCCGCTGGATTTCGAGGTGCGGGTGCGGGTGGACAGCTATTCCGACCTGCGCGCCATCGCCACGCTGGCGGACGGGCGCAAGGTGATGGCCGGGCGCTTTGTGAAAGCCTCGGGCGGCTGCGCGGCGCCGGCCGGGAAAAGCATGGAGGAGGTGCGCGCCACCATGGGCGAGATGCGCTTTCGCGCGGCCGAGGAGGACGGGCGGCAGGTCGGCACGCTGATGATCCGGCACCCGAATTTCTCGGGCCTGCAGCGCGATCAGGTGACGCTGCTCACCATCCCGGCCGAGTTCATCCAGGTGCTGGAGGTGAAGCGGGGCGAGGAGCCGCTGTTCACCATGGAGGCCGGGATCTCGATCTCGGAGGACCCGGTGTTCCGCTTTGCCCATGCGCCGGGCGAGGGGCCGGTCACGGTCCATGCCGAGGATACCGAGGGCCGGGTCTGGGATCAGTCCTTCTGAAGCCGGGTCTGAAGTCGGGCCGGCTGGCCGGCCAGCAGCAGCGGCCGGGCGTGCAGCGCCTCGGCCTCGCGCGGGTCGTGGGTGACCAGCACCAGCCCGGCGCCGGTGCGGGTCAGCAGCGCATCGGTCAGCGCCAGCATCCGGCCCGCCGTCCCGGCATCCAGCGAGGCGAAGGGTTCGTCCATCAGCAGGATGTCGGGGGCCGCGGCGAAGGCGCGGGCCAGCGCCAGCCGCCGCTGCTGGCCCAGCGACAGCTGGCGGGGGAACTTCGCCTCGTGCCCGGCCAGTCCGACCTGCGCCAGCCAGTCCCGCGCGGTGGCCGCGTCGCAGCCGGTCGGGATGATGATGTTCGCCACCGCGTCGCGCCAAGGCAGCAGCACCGGCTCCTGGAACACCACGGCGAGGCGGTCGGCGCCGTCAAGCCGGCCGCGATAGGCCCGGTCCAGCCCGGCCAGGATGCGCAGCAGCGTCGATTTCCCGATGCCCGAGGGGCCGAGGATCGCCACCCGCTCGCCGCGCGCGACCGAAAGCGTCAGCGCCCCCAGCACCTCGCGCGGGCCGAAGGACTTGCCGTCGAGTTCAAGCCGCATCCTGCCTCCAGCGATTGGCGCGCCGCTCCCACGGGCGCAGCAGGAAAAGGTCGATGGCCAGCATGACCGCGACGAAGGCCAGCGCCCAGGCCAGCACGCCGGTCACGTCGAAGCTGGAGAACAGCAGGTGGATCTTGAAGCCGACGCCGTTCGAGCGGCCGAGAAACTCGACCACCAGCACGATCTTCCAGATCAGCGAGATGCCGGCCCGGGCCGCGGCGGCGATATGCGGCGCCAGCTGCGGCAGCACGACATGGCGCAGCCGCGCCAGCGGCGCCATGCGGAAGGCGCGGGCCATGTCGTCGAGGTCGGGCCGCAGCGCCCGCGTGCCCTCGCGGATCATCACCGTGACCACCGGGATCTTGTTCAGCGCCACGGCAAGGATCGCCGCGGTCTCGTTGAGCCCGATCCAGATGTAGCACAGCACGATCACCACCAGCGCCGGCACGTTCAGAAGGATGATGACCCCGGGATTGAACCATTGGTCCGCCCCGCGGCTGCGGCCCATCCACAGGCCCAGCGCCATGCCCGCGGCCATGGCCAGGGCAAAGCTGGCGATGACGCGGAACAGCGTCATGCCGGCGTTGAACCACAGTTCGCCGCTGGCGCTCAGCCGGGCGATGCGGGCCGCGACATCCCAGGGCGCGGGCAGGGTCTGCGGCCGGTCGGTCAGCTGCGAGGCCAGCGTCCACAGCAGCAGCATGGCCAGGATCGACAGAACCCCCGGCACCAGGCCGGGGCGGGACGAGGGGGGCTTGGGCGTGCCGGTCAATGCGGGGCTACTCCGGCCACCAGAACAGTCCCTCGGGCAGGGTGGCGACGCCGCCGGTCAGTTCCTCGCCGCCAAGCTCGGCCATGGTGGCGAACATCTGCTGCGCGTTCTCGGCATCGACCGGGCCATGGGCGGGGATGCCGGCGCGCCAGCCGGCCTTCAGCGCCTCGAATTCGGCATCGTCGGCGGCCTCCATGATCGGGCGCAGCTCTTCCCAGGCGGCATCGTCCTTGGCCAGCAGGTCCTTGGCGGTGCGCGAGGCGCGCGCCAGCCCTTCGGCCAGCGCCGGATTGGCCGCGATCCAGTCGTCGCGCAGCACATAGCCCAGAAGCGGCGTCGAGGGGTCCAGCCCCAGATCGCTGGCCGCCGTCTCGACCGACATGATCTCGCGCATGCCCCGCGCCTGCATCTTGGCCTGGAAATGCCAGAAGTTGATCGCGGCATCGACCTCGCCGGTCTCGGCGGCGTTCAGGATCATCGGCGGTGCGCCGAAGACCTGCTGCGTCACGTCGGCGAGGTCCTCGCCCAGCCTCTCGCGCGACCAGGCGCGCAGGATCAGCCAGCTCTTGTCGACTGGCCCGCCGGCGATGCCGATCTTCTTGCCCTTCAGGTCGGCGAGCGACTGCGCCGGGCTGTCGCCGCGCACCATCACGCCGCCCACGGCGGTCGAATAGGGCAGGAAGCGGAAACCGGCGCCGCGCGCCCGCTGCTGCGCCACCCAGAGGAAGTCCGAGACGATGGTATCGACCTCGCCGCCCTGCATGGCGACCTGGGTGGCGGGATTGCCGGCCAGGATCAGCGGCTGCAGCGTGAAGCCGTTCTCCTGGTCGAGGCCGCGCTTGCGGATCGTCTCGATCTCCCAGTTGACGGTGCCGTTCTCCAGCGTGCCGATGCGGATCACCGGGGGCTCGTCGGCGCCCTGGGCATGGGCGGGCAGCGCCAGCCCGACAAGCGCGGCGGCTGCGGCCACCAGGGTGATTCTGCGGCTGAATGGCATGGTGATTTCCCCCCTTGGACCAGCTGAAAGTGACATGTGCCCGATTTGCGGCCAATACAACCGAAGTCGTAGCCGCGGCGCGGTTTTCCGGTCCAACGGGCTTGCGCCGGCGGGCGGCGGTCTTAAGATGGTTGCGCAAAGGCCGGCGCGCCGAAACCCCCGGCCCTGTCGTTTCTTTGGGAGGAGAACGATGGCCTCAGCCGAAATGCAGTCGCAAGACCGCGCCGCATCGCCAAGGCTTTCCGCAGATCGTGTCCGCGAAATCCTGATCGTGGACGACCATCCGCTGATGTGCGACGCGCTGGCCCTGACGCTGAAGATCAGCTTCGGGCTCAGGAACGTGCGCACCGCCCGCAGCCTTGCCGCCGCGCTGGAACAGATCCGCAGCCAGGGCGCCCCGGACGCGGTGATCCTGGACCTGAACCTGCCCGACGCCAAGGGGGCCGAGGGGCTGGTGACGCTGCGCCGGCAGATCCCGGACGTGCCGATCACCATGATCTCGGCCGATCTGGAAAACGCCATGATCTCGGCCGCGATGGCGGCGGGGGCGCAGGGCTATATCAGCAAGTCGCTGGGCCGCGAGGCGCTGGTCGACAGCCTGCGCCGCATGTGGGAGGGCGAGCGGGTGACGCCCGACAGCTACCAGCCCGAACATGCCGGCGAGGAGGACGCGGCCCGCGCCGAGCTGGCCCGCCGCTTCGCCACCCTGACGCCGCAGCAGATGAAGATCCTGCGGCTGATCTGCCAGGGCAAGGCCAACAAGGAGATCAGCTACGAGCTGTCCATCGCCGAGGCGACGGTCAAGACCCACATCACCGCGATCATGTCCAAGATCAATGCCCGCCGCCGCACCCAGGCGGTGCTGCTGGCCAATAGCGTGAGGCTGTTCGAACCGGCATGAGCCCCGCCTTGCCCGAAGCCCGGCCCGAGCCCTGGCCCGGCGGCGTCCGGCCCCAGGCGCGGCCGGTCCTGCCGCCGGCGCCCGTCGCCGTCTCGGTCCCGGCCGAGGGCGAGGACACCGCCCGGCGCATCGCCGAGGCCATGGCGCCGCTGGACCCGGCCCTGGTGCTGCTGTTCGGCATGCCGGCCGAGGGGCTGCCCGCCCTGGGCACCGCGCTGCGCGAGGCGCTGGGTCAGGGCTGCCGCGTCGTCGGCTGTTCCTCGGTGGGCGAGATCGGCCCCGGCGGCTATTGCGCCCGGACGGTGACGGCGCTGGGCTTTCCCTCGGCCAGCTTCCGGGTCGGCGTCTGCGTGCTGCGCGACCAGGCGCTGGTGCCGGTGTCGGAATGGATGGCCACGCTGCGCCGCTTTCACGCCGATTTCCGCCCCGACCTGCGGCGCTCCAGTTTCGGCGTGCTTCTGGCCGATGCGCTGGCCCGGCAGGAGGACGTGCTGACGGCGACGCTGGACGCGGCCATCCCCGGCCTGCCGATCGTCGGCGGCTCCAGCGCCGAGGGCATGCGCTTCGAGCCGACCTGCCAGATGGTGGACGGCGCCGCCCATCCCGGCGCGGCGCTGTTCCTGCTGGTCGAGACCGATCTGGCGGCGGCCGAGGTCTCGTTCTCGCATTTCAGCCCGACCGACCGGCGCGCCGTGGTGACGGCCGCCGACCGGCACAACCGCGTCATCCTGGAGCTGAACGGCGAGCCGGCGGCGCAGGAATACGCCCGGCTGGCCGGCATCCCGGTCGAGGCGCTGACGCCGACGGAATTCGCCCGCCACCCGCTGCTCTTGCGGACCGGCAAGCGCCACCATGTCCGCGCCATTCGCGCCATCACCCCCCAGGGCGGGCTGCAATTGCTGTCCGGGATCGAGGCCGGCAACATCCTGACGCTGGGCCGGGCGATGGACATGACCCGCGGCTTTGCCGAGGTGCTGGACGCCTTGCCGCGCCCGCCGCTGATGGTGCTGGGCTTCGACTGCGTGCTGCGGCGGCTGGCGCTGGAACGCGCCGGCATGGACGGGCAGATGTCCGAATTGCTGGCGCGCTATCGCGTCGCCGGCTTCAACACCTATGGCGAGCAGCACAGCGGCATGCATGTGAACCAGACCTTCGTCGGCATGGCGCTGATGCCCCCCGAGCCCGGCTGAACCATGTTCCTGCGCGACGACGATCCCCCCGCCCGACGGGTCGAGAAGCTGACGCGCATCGCCGATGTGCTGGTCGAGCGCATCGACCGGCTGGAGGAAAGCCGCGGCTCGGCCTGGTCGATGTTCCAGGCCGCCGTGGCGCTGGAGCAGGAGGTGCAGGTCCGCACCCGCGAGCTGGAGCAGGCGCTGGCCGACCTGTCCGAGCGCAACCGCGAGCTGGCCGTGGCCCGCGCCTCGGCAGAGGAGGCGAACCGCTCCAAGACCCGCTTCCTGCGCGCCGCCAGCCACGACCTGCTGCAGCCGCTTTCGGCCGCCAAGCTGTTCCTTTCGGCGCTGAAGGACACGCCGCTCGACCCCTTGCAGCGCGAGCTGACCGACCGGCTGTCGGGAGCCTTCGAATCGGTCGAGGAGCTGATGCATGCGGTGCTGGACATCTCGCGCCTCGACAGCCAGCGCATCGAGTTCCAGCGCAAGCCCGTCGATCTGGGCGAGCTGTTCCGCCGCCTCGCCGTCGAATACGCGCCTATGGCCGAGGCCAAGGGGCTGCGGCTCAGCTTCGCGCCGACCACGGCCGCGGTGGAAAGCGACCCGACATTCCTGCGGCGGATCGCGCAGAACCTGGTCTCGAACGCGATCAAGTATACCGACCGGGGCGGGGTGCTGGTGGGCGTGCGCAAGCGCGGCGAGCGCGCCTGGCTGGAGATCTACGACACCGGCATCGGCATCGCCGCGCCCGACCGCGCCCGCATCTTCGACGAGTTCCAGCGCATCGGCCGCGAGGGCGGCGGCGTGCCGGGCATGGGGCTGGGCCTGTCGATCGTGCGCCGCGCCTGCGCCAAGCTGGGCCATCCTATCGCCATGGACAGCGAGCCGGGGCGCGGCACCGTGTTCCGCGTCAGCCTGCCGCTGGTCGCGCCGGGGGTCGAGCCGGCGCGGCCCGAGGGCGCCGGTCATGGCCCGTATCTGCGCGGCCGGGTGGCTCTGGTGGTCGAGAACGACGACGCCATGCGCCGCGCCCTGCAACTGGTGCTGCAGGACAAGCTGGGCATGGTCGCCCGCGTCTCGGGCGGCATCGCCGAGGCGCTGGCGCAGATGGGCGACGAGCCGCCGGACGTGGTGATCGCCGATTACAATCTCGACAACGGTGATACCGGGCTGGAGGCCATCGCCGCCCTGCGCGAGGCTGCGGGACAGGCGGTGCCGGCCATCGTCGTCTCGGCCCGCCGCGCGCCGGAACTGGGCGCAAGCCAGCGGATGGGCGTGCCGGTGCTGGAAAAGCCGGTCCGTCCCGAGGATCTGCAGGCCATGCTGCAGCAGATGCTGGCCTAAGACCAAAGCACGAAAGTGCCGCCGGCGGGCTTTCGTCCCGACCCCGGCGGGGGCAGGGTCGCAAACAGGAAAGGGAGGATCGGGATGAGGATCTTGCGCGGCTTGGCGGTGATCGGATTGCTGGCTTCGCCGCTTGCGGCGGGCGAGGCGGGGGATCTGGTCTTTGCCGAACGCGGCCCCTGGGACCTGTCGCAGGGCCCGCTGGTCTGGGCGCTGCGCCAGACCGGGCCCGAGGTCGAGGGCTTCACCCCGCTGGGCGAGGGCACGATCTCGCTCAGCCAGGTTGCCGATCCCTCGGACGGCCAGCCGGTTCTGGAACTGGCCGAGGAAACCGAGCGCATCCAGCGCAGGATCGGGCCCTTCCCGGTCTCGGGCGGCGATCCGGCGCTGACCTTCTTTCTGGAAACCACGGCGCGGGACATGGTCGCGCTGACCGGCGGCAGCCCGTTCTATATCCGCAACCGGCTGAAGGATGCGCTGTTCCGGGGCGGCGAGGTCCGGCGCGAGGGCGAGGCGACCGTCGCCGTCTTCGCCCCCTTCCGCGAGGACGAGAACCGCGAGCGCATGTTCGGCTTCGACACGCTTGAGCTGCGCTTCACCCTGGGCGATCCGAAGCGGCCGATCCGGCGCATGCTGGCCGAAACCGGCCCGCTGGCGGGCGGCCGGCCGGCCTATCACAGCGAGATGGTGTTGAAATGATCCGGGCAACCCTGACGGCAGCCCTGACGCTTTCGGCCGGCATGGCCGGGGCGCAGGCGGTGAACGACTATCCGACCAATGCGCGCGCCGATTACGTCTTCGTCTGCATGGCGACGAACGGCCATACCCGCGAGATGCTGGAGCGGTGCAGCTGCGCCATCGACCAGATCGCCGAAATCCTGCCCTATGACGATTACGTCAAGGCCGAGACGGTGCTGGCCATGCGCCAGACCGCCGGCGAGCGCGCCGGCATGTTCCGGCAGGGCGTCGCCGTCAACGAGATGATCGCCAATTTCCGCCGCGCCGAGGCCGAGGCCGAGATCCTCTGTTTCT
Source organism: Paracoccus sp. MA (assembly GCF_020990385.1). Classification (NCBI taxonomy): domain Bacteria; kingdom Pseudomonadati; phylum Pseudomonadota; class Alphaproteobacteria; order Rhodobacterales; family Paracoccaceae; genus Paracoccus; species Paracoccus sp. MA. The sequence goes on from NZ_CP087598.1 coordinate 355,879, forward strand.
GAACTGGACAATCCGGCCGCCCCGCGCTTCCTTGTCGGCAAGCTGAACAGGAGGGAAGCCATGGATCTGGGGATCAGGGGCAAGAAGGGCCTTGTCTGCGCCGCGTCGAAGGGCCTGGGCCGGGGCTGCGCCGAGGCGCTGGCCGAGGCTGGGGTCGATCTGGTCATCAACGCCCGCGGCGCCGAGGCGCTGCAGGCCACGGCCGAGGAGATCGCGGCGAAACACGGCGTTTCGGTCACGCCGGTCGCCGCCGACATCACCACCGAGGCAGGCCGCGCCGCCGTGCTCGACGCGCTGGGCGGGCAGGCCGACATCCTGGTCAACAATGCCGGCGGCCCGCCGCCCGGCAGCTGGACCGACTGGTCGCGCGAGGATTTCATCAAGGCCATCGACGCCAACATGCTGACCGCCATCGCGCTGATGCAGGCGCTGGTGCCGGGCATGATGGAGCGCGGCTGGGGCCGGGTGGTCAACATCACCTCGCAATCGGTGCGCACGCCCATCGCCATCCTGGGCCTGTCGAACACCGCCCGCGCCGGGCTGACCGGCTTTGTCGCCGGCATGTCGCGGCAGGTCGCGCCGCATGGCGTGGTGGTGAACAACCTGCTGCCCGGCATCCATGCCACCGACCGGGCGGACAGCCTGGATTCCGGCGTCGCCAAGGCCGAGGGCATCGGCGTCGACGAGGCCCGCCGCAGGCGCGAGGCGACCATCCCGACCCGCAGCTACGGCCTGCCCGAGGATTTCGGCGCCACCTGCGCCTTCCTGTGCAGCCAGCATGCCCGCTTCATCGTCGGGCAGAACATCCTGCTGGACGGCGGGGCCTCGAACATCTCGATCTGAGGGCGCGGCGGCGGGCCGGTCGGCCGGGCGGTCGGCGCGTCGGGCGCAGGAAGGCTCTTGCCAGAACCCCGCGGCCCGGCTACGACAAAAGTCGGAAATCGGGAGACATTGGCGCAAGCCAGGGCCGAAGGAGCAACCGCCCCGGGAATCTCTCAGGCAAAGGGACCGTTTTCCAATGTACGCTCTGGAGAGAGGCGGCAGATGCCGTCCGCCGAAGGGATAACGATCTCAGGCGCCCCCGTTTCGGGGTAGGGACAGAGGGGGCATCTAACCGGGCGGGATCGGTCCGTCCGCAAGACAGGGGATGCCCATGGCCGAGCTTCGGCGCACGATGCTATACGACCTGCACCTTTCGCGCGGCGCGAAGATGGTGCCCTTTGCCGGCTGGGAGATGCCGGTGCAATATCCGATGGGCGTGCTGAACGAGCACCTGCACACCCGCGCCCATGCCGGCCTGTTCGACGTCAGCCACATGGGCCAGGTGATCCTGCGCGGCCCGGGCGCGGCCGAGGCGCTGGAGAGGCTGGTGCCCGCCGATATCGTCGGGCTGGCCGAGGGTCGGCAGCGTTACGGCCTGTTCACCAATGACGTGGGCGGCATCCTCGACGACCTGATGATCGCCAACAAGGGCGACCACCTGTTGCTGGTGGTGAACGCCGCCTGCGCCGAACAGGACATCGCCCATCTGCGCCGGCTGGAAGCCGCCGGCATCTCGGTCGAGCCGGTGACGGATCGCGGGCTGCTGGCCCTGCAGGGCCCCGAGGCCGAGGCGGTGCTGGCGCGGCTGGTGCCCGGCGCCCAGGCGATGAAGTTCATGGACGTGGCCGAGTTCGACTGGCAGGGCGCGACGCTCTGGGTCAGCCGCTCGGGCTATACCGGCGAGGACGGGTTCGAGATTTCCGTGCCCGGGGACCGCGCGGTCGCGCTGGCCGAGGCGCTGCTGGCCGAGCCCGAGGTCGCGCCCGTCGGGCTGGGCGCCCGCGACAGCCTGCGGCTGGAGGCGGGGATGCCGCTTTACGGCCATGACATGGATGCCTCGACCCTGCCGGGCGAGGCCGGGCTGGGCTGGTCGATCCCCAAGGTCCGCCGTGCGGGCGGCGCGCGCGCGGGCGGTTTCCCGGGCGCCGAGGCGATCCTGCAGGAACTGGCCGAAGGCCCCGCCCGCAGCCGCATGGGCCTGCGCCCCGAGGGCCGTGCGCCCATCCGCGAGGGGGTCGAGATCTTCGACGGGGCCGAGGGCTGCGCGGCGATCGGCACGGTCTGCTCGGGCGGCTTCGGCCCCTCGGTCGGCGGGCCGGTTGCCATGGCGGTCCTGCCCGCCGGGCTTGTCCCCGGCGCGACCCTTTGGGCCGAATTGCGCGGCAAGCGCATTCCGGTGACGATTACTCCGCTTCCCTTCCACAAACCGAGCTACAAGCGCTGAGAGGCCAGGCATGCTGAAATACACCGAAGACCACGAATGGCTGAAACAGGACGGCGACGAGATCGTCGTCGGCATCACCGCCCATGCCAGCGAGCAGCTGGGCGATGTCGTCTTCATCGAGCTGCCCGAGGTCGGGCGCGAGGTCGAGGCGGGCGAGGAGATCGTGGTGATCGAATCGGTCAAGGCCGCCTCGGACATCGTGGCCCCGGTCGCCGGCGTGATCACCGCCGTCAACGAGGCGCTGCCCGACGCGCCCGGCGCGGTGAACGAGGACCCGATGGCGGCCTGGTTCTTCCGCATCAAGCCGGCCTCGGTCGACCTGTCCGGCTTCATGGACGAGGCGGGCTATCAGGCGCTGATCGGCTGAAGCTGCCGGGCCTTGCGGCCCGGCGGAAGCCGGGGGGCGCTTCGCCCCCCGGACCCCCCGAGGGTATTTGGAAAACGGAGAAAGGCGGGGCGTTCCCGGCCCGTGCGATCCCGAAGGCAATGCTTGTGAACATTCTGACGCATCGAGGCCAGTGATGGGTAAATGGACCCCGACCGACTATAATCCCGACGATTTCGCCAATCGCCGTCACATCGGGCCTTCTCCGGCCGAGATGGCGGCGATGCTGAAGGTCGTGGGCGCCGAGACGCTGGAGGAGCTGATCGGCCAGACCGTCCCGGCGAGCATCCGGCAGGCCGAGGCCCTGGACTGGCCGGCGCTGTCCGAGGCGGAGCTGCTGCAGCGCATGCGCGAGGTGGCGGCGAAGAACCAGGTCATGACCAGCCTGATCGGGCAGGGCTATTACGGCACCGTGACGCCGCCGGCGATCCAGCGCAATATTCTTGAGAACCCGGCCTGGTATACCGCCTATACCCCCTATCAGCCCGAGATCGCCCAGGGCCGGCTGGAGGCGCTGCTGAACTTCCAGACCATGGTCGCGGACCTGACCGGGCTGCCGGTGGCCAATGCCAGCCTGCTGGACGAGGCGACCGCCGCCGCCGAGGCCATGGCCATGGCGCAGCGCGCGGCGAAGTCCAAGGCCCGCGCCTTCTTCGTCAGCGAGAACCTGCACCCGCAGACCGTCGCCGTGATCGAGACCCGCGCCGCGCCCTTGGGCATCGAGATCGTCCGCGGCCGGCAATGCGACCCCTCGCAGGTCTTCGGCGCCATCTTCCAGTATCCCGGCACTTTCGGCGAGATCCGGGACTACACCGCCGAGATCGCGGCGCTGCATGCGGCGGGCGCGGTGGCGATCATGGCCACCGACCTTCTGGCGCTTTGCGTGCTGAAGGAGCCGGGCGCCATGGGCGCCGACATCGCCATCGGCTCGGCCCAGCGGTTCGGCGTGCCCATGGGCTATGGCGGGCCGCATGCCGGCTTCATGGCCTGCCGCGACGAGATGAAGCGCGCCATGCCGGGGCGGATCGTCGGGGTTTCCATCGACGCCAAGGGCAACCAGGCCTATCGCCTGTCGCTGCAGACCCGCGAGCAGCATATCCGGCGCGAGAAGGCGACCTCGAACGTCTGCACCGCCCAGGCGCTGCTGGCGGTGATGGCGAGCTTCTATGCCGTGTTCCATGGGCCGGTGGGCCTGCGCGCCATCGCCCAGCGGGTGCATCTGAACGCGGTGACGCTGGCCGATGCGCTGCGCGCCGCCGGGGCCGAGGTGCAGCCCGAGGCCTTCTTCGACACCATCACCGTGCGGGTGGGCGTGGGGCAGGCGGGCATCCTCGCCGCCGCCCGCCATCGCGGCATCAACCTGCGCAAGGTCGGGCGCGACCGGGTCGGCATCTCGGTCGACGAGACCACGGATGCGGATGTGATCGCCCGGGTGCTGGACGCTTTCGGCATCACCGATCCGGCCGCGCCGGCCAAGGTGCCGGCGATCCCCGAGGCGCTGATCCGCGAAAGTGACTACCTGACCCATCCGGTCTTTCACATGAACCGGGCGGAATCCGAGATGATGCGCTATATGCGCCGCCTGTCGGACCGCGACCTGGCGCTGGACCGGGCGATGATCCCGCTGGGCAGCTGCACGATGAAGCTGAACGCGGCGGCCGAGATGATGCCGATCACTTGGCCGGAATTCGGCGCGCTGCATCCCTTTGCGCCCGAGGACCAGGCCGCCGGCTATCACGAGGTCTTTGCCGACCTGACCGAGAAGCTGTGCGCCATCACCGGCTATGATGCGTTTTCGCTGCAGCCGAACAGCGGCGCGCAGGGGGAATATGCCGGGCTTCTGACCATTGCCGCCTATCACGAGTCGCACGGCGAGGATCGCGATATCTGCCTGATCCCGGTTTCCGCCCATGGCACCAACCCGGCCAGCGCGCAGATGGCGGGGATGAAGGTCGTGGTGGTGAAATCGGCCCCGAACGGCGATATCGACCTGGAGGACTTCGCCGACAAGGCCGCGAAGGCCGGCGACAGGCTGGCGGCGGTGATGATCACCTATCCCTCGACCCATGGCGTCTTCGAGGACACCGTGCGCGAGGTCTGCCGCATCACCCATGAGCATGGCGGCCAGGTCTATATCGACGGCGCCAACATGAACGCGCTGGTCGGTCTGGTGAAGCCGGGCGAGATCGGCGGCGATGTCAGCCACCTGAACCTGCACAAGACCTTTGCCATCCCGCATGGCGGCGGCGGTCCTGGCATGGGGCCGATCGGGGTCAAGGCGCATCTGGCGCCCTTCCTGCCCGCCGACCCGCGCGAGGGTTCGGGGGCGGTCTCGGCGGCGCCCTGGGGCAGCGCCTCGATCCTGCTGATCTCCTGGGCCTATATCCTGATGATGGGCGGGGCGGGGCTGACTCAGGCGACGCGGGTCGCGATCCTGAACGCGAACTATGTCGCCAGCCGGCTGGCCGGGGCCTATCCGGTGCTGTTCATGGGCAATCGGGGCCGGGTGGCGCATGAATGCATCCTGGACACCCGGCCGTTCCAAGAGCATGGCGTGACCGTCGACGACATCGCCAAGCGGCTGATCGACAACGGCTTCCACGCCCCCACCATGAGCTGGCCGGTCGCCGGCACGCTGATGGTCGAGCCGACGGAATCGGAGACCAAGGCCGAGATCGACCGGCTGATCACCGCCTTCCTGGCGATCCGCGACGAGATCACCGAGATTGCCCAGGGCAGGATCAGCGCCGAGGCCTCGCCGCTGCGCCATGCCCCGCATACGGTCGAGGACCTGGTCGCCGACTGGGACCGGGCCTATTCGCGCGAGCAGGGCTGCTTCCCGCCGGGAGCGTTCCGGGTGGACAAGTACTGGCCTCCGGTCGGGCGGGTGGACAATGCCTATGGCGACCGCAATCTGGTCTGCACTTGCCCGCCGCTCGAGGATTACGCCGAGGCGGCCGAGTGACCCTGTGCCCCCGCCGCTGTGGCGGCGGGGGCAAGCTGCCCGACGGGGCTGCAGAAAGCTGCGTGCGGGGTCTTTGCGGCTCTTGACAAGGCGCGGCGCTTCGGCGAGATAGCACGCCGATGGGGCCGTAGCTCAGTTGGTAGAGCGCATCGTTCGCAATGATGAGGTCAGGGGTTCGATTCCCCTCGGCTCCACCAGTTCACTCGCTATGCAACTGTAAAATTCCCAGCATTTGCAGCATATTCGCCTTCCGCGCCCTTGAAATCGCTCTTAAATCCCGGAACATGTCCCGGAACATGAGGCAGGGCGATGGGCATCACCAAGGATCGCGGTTACTGGTATTTCGTGAAACGGGTGCCCAAAAGGTTCGCCCATGTCGATCCCCGGCAGAAGGTGACGCGGGCGCTCTGGACCGACTCCGAACGCGAGGCGAGGATCAAAGCCGCAGCGGTCGAGGCCGAAGTCATGGCCTATTGGGAAGCCTTGGCAGCCGGCCAAGCCGATGATGCGGCTGCCGCCTATGAGGCGGCGCGGAGGCTGGCGCAGGCGCGCGGGTTTCCTTACCGCCCGGCGGCGGAACTGGCAGCCGGGACGATTGACAACCTGCTCACGCGGCTTGAGGCGCTTATCCGCTCCGATGGGACCTTCGCGCCTCTGGCGGAAGCCTCTGCCCTTCTCGGCGCAATGGACAAGCCCCCCGTCTCGATCACGGCGGCGCTAGGTCGTGTTGACAAAAGGGATTCCTCTGGCAGTCGTCCTATGATTCAAGCTCATCTCTACGTGGGAGATGAACTTGGCACGCAACCTGATATCCGACGATGAGTGGACCTTCTTCGAGGGCTTCATTCGTGCCGTCCGGCACCCTAACGGGCGGAAACCTGCGGACCATCGTCTTGTTCTGAATGGTATATTCTGGATCGCAAGGACTGGTGCGCCATGGCGCGATCTGCCCGAAGAGTTTGGCAAGTGGTCCTCGGTCTACCGTCAGTTCCGCCGCTGGACTTTGGCGGGACTGTGGGAGGATATCCTGGATGCGCTGAACCACGCTGGGATCGCGCCAGACAAGCTCCAGATGGTTGATAGCACTGTGATCCGCGCCCATCATCATGCGGCGGGCGCAAAAGGGGGACTCCGAAAGAGGCTCTTGGCCGTTCGAGAGGTGGCTTCTCGACCAAGATCCATCTCCGCGTCAACGGCGCAGGCCTCCCGATGAGGACCGAGATCACGCCGGGGCAGGATTCCGACTACACCGGCTATGATATGGTGATGGCCGACAACCTGCCGCAACCAGCAGTTCTGGTCGCCGACAGGGGCTATGACTCTGATAAAATTCGGGAAGACATCGAGAGCCGCAACGCCCTGCCCATGATACCGATGCGAAGGAACCGAAGGGTGCGCAAGGCTGTCGACATGACCATCTACACCCTGCGCAACATGGTCGAGCGCTGCTTCAACAAGCTGAAAAATAGCCGCCGCCTTGCAACCCGCTACGACAAAACCGCCGAAAGCTTCCTTGGCTTCGTCGACGTCGCCTGCATCAGGCTCTGGCTCCGCCATTTGTCAACATGACCTAGATACCATGCTGCCATTGAGGAGCTGACTGATGAGGTATTCCACGTCCTATTTAATGACCTGCAGTTCCTCCAGAGGTTTAACCAGTTGTGCGCGAACTACATCGAGGGTTCGGGCTTCGGCGAAGAGCTAGGTCGTGTTGACAAAAGGGATTCCTCTGGCAGTCGTCCTATGATTCAAGCTCATCTCTACGTGGGAGATGAACTTGGCACGCAACCTGATATCCGACGATGAGTGGACCTTCTTCGAGGGCTTCATTCGTGCCGTCCGGCACCCTAACGGGCGGAAACCTGCGGACCATCGTCTTGTTCTGAATGGTATATTCTGGATCGCAAGGACTGGTGCGCCATGGCGCGATCTGCCCGAAGAGTTTGGCAAGTGGTCCTCGGTCTACCGTCAGTTCCGCCGCTGGACTTTGGCGGGACTGTGGGAGGATATCCTGGATGCGCTGAACCACGCTGGGATCGCGCCAGACAAGCTCCAGATGGTTGATAGCACTGTGATCCGCGCCCATCATCATGCGGCGGGCGCAAAAGGGGGACTCCGAAAGAGGCTCTTGGCCGTTCGAGAGGTGGCTTCTCGACCAAGATCCATCTCCGCGTCAACGGCGCAGGCCTCCCGATGAGGACCGAGATCACGCCGGGGCAGGATTCCGACTACACCGGCTATGATATGGTGATGGCCGACAACCTGCCGCAACCAGCAGTTCTGGTCGCCGACAGGGGCTATGACTCTGATAAAATTCGGGAAGACATCGAGAGCCGCAACGCCCTGCCCATGATACCGATGCGAAGGAACCGAAGGGTGCGCAAGGCTGTCGACATGACCATCTACACCCTGCGCAACATGGTCGAGCGCTGCTTCAACAAGCTGAAAAATAGCCGCCGCCTTGCAACCCGCTACGACAAAACCGCCGAAAGCTTCCTTGGCTTCGTCGACGTCGCCTGCATCAGGCTCTGGCTCCGCCATTTGTCAACATGACCTAAGAACCCGAAAAGGTCACCTTAAACGAGTTGCCCTTCCGGTTTGGGTACGAAAGGCGATTTTCCATCGAGACAAGGGTGAGTGTCGGGACTGCAAGCGCAGCCTCGCATTGACTGTGAACCAGATTGAGACGGAACGATACGATCATATTGTTCCATTAGCTAGGTTCGGAGCCAATGACATTACGAACATCCAACTTCTCTGCGAGCCCTGCAATCTCAAGAAGTCGGCCAAAGATGTGTCGGTTTCGCCCCTGTATCCTAGAGCTATCTTGCCAGACTAACACACTTGACGCCGGAAGATGGCCCAGCTTCGTTGACAGAATCCATTTCCTTTTTTTCACTTGATTTGGGGCCATACACTTACAGTCAGCCGTCGGCGCGTTCCGCAGGTCTATCTTTCTCCATCGGCAGAGTGCTGCACCCGTATCGCCTCGAACAGCCGCCGCAGGACGTAGGACCGCGCGATGCTGACCACGGTGAAAACTGCGCCCATTTTCAGGTTCTGGGCCAGCGTCGTGTGCAGCCCGAAGATGGGGAAGATCAGGATTTGCGTGGTCACGGCAACGCTGTAGCCAACGATCACGTTGGCGACGGATTCGACCAGCGACATGTGACGCGACTGTTTCATACTGCGGTCTTGCGCTTTCGAGCAGGTTCGGGTTCGGCGTCGACGTTGGTCATTGCCGAGGGCACGGTATCGTCGTCGCCCAGCCGCTCGGTCCTCACCTCAGCGAAGGTCCGACAATCGCCATCGAGGATCGCGTCGCGGCCGGTCTCGGCCTGCCAGCGTTCCACGGCGACATCGACATAGGCCGAACTGATCTCCATCGCGAAGACGCGGCGGCCGTTGGCCTCGCCCGCCATGATCTGCGAGCCGGAGCCCGAGAAGGGCTCGTAGCAGAGGCCGCCTCGCGCGACGTGCTGGCGCATCGGGATCCCGAAGGCGTCCAGCGGCTTCGGCGTCGGATGGTCGGGGCGGTCGTCCTTGGCGAAGGACGGCAATTCCCATGTCGATGGCAGCGTCTGCTCGGCCACCTTCGGCGGCCGGTTCGGGCGACGCCAGCCCATGAAACAGGGTTCGTGCTTCCAGAGGTAGTGCGATCGGGTCAGGACGCCGCGATCTTTCACCCAGATGATCTGCTGGTGGACGAAAGCTCCTGCCTTCTCCCAGCACGCTTCCAGCATCGCCTGGCGGCGGGAGGCGTGCCAGCAATACCAGGCGGCGTCGTCCGTGATCGCTTCGGCAACGGCCGCCGCGATGAAGCCGTCGTAGAGTTCAGCCCCCTGTGAACTGTCGTCCCAGGTCACGCCATAGGACTGCGACCAGTCCTTGTTCCGCGTCGGGTGGTTCGAGCCGTCGTAATCCACCAGATACGGCGGATCGGTCGCGAACAGCACCGCGCGCTCTCCGTTCATCAGACGGCGCACGTCGGCTGCGCTGGTGCTGTCGCCGCAGAGCAGCCGGTGATCGCCGAGGATCCAGAGATCTCCGGTGCGCGACGCCGGATTGCGCGGCGGTTCGGGGATGGTCACCGGCGGCACGGAGCCCCCGGTGCCACTTTCTTCACCGTCGTCTTCCGCGACGTAGGCCAGCAGCTTGTCCAGTTCGCCATCGGAAAACCCGACCAGCGACAGGTCGAAGTCTTCGGCCAGCAGATCGTTCAGTTCTGCCGACAGCAGCGCCTCGTCCCAGGTGCCGAGTTCCGTCAGCTTGTTGTCCGCAATCCGGTAAGCCCGCCGCTGCGCCTCGGTCAGATGCCCCAGCACGATCACCGGCGCCTCGGTCAGCCCGAGCTGCGTCGCGGCCAGCACGCGTCCGTGGCCTGCGATCAGTTCCCCGTCCTCGCCCACGAGGCACGGCACGGTCCAGCCGAACTCGGCCATGCTGGCGGCGATCTTGGCGACCTGGTCCGCGCCATGCGCCTTCGCGTTCTTCGCGTAGGGCTGCAGGCGCGAGAGCGGCCAGGTCTCGATCGCGTCCGGGGCGAAGCTCAGCGTCATGGTGGGCAAGGTTCCTCGGTCGGGTGGATGCCGGTGGCTTCCGGACTCCGGATGCCGCGCTGGACTCCACACGGGGTCCAGCGGCCACCAGCGGTGTCCGGTCGGAAGGCCAGCGTTCATTGGTGTTTGCGCGGGGCGCGCGTGGCTCCGGCTTCCGGGTGGCTTCCCAAAAAACCGGCCCTGTCGCTGGCGATATTCCGCGCTTCGCCCGCCAGCATACGAATATCGCCAGGAAGGAACCGGAAACTGCCGCGGGCTGGACCCCGGCCGGACCCTCGATGGATACCGGGGTCCAGGTGGCCCCCGTCAACGCAAAGGGGAGAGCGAGCTATCCAGCGCACTCTCCCCATCTTGCCTTCGGAATAGCACGATCATGTTGCAGATGTCGAAGGAAAAAGTGTTGCAACACATTGGAGTCACTGCGCATTCAGGCGCGCAGCGATCTTGGTCAGCGCCAGCTGCCAGCGACGCCAGGCGGTCGTGCGGTCGCACCCCAGCTCGCCGCTGATCTGCTTCCATGGCACGCGGGCGGCGCGCGACCAGACCAGCTTGCGCTCCGCCTCCTCGATCCAGAGCACCCAGTCGAAGGTCTGCTCGAGCCGGGTGATCGCGGCGGCCGAGGGCCAGACCCGCATCGGCTGGGGTTCCATCGCCGCGATCTCGCGGCTGGTCCGCACGATGTCGGGCCAGGTGTTGAAGTAGCCCTGCGCCTTCACCGGCGGCAGCTTGCGCAGGGTGCGGAACGCCTCCTCGAAATGATCGGCGACGCACTCGGCGGTCCATTCGCGATCAGCCATGGCGCGCCTCCCTGTCGGAAGGGCGCGGGCCGTAGAGCTTCTCGCCGAGCTGGCGGACCAGTTCACGCTCGGGCCAGGTGAGGCGGTCGTCATCGGCGGAGACCGCGAGGACGCCCTGTTCCCGCCAGCCCTCGCGCTTGACCTGCTCGGGATCCCGGCGGCGGCCGCCGTAGCCGTGGGGATGCCATCTCATGCGACACCCCCGTTCGTCTCGATCGCCCAGAGCAGGAGCGCGATGGCGTCGGCCTCGTTGTCGTCGGCCGGGCTGAAGCCGCGAGCACGGACGGCGGCGACCATGGCGGCCTTGTCGGCGTTGCCCTTGCCTGCGGCATGACGCTTGATCGTGCCGACCGGGACGCCCTCGTAGGGCACGCCGCGCAGTTCCGCCCATGCGGTCAGCGTGGCCATGAGCCCGCCGTAGATGTGGCTCGCATCGGTGCCGGCGTGGCGGCGGACTTCCTCGAACCAGATCGCGGCGACTGGACCGGACAGCCGGTCGACCTCGGTCAGCCAGTTAGTGAAGCGCAGGTAGCGCATGCCGCCGCCGTCGAAGCGGCCCGGGCGCAGCGAGACGGTGCCGCTGGTGATCAGACCGTCATGGCCGCGGATCGCCCAGCCGGTCGAGGTGCCGAGGTCGAGCGCGAGGATGCAGCGGTTGCGGGGGGTGTCGAGCGGCAGCGATTCAAACCTTGCGCCGTCGCAATTCGGGATCAGAGTCGGCTGAGCCATGATGGGTCTCCTTTGCCGGTGGCCTGTGGTGGTGGAAGACGACGGCGGTCTGGTGCTTGGCGGTACGGGGCCGCCGTCGTCGGATCGGGAAGCACAACAGACCGTCACGGCGGCGCGCGCGGCTGACCCGGACGTATGGGAGGAGTGGCCAACCCTGTGGGGTGGCCCTCCCATACGTAGTATGGGGGTTTGACACCTAACTGTTCCGAGGCGTGCAAGTGGCTGAAATCATAGCGGAATAAGACTTCATGAAGTCTTCGGGCATGAGTTAGGGAGCTAACTCTTGTTTGCCCGTAACCCGTTGATTTCGTTGAGTGCACAGTTGGCGCTGTCATATGAGTCAGGCCTCACTCATATGAGTGAGGTCGTCCTCGAGCCCCTCCGGGTAGACCCAGACGGCGGGGTTTTCGACCTGCAGGCAGAGCCCGGACTGGGGGCATTTGAAGTGGCTGGGCAGGACCGGACGGGCGCTTGTGGTGACTTCGCCGGTGTCCGGATCGACATGCTCGACGGGCGCGCCGAACTGCATGCCTTCCACGCAGAGGTAGCCGAACCGGGACCGGGTGACGGGGAAGCCGAACCCCGAGGGGTCGCGCAGGAACTTCACGAAACCCTTGGTCGCCAGCACGCTGAGCCGCTCGCGGATGGTGTGCTTGCTGCCCAGACCGCCCTGGTTCTCGAAGGTCTCGGCAAACTGCATGGCGGTGTAGAGGCGCTCGCCCGCCGCCTCATCCAGCAGCATTCCGAGGATGACATCGTGCTTGCGCAGCCGTTCGGCATCGAGCCTGGCGCCCACCTCCTTGCGCACCAGGCGCTCGTTCAGCGGGTTCAGCTCGACCCATTCGCCCTTCACCTTGTCGATCAGCTTGCCCGGCAGCGCCGGTCCGTTCCGCAGCTCGATCTCCAGTCTGCGGACGGTGCTGTCCTCGTCAGGGCGATGCATGAGCAGCCCCGAGGTGTAGAAGCCGCGCAGCGCGCTGGCGCCGGAGAGGGCGAGGAACGGGTCGTCCTTGACCTGATGCTTGCTGGCCTTGCGGGTGTGGTGGGCGAGGATGACGCCCGCATCCGGATTGACGGCATCGCGGAGAAGCTCCACCCGGTCCTTCAGGAAGAACATCATGGCGGTGTTGTCGTTCTCGCCGCCACCCTCAGGTCCGCCGTCAAAGAGATTGCGGATCGGGTCGATGACGATGATGTCGGGTGGCGCGTCGGGAAATGCAGCCCGGATCGCCTCGGCCACGCGGGTGATCCCCTCCGCGTCGAGCAGCAGCTTCAGCTTCGGTGTGGCGATGAAGGTGTCGCGCGCGGCGGCGATCACGGTGGCGGGCAGCGCGATCTGCTGCATGCGCTCGCGCAGGTAGTGATACTGGATCTCGGCCTGCAGGTAGAACACGCGCAGCGGCCGGGGCGGCGTGAAGCCGAGGAACGGCACGCCCGCCGCCATGTGCACGAGCCAGGAGATCAGGAAGTCGCTCTTCCCGACCTTCGGCGCGCCCCCCAGCACCAGGAGACCGCCCGGCGTCAGTACGCGCGGCCCGATGACGTCCTCAGGCATCGGACTGGTGTCGTCCAGCAGCGCGCCGAGGCTGAAGGTCGGCAGCGGGCTGGCCGGGGCATCGACATGGGCTGCGCGCAGGAGCGGCGGACCGTTGCGCTTTACATGCAGCGCCCAGAGGCGTTCGGACTCGGCCATCAGCCGATCAAGCGGCCAGGACGGGCGCAGCATGGCGGCGTTGTAGCCGCAGATCGCTTCCCAGCCCGCGAAGGGGTCGAGGCGTCCCTCGTGCACAAGGCGGACGTAGTGGCCGATGGCGGCGCTGGCCCCCTGGAACCGGGACCAGTCGTCGACCGCGCCCTCCCGCACCGGCGTGGTGAGCACCGCGTCGATGCCGGGTTTCGCGGTCGGCGCGGTAGCGTCGCTGGCGAAGCCCACGCCCGGCAGCGGCGGCATGTCGGCGACCTTTTCCGCGAAATCGGCAAGATCCACCTCGACCTCTCGATGTTCGCGGATCTGCACGAGGCGTTGATGGCCGTGCTTGTGATAGACGGTGCCCGGCACACGGATCGGCTGGTGCGCCGAGCGGAAATGCGTGTCGCCGCCGACCTTCACGGCGATCTCGCCGCGCAGACGACAGAGGGTGGCCAGATCCTCGCCCTCGGCCGGTTCGGTCAACTGCCACCAGACATGGAGCTTCGCTGCACCCTCGGGCGTGCGCCCTCCGCTTTCGATGATGAGTGTGGGCGGGCCGAGGTAGCGCGTGACGTGATCCAGCTTGGCAGGGATGTCGCCCGCGTCGAGATCGACGACGATGGCCTGCATCTGCAGCACGTCGGCGGCGCGTGCCTGGCCCTGCTCGGCGACCGTGCCGGGGATGACATAGACGGCGGCGCCCTCGCGATTGGCCCATGCGGCAAAGGTCGCGAGCTTGTCGGGCGCGGTGTCGTCGGCGGGGATCCAGATGTTGTGCGGCTTGCCGTCCCGGCCCTGACCCTTGTCGACGAAGCCGCGGAGCGGGATCAGCCCCTCGCACCAGCTGAAGACCGTGTCGAGGAAGACGGCGATCTGCTCGGGGCCGGGGTCGCAGCCGAAGGGGTTCTCGGACGGCGGGCCGTCGTTGAAGTCCATCCAGGGGTTGAAGTGCAGGATGCCGTCGTCGCTCATGCGGGCAGCCCCCAGCAGCGCTCGGCCCACGGGCAGAAGCGACATTCGAAGAAGTCGGACGTGGTCGCGACGCGTGGAAGAAGCTCAGCCGCATCGGTCGCCTGCAGGATCCGCACGCCCCGGTCGGACATGCGCTGCGCGAGATCGGCATCGAACGCGACCTGCTCGTGGTGCAGCTCGGCGGTGTCCTTGTTGATCGCGGTGAAGAGCGCAGGCGCGGCCGAGATGCCGGGGACCGTCCCTTCCATGTAGGCTTGGTAGACCGCGATCTGGGCGGCGTAGACCGGCTTGGACTTGGTCACGCCGTCCTTCACGCATGCGCGCCAGTTCTTCGCGTTCATGGTCTTGCATTCCCAGAGCGCGGGAACGGCCAGACCGAACTCCTCCGGCCCAGCAGCGATGATGCCGTCGACATGGCCGCGGATGCGTCCGCCCGCGACCGAGAAGCCGAACTGGCCGCCATCTGGCCGGTTGCCCCTCCGGGTGTAGAGGTCGAAGCCCGCGCCGCGCAGCCAGGCGACGGCCAGATCCTCGAGCGCGTGGCCGATCGCGAAGATGCGGAGCGACTGGCCGCTGAAGTCCTGGCCCTCGTCCTTCGGCGTCGCCGTGAACTCGAACTGAAGGGCACGCTCGCAGGCATGGCCGAGGCGCGAGCCGCCGAGATAGTCGCGGGGTGGCCGCGTCGCCTGATCGGCGGTGAGCACCCGATCGACGGCGGCGTCGACCTGCTCCGCGAAACTGGGCCGATGATTGTAATCGAGGGTCAAAACGGTACCTCCGGCGTCTGTGCCCGGGCGATGTCGGACATGGCCTCGCGGAAGCCTTCGACGGCTTCCTCGATCAGCGCGCGCACCTGGGCCTCGGTCAGCTCGGCCAGCGGGGTGGCCCAGCCGATTTCGTCCATCAGCAGCGCCACGCGCTTCATGGTGGCGGTGATCGCGGCGCGCTCTTCCTCGGTCAGGTCAACCATGGCGAAACGCTCCCTGGCCAAGCGCGTCCAGAAGGACTGGCAGGGCATCGAGCAGAACCAGACCGAGGGCCGGGGCCGCTTCGACCGGACCGGATCGAACCAGCCAAAACCACGGGTGGGTTGCCGGCAGACAGCACAGAGCGTTCCACGCGGATGCCAGAGCCGCCGCCGGTCCTCGGCGTTGATGGATGTGAAGGGCATCATGGGTCATGCCGCCCTCCGTTCGGGCCGGGCGGCCGTGTCAATCAACTGGCGGATGGCGCGCTTGTTGAAGCCGAAGGTCATCAGCGCCGAGGCGCGGTAACGCGTCAGCCCGAAGTCATGGCGGCACTCGGGCGGCAGGTACTGGAGCTGCTTTTCGGTCGGCGGCTGGCGCAGCCAGGAACGGGTCTTGAAGGCGCTTTCGTCGGTCTCATGGGTATTCAGCCAGTCGTCTGCCTGCGCGAGGCAGACCGTGCGCTCGCCCACGCCCAGCAGATGCGGGCGCTCGCCCTTCGCCCCGCCGATGGCGTACCAGACCCCGTCCAGCCAGAAGATGCCGCCCCAGGCTGCGAAGCCCGTGGCCATCAGCGCGTCGTCCGTGCCGTAGAGGTCGACCCACGCGAAGCTGGAGCGCTTCAGCAGGTCGATCTCGGTCATCATGAAACCCGAGAGCGGCGCGGCGTCCCCACCTTCGCCCGCATCCAGGTCCTCACGCGGGAACGCCTCGCCGCAGAGCGGGCATTCGGTGGCGGCCAGCGGGATGTCGGCGCCGCAGCCGGGGCAGGATTTCGTCGGGGCTTCACCAACCTCGGTCTGGCCGTCGAGATCGACATCCTGTTCCAGCGTGCCGTGGATCAGGCTCGACGTCCCGAAATCCAGCACGACGCAGTCGGTCTTGACGATGCCGGGGTGTTCCTCGGGATCGACGGTGCGCAGCCCGCGCCCGACCATCTGGATCATGGTGGACTTGTAGGAGCTGGGCCGCAGCAGCACGACGCAGGAGGTGGGCGGATGGTCCCAGCCCTCCGTCAGCACCGCCACGTTGACGATGACGCGGATGTCGCTCGCCGCGTAGTCGGCGAGGATCGCCTTGCGGGTCTCGGCCGCCAGATCGCCGTGGATCAGCGCGGCGGAAACGCCCGCCGCCCTGAAGGCGTCGGTGACGTGTTCGGCATGGGCGACGGTGGAGCAGAACACCACGGTCTGCCGGTCAGCCGCCTTCTCCTTCCAGTGGCGGATCACCTCGTCGGTGACGGGGGCGCGGTCCATGATGCCCGCCACTTCCGCCATGTCGAAATCCGACATGGTCTTGCGGACCGAGCGCAGTTCGTCCTGCACGCCCACGTCGATGACGAAGGTGCGCGGCGGCACCAAGTGGCCCGAGGCGATCAGCTCGCCCAACCGCACCTGATCGGCGACATTGTCGAAGACCTCGCGCAGGCCCTTCCTGTCGCCCCGGTTCGGCGTCGCCGTGACCCCGAAGATGCGGGCGTCTGGATTGGCCTCGCGCACGCGGTCGATGATGCGGCGATAGCTGTCGGCGACGGCATGATGCGCCTCATCCACGACCAGCAGGTCGAGGCGCGGCATGTCCGCGAGGTTCGAGGCCCGCGCCAGCGTCGGCACCATGGCGAAGGCGACCTGGCCACCCCAGGACTTCTCCGTGGCGTCGATGACCGACGTGGCGACGCCCGGCAGCACGCGCTGGAACTTGGCGCGGTTCTGCGCCGTCAGTTCGTCGCGATGGGCCAGAACGCAAGCCTTCGCGCCGTCGCCGATCATCTCGCCGGTGACCGCCGAGAGCATGATGGTCTTGCCAGCACCCGTGGGCGCCACGCCCAGCGTGTTGCCGCGGGAGGCGAGCGCAGCCACGCTGCGCTCGACGAAGGTCTTCTGGCGGGGGCGCAGGCGCATGGCCGGTCTCCCCCTTACTGCGCCCAGCTCGGCCGACCGGCGGCGCCGGGGGCGGACGCGGGCTGGCTGGGCTGGGGCGCCGTGGTGGGCTGCTGCTGGGCGTGGCCCTGCGCCGGGGCGGCGGTGAATTGCGGCGCGACCGCGCCCATCAGCGCGGCGTAGTCGCGATGGTCGGGCGTGACGGCAGCGCGGATCTCGTTCTTGTCCTCGCCGTTGGTGTCGGTGCCGATGTCGATGCGGGCGATGAACTCGACGCCCTCGAGATCGCCGAACCCGTTGATGCGGCGGCGGGCCTGCGCCTCGGGCGAGTTGTCCTTGTCGGACACGCCGCGCGCCGAGTTGAGGATGCCGCGGATCAGGCCGCGCCCCATGTTGGCCCAGTCAGGGCCCTTCGGGCTGTAGAGGCCGATCAGCGACCAGACCTTGCGCCGGGCATAGGGCCCCTCGACTACGGTGTATTCGGCGTCGAGATAGACGGCCCCGGTGGCGGCGCGGCGCGCCCAGCCGCCGGTCCAGCCCTGCGAGGGGTCGTCGAAGCCGCCCGGGCGGAGCGTCAGGCGCACCCTAGCGAGCGTGCCCTTCGGGATGACGTTGGTGTTGGATTGGGCGGAGTTGAAGTCGTTCCAGGGTCCGGACATTGCGCGGCTCCTTTCAGTTGGAGGATGGGACGCGCAGCGGCGTCAGAGGAGAAAAGCCACCCCGGCGACCGGATCGGGACACGGGGCATGGCGAGATGCGCTCAGCCATGGCCAGACTCCTGCGCGGGCGCGGGATCGGCCGGGATCACCGGCGGCCAGGTCAGGCGTTCGGAGGCTGGCGCCGCGGGGCGCTGGATCTTCTCCATCAGCCGGCCGAGATGCGGCGGCTCGACCCTGTCGAGGCGACCGGAGCGGTCCTTGGCCGGATAGCCCCAGGGGTTCAGCGTCTGGCAGACGAAGGCGCGCTGCGGCTGGCCGCCCGGGTCCGGGATGTCGGCCATGGTGATGACCTGGTCGACGATCCCGGGCAGTTCGAGCCCGGTCTTCGAGCCGTCGATCTGCGGCTGGAAGACCTTGCGATTGAAGTCATCGAGCCGCTCGTCGAGGATGCCCACGAACCAGACATGCTTGTCGCGCGTGTGCTGCAGGTGGGTCAGCCAGCCGATCATCTCGCGGCCATGCAGACCGTAGGCGCCACGGATGTCGGGCTTGCCGGTTTTCTCGGAGAACGCCTCGGGCTGCCCACGGCACCACTGGAAGCAGAGCCGCCCGGCCACGGTGATCGAGTCGATGAAGACGGTCTCGTACTTCCCGATCACCGCCGGATCGCCGTATCGGCCGCAGACCTCGTCGAAATGCGCCTGGCTGTAGGGCTGGTCCTCGCGCAGCGCCGGGTTCGGGCCGCCGATGAACACCGCGAAATCGCGGCATTCCTTCCAGGTGCGGGGCCGGAGCGTGTCGATCTCCAGCCCCTCGACCGCCAGATCCCCAGCCTCGAGGTCGAGGAAGAGTGTGGTCGAGGCGTTCAGCGTCCAGAGCAGGCTGGTCTTGCCGATGCCGGACCGGCCAAAGATGACGCCCTTGATGCCCTTGCGCTGAGCGAGCCGCTCATCGGCGCCGATGATGGGAAGGGCCATCACTGGCCCTCCTTCTTGATCACCGCCGCAGCGGCGCGATCTGCGCCGATGCACCCCGCCTCGCGGGCGAGCTTGTAGAGTCGCTTCAGCGCGTCGGCGCGGCGGTAGGCGGCCGAGCTCTCGCGCTCCGCCTCCACGATCGCGAAGGCGATCTCGTCGACGGTCGCCTCGACGACCGGCAGCGGCTCCCGCGGCTCGTCACCGGCGCGCTGCGGGAAGGCGATGGTTTCGGGGAGGTCTTCGAGGGCGTAGCTCGCGGCGCGAAGACGGGTGATGTCGTCCGGCTGGTCCGGCATGGCGGTTCTCCGTGAGATGATGTGATCGAGGCGGCCCATCACGCGGCCTCGCGGACGTCGGGCGCGGGCTCGGCGACGTAGATCGCCAAGAGCGGCGTCCCGTCGGCGTGGGCGCCGGCGTCCTCGATCTGATAGTTGCGGTTGGGCTCGCAGACCTCGGTCAGCTCCCAGCGGCGATAGAGCCCCGGAAGACGCCTGAAATCCTCGAGCGACAGATCGGCAGTGCGGTTCATGCGTGTCTGCTTTCGGTTGGAGGGAAGGCGCTCGGGGCGCTCGAATGGGAAAAGCCACCGGCGGGACCGGATCGGGACATCGGTTCAGGGGATTTCCTGGAGGGCGCCGTGCAGCCGGCGCATGGCGCGCTGGTACCGCTTGCGGGCGGCCGCCTCGGTCAGCCCCAGTTCGACGGCGACCTCGGCCTGCGAGAAGCCCTCGATCGACACGCGGATCACCAGGAGGGCGTCGTCGCCGAGCAGCTTCCGCATGGCGCCGTTCAGCTTTGCGTACCCGGCCGCGCCGATCCCGCTTTCGCCGCTGTCCGCCACCTCGTCGGGGTCGGCGCCGCTGGCGAGATATTCGCGCGTCTGGTCGCGCTGGCGCATGCGGATCATGTCGCGCTCGACGTTGCGCAGCACCGTGGCCGCGATCCAGTTGACGCGACCGAGATCGAGGCCGCGGACAGCCTCGGTGGTGCGCGCCAGAACATCGGACGCGATCTCGTCGGCGGTGCCGAGCCTGCGCCAGAGCGACCGGCGGCGGATGGCGTCGAGGCCGGGCCAGAGCGCCAGCAACAGCAGCGTCAGGGCGCAGTTGAACGCGGGACCGTCGCCCTGCGCCGCCCCGACGAGCGCGGAGAGGATCCGGTTCTTCCGGTCCGGATCGCCGGGGGTGCGATGCAGACCGTCCAGCAGGGCCGCCGGATCACGGAACGCCGAAAGGGCGGCCTGTTCACGCCGGACGGCGTCGAAACTGCGCTGGAAGTGAAGGTTGGAGGATGAATGCATGAGGTGATCACGGATCTCGTGCCACGCGAAGGACATTGGACGCCTGCCTTGCGGCCAGGCGTCCGGCGCCTTCTCGTGGCCAGGTCAGGACGTCGCGCGTCTCTGCGATTTCAGGGGATTGGGTGAATGCGCGCGTCAGCGCGCGGGCGCGGTCGCGTTGTTCAGCGTGCCGCAGCCGCGGCAGGTGGCCTGAACCGGGAAGCCCACGAGATACTCGTGCCCCCGCGCGAAGCGCAGGTGCATGCGGCCGTCCCGGCAGACGCCGAGCAGCTTGTCACAGCGCGTGCAGCGCCATTCCGAGTTGTGGTTGGTGGGCTTGGTCTTCGCGGTGCCGGACCAGCTCGTCGGGGCTGCCTGGCGCGAGGGGAAGGGAGTCGGCATGGAAGTGCTCCTCTGATCGATGGAGCACTCCCATTGGCCTGAGGAATCGGAGCCCGTCAGACCCCCCAATCGGAGCCGGATCGGAGCCAGCTGTCAGATTGCGATCTCCCACGGCCCCTTGGCGCCAAGACTTCTCAGAAAGTTGGCCTTCAGCTTGTCCCACAGCGGCTGCTTGAAGATGTTCGACAGGGACTGGTCTTCAGCGATTCCCTTGACAAGATCCTTGGTCGACATCGGCGTCGGGCCGTTGTTGTGGGCATCGACCAGCCGCTGGATGATCTGGATGCGGTTTTCGCCCTTGATGTCGATGGTGCCTTTCCCTGGCACGAAGAGGGTCGCGATATCATCGCCGCTACGGGTGAGTCCGACCGTCATGCCTCCACGGGCCAATATCCGATGTCGCCGGAACACGGACCGGAGCTTGTCTGCGACCAACGCGATTTCGGCTTGCTTGGTGTCGATCTGATCAACAAGCGGCGTCAGAACATTGGCCGCCAGGCACGGTCCAGGAGCGGTGCCGGCCTGCAGAACCAGTCCAATACCGAGGTTGTGGCGCGCCCGAAGTTCCGTATCGACGGCAGACCGGACCCTCTCCCGGTCGAGACCACGCGCAAGGTAGATCGGAACATCGCCGCCATCGATACTGAGCGTTCCAAGGTAGAGGAGATGATCGGTCAGCTTCTCGATGGCGGGCGCATCGAGCGCCTTTTCGAGACGTTCCTTCAGGTGTTGCGCGACCCAGCCGTCACGCACCCGATAGATCCTGTAGCGATCCGGGTTGCCCGCAGACGTCGCCTGTCCCTCGGTGACCTTGAGGTCGGCCACCTTACGGTCTTCTTCCTCCGCATCTCCCTTCTCGATACGAACGACCACTTCGGCTGCCACCGGGCCGACCTCGTCTTCATCGTCGATCAGGTCGTCGCCTTCCCAGCCGGCCGGCACGAGGAAGCCCAGATCGTTCAGGAGGCCAGGATCGACACCGCGAGATTGGAGCCATGCGCCGGTGACCCTGTCAGCTCCGATATCCCATATGGCCAGCAAGGCGGGCATGACAGCCATGCTCTCCTCATCGCCCGGTGCACGGCCATCACGGAGGATGTTCCAGTGTCTGAGCAAGCGATGCCCCAGAACGCGCTCGAAAGGGTCGTCGATGCTGAGAAGGCTGCTCGTGTTGCGGTCGGTGAGCGTGAAGTTGAGGGTTTGCGCCTCATCTCGTCCCGCGCGGAAATACCGGACCGCAATCTCGACGAAGCGGATTGCGAGCGCCCGCTCGAAGATCCTCGGAAGGCCCGGATGGCTGTCGATGATCTCTGAGATGTCCTGGTCGATCGTGGTGGAAAGCGAGAGGCGGTTGGCGAGATTGCCGATGCTGATGTCAGCGCGGATCACCTGCGCGCGGTCGATCACCACGTCGTCAAGTTCCGGCGGTTCAAGATCGAGCCCCTGCAGGAACTGCGAAATGTCGTAGGCCTGAAAGTCGACGGGCTGGTTGGAGTAAGTCTGCTCGAGGGCAGTCTCGATGAAGCGTTCGGCAACTGTGTGCCTGAGCTTTCGGTTGCCTGCGCGGACATGGACCCGCCCAGTCGATGGCGTATATACGATCATCGCCTCTCCAGGCGGGCGGAAATAGATGCTCGACCGATTGCCATCGTCATCGATCTCCCGAACGCTCGTGGGGGGATCGGGATGGAACAGCAGGTACATCTCCGCCGCCGGTTCATCGCCGTCCTCGGGGATGTCGAACTTGTCGATGCTGTAGCCGTCGCCGCGATCGAGACGCTTGTTGAGGTCGACCAGAAGCTCGTCGAGCAATGCACTGCCGGCGTCGGGGCCCCCATCGACCGAAGGCTCGGCCGTGAAGGTCTGGTAGTGCTTGTCGTAGCGCCGGTAGAGACGCAGGTGCAGGCTGTTCTCCGCCGCTTCAAACAAGCCGTGTTCGTTGGCGTAAGCCCACAGGCTTCGCGCGAGCTTGTCCCGCCGGTTCAGAAGTTCCTTGGCGCGCTCGGGTTCGAGCGTGGTCTTGGCGAGACCTTCGAGGACATACTCGCCACGGTCGCTTGCGATTGTGACGATCCGGGCAGCTTCAGCTTCGAGAGGCCCCAGCCGGTCCTTCTTTTCCTGGGGCAGCATATTTCTGGCAACCGACGGACCGTCCGGATTCTCGGGGTCGAACCTGTAGGGCCCAAGCCAGCTCAGCCTCTCGAAAGCCTTGCTCTTGAGGAATCCGGACAGCAGTTCCGGCTCTGCATCGTCGAATAGCCGAGAAAGATTGGGGCAAGTTCTGGCCGGGGCGCGTACCATATAAATCTCCCAAAATACTGAGCTGAACTATAGATCGCGACCGTAGTGCCTAGAACGGGGCTCGACACCGCGACGTCGCCTCAGGGGGCCGAGTTGACTAACACCACCTTCCCGGGCCGAGAGAATCGTTAGGGCAAGATTCACGCGCGCGTCCTCGATCAGCGCCGAAATACGGGGACCGATCGGGCTTGCTTTGCACGGCATGAACTCACCTCATCGAACAACTGCTCTCGCTTGATTCAACTCCCGATGATCATGGACAAATCCGTGATCGGCAAGCCCTGATGTTCCCTTCCTGTTCGCATTCACTCATCTCGTTCAGCTGAGATGTCCCGTCGGGGGCGGCTGGGTGGCTTTTGATCGGTAACGACACCACCGAACACGGCTGCCGATACATGAAACGCCCGAACCCGCTCCCTCCCGACCAGATGACCGCCTCCGAGCGCCGCGCCGAGCTTTGCGGCCTGCTGGCGCTCGGGCTGGTTCGGCTGCTCGGGCAGGATGGACGCGAAGTATCTGACAATACTGGAGAACGTTGCCTACACTATCCCGACGACCAATGCCGTCATGCAACTCCAACTCACCGGAGAAACGCATGACGAAGCCCGATCCCATCCCCGCGCGCCTGGCCGCGCTGAAGTCCATGTCCGTCACCCAGTTGAAGGCGGAGTGGCAGACCATCTTTGCCACGGCGGCGCCAAACAATAGTCGGGCGTTTCTCGAGAGCCGGTTGGCCTACCGCATCCAGGAACTGACTTATGGCGGTCCTGATCGCGAAACCCGGCGCATGCTCGACCTGCTAGCCGACGAGGTCGGCGGCAGCCTGACACGCAAGAGCCAGATCGCCGATCCTCGCAATCCCGTGGTCGGCACGAGGCTGATCCGAGAATGGAACGGGGTCGAGCACACGATCACGGTCTTGCGGGACGGATTCGAGTGGCAAGGGCGACCGTACAAATCCTTGTCCGCGATTGCGCGGGCGATCACCGGGACGCGCTGGAATGGCTACCGCTTCTTCGGGTTGCGCGAACGAAAGCGGGGGAATGATTGATGGATCAGCGTCCAAATCCCGTCCGCCGCCAGCGCTGCGCTATCTACACGCGCAAGTCGTCCGAGGAAGGGCTGGAGCAGGAGTTCAACAGCCTGCACGCCCAACGAGAGGCCTGCGAGGCCTACATCGCCAGCCAACGCTCCGAGGGCTGGGTTCTGGTCCGCGATCAGTATGACGACGGCGGCATCTCGGGCGGGACGCTGGAACGGCCCGGCCTTAAGCAGCTTCTGGCCGACATTGAGGACGGCCTGATCGATGTGGTGGTCGTCTACAAGATCGACCGCCTGTCGAGGTCGCTGATGGACTTCTCGAAGCTGGTCGAGGTCTTCGACCGCAACGGCGTGACTTTCGTGTCGGTCACGCAGTCCTTCAACACCACCACGTCCATGGGGCGGCTGACGCTGAACATCCTGCTCAGCTTCGCGCAGTTCGAGCGCGAGGTCACGGCCGAGCGCATCCGGGACAAGGTCCGCGCCTCCCGTATGAAGGGCATGTGGATGGGCGGCTATGTCCCGCTCGGGTACGATGTGAAGGACCGCAAGCTCGTGGTGAATGAAAACGAGGCTGCCACCGTGCGGGGCATCTTCGAGAGGTTCGTCGAGGTCGGATCAGCGACCGTGCTGGCCCGCGAACTGCGCCGCAAAGGGCTCCGCAACAAGCAGGGCACCTTGGTCGACAAGGGATATCTCTACAGAGTGCTGGTGAACCGCGTCTATCGCGGCGAGGCGGTCCACAAGGGCAAGGCCTATCCCGGCGAGCATCAGGCCATCATCGACGAGCAGCTGTGGGATCAGGTCCATGCCATCTTGCGGCAGAATCCGCGAAAGCGCGCCAACAACACCCGCGCGCAGGCGCCAGCGCTGCTCAAGGGGCTGATCTTCACGGCCACGGGCGCCGCCATGACCCCGAGCAGCACGAAGAAGGGCGCGCGGCGATACCGGTACTACGTCTCGATGGACGTCATCAAAAACCGCGAACCCAGCGATGAAGGCATCCCGCGCCGTCTTCCTGCCGACCTCGTGGAAGCGGCCGTGGTGACCGAGTTGCGGCGGGTGATGCGCGCGCCCTCGATCACGGCGCAGGTCATCGCCCACTTGGCGCGCGAGGGTCACGCCTTCGCCGAGGCCGACGTGATCTCCGCGCTGCAGACGTTCGATGACGTCTGGGCCCAGCTGTTCCCTGCGGAGCAGACCCGGATCGTACAGTTGCTGGTGCGCCGGGTCACTGTGACGTCCGAGGGGCTGGTGATCGATGTCCGGACCGACGGCGTCTCGGGCGTCATGCGCGACATGATGGCGCCACGAAAGAAGGTGGCGGCGGAATGATGAAACCCGACGAGTCCATCCAGATCTTCGTGCCGCTCAAGGTTCGCAAGCAGAACGGGCGGCCGAAGATCATGCCGCCCGCCACCTATCTGCCCAGCGAAGACCGAACGCAGGATCCGCATATCCTGCGCGCCATTGGTCGGGCGTGGGGCTGGCGGCGGCGGATGGAGGCTGGCGAATTCAACACGGTCACCGATCTGGCGAAAGCCGTGGGGCTTGCCGAACGCCATGTCAGCCGACAGCTGCGGCTCGCCTATCTCGCGCCAGGTGTCCTCAAGCGACTGGTCTACAAGCGCGAGGTGCCCGCCGTGACCCTGTTGAAACTGACCGACGTCGCGGCCCTGCCATGGCACGAACAGCCGGGGCAGGTGTTCGACTGAGCCTCCGTGAAAGCTCGCCTGAAACGTCGTCGCGGTCAGCGAGACATGCGCGTCCAGCGGCGGGTGCAGTTCGAATGCCTTCGGCTCGCGTGAGAAATTCCACAGCCGGAACAGGCGCCATTCCGACCGGCGCTCCTCGGCCACGGCCAGCTCGTTGCGGGTGATGTGGAAGGGCGTGCGCTCCCATCCGTTCGTCGTCTTGACCTCGATCAGCCGCGGGAACCCGTCCGGAGCGAAACTCGCAATGTCGTAGCCCGCGCCGTCGCCATCCTCCTCCGACACCCAGCGCACTTTGCGCGCCAGATCGTCACGTCCTGCCGTCCGCAATGCCGCGCGCTCATGCGCCAACACACGCTCCTCGCCCGCGCGCCCGAGGGCCCGGTTGCGCTCGTCCCGGCCCGCCACGTCGAACTTGCGGGCGATGTGCAGCATCTGCTCAAGTTCTTGCGGCGGCGGCTGGTTCGACAGCGTCGGCGGCGGACCCACCCAGATCTGCGCCGCCTCGCGCAAACCGCCTGCGGGTTGCAGGTCAGGTTGGCGCCCGAGCCAGGCCGGGTTCAGCGCCAGCCACCGCGCCACGGCATCCACCAAGGTCATCTGGAAGTTGAACGCGGGCTTGTAACCGGGGATCCAGTCCTCGCCGAGCCCCTTCAGCACCGCGCTGATATTCTGGTGCTTGAACTCGACGGACCCCTCGGACCGGTCGTTCAGGAGCGGGAGGAGTGCGCGGCGGTGTTCAGCCTTGCTGTAGCGGCGCCCGGAGACGTCATCGGCCAGCATCGCGAAGTAATCCGCGACGATCAGGTCATTCTCTTCATCCGTCCAGGGCCCGTTCGACATTGCGCCAGGCTATGGGCGCGAAGTCTGTTTGTTATCAGAGACTTCCGGCAGGGATCTTGCTGCTGTTGCCGGCCCATGCACCAGCGCACCGGCCCGGTGATCGGCCGCCACGGAGCCGTCCTTCTGACCGCCCTGCGCCTTCGTGTCGGTCTCCGTCACCGGATTATCTCGCGAACGGGGCGACCCCATGAACCCGGTAACCCATTGGAAATGCGAGGATGTTTTGCGCCGTCCTGTGGCCGTCGAGGGGCGCTCGAAGAGAGACGCAGGCCATTCGGAGACCCTTTCTACGTCAAGCGCCGGGTCTCCGAAGGGCGGATGGCCCTGCCAACGCCCTTTGAAACAAAAAGAAAAAAGGCACCAATCGGGGCCCTTGGACGGATTCAGCATTTGAGTGTGGCGGAGACGAAGGGATTCGAACCCTCGAGGCGGTTTCCCGCCTGCACCCTTAGCAGGGGTGTGCCTTCGACCACTCGGCCACGTCTCCGTCGCCCCGTATATGGATCGGGCATCTCGGAAACAAGGGCTTTTTCGCAAGCAGAACCGGCGCCGGTCGCCCGCATTGAACCGCACCGGGTTTGCCGGGCGCTGATTTTGGTGAGTTACGGGACCATGGTTCAGTTCCAGGGTCGTAATGAGCTTGAATCATAGGTCGCCGACCAGCGGAAGCCCTTTTGTCAACACGACCTAGGTCATGTTGACAAATGGCGGAGCCAGAGCCTGATGCAGGCGACGTCGACGAAGCCAAGGAAGCTTTCGGCGGTTTTGTCGTAGCGGGTTGCAAGGCGGCGGCTATTTTTCAGCTTGTTGAAGCAGCGCTCGACCATGTTGCGCAGGGTGTAGATGGTCATGTCGACAGCCTTGCGCACCCTTCGGTTCCTTCGCATCGGTATCATGGGCAGGGCGTTGCGGCTCTCGATGTCTTCCCGAATTTTATCAGAGTCATAGCCCCTGTCGGCGACCAGAACTGCTGGTTGCGGCAGGTTGTCGGCCATCACCATATCATAGCCGGTGTAGTCGGAATCCTGCCCCGGCGTGATCTCGGTCCTCATCGGGAGGCCTGCGCCGTTGACGCGGAGATGGATCTTGGTCGAGAAGCCACCTCTCGAACGGCCAAGAGCCTCTTTCGGAGTCCCCCTTTTGCGCCCGCCGCATGATGATGGGCGCGGATCACAGTGCTATCAACCATCTGGAGCTTGTCTGGCGCGATCCCAGCGTGGTTCAGCGCATCCAGGATATCCTCCCACAGTCCCGCCAAAGTCCAGCGGCGGAACTGACGGTAGACCGAGGACCACTTGCCAAACTCTTCGGGCAGATCGCGCCATGGCGCACCAGTCCTTGCGATCCAGAATATACCATTCAGAACAAGACGATGGTCCGCAGGTTTCCGCCCGTTAGGGTGCCGGACGGCACGAATGAAGCCCTCGAAGAAGGTCCACTCATCGTCGGATATCAGGTTGCGTGCCAAGTTCATCTCCCACGTAGAGATGAGCTTGAATCATAGGACGACTGCCAGAGGAATCCCTTTTGTCAACACGACCTAGATCGCGCCCATCTGCCCGGACAGGGCCTGGTACATCGCTGGCCGGATCTGCCGGCGCGTTCTCCAAGACCTTCAGGCTCGCCGGCCCCTTCGGCGCCACCAGTCCGAACTGGGCCAGATGCCCGCGGAGGGCGTTGATGAGTTGCTTGCGCTGCCGGACCAGGCGTTGATGCGTCCGAAACGGTCGTCCATCAGGGCGCCATCGGTTCAAGCCCGATGGACGACGCGCGACCCTGTGTGTCGGCACTCTTGATCGCCACGAACCGCATGGCCGGGCGCAGGGCTGCCTCCGCAATCGCCTCAGCATCAGCCCGGCCATGCTTCTGGCGCTTTACGAACGGCTTCACATACACAGCAGGCACCAGACGTATTTCGTGACCGTGGGATTGCGCCACGCGGCCCCGGTGACGCGACGTGGCGCAGGCCTCCATGGCCACCACGCACGCAGGTTGCTCCGCCAGTAGCGCTGCAAACCATCAAGGCATACAAGATGCCGTCGGGTGGGGGCATCCACCGCATCGGTTCACATCACCTCTCGTCATGCGCCGGGTGTTGTGAAGGCCCCGCGCTTGGGCCTATCAATGGAACGCGAGCAGGAGGAACGCCGGTTGGCGCCGGGCAGCGCCCGCAAGGGCCTGGCACGGCGCGGTTACAGGGTTGGGAGGGGCAGGGGGCCATGCGTGATTCCTCTGACGGCAAGGTTTGGTCCGCATCCGGCGCGCAGGAGGGCGGGCGGTGACGGGGGCCGACGATCCGCTGCGCCACGAGCAGCGCGAGATGGTGACGCTGGTCACCGCGCGGGTGCGCGACGCCATCCTGCGCAAGCCGCATTTCGTCGATGCGGATACCGATCTGGTCACGCTCTGCGGCGAGCTGGCGGCGCGCGGCATCGCCGATGCGCTGGTGCGCGACGGCGACAGGCTCGGCATCTTCACCACGACGAACCTCGTGCAGGCGATCCTGCGCGATGCGCCGCCCGCGGCGCTGAAGGTGCGCGACTTCACCAGCTTCAACCCCCGCTCGGTTTCGGTCGAGGACGACCTTTACGACGCGATGATGCTGATGCTGCGGCACCGCATCCACCGCGTGCTGGTGCGCAAGGGCGACGAGGTGGTCGGCATCCTCAGCCAGATGGACCTGATGGGCTTCCTGGCCAACCAGTCTCATCTGGTCTCGGCCGAGATCGCGCGGGCGACCAGCCCGGCCGAACTGGCCCGGCCCGCCGCCCAGGTCGAGGCGCTGATCCGCGTCCTGCACGGCGACGGCGTCCGCATCGAGGTCATCGCCGGGCTGGTGGGCGGGCTGAACCGGCAGATCTTTCGCCGGCTGTGGCAGATGCTGGCGCCGCAGGCGCTGCGCGAGAACAGCTGCCTGATCGTCATGGGCAGCGAAGGCCGGTCCGAACAGATCATCCGCACCGATCAGGACAATGCGCTGATCCTGCGCGAGGGTTTTGCCTTCGACGGGCTCGACCGCGTGACGCGGGCCTTCACCGAGGCGCTGATCTCCTTCGGCTATCCGCCCTGTCCGGGCGGCATCATGCTGAGCCGGCCGCTGTGGTGCCAGGACGTGCGGGGCTTCGGCGACACGCTGCGCGACTGGATCCATGGCGACGACGCCGAGGGGCCGATGAACCTGGCCATCTTCCTCGACGCCGCCGCCGTCGCCGGGGACGAGAGCCTGCTGGCCGCGCTGCGCGAGCGGTTGCGGCG
Source organism: Paracoccus sp. MA (assembly GCF_020990385.1). NCBI lineage: Bacteria > Pseudomonadati > Pseudomonadota > Alphaproteobacteria > Rhodobacterales > Paracoccaceae > Paracoccus > Paracoccus sp. MA. Next base: position 385,556 of record NZ_CP087598.1, read on the forward strand.
CATGCTGACCGGCAGCGACAGCTTTCACGCCCGCTTCGCCGCCGCGATCCGGCAGTTCGACAGCGGCGCCGAGGGCGGCTGGTGGCGCCGCCTGCCGGGCCTGCGCGGGCCCGAAGCGGCTGAGATCGACCTGAAGAAGCTGGGCATCTTTCCGGTGGTGCATGGCACCCGGGCGCTGGCGCTGGAGCATGGCGTGGCCGCGACCGGCACCGCCGCCCGGCTGCAGGCGCTGTCCGCGGCGGGGCGCATCGACGCCGGGCTGGCCCGCGACCTGGCCGATGCGCTGCATTGCATGATGGCGCTGAAGCTGGACAGCAACCTGGCGCAGATCGCCCGCGGGCAGGCGCCCGACAACAGCATCCGCCCGGCCGAGCTGGGCCGGCTGGACCGGCAGGCCCTGCGCGATTCGCTGAACATCGTGCGGGACTTCAAGCAATGGCTGGGCCAGCATTACCGGCTGGACCTGCTATGAGGCGGCGCGACGGACCCCCGGCGCAGGTGCTGCTGGCGCTGTGCGGCGCCGGTTTCCTGCTGTTCAACTTTCCGCTGCTGCTGATCTGGGACCAGCCGCTGACGGTGCTTGGCCTGCCGCTTCTGCCGGTGGCGCTGTTCGTGATCTGGGCGGGGCTGATCGCGGCGCTGGCCTGGGTCAGCGCGTCGCGCGGCGGGCGGGGCGGCAAGGAGCCGGAGAAGCAGAAGGAGCGGGACGGATGATCCAGCCCGGCCTCGTCCTTGCCGTCTCCTTCGGCTATCTGCTGCTGCTGGTGGCGGTGGCGGCGCATGGCGACCGCCGCGCCGATCAGGGGCGCTCGCTGATCGACAGCAGCTTTGTCTATGCGCTGTCCTGGGGGGTCTATTGCTCGGCCTGGACCTATTTCGGCAGCGTGGGCCGGGCGGCTTCGGGCGGGGTGTGGTTCCTGCCGATCTATCTGGGGCCGATGCTGGCCATGCTGCTGGCCTGGCTGGTGCTGCGCAAGATGGTGCGGATCGCGCGCAGCTACCGCATCACCTCGATCGCGGATTTCATCGCCAGCCGCTACGGCAAGAGCCCGCTGCTGGCGGCGCTGGTGACGCTGATCACCGTGGTCGGCATCCTGCCCTATATCGCCTTGCAGCTGAAGGCGGTCTCGGCCGGCTACGAGGCGCTGACCGGCGGCCTGGGCCAGTCCGATGCCGCCTGGTGGCGCGACGGCACGCTTTACATGGCGCTGTCGCTGGCCGGTTTCGCGGTGGTCTTCGGCACCCGCCACCTCGACCTGTCCGAGCGGCACGAGGGCATGGTCGCCGCCATCGCCTTTGAATCCGCGGTCAAGCTTGCGGCCTTTCTGGCGGTCGGCGTCTTCGTCACTTACGGGCTTTTCGGCGGCATGGGCGACATCTGGGCGCGCGCGCAGGCCCAGCCCGACATCGCCGGTCTCCTGCGCCTGGGCGGGGAGGGATTCGAGGGCTTCCAGGGCGCGCAATGGTTCGCGCTGACGCTTCTGTCCATGCTCTCGGTCCTGATGCTGCCGCGCCAGTTCCAGATGATGGTGGTCGAATGCGTGAACGAGCGGCACATCCTGCGCGCTTCGTGGCTGTTTCCGGCCTATCTGCTGCTGATCAACATCTTCGTGCTGCCCATCGCCATCGGCGGCATGCTGATCCTTGGCGACGGCGGGGCGGGGGCGGAAAGCTACGTGCTGACGCTGCCCCTGTCGCAGGGCATGGAATGGCTGGCGCTGCTGGCCTATCTGGGCGGGCTTTCGGCGGCGACCGGCATGATCATCGTCGAGACCGTCGCCGTCTCGACCATGGTCTGCAACGACCTGGTGATGCCGGCGCTGCTGCGCGGCGGCCGCTTTGCCCGCACCGGCGGCGACCTGACCCGGCTTTTGCTGAACATCCGCCGCGCCGCGATCCTTCTGGTGCTGCTGCTGGGCTATCTGTATTTCCGCATCGCGGGCGAGGCCTATGCGCTGGTCTCGATCGGGCTGATCAGCTTTGCCGCGGTGGCGCAATTCGCCCCGGCGCTGCTGGGCGGCATGTATTGGCAGGGTGCGACGCGGGCCGGGGCGCTTGGCGGGCTGATCGGCGGCTCGCTGGTCTGGGCCTATACCCTGATGCTGCCCTCGCTGGCGCGTTCGGGCTGGATCGGGGCGGGCTTCCTCGACGGTCCCTTCGGCCTGGCCTTCCTTGCGCCGCAGCGCCTGTTCGGGCTGACCGGCTTTGACGAGCTGACCCATTCGCTGTTCTGGAGCCTGACGGTCAATATCGGGCTTTACCTCGGCCTGTCTCTCATGGGCCGCGCCTCGGCGCGCGAGGCCAGCCAGGCGCTGCTGTTCGTCGACGTGTTCGAGCGCGGAGAGGCGCAGCCGGTGTTCTGGCGCGGCCGGGCGCGGCTTGAGGATCTGCGCCGGCTGGCGGGCCGCTTTCTGGGCGCCGCGCGGGCCGAGGCGCTGTTTCGCGACCACGCGCGCGAGACCGGCACCGCGCTGGACAGCCTGACCGCCGATGCCCGGCTGGTCGATCGGATCGAGCGCCAGATCGCCGGCGCCATCGGCACCGCCTCGGCCCGGGTCATGGTGGAATCGGTGGCGCAGGAGGAGCCGCTGAGCGTCGGCGACGTGCTGGAGATCATCGACGAGGCCTCGCAGGTGCGCAACTACGCCCGAGAGCTGGAGGAAGCCACGGTCGAACTGCGCGCCGCCAATGAGAAGCTGAAAAGCCTCGACCAGCTCAAGGACGACTTCATGTCCTCGGTCACGCATGAGCTGCGCACGCCGCTGACCTCGATCCGGGCACTGACCGAGCTGATGCTGGATACGCCCGACATCCAGCCGCAGGAGCGCGAGGAGTTCCTGAACATCATCCTGTCGGAAAGCGAAAGGCTGAGCCGGCTGGTCAACCAGGTGCTGGACCTCGCCAAGATCGAATCCGGCATGGCGGAATGGCACAATACCGAGGTGGACATGAAGGCGCTGGTCGCGGCGGCCCTGCGCTCGACCGCCGAGCTGTTCCGCGAGCGCGGCGCCGAGGTGCTCGCCGACCTGCCCGACCGGGTGCCGGCGGTGCTGGCCGATCCCGACCGGGTGACGCAGGTTCTGGTCAACCTGCTGTCGAATGCCGCGAAATTCGTCCCCGAGGGCCGCGGCCGGGTCGAGGTGGCGCTGCGCCAGCGCGGCGACGAGCTGGTGGTCACGGTGCGCGACAACGGCCCCGGCGTCGCGCCCGAGGACCAGGCCGCCGTCTTCGACAAGTTCCGCCAGGGCGGCGAGGCCGGAAACCGCCCGCCCGGCACCGGGCTCGGGCTTCCGATCAGCCGGCAGATCGTGGTTAATCTGGGGGGCAGGATGTGGCTGGACAGCCAGCCGGGGCAGGGCGCGTGCTTCGCCTTCAGCCTGCCGCTTCACAGCAAGGGAGGATCCGATGACGGATAGGGTGCTGATCGCGGATGACGAGCCGAACATCGTCGTGTCGCTGTCCTTCATGCTGAAGCGCGAGGGTTACGAGGTGCTGGTGGCCCCCGACGGCACGCAGGCGCTGGCGATGATCCGCGGCGAGCGGCCCCGGCTGGTGCTGCTGGACGCCGCCATGCCGGGCATGACCGGATTCGAGGTCTGCGAGGCGGTGCGCGCCGATCCCGACCTCTCCGGCATCCGCATCATGATGCTGACCGCCAAGGGCCGCGACACCGACATCGCCCGCGGCATGGGCGCGGGCGCCGACGCCTATGTGACGAAGCCCTTCTCGACCCGCGATCTGATCGTCCGCATCCGCGAGATGCTGGCATGAAGCCCGGCCTGCGCCGCCTGTTGCTTGTCGCCGCGCCGGGACTGGCCCTGGCGCTTTGGGCGCTGGGCGGCGCGGTGCTGTTCGGGGCCGCGTTGCCGCCGGATCAGCGCGCCGGGCTCGGGGCGGCGCTTGCCCCGGCGCTGCATGGCAGCGGCGCGATCCTGTTCGGCTGGTGGCTGGCCGGCGCGGCGCTGGCCGGCTGGCTGGCCGTGCGGCTGCATGCCCGCCATGTGCGGGCCCCGGCGCGGCTGGCCGATGCGGCGCGGCTGCTGGCCGACAATGCCGATGCCCCGCTGCTTCAGGCCGACGTCCCCGGTGCCCCCGCCGCGCTGGCCGAGGCGGTGAACCGCTTGGCCGGTCAGCGCCAGACCCTGCGGACCGACATGGCCCGGCTGGTGGCCGAGGCGCAGCAGAAGGTGGCGCAGGAACGCGACCAGCTCGGCGCGCTGATGGCCGAGCTGCGCCAAAGCGTCGTCGTCTGCAATCTCGACGGCCGCATCCTGCTTTACAACGACCATGCCCGCGGCCTGTTTCATCGCGTCTCGGGCGGCCAGCCCATCGCCGGCGGGGCCGAGCTGATCGGGCTGGGACGCTCGATCCACGCGGTGATCGACCGGGCGCTGATCGACCATGCGCGCGAGACGGTGGACCGGCATATCGCCCGCGGCGACATGGCGGTTTCGGCGCAATTCGTCACCACCACGCCCTCGGGCAGCCTGCTGCATGTGGTGCTGGCCCCGGTGCGTCCGCAAGGCGGCGCACCCGATGCGATCAGCGGCTATGTGCTGCTGCTGGACGACATCACCCGCGACTACGCCGCCCAGTCCCGCCGCGACCGCAGCCTGACCGAGCTGACCGAGGCCAGCCGCGCCTCGCTGGCCAACATGCAGGCGGCGCTGGACATGCTGGACTATCCCGACCTGGAGCCGGCCGAGCGCGACGGTTTCCATGCCATCGTTCGCGACGAGGTGGCGGCCATGGGTCAGCGGCTGGCGGCGATGACGGCGGATGCCTCGCAAGAGATCCTGACCCGCTGGCCCCTGCAGGAGATGCTGGGCGACGACCTGCTGGCGGCGGCGGCCCAGCATGTGCTGGCGCAGACCGGGCGGGTGGCCAAGGTCGAGAATGCCGACGGGGAACTCTGGTTGCGGCTGGACAGCTTTTCGCTGATCCAGGCGCTTGGCGCGCTGGCGGAATCGCTGTCGGGGCCGCAGGGCATGCCGTCCCTGACGCTGCGCCTTGCGCCTGCCGCGACGCCGGGCTGGGCGCATCTGGATCTGGTCTGGCCGCTTGATCCGGCCGCGCCGTCTGCCGGCGCCAGCGGCGGCGCGCAGGCCGCCGCCCGCGACATCGCCGAGCGGCACGGCGGCGAGTTGTGGCTGGAGCAGGACCGCCCGGCGGGCCTGTCCTTCCTTCGTTTCCTGCTGCCCACCGCCGAGGCCGGACCCGAGGCCGCGGCGCTGGAGGCGCGGCCCGAATTCTACGATTTCGACCTGTTCGCGGCCAGCGATTCCAGCCGTTCTCTGGACGACCAGCCGCTGGAGCGGCTGGCCTATACCGTCTTCGACACCGAGACGACCGGGCTGAACCCGGGTCAGGGCGACGAGATCATCCAGATCGGCGCGGTGCGCATCCTGAACGGCAAGCTTCTGGGGGGCGAGCGTTTCGACCAGCTGGTCGATCCGGGCCGCGAGATCCCGCCCGAGTCGATCCCCTATCACGGCATCCGCCCCGAGATGGTGCGGGGCCAGCCCCGCATCGCCGAGGTGCTGCCGGCCTTCCACGCCTATGCCTCGGACACGGTGCTGGTCGGCCATAACGTCGCATTCGACATGCGCTTCCTGCAAATGAAGGAGGCCGCGACCGGGCTGCGCTTCGACCAGCCGGTGCTGGACACGCTGCTTCTGGCCAGCATCGCCCAGCCGCACGAGCCCTCGCATTCGCTCGAGGCCATCGCGGCGCGGCTGGGGGTCGAGATCACCCACCGCCACAACGCCGCCGGCGATGCGCTGGTGACCGCCCAGGTCTTCCTGCGGCTTCTGCCGCTGCTCGGGGCGCGCGGCATCGTCACGCTGGGTCAGGCCCGGGCCGAGGCCGAGCATTCCTATTACGCCCGGCTGCGCTATTGACCCCCTGCCCGCGCCGGCGGGCCGGGCCGCCGCTATGGACCGGTGCGGGCGGATGCTCTAGACATTGCGGGGGCGGCAGGACTGCGGCCCGGGCTTTCCGGAGGAGCTGGGGAATTGGCCACGCTGAAGGATGTCGCGCGCGCCGCCGGGCTGTCGATCACCCAGACCAGCCGGGCGCTGAACGACCATTCCGACGTGAACGAGATGACGCGCAAGCGGGTCAAGGCCGTGGCGCGTTCGCTGAACTATCAGGCCAATATCTCGGCGCGCAAGCTGGTCACCGGGCGCTCGGGCATGGTGGCGCTGGTGGTGCCGCAATCGACCAATCTGGCCCAGGACGGGCTGTTCATCGAGGGCGTCGCCGGGCTGTCGGCGCAGTTCTCGGGCCGCGGCATGCAGTTCGTCCTGCATGTCGCGCGGCAGGACGCGCCGATCGTCGAGGTCTATCAGCGCCTGATCGGCAACGGCATGCTGGACGGTTTCGTGCTGTTCAGCCCCTTGGACGACGACCCGCGCGCGGCGTTCCTGCGCCAGAACGACATCCCCTTCGTCGTGCATGGCCGCATCGGACCCGCGCCCGACCACGCCTATTTCGACATCGAGAACGAGGGCATCCTGCACCAGATGGCCAGCCACCTGACCGGGCTGGGCCACCGGCGCATCGCGCTGATCAACGGCCGGCAGGGGCTCAGCTTCGCCTCGGCCCGGATGCGCGGCTATCGCCGGGCGCTGGACGAGGCCGGCATCGCCTTCGACCCGGCGCTGACCCGCCACGGCGAGATGACCGAGGCGCTGGGGCTGATCTCGACCGTCGAGATGTTCCGCCTGGGCGGCCCGCGGCCCACCGCGATCATCTGCAGCCATGTCCATATCGCCAAGGGGGTCTACAAGGCGCTGGAGGCGCTGGAGCTGTCGATCCCCGGCGACGTCTCGGTCATGGCGCATGACGACCACATGCCGGCGCTGCGGGCCTCGGCCTTCTTCCCGGCGCTCAGCGTGACCAAGGCGCCGCTGCGCGACAGCTGGGAGCCGCTGGCCGATTGCCTGGCCGGCCTGCTGGAGGGCCGGCCGCTGAAGGAATTGCAGCGCGTCGGCCCGCATGAGCTGATCATCCGCAACTCGACCGGCCCGGCGCCGGAATGAACAGCCAAGGACGGACCATGACCCTTCCCGACCGTGCCGCGATCGAGGCGATGGACGCGCAGGACCCGCTGCGCCATCTGCGCGACGCCTTCATCCTGTCCCCGGACGAGATCTATCTGGACGGCAATTCGCTGGGCGTCCCGACCCGCGCCGCGCAAGAGGAACTGCTGCGCGCCGCCCGCGACGAATGGGCGGGCGGGCTGATCCGCAGCTGGAACGGCGCCGGCTGGTTCGACCTGCCGGTCGAGCTGGGCGACCGCATCGGCGGGCTGGTCGGCGCGGCGCCGGGGCAGGTCGTGGTGGCGGACACCACTTCGGTCAACATCTACAAGGCGCTGCATGCCGCCATGGGCCTGCGGCCGGGGCGCCGCACCATCGTCGCGGAAAGCGGCAGCTTCCCGACCGATCTCTATATCGCCGAGGGCGTGGTCTCGACCCTGCCCGGCGCGCGGCTGCGGCTGGAGGGCGTGGACGGCGCGACCATCGAGGACATGCTGGACGCCGATGTCGCCGCCGTGCTGGTCAACCATGTGAACTACAAGACCGGCGCATTGCGCGACATGGCCGCGCTGACCGCCCGCATCCAGGCGGCGGGGGCCGTCGCCGTCTGGGACCTGTGCCATTCGGCCGGGGCCCTGCCGGTCGAGCTGGACGCGGCCGGGGCGGATTTCGCGGTCGGCTGCACCTACAAATACCTGAACGGCGGGCCGGGCTCGCCCGCCTTCGTCTATGTCGCGCGCCGGCATCAGGGGCAGGCGCGCCAGCCGCTCAGCGGCTGGTGGGGCCATGCCCGGCCCTTTGCCTTCGAGACCGGCTACGAGGGCGATCCCGGCATCCGCCGCTTTCAATGCGGTACCCAGCCGATCCTGTCGATGCGGGCGCTGAAGGGCGCGCTGGCGATCTGGGACGGGGTGGACATGGCGGCGCTGCGGACGAAAAGCCTGGCCCTGACCGACCTGTTCATCCGGCTGGTCGAGGCGCGCTGCGCCGGGCTGGGGCTGGCGCTGGAAAGCCCGCGCGACGGCGCCCGCCGCGGCAGCCAGGTCGCCTTCCGCCACGACCACGCCTGGCCGGTGATGCAGGCGCTGATCGCGCGCGGAGTGATCGGGGATTTCCGCGCGCCCTCGACGCTGCGCTTCGGCTTCGCGCCGCTTTACCTGCGCCATGTCGACATGCTGCGCGCGGCCGAGCTGCTCGAGGAGGTCCTGCGCGGCGAAAGCTGGCGGGATCCGCGCTTCGCCCTGCGCGCGGCGGTGACCTGAAGCCTAGCCGCCGGCCGGCGGGCAGACCCGCACTGCGGTGCCCCATTCGGCGCAGCGCCGGGTCAGGTCCTCGGGCAGCGGCCGGTCGGTGAAGATCGTGTCCAGTTCGGACAGGCTGGCGATGCGGGCCGGGGCGGGGCGGCCCAGCTTGGAATGGTCGGTGACCAGGAAGGCCCGCCGCGACTGGCGCAGGATGGCGCGGCTGACCCGGACCTCGGCCAGGTCGAAATCCAGCAGGTCGCCGTCATGGTCCAGCGCCGAGGTGCCGATCACCGCGTAATCGACCTTGAACTGCTCGAAGAACTGGGTGGTCAGCTCGCCCACCAGCCCGCCGTCTGAACGCCGCAGCGCGCCGCCCGCCACCATGATCTCGCAGCCCGGATTGGCCAGCAGGATATTGGCGACGTTCATGTTGTTGGTGACGACGGTGATGTTGGAATGGTGGATCAGCGCCCGGGCCACCGCCTCGGTCGTGGTGCCCAGGTTCAGGATCAGGCTGCAATTGTCGGGAATTTCCGCCGCGCAGGCGGCGCCGATGGCGGCCTTGGCCGCGGCATTCATGCGCCGCCGCGCCTCATAGCCCAGGTTCACCGCGCCGGCGCGCGGCACCGCGCCGCCATGCACCCGGTCCAGAAGCCCGGCGCCCGCCATTTCGCCCAGGTCGCGGCGGATGGTCTGCAAGGTCACGTCGAAACGCTGCGCCAGGTCCTCGACCAGAACCCGCCCCTCGGCGCGGGCGAGTTCAAGGATTTCGCTCTGGCGTATGCTGAGGGCCAAGGGCGCTCTCCATCGGCTGGACCGCGATCACTGTAAGCGATCCGCCCCCGCGCGCAAGCGTTCCCTGCCGGGCCGGGAGCCGTCGCGGATGTTCGGATCGCCGGCGCTCCGCCCGGAAACGAAAGCCGCTCTTGACCGCCTGTTTGCCGCGGTGCAGCCTGCGCATCACCCCCAAGCCAGCAGGCCGCCGATGACCCATATTCTTGCCATAGATCAGGGCACCACGTCCTCGCGCGCGATCCTGTTCGATGCGGGGCTGCGCGCGGTGGCAGGCGCCCAGCACGAATTCCCGCAGCATTTCCCGTCTTCCGGCTGGGTCGAGCACGATGCTTCGGATCTTTGGGTCAGCGTTGCGGGGGTTGCGCGGGCGGCGGTGGAGAAGGCCGGGCTGCATGCCGGCGACATCGCCGCCATCGGCATCACCAACCAGCGCGAGACCACGCTCCTCTGGGACCGCAGGACCGGCCGGCCGCTGCACCGCGCCATCGTCTGGCAGGACCGCCGCACCGCCGCCCTTTGCGACCGGCTCAGGGCCGAGGGGCACGAGCCGATGATCGCCGCCCGCACCGGGCTGCTGCTCGACCCGTATTTCTCGGGCTCGAAGCTGAAATGGCTGCTGGACAATATCGACGGCGCCCGGGATCGCGCCCGGCGCGGCGAGCTGGCCTTCGGCACCGTGGACAGCTGGCTGATCTGGAACCTGACCGGGGGCCGCACCCATGCCACCGACGCCACCAATGCCGCCCGCACCCTGCTTTTCAACATCGCCGAGAACCGCTGGGACGCCGAGATCTGCGCGCTTTTCGACATCCCCATGCAGCTTCTGCCCGAGGTGCGCGACTGCGCCGCCGATTTCGGCATGGCGCGGGCCGACCTGTTCGGGCGCGAGATCCCGATCCTCGGCGTCGCCGGCGACCAGCAGGCGGCGACGGTGGGCCAGGCCTGTTTCGCGCCCGGGATGATGAAAGCGACCTATGGCACCGGCTGCTTCGCGCTGCTGAACACCGGGGAGGAGATGGTGGCCTCGAAAAACCGGCTGCTGACCACCATCGCCTACCGGCTGGGGGGCCGGACGAGCTATGCGCTGGAGGGCTCGATCTTCGTGGCCGGGGCGGTGGTGCAATGGCTGCGCGACGGGCTGGGGATCATCCGTTCGGCGGCCGAGACGCAGGGTCTGGCCGAGGCGGCGGATCCGGGGCAGGAGCTGGTGCTGGTGCCGGCCTTCACCGGGCTGGGGGCGCCCTATTGGCGGCCGGACTGCCGGGGCGCGGTGTTCGGGCTGACGCGGAACTCGGGCCCGGCGGAGCTGGCGCGGGCGGCGCTGGAGAGCGTGGGCTTCCAGACCCGCGACCTGTGGGAGGCGATGCGGGCGGACTGGCCGGGCGCCGCTGCGGGGGTGCTGCGGGTGGATGGCGGCATGGCGGCGAGCGACTGGACGATGCGGTTCCTGGCCGACATCCTGGGCGCGCCGGTGGACCGTCCGCGGGTGACCGAGACGACGGCGCTTGGCGCGGGCTATCTGGCGGGGCTGCAGGCGGGTCTGTGCCCGCCGCCCGAGGATTTCGCCCGCGCCTGGGCCTTGGAGCGCCGCTTCGAGCCCGCCATGGCCGAGGACGAGCGCGAGGCCCGATACGCAAGGTGGAAAAGCGCCGTGGAAGCGACGATGGGGGTGGCATGAGCGGGGACGGCATGAGCGGGTTTTCCTTTGCCCTGCCGGGCCGGGTGATCTTCGGCCGCGGCCAGGCGCAGAACGCCCCGGCGATGATCCGGGTCCATGGATCGCGCGGCGTGCTGGTGCATGGCGCGAATCCGGCCCGCGCCGGCTGGTTGCTCGACGGGCTGCGCGAGGCGGGGGCCGAGGTGCTGGCCGTCGCCTGCGGGGCCGAGCCGAGCTTGCCGATGCTGGAGGCGGCGCTGGTGCAGGCCAAGGGCTTCGGCGCCGATTGGGTGGCGGCGCTTGGCGGCGGCGCGGCGCTGGATCTGGGCAAGGCCCTGGCGGCGCTGATCCCGGCGCCGGGCGGGATCATGGACCATCTGGAGGTCGTCGGCCGCGGCCTGCCGCTGGCCGCGCCGCCCCTGCCCTATGTCGCTTTGCCGACCACCGCCGGCACCGGGGCCGAGGCGACGCGGAACGCGGTGATCGGCCTGCCCGAGCATGGCCGCAAGGTCTCGATCCGCGACGAAAGGATGCTGCCGCGGCTTGCCATCGTCGACCCGGCGCTGACCGACCATTGCCCGCGCGCGGTGACGCTGGCATCGGGTCTCGACGCGCTGGCGCAGGTGATCGAGCCCTATGTCTCGGTCCACGCCACGCCCTTCACCGATGCGTTGACCCGTCCGGCCATCGGGCCGGGATTGCGCGCGCTGCTGCGGCTGATGCTGGCCGAGGATGCGCAGGCGCGCGACCGCATGGCCTGGGTCAGCCTGTCGGGCGGCATCGCCCTGGCCAATGGCGGGCTTGGCGCGGTGCATGGGCTGGCCGGTGTGATCGGCGGCGTGACGCCCGCCGCCCATGGCGCGGTCTGCGGCGCGCTGCTGGGCCCGGTGCTGGAGATGAACCGCGCCCATGCCCCCGAACCCGCCCGCATCCGCGAGGTCTGCGCCGAGATCGCTGCCGTGCTGGGCTGCGACGAGGCCGCGGCGCCGCAGGCCCTGGCCTGCTGGGCGCGCGAGGCCGGCCTGCCGGGCCTGCAAGCGCAGGGCCTGGACCCGGCGCGGCACGAGGCAGTGGCCGAGGCGTCGCTGGCCAGTTCCTCGATGAAGGGCAATCCCTTCCCGGCCACGGTCGCGCAGCTTTGCGAGGTCCTGCGCAAGGCAGGCTGATGGACGACACCCGGCTGCTCTTTCAGGCGCGCTATCCCGCCACGCTGGCGCGGCTTGCGCGCGAGCTGACCTGCGCCCAGGCCGAGATCTGGAGCTTCGACGACGCGCCGACCCGCCGCGCGGCCGAGGCGGCGCTGGCGCTGCGCGGGGTGCGGGCGCATTGCCGCTCGGCCTACAAGCCGCTCTTGCACGCCTTCCTGGAAGAGATCGAGACCGCCGGCCTGGCCGAGGCGCGGATCCTCTGCCCGCGCCATCCCGAAGCCGCGCCGGGGCGCTTCCTGCTGGAAGCCTATCCGCTGCCGGCGCTGTTCCCCCTGACCGAATTCGACCTGCAGGAGGGGCCGGACAGCGCCGCCATGCCGGCCTATCGCCTGAGCCTCGGCTATGTCTCGGGCATGCGGCGCGAGATGACGGTGCTGGCGCCCAACCGCCTGCATCGCGACCACGCCATGCAGCCCGCGCTGTCGCCCTGCGGCTGGCTGATCCGGGACGGGCAGGGCGAGAAGCTGCTGACCGATTACGAGACCCTGTATCGCGACGCCATGCGCGCCGTCGCCGCCGCGCCCTGGCAGAAGGCGCCGTTCTTTCAGGAGCTGGAGATCTCGGCCACGCTGCCGGTCCGCGACCGGGCGCTGGGCTGGGGCGACGAGGCGGTGTCGCTGGTCGAGGCGCTGCACGAGGACCTGTATTTCTCGCTCATCGAGCATTTCCGGCACCGCTTGGGCCGACCCCCCGGTGATCGCGGCCTGCGTCCCGGCCAGATCGTGCCACGCATCCGCCAGGGAGAGGGGCACAGCCTGCGCATCGAGACCCGCCCTTGGGGCCGCAGCGCCGGGGAGGGCGGCTGCCAGCCGCTCGACCGGGCCCGCGAGGCGCTGTCGCCGCAGCAGATCGCCGCCGAGCTGGCGGGCTTGCCGGGCCGGCCCTTTCATGCCCGCTCGGTCGCCGGGCGGGTGATCGAGGGGCGCTACCTGCCGGGGCGCGACCGGGCGGTGATGATCTCGGCCGGGCAGCATGCCAACGAGGTCTCGGGCCCCGTGGGCGCCCTGCGCGCCGCGCAGGAGCTTGCCGGGCGCGAAGGGGCGCATTTCTCGCTTTGCCCGCTGGAGAATCCCGACGGCTATGCGCTGCGCCAGCGGCTTGCCCGCGACAATCCGCGCCACATGCTGCATGCCGCGCGCTATACGGCGCTGGGCGACGACCTGGAATATCGCCAGGGCCCGCCCGATGCCGAGCGCGCGCTGCGCGACCAGGCCTATTGCCTGTCGGCGGCGCTGCTGCATGTCAGCCTGCACGGCTATCCGGCGCATGAATGGACCCGGCCGCTCAGCGGCTATGTGCCGCGCGGCTTCGAAGGCTGGACCCTGCCGCGCGGCTTCTTCCTGATCCTGCGCCATCATCCCGGCTGGGGCGCCGCCGCCGCGCGGCTGGCCGAGGCGGTGATCGCCCGGCTGCGCCAGGTGCCGGGCCTGGCCGAACGCAACGCCGCGCAGCTGGCGCTGGCGCGGCGGCATGGCGTGCTGCCGGAGGCGCCGCAGGGCTTCATCCGCATCCTGACCGAGGACCGGCGGGCGCCCGTGCCGCTGATGCTGATCACCGAATGCCCGGACCAGACGCTGCTGGGCGACGGCTTCGTCGCCGCGCACGAGGCGCAGCGCGCCGCCGTGATCGCCGCCTATGAAGCGTTCCAGCAGCTGGATCTGGGCGACCGCCCGCTCGTCTGACGGTTGTATTTCCTCCGGGACAAATTAGGCAAATCGGCTTACCATCCTGAAGCAGAACGATTCCTTGCGACGGCACACCCTGGGGGACAGGATGGACGAACGGATTACGGGCGAGGTGCGGTTCGCGGTCGTGCTTTACGGCGGCGTTTCGCTGGCGATCTACATGAACGGCATCGCGCAGGAACTCTTGCGCATGGTGCGCGGCAGCTCGGCCCTGCCCGAGGACGCGCTGGACGAGGGCGAGAAGATCTATCGCCGGCTGTCGCGGGAACTGGCGCGGCCCGGCGAGGGGCGCAGGCGCTTCGTCATCGACATCATCTCGGGCACATCGGCGGGCGGCATCAACGGCGTGGCGCTGGCCAAGGCGCTGGTCGTGGGGGCAAGCAACATCGACGTGCTGCGCGACGCCTGGACGAACGAGGCCGATATCGGCAAGCTGCTCAACGACCGCAGCGGCCTTTCCGGCAAGCTGCAGCCGGTCGAGTCGCTGCTGGACGGCGGCCATATGTTCAAGATGCTGCACGACACGCTTGGCCGGCTGACCGGCGACGGCAAGGCGCTGACCGAGTCGATGGACCTGTTCGTCACCGCCACCGACCTGCAGGGGCGCTATGCGCCGATCCACCTGACCGGGGCGCGGCTGGATGAACGGGTGCATCGCAGCGTGTTCCACTTTGCCTTTGACGGTTCGGACAAGGAGGTGCGGCGCAACGATTTCGCCCCCGGCAACGAGGCCATGCTGGCCTTTGCCGCGCGCTGCACCTCGTCCTTTCCGGTGGCCTTTCCGCCGATGCGCTATGCGGACATGCCGGCCTCGGCGCAGGACCCGGGGCATCGGCGCTTCTTCGGCCATGATCCGGATTATTCCGGCCGGCTGTTCGCCGATGGCGGCTATCTGGACAACCGGCCCTTCAGCCATGCGATCGAGCTGATCCCCTTTCGGCCGACCACCCTGCCGGGCGCGCGCAAGCTGCTGTTCATCGACCCCTTTCCCGATGCCGGGCCGCAGCCCGACCGGCCGTCCGGACGGGTGGATTTCCTGCAGAACGCCCGGCTGGCGCTGACCGGCCTGCCGCGCTACGAGGTGATCCGCGACGATATCCGCGCCGTCGCCCGCATGAACCGGCGGCTGGAACGGCTGGGCACGCTGCAGGCGCGCTGGCGCCGGGATCAGGAACGGGTCGAGGCCGCCGGACGGGTGATGTGCCAGAAGCGCAAGCCGGACGATCTGGACCAGATGGATCTGGCCGACCTGATGACCGGCGAGCATGAATATCCGCAGAACTATCCGCTCTATCACCACCTGCGGGTCTATGGCACGACCGACAGGCTGACGGAAATCGTGGCAGGGCTGGCGGGCCACGAGCCGGAATCGGACGTGGCGCTGTATCTGCGCCAGATCCTGCGCGCCTGGCGCGACGCGAATTTCAGCGCCTATCGCGACGGGTCGCGCGAGACCGAGAACGCCTTCCTGTCGCGCCACGACCTGGATTTCCGGCTGCGCCGCCTGATCCATCTGCGCGCCCATGTCGACGAGGCGCTGGACCGGCGCAAGCGCATCGAGGGCGACGAGGTCGCCCGCGGCATGCCGCCCGCGCAGCTGGTGCGGCTGCGCGAAAAGATCGAGGCGGAGCTGGCCGAGCTGCGCCGGCTGGGCAATCGCGACAGCAGCCAGGCGCGGGCGCTGCTGAGCGATGCCGAGATCGCGCGGCTGGAGCAGCTGAACTCGGCCGAATACAGCGCGGTGATGCGGCTCGCCACCCTGGACCAGCGTTACGACAGGGCGCGCGAGATCTATCGCCAGACCGAGATCAGGCCGCTGGTGGACAAGGCGCTGGCCGGGCTGGGCCGGGACATGCGCGCGGCCTTCGACGCCAGCAGCGCCGCCATGCGCGCCGAACTGGCCGCGCCCGCGCTGCAGCCGCTTCTGGATGTCTATGACGATTTCCACTGGCACGACGTCTTGACCTATCCCTTCCTCGAAGGCTCGGAGCTGCAGGAGCACGCGCAGGTCGAGGTGTTCCGCATCAGCCCCGCCGACAGCGGGCTGAACCCGCGCCCCGACAAGCTGGCGGGGATCGCGGTCGGCGCCTTCGGCGGCTTCCTGAACCGCGACTGGCGCGAGCATGACATCCTCTGGGGCCGCCTCGACGGCGCCGAGCGCATCGTCGCCGCGCTGATGTCCGACCGTCCCGAGGCCGAGCGCAAGGCCTGGATCGACGAATTGCAGGGCCGGATCCTGGCCGAGGAATATGGCGAGCCCGCCGGGCAGACGCGTCGTCTGGCGCTGCTGAAGGCCAAGCTGAGCGATGCCCGGATCGACGAGGACGCCTTCGAGGACACCGCCGCCCGGGCGCTGGGGGTCAAGGATGCCGCCGCGCTGGATCTCGGCCGCTTCGGGGCGCATTACAAGGACCTCAAGCCCATCGGCCCGCGCCCGCGCGACATTGCCGCCTGGGGCAGCCGCAGCATGGCGATCCTGTCGCGCATGATCGACGATCTGCCCGATGACGGCATCCTGCGCATCCTGGGCACGCGGGGGGCGACGGCGCTGCGGGCCGGGGGCGGGCTGGTCTCGGCCCTGACGCGCTTCGCCTTGCCGGGCAGCTACCGGCGCATGATGGCCGACCGCTTCCTGCTTCTCGCCATGCTGGCCGGCCTGCTGGTGCTGCTGCTCTCGCCCTGGCTGGGCGCAGGCGCGGCCGGGATCGGCATCGCGCTGGCCGGTGCTGCAGCCTGGGCCTGGCTGGTGGTCTACAGTTTCGGGCGCTGGCTGCGCGGCCGCAAGCGGGCCTTTGCGCTGCTGCGCGGCCTGCTGTTCCTTGCCGCGCTGGCGTTGATGGTCCTGGGCGTGGTCGCTGTCGCAAACTATCTGTCCGGCTGACGCAGCCCGCGCGCGCGCTCGTCGCAAAACGACACCGGCCTGTCGCAATACGGCCGGACCCTTGCGGCTTGCGGTTGGAAAAAGACGGCAACGGGGATAGAGGCGAACCGGAGCGGGCAGGCGCGTCGATCTGGGCTTGCACATGCCGGCGCCTGCGCTATCCGCGAGCGGGGCGGGCGGCCGATGCCATCCGCAACACGGTGCGGAACGCAAAGGAGATTGGGCGAATGGGAGCAGCGATCATCGACGGCAAGGCTTTTGCGGCCGGGGTTCGGGCGCGGGTTGCCGGGCATGTGGGGCGGCTGCAGGCCGCGCACGGGGTGGTGCCGGGCCTGGCGGTGGTGCTGGTGGGCGAGGATCCGGCCAGCCAGGTCTATGTCAGGAACAAGGGCATCCAGACCCGCGAGGCCGGCATGGCGAGCTTCGAGCACAAGCTGCCGGCCGAGACCGCGCAGGCGGAACTGCTGGCGCTGATCGAAGGGCTGAATGCCGATCCGGCGGTGCACGGCATCCTGGTGCAGCTGCCGCTGCCCGCGCATATGGACGCCGATGCGGTGATCAACGCCATCGATCCCGCGAAGGACGTGGACGGGTTCCATATCTCGAATGTCGGGCTGCTGGGGACCGGGCAGAAGAGCATGGTGCCCTGCACGCCTCTGGGCTGCCTGATGCTGTTGCGCGACCGGCTGGGCGATCTGGCCGGGCTGAACGCGGTGGTGGTGGGGCGCTCGAACATCGTCGGCAAGCCGATGGCGCAGCTGCTGCTGGGGGACAGCTGCACGGTGACCATCGCGCATTCGCGCACGAAGGACCTGGCCGGCCTGTGCCGGACGGCCGATATCCTGGTCGCGGCGGTGGGCCGGCCGCGGATGATCCGCGGCGACTGGATCAGGCCGGGGGCGACGGTGATCGACGTGGGCATCAACCGCATCGCGGAGGAGGGCCGCTCGCGGCTGGTCGGCGACGTGGATTTCGAGGCTGCCGCGCAGGTCGCCGGCGCCATCACCCCGGTGCCGGGGGGCGTCGGGCCGATGACCATCGCCTGCCTGCTGGCGAATACGCTGACCGCCTGCTGCCGGGCCAATGGCTGGCCCGAGCCCGAGGGCCTGACCGCCTGAGCGCGCCGCCGGACCGGGGCGCTGCCCCGGACCCCGGGATATTTGCACAAGAAAGAAATCAGGGCCTTTGCCCTCTCAGTGGAGAGCCAGATGAAGAAATACACGCTGACGGTCGCCTGCCCCTCGACCCGCGGCATCGTCGCCACCGTGGCCGGCTTCCTGGCCGAGCACGGCTGCAACATCACCGACAGCTCGCAATTCGACGATACCGAGACCGGGCGCTTCTTCATGCGCGTCAGCTTCGTCTCCGAGGAGGGCGTGGGGCTGGAGGAATTGCGCGCCGGGCTGGCCGAGCCGGCCAAGCCCTTCGGCATGGACTATGCCATCCATGACGAGGCCGAGAAGATGAAGGTGGTGATCATGGTCAGCCGCTTCGGGCATTGCCTGAACGACCTTCTGTATCGCTGGCGCATCGGGGCCTTGCCGATCGACATCGTGGCGGTGATCAGCAATCACATGGACTATCAGAAGGTGGTGGTGAACCACGACATCCCCTTCCACTGCATCAAGGTCACCAAGGAGAAAAAGCCGCAGGCCGAGGCGCAGCTGATGGCGGTGGTCGAGGATTCCGGCGCCGAGCTGGTGGTGCTGGCGCGCTACATGCAGGTGCTGTCGGATGCGCTGTGCAAGAAGATGTCGGGGCGGATCATCAACATCCACCATTCCTTCCTGCCGAGCTTCAAGGGCGCCAACCCCTACAAGCAGGCTTTCGAGCGCGGGGTGAAGCTGATCGGCGCGACCAGCCATTACGTGACCGCGGATCTCGACGAGGGCCCGATCATCGAGCAGGACATCATCCGGGTGACGCATGCGCAATCGCCCGAGGACTATGTCAGCCTCGGCCGCGACGTGGAAAGCCAGGTTCTGGCCCGCGCCATCCACGCCCATATCCACCGCCGGGTGTTCCTCAACGGCAACAAGACCGTCGTCTTCCCGGCGTCTCCGGGAAGCTACGCATCCGAGAGGATGGGCTGAAACAGCGCCGGGCGGCCATCGAGCCGCCCTTTTCGCGCCCGCCGCTTCACCGTTGGAAAAATACTCCCGCCGGAGGCAAGACCTCCCAGCAGGCACGGCGCGCGCAGAATCGCTATGACCCGTGACGCCGGCGCAGCGCCTCCTCGACCGTCGGCGCATAGCGCGCCAGCGGACGGCGCAGCCCATGCGTCAGCAGCACCCGGCGGATGTCGCGGCTGGTGCCGGTCAGCCACAGCGCGATGCCGCGGCGCTGCGCCTTGTGCGCCAGTCCCTCGATCATGTTGGCGCCGGTGGAATCCAGGAAGGGCACGGCGCTGAAATCCACCACCAGCACCCGGAACCCGTCCTGGATGCGATCCAGGACCGAGCCGATCGAGGCCGTGGCGCCGAAGAACAGTGCTCCCGAGATGCGATAGACCACCACGTCGCGCGGCTGCGGCTGGTCCGGGCGCGGCTGGGCGCTGTCGGCCGTGTCGGCGCCGACCAGCGCCTCGACCCCCACGGCCTGGCTCATGCGCTGGATGAACAGCACCGAGCCGAGCGCCAGGCCCACCACGATGGCCTCGGTCAGGTCGCGGAAGATCGTCAGCCCGAAGGTGACCAGCAGCACCGCCGCCTCGCCCCAGCCCGAGCGCAGCAGGATGGCGATGGCGGGTTTCTCGATCATGTTCCAGGCCACCACTGCCAGCACGCCGGCCAGCGCCGCCAGCGGGATATAAGACGCCAGCGGTGCCGCCAGCAGCATGAAGCCCAGCAGGAACAGCGCATGCAGCATCCCCGCCACCGGCCCATGCGCCCCCGCGCGCACATTGGTCGCCGTCCGCGCGATGGTGCCAGTGACGCAGATGCCGCCGAACAGCGCCGAGCCCATATTGGCCACGCCCTGCGCCACCAACTCGCAATTCGAGCGGTGGCGGCGGCCGGTCATGCCATCCGCGACCACCGCCGAAAGCAGCGATTCGATGGCGCCGAGCAGCGTCAGCGACAGGGCGGCGGGCAAGAGCGTCAGCACCCTGTCCAGCGACAGCTCCGGCAGCGCCGGGGCGGGCAGGGTCGAGGGGATGCCGCCGAAGCGGCTGCCGATGGTCGCGACATCCGCCCCCGTCGCCGCGGTGAAGCCCGCCGCCAGCGCCACGGCGATCAGCATGCCGGGCCAGTGCGGCCGGGCGCGCTTCAGCCCCAGGATCACCGCGATCGTTCCCAGCGCGATCCCCAGCGCGGCGGGGGACAGGCTGGCGCGGGCTTGCCAGAGGGCGGGGATCTTTTCCACCAGCTCGCCCGGCTCATGGGCCAGGGACAGGCCGAAGATCTCCTTCAGCTGGCTGGTGAAGATGATCACCGCGATGCCGGCGGTGAAGCCGACCGTCACCGGAAAGGGGATGAACTTGATGAAGGTGCCCAGCCTGAGCAGCCCGATGGCGACCAGCATCAGCCCCGACAGGAAGGTCGCCAGGATCAGCCCCGACATGCCGTGCTGCGCCACGATGCCGGCGACCAGCACGATGAAGGCCCCCGCCGGCCCGCCGATCTGGTAGCGCGAGCCGCCAAGCGCCGAGACCAGGAAGCCGCCGACGATGGCGGTATAGAGCCCCTGCGCCGGCGAGGCGCCGGAGGCGATGGCGATGGCCATCGACAGGGGCAGCGCCACGATGGCGACGGTCAGCCCGGCCAGGGCATCGGCGCGCAGTTGGGCCGCGCCATAGCCCTCGCGCAGGACGGTGATCAGTTTCGGGGTGAACAGCGGCGCAAATCCGGGCGCCGCGCTTGCCTGCTGGTTCATCTGGGCCGCACCTTCGCGAAGGAGGCGGCGGGATCGTCGGCTGTCTGTCGGCGGTCGCCGTCGCGATTACGTCTGCGGACCGGATTTCAGCCGCACGCCGCGCCCGCCCGAGGGGCTGGCGGCGCCCTCGCCGATCAGCTCGATCCCGGCGGCCTCCAGCGCCTCGACCACGCGGGTCAGGCTTTCGACCACGCCGCGCACATTGCCGTCGCTGGCCTCCATGCGCTGGATGGTCGGGACCGACAGGCCCGAGAGCTCGGCCAGGCGCTTCTGGTCGATGCCAAGCAGGGCACGCGCCGCACGCATCTGGGCCGAGGTCATCATGCAGTGATTTCCAATCCTTGATAATGGATGTCTAGCAGGGTGATAGTGATATTTCAAACATCATTTCTACCGGCTCAGCCATGGAAAAAGGCCCCCGCGGGCGGGGGCCTTTCCTATGCGTCTGCCGGGCTGGATCAGAAGTCCATCTTCACGCCCAGCGTGACGGTGCGGCCGGGGGCGTAGAGGGGGTCGATGATCCGGCTGCCCATGACGCGTTCGACATAGCTGCTGCGCTCGTAATAGCTTTCGTCGAACAGGTTATCGACGCCCAGATGCACGACCACGTTCTCGTAGTTCTGGGGACGCCACTGGCCATAGACGTTCACGATGGTATAGGAATCGTGGTCTTCGAAGCCGAGCGGGGCGCCACTCTCATCGACCAGTGAACCGCTGTTCAGCGAACCGGCCCATTCGACGGTGCCGCCGACCTTGAGGTTATACTGGGGGATCTCCTGGTCGATGAACAGGGTGGCCAGCTTGCCGACCGGCATCACGGTGCCGCCGTCCGGCACCTTGTCCTCGCCGTTCTGGGTTACGTCGGCCTTGGTGAAGCTGGCGCCGATGCGGCCCGAACCCCAAGTGTAGCTGCCTTGCAAGGTAAAGCCCTTGCTGCGGTATTCGTCGGCATTGGTCAGATAGCCGCTGGCAACATCATATTCGGCCAGCCCGTCCAGCCGCGTGTCGAAGAAGGTGATGTTTCCGGTCCAGTTGCCCTGATTGGCATTCAAGCCCAGCTTGACGTTGCGAGCCGTCGCCGGCTCATAGTCGGGGTCGGTGGTGAACGCATCGTTCCGCGCGTGCAGCAGACCGTATTCGCCGATTTCGTAACCCAGCCATGTGCGCGATGCGCCGGCAAAGACCTCGTATCCTTCCGCGAATTCATACGAAATCGTGCCATTCACGCTGGCGCCGGTATCGGAATAGCTGTTGTTGTTCCAGTCGGTATAGCGGTGATGATCCAGCCGCAGACCTGTGGACAGGTCGATGCCGTTGTCGAACGCAAAGCGGCCCTGCACGAAAGTGCCGATCTGCATGGTGTCCAGGTTGAACGGACGCGTCCGCGCCGCCGAGTGGTCACCGTAGTTGTCGATGTGATAGTCGTCGTGCTGCCAATCTATCCCGGCGGTGATCCGGCCCTGGTCCAGCGTGTAGGTGTTCTTCAGAACGCCGCCGATGGTCGTGGTTTCAAGAATCATGTCGCCATTGGGGCGGGACGACGCGCCTGGATCGTCGCTGATCAGGTCGCCGACGGCATAGTTCGGGCGCCAATATTCGTTGCGGCTGACATAGACCGTCGCTTCGGGGTCCCAGGCATCGGTCGGCGCGGTCGAACTGTATTTCAGCTTCAGCGTGTTGCGCGTGACTTTCAGCGGATAGACAGCGTCGTCCGCATTCAGGTCCATGTTCATCTTGATGACGCGGTCGGCGTCGTCCTTGCTGTGGTCATAGGACAATTCGACGCGATGCGTGTCGAATTCATAGCCCAGCTTAAGCAATGCACCCCGGGTGGCCGGTTCGGTGCCCGGCATCTCGCGACCGTTCGCGGCCTCGTAATTGTCGCCGTTCGCGCCGTGCACCATGGCAAACCAGTCGAAGCCCTCATAGACCCCATAGCCGGCCAGCGAACCCGCGACGCCGCGGCCGTTGCTGCCATAGGACAGCCCGACGCGGCCGCCCTGGGTCCTGCCATCGGTCAGCAGGTCCTTGGCGCCGACGGTTTCATAGCGCAGCGCGCCGGCGGCGGCGCCGAAGCCGGCATCGGCAGCGGCGGCGCCAGCCTCGACCTCGACCGATTTCAGGAAGGCCGGGTCGACGACGTTCGAGCCGGTATGATGCCAGCTGGTCGGCCCTTGCGGCACGCCGTCCACGGTGACGGCCAGGTTCGACTGCTCCATGCCGAAGACGTGGATGCGCTTGGACGGGCCGGCGCCGCCGGAAACGGTGATGGCGGAATCGCGGGCGAACAGCTCGGACACGTCGGCGGGCTGCATCGCCTCGATATCCTCCGGGGTGACCGACACGCCGCCGGTCGCCTCGACATTCTCCTGGCCGTCGGCGATCAGGGTGATCGGATTCAGGACGACGGCCTCGGCATTCTGACCCTCCTGGGCGTAAAGGGCTGTCGCGAGCGCAAGCGAGGATACGCCCGCCAGCGGGATGATACGGCGCATTTTCATGGTCACTGCCTTGATTCGTTCGAAACTGGCGCGAGTTATATGGCCGGTCCCAAAATGCACAAGTATTTTACTCGGATATTATGCCGGTCCAGAGAGAAACAATCGGGATTGTTGCGCTCCTGCGCCACCTTCCGGCGGGGATGCGGCGATGGGCCGCGGCCTGCCGACTTCCGACGCCGGGGCTGGCGCAGGCGGGGGCAAAGGGGTTACAGCAACCCAAACCCGCAGCCCGAGAAGCCACAGATGACGATTACCCTTTACCACAACGACCTGCCGGACGATCTGGACCTGGGTCCGGTCGTGGCCATCGACACCGAGACGATGGGGCTGGACCCGCGCCGCGACCGGCTGTGCCTGGTGCAGCTGTCCTCGGGCGACGGCAACGCGCATCTGGTGCAGATCGCCCGCGGCCAGCACGAGGCGCCGAACCTGACCCGGATGCTGACCGATCCCGAGGTGCTGAAGCTGTTCCATTTCGGCCGTTTCGACATCGCCGCGCTGGAGGCGGCCTTCGGCGTGGTGACGAAGCCGGTCTGGTGCACCAAGATCGCCAGCAAGATGGTGCGCACCTATACCGACCGGCACGGGCTGAAATACCTGCTGTCCGAACTGGTCGGCGTCGACATCTCCAAGCAGCAGCAGACCAGCGACTGGGGCGCGGCCGAACTGACGGATGCGCAGCTGGAATATGCCGCCTCGGACGTGCTTTACCTGCACGCGCTGAAGGCCGAACTGGAAAAGCGGCTGGCGCGCGAGGGGCGGCTGGGCCTGGCCGAGGCCTGTTTCGACTTCCTTCCTGCCCGGGCCCATCTGGACCTGCTGGGCTGGGGGGATGAAAACGACATCTTCCACCACTAGGTTGCGGGCCATGAGCGCATATCTCGACACCGCCCGCAGGGTGATCCGCACCGAGGCCGAGGGGCTGGCCCTGCTGGCCGAGAGCCTTGGCGACAGCTTCGACCGCGCGGTCGAGACCGTCCTGGCCGCGCGCGGCCGGGTCGTGGTCTCGGGCATGGGCAAGTCCGGCCATGTCGGGCGCAAGATCGCGGCGACGCTGGCCTCGACCGGGACGCCGGCGCAATTCGTCCATCCGGCCGAGGCGAGCCATGGCGACCTGGGCATGGTGACGCAGGGCGACGTGGCGCTGGTGCTGTCCAATTCCGGCGAGACGCCCGAGATCGCCGATATCGTCGCCCATACCCGGCGCTTCCAGATCCCGCTGATCGGCGTCGCCGGGCGGCCGCAATCGACGCTGCTGCGCCAGGCGGACGTGGCGCTGGTCCTGCCCGCGGCGCCCGAAGCCTGCGGCACCGGCATCGTGCCCACCACCTCGACCACCATGACCATGGCGCTGGGCGATGCGCTGGCCGTGGCGCTGATGGAGCATCGCCAGTTCACGCCCGAGCATTTCCGCACCTTCCATCCCGGCGGCAAGCTGGGCGCGAAACTGTCGCGGGTGGCCGACCTGATGCATGAGGACATGCCGCTGGTCCCCGAGACCGCGCCCATGGCCGAGGCGCTGCTGACCATCAGCCAGAAAAGCTTCGGCGTGACCGGCGTCACCGATGCCGAGGGCCGGCTGACCGGCATCATCACCGACGGCGACCTGCGGCGGCACATGCAGGGGCTGCTGGACCATAGCGCCGCCGAGGTGATGACCCGCAACCCGCGCACCATCGGCCCGGACGCGCTGGCCGAGGCGGCGCTGGCCGAGATGCAGGCGCGCCGCATCACCTGCCTGTTCGTGGTCACCCCCGAGGGGGCGCCGGCCGGGCTGATCCACATCCACGACTTCCTGCGCACGGGGCTTGTCTGACGGTGACCACCCGCTCGTGCATCGTGGCCTGGTTGCGGGTGATCCTGCCGCTGACGGCGCTGGCGATCCTGTCGGTGCTGTTCCTTCTGGGCCGCAAGCCCGACCCCGAGGCCAGCATTCCCTATGCCGACGTGGACCCGCGCGAACTGGCCGAGCGGCAGGCGGTGACCAGCCCGACCTATGCCGGCGTGACCGAGGACGGGGCGCAGCTGAGCATCTCGGCCGCCGAGGCCCGGCCCGGCGCGGAACAGGGCGACGGCTTGGCGCAGGCGGTGCGCATGACCCTGCGCGCCCAGGACGGGCGGGCGGCGGATGTCAGCGCCGGCACGGCTGCGCTTGAGGGCGATCAGGTCCGGCTGGGCGAGGGGGTGCGCATGACCACCGCCGACGGCTGGGTGCTGACCGCGCCCGAGCTGCGGGCCTCGACCGGCGAGGGCAGGCTGGTTTCGGACGAAGAGGTCAATGTCCTCGCCCCCTTCGGCGATCTGACGGCGGGGCGGATGGAGCTGCGGCCCTCGGGGGAGGGCAGCGGCGATCACGTTCTTGATTTGAGCGGCGGAGTTCGCTTGATATACCGGCCATGACCCGGCGCCGACTCCCGCGCAAGGGGCCCTCAGGCGCCAGAAAGGAAATCCGATGATCCGGCCCGGACCGCTTTTGCCCGTGTTCCTGTCGCTTGCGCTGGCGGCGGGCGCGGCCATGGGCCAGACCACCGGCTTCGGCAATGCGCAGGATGTCAAGCAGCCGGTCGAAGTCACCGCCGATTCGCTGACCGTGGATCAGAAGACCGGCCAGGCGACCTTTTCCGGCAATGTTCTGATCGGCCAGGGCGCCATGCGGCTTTCGGCCGCGCGTGTGACGGTGACCTATGCCCAGGGCGACCAGCGCCGCATCAGCGCCCTGCATGCCGAGGGCGGCGTCACCCTGGTCAGCGGCGCCGACGCGGCCGAGGCGCAGGCCGCCGAATACGATGTCGAGACCGGCACCGTCGTGCTGACCGGCGACGTGCTTCTGACCCAGGGCGGAAACGTGCTGGCCGGAGACCGGGTGACGGTGAACCTGGAAAGCGGCACGGCCAATGCCTCGGGCCGGGTGCGCAGCGTGCTGCAGCCGGGGAACTGACCGATGGCGGGGGAACAGGGGCTGCGGGTCCGGGGCCTGCGCAAATCCTATCGCAACCGTCCGGTGATCCGCGACGTGGCGCTGGATCTGGACCGCGGCGAGGTGGTGGCGCTCCTGGGTCCGAACGGGTCGGGCAAGACCACCTGTTTCTATTGCGTGGCCGGGCTGGTCGCGCCTGATTCGGGCCAGGTGCTGATCGACGGGCAGGACGCCACCGCGCTGCCGATGTATCGCCGCGCCCAGATGGGCATCGGCTATCTGCCGCAGGAGATGTCGATCTTTCGCGGCCTGACGGTCGAACAGAACATCATGGCGGTGCTGGAACTGGTCGAGCCGCATGTGCACCAGCGCCGCGAGCGGCTGGAGGAGCTGCTGGGCGATTTCTCGATTGGCCATCTGCGCAATGCCTCGGCCATGGCGCTGTCGGGTGGCGAACGGCGGCGGGTCGAGATCGCCCGCTGCCTTGCGGCCGATCCGGCCTATCTGCTTCTGGACGAACCATTCGCCGGCGTCGATCCCATCGCCGTGGGCGAGATCCGCGCCCTGGTCCACGACCTGAAAAGCCGCGGCA
The DNA here is from genome assembly GCF_020990385.1 of Paracoccus sp. MA. Lineage (NCBI taxonomy): Bacteria > Pseudomonadati > Pseudomonadota > Alphaproteobacteria > Rhodobacterales > Paracoccaceae > Paracoccus > Paracoccus sp. MA. The sequence continues at coordinate 411,952 of NZ_CP087598.1, forward strand.
TCGGCGTGCTCATCACCGATCACAACGTGCGCGAGACGCTGGAGATCGTGGACCGCGCCTATATCCTGCATGACGGCCACGTGCTGAAATCCGGCACCACCGCCGAGATCGTCGCCGATCCGCAGGTGCGCCGCGTCTATCTGGGCGAAACCTTCCGCATGAACTGAATGCGAGGTCCTGCCGATCCGCCGCGCGCAGCCGTTGACACAGCGCCGTGGCTGTCACCAAATGAGGGTATGGCCGGGCAAGACCGCCCGGCCAGAGAAACCCGGACGCGACGCCCGCGCGAGGGCGTTGGCGACAAGATCGGGCAACCGAAAGGACGGACCACCATGCGCTACCAGATCAGCGGAAAACAGATCGACGTGGGCGATGCGCTTTCGACTCACGTCAAGACCGAACTGGGTGAAACCGTTGAGAAATATTCGCAACGCCCGACGGATGCGACGGTCATCTTTTCCCGCAACGCGCATGAATTCATCTGCGATGCCGTGGTGCATCTCTCGACCGGGCTGACCGCCCAGGCCAAGGGCGCGGCCACCGATATCTACGCGGCCTTCGAACAGTGCCGCGAGCGGATGGACAAGCAGCTGCGCCGCTACAAGCGCCGGCTCAAGGATCACTACAAGGATCGCACCCAGCCGGTTGAATTCGAGCAGGCGGGCATGTATGTGCTGGCCGCCGATGAGGACGAATGGGAATCGCAGGGCGACGGCCTGCAGCCCATGATCATCGCCGAGATGGAGACCCGCGTGCCAACCCTCTCGGTCGGCGAGGCGGTGATGCAGATGGAACTGGCCGGCAGCCCGCTGCTGGTCTTTCGCAACGAGAAACATGGGGGCGTGAACGTGGTTCACCGCCGCGACGACGGCAACGTGGGCTGGATCGACCCCCGCAATCTGGGCTAGACTGACGCAGAAGGGCAGTCTTGTTGAACCAAACGTCCCGGCTGCGCGGCCCGCAGCCGGGACCTGACAATTTTCGGGCGACATGCAGATCAGCGACATTCTCTCTCCCGCCGCCGTGCGGACGATGAGCCAGACCACCAGCAAGAAACGGTTGTTCCAGGAAATCGCCGAGCAGGCGCGCGCGGTCTATGGCGTGGACGCGCCGCAGACGCTGGACGCGCTGCAGGAGCGCGAAAGCCTGGGCCCGACCGGCGTCGGCCATGGCGTGGCGCTACCGCATGCGCGGCTGCACGGGCTCGACCGCGTGGTCGGCCTGTTCCTGCGGCTGGAAAAGCCGCTGGATTTCGACGCGGTGGACCGCCAGCCGGTGGACCTGATCTTTGCGCTGCTGGCGCCCAAGAATTCCGGCGTCGATCACCTCAAGGCGCTGGCGCTGGTCTCGCGCACGCTGCGCGACCAGGACCTGCGCGCCAAGCTGCGCGCCAACGAGGACCCGGTGGCGCTGCACGCCATGCTGGCGGCGGCGCCCGGCATCAAGGCGGCCTGAGGTCGCAGCCCGGCCGGCAGGGGGTGAAATGTCCCCGCATCCGCGCTATACTCGCGCGCGGGGAGGAAGACCGAAATGACCAGACATATCGCAGACCGCAGTCACGAAAGCAGTTCCGGCCGCACGCAATACTACACGCGGCAGGAACGCGAATCCGGCCTTCATCCGGCCATCGCCGCCCTGCGCATGCGGCCCCGCGTCCGCAGCGAGGCTGCGAATCGCCGGGCCGCCGAATTCGCCAGGATCGAGCGCGGCCATCGGGTCTGACCGCTGACCCGCCAATGCGGAACCGGCCGGGCGCTGCCGCCCGGCCGGTTTTCATTCCGTCCTTCGCCCGGGGCCGCGTTCAGCTGCGGACCAGCTGCTCGTAATCCTCGGCGATCTTGCGGGTGGTGTCGCCGACCTGGAAATGCCAGTCGCCGATCTGCCCGACCGGGGTGACCTCGGCCGCGGTGCCGGTCAGGAAGCATTCCTGGAAGCCCGCCAGCTCTTCGGGCTTGATGCGGCGCTCATGCACGGCGGTGCCGTTGTCCTTCAGCATCTGGATGACGGTCTGCCGGGTGATGCCGTTCAGGAAGCGGTCGGCCAGGGGCGTGTGCACCTCGCCATCCTTGACGAAGAAGATGTTGGCGCCGGTGGCCTCGGCGACATAGCCCTCCCAGTCCATGAACAGCGCGTCCGAGCAGCCCTTCTCCTCGGCGGCGTGCTTGGACATGGTGCAGATCATGTAAAGCCCGGCGGCCTTGGCGGCGGTGGGGATGGTCTCGGGGCTCGGCCGCTTCCACTTGGCGATGTCGAGCTTGGCGCCCTGCCATTTCGCCTCGCCGTAATAGCTGCCCCATTCCCAGGCGGCGACGGCCATGCGCACCGGGTTGCGGCGGGCGGAAACCCCCATGTCCTCGCCCGAGCCGCGCCACATCACCGCGCGGACATAGGCGTCCTTGAAGCCGTTGGCGTTGAGCACCTCTTCCTTGGCGGCGTCGATCTCCTCGGCGGTATAGGGCGACTGCATGTCCAGCAGCCGGGCCGATTCGATCAGCCGCAGCGAATGCTCGTGTCCCTTGAAGATCTTGCCGCTGTAGCAGCGCTCACCCTCGAACACCGAGCTGGCATAGTGCAGGGCATGGGTCAGGATGTGGATGTTCGCATCGCGCCACTCCACAAGCTTGCCATCCATCCAGATCTTGCCGTCACGATCGTCATATGCGCCCGCCATTTTTCCCTCCGGCCGGTTCTGTTTGCGGAATGTTGCGTTGGTCTGCCGCGTCTGGCAAAGAAAGTTGCGCAACTTGCGGTCTGGGCTATCCATTCATGGTTGGAAAGTCAATAAGTCTGACGTAATAAGGGCCATGCATTACGGAGAGGTCATGCAGAACAAGGGTGGCGTCGCCGCGGCAGGAAGCGAGAACCTGCTGTTTCTTACCGACGATCAGCTTCGCCGCGGGATCGAGGCGATGTTCTTTGCCTATCGCGCCTTCACCGCCGATCCCGACCTGATTCTGGCCGAGCTGGATTACGGCCGCGCCCATCACCGGGCGATCCATTTCATCAACCGCGAGCCGGGGCTGACGGTGACCGCGCTTCTGGACGTGCTGGGGGTGACCAAGCAGTCGCTGAACCGGGTGCTGCGCACGCTGATCGAGGACGGGCTGGTCGAAAGCCGCATCGGCCGCCGCGACCGGCGCGAGCGGCAGCTTTACCTGACCGAAAAGGGCGCGGCGCTGGAACGCCGGCTGTCCGAGGCGCAGCGCGCCCGCATGCGCGCCGCCTATCGCGCCGCCGGACCGCAGGCGGTGGCGGGCTTCCGGCAGGTGCTCGAGGCGATGATGGATCGCGAGACGCTGCGCCAGTATCGCGCCCTGAAGCAGCTGCCCGACGCATGACCTCGGCCGACCTGCAGCCCGCCGCCCATATCCTTGTCGTCGATGACGACGAGCGCATCCGCAGCCTGTTGCGCCGCTTCCTGATGCGCAACGATTTCCTGGTGACCACGGCGCGGGACGCCGCCCATGCCCGGCGCCTGCTGGAGGGCCTGGATTTCGACCTGATCGTGCTCGACGTGATGATGCCGGGCGAGGACGGATTCTCGCTGACCCGCGACCTGCGCAAGCAGATGACCACGCCGATCCTGCTGCTGACCGCCAGGGGCGAGACCGGCGACCGCATCGAGGGGCTGGAAAGCGGCGCCGACGACTACCTGCCGAAACCCTTCGAGCCGCGCGAGCTGCTCTTGCGCATCGCCGCCATCCTGCGCCGTATCCCGGCGGCCGAACCCAAGGGGCCGAAGTTCCTGTCGCTGGGTCCTCTGCGCTACGACGCCGACAAGGGCGAGCTCTGGCAGGGCGACGCCCCCTTGCGCCTGACCGGGACCGAGCAGGCGCTGCTGAAGCGCCTGGCCGATACGCCGCGCCAGCCGGTCAGCCGCAGCGCGCTGATCGAGGATCTGGGCCGCAGCCCGTCGGAGGAGGCGGGCGAGAATTCCGAACGCGCCATCGACGTGCAGATCACCCGGCTGCGCCGCAAGATCGAGCCCGATCCCAAGGAGCCGCGCTACCTGCAGACCGTGCGCGGAACCGGCTACATGCTGGTGCCGGACTAGGAACCTTCCGCGCAGCTTTCGCGGCCGCAATGGGTATTTGGAAAACAGAGAAGATCCGAGCGAGGCGGCTCGTGCTTCTCTGTTTTCCAAATACCCATTTGCCGAGTGCGCAATCCGCATGGTGCATGAAAAAGGGGCCCGAAGGCCCCAGTTCATGCGAGCGCGCCGTGGCAGTGCTTGAACTTCTTGCCCGAGCCGCAGGGGCAGGGATCGTTGCGCGAGGGGTTGCCCCAGGTCGTGGGGTCGGTCTCGTCGAAGCCGGCGACCCGGCCCGAGACCTCGCCGCCCTCGGCTTCCTCGTGTTCGGGATGCATCTGCGCCTCGGTCGCCGCCTGTTGCTGCTGGTATTCGCGCAGCATCTGCTCGCGCTCGGCATCGGTCAGCGGCCGGATGCGGGCCAGTTGCTGGGTCACGTCGAAGCGCAGCCCGTCCAGCATGGTCTCGAACAGCTGGAAGGCCTCGGTCTTGTATTCCGACAGCGGGTCGCGCTGTGCATAGCCGCGGAAGCCCACGACCGAGCGCAGATGCTCCAGCGTGACCAGATGCTCGCGCCATTTGCTGTCGATCTGCTGCAGCAGCACCTGCTTTTCGATCTGGCGCATGTTCTCGGGGCCGAACTGTTCGGTCTTTTGCGCCATATAGGTATCGGTGGCCTGCTGGATGCGTTCGCGGATCGCGTCCTGGTCCACGCCGTCCTCGGCCGCCCAATCGGCGATGGGCAGGTCCATGTTCAGCTTGTCGACCACCGCGTCGTGCAGGCCCTGGACGTCCCATTGCTCGGCATAGGCGCGCGGTGGCAGGTGCTGGTCGATCAGGTCGTCGATCACCTGCGCGCGCATGTCGGCGGCGATGTCCCCGACCTCGTCGGTATGCATGATTTCCAGGCGCTGGCTGAAGATCGCCTTGCGCTGGTCGTTCATCACGTCGTCGAATTTCAGCAATTGCTTGCGGATGTCGAAGTTGCGGCCCTCGACCTTGGCCTGGGCGCGTTCCAGCGACTTGTTGACCCAGGGGTGGACGATGGCCTCGCCATCCTTCATGCCCAGCGTCGACAGCACCTTGTCCAGCCGTTCCGAGCCGAAGATGCGCATCAGGTCGTCTTCCAGCGACAGGAAGAACAGCGAGCGGCCGGGGTCGCCCTGCCGCCCCGAGCGGCCGCGCAGCTGGTTGTCGATGCGCCGGCTTTCGTGGCGTTCGGTCGCCAGCACGAACAGCCCGCCGGCGTCCAGCACCGCCTGTTTCTCGGCGGCGTGCTCGGCCTCGATCTGGGCGCGCAGCTCGTCCGGATGGGCCTCGGGGTCGGCGGCAAGCGCCTCCATCACCTTCATCTCGACATTGCCGCCCAGCTGGATGTCGGTGCCGCGGCCGGCCATGTTGGTGGCGATGGTCACCGCGCCCAGCTTGCCGGCATCGGCGACGATCTTCGCCTCCTGCTCGTGCTGGCGGGCGTTCAGCACGTTGTGCGGGATGCCTTCCTTGGTCAGCATCTGCGACAGCATCTCGGATTTTTCGATCGAGGTCGTGCCGACCAGGATCGGCTGGCCCTTGGCATGGGCCTCCTTGATCGCCTCGATCACCGCGGCGTATTTCTCGGCCGCGGTGCGATAGACGCGGTCGTGTTCGTCGATGCGCTGCACCGGGCGGTTCGTGGGCACCTCGACCACGCCGAGCTTGTAGATCTCGGCGAATTCCTCGGCCTCGGTGGCCGCGGTGCCGGTCATGCCGGACAGCTTGTCGTAGAGCCGGAAATAGTTCTGGAAGGTGACCGAGGCCAGCGTCACGTTCTCGGGCTGGATCGCCACGCCCTCTTTCGCCTCGATGGCCTGGTGCAACCCGTCCGACAGCCGGCGGCCCTTCATCATCCGGCCGGTGAATTCGTCGATCAGCACCACCTCGTCGTCGCGCACGATATAGTGCTGGTCGCGCATGAACAGCTTGTGCGCCCGCATCGCCTGGTTGGCGTGGTGGACGATGGTGGTCGATTCGGGGTCGTAAAGCGTCTGGCCCTCGGGCAGCACGCCCGCCGCCTGCAGGCGCTTTTCCAGGAACTCGTTGCCTTCCTCGGTAAAGGTGGCGTTGCGGGCCTTTTCGTCCAGCTTGTAATGCTCGGGCGCGAGTTCGGGCATGAAGGCGTCGAGCGTCTTGTAGAGCTCGCTGCGGTCCTGCGAGGGGCCCGAGATGATCAGCGGCGTCCGCGCCTCGTCGATCAGGATCGAGTCGACCTCGTCGACGATGGCGAAGAAATGCCCGCGCTGGGTCATCTGCTCGATCGAGCCCTTCATGTTGTCGCGCAGGTAGTCGAAGCCCAGCTCGTTATTGGTGGCATAGGTCACGTCGGCCCGGTAGGCCTCGCGCTTCTCGGCGTCCTCCTGGAAGGGATAGACCACGCCGGTGGTCATGCCCAGCTGGGCAAAGACCTTGCCCATCCAATGCGCGTCGCGCTTGGCCAGGTAGTCGTTGACGGTGACGACATGCACGCCCTTGCCCGCCAGCGCGTTCAGATAGGCCGGGAAGGTGGCGACCAGGGTCTTGCCCTCGCCGGTCTTCATCTCGGCGATATTGCCCTGGTGCAGGAAGATGCCACCCATCAGCTGGGTGTCGAAGGCGCGCAGGCCAAGCGCGCGGCGCGCCGCCTCGCGGCAATTGGCGAAGGCCTCGGGCAGAAGCTTGTCCAGATCCTCGCCCGTTTGCGCGCGGCCCTGCAACTCGCGGGTCTTGCCGATCAGGTCCGCGTCGGAGAGGGCGCGGAACTGTTCCTCCAGCGCGTTGATCTGGGCCACCAGCGGGCGGACCGATTTCACCTTGCGGTCGTTGGGCGTGCCAAAGACCAGTTTCGCCAAGTTTCCGATGCCGAGCATATGAACCTTCAAAATCGCGTATCTGGGGGTGCGCGGGACGTTCCGCCCACTTGCCGGCACCATTCGCCTTGCCCTATCACTTGGGCCGGAAAAACGGCGACGGGCGCGCATTTTCGGTTGCGCCGGATGTATGCCCCGGCCGGCCCACTGTCAACGCTTGCGCCCGTTCACCTCTGCGTGGACGCGCCGTCCCACGAAGGGGAAACCTATGCTGAAACCGCTTCTTGCCGTCTCCGTGCTGCTCTCGGGGGCCGTATCGGCCATGCCCGGCCTGGCGCAGGACGCCGATACCGTGGTCGCCACCGTCAACGGCGAGCCGATCACGCTGGGCCAGATGATCGCCATGCGGCAGGGGCTGGACGCGCAGACCACGCAGGGCCTGCCGGATGCCGCGCTGTGGGACCTGATGCTGGACCAGATGATCCGCCAGACCGCCGTGGCGCAGGCCGCCGAGCCGCTGAGCAAGCGCGACGCCGTGGCGCTGGAGATCGAGAAGCGCGCCTATCTGGCCGGCTCGGTCCTGGAAAAGGTCGCGAGCGCCGAGCCGAGCGAGGCCGAGTTGAAAGCCGCCTATGACCAGGCCTTCGGCGGCCAGACCGAGCCCAAGATCGAATACAATGCCGCCCATATCCTGGTGAAGACCAGGGAAGAGGCCGATGCCATCGCCAAGGAGTTGCAGGACGGCGCCGATTTCGGCACGCTGGCCGAGCAGAAATCGACCGACAATTCCGGCCCGAACAAGGGCGACCTGGGCTGGTTCCAGCCCGAGCAGATGGTCGAGCCCTTCGCCGATGCCGTGAAGGCGCTGGACAAGGGCCAGGTCTCGGAGCCCGTCGAGACCCAGTTCGGCTGGCATGTCATCAAGCTGAACGACACGCGCGAGGTCACGCCCCCGGCCTTTGACGAGATCAAGGAGCAGCTGGCCATGCAGGTGCGCCGCGACAAGGTGCAGGCCGAGATCGAGCAACGCGTGTCCGACGCCAAGGTCGAAAAGACCGAGGGGCTGGCCCCCGACCTGCTGAACAAGACCGATATCCTGGGGGAGTGACATGGCGAAATCGGCCGACAAGAAGAGCAAGCCCTCCGATGCCGAAAAGCTGAAGACGGTGAAGAAGCGGCTGAAGAAGCTGAAGGCCGCGCTGAAGGAAGCCGCCGCCAGCCTGGAGGCGCGGGCCGAGGCGGCGGTGGAGGCCGTGGCCAAGGCCAAGCCCCAGAACCCGGTCTCGCCGCTGGCTCCGGCGCGCTTTCCCGACCTGCCGGTGATCGAGGGCGCCGAATTCGCCTCGGGCGCGGCGGGGGTGAAATACCAGGGCCGCACCGATGTCATGCTGGTGCGGCTGGCGCCGGGCACCGCCATCGCCGGCGCCTTCACCAAGTCCTCGACCCGCGCCGCCAGCGTGCTGGACTGCCAGGCCAAGCTGGCGCTGAAGCAGGACACCGGCAAGGGCGCGGCGATCATCGTGAACTCGGGCAACGCCAATGCCTTCACCGGCCGGAACGGGCAAGAGGCGGTGGATGCCGTGACCGGCGGCGTCGCCAAGGCGCTGGGCGTGCCGCGCGAGCGGGTCTTCTCGTCCTCGACCGGGGTGATCGGCGAGCCGCTGCCGGCCGAGCGCATCACCGCCGTGATCGGCGATCTCGCCGCCAACCTGGACGCGGCCGGCGCGGCCGGCGCGGCGCGGGCCATCATGACCACCGACACCTTCCCGAAAGGCGCGGCGGCCAGTTTCGAAGGCGATGGCGGCACCATCAACATCACCGGCATCGCCAAGGGCTCGGGCATGATCGCGCCCGACATGGCGACGATGCTGGTCTATGTCTTTACCGATGCGCAGATCGCCCCGGCGCTGCTGCAGCGCATGCTGTCGGCGCGGCTGGACGAGACCTTCAACGCCATCACCGTGGACAGCGACACCTCGACCTCGGACGCGCTGATCCTGGCGGCGACCGGCAAGTCGAAGGCCGCGCCGATCACCGACCTGCGCTCGGCCCCGGCGCGGGCCTTCGGCAAGGCGCTGACCCAGGTCATGCTGGACCTGGCGCAGCAGGTGGTCCGGGATGGCGAAGGGGCGACGAAATTCGTCGAGGTGCAGGTGACGGGCGCGGTCAGCGATGCCGATGCCCATCGCGTCGCCATGGCCATCGCCAATTCGCCGCTGGTCAAGACCGCCATCGCCGGCGAGGATGCGAACTGGGGCCGCGTGGTCATGGCCGTCGGCAAGTCCGGGGCCGAGGCCGACCGCGACCGGCTGACCATCCGCTTCGGCGACATGGTGCTGGCCGAGAACGGCTGGCGCGCCCCGGCCTATGACGAATCCGCTGCCAGCGCCTATATGAAGCGCGACCATCTGGTCATCGGCGTCGACCTGGGGCTGGGCAAGGGCAGGCGCACGGTCTGGACCTGCGACCTGACGCATGGCTATATCGACATCAACGCCGATTACCGCTCATGAAGATGGTGCTTGTCGCGGCCGTCGCGCTGATCGACGCGGACGGCCGCGTGCTTCTGGCGCAGCGCCCCGAGGGCAAGTCCCTCGCGGGCCTGTGGGAGTTTCCCGGCGGCAAGGTCGAGCCGGGCGAGACCCCCGAGGCCGCGCTGATCCGCGAGCTGCACGAGGAGCTGGGCATCGAGACCTGGCATTCCTGCCTGGCGCCGCTGACCTTCGCCAGCCACGCCTATGACGATTTCCACCTGCTGATGCCGCTGTTCGCCTGCCGGCGCTGGCAGGGCGTGCCGATGCCCCGGGAAGGGCAGAACCTGGCCTGGGCCCGGGCCCGGGAATTGGACAAATATCCGATGCCGCCGGCGGACCTGCCGCTGCTACCCATCCTGCGCGACTGGCTATGAGACATATCCGTCACGCCGGGCGCGGCATCATCATCATTTTGCCGTAGCTTTGGACATTCTTAGTTAACATTTAACGATTTTGCGACAATTCTGAAATCCTGTAGGAGGAGGAGATCGGACATGATTCGCACGATCACGATCGGCAGCTGTATTTCTGTCCAAGGTATCTTTGAACGGCAGCAGGCGAACGGGAACATCGTGGTCCGAGTAGGCAGCAAAACCTATGAGGGCAAGCCCGTCCTGTCCTGACGCAGCAGAAACGTGCCCATGCTTACGGAAACGGGGTCCTTCGGGGTCCCGTTTCTTCTTGCCGGACCATGGGCCGCGCGCCACCGGCGCGAGCATTCGGCGAATGGAAAGCGGCCAGGCGGCCGAGGCTTCCAGGGGCCCGGCAGCGGCGCCCATGCCGGCGGGGGCAGGGGCGTCTTTTACAGTTCTGTAAAGGAATCGCCGGGCGCCGGACATGGAAAGGGCGGACCTGCAGGCCCGCCCCTCATGCCATTCGGTTGCCGGATCACAGCTGGCGCTGCACTTCCTCGCGCTCGAAGATCTCGATGACGTCGCCCTTGCGGATGTCGTCGTAGTTCTCGAAGGCCATGCCGCATTCCTGGCCGGACTGCACTTCCTTGACCTCGTCCTTGAAGCGCTTGAGCGTCTTCAGCGTGCCTTCGTGGATCACCACGTTGTCGCGCAGCAGGCGCACGCCGGCCGAGCGCCGCGCCACGCCCTCGGTCACCAGGCAGCCGGCGACATTGCCGACGCCCGAGACGCGGAAGACTTCCTTGATCTCGGCATAGCCGATGAAGTTCTCGCGCACCTCGGCGGAAAGCAGGCCCGAGGCCGCCGCCTTGATGTCGTCCACCAGGTCGTAGATGATCGAGTAATAGCGGATCTCGACGCCCTTCTGGTTCGCGGCGTTCCGCGCCGGAGCATTGGCCCGGACGTTGAAGCCGATGACCGGCGCCTGGCTGGCCTCGGCCAGGCCGACATCCGATTCGGTGATCGCGCCGACGCCGTAATGCAGCACGCGGACGCGCACCTCGTCGTTGCCGATCTTTTCCAGCGCCTGGACGATCGCCTCGGCCGAGCCCTGCACGTCGGCCTTGATGACCACCGGCAGCTCGGCGACGTTCTCGTCCGCCTTGGCCTTGGCCAGCATCTGGTCCAGCGTGATCGCGGCACCGGCGGCGGCGCGCTTGTCCTTGGCGGCCTGGATGCGGTAATCCGCGATCTCGCGCGCCTGCGCCTCGGTCTCGACCACGTTCAGCACGTCGCCGGCCTCGGGCGTGCCGTTCAGGCCCAGCACCTCGACCGGGACCGAGGGGCCGGCGGCGTCGATGCGGTCGCCCTTGTCGTTGATCAGGGCGCGGACCTTGCCCCACTGTTCGCCGACGACGAAGATGTCGCCGCGCTTCAGCGTGCCGTTCTGCACCAGCACCGTCGCGACCGGGCCGCGGCCCACGTCCAGCTTGGCCTCGATCACCGCGCCCGAAGCCGGGCGGTCGGGATTGGCCTTCAGCTCCAGGATCTCGGCCTGCAGGGCGATGGCCTCAAGCAGCGCGTCCAGGCCCTGGCCGGTCTTGGCCGAGACCTCGACATCCTGCACGTCGCCCGACATCGCCTCGACGACGACCTCGTGCTGCAGCAGGTCGGTGCGGACCTTCTGCGGATTGGCATCCGGCTTGTCGATCTTGTTGATCGCCACGATCATCGGCACCTTGGCGGCCTTGGCGTGGTTGATCGCCTCGACCGTCTGCGGCATCACCGCGTCATCGGCCGCGACCACCAGAACGACGATATCCGTCACCTGCGCGCCGCGGGCCCGCATCGAGGTGAAGGCCGCGTGGCCGGGCGTGTCGAGGAAGGTCAGCACCGCCCCGTTCGACGCCTTCACCTGATAGGCGCCGATATGCTGGGTGATGCCGCCGGCCTCGCCCGCCACGACATTGGCGTGGCGGATGGCGTCCAGCAGCGAGGTCTTGCCGTGGTCGACATGGCCCATGATGGTGATGATCGGCGCGCGCGGCTTCAGATCCTCGGGCTTGTCCTCGACCTGGTCGATGACCTGCTCCACGTCGGCATCCGAGACCCGGACAGCGCGGTGGCCGAATTCGTCGATCACCAGCTCGGCGGTGTCGGCATCGACCGCCTGGTTGGCGGTGACCATCATGCCCATGCGCATCAGCGACTTGATGACATCGGGGGTGCGCTCGGCCATGCGGTTCGCCAGTTCGGACACCAGGATGGTTTCCGGCAACTGCACGTCGCGCACCTGCTTTTCGGCGCGCTGGCTCCCGCCCATGGCCTTCTGCCGGGCTTTTTCCTGCTTTCGCTTCATCGCGGCCAGCGAACGCTGCCGCCCGCCCTCGCCGTCCAGCGCCTGGCTCAGCGACAGCTTGCCGGTGCGGCGGCTGTCGTCGCGGCTCTTGTTGCGGCTGTCGCGGTCGTCGGCCGGGCCGCGGGTGTCGCGGTCGCGGTCGGTCTTGCGCGGCGTGGTGGCGCTGACGCCCTTGGTCTCGGCGCGCGCTGCGGCGGCTTCGGCGGCGGCGCGGTCGGCCGGGGTGGCCGGGCGCGCATCCGCCTTGGGCTTGGCGATCTCGGCCTTCTTCTTCTCGCGCAGCTCGGCTTCGCGGGCGCGGCGCTCGTCCTCCTCGGCCTTCAGCCGCAGGGCTTCCTCGCGCTCGCGCTCCTCGCGCTCCTTGGCTTCCAGCTCAAGGCGGCGGCGTTCGCGTTCTTCCTCGCGGGCCTTTTCCTCGGCGACGCGCTGCGCGGCTTCCTCGACCTCGCGGGCCTTGGCGGCGCGCAGGGCGGCCATGCGCCGCTCCATCTCGGCATCCGAGATGCCGGCGGGACGCTTCGACGGGTCGCCCGACACGGCCGAGGGCGAGCCGGAGCGTCCGCCGCCGGCCGCCGCGCCGGTCTTGCCGGGCACGACCACGCGCTTGCGCTTGGTCTCCACGACCACATTATGGGTCCGGCCGTGGCTGAAGCTTTGCTTCACATGGCCCGAACGGCCGCCACCAAGACCCAGGGGTTTCTTTCCGTCAGTATCGCTCATCCGATCTTCATTCCTTCCCGGCAGCCGCATTGCCGCCGTCATGCTCGCGCAGACCCGTCAGTCTGCTCGCGTCCCTGATCAATTTGTCGGTCAGGCCCCCCGGCGCAAGCGCGCTGTGTATGACATGATCGCGCCCAAAGGACAAACCCAATTCTGATGCGGTCATGCAGCCGAACCACCGGCCCCCGGGCGGGGTCCAGAGCTTGCCTTTGCCGCGTTCCGATCCGTCGCTGGCCTGCAGAAGCACCTTGGCCTTGCCGGCGGCCAGCCAGTCCTTGACCTTTTCGAAGCCGGCGACCGCCAGCCCGGCCTTGCGCGCCAGCGACAGCGTGTCCGTCACCCGCCGCGCCAGCCCGGATTCGATCATCGCCAGCAGCTCGGGCGGGGCGGTCACCCGCGCCCTGGCGCCTCGCGAAAACAAGCCCTTGGCGGCCGCCTTGTCCAGCGCCTGCCGGTCGGCCACCACCCAGAAGCCGCGTCCGGGCAGCTTCTCGGCCAGATCCGGCACCACCTCGCCATCGGGGGCCGCGACAAAGCGGATCAGCCCAGCCTTCGGCTGGACCTCGCCCGTGACGATGCAGCGCCGTTCGGGCGTCTCGCGGTCCTTGATACGGCCCCCGCGTGTCATCCGGCTCCCGGGGCGTTACACCCCGGCCTCCTGTTCGTCGCCGGCCTCGGCCTCGCCGGCCGATTCGAGCTCGGTCGGGTCGACCCAGCCCAGCATGACCCGGGCGGTCATCACCAGATTCTGCGCCTCTTCCAGCGAGACGTCGAAGGGTTCCAGGATGCCGTCATCCTTGACGCGCTGGCCGTTCTGCGTGGTCCAGCCGCCGGCCAGTTCCCAGTCGGCACAGGTGGCGAAATCCTCCAGCGTCTTGACGCCGTCCTTGGCCAGCGCCTCGACCATCTGCGGGGTCAGGCCCTCGAACTCGATCAGGCTGTCCTCGACGCCAAGGGCGCGGGCATTCTCCAGCGCGGCCTTGTTCGCGGCCTCCAGATGCTCGCGGGCGCGGGTCTGCAACTCCTCGGCGGTGCCTTCGTCCACGCCCTCGATGGACAGAAGCTCGTCCAGATCGACATAGGCCACTTCTTCCAGGTTGGTGAAGCCCTCGGCGACCAGAAGCTGGGCGAAGAACTCGTCCAGATCCAGCGTGTCCATGAACAGCTTGGTGCGGGCGTTGAACTCGGCCTGGCGGCGCTTCGACTCTTCCTCTTCGGTGAGGATGTCGATGTCGAGGCCCGTCAGCTGGCTTGCCAGCCGCACGTTCTGGCCGCGCCGGCCGATGGCCAGCGACAGCTGCTCGTCCGGCACCACCACCTCGATGCGGGTGGCGTCCTCGTCGAAGACGACCTTCGCCACCTCGGCCGGCTGCAGCGCGTTCACCAGGAAGGTCGCCTGATCCTCGGACCACGGGATGATGTCGATCTTTTCGCCCTGCAGCTCGCCCACCACGGCCTGCACGCGGCTGCCGCGCATGCCGACGCAGGCGCCGACCGGGTCGATCGAGTTGTCGTAGCTGATCACGGCGATCTTGGCGCGCGAGCCCGGGTCGCGGGCTACGGCCTTGATCTCGATGACGCCGTCATAGATTTCCGGCACTTCCATCTTGAACAGCTCGGCCATGAACTGCGGATCGGTGCGCGACAGGAAGATCTGCGGGCCGCGGGCCTCGCGGCGCACGTCCTTGACATAGGCGCGGATGCGGTCGTTCGGGCGATAGCTTTCGCGGCCGATCTTCTCGTTGCGGCGCAGGATGGCCTCGCCCCGGCCCACGTCCACGATGATGTTGCCGTATTCTTCGCGCTTGACGACACCGTTGATGATGGTGCCGGCGCGGTCCTTGAATTCTTCGTATTGGCGGTCGCGCTCGGCCTCGCGGACGCGCTGCAGGATCACCTGCTTGGCCGATTGCGCGGCGATACGGCCCAGGTCGACCGGCGGCACCTGCTCCTGGAACACGTCGCCCGGCTGCGGCTTGCCCGAGAAATCGGTCAGCAGCTGGCCGTCGCGCAGCCAATGGGCGCGGCCGTCCTTCGAGGGCTCGAAATAGGCGCGCGCCTGGTCGGCGGTGAATTGCGCCTGGTAGTTCTCGACCGCGTCATCCTCGACCACGGTGCGGGCGCGGGTGAAGGTGGCGTTGCCGGTCTTGCGGTCGATATGGACGCGGATGTCCATTTCCGAGCCGTAGCGCGACTTCGCGGCGCGGGCCAGGCTGTCCTCCATCGCCTCGATCACCAGATCGGGGTCGATCATCTTTTCCCGTGCAACGGCCTCGGCGGTTTGCAGCAGTTCAAGCTGGTTGGCAGAGGTGATGGCCATTCCTCACTCCTTCGCGGCGGCGTTGTCTTCGCCGGCTTCCGTTTCGATCTCGTCAAAGGCGGTCTCGTCCAGATTGTCGATCTGCACGCCCGCGTCCTTTTTCTGTCGCAGCATCTCGGCGATCAGCTCGTCGGTCAGGACCAGCTTCGCATCGGAAAGCCAGTCGAAGTTCAGCCCGATGGTCTGGACCTCGCCGCCTTCCTCGATGTTCAGCAGCACCTCGTCGCCGCCCTCGCCCTTCTCGACGCCCGCCAGCACGCCCTTGAACCGCTTGCGGCCGTCGATGGGCTGGTTGGTCTCCAGCCGCGCCTCATAGCCCTCGAAGGTCTCGAAATCCTTCAGCCGGGTCAGCGGCCGGTCGATGCCGGGGCTGGAGACCTCCAGATGATAGGCGTCCTCCAGCGGGTCCTCGACATCGAGGATCGCGCTGACGGCGGTCGAGATATCGGCGCAGTCGTCGACATTGATGCCGCCTTCCGGCCGGTCGGCCATGATCTGCAGCGTGGCGGTCTTGCCGCCCTGCAGGCGGATGCGCACCAGCTCGAAACCCAGATCCTCGATGACCGGGGCGATGATCTCGGCCAGGCGCCGGTCGATGGCGGTCTTGGCGATGAGGTCGGTCATTCGTGATACCCCAAATACAAAAAACGGGCCGAGGCGGCCCGTGCGTCTTCCCGGTGGGCAGGGTGTGGACGCCTGCGCCGCTGTTGAGCCGCATATAGGGCGCGGCGCGCGGGATTGCAAGGAAAACCGGCGGGGCCCTCATCGCGGCGCCGGATTGTCCCGCCAGATGCGGAAATTCAGCGCCCCGGCCAGGGTCAGCCAGGCCAGATAGGGCAGCAGAAGCACGCCGGCCAGCAGGTCCAGCCGGAAGGCCGCGACCAGCAGCGCCGCGACCACCAGCCACAGGATCGCCAGCACCGCCATGGCCGCGCCCGGCCGGCGCGCGCCGAAGAACACCGGCGTCCACAGGGTATTCAGCGCGATCTGTGCCGCCCACAGCGCCAGAGCGGGCCCGGCGCCGGGCAGGCCGGCCAGTCGCGCGCCCACCCAGGCCAGCAGCAGGTAAAGCGTGGTCCAGGCCACCGGAAACGCCCAGCGGGGCGGAGTGAAATCCGGCTTGCGCAGCCCGTCATACCAGCCGCCGGGCGGGAAGATCAGGCCGGTCGCGGCCGCCGCGCCGCAAGCGATCAGGAAGAACAGGAACGTCACGCCGCACCCCGCCCAAACAGGCGGCGCGCCCTATCGCGCCGCATCCCGGAAACAATCCATCACCCGCACCAGTTCCGCAGCGATTCGCGGTTCGCTCAGCGCATGGCCCGAGGCGGGGACCAGCCGCAGGTCGGCCTTGGCCCAGCCCTCGGCCAGCTCCCAGGCGGTGCGGGGCGGGCAGACCATGTCGTAGCGGCCCTGCACGATCACGGCCGGGATGTGCTCGATGCGGTGGCGGTCGCGCAGAAGCTGGCCCTCGGCCAGGAAGCAGTCATGGGCGAAATAGTGATTCTCCAGACGGGCGAAGGTGCGGGCATAGTCGGGCGGCGCATGGCCCGGCCCGTTGATCTCCAGCCCCGCCAGGGCGTTTTCCCAGACCAGCCAGGGCAGGGCATAGCGGATCTCCCGTCCGCGGTCGCCGCTGAACAGCCGCCGGTGATAGGCGGCGATCATGTCGTCGCGTTCGGCCTCGGGGATCGGCGCCTGGAATTCGGCCCAGCGGTCGGGAAAGAAGCGCGCGACGCCGCCGCCATAGAACCAGTCCAGCTCGGCCCGCCGGCCCAGGAACACCCCGCGCAGCACCAGCGCCACCACCGGGTCGGGATGCGCCTGGGCATAGGCCAGCGCCAGGGTGGCGCCCCAGCTGCCGCCGAACAGGATGGCGCGCTCGATCCCCAGCTCGCGGCGGATCACCTCGATATCGGCGATCAGGTGCTGGGTGGTGTTCGCCGCCACCGCGGCATGCGGCAGCGAGCGGCCGCAGCCGCGCTGGTCGAACAGCACCGCGCGGTAATGCGCCGGGTCGAAGAAGCGCCGCATGAAGGGGCTGCACCCCCCTCCGGGTCCGCCATGCAGGACGATCACCGGCACGCCGTCGGGATTGCCGCTCTGCTCGACATGCAGCATGTGGCCGTCGCCGACCACGATCATCCGGCGGTCGAAGGGCTCGACCATCGGATGCAGCCTGCCATGCGACGGCGTGCCGCCGATTTGCCCTGCCAATCTGTCCATGGCACCACTATATAGCGCCTCGCGCGCGCCCGCCACATGAAGGACGGCCAGATGACCGAAAGACCAGCCCCCGCCAGCCCGGCCCCCAGCAGCATCGACCCGGCCGAGGTCGCCAAGTTCCAGGCCATGGCGCGGGAATGGTGGGACCCGAACGGCAAGTTCAAGCCGCTGCACATGCTGAACCCGACGCGGCTGGACTATGTCACCGCCCAGGTCGCGGCGCAGTTCGGCCGCGACCTGGCCGCCCCCCGGCCCTTCGAGGGGCTGACGCTGCTCGACATCGGCTGCGGCGGCGGGCTGATGGCCGAGCCGATGGCCCGGCTGGGTGCCACCGTGACCGGCGCCGACGCGGCCGAGGGCAACATCGCCATCGCCGGCCTGCATGCCGCGGAACAGGGCCTTTCCATCGACTACCGCGCCACCACGGCCGAGGCGCTGGCGGCCGAGGGGCGCCGCTTCGACGTGGTCATGGCGCTGGAGATCGTCGAGCACGTCGCCGACCCGGCGCAGTTCATCGCCACCTGCCGCGACCTGGTGGCGCCGGGCGGCATGCTGATCGCCTCGACGCTGAACCGCACGGCGCGCAGCTTCGCCGCCGCCATCGTCGGGGCGGAATGGGTCATGCGCTGGCTGCCCAAGGGGACGCATGACTGGCGCCGCTTCATCACCCCCGACGAGCTGGCGCGGATGACCGAGGCGGCGGGGCTGCGCGTCGTCGACCGCTGCGGCATGGTCTTCAACCCGCTGGGCTGGAGCTGGTCGCTGTCGCATCGCGACCTGTCGGTCAATTACGCGATGACCGCCCTGCGCGACGCCTGAGCTTCTTCGTTCCGCAAATACCCGACCGACACAGAGCGGCGGGGCGGGCCACAGCCGGCTTTCACCGTTTCCCAAATACTCGGGCGACCGGCGCCCCTCAGCGCCCGCCGCGCGATTCGTGACGCAACGTCTCTTCCAGCTGCTTGCGCAGCATGCGCAGCACCGGCAGCGCCGCGCGCACCCGGTCGGCGCCGACATCGCGCACCACATCGGCGATTCGCGGCATGAAGGCCGCCAGCGCCGCGTCCCGCGCCGCCCGGCCCGCCGGGCTGATCGCCACGAACTTGCGCCGCGCGTCGTCCCAGTCCGGGCGGATGTGGATATGCCCGGCCCATTCCAGCCGCGACAGCGTGTTGGTCATCGCCCCGCGGGTGACATGGAAGGCCTCGGCCAGCTCGGCCGGCGTGCGCTCGACATTCAGATGCGCCAGCAGGTTCAGCACCGAGAAATGCGAGATCTGCATGCCCTTGGGCAGCGCCTTGCCGATCAGGTCGCGCGCCAGCTGGTCGGCGATGAACACCTCGGAAAACAGGCTGGCCGCAAGGGCATCGGCCGAGATGTCGGCATGCCCTGCCGGGTTGTCATGGGTCTTGTCGATCATGGGGTCTTGTCGGTCATGGGCCGGCGAAGTCTCGGTCATGCGTGAGCGATGGGATGCGGGACCGTGCCCCGAGAACGGCCTCGCGGTCAAGCGTGACGAAGGTGACGCCGGGCTCGCTGCCGCCGTCGGCCAGCACCTCGCCCCAGGGACCGACCGCAAGGGAATGGCCATGGCTGCGGCGGACCCGGCGCCCGGGGTCGAAATGCGTCGCATGGCTGCCGCATTGCGCCGGGGCCAGCACGATGCAGCCGGTCTCGATGGCGCGGGCGCGCAACAGCACCTCCCAATGCGCGGCGCCGGTCGTGTCGTTGAAGGCGGCGGGGACGGTCAGCACCTCGGCCCCGGCCTTGGCCAGCGCCCGGTAGAGCTGCGGAAAGCGCAGGTCGTAGCAGACCGTCATGCCGACCGGCAGCGGCCCTTCGGCCAGCACGGCCTGGCGGCCGGGGCGGAAGGCCGCGGATTCGCGATAGGATTCGCTGTCCGACACCGTCACGTCGAACATGTGCAGCTTGTCGTAGCGCGCGCGGATCGCGCCGTCCGGCGCGATCAGGAAGCTGCGATTGGCAAAGCGCGTCTCGGCCGGATCGCCGGTCTTCAGCGACAGCGAACCGATCAGCAGCCAGATCCCCAGGTCGCGCGCATCCTCGCGCAGGGCGGCCAGGGTCGGGTCCTCGGCCTCGACATGCAGGATGCGCTCCTGCAATTCGCGGCCGGCGCCCAGCAGGTTGGTGGCCTCGGGCGTCAGCACCCAGCCGGCGCCGCCCTGCGCCGCCTCGCGGACCAGCGCCCGCGTGACCGGCAGGTTGCGCGCCGGATCGTCCGAGACGCTGAGCTGCACCAGCGCCGCCCGCAGCGCCTCGCTCATGCCGTCAGGCCCAGCAGCCCGTCGAGCTTGCCCTGATAGTCCAGCGCATGCAGGTCGTCGCTGCCGCCGACATGGCGGCCGTCGATGAAGATCTGCGGCACGGTGCGCCGGCCGCCGGCGCGCTGGGTCATGGCGCCGCGCAGCTGCGGATCGCGGCTGACATCGGTTTCCTCATAGGCGACGCCCTTCTTGCGCAGCAGCGATTTGGCGGCAATGCAATAGGGGCAGGTGGGGGTGGTATAGATCTCGACCTTGGCCATAAGCGCGTCCCGGCAGTCATTGTTCGGCCCTTATCTATGCATCCTTGACCGCCCGCGCCAGAACCACCACCGAGATCGGCCCGGCGCCGGCGGTCCGCAGCGCCTCGGCCGCCGCCGCCATGGTCGCCCCCGAGGCCATCACGTCGTCGACCAGCAGCACCGCGCGGCCCTGCAGGCGCGAAGCCATGCGCGCCGGCACGGCGATGGCGCCCGCGACATTCGCGAACCGGTCGCCGACGCTGCCGTGGTCCTGCATCGGCGTGTGCCGCAGCCGCCGCAGGCCCCCGGGCAGATGCGCCAGCCCATGCGCCCGCGCCACGTGCCGGGCCAGCATCTCGGCCTGGTTGTATTTCCGCCGCAACAGCCGGCGCAGATGCACCGGCACCGGCACCACCACCATGCCCGGGCGCAGCAGCGGCTGAGCCGCCCGCGCCACCCAGTCCCCCAGCGCGGGCGCCAGGTCCAGCCGGTCGCCATGTTTCAGCATCAGCGCCAGCTGGCGTCCGGTGCCGCGATAGGCCAGCGCCGCGCGGCCGCGCAGCCAGGGCCGCTGGATGCGCAGGCAGTCGTCGCAGACCAGCAGCCCCGCCGCCTCATCGGCCGCATCCTCCAGCCCGTCGCCGGGCAGCGGCACCCCGCAGCGCCCGCAGCAGGTGCCCTGGATGAATTCCGCCTCGCGCCAGCAGGCGGGGCAAAGCCCGCCCTCCTCGGCCACCGGCGCGCCGCAACACAGGCATTGCGGCGGGTAGACCAACCGCAATGCGCCTTTCATCAGGCCGCGAAGCCCCCTATGTTCTGCCCCCATGATGCCCGACCGTTCCACCCCCGTTCCCAGCCTTACCGACCGCGGCGCGCTCGAGCGGAACCGCCGCCGCGCCCTGCGCCTTGGGCCGGTGGATTTCCTGCATCGAATCGTCGCCGACGAGATCCAGGATAGGCTGGCGGAGGTTAACAGAAGGTTTAGCGACGTCGCCGTGGTGACCGGCCTGCCGGAGTTCTGGCGCGAGGCCATGCCCGGCGCGAAGATCGTCGCCGACGCGCCCCAGCTGGACCTGCAACCCGGCGCGCATGACCTGGTGATCCACGCCATGGCGCTGCACTGGGCCGAGGACCCGGTCGGCCAGCTTGCGCAGGCCGCCCGCGCGCTGCGCCCCGACGGCCTGCTGATCGCCGCCTGTCCCGGCGGGCGCAGCCTCTCCGAGCTGCGCGAGGCGCTGACCCGCGCCGAGGCCGAGGTCGCCGGCGGCCTGTCGCCCCGCGTCCTGCCCATGGGCGAGATCCGCGACCTGGGCGGTCTGCTGCCGCGCGCCGGGCTGGCGCTGCCGGTCGCCGACCAGATCACCCAGTTCGCCAGCTATCGCAGCCTGTTCCATCTGGCCCGCGACCTGCGCGCCATGGGCGAGGGCAACGCGCTGGCCGGCCGGCTGCGCCGCCCGACGCGACGAGATGTCCTGTTGCGCGCCGCCGCGCTTTATGCCGAAACCCATCCCGACCCGCAGGACGGCACGCGCATCCGGGCGACCTTCGACCTGGTCTTCCTGACCGGATGGGCGCCCGATGCCAGCCAGCAGAAACCGCTTCGCCCGGGCTCGGCCAGGATGCCGCTTGCCGAAGCCCTGGCCCACACGAGAAAGCCCGAATGACCCTTGCCGAGCACGCCCCCGCCAGCCACCCTCCGATTCCCGCCCGCAAGATCGGCGTGCTGATCGCCAATCTGGGCACGCCCGACGCGACCGATTACTGGTCGATGCGGCGCTATCTGTCCGAGTTCCTGTCGGACAAGCGGGTGATCGACTACCCGGCCTGGAAATGGCAGCCGCTGCTGCAGACCGTCATCCTGACCAAGCGGCCCTTCACCTCGGGGGCGAACTACAAGACCATCTGGAACAACGAGGCGAATGAAAGCCCGCTGATGACCATCACCAAGGAACAGGCGGCGGCGCTGCGGGACCGGGCGGCGGCGCTGTGGGGCGACCGGGTGATGGTCGATTTCTGCATGCGCTACGGCAATCCCTCGACCCCCGACGTGGTCGAACGCATGGTCAAGGCGGGCTGCGACCGCATCCTGTTCTTCCCGCTTTATCCGCAATATGCGGGGGCGACGACGGCGACGGCGAACGACCAGTTCTTCCGGGCGCTGATGGCGCAGAAATGGCAGCCGGCCTCGCGCACCGTGCCGCCCTATTTCGACCGGCCGGACTATATCGCGGCGCTGGCCGGCTCGGTCGAGCGTGCCTTGGGCGGCCGCCAGCCCCGCAAGCTGGTCGCCAGCTATCACGGCATGCCGAAACGCTATCTGCTGGAGGGCGACCCCTATCATTGCCAGTGCCAGAAGACCTCGCGCCTGCTGCGCGAGCGGCTGGGCTGGGACGAGGGCGCGATCGACACCACCTTCCAGTCGGTCTTCGGCACCGAGGAATGGCTGCGCCCCTATACGGTCGAGCATGTGGCCGAGCTGGCGCGGCAGGGCATCACCGAGATCGCGGTGATCTCGCCGGCGTTTTCCGCCGATTGCATCGAGACGCTGGAAGAGATCCAGGGCGAGATCCGCGAGGCCTTCATCCATGCCGGCGGCAAGGAGTTCACCTATATCCCCTGCCTGAACGCCGAGCCCGCGCATATCGACGTGCTGACCGCGGTGATCGGCGAGAACCTGGCGGGGTGGGTCTGAAGGCCCGCGCAGCCGCTGACGCCGATTGCGGGGGCAGGCCGCCACGGTTCGTCTATGTTACGGGGTTGTTCCAAAGCCGCCCGTTTCCTGGATTGGGGGCGTGAGCAGCGACGATCCCCTGCTGCCTGTGGAGACCGGATGTCAGAGCTTGTGTGACAAGGCTCTCTGAATCTCGGAGAGCCGCGTGAATTCAAAGCCGCCGGGTGCATGTGCGCTCGGGGTGTCTTTCACGTCCGTCATGCGAGACTTCCATGAACATCTCACGAAATGAACAACGTGCGCTGCACGTCCTGGCCCTTGGCGGCCGTATCCTGCACGAGCGCGTCGACAGCGCCAAGATCACCTCCGTGACATGCGTCACGCGCGAGGGGATGATCCTTGCCGGCTTCGATTTGGCCGTCTTCACCCGATTGCGGCGGAAAGGGCTGATCGAATCCCGGTCAGGCAGCCCGTATCGGATCTCGAAACGCGGCCGCTCCTCTGTTCGCGCGCAGCTCGACAATCAGGGGGCCTGACATGCTGATGCGCAATGAAACCGCCGGTGGCATCCCGGCGATCAGCCGGCTTGTCGCCGAAGCCATGGATGCTTGCGCAATCCACTGGAACCGAGGCCGGCCTCGTCGCGGCGCTGCGGGCGGAGAGGCCGCTTTCCCTCTCGCTTGTGGCCGAGGACGAGGGTGAGGTGATCGGCTACCTGGGCGCTTCGGCGGCACGGATCGGCACGCAGGACGGCTGGGGCCTGATCGGCCCGCTTGCCGTTTTGCCGTCAATGGCACAGGCCCCTCCGCCGGTTGCGGGCCACCGGCCGCGGTGCGGCGCTGGTGGGCGAGCCCGCCTAGCATGGCCGGCCCGGTTTCCGGGCCTTCCCTGGCCTGGGCGCAGCTGGCTGCCCGGGGTGGTTCTGGCCCCGCCCTTCGACGGCACCGAGCCTTGCGGAAGCTGATCCATCATCCGGCATTCGGTCTGGGTCCGGAGGCGTGACCAAAGGTCGGGCCGCATCCTCCGGCGGTGCGGCCCGAGCCTTGGCTGATCCAAGCGGTCGAAACGAAAAAGGGGCCTTGCGGCCCCTTGCTGTCGTTCCTGTCCCGGCCGGGTCAGATCAGCAGCACCTGGGTGCCGATCTTGGTCAGGTCGTAGAGCTGCTTGATATGCTCGTTGTAAAGGCCGATGCAGCCGTTCGAGGACTTGCGGCCGATCTTGCGCGTGTCATGCGTGCCGTGGATGCGGTAATACTGCCAGCTCAGCCACAGCGCATGGGTGCCCAGCGGGTTGTCCGGCCCCGGCGGCACGAAATCCGGCCATTCGGGGTTGCGCTTCTTCATCTCGGGGGTGGGCGCCCAGCTCGGGCCCTCGACCTTCTTGATGATCTCGGTGCGGCCGGTGCGGGTCAGGTCGGGGCTGACCGGGACCGAGGTCGGGAACAGCTTGTAGACCGTCTGGTCCTCGGACCAGTAATGCAGCGCGCGCGAGGTCAGGTCCACGAGGATGGCGCCGTTGGTCAGGGTGCTGAAATAGGGCTGCCAGTCCTGCATGCGGAAGCTGGAGATGTTGCGGCGCGAATCCTGCCCGGCGTCGTATTGCACCATGCCCGCATCCGGGGTGGCGCCGCCCGCCGTGCCCTGCAGCGGCTGGCCGGTATAGGGGTCGAAGGACTGCGCGATGGCCGGCGCCGCCAGCCCTGCCGCGCCCATCGCCACCGAGGCGGTCAGAAATTTCCGGCGCGAGACCGGATTTTTCGGCGTGATCATGTGTCGCTCCTGATATGTGACGGACCGCTTGCGGCGGCCTTCTCTGCCCGAATTTGCGAAAGAGGTCTGCTGATGCGCGGATTTACGCCCGCGCCGGACACCTTGCAATTCAAACAAGCGTCATTGTCGCAACAGAGTCGCAGCCTGTGGCCCTCACGCAATCTTGGGTTTGAAGCGGGCCCCGGGCTTTTGTATGGCTGGCGCAAAATATCCTTTCGGGACAGGACATCATGCTGAAACTCTCCACCCTGGCGCTCGTGTCGGTTCTGGCCCTTGCGGCCTGCCAGCAGCCGCAGCAGCAACTCGGCCCCGATGGCCAGCCGCTGCCGGTCGCCTACAAGATCACGCCGCGCGAAGAGGCGCAGATCCCCGGCCGGATCGCCGGCCAGATCAATGCGTTGCGCGCCAATATCGCGGCGCCCGGCGTGGTGCAGAACCCGATGCTGGACGCGGCGGCCAAGGTGCATGCCCGCGACATGGCGGCGCAGAACCGCGCCTGGCATTTCGGCTCGGACGGCTCGTCGCCGCTGGATCGGGTGCGGCGCCAAGGCTACATGGGCCATCTGGTCGGCGAGAACATCTCGGAAACCTATGAGAACGAGATCACCACGCTGAATGCCTGGATGCAGAATCGCGACACGCGCGACGTGATCATGGATCCGCGCGCCGCGGAATTCGGCGTCGGCTGGTATCAGGAGCCGTCAGGCAAGATCTGGTGGGTGCTGATCACCGGCGGCGGGGCGGGTGCGCCGACGGCCATGGCGGGCGGCTTCGCGCCGGGCGCCGGCATCTGATCCGGCAGCGCGGCCCCGAGGCGGGCCGCGCCTTTCGCTTGCCGGCCCGCAAGGCGGGCAGGCGGTATCGGTCGGGTCCCGGAAGTCTGGGTGGCTGCGACCCGGATTGCGGCAGGCGG
This sequence comes from Paracoccus sp. MA, assembly GCF_020990385.1. Classification (NCBI taxonomy): domain Bacteria; kingdom Pseudomonadati; phylum Pseudomonadota; class Alphaproteobacteria; order Rhodobacterales; family Paracoccaceae; genus Paracoccus; species Paracoccus sp. MA. The sequence goes on from NZ_CP087598.1 coordinate 437,190, forward strand.
CAGGCGGCAATGCTCTGTCGCCCGGCGCGTCTGGATGGCAAGGCAGGCACCGCCGGACAGGACAGGCATCCCCATCCCGGGCTTTCCTGCTGCGGCGGCCGGCTGCCGCAAGGCCCTGCAAGGCTGCAGGGCGGAGAACAGGCCATCAATCAGCCGGCCTGCGAGCTTCCTGAAAGCCAAGGCCCCGCGACGATGCGCGGAGCCTTTGTCGTTCCAGGCACCAGCCTGAGCGCTAGCGGCGCCTAGGGGTAGATGAAGATCGGCACGCCCGGCCGCAGCATGGTGAAGATCTCCTCGATCTCCTCGTCGGTGACGGCGATGCAGCCGGCGGTCCAGTCCGGGCGGTTCAGCGCCTTGCCCTCGGGGCCCAGGCCATGGATGAAGATGTCGCCGCCCGGCCGCAGTCCCATGGCCGCCGCATTGGCCACGTCCTGCGCCGAGGGATAGGAGATCCCGACCGACAGGTGGTAGCGGCTGCGCGGATTGAAGCGGTCGACGAAATACAGGCCCTCGGGCGTGCGGCCGTCGCCTTCGAACCGCTTGGGTCCGACCGGCTGGTTGCCGAGATGGATCTTGTAGCTTTTGACGACTTCCTTGCCGCTGACCAGATACATCTTGCGATCGGCCTTCTTCACCACGATCTGCGTGATCGGCGGACCCTGATAGGTCTTGCTGGGTTGCAGGCTGTCGCCACCGCCGCAGCTTGCCACAACGGCAACCGCGACAACCGCGAAAAATGCGCGAATTGCCCGAATCATCACTGCCCTCTATGTGCGCTATGCGCTTCGTTTTGTTATGAAATACCACAGAGATTAAGATTTCGCTAGCGCCGGCGGAATTCCGCCGCGGTCTCGACATGCGGCGACCAGCGGAACTGATCGACCACGAAGAGCCGCGTCAGCGCCAGCCCGCCCTCGGCGAGAATCCGCGCATCGCGGGCGAAAGTGACGGGATCGCAGCTGACCCAGGCGAGCCTGCCCACCCCGGAACGGGCCAGCTCGCGCGCCTGCGCCTCGGCCCCGGCGCGCGGCGGGTCGATCACGATTGCGTCATAGGCCAGCTCGTCGGGCAGCAGCGGCCGGCGGGCAAGGTCGCGAATCTCGGTCGTGATTCGGCGCAGGCCGGGGCTGCGGCGGGCGGCGGCGTCCAGCGCCTGCAGCGGCGCGGCAAGGCCCTCGACGGCATGGACCTCGGCCGCCTCGGCCAGGGGCAGGGTGAAGGTGCCGCAGCCGGCGAACAGGTCCAGCACCCGGCCGGCGCCGCGCAGCATGTCGCGCAGGGCGGCCAGCAGCGCCGCCTCGCCCTCGGCGGTGGCCTGCAGGAAACCGCCCGGCGGCGGCACGACCTGCGCCCGCCCCATCGGCAGCGCCGGCGGGCGGCGGGTAATGCTTTGGCCGTCCCAACTGAGCCGCGCGAGGTCGCCCTCGTCGGCCAGCGCCGACAGGGTCTGGAACAGCCCCGGCTCCATCGGCTTGCCGCCGGCCACCGCCACGTCCAGCCCGGCCGGCGTGTCGGTCACGGTCAGCGACAGCTCGCCCGCGCGCGAGGCGCCGGCGGCGACCAGCCGCCGCAGCAGCGGCAGGGCCGACTGGATGGCGGGCCGCAGCACATGGCAATCGGCAATGTCCACGATCACCTCCGAGGCGCGGGCGTGAAAGCCCAGCAGCGCGCCCTTCTTCGTCCGCCGCCCCGACAGCACCGCCCGCCGGCGCGAGCGCGGCGGCGAGACATGCACCCCCGCGATCGGCGCGGAAAGCCCCTGCGCGCGCAGCGCCTGGGTCACCACGCCGACCTTCCAGGCCTTCACGAAAGCCTCGGAGCCGTGCATCAGCGCGCAGCCGCCGCAGGCGCGGTAATGCGGGCAGGGCGGCCGCACCCGTTCGGGCGCAGGCGTCACGATGCGCGGGCTGGCGATGCGGCCGTCCTCGGCCTCGCCCTCGATCACCTCGCCGGGCAGGGTCAGCGCCGCCAGCGCGCGGCCCCCGGTCCCGACCGCCACGCCATCACCCTTGCGGCCCAGCCGCTCGACGGTCCAGATCACTCGGCGGCCTCGGTGGTTTCCTCGTGCTCGTCGGTGCCCAGGAAGCCGCCGGACTGGCGGTTCCAGTAGCGGGCATAGGTGCCGTCCAGCGCCAGCAGTTCGGCATGGCTGCCCTGCTCGACGATGCGGCCGGATTCCAGCACGACGATGCGGTCCAGCTCGGCGATGGTCGAGAGCCGGTGCGCGATGGCCAGCACGGTCTTGCCCTGCATGGCGCGGTGCAGCGCCTCCTGCACCTGCGCCTCGACCTCGCTGTCCAGCGCCGAGGTCGCCTCGTCCAGGACCAGGATCGGCGCGTCCTTCAAGAGCGCGCGGGCCAGCGCGATGCGCTGGCGCTGCCCGCCGGACAGCTTGACGCCCCGTTCGCCCAGATGGGCGTCGTAGCCGGTGCGGCCCATGTGGTCCTGCAGCGTCAGGATGAAATCATGCGCCTCGGCCGCCCGGGCCGCCGCCACGATCTCCTCCTCGGTCGCGTCGGGGCGGCCGTAAAGGATGTTCTCGCGCGCCGAGCGGTTGAACATCGCGGTTTCCTGCGTGACCATGGCGATGTTGCGGCGCAGGCTTTCCTGCGTCACCGCGCGCACGTCATGGCCGTCCACCCGCACCGCGCCGCGTTCCACGTCGTAAAGCCGCAGCAGCAGCGAGACCATGGTGGACTTGCCCGCGCCCGAGGCGCCGACCACGCCCAGCTTCTCGCCCGGGGCGATATGCAGGTCGAGGTCGCGGATGCCGCCGCCGCCTTCCCGCGTCGTGTCGCGGCCATAGGCGAAATCGACATGGTCGAAGTCGATGCGCCCTGCCACGCGGTCAAGCGCGACCGCATCGGGGGCGTCGGTCAGGGCATGGGGCGGCGACAGGGTCTTCATGCCGTCCTCGACCTCGCCGATGCTGCCCCAGACGCCCATCAGCGCCATGCTGACCCAGCCGGTCATCTGCGCCAGCCGCATCGAGATCGCGCCGGCGGCGGCGATGTCGCCGGCCGTCGCCAGCCCCTCGCTCCACAGCATCAGCGTGCCGCCGATCAGTACCACCGGCAGGGCGCCGGCGACGAACATCAGCGAAAAGCGGAACCAGGTGCTGACGCGGCCGAAATCCAGCGCCCGTTCGCGGAATCCGGCCATGGCGCCAAGCGCGGCGCGGTCCTCGTGCTCGGCATGGGCGAAAAGCTTCACGGTCTTGATGTTGGTGATCGTGTCCACCACCTGCCCCGTCACCATGGCCCGCGCCGAGGCCCGGCTGGCCGAGCGGGTGCGGATGCGCGGCAGGAAGAAGCGGATCAGCAGGACATAAGCCATCAGCCAGGCCAGCATCGCCACCGCGCCCCAGCCGTCCACCGAGACCAGGAAGGCGGCCGAGCCGATGATCGAGGCCAGCGCGAAGGCCACCACGTTGACGAATTCCGTCGCCACATCGGTCACCGCCCGGGCGGTCTGGGTCTGCTTCTGGGCGATGCGGCCGGCAAAGTCGTTGTCGAAGAAGGTCACCGCGTGGCCCATGGTCCAGCGGTGCAGCCGCGACAGCACCAGCGGGAACAGGTTCGGCCCGATGATGACGCTGGAAGAGGCGGTGGAGAGGCCGAAGATCGCCGGGCGCACCACCAGGAAGAACAGCACGAAGCCGGCGATCAGCCCGCCCTTTTCGCCCAGGATCGTGCCGGGCGTGGTGGTGACGACGGCATCGACCACCCAGCCCAGCAGCACCGCCGAGACGATATCCGCGATGCCGCTGAGCGCCGAGGCCACGGCGGCGATGGTCAGGCCCGGCCAGGCCCCGGACAGGCACCAGCGGAAGAAGGCCAGCAGGCTGCGCGGCGGCGGGCCCTCGGCCGGGCGGAAGGCGTCGATCATGCGGGCGAAGAAATCATGCATCAGGCCCGGGCCTCCTGTTGCAGCGCGATCCGCAGCAGGGCCTCGCGCGGCAGGGTGAAATCGCTTGCGACAAAGGCGTCCTCGGCCCGGCGCAGCGCCTCGCCCAGGGCGGGGCCGGAAAGTTCGGGCATCAGGTCGCGGGCGGTCAGCGGGAATTTCGCCTCGGCCCCGCGCGCCAGCTCGTGGCACCAGCCAAAGGCGGGCCTGTCGCCGCGGGCGGCGCGGATCAGCACCGATTGCGCCGCGGCGGCGCGGCCCAAGCGATAGGCCGCGGCCGGCGCGGGCAAGGCCAGCGCGGCGGCGATGTGGTCCTGCACGCGGGCTTCCTCCCGCGACAGCCGCAGGGCGCCCGCGGCATCCCGCGGCGCCAGCAGGGCCAGACGGCGCGGCCAGCGGGGCAGGGCGCCGGTGCCGAATTCCTGCTCGATCTCGACCAGTTCCGGCAGGTCGCCGGCATCGGCGCCGGGCAGGACCAGAGGCAGCACCCCGGCCTCGGCCATCAGCGCCACGGCGCGGGACGGGTCGGGGGCGTCCAGCAGCTTGCGGATCTCGTGCCCGATGCGTTCCCTGGAGATGCCGGTCAGCCCTTCGCGCAGCTCGCGGCAGGCGGCGAGCGCATGCAGCTCGGCCTCGCGCCCATACCAGGCCAGCAGGCGGAAGAAGCGCAGGATGCGCAGATAGTCCTCGGCGATGCGGGCGCGCGGGTCGCCGACGAAGCGCAGCCGGCGCGCGGCCAGGTCGGGCAGGCCGCCCACCGGGTCCAGCACCTCGCCCGAGCCGGTGGCGTAAAGCGCGTTCATGGTGAAGTCGCGGCGATGGGCGTCGTCCTCGATCCGGTTGGAATAGGCGACGACGGCGCGGCGGCCGAAGGTCTCGACATCGCGGCGAAAACTGGTGACCTCGAAGCCGCGGCCATCGGCGATGACGGTGACCGTGCCGTGTTCGATGCCGGTGGGCACGGTGCGCAGCCCGGCGGCCTCGGCCAGGCGGATCGCCTCTGCGGGCGGGGCCGAGGTCGAGATGTCCACATCCGCCACCGGCTCGCCCAGAAGCGCGTTTCGGACCGCGCCGCCGACGATCAGCGCCTGCGCGCCTTCGGCGGAAAGCGCGGCCAGCACCTGCTTCAGGGCCGGATCGTCGAGGAAAGGGGCGGTCAGGCGGGTCATGCGGAAAGCCTGGTTGAAATCCGGGTGGCGAGCGAATGCAGCACGCGGGCGGTGGCGCCCCAGATATAATAGGGCCCCCAGGGGGCGACATAATAGTCCCGCCGCGCGCCGCGCCAGATCCGGCCCTCGATGTGGTAACTGGCCGGATCGGCGACATGGGCGAAGGGGACGGTGAACACTTCCTCGACCTCTCCGGCCTCGGGGATCGGGATGAAGGGGCCGTGGATCAGCGCCAGCACAGGGGTCATGGCGAAACCGGTGATGGTGCGATGCGGCGGCATGGTGCCCAGCACCTCGACCCGGGCGGGATCGAGGCCCACCTCCTCATGCGCCTCGCGCAGGGCGGCGGCGACCTCGTCGGCATCGCCGGGATCGACCTTGCCGCCGGGCAGGGCGATCTGGCCGGGATGGTGGCGCAGGCTCGAGGCGCGCTTGGTCAGGACCAGCCGCCCGTCCGCGGCGTCGAAGGCGGCGAGCACCCCGGCGGGGCGCAGCGCGACCTCGGCCGGCGCGGGGGCGCCGCCGAAGTCGAAATCGGACGAGGGCCCCGTCGTTCCCGACAGGGCCCGCATCAATGTCTCGCGGATCGCCGTCATCAAAGCGCGGCCCGGTTTTCCCCGGCCCCGGCTTGCGGCAGGGGATTGCCCTCGGCATCCACGGTCGCCTCGAAGCCGAGGCTTTGCGGGTCGAATTCGTAATGCGCGCCGCAGAACTGGCAATCGGCGGTGACGATGCCGTCCTCGTTGGTCATGTGGGCGATGTCCTTGGCGGAATAGATCGACAGCGTGCCGCGCACCCGGTCGGCATTGCAGGAACAGCCGAAGACCAGGTCCTGAACCTCGAAGGCGGTCGGTTCCTCCTCGTGGAACAGGCGGAAGACCAGATTCGGCAGGGGCAGGGCGGGATCGACCAGCTCCATCGCCTCGACCGTGGCCATCAGCATGCTGCTGCGGTTCCAGTCCTCGGATTGCGCGCCCTGCAGGATGTCGGCGGATTGCAGCGTGCCGCCCTCGGGCGCGGCATGGCTGGCGGCGGGCAGGGTCTGCAGCATGATGCCGCCGGCGCGCCAGTGCTCCTCGGCCTGGCCCGGCATGCGCGCGCGGCCCACCGTCAGCTCGAAGCGGGTCGGCAGCTGCTCGGACTGTTCGAAATAGGTCTGCGCGCAGGTGGCAAGCGAGCCGCCGGCCAGGGGCGTCAGGCCCTGGTAGGGGGTCGTGCCCTCGCCCTGGTCGATCAGCACCGCGAAATAGCCCTGGCCGAGCTGGTCGAAGCCGGGCAGGCCCTCGTGCAGCCGGTCCGCGTCGAAGCTGGCCCAGGCGCGCATGCGGGCCGGACCGCCCTCGGTCTCGGGGGCGTAATAGTCGGTGGCGATGGTGCGGATGGCCCCGTTGCCGCGCACCTGCAGCGACAGTTTCCAGCGCAGCTTGATGGTCTGGCCGATCAGCGCGGTCAGGGCGGTCAGCTCCGCCACCATGGCGCTGACCGCGACCGGATAGTCGTGGCGCGACAGGATATGTTCGAGCACCGGCCCGAGACGCGCGGCGCGGCCGCGCATGCCCGAGCGCTCCAGCTGGAAGGGCAGCACGCTGTCGTCCCAGGAAAGATCCTTCGTTTCGGTCATTACAAGTCCTTCGGAATGCGGATGCGCGGGGCCGGCGGCGGCCTGGCGCCTTGGTCCCAATATAGGCCCTGCGGCGGAAAGCCCAAGAGGGAAGCCGGGGGCTTCGCGCCCCCGGACCCCGCGGAGTATTTGGAAAACGGAGAAATGCGACTTTCATGCCGGTTGACGGCCGGCGGGCCGGGACGGTAACCCGAGCGGGTATGTGCAGGGAGCCAGCCATGACGTTCGACCGCCGCATCAAGATCGCGCCTTCGATCCTTTCCGCGGATTTCGCCAATTTCGGCCAGGAATGCCGGGCGGTCGAGGATCAGGGCGCCGACTGGGTCCATGTCGACGTGATGGACGGGCATTTCGTGCCCAACCTGACCTTCGGTCCCGCCATGTGCAAGGCGATCCGGCCGCATATCCGCGGCGTGATGGACGTGCATCTGATGATCGCGCCCGTCGATCCCTATATCGAGGCCTTCGCCGAGGCGGGCAGCGACATCATCACCGTCCATGTCGAGGCCGGGCCGCATGTCCACCGCACGCTTCAGGCCATTCGCGGCGCCGGCGCCAGGGCCGGGCTGGCGCTGAACCCGGGCACGCCCGCCGAGGCGGCGCGGCCGCTGCTGGACGATATCGACCTGATCTGCGTGATGACGGTGAACCCCGGTTTCGGCGGGCAGAAGTTCATCCACAGCCAGATCGAGAAGGTGCGTGACCTGCGTGCCATGATCGGCGACCGGCCGGTGCATATCGAGATCGACGGCGGGGTCGATCCCACCACCGCGCCGCTGGTCGCGGCGGCGGGGGCGGATGTGCTGGTCGCCGGCTCGGCGGTGTTCCGGGGCGGTTCGGTGTCGAACAGCGCACCCTATGGCGAGAACATCCGCGCCATCCGCGAGGCCGCCGAGGCCGCCCTGCGTTGATCTGGCGCGGCGCCACGGCGCTGGCCGGCGGGGCGCTGGATCTGGCCGCGCCGCTGGCCGGGGCGGATTGGCGCGAGCGGCTGGCGCTTTCGGGTCCCGAAGCCGCGCCGGGCGGGATCTGGCTGCATGCGGCGAGCCTGGGCGAGCTCAACTCGGTTCAGGTGCTGGCCGAGGAACTGGCGCGGGATTTTCCCCTGGTGGTGACGACGAACAGCCTGACCGGGCGCGATCTGGCCCGGCGGCTGGGCCATGCCTGCGCGCTGGCGCCGCTGGACGTGCCGCAGGCGGTGGGGCGGTTTCTGGACCGGGTGCGGCCCGCCGTGATGGTCACGGTCGAGAACGAGCTTTGGCCCAACCGCTCGGCCATGGCGGCGGCGCGGGGCGTGGCGCAGGTGGTGGTCGGCGCGCGCATCTCGGCGCGCTCGGCGGCGCGCTGGGGCCGGCTGCCGGGGCTGATCGGGCCGATGCTGGCCCGCATCGACGCGCTTTCGGCGCAGGATGCGGACAGCGAGGCGCGGCTTCTGGCGCTGGGGCTGCGGGCTGATGCGCTGACGCCGCGGCTGAACCTGAAGCTGCTGGGCCCGGCCCGTGTCGATCCGGGCGAGGATGCGCCGGAGCGTTGCCGCACCGTGCTGGCGGCCTCGACCCATGAGGGCGAGGATGCGCTGATGCTGGATGCCTGGACCGCCGCGCGCGCGGCGGTGCCGGAGCTGCGGCTGATCCTGGCGCCGCGCCATCCCCAGCGCGGCGACGCCGTGGCGGCGCTGATCGCGGCGCGCGGGCTGGATTTCGCCCGCCGCAGCCGGGGCGGCGGGCCCGGCGCTCCGGTGCTGCTGGCCGATACGCTGGGCGAGATGGCGCTGTGGTATCGCGCCGCCGGCATCTGCATCACCGGCGGTTCCTTCGCCGATCACGGCGGCCATACGCCATGGGAGCCGGCCGCCTGGCGCTGTGCCATCCTGAACGGGCCGCATGTCGCCAACCATGCCTGCGACTATGCCGATCTGGCGGCGGCGGGCGGGGCGCGGCCCTGCGAGGCCGCGGCGCTGCCGCAGGCGTTGGCCGCGCTGGTGCAGGACGCCGCGGGCCAGCGCCGCATGGGTGCGGCGGCCCGGGCGCTGCTGCTGGCGCGGGCTGGCAATCCCGCAACGCTGATCGCGCGGATTCGGCGTCTGGCGCGGCCCTGACCTTGTATAAGCCCTTGCGCGGCCCGATATTTGACAGGGAAAGGAGTCGAGATGATCCGCTATGCCCTGCGTTGCGACAAAGGCCATGATTTCGATGGTTGGTTCCGGTCCTCGGACGGGTTCGAAAGCCTGCGCGCCGCGGGCCAGGTCACCTGCACGCATTGCGGCTCGGCCGAGGTGGAAAAGGCGCTGATGGCGCCGCGCGTCGCCCAGCCCCGCGACGAGGCCGCCGACCTGCACAGTCCCCGCAACGACCACGAGGCCGCGCTTGAGAAGCTGCGCCGCCATGTCGAGGAACATTCGGATTACGTCGGCATGTCCTTCGCCGCCGAGGCCCGCGCCATGCATGAGGGCCTGGCGCCCGCCCGCGCCATCCATGGCGAGGCCAGGCTGGAGGATGCCAGGAAGCTGCTCGAGGATGGCATCCCGGTCGCGCCCTTGCCCTTCCGGTCGCGGCAGCGGGCGCATTGAGCGGCCGCCGGGCCTGACGAGCCCTTAGCCCGGCGCGTGTTCGGCGTCGATCAGCACCATGATGCGGCCGCGCGAGCAACGCTCGACCCTTGCCTCGACGCCATAGACCTCGGCCAGCAGGGCGGGGGTCAGGACCTCTTCCGGGCGACCCTCGGCATGGGTCCGGCCGCCATGCATCAGCACGATCCGGTCGGCCCATTGCGCCGCCAGCGCCAGATCGTGCAGCACGGCGACGACGATGCGCCCCTCGGCCGCCAGGCGCCGCAGTTCGGAAAGCAGCCGCACCTGCCGCGCCAGATCCAGCGCGCTGGTCGGCTCGTCCAGAAGCAGCAGGCGCGGGTCGCGCACGATGGCCTGCGCCAGGCTGACCATCTGCCGCTGGCCGCCCGACAGCGCCGACAGGGGCTCCAGCGCCAGCGCGCCGATGCCCAGCTTGTCCAGCACCGCCATGGCGGTGGCATCGGCCCCGCGCGCGCCCAGCGTGTCGCCCGCGCGCAGCGCCGCGATCACGCTTTCCAGCGCCACCAGCGACGAGCCGGCCGGCAGGCTTTGCGGCATGAAGCCCACCAGCCGGGCGCGGTCGCGCATCGGCACATGGGCCAGGTCCCTGCCGTCCAGCAGCACCTTGCCGCCATGCGGCTGCAGCTGCGCGATGGCGCGCAGCAGCGTGGACTTCCCGGCGGCGTTCGGCCCGGCCAGCACCGTGACCTCGCCCGGGCGCAGCAGCGGCAGGTCCAGCCCTTCCAGCACGCTGCGCGCGCCGTAGCGCACCGAGATGCCCTGCGCCAGCAGCCCCTGCATCAGCGCCGCCTGCCGCGCAGGATCAGCGCGAAGAAGATCGGCAGCCCGATCAGCGAGGTGACGAGCCCGACCGGCAGCAGCACGCCGGGCACCAGCGTCTTCGACAGCGTCGAGGCCAGTGACATCACCAGCGCCCCGGTCAGCAGGCTGGCGGGCAGGAAGACGCGGTGGTTCTCGCCCACCAGCATCCGGGCGATATGCGGCCCGGCCAGGCCGACAAAGCCGATCACCCCGACCATCGACACCGCCGAGGCGGCAAGCAGGCTGACCCGCAGCAGCGTCCAGCGCCTGAGGCCGGTGACATCGACGCCGAAGCTGCGCGCCTGGTCCTCGCCCAGCCGCAGCGCCGTCAGCTTCCAGGCCGCGCGGAAGGAAAATGGCACCGAGACCAGCAGGACCACCGCGATCAGCACCACGCCGGGCCATTGCGCCGAGGCGAGGCTGCCCATGGTCCAGAACACCAGCTGTTGCAGCGCATCGGCCGAGGCGACGAATTGCAGCAGCGACAGCAGCGCGGCGGCGGTGAAGTTCAGCGCCACGCCGAACAGGATCAGCACCTCGGGGCCGCCGCCGCGGATGCGGCCCAAGAGCTGCAAGAGCCCCAGCGCGCCGAGCGCGAACAGGAAGGCGTTGCCCGAGACGCTCCAGACCGCCGGCAGGCCGGGCAGGGTCAGGCCCAGCACGATCGCCACGGCGGCGCCGAGCGCGGCCGAGGAGGACACGCCCAGCGTGAAGGGCTCGGCCAGCGGGTTTTCCAGCACCGTCTGCATCTCGGCCCCGGCCAGCGCCAGCGCCGCGCCGACCAGCAGCGCCATGCAGGCCACGGGCAGGCGCACCTCCCAGACGATGACGCTGGTGCCGCGCGCCACCTCGCCGCCGGCCAGCGCCCGCAGCGTATCGGCCAGCGGCAGCCCGGCCGGGCCGGTCACCAGATCCAGCAGCAGCGCCGCCAGCGCCGCCAGTCCCAGCACCCCGACCAGCAGGGCGTTGCGCCGGCCCTGCCGGTGATAAAGCTGAAGCGTCGCGTCGCTCATTGTTCCGGCGTCACCCACCATGTCCCCGGCACGATGACCGGCGAGAAGCGGGCGTTGATCTCGGCCAGGGTGGCGAGGGGATCGACATCCTCGAACAGGTCGGGATGGAAGGTCTTGGCCAGGTATTCGATCAGCGCGATATGCACGGGCGAATCGTTGAACAGGTGCCAGACGCCGGCGGCCCGGCCCTGTTCCACCGCGCGCAGCGACGAGAATCCGGGCGCCGAGATCAGCCTGTCGAAGCTGGCCCGGGCGGTTTGCGCATCGACGCCCGAGCCCAGCACCAGCCCGCCGCGCGCCGCCATATGCGTGCCGCCGGTGGCGATATAGACGTCGGGATCGGCGCCGATCAGGTATTCCAGGCTGACATTGCCCAGCACGCCCTTGACGCTGTCATTGCCGATATTCTGCCCGCCCGCTGTGGTGATGAAGTCATGGAACACCCCGGTGCCGACGGTCGAGCAGCAGTTCTGTGCGGCGGCATGGACATGGAAGAAGACCCGCGGCCGGGTGATGCCCGGCACGGCCAGCCGGTCGCGGATGCGGTCGAGCCGGCTTTCGTAGAAGGTGGCGAATTCCTCGGCGCGTTCCTCGGCGCCGGTCAGCTTGCCCAGGATGCGCAGGCTGGGGATCGAGTTCTCCTGCGGATGCGAGAAGAAGTCGACATAGGCGACCGGGATGCCCGCCGCCTCGATCTGCCGGCGGGCGACCTCCATGCCGGGATCCTTCTGGTCGATCAGCGTCAGCAACACCAGGTCGGGATGCAGCGCGATGATCGCCTCGGCCGAGATGTCGCGATTGCCCGAGCCGATCGGGCGGATGGCGTCGATGGCCGGGAATTTCTCGCGATAGGCCCGCATGGTCGGCTCGTCCAGCGCCTTGTCCAGCCGCCAGCCGGAAACCAGCGCCACCGGATCGTCATGGATCAGGCCCAGCACCGACAGGTGGCGCCCCTCGCCCAGCACGATATGGCGGGCGGGCTCGGGCAGGTGCACCTCTCGGCCCAGGATGTCGGTGGCCACCACATCCGCCGCGGCAGCGCCAAGCGAGGCGATCAGGGCAAGGGCGGCAAGCAGCGGGCGGGTCAGGATCATGGCGGTTCCGTTGGCTCAGGCCGGGGCGCGCGTGGGCGCCCCGGCGGGGTCGGTGCCCCTCTTTACTGCGCGGCGGGGGTGATGCGCCAGATGCGGTCGCCCGCCTCGTCGTCCTCGCCCCGCGACTTGTTGACCGCCCAGACATTGCCCTTGCCGTCGGCGCGCAGCTGGTTCGGATAGCTGCCGGCGTCGAGATTGGCGACGATTTCGCCCTCGGGGCTGACCACGGCGATGGTGCCGGCTCCGCGATTGGCGACATAGGCCAGACGGCTGACCGGCTCGAAGGCCACGTTCAGCGGGCCGGCGCCCACGGCGACGTCATGGATCACCTCGCCGGTCTCGGCCTTGACGATCAGCAGGTTGTCGGTGGCCTGCGAGGCGACGAAGATCAGCCCCTCCTGCGGGTCGTAGGCCACGCCCGAGGCCGCCTTGGCGCCGGGCAGCGGGATCACCTTGACCTCGCCCGAGGCCAGGTCGACCAGCGCCGCCTCCGGCGTGGAGAGGCTGACGGTGACCAGCTTGCCGCCCGCCTCGTCGATGTCCAGCGCCATGGTCGAGAATTCCTCGCCGCGGATCTGCGACTGGATGGTGATCGGCTCCAGCGGCTCCAGCGTCTTGGTGTCGAAGACCTTGATCTCGGGCGTGCCGGTGGCGCTGGCATAGGCGCGGCCGTTGGCCTCGTCCACCACCACGTCGCGGGCATGGGGCACGGCGCCCGGCTCGAACTGCTTGACCAGCGACAGGTCGGATTGCTTGTAGACCGCCGCGGTGTCCTGGCGGGTATTGGTCACCCAGACATGGCCGTTCGCCTCGTCGACATCGACGCCATAGACCGCGAAGACGCCGCCGTCGCTGCCGTCGGGACGGGCGGGCGCGGCGCCGGGCGTGGCCTCGGCCTCGACCTGCAGCGTCTCGGGGTTGATCTTGACCAGCTTCGATTCCTTGACCGGCGGCCGGCCGACCGCGCTGGTCACGAAGGCGGCATTCGCGGCTTCGCTGAACTTCACCTGATAAAGGCCGCGCACCACCGGCTCGCTGGTGACGGCGAATTTCTCGGCGCCGGCGACCGGCACCTCGGGCGAGACCTTCAGCTCGACCACCCGGGCCGAGGCCGGGTTTTCGGTGATGACCACGACCGGCTGCAACCCGGTCTCGGCCTCGGCATCGATGTCCAGCGCGAAGCTGAACTTGCCCTCGGCATCGACGGTGATCGGCTCGGCGTTCAGCGCGGTGGTGCCGCGCATCAGCGTGACGGTCTGGCCGGGGATCAGGTTCTCGCCCTCGATCACCGCCTTGCCGCCCTTGTGGACCGGGGCGCGCTCGGCGCCGCCGGCGCTGACCCGGCCGGCGAAATCGACCAGCGGCTTGGTGAAGACGGTCTCGGCTAGAACCGGACCCGAGAGGACGGAAAGCGCCAGCGCCGAGGCGCCGAGCAGGGCTTGCAAAGGACGGCGGGATTGAATGGCCATGGGAACTCCTGAAGAAAGGGACCGGACTTGGCTGACCACTCGGGCTGGCTCGTGTCAGGCGGCAACCTATATTCCTGACAGTCCTTGTCAATTAAGGCCGGGCAAGGCACAGGGTTTTGTGAACGAAAGGATTGTCGCATGATGTCGCAGCTGGGACGCGTCGGACCGGATCACGCCAGGAAGCAGGCCGAGCTGCGCCTGTTCCAGACCGGGGCGCCGACGCATGTGCTGTCGCAGCAGGTGGTGGCGGTCGGCCCCGGCTACCGGCTGTTCCTGGCCGTGCCCAGGGCGCCTGCGCCGGCCGGGGTCTGGCCGGTGCTTTACATGCTGGACGGCAACGCCGCCTTCGATTTCCTGACGCCCGAGCATCTGGCGCTGGCCCCCGGGCTGATGATCGTCGGCGTCGGCTATGACACCGACCGGCAATTCGCGCGCGAGTTGCGGACGCTGGATTTCACCGCGCCGGACGGGCCGGGCGACGGGCTGCGCCCCGACCATGTCCACGAAGGCCGCACGGCCGGCGGCGCGGCGATCTTTCACGACCGGCTGACCGGCCCGCTGCGCGCGGCGGCCGAGGCCGGGCTGCCCGTCGATCCGGCCCGCCGCACGCTCTGGGGGCACAGTTTCGGCGGCCTCTTCACGCTTTACGCGCTGCTGGCGCGGCCGCAGGGCTTTGCCCGCCATGCCGCGATCAGCCCCTCGATCTGGTGGGACGAGGCGTTGATCCGCCGCGTGGCGCAAGAGGCCGCGCCGGCCTCGCTGCCGCTGCTGGTGGCCTTGGGCGACCGCGAGAAGCGTTCGGGCAGCGACGGCCCGCCGCCCGACGGGCCCGCGCCGGCGACCATGCAGTTCGTCGCCGATCTGGCCCGCCATCCCGGCCACCGGGCGCAGGTCCATGTCCTGCCCGGCCATGTGCATATCCAGACGCTGGCCGGCTCTTTCCCGCTGGTCCTTCCCTTTGCGGCCGCGGATTAACCGGATCTTCAGCCTTTCGTGCTTGGCTGTCGGCCGGCAAGGAAAGAGGATTCGGATGGTGTTCGCCAGATATTTCCTGGTTCTGCTGGGGGTGGGGCTGTGCCTGATCGGCGCGGCCCAGGTGCAAGAGGGGATTCCCGGCCTTTACGTCTCGCGCGGGATCGCGCAGCTGCAGGCCGATGCGAATGAAATCCTGCTGGGCATCGCCTGGCTGATCGGCGGGCTGGCCAGCGGGGTGTTCGCGCTGGCCTTTCCGCGCGCCGGAACGCCGGCCGCGATGCGCCCGGCGGCAGGGCCCGGCCGCCCGGCCGTCAGCCCCGATCCAGCCTCTGGCTGAGTTCGGGCGCGATCAGCGCCGTGGCCTCGGCCGAGGTCATTTCGGCATGCAGGAAGGGCAGGTCGATGACCTCCAGCCGGGTGGCATAGGGCGCCCACATTTCGGGCGTCAGCATGCGGTCCTTGTGGTCGCGCGCGGCGCGGAAATGCGTGACGGTGCCGCCGAAGCGGCGGTGGTGATGGCCGCGGATCAGCCGGTTGGTGCCGGTCACCGTGCGCACCACCCCGTCCAGAACCGGCTCGGGCAGGGCGCCAAGCGCGCTGTCCCCCCGGCGCAGGAAGGCCACCACCGCCTCGCGCGTGTCCAGGTCGCGATGCGCCTCGGGATCGTAGCCGGCGATGGCCAGCAGGGCGCGCAGGGCGGCGACCGGATCGGGCTCGGGCTCGTCCCGCCAGGCATCGCAGGGATAGCTGTCGAGCATGGCGACCAGGCCGGGCTCGCGCCCGGTCTCGGACAGGATCACCGCGATGTCCTGCGCCAGGATGCCGCCGACCGACCAGCCTGCCAGATGCGCCGGCTGGCCTTCCGGCACCAGCGCCGCGATGCGCTGCGCATAGTCCCGGGCCAGCGCCGCCAGGCTCTCGGGCATGGCCACCGCCGGGTCGAGGCCGGGATGCTGCAAGCCCCAGACCCGCCGCGCCGGGGCGATGCGCCGCGCCAGCCCGCGATAGCCCCAGGCCAGGCCGCCGGCCGGGTGGATCAGGAACAGCGGCGCGGCTTGCGGGTCGCCCTCGGCCAGCAGGATCAGCGGGCCAAGCCCGTCGTCACGGGGCGCCTGCGCATCCAGCGCGGCGGCCAGGGCGGCCAGCACCGGCTGCTCGAAAATGGTGCCCAAGCCCGGATCGCGGCCGGTCGCGGCCTCCAGCGCCTGCGCCAGCCGCACGGCGGAAAGCGAATCGCCGCCGAGGGCGAAGAAATCCGCCTCGGCCGGGGCGGGGGCGTCCAGGTGCAGGATCTCGGCGTAAAGCCGCGCCAGCAGGCGCTCGGTCGCGCTTTCGGCCGCCCGGCCGGCGGCGGCGAATTCCGGCGCCGGCAGCGCCTTGCGGTCCAGCTTGCCGTTCGCGGTGACGGGCAGGGCCTTCAGCGCCACTTCGGCCGCGGGCAGCATATAGGCGGGCAGGCTGGCCGACAGCCGCTCGGCCAGCAGGCCAGGCCGCCAATCCGCCGCCGGCACCAGATAGGCGACGAGGCGCTTTTCGCCGGCATGGTCCTCGCGCGCGATCACCACCGCCTCGCGGGCCAGGCCCGAGGCCATGATCGCCGCCTCGATCTCGCCCAGCTCGACGCGCAGCCCGCGGATCTTCACCTGATGGTCCGAGCGGCCCAGATAGACCACCGCCCCGTCCGGCCGCAGCCGCGCCAGGTCGCCGGTGGCGTAAAGCCGCCCCTGGGGGGCGTCGACGAAGCGTTCCGCCGTCAGGTCGGGCCGGCCCAGATAGCCGCGCGCCAGCTGCACGCCGCCCAGATACAGGTGCCCGGCCAGGCCCGGCGGCACCGGGCGCATGCGCTCGTCCAGCACCTCCAGCGCCGTGTTCCAGACCGGAAAGCCGATGGGGACCGGGTTCGCGCGGTCCTCGGGCCCGGCGGGCCAGAAGCTGACATCCACCGCCGCCTCGGTCGGGCCGTAGAGGTTGTGCAGCTCGGCCCGGATGCGGGCGTGGAAGCGGTCGCGCTGATCCGCCGTCAGCTCCTCGCCCGAACAGAAGACGCGGGCCATCGCCAGCCCCTGCGAGGCGGGCGAGGCCAGGAAGGCCGAGAGCATCGAGGGCACGAAATGGCAGGTGGTGATCCCGCGGTCCCGGATCAGCCGGGCGATGGCGGCGGGGTCGCGATGCGCGCCGGGCGGCGCCATGACCAGCTCGGCCCCGGCGATCATCGGCAGGAAGAACTCCCAAACCGAGACGTCGAAGGTTGCCGGGGTCTTTTGCAGGATGCGGTCGCTGGCATTGATGCCGTAATGCGCCTGCATCCACAGCAGGCGGTTGACGATGGCGCGATGCTCGACGGCGACGCCCTTCGGCTCGCCGGTCGAGCCCGAGGTGAAGATCACATAGGCCAGATCGTCCGGCGCCGGCGCGGCCTTGGGGCGGCCTTCGACCGGCGGGTCGGTGGGCCAGTCGGCGGGTAGCAGCAGCCCGGTGCCCGGGGGGAACAGCCCGGCCAGATCGGCCGAGGTCAGCACCGCGGCCGGCCGGGCCTGCGCCAGGATGCGGGCGATGCGCTCGGGCGGATGCGCCGGGTCCAGGGGCAGATAGGCGGCGCCCGCGCGCAGGATCGCCAGCAGCGCCACGGGCAGCTCCAGCGAGCGTTCCAGCGCCACCGCGACGATGCGGTCGGGACCGGCGCCAAGCTCTTGCAGCCGCGCGGCCAGGGCGGCGCTGCGGCGGTCGAGCGCCGCGAAGTCCAGGCTGTCCGCGCCGAAGCTGACGGCGGGGGCCTGGGGCGTGGCGGCAAGCTGCGCCTCGATCAGCGCGGTCAGGGTGGTGTCGGGCAGGGGGTGGCGCGTCGCCTCGGCCCGCGCCCTTGCCGCGGCGATCTCGGCGGGACTGGCGGTCGGCACCTCGGCCAGGGTTTCGGCGGCAAGCGCCGCGGCCAGGAAGGCCGCCAGCCGGTCGCCATGGCCGCGCACCTCCTCGGGGGTGTAGAGCGCGGGGTTCGCGTCCACCTCGAAGATCATGCCCGCTTCCGGGTCGCCGCGGAAGGTCAGCGTCAGGTCGTCCACCGCCCCGGCGCCCAGGATGTGCAGCCGGCAGTCGAGCCCCGGGAATTCCGGCGGCTTGTCAAAGGGCTGCACGTTCACAAGCGGACCGTAAAGCCGCCGCGTGCCGCCGACCAGCCCCAGTTCGCGCCGCAGAAGCTCGCTGCGATAGAGGCCGCGGCGGCGGGCCTGGGCCATGGCCTTCGACTGGGCGGCCAGCCATTCGGGCAGCGGCGCGTCCTCGTCCAGCCGCAGCCGATGCGGCAGCACGTTCATCGCCATGCAAGGCACCTGCGCGATCCTGCGACCCATCCGCGCCATGAAGGGCAGGCCGATCACCGCCTCGCCCCCCGTCCAGCGCGCCAGATAGGCGCCGCAAAGCGCGTTCAGCACATCCGGCCAGCCCAGCCGGTGCCGGGCGGCATAGGCGGCCAGCCGGTCCAGCAGCGCCTGCGGCAACCGGCGCGAATCGCGCAGGAAGTCATGGCCGCTGACCGCACGGCCCGGCGCCGGGCCCGCGACCTCGGGCAGGCCCGCAAGCTGGGCGTGCCACCAGTCCCGATCTGCCGCGCGCCGGGGCGAGGCGCGCCAGGCCGCGTCCTCCTCGGCCGCCAGCGCCAGCGGGCCGAAGGGCTCGGGCTCGGGCGTCCCCGCCACCAGCGCGGCGTAATGCGCGGCGATGCGGTTGGTCACCAGCACCATGCCGTAGCCGTCGATGGCCAGGTGGTGGATGCGCTCGTAAAGGAAATGCCGCTCGGGGCCGAGTGCGATCAGGGCCAGCGCCCCGGCCGGCTCGCGCGCAAGGTCCAAGGGGCGGCGGCTGTCGGCCTGCATCTGCGCCAGTGCCTGCGCCTCGGCATCGGGCTGGGCCGAGAGGTCGGCAAAGCCCAGGATCGGCGGCAGGCCCAGCCATTGCCGCGGCCCCTCGGGCCCGGCGGCGAAGCGCAGCGCCAGGGCCGGGGTCTCGGCGATGGTGCGCTGTACGGCTTGGGCCAGCGCGTCGCGGTCCAGCGGGCCGGTCAGTTCCAGATATTGCCCGGTGTTCAGGATCGGGTTGTCCGGGTCCAGCGCCTGGACATACCAAAGCCCCTCCTGCGCCTCGGTCAGCGGGCAGCCGGTCTCGGTCGGGAGGTCGCGATTCTGAGCATTCATCTGGGCCACACCTTGGCAGGCACAAGGGAAACGGAAACGAAACGGATGCTGACGACCATGTTACCCCGCAGACAGGTTCGCGGGTCTTGCCCGTTTCGGGCCATGGCCATACTGTCGCTAAGAAAATTAGTCAACTTTACCCGGGCGCGACCGGACCGCGCAGGAGCCGCCATGACCCCCGATTCCCTTCCCTGGCGCGACTCCGCCCGGCTCTATGGCAAGCTGACGCGGCTGCTGCATTGGAGCATCGCCGCGCTGATGCTGTGGCAGTTCCTGGGCATGGGGTTGCGGCTGGTCCTGGGCCGCACGCCGCTGGTGTCCTTCTTCGTCGGCTCGCATCAGAAGGTCGGCACGGTTCTGTTCCTGCTGATCGTGCTGCGGGTGCTCTGGGCGCTGGCGAACCGCCGCAACCGGCCCGACCATGGCGCGGGGCTGTTGGGGCTGGCGGCGCGGCTGGGCCATGGGGCGCTGTATCTGGTGATGGCCCTGGTGCCGTTCGCCGCCCTGCTGCGCGCCTATGGCGGCGAGCGCGCCTTTGCCCCCTTCGGCTTCGAGATCTTCGCCGCCCGGCAGCCGCCGATCGGCTGGATGGTGGGGATCGGCGATGCGCTGCATGGCGAGATGGCCTGGCTGCTGCTGGCGCTGATCGCGGGCCATGTCGTCATGGTGGGCGTGCATGAGGGGATGTGGCGCGACGGCACGCTGGCGCGCATGGCCGGGCGGCAGCGCGCCGGGTTTTGACGCCGGGCGTTGCGGGCAGATCGGCAAACTGGCGCGCGGCGGCCCTTTTTCGTTGATTGCGTGCCGGGGCGGTGTCACCATTCGTCTATGATGAATATGCCCTTCGGTTTCCCGTCCGAGCATGATCGCGTGGCCTTCGACCGGGCCGAACTGGGCGTCATCCTGTCGGTTTACGGGCGCATGGTCGCGGCGGGCGAGTGGCGCGACTATGCCATGTCCTTCCTGCGCGACATGGCGGTGTTCTCGGTGTTTCGCCGGGCGGCCGAGCATCCGCTCTATCGCATCGAAAAGCGGCCCAAGCTGCGCAACGCGCAGGGACAATATGCGGTGATCGGCATGGATGGGCGCATCCTCAAGCGCGGCCACGACCTGCCCACCGTGCTGCGGGTGCTGGAGAAGAAGCTGATCCGGCCGGTGGACTGACCCGGGCGGCCGCGGTCGGGCGGTCAGCCCGCCTCGGCCTCCGGCTTGATCTTCTGCGCCGTGCCCTGGGCGAAGCTGTCCAGCCGGCCCTTGGCCGCGTCTTGGGTGTTGACGATGCCGGCGACCATGGATTCGGCATAGGCGGCGTCCAGCCCCGACATGTTCTGCATGTGCGAGATCGCCGAGCAGGCGGCGAAATTCGACAAGGGCGTGTTCTGCGCCACCCGGCGGGCCAGCTCATAGGCCTTGGCCTCGCTGTCCGCGACCCGGTATTGCGCCAGCCCGACCTGCACCGCCTCCTCGCCGGAATAAAGCCGGCCGGTCAGCATCATGTCCACCATGCGCGCCTGGCCGATCAGCCGCGGCACGCGGATGGTGGCGCCGCCGCCGGTGAACAGCCCGCGCTGGCCCTCGGGCAGGCCGAAATAGGTGGTCTCGTCCATGACCCGGATATGGACCGAGGAGGCCAGCTCCAGCCCGCCGCCGACCACCGCGCCCTTCAGCGCCGCGATGACCGGCACGCCGCCGTATTCGATCTTGTTGAATGCCTCGTGCCAGCGCAGGCAGATGCGCATGAACTCGGCGGGGCTGCGCTGCTCGCGCCCGTGCTCGACCAGGTCCAGCCCGGCGCAGAAATGCGGCCCCTCGGCGCGCAGCACCACGGCGCGGGCGCCCGAGGCGGGCAGGGCGGAAAAGACCTCGACCAGCTCCTCGATGGTCTCGGCGCTCAGCGCGTTGCGCTTGGCGGCGCGGTTCAGCGTGACGGTGGCGATGCCGTCCTCGTCCATCCGAAACAGCAGGTTGTCGAGCGTCAGGGCCGAGATGTCGCGCATGGTCTAGCCTTTCGTGATCCAGTGAATGACGACGGGAACCGTGGCGATGCTGGCCGCGGTCGAGATCAGGATGGCCGCCGAGACGCGCTGCACGGCGGTGCCGAAATATTGCGCGAGGATATAGACATTGCCCGCGACCGGCAGGCTGGCGGCGGCGATCATCACCCCCGCCGCATAGGGCTCGACCCCGAAGACCGCCAGCGCGGCGATGCCCACGGCCAGCGGATGCAGCACCAGCTTGGCGAAGCTGAGCCAGAGCGCCGGGCCCATGCGCTCGGCCGCGCGGCCGGCGAGGCTGGCACCGATGGCGAAGAGCGCCCCCGGCGTGGCCGAGGCGCCGAGCAGCGCCAGGAACTCGTCCAGCGGGCCCGGCATCGGCAGGTGCAGCCCGGCCCAGGCCAGGCCGGCCAGCATCGAGACGATCATCGGGTTCGAGACGATGCCGCGCAGCAAGGGCGCCAGCGTCGAGAGTCGCACCCGCCCCTGCCTTGCCGCGGTGACGATCAGGGTGATGAGGGTCGAGAACACCACCATGTCGATGGTCAGCACCATCAGCACCGGGCCGATGGCGCGTTCGCCCAGCAGCACGACCAGCATCGGCACGCCCAGAAAGCCGGTATTGCCGGTCATTGCCGTATGCGCCTCCATCGCCGCGGTGACGAGCGGCTGGCGGCGCCAGCGCGCCACCGCGAAACCCAGGGCCCAAAGCGCGGCCGAGCCTGACAGATAGGCCAGGACGAAAGCGGGGTCGAAGAGGCTGGCCACGTCCAGCGTCGCGGCAAAGCGGAACAGCATGGCCGAAAGCGCGAAGTAGAAGACGAATTTCGTCAGCCAGCCGGTCGCCTCGGGCGGGAAGAAGCGCGTGCGCCCCGCCAGCCAGCCCGTGCCGATGACGAGAAAGAAGGGCAGGGTCTTCACGAAGATCGCCAGCATCAGTCCGCGGCGATGGCGCAGGCGGGGCCGCGCTCGACGGTATATTCGGTCTCGCCCGGCGCCACCTCGCGGCTGCCGATCAGCCGGTGGCCGGATTCGGCGCAGAAATGCGGCACGTCGATCACCGCGGCGGGGTCGGTGGCCAGCAGCGTGACACGCGCGCCCCGGGGCAGCGCCATCAGCCGCTTGCGCAGCCGCAGCACCGGCAGGGGGCACAGAAGGCCGCGCGCGTCGATCTGCAGGCTCATGGCAGCAGGCTCATGCGGCAGGGCGGGCCAGCTGCGTGCGGCACCAGTCCTCGATGCGCTCGGCCGCGACATGTTCGGCCATATCGCCGGCGAAGTCGCGAAAGCCCGGCAGCTGTTCGTCGGGGACATGCACCAGCACCGGGATGCCCGCGGCCAGCGCCCGGGCGATGGTGTCGCGAAAGCCGCGGCCGAAACATTCCTGCTTGCCGAACTTGTTGACGATCAGCAGCTCGGCGCCGCGGTCCAGAACCGATTCGGTGCGGGCGACGGCGCGGGTCAGCGCCTCGCTGTCCAGCCGGCAGGCCTGCGAGCCCGCGCCCAGCGACTGGGTGATGCGCACCAAGGGGCCGTCATCGCCGAGGATGCGCAGGTCCATGTCGCATTCGCAGCCCGGCGCCGGCTCGGTATTGATCTGCACCGCGCCGGCCAGCCGCAGCCCGGCGGCGGCCAGCCGCTCGGCCGTGGCGGTGAGCAGCCGGTCGCCGGCGCCCGGCGCATGGTCCTGGATGGTGACGAAACCCAGCATGGCGGTCCTCTCTCGGCGGCCAGCATAGTCCATGGGCGCACGGGCGCAATATTGAGTATTTGGAAAACGGTGAAGGGCTCAGTTCCCCTCGGCCAGCGGGCCGTAGAGGATCAGCGCCGGATGCGGGCTGGGGCCTTCGCTTGCAAGCTGCGCGGCAAGGCCGGTCACGGTGCTGCGGACCAGGCGCTGGTGCGGATGGCCCACCGCCTCGGCCAGCAGCGCCGGCGTGTCGGGGGGCAGGCCGTTCTCGACCAGCAGCGCCGCCATGCGCGGGAAGGTGCGCTGGCCCATGAAGACCACGGTGGTGGCGCGCGGATCGGCCAGTGCCGCCCAGTTCTGGTCCTCGGGCAAGCCGCCGGTCACGTCGGCGCCGGTGACGAATTGCAGCCGGCGCGCGGTCTGGCGCCGGGTCAGCGGCAGACCGGCGACGGCGGCGGCGGCCATGGCCGAGGGCACGCCCGGCACGATCTGGAACGGGATGGCGTGGCGGCGCAGCGCCGTCAACTCTTCCTCGAGCCGGCCGAAGATGCCGGAATCGCCGGATTTCAGCCGCACCACATGCTTGCCGGCCTGTGCATGTTCGACCAGCAGGGCGTTGACGTTTTCCTGCTTGGCCGAGGGGCGGCCGGCGCGCTTGCCGACCGGGATGCGCTCGGCCTGCGGCCCGGCCTGGTCCAGCACCGGGCCCGAGGCGAGGTCGTCGTAAAGCACCACATCCGCCTGGGCCAGCAGGCGCGCGGCGCGCAGGGTCAGCAGGTCCGGGTCCCCCGGTCCTGACGAGACGAAGCTGACATGGCCCTTGCTGTTCATCGTTCCGCGATGCGGCAAAATCCGCGCCGATGCAAGGGGCCGATATCGGGGCCGGGGCCGCTTGCCGGGCCGCGCGGCTTTTGCCATAGAGGGCCGACCGCGACCTGGGGGACCCAAGCCATGTTCCGTGCCCGCCATCTTCTGGGGATCGAGCCGCTCGCCCCGCCCGAGATCACCACGCTTCTCGACCTGGCCGAGACCTATGTGGATCTGAACCGCCGCACGGTGAAGCATTCCGATGCCTTGGCGGGGATGACGCAGATCAACATGTTCTTCGAAAACTCGACCCGCACGCAGTCGAGCTTCGAGCTGGCCGGCAAGCGGCTGGGCGCCGATGTGATGAACATGGCGATGCAGACCAGTTCGGTGAAGAAGGGCGAGACGCTGATCGACACCGCGCTGACGCTGAACGCCATGCATCCCGACCTGCTGGTGGTGCGCCATCCGCAGTCGGGCGCCGTGGACCTGCTGGCGCAGAAGGTGAATTGCGCGGTGCTGAACGCGGGCGACGGGCGGCACGAGCATCCGACCCAGGCGCTTCTGGACGCCTTGACCATCCGCCGCGCCAAGGGGCGGCTGCACCGGCTGACCGTGGCGATCTGCGGCGATATCGCGCATAGCCGCGTCGCGCGCTCGAACCTGATCCTGCTCGGCAAGATGGAGAACCGGCTGCGGCTGGTCGGCCCGGCGACGCTGATGCCCTCGGGGGCGCGGGACTGGGGCTGCGAGGTCTATGAGGACATGCGCGAGGGGCTGAAGGGCGCCGATGTGGTGATGATGCTGCGCCTGCAGCGGGAACGGATGGACGGCGGCTTCATCCCGTCCGAGCGGGAATACTACCACCGCTGGGGGCTGGACGCCGAGAAGCTGGCGCTGGCGGCGCCCGATGCCATCGTCATGCATCCGGGGCCGATGAATCGCGGGGTCGAGATCGACGGCACCATCGCCGACGACATCAACCGTTCGGTGATCCAGGATCAGGTGGAAATGGGCGTCGCGGTGCGCATGGCGGCGATGGACCTGCTGGCACGCAACCTGCGCGCCGAGCGCGGCGCCAAGGCGGCGGAGATGATGGCATGATCCTGCACTTCCACAATGCCCGGCTGGTCGACCCCGAGGCGCAATCGGTCGAGGAAGGTTCGCTGACCGTCCGCGACGGCGTGATCGAGGCCATGGGCGCCGACGCTCCGCAAGGCGCCGAGCTGATCGACTGCGGCGGCAAATGCCTCGCGCCCGGGCTGATCGACTGGGGCGTCAAGATCGGCGAGCCGGGCGAGCGGCACAAGGAAAGCTTCCGCAGCGCCGGGCTGGCGGCGGCGGCGGGGGGCGTGACCACGGTGATTGCGCGGCCCGACACGATGCCGCCGATCGATGCGCCGGAATCGCTGGAATTCGCCACCCGCCGGGCGGCCGACGCGCCGGTGAACATCCGCCACATGGCGGCGCTGACCCGCGCCCGCGAAGGGCGCGAAATGGTCGAGATGGGCTTTCTGCAGGATGCCGGCGCCGTGGCCTTCACCGACGGGGTGCGGGTGGTCTCGGACACCCGGCTCCTGTCGCGCTGCATGACCTATGCCCGCGGCCTGGGCGCGCTGATCGTCGGCCATCCGCAGGAGCCGGGCCTGTCGAAAGGCGCGGCGGCGACCGGCGGCAAGTTCGCCTCGCTTTACGGCCTGCCGGCGGTTTCGCCCATGGCCGAGGTGATGGGGCTCGACCGCGACCTGGCGCTGGTGGCGATGACCGGCGCCCGCTACCATGCCGACCAGATCACCGTTGCGGCCAGCCTGCCGGCGCTGCGCCGCGCGCGCGAGGCGGGGCTGGACGTCAGTGCCGGCATCTCGATCCATCACCTGACGCTGAACGAATACGATGTCGGCGGCTATCGCACCTTCTTCCGCTTCACCCCGCCCTTGCGCTCCGAGGAGGACCGGCTGGCCATGGTCGAGGCGGTGGCCGAGGGGCTGATCGACGTGATCGCCAGCTTCCACACCCCGCAGGACGAGGAAAGCAAGCGCCTGCCCTTCGCCGAGGCGGCGCCGGGCGCGGTGGGGCTGCAGACCCTGCTGCCGGCGGCGATGCGGCTTTACCATCAGGGCGGGCTGAGCCTGCCGCAGCTCTGGCGGGCCATGTCGCTCAATCCGGCGCGCCGCCTCGGCCTGCCCGGCGGGCGGCTTGCGGCGGGGGCGCCGGCCGACCTGCTGCTGTTCGACCCGGACGCGCCCTTCGTGCTGGACCGCTTCACCCTGCTGTCGAAGTCGAAGAACACCCCCTTTGACGGTGCGCGGATGGAGGGCAGGGTGCTGGGCACCTGGGTCGCCGGGCGCCGCGTCTTCGGAGCGGACGCATGAGCCTGATCCTCTGGGCCGTGATCGGCTATCTTCTGGGCTCGGTGCCCTTCGGCATCGTCATCACCCGGGCGCTGGGGCTGGGCGACCTGCGCCGGATCGGCTCGGGCAATATCGGCGCCACCAACGTGCTGCGCACCGGCAACAAGCCGGCGGCGCTGGCGACGCTGGTCCTGGACAGCGGCAAGGGCGCCATCGCCGTGCTGCTGGCGCGCTGGCTCGCCGGTCCCGAAGCGGCGCTGGTCGCGGGGGCGGCGGCCTTCCTGGGCCACCTGTTCCCGGTCTGGCTGGGGTTCCGGGGCGGCAAGGGTGTCGCCACCTTCCTTGGCACGGTTCTGGCGCTCGACTGGCGGCTCGGCCTCGCGGCCTGCGGGATCTGGCTGCTGACCGCGCTGGTCGGCCGGATCTCCTCGCTCTCGGCGCTGGTGGCGGCGGCGCTGACGCCTTTCCTCGCCCTCTGGCTCGACGGCCCGCGCATGGCGGCGGTGACGGTGTTCATGGCGGCGCTGATCTTCATCCGCCACCACGCCAATATCAGCCGCATCCTGGCCGGGACAGAGCCCCGCATCGGCAAGAAAACCTGAGCTTCTTTCTTGCCCAAATATCCCGGGGGAATGCTTGAGCGGCCCCGTCGAGGGGCCGCTCAAGCATGGGGGCAGAGCCCCCTATCGCGTCGGCACCGGCTCCTCGCCGGAATAGTCGTAGAATCCGCGCCCGGTCTTGCGGCCCAGCCAGCCCGCCTCGACATATTTCACCAGAAGCGGGCAGGGCCGGTATTTCGTGTCCGCCAGCCCCTCGTGCAGCACGTTCATGATCGCCAGGCAGGTATCGAGGCCGATGAAATCCGCCAGCTCCAGCGGCCCCATCGGATGGTTGGCGCCCAGCTTCATCGACTGGTCGATGGACTTGACCGAGCCGACGCCCTCGTAAAGCGTATAGACCGCCTCGTTGATCATCGGCATCAGGATGCGGTTGACGATGAAGGCGGGGAAATCCTCGGCGCTGGCCGAGGTCTTGCCGATCTTCTCGACCACTTCCACAAGGGCCTTGTAGGTCTCCTCGTTGGTGGCAATGCCGCGGATCAGCTCGACCAGCTGCATGACCGGGACCGGATTCATGAAATGGAAGCCCATGAAGCGTTCGGGGCGGTCGGTGCGGCTGGCCAGCCGGGTGATCGAGATCGACGAGGTGTTCGAGGTCAGGATGGTTTCGGGCTTCAGATGCGGCAGCAGATCCTCGAAGATCGCCTGCTTGACGGTCTCGCGCTCGGTCGCGGCCTCAATGATCAGGTCGGTCTTGCCCAGATCGGAAAGCGTCATGGTGGTGGTGATGCGCTTCATCGCCGCATCCTTGTCCTCGGCCGAGATCTTGCCGCGGCTGACCTGGCGGTCCAGGTTGTGGTCGATCTGCGCCACGGCCTTGTCCAGCGCCTCGCGCGAGATGTCGGTCATCAGCACGTCATAGCCCGCCAGCGCGAAGACATGGGCAATGCCGTTGCCCATCTGCCCGGCGCCGATCACGCCCACCGATTGAATCGCCATGAACCTCATCCTTTTGTCGGTCAGTCGGGACGATAGGCGCAAGCGCCCCGAAGGTTCAATGTAAAAACCGCCCGGCGGGCGGCCGGGCGGTTTTCGGGATATGTTCCGGGCGGTTGGGGGCTCTGCCCCCGCGCCCCTGCGGCCCCTCGACGGGGCCTCAGGGGCGCTCCCCCGGAGTATTTGCGAAACGGTGAAAGCCCTCAGAGCTTCCCGGTCAGTTCCGGCACCACGGTGAACAGGTCGCCCACCAGGCCGTAATCGGCGATCTGGAAGATCGGCGCCTCCTCGTCCTTGTTGATCGCCACGATCACCTTGCTGTCCTTCATCCCCGCAAGGTGCTGGATGGCGCCGGAGATGCCCACCGCGACGTAAAGCTCGGGGGCGACGACCTTGCCGGTCTGCCCGACCTGCCAGTCGTTCGGGGCGTAGCCACTGTCCACCGCCGCCCGCGAGGCGCCCACCGCGGCGCCGAGCTTGTCGGCCAGCTCTTCGATGATGGCGAAGCTCTCCTTCGAGCCGAGGCCGCGGCCGCCCGAGACCACGCGTTTCGCCGAGGTCAGCTCGGGACGGTCGCTCTCGGCCACCTCGTCGGCAACCCAGGCCGACAGGCCCGGATCGGCGGCAGCGGCGGTCTCGGCCACGGCGGCCGAACCGCCCTCGCCCGCCGCGTCGAAGCTTGCCGTGCGGATGGTGAAGACCTTCTTCGCGTCCTTCGACTTCACCACCTGGATGGCGTTGCCGGCATAGATCGGCCGCTCGAAGGTCTCGGCGTCGAGGATGGCCGAGACGTCCGACAGCACCATCACGTCGAGAAGCGCCGCAACCCGCGGCATGACGTTCTTGGCATCGGTGGTCGCCGGCGCGGCGATGTGGTCGTAATCCCCGGCCAGGCCGACGATCAGCGCCGCGGTCGGTTCGGCCAGGCGGTGGCCGTAGAGCGGGGCCTCGGCCACCAGCACTTTCGACACGCCGGCGATCTTCGCGGCCTCCTCGGCCGCCGCTTTCGCCGAGGCCCCGGCGCAGAGCACCGTCACATCGCCAAGCGCCTTGACCGCCTGCACCGCCTTCGCCGTCGCGTCGCGGTTCAGCTCGCCATTCGTGACTTCGCCAAGCAGCAGAACAGCCATCAGATCACCCCCGCTTCTTTCAGCTTGCCCACCAGCTCGTCCACCGAGCCGACCTTGATGCCGGCCTTGCGGCCCTCGGGCTCGCGCACCGAGACCACCTCGAGCCGCGGCGCGACGTCGACGCCGTAATCACCGGCGGTCTTCTCGTCGAGCGGCTTCTTCTTCGCCTTCATGATATTCGGCAGCGAGGCATAGCGCGGTTCGTTCAGCCGCAGGTCGGCGGTGACCACCGCCGGCAGGCTGACCGCGATGGTCTGGAGGCCGCCATCGACCTCGCGGGTGACCTTGGCCTTGCCGCCCTCGATCTCGACCTTGCTGGCGAAGGTCGCCTGCGCCCAGCCCAGGATCGCCGCCAGCATCTGGCCAGTGGCGTTCATGTCGTTGTCGATGGCCTGCTTGCCGGCGATGATGAGCTCGGTGCCCTCGGCCTTGGCCACCGCGGCGAGGATCTTCGCCACCGCCAGCGGCTCGATGTCCTGATGCACGTCGTCCGCAGCCACGACCAGGATCGCCCGGTCCGCGCCCATGGCCAGCGCCGTGCGCAGCGTCTCGGCCGCCTGCTTGACGCCGATGGAAACCGCAATGACCTCCTCGGCCTGACCCTTCTCCTTCAGACGGATCGCCTCCTCGACCGCGATCTCGTCGAACGGGTTCATCGACATCTTCACATTCGCCAAATCGACACCGGAGCCGTCGCTCTTAACGCGCGCCTTCACGTTGTAGTCGATCACGCGCTTCACTGGCACGAGAACCTTCATCGGCCTCTCCCCTTTGGTTGCGTCACCTGTTCGGAGGGTTTGTTAGCGGGCCGTCGGCGGCAATGACAGGGAAAAAACGACCGTAACGCGTCGTAACATTTCCATTCCGTCATGTTGTCGCTAACGGCTGGCTCCTGGCACCCACAGGATATCCTGCGCGCCGTTTTCATTGGCGACGCGCCCCGCCACGAACAGCCAGTCCGACAGGCGGTTGAGATATTTCACCGCGGCGGGATTCGCATCCTCGGTCGCCGCCAGCGCCACGGCGGCGCGCTCGGCCCGCCGCGCCACGGTGCGCGACAGGTGCAGATGCGCCGATAGCGCCGAGCCGCCCGGCAGGATGAAGCTGCGCAGGGCCGAAAGCCCGGCATTCATCGCGTCGATTTCCGATTCCAGCCGCTCGACCTGGGCGTCGATGATGCGCAGCACCGGATAGGGCGCCTCGGCATCCTCGTCCATGCGCGGGCGCGACAGGTCGGCGCCGAGGTCGAAAAGGTCGTTCTGGATCACCGCGATGCGCGCCGCGATCTCGCCCGTGGCATGCAGGCGGGCAAGGCCCAGCGTGGCGTTGAGCTCGTCCACCGTGCCGTAAGCCTCGACCCGCAGGGAATGCTTGGGCACGCGCTCGCCGTTCGACAGCGCGGTTTCGCCCTTGTCGCCCGTGCGGGTGTAGATCTTGTTGAGGACGACCATGGGCTAGCTCCTGACCCAGAGATAAAGCAGGAAGACCGCGATGGCGATCGCCTGGGCGATGATGCGCCAGCGCATCATGCGGTTGCCGTGCTTGCGGTTGAATTCGCCGCCGCGCGCGAAGCCGCCGATGCCGGTGGCCAGGATCACCACCACCGCAAGGCAGCAGATCGCGAGCAGGTAGAACAGCGGTTTGTCATGCATGGGCGGGCCCTTTCGGCGCGAAGCCTAGCTGCGGCGCGCGAACCAGTCCAGAGCGCGCGTGGAAAGAAGCCGCCGCCCGATGCCCGAGACATGGGTCGGCGTGGTGACGTAATAGCGCGGGCGGGGCCTCGGGCTTTCCAGCGCCTGGGCGATGCGGGCGCTGACCGCCGCGGGCGGCAGTTCGAAGCGGTCCTTCTTCGCGGCCGGTTCGTAGAGGCGCTTCAGCAGCGTGCGGCGGTATTGCTCGGCGCGCGGGCTCGACTGCCAGTCGATCCAGCGTTCGAAATGCGGGATCGAGTTCAGCCGGATCTTCGTGCCGATGGGGCCGGGCTCGATCAGGATGACCTTGACGCCGGTATCGGCCATCTCGACGCGCAGCACGTCGGTCAGCCCCTCCAGCGCGAATTTCGTCGCCACATAGGCGCCGCGCCAGGGGATGCCGACCAGGCCCAGGACCGAGCTGATGTTGACCACCCGCCCGCCATGCGCGCGGAAATGCGGCAGCAGCCGGCGGGTCAGGTCATGGGTGCCGAACAGGTTCGCCTCGAAGATAGCCCGCAATGCGCCGCGCGGCAGGTCCTCGGCGGCGCCGGGGATGGCGAAGGCGGCGTTGTTGACCAGCGCGTCGATGCGCCCCAGCGCCAGCGCGGCTTCGGCGCAGCGGGCCACGCTGTCCTCGCAGCCCAGTTCCAGCGGCAGGGTGTCGAAGCCCTCGGCGCGGCGGGCCGCGATATCCTGGGGCTTGCGGCAGGTGGCGATGACGCGCCAGCCGCGCCCGCGCATGTGCCGCGCCGCGTCCAGCCCGATGCCCGAGGAACAGCCGGTGATCAGAACGGTCTTCATGCGCGCCTCCTTGCCGGGCGGTTCTGCGCCAAGGCCGGGCCTTGTGCAAGCCGAGCATTTCCGGCTGGACCGAAGGCGTTGTCGGGCCTATTCAATCGGCCATGTCCGACGATCCGAACCTTCCAGATCCGACCCCGCCCGATCCCAGCGCGGATCAGACCAGCTCCGAGCCGCTGTCGCGCGCCATCGGCGAACGCTACCTGACCTATGCGCTGTCGACGATCATGAACCGGGCGCTGCCCGATGCCCGCGACGGGCTGAAGCCGGTGCATCGCCGCATCCTGTTCGCCATGCGCGAATTGCGGCTGTCGCCCAGCGGGGCCTTCCGCAAATCGGCCAAGATCAGCGGCGACGTGATGGGCAATTATCACCCGCATGGCGACGCGGCGATCTACGACGCCATGGCGCGGCTCGCCCAGCCCTTCGCCATGCGCTACCCGCTGGTGGACGGGCAGGGCAATTTCGGCAATATCGACGGCGACAACCCCGCCGCCAGCCGCTATACCGAGGCCCGCCTGACCGCCGCCGCCGAGGCGCTGATGGAAGGGCTGGCCGAGAACGCGGTCGATTTCCGCCCCAACTACGACGGCACGCTGGAAGAGCCCATCGTGCTGCCCGCCGCCTTTCCGAACCTGCTGTGCAACGGCGCCTCGGGCATCGCGGTGGGCATGGCGACCAACGTGCCGCCGCATAACCTGCACGAGGTGATCGACGCCTGCCTGCATCTGATCAAGGCGCCGGATGCCCGCGACGATACGCTGGTCAGCATCATCCCCGGCCCGGATTTCCCGACCGGCGGCGTGCTGGTCGAATCGCGCGAGACCATCGCCGAGGCCTACCGGACCGGCCGCGGCAGCCTGCGGCTGCGGGCGCGCTGGTCGGTCGAGGATCTGGGCCGCGGCCAGTGGCAGGTGGTCGTGACCGAGATCCCCTATCAGGTGCAGAAATCCAAGCTGATCGAGCGGCTGGCCGAGGTCATCCAGCTGAAGAAGGTGCCGATCCTGGCCGATGTGCGCGACGAATCGGCCGAGGACATCCGCATCGTGCTGGAGCCGCGCACCCGCGCCGTGGACCCCGAGCAGCTGATGGCGGCGCTGTTCCGGGTCAGCGACCTGGAAGTGCGCTTCGGCCTGAACATGAACGTGCTGATCGACGGCCGGGTGCCCAAGGTCTGCTCGCTCAAGGAGGTGCTGCGCGCTTTCCTCGATCATCGGCGCGAGGTGCTGGTGCGGCGCTCGAACCACCGGCTGGACAAGATCGCGGCTCGGCTGGAGGTGCTGGAGGGCTACATGATCGCCTTCCTGAACCTCGACCGGGTGATCGAGATCATCCGTCACGAGGAAGACCCGAAGGCGGTGATGATGGCCGAGTTCCGGCTGTCCGAGGTGCAGGTCGAGGCGATCCTGAACATGCGCCTGCGTGCGCTGCGCAAGCTCGAGGAAATCGAGCTGCGGGCCGAGCACGAGAAGCTGACCGCCGAGCGCGCCGAACTGACGGCCATGCTGGGCGACGAGGGCGCGCAATGGGCCAGGATCGCCGGCGAATTGCGCGAGACCCGGGCGAAATTCGGCAAGTCCGCCCCCGGCGGCCAGCGCCGCACCGAGATCGGCGAGGCCGGCGTGGTGGCCGAGATCGACATGGATGCGATGATCGAGCGCGAGCCGATCACCGTGATCCTGTCGAAGATGGGCTGGATCCGCGCCATGAAGGGCCACCAGCCGCTGGATGCCGAGGTCAAGTTCAAGGATGGCGACGGCCCCTTCATGGCGCTGCATGCCGAGACCACCGACAAGCTGATGATCTTTGCCGCCAATGGCCGCTTCTACACCCTGCCGGCGAACAGCCTGCCCGGCGGGCGCGGCATGGGCGAGCCCTTGCGGCTGATGATCGACCTGCCCAACGACGCCGCGGTGATCGACATCTTCCCCTGGCGCGAGGGCGAGCGTTATCTGGTCGCCTCGAAGGCCGGGGACGGGTTCATCGTCGCCGGGGCCGACATCCTGGCGCAGACCCGCGCCGGCAAGCAGGTGCTGAACGGCGAGGCCGCGCTGTGCCGGCGCGTGACCGGCGATCACCTCGCCGTGGTGGGCCAGAACCGCAAGCTGCTGGTCTTCCCGCTGTCCGAACTGCCGGAAATGGCGCGCGGCAAGGGCGTGCGGCTGCAGAAATACAAGGATGGCGGGCTGTCGGATGCGATCTGCATCACGCTGGCCGAAGGGCTGCGCTGGCAGGAATCCGGCGGCAGGACCCGCAGCGAGCCGGACCTGACCGAATGGCTCGGCAAGCGGGCGGGCGCAGGCTACATGGCGCCGCGCGGCTTCCCGCGCGACAACAGGTTCAACTGAGAAGGGCGGCTCCGCCCTTTTCGCTAGCTGTTCGTGCTCGGCGGCGTGGCCGGGCGTTCGACCGGCGTGGTGGCCGCTGTCTGGTCGCTGGACATCTTCTTGTGGCCCGGGCAGTCCGCAAGCGCGGGAACTGCGGCCATCGAAAGCGCCAGCGCGAGGGCGACGGTCTTGCTGATCATCATCGGCTCCTTCCTGCGGTTCAGGCATGCCGGACAGGCCAGGGCGCAGGCCCGGCATGTCCCAGCCTGACACGCGACGGCGATTCGATCAATTCCGCGGCCTAGTCCTCACGAACCTGTTTGCGGCCGGTGATCATCGGCCGCACCAGATCCTCGCGCTTCCAGAAGCGATAGAACAGGATCATCGCGACATGCAGCAGCACCAGGACCAGGATCAGGTTGGCGCCCAGATTGTGCCAGCCCACCGCCTTGGACCGCGTGGCGCTGCTGACGTAAGAGGCCAGCGGGCCGACATTGATATAGTCGTCGGGGTCCGAGATCAGCCCGCTGGTGACCTGCGCCGCCAGCACTGCCAGCAGCGCGATGACCGACAGCGCCCCCAGCGGGTTATGGCCGGGCCAGTAGCTGGGCTCGCGCAGGAACATGCCGCGCATATAGCCGGCGACGGCGCCCGGCCCGCGGATGAAATGCGAGAACCGGGCCGGGGCCGGGCCGACGAAGCCCCAGACCAGCCGAAAGACCAGCAGCCCGGCCACGACATAGCCGCACCAGAAATGCAGCGTCATCCTGGCCGGACCGAACTGGCCCAGGCACCATCCGGCGATCACGAAGAAGGCCAGCAGCCAGTGGAACGCGCGCAGCAGCGGGTCCCAAAGCCGGACCTCGCGCAGCGGACCGCGCCCGGCCATCAGCTTTTCTCGCGGAAGACGTCGTGGCAGGCCTTGCAGGCCTCGCCCAGCTTGCCGACGACCGGCCCGACATTGCCTTCACCGCCCTTGACCGCCTCGGACACGCCGGCGGCGGCCTGTTGCAGCCCGGCGAATTTAGACCTGAATTCGTCCGGGTTGTTCCAGATGTCGGGCTTGGCCGCGCTGTCCTGGGCATCGGCCGAGCTGCTGCCCGCGATGAACAGGCCGGGCAGGTCGTATTGCGTCAGCGCCTCGATATTGGCCGCGGCGCGGCTGGCGGCGGCCTCGTCATAGGCGATCTCGCCCTTGGCCATGCCCGACAGCGTGCCCATGCTGATCGCCAGCATCTGATAGAAGCCGTGGCGGGCCTCGATGGCCTGGCCGACCGGATCGTCCTGGGCCAGGCTGGCAAGCGGAACCGCGGCAAGGGTGGCGGCGGCAAGAATCAGGCGCATGTCGTCGTTCCTTTCATGTGGCGTATGGCTTCAATCGGGTTCGCGCGGGATCAGAGTTGCACAGCCCGCCGCGCCTGCCAACGCATCGGGCGATGCCATTTTCGTGAAACCCCCCGGCCTCGCGCGATTTTTTTCCGGCGGCCGGGCTTTGCCGGACTTTGCCGGGCCGCGCATTTTTCGCCGCCCGCCTGCCCGGATGGCCAAGATTTGGGCAAAACCCTTCTCGCAGGGGTTGAGGGGCCATGCGGCGCTTGCGCCCCGCCGCGCGGCGGGCGCAAGCTGAGGGGGACGGGGTCGCATCCTCCGTCAGCCCCGCGCCGCACGGGGCCTGCATGGCAGTGACCGCCGTTCATGCCGCGTCTCCTCCCTCCACGCGGCATGGACGGCGGCGTTTCAGCCCGCCGGGATGCGCAGCTTCAGGCAGAAGCGCAGCCGGCCGCAGGGCCGGGCGTCGCGGATCCAGCCGTCCGGCGCCGCCAGATAGGCGCGGATCGTCGCGGCCACGTCGGCGGCGTCCCCCGGGCGCAGGTCGTGGAACAGATAGGCGCCGCGCCCCGGCGCCTGCAGCGCCATCAGCAAAGGCCGGGCGTCCCGCGCCCGCAAGCTGGCGCGGCGCAGGGCGATGTCGGGGCCAAGCGGGCGCAGCGCCTCGGCCAAGGCATCGGCCTCGGCGCCCGGCGGCAGGGTCAGCGTGACCGGCATCGATCCAGCAGGTAGATGTCCATGATCCAGCCGTGCTCCGCCCGCGCGCGGGCGCGGGTCTCAAGGATGCGCCCGGCGACCTCGGGCAGCGGTCCCGCAATCAGGATCTGCTGGGGCATGCCCAGGAACGCCCCCCACCAGATATGCAGCCCCTGCGCGTCGAGGCTTTGGAACGAGTATTCGCCGTCCAGCATCACGACCAGCCGGTCCACCCCGTCCGGCCAGCCATGATCGCGGATCCGGCGGCCGGTGGTGATCAGCACCGGCGCGGCCACCGCGTTCAGCGGCATGGCATGGGCGGCGCAAAGCGCCTGGATGGCGGTGATGCCGGGGATCACCCGCAGGTTCAGCGGCAGGCGGCACGCCACCCGTTCCGCGATGCGCAGCGTGCTGTCGTAAAGCGAGGGGTCGCCCCAGACCAGCAGCGCCGGGCGGATGGCGCCATGGGCGCGGATCACCTGTTCCCAGCAGGCGGCGATGGCGTCGTGCCAGGCCTCGACGCCCTGGCGATAGCCCTCGCTCACGTCGCGCGTGGGCATGTCGAACACCGCCAGCGGCGGCGGGCTGGCCAGCACTTGCCGGCAAAGCGCCTGGCGCAGCTCGGCCAGGTCGGCCTTGTCCTCGCCCTTCGAGGGG
Organism: Paracoccus sp. MA; assembly: GCF_020990385.1. NCBI lineage: Bacteria > Pseudomonadati > Pseudomonadota > Alphaproteobacteria > Rhodobacterales > Paracoccaceae > Paracoccus > Paracoccus sp. MA. The sequence goes on from NZ_CP087598.1 coordinate 473,043, forward strand.
ATCAGGATCAGGTCGGCATCGGCCATGGCGGCGATGGCCTCGCGCGTCAGGTGGCCGGGGCTGCCGGTGCCGATGCCGATCAGCGCAAGCTCGATCATGGCGCCGCTCCGATCAGGTGGAAGAAGCTGCCGGTGGCCTGGCCGCGCCGCGAGCCGGTCTCGGGCACCGCATCGCCATTGGCGTCCGCGACGCGGGCCAGCGGTTCGTCGGGCTGGGCAAGGATCGTCGCATAGTGGAACTCGTGCCCGGCCAGCGGCTGGCGATAAAGCCCGGCCAACGGCTCGGCGCGGCGATAGCCCAGATGCATGCGGCGCTGCGCGTAGCTGGTCTCCAGCCCCAGCAGCCCGGCCATCTGGTGCCGTGTGCCCTGGGCATCGACCAGCCCGGCGCCCATCGCCATGTAGCCGCCGCATTCGCCATGCACCGGCCGCGTTTCCGCAAAGCGCCGCAGCCCGTCGCGGAAGCGACCGGCCGCGGCCAGCCGGCCCGCGTGCAGTTCGGGATAGCCGCCGGGCAGCCAGCAGGCCCCGGCGCTGTCGTCCGGCGCCTGATCGGCCAGCGGCGAGAAGGGCATGATCGTCGCCCCCGCCGCCCGCCAGCCGGCAATGAGATGCGGATAGACAAAGGAAAAAGCTTCGTCCTGCGCCAGCGCGATGCGTTCGGCCGGGGGCGGCAGCGGGCGAAACGGCTCGGTCGCGATCCCGCCAGAAGCCGCCGCGATGATGGCGTCAAGGTCCAGATGCCGCGCCGCCGCCTCGCCCGCCGCCGTCAGCAGGGCCTCCAGCGCGGCATGTTCCTGGGCCTGCACCAGCCCCAGATGCCGCTCGGGCAGCTCGATCCCGGCCTCGCGCGGCAGCACGCCCAGCACCGGGATCGAGAGCTGGTCGAAAGCCTGCCGCATCAACACCTCGTGCCGGGGCGAGGCGACGCGGTTCAGCACCACCCCGGCCAGAGGCACGTCGCGGCGCATCTCGCGGAATCCCAGCGCCACGGCGGCGGCGGATTGCGCCTGTCCCTTGCAGTCCATGACCAGCAGCACCGGCCAGCCGGTCAGCGCGGCGATGTCGGCGCTGGCGCCGTTGCCGCAGCCGCCCGTCCGCGCCACGCCGTCGAAAAGGCCCATCGAGCCCTCGGCCAGCGCGATATCCGCGCCGTCCGCCGCGCCGATCAGATGCGCGATCTGCGCCCGGCCCATGGCCCAGCTGTCGAGGTTGAAGGATTCCCGCCCGGCCGCCGCGCGGTGAAAGGCCGGGTCGATATAATCCGGCCCGCTTTTGAAGGGCTGCACCACCAGACCGCGCGCCCGCAGGGCGGCGATCAGCCCCAGCGTGACCGTGGTCTTGCCGCTGCCCGAGGCGGGGGCGCTGATGACCAGCCCCTTCATTCGGGAAACCGCGGCGCGGTGCCCACGGGGCGGAAGCGGCGGTCGTAATCGCCGGCATAGAGGCGGCTTTCCTCGAAGCCCTCGGCCGCCAGCGCCGGGCCGACCAGGATCAGCGCCGTGCGCTCGCCCGCGCCGATGGCGGGGTCCAGCGTGGCCAGCGTGGCGCGGTGGATGCGCTGGTCGGGCCAGCTGGCGCGGAACACCACCGCGACCGGGCAGTCGGGGCCGTAATGCGGCAGCAGTTCCGCCTGCACGCGGTCCAGCACATGCACCGACAGGTGGATGGCCAGCGTCGCGCCGGTGGCGGCGAAATTGGCCAAGGTCTCGCCCTCGGGCATCGAGGAGGCGCGGCCCGAGGTGCGGGTCAGCACCACCGATTGCGCGATGCCCGGCAGGGTCAGTTCCGCCCCCAGCGCCGCGGCGGCGGCGGCAAAGGACGGCACGCCGGGGGTCACGTCATAGGGGATGCCGAGGTCGCGCAGCCGCCGCAACTGCTCGCCCATGGCCGACCAGACCGACAGGTCGCCCGAATGCAGCCGCGCCACGTCTTGGCCGGCCTGATGCGCGGCGGCGATCTCGGCGATGATCTGGTCCAGGTCCATCGGCGCGGTGTTCACGATCCGCGCACCGGGCGGGCAATGGCTCAGCAGCGCCTGGGGCACCAGCGAACCGGCATAGAGGCAGACCGGCGAGGCGGCGATCAGGTCGCGGCCGCGCAGGGTGATCAGGTCGGCCGCGCCGGGGCCGGCGCCGATGAAATGGACGGTCATGCGGGGTCTCCTTCTGCGATGGCGGCGGTGGCCATGCCGTCTTGCGAGATGACGCGCGGCGCGACGATGCGCGCGCCGGGGCCGAGGGCGGCCAAGGCGGCAGCCTCGGCCAGCGAGCCGGTGCCGAGCCGCGCCAGGATGCGCGGCGATCGGGTGGGGGTGGCGATGCCGGCGACCTCGACGGCGATCAGCGGCAGGCCGGTGCGGGCGGCCAGCGCCCGGATCACCGGCGCATCCGCCTTGGCCGGGCTGGTCGCCAGCGCATCCGCCGAACCGGCGCGGGCCAGCGCGTCGGCAAGCGAGGCGAGGCTTGCCGCCCGGCGAAAGCCGATGCCCGCGACCCTCATGGCCAGCTCCATTGCGTGACGCTGCGCGCCGGGGTCCAGCCGCGCATCCGGCCGAGCGGCGCGGCCTCCTCCAGTGCGATGCGGGTCAGGCTGCCGCCGCGCGCGGCGTGCAGGGCGATCAGCAGCGCCTCGGTCTCCAGCGTCACCGCATTCGCGACCAGCCGGGCGGGGGGCAGGGCGTCGATCACCTCGATGCTGGCGCCGCCGCCGAGGAAGATCGCGTCGGGCGGCGGCAGATCGCGCAGAAAGTCGGGCGCATCGCCGTGAACCGCGCGCATCCGGCCGGCCTGCCCGAACGCCTCGATATTGGCGGCGATATTGGCGATGCGGTCGGCGCGGGGCTCCAGCGTCACTGCCCGGCCGCCGTTCAGGCACCATTCGACGCTGACCGAGCCCGAGCCGCCGCCGATGTCCCAAAGCATCTCGCCCGCGCGCGGGCCAAGCGCGGCCAGCGTCATCGCCCGGATGGCGCGGCGGGTGATCTGGCCGTCATGGGCAAAGCTGTCGTCGGGCAGGCCGAAGCCGCGCGGCAGGCCCGCGCCCGACGGCAGGTCCGCCCCATCCAGCGCCACCGCCACCGGGGCTGCGCAGTCCAGCGCGAAGCCGTCGGCCCGCGCCTGCCGGATGCGCTCGCGCGGGCCGCCAAGCGCCTCCAGCACCACCATGCGGGTCGCGCCCAGCCCCTGCGCCACCAGCCATTCGGCAAGCTGGGCCGGCGCGGCGCCGTCGCGCAGCAGGCAGATCGCCCGCGCACCGCGTGCCATCACCGGGCGCAGCCGGGCGAAGGGCGCGGCATGCAGGCCAAGGCAGGCGACCTCCTCCAGCCGCCAGCCCAGCCTTGCGGCGGCCAGCGAAAACGTGCCGGGCGCGGGAAAGGCCCGCCATTCGCCCGCTTGCAGTACGGCGGCGATGCTGCCGCCGGCGCCGTGCCAGAACGGATCGCCCGAGACCAGCGCCGCCACCCGCTTCCCGCGCAAGGCCAGCAGCGGCGCCAGGTCGAAGGGCACCGGCCATTCCCGGCCCCGCGGCCCCGCGATCCCCGCTAGTCCCAGATGCCGGGGGGCGCCGAAGACGATTTCCGCCCGATCCAGCGCATCGCGGCTTGCAGGCGGCAGGCCGGCGGGGCCATCCTCGCCCAGACCGATGATGGAAAGCCAGGGATCAGGCATGACGCGCATCCTTCTGCTGGGCGGCACCACCGAGGCGGGGGCCATGGCCCGCGCGCTGGCCGAGGCCGGGCTGGACGCGGTCTATTCCTATGCCGGCCGCACCAGGAAGCCGGTGGCGCAGCCGCTGCCCATGCGCATCGGCGGCTTCGGCGGGCCCGAGGGGCTGGTGGACTATCTGCGGGCCGAGCGCATCAGCCATGTCATCGACGCCACCCACCCCTTTGCCGAGGGGATCAGCCGCAATGCCGTCGCCGCCTGCACGGCCACCGGCACGCCGCTGATCGCGCTGGAGCGCCCGCCCTGGGCCGCGCAGCCCGGAGACCGCTGGCTGCACGTTCCCGATTACGCCGCCGCCGCCAGGGCGCTGCCCGGCGACGGTTCGGCGGTGTTCCTGGCCATCGGGCGGCAGAACCTGCAACCTTTCGTCGGGCTGAATCACGTCTGGATGCTGCGCTTTGCCGAGGTGGCGGCGCATCCCCTGCGCGATGCGACGCTGATCGTCTCGCGCGGGCCCTTCACCGTCGCGGGCGACATGGCGCTGATGCGGCGGCACGCCATCGCCCATGTCGTCGCCAAGAATGCCGGGGGTCAGGCCGCCCGGGCCAAGCTGGCCGCCGCCCGCGCCCTTGGCCTGCCGGTGGTGATGATCGACCGGCCCGCGCTGCCGCTGCGCCGCGTCGTCGCCTCGCCGGCCGAGGTCATGGCCTGGCTTCATGGCGCGGATCGCGGCGTATAGACCCAGGGGCCGACCCGGCGGGTGGCGCTGTTGCCCAGGATGATGACGCTGCGCATGTCGGCCATCTCGGGCCGCGCCTCGGCCAGGGTGACGGTGCGGATCGCCTCGTCCGGGGTCGAGACGGCGCGGGCGAAGGAGATCAGCCGGTTCGGCCCGCAGCATTCGCGCAGGATCTGCAGCGCGCGGGCGAAACCCTCGGGCCGGGATTTCGAGCGCGGATTGTAGAAGGCCATGGCGAAATCCGCCTCGGCCGCCAGCCGCAGGCGCTTTTCGATCAGCGCCCAGGGTTTCAGATTGTCCGACAGGTTGATGGCGCAGAAATCATGGCCCAGCGGCGCGCCGATCCGGGCGGCGGCGGCCAGCATGGCGGTGATGCCGGGCAGGATGCGGATCTCGGGGGCCTCCCCACGCTCCTCCAGCGCCTCGAAGAGGGCAGAGGCCATGGCGAAAACCCCCGGATCGCCCGAGGAGACCACCACGACCCGCTTGCCGTCCGCCGCCAGATCCAGCGCGAGGCGGGCGCGGTCCAGCTCGACCCGGTTGTCCGAAGGGTGCAGCGCCAGCCCCTCGCGCGGGGCGATGCGGGCGACATAGGGGATGTAGCCCACGACATCGGTCGCCTCGGCCAGCGCCGCCCGCACCTCGGGGGTGACCAGCGCCTCCGCGCCCGGCCCGAGGCCCGCCACCGCGACCCAGCCCGTCATTCGGCGGCATCCGCGGCAGAATCGGACAGCGGCCGGCGGCCGTTGCCATGCACCAGCACGGTGGCGAAATAGGGGCAGGCCTCCAGCTCGGCCTGCGCCAGGGGGGTCACGCGCTGGCTGGGCATGGTGCCGCGCTCGACCAGCCAGGCATCGGCCATGCGCCCGGCCGAGGCCAGCGCGCGGGCGATCTTGGGCAGGTTGCGGCCGGTCTTCATCACCACCACCGCGTCGGCGGCGCGCATGTGGCGGGCCAGCTCGGCCTCGGGCAGGGTGCCCATCAGCACGGTCATGGCGTCGTCGCCCCAGGTCATCGGCTGGCCGATGGCGTTCCAGCAGCCGGTCATGCCGGGAATGCCGGGGATGATCTCGACCGGGACGATGCCTTGCAGCCGCGCGTGCAGATGCATGAACGAGCCGTAGAACAGCGGGTCGCCCTCGCACAGCACCACCACGTCGCTGTCGGCGGCCAGGGCGGCCAGCCGCATTGTCCAGTCGTCGTAGAAACCCGCAAGCAGCCGGTTGTATTCCGGGCTGTCGAAGGGGATCTCGGTCGTGACCGGATATTCCATCGCGTGTTCGACCACGTCCGGGGCCAGCATCTCGGCCACGATGCGGCGGGCCTGGCCGGCGCGGCCCTTCTTGCGGAAATAGGCGATCTGCCGCGCACCGCGGATGGCGCGGTCGGCGCGGACCGAGATCAGGTCGGGATCGCCGGGGCCGAGCCCCGCGCAAATGATTTTGCCCATGGTCATTCCTTCCGGCTGGCCAGCGCGTTGACGGCGGCGACGGTGATGGCCGAGCCGCCCAGCCGCCCGCGCACCACCAGCGCCGGCGCGGGCAGGTCGTCCATCAGCGCCGCCTTGGATTCCGCCGCGCCGACGAAGCCCACCGGGCAGCCGATGATCGCCGCCGGACGCGGGCAGGCCGGATCGCGGAGCATGTTGAGCAGGTGGAACAGCGCCGTCGGCGCATTGCCGATGGCGACCACGCTGCCGGCGAGGTCGTCGCGCCACAGCTCCAGCGCCGCGGCGCTGCGGGTATTGCCCATCTGCGCCGCGAGGTCCGGCACGCGAGGGTCGTTCAGCGTGCAGATGACCCGGTTCGCGGCGGGCAGGCGGGCGCGGGTGATGCCCTCGCTGACCATGCGCGCGTCGCAGAGGATCGGCGCGCCGCCTTCCAGCGCCTGACGCGCCGCCGCGGCCATGCCGGCCGAGAAGACCACGTCGCGTTCCAGCCCCACCAGCCCGGCGGCATGGATCATGCGCACCACCACCGGCTCTTCCTCGGCGGAGAAGCGGGCGAGGTCGGCCTCGGCGCGGATGGTGGCGAAGGACTGCGCGTAGATCCGGGCGCCGTCGGTTTCGTATCGGTGCAGCATCGGGGTTTCCTGGGGCGGCTATCGGAGAAGGGGCGGGATTCGGTCCGGCGCGAGCCCGGTCAGCCCGGCGGGATCGCGGGGCCGGCCGTTCCGGATCAGGTCGAAGCGGTCGGGGCCGGTGGCGACCAGCGTCACCGAGGCGGCGCCCTGATAGGCGCAGCCCTTGGCGCAGCCGCTGACATGCAGGCTCTGGCCGGGGGCAAGGCGCGGCGCCAGGCTGCGGGCCAGGGCGCGGACATTGGCCAGCGCCTGCGGGCAGCCGGGCGCGCCGGTGCAGGCATGGATGCGCAGCAGCGGGTCGCCGGGGTCGAGGATGGCGCCGCCGATATGCGGGCGGCTGGCGCCCTCGATCAGCAGCGCCCGCCACGGCGTCAGGCGCAGCGGGCCCAGGGCGGCGGCCTCGGCCAGTTGCCGGGCGGTGATCTGGCCGAAGGCGAAGCCCAGCAGCCAGCCGTTCGGCGCCGGGCCGGGGCCGGCCGGATCGGCGCCGGCGGTTCCGGTGGCGCTGTCGCATGGGTATTTGCACAACAGAGAAGGCGGGAGCGGCGTCGCGCCGGGGGCCGGGTCGGGGGCGTGGCACAGGTGGTCGCGCATCCGGCCGCGGCCGTCCCGGACGCCGCCCTGCGTGAACCAGCGCGCCAGTTCGACGGCGCGGGCGGCGGCCTGGCCGGCGTTCCGGGCCGGCAGCGCCCAGTCGCCGCCATCGGGCAGGACCAGCCAGCCCGGACCCTGCGGGCGCAGGCGGATATCCGCGGGCGTCCCGGCCAGCACCGGCGGGTCGGCATCGACGGCGAAGCCGAACTTGCCGGGCACCGGCGGCGCGTCGGGCGCGGTCATCGCCCGGGCGATGGTCTCGGCCGCCTGCCAGGCTGCGCCGCCCAGGGGGGCGAAGGGCGACAGGATCACGTTGCGCCGCGCCTCGGCCTCGGGGCTGTCGTCGAGCAGGCCGAGGCGGGCGAGCGCGGCGGTCGCCTTGCCATGTCCCCGGGCGTCGAGGCCGCGCAATTGCAGGTTGGCGCGGCTGGTCAGGTCCATCATGCCGTTGCCGTGGCTCCAGGACAGGTCGGCGATGGCCTGCGCCTGCCAGGGTTCCAGCCGTCCGTTTCGGGCGCGGATGCGCAGGACCAGCCCGTCGCCGGACGCCATCGGCCGCAATGCGCCGGGGCACCAGCCCTTGACCTCGAAGCTCATGGCGCCGCCCCTGCCAGAACCGAATTGCGCCGCGTGGTCCAGAGGCCCGAATCGAGCAGCCGCGCGAAGAGCGCGCGCATGGCGGCCAGCGCGGCCGGGTTTTCCCGCTGCATGAAGGCCAGAACATCGGGCCGGCCCAGCGTCGCGTCGTGATAGAGGTCGAAGAGGTGCCCGGGCACCACCCCGGCCAGATTGGCGAAGGCGGCCATGTGGTCGAGCGTCGCCGCGATCTCGGCCGCGCCGCGGAAGCCGTGCCGCATCATGCCGTCGGCCCAGGCCGGATTGGCGGCGCGGGCGCGGGTGACGCGGGCGATTTCCTCGGTCAGGCTGCGGGCGCGGGGCTGGCCGGGGCGGGTGGCGTCGAGGTGGTAGAGCGCGGGCGCCGGTGCGCCGATCCGGGCCATGGCGGCGGCGAAGCCCGCCTCGTGCGCGGCATAGTCGCCGGCCAGAAGCAGGTCGGATTCCGGCAGGTCCTGCGCGTGGACGAAGGCGTCGGCCCGAGCCAAGCGGTCGCGGATCGCCTGCGGCTGGTGGGTGATCCGGCCATCGGCGGCGATGGCATGGGAGGAGGCGGCCAGCCACGCCTCGCCCGCCGCCCGCCGGGCCTCGTCGGTGAAGCTTTCGGCCAAGTCGGCGAGGCCGAGGCCGTAGAGCCCCGGTTTCGGGCCGAAGACGCGGGGGGCGCGGCTGCAGTAGGGATTGTCCGCCGGGGTTTCGTCGCGGGTGGAGAGCGCCTCGGCCCCGGTCTCGAAAAGCTGCGCGAGGCCGGGGAAGATGTCGCGGAACAGGCCCGAGACCCGCAGCGTCACGTCGATCCGCGGCCGGCCGAGTTCGGCCAGGGGCAGGATCTCGACGCCCGTGACGCGGCCCGAGACGGCGTCCCAGCGCGGGCTGAGCCCGGCCAGATGCAGGGCCATGGCGAATTCCTCGCCCGCCGTGCGCATGGTGGCGCTGCCCCACAGGTCCACGACCAGCCCCTTGGGCCAGTCGCCGTGATCCTGCAGGTGCCGGCGCAGCAGCTCCTCGGCCAGCTTCACCCCTTGGGCATGGGCATTGCGCGAGGGCACGGCACGCGGATCGACGGCATAAAGGTTGCGCCCGGTCGGCAGCACGTCCAGCCGCCCCCGCGCCGGCGAGCCGGAGGGGCCGGGCGCCACGCGATGGCCCGAGAGCGCCCGGGCCAGCCCCTCGGTTTCGCCGGCAGCGGTGCCATAGACATGCAGCCCGTCGCCGAAGCGGCTGTCCTTGAGGTCGCAGAGGAAGCGGTCGATCAGCGGGATCGCCTCGGCCGGGGCGGCATCGGGGGGCAGGCCCAGGTCGGCTTCCACCCCCGCCGCGCGGGCCTCGTCGCGGATACCTGCGATCAGCCGGTCGCGGCGGCGCGGGTCCAGCCCGTCGGCTGTGGAATATTCGTCCAGCAGCCGCTCCAGATGCGCCAGGCTCTCGGGGATGGCGGAGTCGACCAGCGGCGGCGGCAGGTGGCCCAGCGTCACGGCCGAAAGCCGGCGCTTGGCCTGCGCCGCCTCGCCGGGGTCGTTGACGATGAAGGGATAGATCACCGGCAGGTCGCCCAGCAGCGCCTCGGGCCAGCAGGTGTCCGACAGGGCAACCGACTTGCCCGGCAGCCATTCCAGCGTGCCATGTGCGCCCATGTGGATCAGGACCTCCGCCTGCGTCCGCAGCCAGAGGTAGAAGGCGACGTAGTCGTGGCGCGGGGTGCGCGTCAGGTCGTGGTAGTCGTCGGCGCGGGTCTTCACCTCGCCACGTTCGGGCTGCAGGGCGATCAGGTCGGCGCCGTGGCGGAGGGCGGCGAAACGGAAGCCCTCGGCCGGCGGTTCGCCCCATGCCGCCTGCAGGTCGTCCTGCAGGCGTCGGGGCAGGCGGGCCAGCGCCTCGCGATAGGCCGAGAGCGGCCAGTGGATGCGTTCGGCCGTCAGCCGGTGGCCGAGGGTGTCATGCGGAAGCCCGAGGATCGCGCCGCAGGATGCCAGCGCGTCCAGTCCCACCGCATGGGCGAGCTGATGCGCCTTGCCGGGATAGGTGGACAGCACCACCGCCCGCCGCGGCGCCGGCAGGCCGAGCCAGGCCTTGATGCGCGCCACCGCAGCCTCGATGCGGCCCGTGTCCGGGGCGTGGATCACGCGGGCGAATTGCAGGTCGGGGTCGCGCTCTTGCGGTTCCTTGAAGCTGATCGCGCCCAGGAAGATGCGGCCATCGACCTCGGGCAGCACGACATGCATGGCCAGATCGGCGGCGGAAAGGCCGCGCTCCTCGGCCGCCCAGAGCGCGCGGGGGGCGGTGGACAGCGCCACCTGAAAGACCGGGCAATCCGCGCCGTCGAAGGGCGTCGCGCCGGCATCGTCGCGGGCGGAAAAGGCGGTCAGGTTCACCACCGCCGCAAGCCCGGGCAGATGCGGCGCCAGCCAGCCGGCGAAGCCCGGCGCCTTGAGCGAGGGCGCGAAGACCCCGGTCGCCGCCAGCCCCGCCCCGCGCAGGGCGCGGATCATCGCATCCACCGGCGCCAGGTCGGCCGCGGTCAGGTAGCTGCGATAGAAGCTGACCAGCAGGCCGGGCTCGGGGCGGTCGATCACGCCGCGGTCGGGGTCGTAGAAGCCGAAATCCGGGATCGCGGCCTCGCCACGGACCGGGGCGGCGGGCAGTTCTGCCGCCTGCGCCAGCTCCGCCAGCGCCATCTGCGCCGCGACCGCGCCGCCCTGGTCGCACAGCGCCGAAAGCCGGCGCAGCAGCGGTGCCGGCAGGGTGGAAAACCGGTCCAGCGTCGGATCGGGCCGGCCGTCCGCCGGCAGGAAGGCCAGCGCGATGCCGCGCCTGCGCGCCAGATCCTGCAGGCTGGCCACGCCATAGGGCCAATAGGGCTCGCCGCCGATCAGCCGGACCAGCACGGCGCGGGCGCCGGACAGCGTCGCCTCGACATATTGATCGACCGAGACCGGGTGCCGCAGCGCCGAGAGGTTGCACAGCCGCAGCGTGGGCAGGCCGCCGGCTGCCCGGTGCCAGCCCGCCGCGAAAGCGCCGAGGTCGCTGTCGGAATAGGACAGCACCACCAGCTCTGCGGGGCTTTGGCCGGGGTCGGTCGGGACCTCGGTTTCCTCAAGCCCACGGCTTTCGCGGAAGACGACGTGCATCGTCAGGCCGCCAGGATCGCCCGGATCGCGGCCTCGTCGATATCGTCATGCTCGGCGATGACGACAAGGCGCGAGGCGCGGGGGCCGTCGCCCCAGGGCCGGTCGTATTGGTGGCGCACCCGCTCGCCCACCGCCTGGACCAGCAGGCGCATGGGCTTGCCGGCGACGGCGACATGGCCCTTGACGCGCAGGATGTTCTGGTCGCGGGCCAGCCGCTCGATGCGGGCGGCAAGCTCGGCGGGGTCGGCGATCTCGGCCAGCTCGATCACCACCGAGTCGAAATCGTCATGTTCGTGGTCCTCGGCGCCGTCGTGATGGCTGGGGCGGGCGGCAAGGTCGTTCTCGGCCGCCGCACCCAGCCCAAGGATCACCCGCGGGTCGATCACCCCATCGGTCAGCGGCAGGATCGGCAGCTTGCGCGGCGCCTCGGCCTCGATCACCGCGCGGGCGGCGGCCAGCCCGTCCTCGCCGGCCAGGTCGGCCTTGGAGAGCAGGACGATGTCGGCGCAGGCGATCTGGTCCTCGAACACCTCGGACAGGGGCGTTTCGTGGTCGAGGCTGTCGTCGGCGGCGCGCTGCGCCTCGACGGCGGCCTCGTCCGGGGCGAAGCGGCCGGCGGCCACCGCCTCGGCATCAGCCAGCGCGATCACCCCGTCCACGGTGATGCGCGAGCGGATGGCGGGCCAGTCGAAGGCTTTCAGCAAGGGCTTGGGCAGGGCAAGGCCCGAGGTCTCGATCAGGATGTGGTCGGGCTTCACCGGCATCGCCATCAGCCGCTCCAGCGTCGGGATGAAATCGTCGGCCACGGTGCAGCAGATGCAGCCGTTCGACAGTTCCATGATGTTCTCGGCCGGGCAGTTCTCGTCGGCGCAGGATTTCAGGATCTCGCCATCGACGCCCATGGTGCCGAATTCATTGACCAGCACCGCCAGCCGCTTGCCCTGCGGGTTCAGCATCAGGTGGCGGATCAGCGTGGTCTTGCCGGCGCCGAGAAAGCCGGTGATGACGGTCACGGGGGTCTTGGTCAGGTCGGTCATGGGCTACCCAATCGGAGGAATGCGCGCGAGGCTGCGCTTGCGGAAAATCGTGACGCGCTCGCGCCAGGGCACGATGCCGTCGGGGGCGCCGGCATAGGCGGCGGCGCCGGCCAGGATCTCGGGCGCGTCCTCGGCCGACATGCGGCCATAGACATAGGTCCAGCGGCCGGGTGCCGACAGCGCGATGGCCGCGCCGCTGGCGCAGGCCGACAGGCATTCGACCGGGACGATGCGCACGCCGTCGGGGGCGCCTTCGGCGGTCAGCGCGTCATGCAGCCGCGCGCCGGGCACCGGCTCGCCCTCAAGCACCGGCTGGCCGGCGCGGCAGGTGATGCAGACATGCAGCGTGACTGTCATGCGCCCTTCATCCGTTGTGGCGGCAGGGCGCAGGGGCGCGAATGCCCCAAGCCCCAGCGGGAACACCCCGTCCGCCGGTCGATCCTTCTGCGCTGGCAGGTCTCCCGGCTTGCGGATTCGGGCCTTGGCCCACGGCCGCCCCGCCTTCCCGGCTTTCGCCAGTGGCTTCGGGGCGACCTCTCCGGTCACGGTCGCGGGGGCGGCTGCTTCCAGGCGGTTGCCTGTCGCATTCCCTCTTCGCCTGTCATAGGACAGGAACCAGCGCCCCCTGTCTGTGCGCGCCCGGTCCCGACTTGTCAAGCGAAGGAGTGCCCGATGCAGACCGACGACAACGCCCGCCACGCCGAGAAGATGGCGAAGATCAAGGCCGCCCGCGACAGGATGATGGCCGGGAAGCAGGGCGAGAAGGGGCTGGTCATCGTCCATACCGGCAAGGGCAAGGGCAAGTCCTCCTCGGGCTTCGGGATGATCCTGCGCTGCATCGCCCATGGCATGCCCTGCGCGGTGGTGCAGTTCATCAAGGGCGCCTGGGACACCGGCGAGCGGCGGCTGCTGACCGCGCATTTCGCCGATCTGTGCCAGTTCCACGCCATGGGCGAGGGCTTCACCTGGGAGACGCAGGACCGCGAGCGCGACATCGCCGCCGCCCGCGCCGGCTGGGAAAAGGCCAAGCAGCTGATCCGCGATCCCTCGATCCGCATGGTGCTGCTGGACGAGATCAACATCGCCCTGCGCTATGACTATCTGGATCTGGACGAGGTGCTGGCCTTCCTGCGCGACGAAAAGCCGCCGATGAACCATGTCGTGCTGACCGGGCGCAATGCCAGGCCGGAACTTATCGCGCTGGCCGATCTTGTGACCGAGATGGAGCAGGTCAAGCACCCGTTCCGCGACGGGATCAAGGCCCAGCCGGGCGTGGAGTTCTAGGAGCATGGAGAAATCGCAGGACAAGCCGAAGCTGCTTTCGGGCGGCAACCCGCAAATCCCCAAGGGCTATGGCGAGGCGCCGGTCCGCGCCTATATCGCCGCCATGCCGGGCTGGAAGCAGGAGATCGGCCAGAAGCTGGACGAGATCATCACCCGCACCGTGCCGGGGGTGAAGAAGGCGGTGAAATGGAACTCGCCCCTTTACGGGGTCGAGGAGGGGCACTGGTTCCTTAGTTTCCATTGCATGACGAAATACATCAAGATCGGCTTCTTTCGCGGCACGCAGCTTGAGCCGATGCCGCCGGTCGCCTCGAAACATCCGGAGGTGCGCTACCTGCACATCCCCGAGGGGCCGTTCGACGAGGACCAGTTTGCCGACTGGGTGCGCCAGGCCAGCCGCCTGCCCGGCGAGAAGATGTAGGGCTCAGCGCCGCTGCCAGTCCCGCGCGGTGTTTTCCTGCCAGCCCGCGCGGTGCAGCAGCGGCGTGTCGTCGGTGAATTCGGGCCAGCCGAGGCAGAGGAGTGCCGAGAACTCCCAGTGGTCGGGGGCTTGCAGCAGTGTCGTGATCCGCGCCGGATCGAGGATCGAGACCATGCCGAGGCCCAGGTTGCGCACCCGTGCCGCCAGCCACAGCGCATGGATCGCCATGGCCGTCGATTGCCGCAGGGTTTGCGGCATGGTGGCGCGGCCGAGGCCATGGCCCTCGGCCGGGTCGATCCGGGTGAAGACGGCCAGCCAGACGGGCGCGCGGTCCAGGCCGGCCAGCTTCAGCGCATCGTATTCCTGCCGCTGCCGGCCCTGATAGCGGTTGGCGGCCTCGGCATTGCAGCGCAGGAAATCGGCGCGGATCTCGGCGCGCAGCGCCGGGCTTTCGACCCGGATCACCCGCCAGGGCCGGGCATTGCCGACCGAGGGCGCCAGTTCCATCGCCGCGCGCAACTCGTCCAGCAGCGGCTCGGGGATCGGGTCGTCGCGGAAATGCCGCACGTCGCGGCGCCAGCGCAGGATGCGCTCCAGTGCGGCGCTGTCCTTGGGGCCGAACTCCATCAGGACGCCGCGCAGATGGCGCTGTCGGGCAGGCCCGCGGCCCCGGCGCGGATGGCGACCGGCCGGTCGGGCACGGTCAACTCGACGGCGAGCGGCTGGCCGGCAACCGTCAGCGGCCGGTGGTCGTTCGCGTTCAGCTCGACCCGCAGCCGGTCGCCGGGCGCGAGCGCGTCGAGGTGATGGGCCGGGCCGTAGAGCCGGGCGATCTTGCGGCCGTTCAGGTAAAGATGCGCGTGCCCCTCGCCGGGCCGGTCGGCCAGCCCGGCATGTTCGGGGGCGAAGCAGAAGCCGGGACTTTGCAGGAACAGGTTCCAGCCCGCGACGCTGTCGGGCTCCAGCCGGGCCGAGGCGGTGGCGCTGCCGGCGGGCAGGTCGATGGGCGCGCCGTGGTCATGCGCCGCGGCCTGCGCGCCATGGCCATGCGCGCCGTGGTCGTGGCCGTCCAGCGTGATGCCGTTGGCGGCGGCGATGACGAAGCCCATGCCGCCGCCGAAGATCAGGCCGATCAGCAGCATCGGGATCGAGCGATCCATGTCTGTCCCCCCGGTTCATGGAAAGGGCCGGGCACGGCTGCGCGCCCGGCCGGAAGGCTGCGGCCGGATCAGGCGGCTTGCGGAAGGGGCGCGCGCTGCCCCTCGCGCTGCCAGAACCAGCCGGCCAGCAGGCCGAGCACCGCCCAGGCCAGGGCGCCGGCCCCCAGCGCGCGGCCGGCGAATTCGGCCGAAAGCTCGGGCGGGACCGGGCCGGCATAGCTGTCGGGCTGCGGCGCGCCGATCAGATGCGGCGCGAGGATCAGCACGATTGCCACGCCCCAGGCCGCCCAGCCCCTGCCAAAGGCGATCAGCCACAGCGCAAGCCCGGTGGCCAGCGCCGTGCCCAGCCACCAGATGGCGCGGATCTGCACATCGGCGGCGGCGACGCCCGGCACCTCGGGGGCAAGGCCGAAGGCGGGGGCGAGCTGCATGGTCAGGTAGCCGGCAAGACCCCAAAGCAGCCCCTGCCGCGCCGTGACCGCATTGCCCTGCGATTCGGCAACCGCCATCAGCGCCACCAGCATCAGCCCGTAGCCGGCATAGACCAGCATGGTGAACAGCACCGAAAGCATGTTGCGGGTCCATTCGAAGGGGCCGAGATCCTGATGCGCGCTGACGGATTCGGCGCCGAAATGCGCCAGCTGCCCGGATTCGTAAAGCTCGGCATGCAGCAGCACCGGCTGCACGAACCAAAGCTGCAACAGGGCGGCAATCAGCCCCGTTGCAGCGCCAGCGATCAATCCGCTGGTCAGAATGCGCGAGAACATGTCAGTGGCAGGGGAAGCCGGTGGCGTGACGCACGTCATGGGCAGCGTCATGCAGGGTTTCGGCCTGCACCAGCCCGGACATGAAGATCAGCCCGAAGCCGATGGCGAAGGCGGCGATGGCGGGAAACAGCACCGAGGCGCGGCTGGCCCCCGCGGCGGTCATGGGTTTTGCGGTCATCCGCGACCCTTTCCTTATGTCGTCCAACCCGACGACGTTGCGGTTTTGCGCATCGGCAGGTCTCCTGGCTTGCGGGTCACGGCAGACGCCCGCCTTCCCGGCCGGTTGGCCAGTGGCATGATGGGCGTCCGCTCTCCGCTTACAGTCGCGGGGGCGGCTGCGGATTTGGCCCCGGATGCCCCGGGCCGCACCGCATTCCCTTTTGGCCCCGGAAAGGGGCACCGATACACGCATATGTTACCTGCGACGCCGCCGCGGCGGCAAGCGGAATCGAGGACCGGGCGGCGGGCCGGCGGGCGGCGCTGTCGCATGGGTATTTGGAGAACGAAGAAGATGCCCGAGGGATCGCGCGGGGATCGAGGCAGGCGGGCTTGTCCGGATCACGGGGCCGGCGGCCAGTCCAGATCGACCCAGACCAGCCGGTGCGCGGAAGCGGCCAGGGCGGCCTCGGCCAGCGGGCCCTCGGCCGGCCAGAACACGCCCGCGTCCAGCACCGTGAGGCCCTTGGCCGGCAGGACGTAATCGACGCGCAGGTTGCCGGGCGGCTTGTCGTCGGGCCAGTCGCCGGTATCCAGCGCCGGATCGCCCTTGTGGCGGTCGTTCACGCCGCCCTTTGCTGCCGCCCCGCCGGCGCTGCGGGGCCGGGGGTCGGTGACATGCGCCATGATCCGGGCCAGCGCCTCGGGCCGGCCCTCGCTGTCCATGGGGTCGAGGTTCAGGTTGCCGGCCAGCACGAAAGGGCCGCCCGGCAGGTGGTGCAGCCAGAAGGCCAGCTCGTCATGGTTGCGCCGGCCGTTCAGGTCCTCGGGCCCATCGAAGACCGGCGGCGTCGCGGACATGGCGAGCAGGTGCAGCGGGTTGCCCGCTACCGTCACCACCGCGTCCCAATGCGCGGTCGAGGACAGCCGGCGGATCGCCGCCACCTTCTCGGGCAGCGGCGGCATCAGGTGGCCGGGCAGGTCGCGCCACAGGACGCCGGTGTAATCCGTCACCGGCCCGATGGGATGGCGCGACAGGATCGCCATGCCGCCCTGGCCCGAGAATCTGCCATAGCCCTGCGCGTCGTCCGCCGTGCCCAGCCGCCCGTCGGCGTTCAGGTCCAGCCCGGTCGCCATGCCGGAATTCGGCCGCGCCGCGAAACGGTGCGGATAGTCCAGCCCGACCCGGGCCAGCCTTGCGGCAAAGGCGTCCAGCGCCCGGCCGTCCAGATCCCAGTCGAAATCGGTCAGCAGCAGGATGTCGGGCCGGGTCTCGGCCAGCACGGCGACGACCGCTGCGACCTGCGCATCCTCGCGGCCGAGGTCGCGCAACAAAAGCCCCGGCCCGTCGCGCGACAGGTCGGGGCTGTAGGTGGCGATCCGCAAGGGCTCGGCATGGGCGGCGAGGCCAAGGACGGCCAGCAGGACCGCCCCGGCAAGCGCCCTTACACCCAAGGCCGGCTCTGGGCCATCTGCGCCTCGAAGGTGTCGATGGCGCCGGCCTTTTCCATGGTCAGGCCGATATCGTCCAGCCCGTTCAGCAGGCAATGGCGGCGGAACGGGTCCAGCTCGAAGGGGAAGCTCTGCCCGTCCGAGGTGGTCACGGTCAGGTTTTCCAGGTCCACGGTCATGCGGGCATTGGCGCCTTTCTTCGCGTCCTCCATCAGCACCTCCACCACCTCGGGCGGCATGACGATGGGCAGGATGCCGTTCTTGAAGCAGTTGTTGTAGAAGATGTCGGCGAAGCTGGTGGAGATCACGCAGCGGATGCCGAAATCCAGCAGCGCCCAGGGCGCATGTTCGCGCGACGAGCCGCAGCCGAAATTGTCGCCGGCGACGATGATCTGCGCCTCGCGGTAAGCCGGCTGGTTCAGCACGAAATCCGGGATCTCGTTGCCTTCGGCGTCGTAGCGCATCTCGTCGAACAGGTTCTTGCCCAGACCCGAGCGGTGGATCGTCTTCAGGAACTGTTTGGGGATGATCATGTCGGTGTCGATATTGACCAGCGGCATGGGCGCCGCGATGCCGGTCAGGGTGGTGAACTTGTCCATGTCTTGATCCTCGCAGAATTGACTTGGGGCGCGCGCGCCCGTTAACCGAGACCCGAGCGGCGCCTGGCGCCATGGCTATACGGGTCTTGCTGATGTTTTTCGGGTTTTCGAGTTTCGCCGCCCTGCGCGCCTGCATCGCGCGCGACTGGACGCCGCAGATCGGCGATCCCGAGATCACCGGCTGGCTGACGGTGCTCTCGTATCTTGTCTGCCTGTTCCTGGCGGTGAAGGTGCTGCGCCGCCGGCCGGCCGGCGCGGCGCGCGGGCTGTGGCTGGCGATCGCCGGGCTGATGGCGTTCCTGGCGCTGAACAAGCAGCTTGACCTGCAGACGGCGCTGACTGCCACCGGACGCTGCATGGCCCGGGCGCAAGGCTGGTACGACAGCCGCTACCTGGTGCAGCTGGCCTTTATCGCCGGGCTGGTGCTGGGCGTGGCGGTTGCGCTGATCTGGGCGACGAAGGCCCTGCGCGGGCACATGCGCCGCAACGGCCTTGCCCTGCTGGGGCTGGCCGTGCTGTGCGGTTTCGTGCTGGTGCGCGCGGTGGGTTTCCATCATGTCGATATGCTCATCAGCATGGATTTCGCGAACCTCAAGTTCAACTTCTGGTTCGAGAATGCCGGGCTGGTGCTGATCGCGATCAACGCCCTGCTGCTTCTGCGGCGGGGCCGCTAGGGGCCCCGCCCGAAGCATCAGACGGTTTCCGCCAGAAGCTCGCGCACGTCGGTCAGGTGGCCCTTGATGCCCGCCGCCGCCGCCATGACCGGCGACATCAGATGCGTGCGGCCGCCGCGGCCCATGCGTCCCTCGAAATTGCGGTTCGAGGTCGCGGCGCAGCGTTCGCCCGGCGCCAGCTGGTCGGGGTTCATGCCCAGGCACATCGAGCAGCCGGCCAGACGCCATTCGAAGCCGGCGTCGATGAAGATCTTGTCCAGGCCCTCTTCCTCGGCCTGCATGCGCACCAGGCCCGAGCCCGGCACGACCATGCCGCGCACGCCCGGCGCCAGCCTGTGGCCCTTGAGGATGCCGGCGGCGGCGCGCAGGTCCTCGATCCGGCCGTTGGTGCAGGAACCGATGAAGACCGCGTCGATCTTGATCTGGTTCAGCGGGGTGCCCGGCTTCAGGCCCATGTAGTCGAGGCTGCGGCGCGCGGCCTCGACCTTGCCGCCCTCGAAATCCTCGGGGGCGGGAACCGTGCCGGTGATCGGCAGCACGTCCTCGGGCGAGGTGCCCCAGGTCACCACCGGGGCGATGTCCTCGCCGCGGATGGTGACGACCTTGTCCCAATGCGCGCCCTCGTCGCTGAAGAGGGTCTTCCACCAGCTGACCGCGGCCTCCCAGGCGGCGCCTTTCGGGGCATGGGGGCGGCCCTTGCAATAGTCGAAGGTCTTTTCGTCCGGGGCGATCAGGCCGGCGCGGGCGCCGCCCTCGATGGCCATGTTGCAGACGGTCATGCGGCCTTCCATCGACAGGTCGCGGATCGCCTCGCCGCAATATTCGATGACATAGCCGGTGCCGCCGGCGGTGCCGGTCTTGCCGATCACCGCCAGCGTGATGTCCTTGGCGGTGACGCCGGGACGCAGCTTGCCAGTGATTTCCACCTTCATGTTCTTGGATTTCTTCTGGATCAGCGTCTGGGTGGCCAGGACGTGTTCCACTTCCGAGGTGCCGATGCCATGCGCCAGCGCGCCGAAGGCGCCATGCGTCGCGGTGTGGCTGTCGCCGCAGACGACCGTCATGCCGGGCAGGGTCCAGCCCTGTTCCGGCCCGACGATATGGACGATGCCCTGGCGGATGTCGTTCATCGGGTAATAGTTCAGCCCGAATTCGCGGGCGTTCTTGTCCAGTTCCGCGACCTGGATGCGGCCCTCGGGGTTCTCGATGCCGTCCACGCGGTCGGCGGTGGTGGGCACGTTGTGGTCCGGCACGGCGATGGTCTGGTCGGGGCGGCGCACCTTGCGGCCGGCCATGCGCAGGCCCTCGAAGGCCTGGGGCGAGGTCACCTCATGCACCAGGTGGCGGTCGATATAGAGGATGCAGGTGCCGTCGTCGGAACGCTCGACCACATGGGCGTCGAAGATCTTGTCGTAGAGGGTGCGGGGCGCGCCCGCGTTCGTGTTGCCGGTCATGGCTGTCTCTTTTCTGGAAGACTAGCTGGGAAAGGGCGGAGGGGCCGCAACCTGCGGCAGGGCGCGCAAAGGCGCCCGCCGTCGTCAAAGTCGGGCGGTGACGGACAGGCTTTCGCCGTAGAACCGGCCCGGCAGGCGGGCGCGGTCGTGAATGTCGAAATAGACGAATCCTCGCATGACAGCAGTAATAGGTCGATTTCACGTCATATTCAATATCGCCACACGGTCCTGTTAATTCCAAGTTGAGAAATGGCCCCTATTTTCTACGCAAGGAACAAGAAAGGGACCGATCATGCTGATTCGCATCATCCTGCGGACGATTCCCCTGCTCTGCGTGGCCGCCTTTGCGCTGGCCGTGGGCCTGGAACAGGACCGGCCGGGCCCGGCGCAGGGGGTGGCGGGGGCCGAAACCCGGCAGCTGGCCTGGGGTGCCGGGCAGGTGCGATGCGTCGATCCCTGGGGGAATCTGCCGCTTTCCGCCTGTTCCTCGGCCGAGCCCGCCAGAAATCCGCCGCCGCCACATTGAGCAGGCGCGATTCCGTGCTACATTACTAGGGCCCCGGCGCCGGGGGAGATCGGCGTGATGACCGGAGGATGAACCCCTGTCCAATACCGTCTCGCCGGCTTCTGCGCCGGCTGCGACCACCGCGGAGTCCGGGCTGACGAGCGATCAGCTACTGGGCCGCATTCTTGCCTCTCTTGACGACGACAAGGCCGAAGATGTCGTGACCATCGACCTGCGCGGCCGCTCGGCTATGGCCGATCACATGGTGATCGCCTCGGGCCGCAACGCGCGGCAGGTGGCCTCGATCGCCGAAAAGCTGGTCGAGCGCCTGAAAGAGCAGACCGGCCGCTCGGCCCGGATCGAGGGCAAGGAAACCGGCGATTGGGTGCTGATCGACACCGACGACGTGATCGTCCATGTCTTCCGTCCCGAAGTCCGGGAATTCTACCAGCTGGAAAAGATGTGGATGCCGGCCGACGCGCTGCGCTCGGCCACGCTTGACCGGATGCGTGCTGAACACGCGGCCGAAGAGGCCCGCAAGACCCAGAACTGACCCATGCGCATGGTCATTGCCGCGGTCGGGCGGCTGCGGCAGGGCCCCGAGGCGAAGCTGATCGCCGATTACCTGGACCGTCAGGCCAAGGCGGGCCGCAGCCTGGGCCTGCCCCCCGTGACGCTGGCCGAGGTCGAGGACCGGCGCGGCGGCGGCATGGCGGCCGAGGCGGCGCTGCTGGCCAGGGCCGTCCCCGACGGCGCGGCCCTGGTGGTGCTGGACGAGCGCGGCCAGATGCTCAGCTCTCCGGAATTCGCGGCGCGAATCGCCGGCTGGCGCGACCAGGCCCGGGATGTGGCCTTCGTGATCGGCGGCGCGGATGGCATCGACCCCGGCCTGCGCGACCGGGCCGACCTGGCGATCAGCTTCGGCCGCATGGTCTGGCCGCATATGCTGGTCCGCGTCATGCTGGCCGAGCAGATCTATCGCGCCACCACCATCCTCGCCGGCAGCCCCTATCATCGCGAATGAGTGCAACGCCTTTGAACGATTAAGTTTTTAGGCAGAATGCCGGGAGGGCCCAGGTGAATTTCCCAGACCTCTCTGCTAGGATGGGCCATCAAGGTCATCAGTTTCCGGGGTATGTCATGATCCCAATCGTCAATCAGATCCACAGCCGGGCCGGCCCCGCCACCCCCCAGGCGGCGCGAGAGGTCGAGGTCGTCGGTCCAACCATCGCCCGCGCCCAGCCCGAAGTGCCGGTGGTCGAGGAATCCGGTGCCGTCGCCGGCGACGTGCCGCTTGGGCGCGGAGGCATCGACCGCTCGCAGCAGACCGAAGCGGCCCCGCCCCGGCGGCAGGCCGTCAAGCCGGCCAGGGCGGCCGAGGATATGGACGGCCCCCAGGATCGCGCCGTGTTCCGTGCCAAGGTGATCAGGTTCCTGACCGCGATCTATGGCGATGACGAATCCTTTCGGCGGGCGCTGAAACTCGGCACCATCGTGATCCGCGCCGCCGAGGATCCGCCCGACCCCGAATTGCGGCCCGAGCTTTCCCTTGCGATCTATCGTCATGGCGCAGAGCAGGCGGATCCGCCTGCCGAGCCTCTGCCCGAGCGCAGCTCAGGCGGCCAGCCCCAAGCTGTCGGCGCGACCGATTTCATCGCCTGGTGGCCGAAATAGCGACGGTTGCAGTCGACGCGTCCGGAATTGCGTTGCCCGGCACCGTCGCAGCCCGAATGGCAGCGGCGAGCGGGTGGCGGCTGTCATGGCTCGCCGACTGAAATCAGGCGGTGCACAGGGGGCACTGGGCTGGACCGGGTGACGGTCGATTGCCGGCGCAATTTCGAGATCACGGCTCGCCCGGGCGTCACAGGCGGTCGACAGGTTCGCCCGAGCAGGTTTGCGGCGAACGGGTTTGCGGCGTATCCCGCTCTGGGGCTCGGCCGGAGTAGAAGCCTTAACTGTCTGCTGAAAAAGTCCACGCGTGGGGACAGCCTGCGCCAGGAACCAGAAAACCCGCCTCAGACACGGCCGGAAATTCCCGATGCTGAGGCGGATCTTCACCAGCTCCGGAACGATTTCCGGCACCATAGCCTTTTCAGAGTTTTCCAGCGGCCTTTTAACGGTTTTACTGCGCCGGTGCGACGCGATGGTCGCAGGCTCGCCCGTTGCCGGCCTTGCGGTTCGCCGCAAGAGCGGGCCAGGCGGCGAGGCGCGGCGGCCGGGCTTCGGCTCGGCGCATCGCCGTCGGCGGGACATAGCCGGAGCGAGGCGTCCGTCGGGCCCGAAAGCGAAGGCCCTCGAGGGGCTGCCGGCGCAAGGGGTCCCCCGTCAGGGGCAGGGCACCTCCCAGTTGTCGATGATCTCGACCGCCTCGTCGGCGCTTTCGACGAAGCTGATCAGCTCCAGGTCCTCGGGGCTGATAGTGCCGGCCTCGGCCAGCGCCTGCCAGTTGATCACCTTGTGCCAGAACTCCGGCCCGAACAGGATGAAGGGCACCCGCTTCATGCGGCCGGTCTGGATCAGGGTCAGCGCCTCGAACATCTCGTCCATGGTGCCGAAGCCGCCGGGGAAGATCGTCACCGCCTTGGCCCGCATCAGGAAATGCATCTTGCGGATGGCGAAATAATGGAAGTTGAAGCACAGGTCGGGCGTGACATAGGCGTTCGGCGTCTGCTCGTGCGGCAGCACGATGGACAGGCCGATCGAGGCGCCGCCCGCCTCATGCGCACCCAGGTTGCCGGCCTCCATCACCCCCGGCCCGCCGCCGGTGCAGATCACGTTCTCGGCGCCATAGCTTTCCAGGCTGCGTTCCGTCATCAGCCGGGCAAAGCGCCGCGCCTCGTCATAGTAATGCGACAGGGCGGCCAGCTCCGGGGTGCGCGCGCCTTCCCGCCGCTCGGGCGCGGGGATGCGGGCGCCGCCGAACATCACCACGGTCGAGCGGATGCCGCGCGCGTCCATGATCATCTGCGGCTTCAGCAGTTCAAGCTGCAGCCGCACCGGGCGCAGTTCCTCGCGCAGCAGGAATTCGGTATCGGTAAAGGCCAGCCGATAGGCCGGCGCGCGGGTCTGGGCCGTGTCGGGGGTGATCTCGGCCACCGCCACGTCCTGATGGCTGTCGCGGAACG
Organism: Paracoccus sp. MA; assembly: GCF_020990385.1. Classification (NCBI taxonomy): domain Bacteria; kingdom Pseudomonadati; phylum Pseudomonadota; class Alphaproteobacteria; order Rhodobacterales; family Paracoccaceae; genus Paracoccus; species Paracoccus sp. MA. The sequence goes on from NZ_CP087598.1 coordinate 496,502, forward strand.
GGTGGCTGCGCTCTTCTAGTTCTGTCATCCAAACCTCTGGCGGGGACCGCCGCACATTGCGCGGCTGCACCCCTCGGCTTATAGCCCTTGGACAGGAGTTTCCACCGTTGAGAGGCCAGACCATGTCGAATGACGCACTTGAAGCCGCCATCGAATCCGCCTGGGAGATCCGCGACCAGATCACCCCCGCGACCAAGGGCGAGGTTCGCGACGCCGTCGAGGCCACGCTGGAGGCGCTGGACAAGGGCGCTCTGCGCGTCGCCGAAAAGCGCGGCAGCGACTGGCATGTGAACCAATGGGCGAAAAAGGCCGTGCTGCTGGGCTTTCGCCTGAAGGACATGGAAGTGCATATGGGCGGCCCGCAGGGCGGCACCTGGTGGGACAAGGTGGACAGCAAGTTTGCCCATTGGGGCCAGGCGCAATGGCAGGCCGCCGGCTTCCGCGCCGTGCCGAACTGCGTGGTGCGCCGCTCGGCCTATATCGCCAAGGGCGTGGTGCTGATGCCCAGCTTCGTGAACCTGGGGGCCTATGTCGACGAGGGCACCATGGTCGACACCTGGGCCACCGTCGGCTCCTGCGCGCAGATCGGCAAGAACGTGCATCTTTCGGGCGGCGTCGGCATCGGCGGCGTGCTGGAACCGATGCAGGCCGGTCCGACCATCATCGAGGACAATTGCTTCATCGGCGCGCGTTCGGAAGTGGTCGAGGGCTGCATCGTGCGCGAGGGCTCGGTCCTGGGCATGGGGGTCTTCATCGGCAAGTCCACCAAGATCGTCGACCGCGAGACCGGCGAGGTCATGTATGGCGAGGTGCCGGCCGGTTCGGTGGTGGTCGCCGGCTCGATGCCCTCAAAGAACGGCGTGAACCTTTATTGCGCGGTGATCGTGAAGCGCGTCGATGCGCAGACCCGCTCCAAGACCTCGATCAACGAGCTGCTGCGCGACTGACCTGTTGCAGCCCTGCACCGGACTCACCCCTGCGTGAGTCCGGCGTGAAACCCAAGCGCCGCCGCTGCGTTCAACCCGCACAGGTATCCTGAAAGCGGAGTTTCACATGCAGGGTTTGGGTTGGCTGGCCGCGATCATCGTCGGCGGTCTTGCGGGCTGGATCGCCAGCAGCATCATGAAGGCGGATACGGGGATCATCCTCAACGTCATCCTGGGCATCGTCGGCGCCATCGTCGGTAATGCGCTTCTGGGTCTGGTCGGGCTGAACGCCCAGGCCGGCAGCTGGCTCGCGCAGGGGGTCGCCGGGCTCATCGGCGCGGTGGTGCTGATCTGGCTTTACCGGGCAGTGGCCGGATAGCGAAAACGGGGCGGGGTTTCCCGCCCCTTTTCCTGTCAGGCGATGAAATCCGCCTGTTTCGCCCCGGTGATGCGGACCAGATCCTCCGGCGCGATGGCGAAGACGTGGCGCGGCGTCCCGGCCGCCGCCCAGACCGTCTCGAAATCCAGCAGGCGCGGGTCCAGCCAGGCCTGGACTTGGCGCAGATGCCCGACCGGCGCGACGCCGCCGATGGCGAAGCCGGTCTCGGCCCGGATCAGGTCCGCATCGGCCTTGCCGAGGCTTTGCCCCGCCAGCGCCGTCGCCTTGGCCGGATCGACGCGATTGCCGCCGGCGGTCAGGAACAGCACGACATGGCCGGTCGTCTCGCCGCGGAAGATGATCGACTTGGCGATCTGGTCGACCGCGCAGCCGACCGCGGCCGCCGCGCCCTCGGCGGTGCGGGCGCTGTCGTCGGTCTCGCGGATCTCGACGGCAAGCCCGGCCGCCTGCAGCGCCGATTGCACCCGCTTCAAGCTCTTGCTCATTGTCTCTCCCTCCGGTTTCGGGCGATATGACGCGAAAATGCAGCAAAGGAAAAGCCATGGCCCAGCAGGTCTACACGCTTCTGGTCGAGGTCGGCCGCGCCGCGGATGATGGTCTGCCGGAAGGCGCCAGCGGCGCGGCTTTGGTCTGCTACGCCTCGGGCGTGACCGAGGAGGAGGCGGTGCGCGAGACCGTCGCCATCCTCAAGCAGGCCGGGCTGGCGCCCATCGAGGTCACCGGCCATGGCAGCATCGACGAGCGCCTGGCCGAGGGCCACGAGATCCCCGAGGAGGAGCGCGCCCTGATGGACCGCGCGCTGAACGAGAACGCGGTGATCGTCGCCCAGATGGAGCCGCTCTTTGCCGAGGAGGACGGCTGATCCGCCCCTATCCAGCCGCGCCGGGCTGGGCTAGACTGGCCGCAACCAGAAGAAAAGCCCATGAACGAGCAACGGAACGGACAGGCAGAATGACCAGACGCATTTCCCGCATCGCGACCTCGGCCGTGCTGACCATCGCCCTGGCAGGCTGCGGCGTGTCGATGAACCAGGGCCCGGGCGGCGTCGGCGGCAATTTCGGCGGGCTGCCCACGGCGGGCGGGCAGGGCTCCGAGGCCGGCTTCCAGAACTGGGTGCAAAGCTTCCGCCCGCGCGCCCTGGCGGCCGGCGTCTCGCCCGGCACCTTCGACAGCGCCATGGCGGGGGCGCATTACCAGCCCAGCATCGTGGCGCTGGACCGCAAGCAAAGCGAATTCACCAAGCCGATCTGGGACTATCTCGACGGGGCCATCGGCACGCGCGGCGCGACCGGCCGGGCGAAGGCCGCGCAATATGCCGGCACGCTTTCGGCCATCGAGGCGCGCTACGGCGTCCCGCGCGAGATCGTGCTGGCGGTCTGGGGCATGGAGTCGAATTTCGGGGCCAATCGCGGCAATACCCGGATCGTGCCGGCCTTGGCGACGCTGGCCTATGATGGCCGGCGCGGCGAATTCTTCGCCGGCGAGCTGGTGGCGGCGCTGCGCATCATCCAGTCCGGCGACGTGGACAGCGCCCATATGGTCGGAAGCTGGGCCGGGGCCATGGGGCATACGCAGTTCATGCCCTCGTCCTTCCTCTCCCACGCCGTCGATTTCAACGGCGACGGCCGCCGCGACATCTGGTCGGACGACCCGACCGACGCGCTGGCCTCGACGGCCAGCTACCTGCGCCAGAACGGCTGGCGCCCCGGCCAGAGCTGGGGGACCGAGGTCATCCTGCCGCAGGGCTTCGACTTCAACCAGGCCGGCAAGTCGGTGCAGCATTCCGGCAGCCAATGGGCGGCGATGGGCGTGCGCACGGTCAGCGGCGCGCCGGTGCCCTCGGGCTCGATCCTCGCACCGGCGGGATCGCGCGGCCCGGCCTTCCTGATCACGGAAAACTTCCGCGCCATCCTGAAATACAACGCCTCGGACAGCTACGCCCTCGGCGTGGCCTATCTGGGCGAGGCCATCGCCGGCCGCCGCGGCATCCAGGGCAGCTGGCCGCGCGGCGACCGCACGCTGTCGAACAGCGAAAAGGCCGAGATCCAGCGCCTGCTGATGGCCCGCGGCTTCGACACCGGCGGCGTGGACGGCAAGCTCGGCAGCCAGTCGACCGAGGCGATCAAGGCCTTCCAGCGTTCCCGCGGCGTGACGCCCGACGGCTATGCCGATACCCGCCTGCTGGCCATGCTGCGCAGCTAAGGAAAAGGGGCGGCCCCGAAAGCCGCCCTTCTTGCTTTCTCTGTTTCACAAATACCCAAACCGGCCGCGCAACCGGCGCGGTCAGGCCAGGATTCCGCGAAACTCGCCCAGCACCCGCGCATAGACCTCGCGCTTGAAGGGCACGATGCTGTCGACCAGATCCACCGCCCGCATCCATTGCCAGCGGTCGAATTCGGGATGCGCGGTCGCGATGCGGATGGCGTCGTCGGGGCCGAGGAAGCGCATGGCGAACCATTTCTGCTTCTGCCCGCCGTATTTGCCCTTCCAGACCTTGCCCAGCAGCTCGGGCGGCAGGTCGTAGGTCACCCAATCGGGCGTTTCCGCCACCACATCGACCAGATCGGTGGTCACTCCGGTTTCCTCGACCAGCTCGCGCAGGGCCGCTTCGCGCGGGGTCTCGCCGCGGTCGATGCCGCCTTGCGGCATCTGCCAGGCCGGGCCGGGATTGTCGATGCGCTGCCCGGCAAAGACCAGCCCCGCCGGGTTGATCAGCACCACCCCGGCGCAGGGCCGGTAGGGCAGGCCCGAGGGGCCCAGCAGATCGCCGCTCATTCCGCTTGCGCCCCCTGGGCCGCGTCCTCGCCGGTGACGGCGGGTTTCGCGGCCTCGGGCACGGCCTGGGCATGGTAATCCACCGCCGCCAGGCCCTTGAGGATATCGACGGCATAGGCCAGCTGGTAGTCCTCCTCGCGCAGCTTGGCGGTGGCCTCGACCTGCTTGGCCTCTTCCTCGATCTGCTTGCGCTCCTCGTCGCTGATCGAATCGTTGTTCAGCGCGCCGCGCAGGTCGGCTTCCGAGTTCAGGAATTTCGACTCGGTCCGCGGCTTGCCGTCCTCGTCCTCCTCCTGCGGCTTCGGCGCCGGCTGCTCGACGATGATGTCGGGCTGGATGCCCAGCGACTGGATCGAGCGGCCCGAGGGCGTGTAGTAGCGCGCCGTGGTCAGGCGGATGGCGCTTTCGGCGGTCACCGGCATCACCGTCTGCACCGAGCCCTTGCCGAAGCTCTTGGTGCCGACGACGATGGCGCGGCGGTGGTCCTGCAGCGCCCCGGTGACGATTTCCGAGGCCGAGGCCGAGCCGCCATTGATCAGCACCACCATGGGCTTGCCCTCGGCCAGGTCGCCCGCCTTGGCGTTCCAGCGTTCGCTGTCCTCGGACTTGCGGCCGCGGGTCGAGACGATCTCGCCCTTGTCGAGGAAGGCGTCCGAGACCTCGATGGCCTGGTTCAGCAGGCCGCCGGGATTGTTGCGCAGGTCCAGCACGAAGCCCGTGACCTTGTCGATGCCGCCGGCATCCTTGATCGCCTTGGCCATCTCGGTGCGCAGCGTCTCCATGGTCTCGTCGTTGAAGGTGGTGACGCGCAGCACCACGGCATGGCCCTCGATCCGGGTCTTGACCACCGTCAGCTTGATGATGTCGCGGGTGATGGTCAGGTCGAAGGGCTCCTTCTCGCCCTCGCGCAGGATGGTGATCTTGATCTCGGACCCGACCGGGCCGCGCATCTTCTCGACCGCCTCGTCGAGGTTCAGCCCCATCAGCGATTCGCCGTTCACATGGGTGATGTAGTCGCCGGCCTTCACCCCGGCCTCGGCGGCGGGCGTGTCGTCGATGGGCGAGATGACCTTGACCAGCCCGTCCTCCTGCCCGACCTCGATGCCCAGGCCCCCGAAGCTGCCCCGGGTCTGGGTCTGCATGTCGTTGTAGTCCTTGGCCGACAGGAACGAGCTGTGCGGGTCGAGCGAGGTCAGCATGCCGTTGATCGCGGCCTCGATCAGCTTCTTGTCGTCCACCTGCTCGACGTAATCGGCGCGCACGCGCTCGAAGACGTTGCCGAACAGGTCCAGCTGTTCATAGACCGAGGCGTTCTTGCCCGATTCCTGCGCGACCAGCGGGCCGGCGAATTGGGTGGCGACGGTGATGCCCGCAAGCGTGCCGATCGCCCCTGCCAGAATATAATGTTTCATTCAGTTCCGTCCTGCCCGGTTGCGTTGCGGCCTGTCCCGTCCGTGGCCTCTCCGACAATGGGATTCATCACGAACCATTCTGCCGGGTCCAGAGTTTCCTTGCCCTTGCGGAGTTCAACATACAGTGTCTCGGTCTGTCCAGCACCGCCTCCGGCGGCGGCATTGGCGACGAATTCGGCGCCGAACTCCTGCGCGGGCGGTTCCTGCCCGCCCATCAGCCCGACCGGCTCGCCCGCCGCCAGCACGTCGCCCGTCTCGCCGAAGACCTGCGCCAGCCCGGCAAATATCATCAGATACCCCCGCGCGGGCTCAACGATCATCACATTGCCGTAATCGAGCAGCGGCCCGCGATAGCGGATCGTCGCCGGCCAGGGCACCGTCACCAGCGCGGCGGGCGAGGTGGCGACGACCATGCCCGGGCGCCGCACTCCCGAGGCGTCGGCCTCGCCATAGCGGCGCAGCACCGTGCCCAGCACCGGCAGCGCCAGGCTGCCCTGCGCCCCCTCGAAATCGGCCATGGGCGGGCCGACATCCTGCTCCATGCCGGCGATGCCCGAGGCGAAGGCGTCCAGCGTGTCGGCCGATTGCACCAGCGCCGTCAGCTCCTTGGGGTCCTCGCCGAAACGCACCGGCAGGCTGGAGCGGTCGGTGACGGCCGAGGCCAGCAGACGCCGCGCCTCCTGCACCTGCCCCAGCCCCTGCGCCAGCGTGTTGGCGGCGTTCAGCTGGATGGTCCGCACGGCGCGGATTTCCTCCAGCTTCTGCTGCATCTCGCGCGCCTCGCCCTCGAGCCCGGGGGCGACCGAGGACAGGATCATCCCCGCCCGGGCCGAGGATTCCGGCCCCGAGGGATGCAGCAGCAGCATGGTCTCGGGCGATTTCTGCATCGAGGTCATCACCCCCAGCACCCGGCCCAGCCGCTCGCGCCGGGCGTCGAATTCGGTGCGGATCTCCTGCTCGCGGATGCCGGCGCGGCGCAGCCCGTCGCGCAGGGCCGCCATGCCCTGCTCGTAGGCGCGGATCATCCGGGTCAGGGCGACGACCTGGTCGTCCTCGGTCAGCGCATCGTCGAGCTGGCCCGCTGCCTCGCGCAGCATGGTTGCGGCCTGCGCCGCCTCCTGCGCGGCCTGGCTCAACTGCGAATCGCCCTGCGCGGGCGTCGCCGGCTGGGCCAGGGCCATCGAGCCGATGGCGACGCCCATCAGCAGCGGCAGGAGCAGCCCGTGTTTCATGCGTGCTCGATCAGCGAGGTGCCGGTCATCTCGGGCGGCAGGCCCAGGCCCATCAGGTCCAGCACGGTCGGCGCCACATCGGCCAGCCGGCCGTTGCGCAGCCGCGCGCCTTCGGGGCCGCCGAAGACGATCACCGGCACCGGGTTGGTGGTGTGGGCGGTATGCGGCCCGCCGGTCTCGGGGTCGATGGTGGTCTCGCAATTGCCGTGGTCGGCGATGATCACGGCGGCGCCGCCGGATTTTTCCAGCGCCTCCAGCATCATGCCCAGCCCCTTGTCCACCGCCTCGCAGGCGCGGATCGCGGCGGGCAGGCTGCCGGTATGGCCGACCATGTCCGGGTTGGCATAGTTCACCACGATCAGGTCGTAGCCCGCCTCGATCGCCTCGACCAGCTTGGCACTGACCTCGGGCGCCGCCATTTCCGGCGCTAGGTCGTAGGTCGCGACCTTGGGGCTGGCCGGCATGAAGCGGTCCTCGCCCGGCTCGGGCGTTTCCTTGCCGCCGTTCAGGAAGAAGGTGACATGCGGGTATTTCTCGGTCTCGGCCAGGCGGAACTGGCGCAGGCCCTTGGCGGCGACCCAGGCGCCCAGCGTGTTCACCACCTGCCGCTTGGGATAGGCGGCGTCCATGTATTCGTCATGACTGGCGGAATAATCGACCATGCCCAGCAGCGCCGCCCATTGCGGCCGCCTGCCGGTATCGAAGGCGGCGAAATCCGGCTGGCCGATGGCGGCGAGGATCTCGCGCGCCCGGTCGGCGCGGAAGTTGAGGCAGAAGAAACCGTCGCCGTCCCCGGCGCCGGCATAGCCGTCGATCACCGTGGGCTGGATGAACTCGTCGGTCTCGTCGCGCTCATAGGCATCGGCCACGGCCTGGGCGGCATCGGGGGCGGGCAGCCCCTCGCCGCGCACCATGGCGGCATAGGCGCGGGCGACGCGGTCCCAGCGGTTGTCGCGGTCCATGGCGTAATAGCGGCCGATGACGGTGCCGATCCGGGCGGCTTCGGGCAGGCCGCGCAGCAACTCGGTGACGAAGCCCGAGGCGGATTTCGGCGGCACGTCGCGGCCGTCGGTGATGGCATGGACCACGACCGGCACGCCCTTGTCGGCGATGGCGCGGGCGGCGGCGACGACATGCCGGACATGGCCGTGCACCCCGCCATCCGAGACGACGCCCATCAGATGCGCCGTGCCGCGGCTGGCCTTGAGCTTGCGGATGAACTCGCCCAGGGCAGGGTTCTCGTAGAAGCTGCCGTCCTCGATCGCCAGGTCGATCTGGCCCAGGTCCATGGCGACGACGCGGCCGGCGCCGATATTGGTGTGGCCGACCTCGGAATTGCCCATCTGCCCCTTGGGCAGGCCGACATCCGGGCCGAAGGTCACCAGCGTCCCATGCGGGCAGTCGCGCATCAGCCGGTCGAAATTCGGCGTCCTGGCCTGGTCGGGCGCGCTCTGCTCGGGGCGCGGGGAAATGCCCCAGCCATCGAGGATGCAAAGGACGACGGGTTTCGGACGGGTCATGCGGCACCTCTTTCGCGGGTCGTGACGCTTCTACGACCGCAGGCGGCGGGGGGCAAGTTCGGGCGCGATTGTGCCGGAATCGTGAAGCCGGCCGGCGGGCGGCGATGTCACCCTGCCGTCAAGGAAGCCCGCTAAGCGGGACGCATTCCATCATCCGTCTCAGGAGGACCGACCATGTTCACCCGCCGCGATCTGCTGGCAGCGGCACCGGCCGCCGCCGCCCTCGTTTCGACCGCCGCCGGCACGGCGGCGCTGGCGCAGGAGGGCGAAACCGCATCGGCCGGCTTCACTCCCTTCCGCTTCGGGGTGATCAGCGACCCGCAATTCGCCCCGGTCGTCCCGAACGCCACCGCCACCCGCTTCTACGGCAATTCGCTGTGGAAGCTGGACGCGGCCATCGCCGAGCTGAACCAGCATGACGACCTGGAATTCGTGGTGACGCTGGGCGACATCATCGACCGGCACTGGGAAAGCTACGGCCATATCCTGCCGGTCTATGACCGGCTCAGGCATCGCAAGCATTTCCTGCTCGGTAATCACGATTACGACTATCCGCCGGAATGGATTCCCTCGGTGGTCCGCACCGTGGGCATGCCGGCGCCCTATTACGATTTCGCGGTCAAGGGCATCCGCTTCATCGTGGTGGACGGCAACGATGTCTCGACCTTCGCGCCGCCCGAGGACGATCCGCGCCGCACCCTGGCCGAGGAGCGGCTGGCGAAGCTGAAGGAAAGCGGTGCCGAGAACGCGCAAAGCTGGAACGGCTCGCTGTCGGACCAGCAATTTGCCTGGCTCGAGGAGCGGCTGAAGGCGGCGGTGGGGGCGGGCGAGCGCGCCATCCTGCTGTGCCATTACCCGGTCTATCCGGCGAACGAGCACAATCTCTGGGACAGCGAGCGCATCGTCGAGCTGGTCAAGGCGCATCCGCATTGCCTGGCCTGGTTCAACGGCCACAACCATGCCGGCAATTACGCCGCCATCGGCAAGCAGCATTTCGTGAACTTCCGCGGCATGGTGGATACGCCCGACCAGTCCTGCTTCGCCATTGTCACGATCCAGCAGGACCGGATCGAGATCCAGGGCTTCGGCCGCGAGGAAAGCCGGGTGCTGGACCTGGCCTGAGGTCGCTTCTTCGTTGCCGAAATACCCCGCAGGGGAGTCCGCCGCGCCTGCGGCGGACGGGGGACGCGAAGGCCCCCCGTGCGCCGTCGATGCAGGCGGTCCCGGATCAGGCCGCTCCGCCCGCCTCGGCCGCGATCTCGGCGCGGGACTTGCGGCCGCGCTCGGTCGCGGATTTCAGCTGGCCGCAGGCCGCCATGATGTCCTCGCCCCTCGGCGTGCGGATCGGAGAGGCATAGCCGGCCTTGTGGACGATGTCGGCAAAAGCCTCGATCCGCTCCCAGCTCGACCGGCGATAGGGCGAGCCGGGCCATTCGTTGAACGGGATCAGGTTCACCTTGGCCGGGATGCCGCGGATCAGCTTGACCAGCCGGCGGGCGTCCTCGTCGCTGTCGTTCACCCCGTCCAGCATCACGTATTCGAAGGTGATGCGCTCGCTGTTCGACAGGCGCGGATAGTCGCGCAGCGCATTCAGCAGCGTCTCGATGTTCCACTTCTTGTTCACCGGCACCAGCCGGTCGCGGGTCTCGTCGGTGGTGGCGTGGAAGCTGACCGCCAGAAGGCAGCCGATCTCCTCGGCGGTCTTGGCGATCTCGGGCACGATGCCGCTGGTCGACAGCGTGATGCGGCGGCGCGACAGGCTGATGCCCTCGCCATCCATCACCACCTTCATCGCGTCGCGGACATTGTCGAAATTATACAGCGGCTCGCCCATGCCCATCAGCACGACGTTGGAAACCAGCCGCGTCTCGTCCTTGGGCGCGCCGGGCTTCGGCCATTCGCCCAGGTCGTCGCGGGCGACCATGACCTGGCCGACGATCTCGGCCGCGGTCAGGTTGCGCACCAGCTTCTGCGTGCCGGTGTGGCAGAAGGAACAGGTCAGCGTGCAGCCGACCTGCGAGCTGATGCACAGCGTGCCGCGGTTCTCCTCGGGGATGTAGACGGTCTCGACCTCGTGCCCGCCGCTGATGCGCAGCAGGTATTTGCGGGTGCCGTCGGCCGAGATCTGACGGGTGACGATCTCGGGCAGGGCGATCTCGAACTTCTCGGCCAGCAGGGCGCGGTAGTCCTTGGCCAGGTTGGTCATCTGCGCGAAATCGCGCACGCCCCAGTGATAGAGCCATTGCCAGACCTGGCCGACGCGCATCCTCGCCTGCCGTTCCGGGGTGCCGGCCTCGATCAGCGCCTCGTGCAGCTGCGCGCGGGTCAGGCCGATCAGGTTCCGCCGCGCCGTCTCGGGCAGCTTGCGCGGGATGGTCAGCAGGTCCTGGGTGATCGGGGCGGGCGTGACGGGCGACGGGGCGTTCATGGCTGGGCTGTCCGGGCGGGGAGGGGGCAATGGGCCTATATAGGGCAGGACGGCCCAAAAGAAAACAGGGGCCGAAGCCCCTGCCTGTGCCGAATCGGTCGGGTGCGGCTTATTTGCAGGCCGCCTGCGCCTTGTTTGTCGCGGCGGTGATGCCGGACAGGCTGAACGTGTCCTTGGTCACCGTGCCGCGCGCCGAGCGCCCGGTGATAACCGCCGACGAGCCGGCCCGCAGCGCCGAGACCAGCTTGGCATCCTCGGCCGGCGAGCCGGTCCAGGCGCTTTCGCCCTCGGTGAACAGCTTGAAGACATTGCCGCCGATATTCACCTCGACCGCCGAATCCGGCGCGAAGGGGTAGCCGCCCGAGAACGAGACCTCGCCGTTCTGGCCGGGGCGATAGGCGACGTAAAGCCGGATGTCGCCGCGCGTCACTTCCTTGGGCTTGCCGCTGGTGTCCAGGTTCTGGGTGGATTTCGGGGCCGAGACGGCCCAGCATTCCTTGGGACTGTTCGCCGAGAAGACGGTCCAGTCGCCCTCGGTCCCGATTACGTTCGTCGAGTCCTGGGCCAGGACTGGCGAAGACGCGGCGATCGCGAGTGCGGCGGCTGCCGCTGCGGCGCGCGGCGCGAATTTCAACATGCTCTGGCCTCCTGCCATGGTCCGGTTCGATCCGGCTTGTTGCCGATGATGGTGGTGTTTTCAACCATCTGGCGGCAAGATAATGCGAAAAGGAAGCCGTGAAAAACCCCCGTTTGCGGAAAATCGCGCGATTGTCAGAGGAAACACAGCCATGACCGCTGCCAGACTCATCGAATTGTGGCGTGGCGGGCTGCGCGAAAGCAGTCATCTGGGCCATGTGGTGATTTCGGATGCGAACGGCATCGTCGAAGCCTGGGGCAATCCCGGCGCGGTGATCTATCCGCGCTCCTCCTGCAAGATGATCCAGGCCCTGCCCCTGGTCGAAAGCGGCGCCGCCGATCAGGCGGGGCTGGGAAGCGAGCATCTGGCCCTGGCCTGCGCCAGCCATAACGGCGGACGCATCCATACCGAACGGGTCGCGGCCTGGCTTTCCGCCCTGGGCTTCGAGGAGGAGGACCTGCGCTGCGGCGCCCACATGCCGCGCGACCCCGAGGAGCATTGCCGGCTGCTCTGCTCGGACAGCCGGCCCTGCCAGATCCACAACAACTGCTCGGGCAAGCATGCCGGCTTCCTGACGCTCAAGCGGCACATGAAGGCCGGGCCGGAATATGTCGAGATCGACCATCCCGTGCAGCGCGCCGTGCGCCGCGCCTTCGAGGAGACGACGGGAGAGACCGCCGCCGGCTGGGGCGTCGACGGCTGCTCGGCGCCGAACTTCGCCTGCACGGTCGAGGGGCTGGCCCATGCCATGGCCGGTTTCGCCCGTCCCGGCGCCGGCGCGCGGGGCCAGGCCCAGCGGCGCCTGGTCGAGGCCATGCTGGCCCATCCCGAACTGGTCGCCGGCGAGGGGCGGGCCTGCACGGAACTCATGCGCGCCATGAAGGGCCGGGCCGTGGTCAAGACCGGGGCCGAGGCGATCTTCGTCGGCATCGTTCCCGAACGCGGGCTCGGCATCGCGCTGAAGGTCTCGGACGGCGGCACCCGCGGCGCCGAGGCCGCGATCGCGGCCTTGCTGGTCCATCTGGGCTTGCTCGGCGAAAGCGACCCGGTGGTGCGGAAATACCTGACCGGCCCGCTGCGCAACTGGCGCGGCCTGGAAACGGGCGAATTGCGCCGCGCCGAGGGCTTCCCGGTCTGACATCCCGCCTCTCGGAAGACAGGCGATCCGCTGCCGATGCGCGACGGGGCGCATCGCGTTTCGCCTGCGGATATGGCATAGCCGAGAGGTCCAGACAAATTGGGCAAAATTTTTGGTATTTTTTTGACGAGGTATCAGCATGGCGACCCTCTCCTATGATTTTTACTGGTCTGTCTACTCCGCCACCCTCGCCGAGGTCGCGGCCGAGCTTGCCGCGCAGATGGCGCGGCTGCCGACGATCAACCGCATCGCCGGGACCGCGGGCAACGACCGGCTGGACGGCACCGATTGCGACGACGCGCTGCTGGGCGGCGCCGGCAACGACGTGATGCGCGGCCTTGGCGGCAACGATTTCCTGCATGGCGGTCTGGGCAACGACCGCATGTGGGGCGGCGACGGCGGCGATTCCATGCATGGCTGCAACGGCAACGACCAGATGTGGGGCCAGGCCGGCAACGACTTCATGCATGGTGGCCTGGGTCACGACCAGATCTGGGGCGGCCTGGGCAATGACCGCCTGCACGGCTGTTTCGGCGACGACACCATGCGGGGCGAAGCGGGGCATGATTTCCTGCATGGCGGCTTCGGCGACGACCAGCTGTTCGGCGGCGCCGGCAACGACACGCTCAACGGCTGTTTCGGCGACGACCTGATCGACGGCGGTGCCGACAACGACCTGCTTTCCGGCGGTTACGGGCGCGACACCTTTGTCTTCAACGGCGGCCGGGACCGGATCATCGACTTCGAGACCGGCAGCGCCGCCTGCGGCTGCGGCACCGGTCACGAGGCCGAGCTGATCCGCATCGACATCGCCGGGTTGGACAGCCATGCCGATCTGATGGCAGCTGCCGAACAGGTCGGCGGCGATACCGTCTTCGACTTCGGCGGCGGCAATGCGCTGGTGCTGCAGGGCGTGGCGCTGGCCGACCTGGACGAGACGATGTTCGTCTTCGCCTGACCGGGGGACGGGCGGGGCCTTGCGCCTTGCCCGCTTCGACCCAAAAGGGGGCTTTGCCCCCGCGCGTTCCGCGCTCCCCCAGGATATTTGGACAAGAAAGAAACCGGGCGGTTGGGGGTGCCCTTCGCCATGCTTCTTTCTTGGAGAAATATCCTGCGGGAGAAGCCCGTCGGGCCTGCCCGGCGGGCGTGGGGGCGCAAAGCCCCCATTTCTAAAGAAGCTGCCAGATCAGCCGCAGCGCCAGAACGGTCGAGGTGGCGACCAGCAGCGGCTTGATCACCCGCGCGCCGATCCGCATCGCCAGCCGCGCGCCCAGCATCGCGCCCGCGATCTGCGCCACGGCCATGGCGCCGCCGAGCAGCCAGAGCGGCTTGCCCACCGCGGCGAAGGCGACCAGCCCGCCGAGGTTCGAGGCGAAGTTCAGCAGTTTCGTATGCGCCGTCGCCTTGAGGATGCCGTAGCCCGCCAGCATGACGAAGCCCAGCATGAAGAACGAGCCGGTTCCTGGGCCGACCAGGCCGTCGTAAAAGGCCACGACGGGCACCACGCAGGCGGTGAAGGCGGCCGGGGCGATGCGGCGCATGCGGTCGGTATCGTCCAGCCCCGGCTTCAGCGCGAAGAATGCGGCGATGCCGATCAGCACCAGCGGCAGCCCGTAGCGCAGCGCCTGCGTGGGGATCCAGGTGACCAGAGCCGCGCCGCAGAGCCCGGCGGCGAAGGCCACCGCCGCCGCGCCGATCTGTCCGCGCAGGTCCACCAGCCCGCGCCGCGCATAGGCGATCACCGCCGTCGCCGCGCCGAACACGCCCTGGACCTTGTTGGTGGCCAGCGCCTGGGCGGGCGGCACTCCGGCCAGCATCAGCGCGGGCACGGTGATGAGCCCGCCTCCGCCGGCGATGGCATCGACGAAACCGGCCGCGAAGGCGGCGCCGGCCAGCAGCAGCACGAGGTCGAGGGAGAGTTCGAACATGCCGCCCCTTTGGGGCGCCGTTCGGGAAATGTAAAGCCGGCCCGATAGCGCGGGCGGGCGAGTATTCGGGAGCGGGGATGGCCTTCGCGCCCTGCGCCGGGTGCGGATTGCGGAAGTATTCGGGAAACGGCGAACCCGTTCAGGCGCGGGGATGGGCGGCGCGATAGACGGCCAGCAGGTGGGCGTCGTCCACGCCGGTATAGACCTGGGTGGTGGACAGGCTGGCATGGCCCAGCAGTTCCTGGATGGTGCGCAGGTCTCCGCCTGCCGCCAGCAGATGCGTGGCGAAGGAATGGCGCAGGGCATGCGGCGTCGCGCTTGGCGGCAGGCCCATCACCTGCCGGGCGTGGCGCATGGCCCCCGAGATCAGCGCCGGGTTCAGCCGGCCGCCGCGCGCGCCGCGAAACAGCGCCGCCGCCGGTTCGAGCGGATAGGGGCAAAGGCGCAGGTATTCGGCGATCGCTTCGCGGGCGGCGGGCAGCACCGGCACCTGGCGTTCCTTGCCGCCCTTGCCGCGGATGGTCAGCGCCTCGCGCAGTGGCCAGTCGGCGCCGTCCAGCCCCAGCGCCTCGGAGATGCGCAGCCCGCAGCCCCAGAGCAGCGTCAGCACCGCCACGTCGCGGGCGGCGATCCAGGCTTCGGGATGGGTGTCGCCGGTGATTTCCAGCAGCGCCTCGGCCTGGTCCGGGGCCAGCGGGCGCGGCAGCGAGCGGGTGAATTTCGGCCCGCGCGAGGCCAGCGCCCTGGAGGCGTCGAAGCCGTGGCGGTCCGACATCCAGCGGATGAAGCTGCGCGTCGCCGAAAGCCTGCGCGCCAGCGAGCGGGCCGAGAGCCCGCGCCCGCGCTCGGCGGCGGCAAAGGCGCGCATGTCGGATTGCGTCAGCTGGCCCAGCGTCGCCGGCAAGGCGGGCGTGCCGTGATAGCCGCCGAGAAAGGCCAGGAAGGCCAGCAGGTCGGCCTGATAGGCGCGGATCGTGTGGTCGGACCGGTCGCGCGTCGCGCGTTCGCTGTCGAGCCAGCGCGCGAGATCGTCGGCCATGGCCGGGGCCAGCGCCAAAGGCTCGGCCCCGCCGGTCATTTCCTGAGCCAGGAGATCAGCACCAGCCGGAAGGCCTGGCCGAAGAAGCGCAGAAGATCCGTGCCCTGCGCCGGGTTGAAGCGCCCCAGATCGGCCGAGCCCATCAGCAGCAGCGCCGGGAAGCGGCCGGGGCCGAGGTCGATGGGCAGCAGCGCCTCGGAGCGGATCGGGGCGCGGGCCTCGCCATGGAAGGGCAGGGTCTCGCGCGCCAGGCGGCGCAGCACGATGTCGTCGCCGCGCGGCATCCGCCGCCCGCCCGAGATCAGCCGGGCCACCGTGCCGGAGGGCGCGATCACCAGCGGGCCGCTGGCTTCCGGCGCCGGGATCTCGCCGCCCGATTCCATCACCAGCCGCAGGGTTTCCACCCGCAGGATCGGCGCCACGGCGACGTCGAGGTTTTCCAGGAATTCCTCGAAATCGGTCGGTTCCAGCAGCGACAGCACGGCGCGGTGGATGGTGTTCATCCCCGACTGGTTGTCATAGGCGGCCGAGATCACCGATTCATGCGCCGCCTCGAGCCGGTCGAGCCGCGATTCCAGTGCCTGCATGGCGCGGCCGCGGATGTCGATGACGTTCTCGCCCACCTCGGCCTCGCGCGCGCCGATCAGCGCGCGCATCAGGTCGCGATCCGCGAGGATCAGCTCGGGCTGCGCCAGCAGCCGGGCGCGGATCTCCTCGGTCAGTTCGGCCGCGGTCTGCTCGGTCATCAGACGATCTTCTGCCCGGTCTTGGCCCAGTCGGCGGTGAACTGCTCCAGCCCCTTGTCGGTTAGCACGTGATTCGCCATCGCCTTGATGACCGCGGGCGGGGCGGTGATGACGTCGGCGCCGATGCGGGCGGCGTCGGTGATGTGGTTCACCGAGCGGATCGAGGCGGCCAGGATCTGGGTCTGGAAGTCGTAATTGTCATAGATCTCGCGGATCTGGGCGATCAGCTCCATGCCGTCGAAATTGATGTCGTCGAGCCGGCCGATGAAGGGGCTGATGAAGGTGGCGCCGGCCTTGGCGGCCAGGATCGCCTGCGCGGCGCTGAAGCACAGCGTCACGTTGACCTTGTGGCCCTGCGACGACAGCGCCTTGCAGGCTTTCAGCCCGTCCCAGGTCAGCGGCACCTTGACGGTGATGTTCGGGGCGATCTTCACCAGGTGCTCGCCCTCGCGGATCATGTCCTCGGCCTTCAGGGCGACGACCTCGGCGCTGACCGGACCCTCGACGATGTCGCAGATCTCCTTGGTGACTTCCAGGATGTCGCGGCCCGATTTCAGGATCAGCGACGGGTTGGTGGTGACGCCGTCCACCATGCCAAGGTCGTTCAGTTCGCGGATCGCGGCGACGTCGGCGGTATCGACAAAGAATTTCATGGGAGGGAGCCCTTCTTGCGGTTTTGCCGTGGGTTTAGCGCATAACAGCCGGCGCGTGAAGTCCGGCCTGCGCGGCTTGCGGGCCCGGCTTGCGGGGCAGGGCGCCGACATGCCACTAGTGGCGGACCTTTTGGATCACGCTTATCCGCCGTTGCCGCAGGAGGAATGCACTTGGAAGCCCTTCAGCCCGATCTCGTCGCCCTGTTGCCGGCCCTGGCCGCCGGTCCGTTCCTGGTGGGAAACTGGCCGCTGCTGCTGCTGATCGGCTGGGCGGCGCTGCCGGCCTGAGATGTCCCCGCCGCTCTTCTATCCCCATGGCGCGCGCATCGCGGTGCTGACGCAGGAGGTGGTCGGCATCCTCGACTATCTCGCGCCCGAGGGCGGCGTGCGGCTGGGCCAGCTGGTGGTGGTGCCGCTGGGCCCGCGCCGGGTGATGGGCGCGGTCTGGGGGCCGGGGATCGGCGATTTCGACGCGGCGAAGCTGCGGCCGGTGGCGCGGCTGATCGATGCGCCGCCGCTGGCGCCGGGGATGATCGAGTTCCTGGCCCGGATGGGCGAATACACGCTGACGCCGCTGCCCTCGCTTTTGCGCATGGCGACGCGGGCGCCGGATCTGGACCAGCCACCCTCGGCGCGCCGCATCATCCATCGCGCCGGGCCGGAGCCCGCGCGCATGACCGATGCCCGCGCCGCCGTGCTGCGGGTGATCGAGGATCACGGCGGCGCCGGCTTCGCCCCGGGCGAGCTGGCGCAGCTGGCCGGGGTCAGCGCGTCGGTGGTGCAGGGGCTGGTCAAGGCCGGCACGCTGGCCGAGGTGCTGGCGCCGCGCGACCTGCCCTATCCGAAGCTCGATCCGAGCCTGCCGGGCAAGCCGCTGGCCCCCGATCAGCTTGAGGCGGCCGAGACCCTGCGCGCGGCGCTGAAGAGCCGCGGCTATGGCACCACGCTGCTGCGCGGCGTCACCGGCTCGGGCAAGACCGAGGTTTACCTTGAGGCGGTCGCGGAATGCCTGCGGCAGGGCCGGCAGGCGCTGGTGCTGCTGCCCGAGATCGCGCTTTCGGCCGAGTTCCTCGACCGGGTCGAGGCGCGCTTCGGCGCCCGGCCCGGGGAATGGCATTCCGGCATCACCCGCAGCGAACGCCGGCGGCTCTGGACCATGGCGGCGCAAAACCATGTCGGGCTGGTGGTGGGCGCGCGTTCGGCGCTGTTCCTGCCCTTTGCCGATCTGGGCCTGATCGTCGTCGATGAGGAACACGATTCCAGCTACAAGCAGGAGGATGCGGTCTATTACAGCGCCCGCGACATGGCGGTGCTGCGCGCCAGCATCGAAGCCGCGCAGGTGGTGCTGGCCTCGGCCACGCCCTCGGTCGAAAGCTGGGTGAATGCGGCCTCGGGGAAATATCGCCGCCTGGACCTGCGGGCGCGCTATGGCACGGCGGACCTGCCCGAGATGGGCACCATCGACCTGCGCCAGCAGGAGATGGAGAAGGGCCGCTGGATCAGCCCCCGGCTTGCCGCCGAAATCCGCGCCCGCAAGGAACGCGGCGAGCAGTCGCTGCTGTTCTTGAACCGGCGCGGCTATGCGCCGATCACCGCCTGCCGCGCCTGCGGCCAGCAGATCGGCTGCGACCATTGCGACGCCCGCATGGTCGAGCACCGCTTCCAGAACCGCCTGGTCTGCCACCAATGCGGCGCGACCAAGCCGATCCCGGTGGCCTGCCCGAGCTGTGGCGTCGAGGGCAAGATGACCGCCATCGGGCCGGGGGTGGAACGGCTGGCCGAGGAAGTGGCCGAGCGTTTCCCCGAGGCGAAGGCGACGGTGCTGTCCTCGGACCTGTTCCACTCGGCGCGGGCGTTGAAGGAGGCGATCGCCGAGATCGGCGCGGGCGGGACCGATATCATCATCGGCACGCAGATCGTCGCCAAGGGCCACAACTTCCCGCGCCTGACGCTGGTGGGCGTGATTGATGCCGACCTGGGCCTGCAGGGCGCCGACCTGCGCGCGGCCGAGCGCAGCTTCCAGCTGATGCGGCAGGTGGCGGGACGGGCCGGGCGCGAGGGCGGCGATGCGCGGGGGCTGGCGCTTCTGCAGACCTATCAGCCCGAGCATCCGGTGATCCGCGCCATCCTCTCGGGCGAGGACGAGGCGTTCTGGGATGCCGAGGCGGCGGCGCGGCAGGCGGCGGGGATGCCGCCCTTCGGCCGGCTGGCGGGGATCATCCTGTCGCATCCCGACCAGCCGGTGGTCGAGGACTATGCCCGCGACCTGGCCCGCCGCGCCGAGCCGCTGCGCAGCATCGGCGCCGAACTGTTCGGCCCGGCGCCCGCGCCCATCGCCCGCATCCGCGCGCGTTATCGGGTGCGGATGCTGATCCGCGCGCCGCGCCAGGCGCCGGTGCAGGGCGCCATCGCGCAATGGCTGGCCCGGGCGCCGAAGCCGCCGGCCAACCTGCGGCTTGCCGTCGATATCGACCCGCAAAGCTTCCTGTGACGAATGGTCCGGGCGGGGCCGCCGGCCGCTCATGCCGGCGGCGCCGGGGCGGCCGCGCAGGGCCATGCCGGCCGGTGCTTTCGCACCCTGCCGCTGATGAAAACGCCCGGGAACCGTCGCCGGGCCCCGGGCTGCAATCGTTACGCAAACAGGCCCCCCGGGACGTTTCCGTCCCGGAAGTGCCGGACCCGATCAGGCTTGCAGATCGAAGCGATCCGCGTTCATCACCTTCGTCCAGGCGGCGACGAAATCGTTGACGAACTTGCCGGCATTGTCGTCCTGGGCGTAAACCTCGGCATAGGAGCGCAGGATCGAGTTCGAGCCGAATACCAGGTCGACCCGCGTGGCCGTCCATTTCACCGCGTCGGTCTTGCGGTCGCGGATCTCGTAGAGGCCGTTTTCCAGCGGATTCCAGCTGTTGCCCATGTCGGTCAGGTTCACGAAGAAATCCGTGGTCAACTGGCCGACGCGGTCGGTGAAGACGCCGTGGCGGCTGCCGCCATGGTTGGTGCCCAGGACCCGCATGCCGCCGACCAGCGCCACCATCTCGGGCGCGGTCAGGCCCATCAGCTGGGTGCGGTCCAGCATCAGCTCCTCGGGGCTGACCAGATAGTCCTGCTTCAGCCAGTTGCGATAGCCGTCATGGATCGGCTCCAGCACCGCGAAGCTTTCGGCATCGGTCATCTCGGCGGTGGCATCGCCGCGGCCCGGCGCGAAGGGCACCTCGATGTCGAAGCCCGCCGCCTTGGCCGCCAGTTCGACCCCGACATTGCCGGCCAGCACGATGGTGTCGGCCAGGCTGGCGCCGAATTCGGCCGCCAGCGGTTCAAGCACCGCAAGCACGCGGGCCAGGCGCTCGGGCTCGTTGCCTTCCCAGTCCTTCTGCGGCGCCAGGCGGATGCGCGCGCCATTGGCCCCGCCCCGCATGTCCGAGCCGCGGAAGGTCCGCGCGCTGTCCCAGGCGGTGGCGATCATTTCGGCGATGGTCAGGCCGCTGTCGGCGATGCGCGCCTTGAGCCCGGCGATGTTGTAGCTCTTGCTGCCCTCGGGGATCGGGTCCTGCCAGATCAGGTCCTCGGCCGGAACGTCCGGGCCCAGATAGCGCGATTTCGGCCCCATGTCGCGATGGGTCAGCTTGAACCAGGCGCGGGCGAAGGCATCGCTGAACGCCTCGAAGTCGTTCATGAAGCGCAGCGAGATCTCGCGATAGATCGGATCGACCTTCAGCGCCATGTCGGCATCGGTCATCATCGGCATGACGCGGATCGAGGGATCCTCGACATCGACCGGCATGTCCTCTTCGGCGATCGAGATCGGCTGCCATTGCGAGGCGCCCGCCGGGCTGTGGGTCAGCGTCCATTCATGCTTGAACAGCATCTGGAAGAAGCCGTTGTCCCATTGGGTCGGGTTGGTGGTCCAGGCGCCTTCCAGCCCCGAGACCACGGTGTTGCGCCCGATGCCGCGGCCCTTGGTGTTCATCCAGCCCAGGCCCTGGAACTCGGGACCGGCGGTCTCGGGGTCGGGGCTCAGGTCGGCGGCGCTGCCATTGCCGTGGCACTTGCCGACGGTGTGGCCGCCGGCGGTCAGCGCCACGGTCTCTTCGTCGTTCATGCCCATGCGGGCGAAGGTCTCGCGCATCTGGTAGGCGGTGGCCTGCGGGTCGGACTTGCCGTTCACCCCCTCGGGGTTGACGTAGATCAGGCCCATCTGCACGGCGGCCAGCGGGTTGGCCAGCGTGCCGGGATTCTGGACGTCGCCATAGCGGGAATCGCTGGGCGCCAGCCATTCCTTTTCATCGCCCCAATAGGTGTCCTTCTCGGGGTGCCAGATGTCCTGGCGGCCGAAGGCGAAGCCATAGGTCTTGAGCCCGGCCTGCTCATAGGCGATGGTGCCGGCCAGCACGATCAGGTCGGCCCAGCTGATCTTGTTGCCGTATTTCTTCTTGATCGGCCACAGCAGGCGGCGGCCCTTGTCGGTATTGACGTTGTCGGGCCAGCTGTTCAGCGGCGCGAAACGCTGGTTGCCGGTATTGGCGCCGCCCCGGCCGTCCGAGGTGCGGTAGGAGCCGGCGGCATGCCAGGCGGTGCGGGCGAACATGCCGACATAGCTGCCGTAATCGGCCGGCCACCAGTCCTGGCTGTCGGTCATCAGCGCCCGCAGGTCTGCCTTCAGGGCCTCGACGTCCAGCTTCTGCAGCTCTGCGCGATAGTTGAAATCCTTGCCCAGCGGGTTGGTCTTGCTGTCGTGCTGATGCAGGATGTCGAGGTTCAGCGCGTTCGGCCACCACGCCATGACCGAGCTGCCCATCGCGGTCATCCCGCCATGCATCACCGGGCACTTGCCGGTGGTCTTGATGTCGTTTCCGTCCATGATCGCTCTCCTTTGCTGGGTCGTGCCGCCGGGGCGGCGCAGATACCGGGTGCGGACTGCGGCCGCCATGCGACCGCAGCGGATGGCTCGTGCGAATCTGCACTCCCTCTGCCGACAGGTTCTAGCAGCTTTAAAAATACTTGGAATTTATATGTTTGTATGGCTATAATAATCTTTAGTTATGATCCTGCCCAAGGTGCCTTGGCCGTTCAGCCGTGCGGGCGGGCGCGGTCCATCAGGCCGCGGATCCAGCGCCCCGAGGCCCGGGCCGCCGGCACGCCCAGCACCAGCGCGGCCCCGGCCGCCCGCAGCGGTGCCAGCACCGGCAGGCCGGTCCAGCTGGCCAGCAGCGACAGCATGAACAGGTTGATCCAGACCGCCGCCGCCGCGAAGGGATAGAAGAGCAGCGCCAGTTTCCAGGCGGGCCAGCCGTCAGTGGCTGGTTCCGTCCTCGAAGGTGATCTTGTTCCAGACATTGTATTTCCCCGAAGGCTTGCGCATCGGCAGCCGTTTCACCTCGTCCAGCGTCCTGGCATCATAGACCACGACCGCGCCCTCGTCCTCCCACAGCGAGACCAGCACATGGCTGCCGTCGCGGGTGAATTCGCTATGGGCGAAGGTCTGGCCCGGGAAGGGCGCGAGGGTCCTGACGATCTCCAGCGTCTGCTTGTCGATGATGTGCATCTCGTCCTTGTGCGGGCCGAAGAACACGTCCGCCCAGACATAGGGGCTGGTGGCATGGCCGCGCAGGAAGAAGCCGGGACCGTCGGTCTTGATCTGCTTGACCAGGCTCCAGTCCTGCATGTCGATGACCGAAAGCACGCCCTCGCCCAGATGCGGGGTAGCCATGACGCGGCGGCCGTCGCGTTCCCAGGTGATGCCCGAGCCCAGATGCGGCATCCCCGGCAGGGGCAGCTCCGCCACCTTGTGCCCGTCGTCCAGGTCGATCACCACGCCCTTGTCGCCGTCGCGGTTGGCGCCGATCAGCTGCCGGTAGTCGGGCGAGAAGAAGAAGTCGTCCAGCGGCTCGTCGATGGGGATGCGGCGGATGGACAGGTCGGCGGTCGCGACCTCCCAGATCTCGGGCGCGTCCTTCAGCGCCAGCACGAAGCTGTGGCGCTGCGGCGCCTGATAGACGGCGCTGACCCGGCTGGGGATGCCGCCGACCTGCGTGTCGATCAGCCGCAGCGGGTTCAGGTCCGAATCCAGGATGGTCAGGCTTTCCGGCAGGTAGTTCGCCACCGCGATGCGCCGGCCGTCCGGGCTGATGGCGATGTTGCGGCTGTTCAGCGCGGCGCGGATGCGGCCGACCTCGGCCAGCGACCAGATATCGTATTTCTGCACCCAGCCGTCGCGCGACATGATATAGACGAAGCGCCCGTCCGGGCTGAATTTCGGCCCGCCATGCACGGCGAAGGGGGTGGCGAAGCGGTCCAGAACCTCGAACGTGTCGCCGTCCAGCACGCTGACGTGATGGTCGCCCGTCTCGACCACCAGCGTGATGTTCAGCGGATCGGCGGCAAAGACCGGCTTGTCCGCCGGCTGGTAGTCGGCATTCATCTCGCGGCTGGCGGCGATCTGCTCGGCGCTCCAGTCCGGGCGCCGGTCCAGCGGCGCGGTGACATAGCCGACCAGCGCGGCGATGGCTTCGGGCGACAGCCGGTCGGCAAAGCCCTCCATCTGGGTCGAGACCCGGCCTTGGGCGATCACCGCGTCGATGCCGCGCACGCGGCCCAGCGTCTCGGGGATCAGTGCCGGGCCGGTGCCGCCCAGCCGATCCTCGCCATGGCAGGCGGCGCAATGCTCGGCATAGTCGGCGGCCGGGTCGGCCTGGACCGCCAGCGGCAGGGCCAGAAGCAGCAGGCTAAAGGAAGCGATGGGCCGGATCATGGCTTTTTCCCCGGAAAGGCGTGACGGCAAGGCGGTCAAGGTCGGCGCCCTCTGCGCCGATCTCGGAGCCCGAGAGATAGCAGGCCGGATCCTCGGCCCATGGGTCGCCGGTCAGTTGCAGCGCCCGGATGCGGGTATTGCCGCCGCAGACCGCCTGATAGGCGCAGGCGCCGCAGCGCCCCTTCAGCGGCCGCGGCCGGGTGCGCAGCGTGGCCAGGATCGGGTCGTCCCCGGTCCAGATCGCGGAAAACGGCCGTTCCTTGACCGAGCCCAAGGTATAGTCCGACCAATAGGTGTCGGGATGGACGCGGCCCTGCGGGTCGATATTGCCGACGCCGAGGCCCGAGGAGTTGCCGCCCCAGGCCTCCAGATGCGCGCGCAGATGCGCGACGGCGGCGGGCGGAAAGCGCGTCTCGGCCCAACGCAGGAAATAGACCGCATCGGCATCGTTGTTGCCGGTGACCACCTCCAGCGGCTCGGCCCTTTCCACCGCCTCCCAGGCGCGGGCGATCAGCAGGTCCATCGCGCGGCGGGTGCGGGCATGTTCGGTATCCTCGCCCCGGTGCTTGTCGCCGCGGCCGGCATAGACCAGATGCGACAGGTAGAACTTGTCCACGCCCTCGTCGCGGCACAGGTCCAGCATGGCGGGCAGGTGATGGGCATTGCCCTCGGTGATGGTGAAGCGCAGGCCGACCTTGACGCCCTGCGCCTTGCAGGCCCGCAGGCCGGCCAGCGCCTGGTCGAAGGCCCCCTCGACGCCGCGGAACCAGTCGTTCACCGCCCCGATCCCGTCCAGCGAGATGCCGACATAGTCGAAGCCCAGCCCGGCCAGCCGCTCCACGTTGCCGGCGTCGATCCTGGTGCCGTTGGTGGACAGCGACAGGTGGCGGAAGTCCAGTCGCCGCGCCTCCTCGGCCAGTTCCCAGAAGTCGAAGCGCGACATCGGCTCGCCCCCCGACAGGATCAGCGCCGGGATGCGGAAATCCGACAGGTCGCGCAGCACCGCCATGGCCTGCTCATGCGTCAGCTCGCCGGGAAAGGGCCGGTCGGCCGAGACGGTATAGCAATGGCGGCATTTCAGGTTGCAGCTGCGGGTCAGGTTCCAGATCACCACCGGGCGGACCGCATCCGGCCGGCTGCGGCGGCGCGGCGGCGAGGGGTCCAGAAGCTGGTGCATGTATTGGGTCAGGCGGAACATGGCTTTGCCTTTCTTAGCCGTCCTTCAGGCGCAGGCCGGTCTTTTTCAGGATGCGGGTGGAATAGAGGATGTCGTCGCCCCGGCAGGCGGTGCCCAGCAGGGCGCGGACCCGGGCGCGCTTGTCCTCGACCTCGGCGCGGCTCTGGCCGTGCAGCATGGCGAAGAGGTTGTAGCGCCAGACCGGCGCCCGCGGCCGCAGGTAGCAATGCGTCACGAAATCCAGCGCGCCCACCCTTTCGCCCAGGGCTTCCGCCCGCGTGTCGTCCACGTCCCAGACGCTCATGCCGTTGGCGGTCATTCCCAGCGCGTAATGGTTGGGCGCGATGGCGATGCGGCGGATCACGCCCTTGGCCTGCATGGCGGCCAGCCGGGCGATGACCTGCGCCTCGGTCAGGCCCAGATCGGCGGCGATCCGGGCATAGGGCGCCTCGACCAGCGGCAGCCCGGCCTGCGTGGCGGCGATCAGCCGGCGGTCGGTATCGTCCAGCGCCGTCATGCCGCCACCCGGAAGCCGATGAAGAATTCCCGCAGCTTGGGAAAGCGCCAGACGGTCAGCCCGGTCTCGGCCTCGATCCTTGCGCAGGTTTCACCGATGCCCTCGGGCGTGGCGGTGGCCAGCACGAACCACATGTTCAGCGCATGGTCGCGGGCATAGTTATGCGCCACCTCGGGATGGGCGTTGACCAGCGCGGCGATGCGGTCGAAATCCGCCTCGGGCGCGGAGAGCGCGCAAAGGCAGAAGGCCCCGCCCATCGCCGCGGCATCGTAGAAGGGGCCGAAGCGGGTGATGGCGCCGATCTCGCGCAGCCGTTCCAGCCGCTCGATCAGCGCGGTCCCGGTCAGGCCAAGCGCCGCGCCGGCATCGTCGAAGGGCCGCGGGGTCAGGGGAAACCCCTCTTGCAGGCGGTTCAGGACGGCGCGGTCGGTGTCGTCCAGCGCCTCGGGCGGCAGGGTCCGGCGTCTCATGCGGCGACCTCGATGGTGGCGCCGCGCTGGCGAAAGCAGCGGGTCGAGAACAGGATGCGATGCGGCACGCGGGCCAGTTCCGGCAGGGCGCGGGCCTCGGCCAGCACGGCCATCGCCTCGGCGCGGGAACGGGCGTGGATCATGCAGAACAGCGGCCAGTTCCACAGCCCGGGCACGCAGCGCCGCTGATAGCACAGCGTCACCCCCGGCACCCCCGCCAGCGCGGTGCCGGCGGTTTCGACGGCCGCTTCGGGCAGGCGCCAGACCACCATGGCATTCTCGCACCAGCCAAGTGCGCGATGCTTCACGATCACCCCGACCCGGGTCAGGATGCGCGCCTCGGCCAGCGCGCGGATGCGCGAGATCACCTCGGCTTCGCTGCGGTGAAGCGCCTGTCCCAGCGCGACGAAGGGGCGCGGGATCAGCGCCAGCCCGGTCGAAAGCGCCTGCATCAGCGCGCGGTCGCGCGGGCGCAGGGCGTCCAGGTCGGCGGGCCGGTCCAGCGCCATGGCGCGGCGCGGGCCGATCAGCGGAAATCCCAGGTCGATGTTGAAGGCGCGCACCAGCGGCAGGGACAGCACGGCAAGGCCCGTCGCCGCCTCGATCCGGGCAAGGCTTTCGGCCAGCGCCGCGGCATCGGGGGCGGTGGCGACGAACCACAGGTTCCATTCGCTGCCCTCGCGCAGATAGGCATGGTTGACGCCCGGCTCGGCCCCGACCAGCGCCGCGACCTCCTCCATGCGCCGGTGGGGCACCCGCAGCGCCGCCAGCGTCGAGGCGCCGGCGGTGTTCGGCCGGCAGGTGGCGCCGATGCGCGAGACGATGCCTTCGTCGCGCAGCCGGGTCAGGCGGGCGATGACCTCGGCCTGGCTGGTGCCGAGGCGGTGGGCCATGGCGGCAAAGGGCCGGGTCTCCAGCGGCAGGTCGCGCTGGAAGCCGTCGAGCAGGCGCAGGTCCAGGTCGTCCATGGTCACAGCCCCGTCCGATGCGCGCGGTCGGTGAAGAAGATCCCCGAGGGCGCGCGCGCCTCGATCTCGCCCAGCACCGCGCGCGAGCGGGCGTCGCGGATCTCGACCCGGTTCTCGTCGCGGACCGACAGCCAGACCTCGCGCCCGCGCGGGGCGAACTCCATGTGCAGCACGCCCTTGCCGGGGGTCAGCGTGTCCAGAACCTCGTGGGTCAGCACATCGACCACTTGCAGCTTGTCGTTGTCGGGCGGGGCGAAGTTCACCCAGACCTCGCGCTTGTCGGGCCGGGCCAGGGCAAAGACCGGCTGGCCGGCCAGGTCGGTGCGGGCGATCTCGGTCAGGTCCGCGGCATCGACCCAAAGCAGTTGGTGCAGCCCCACGGCGGGCAGGGCGAAAAGCCCCTCGGCCAGCGTCCAGCCTTGCAGATGCGGCATCTTGTAGACCGGCAGGTCGGGCTGGTCCTTGCCGTAATCGGGCAGGAAGCGCGTGACCTTGGGCGGATCCTGCCACAGATCGACCTGCACCAGCCCCTTTTCGCCGAACAGCCCGACGATATAGTGCCGCCCGTCGCCGGTCAGCAGCGCGTCATAGGGATTGGCGCCGATGCCCTCCAGCTTGGTGATCGCCGGCTGCGCGGCATCGGTGGAATGGTCGAGGATCCAGACCTCGCCCGTGTCCCAGGTCGCGACGACGAAGCGCGAGCCGGGCGCATCGGCGATGCCCACGGTCTTGGAGCCCATCGGCACGTCCGCCACCAGTTCCAGCGTCTCGGCGTCGAAGACCTTGACGCCGCCCGGCTCGTAATTCGCGACCGCGACCAGCCGGCCGTCGTCCGAAATGGCGCCGCCGATGGAATTGCCGGCCTGCACCACGCGGCGGACCACCTGACGGGTCAGGATATCGACCTTGGTCAGCCCGCCGTCGCGGCCGAAGACATAGGCGAAGCGTTCGTCGGGGGAATAGACCAGGCTGGCATGGGACAGGTCGCCCAGGCCCTCGATCCGGCCAATGGCGGCGCGTTCGCTGCGGTCCACGACCAGCAGCGAGCCCGCCTCGCGCTCGACGATCAGGCCCAGATCGCCGGTGCCGCGCAGCTCCCCGGCCAGCGCCGGGGCGGCGATCATCAGGGCGGCGAGAATTGCCTTGAGCATCATTGCGTCTCCGTCGTCAGAAGGTAATCGGCGATCCAGCGCGCCTCGTCCTCGGTCAGCAGCGGGCGCCAGCCCGGCATGGCGGTTCCGGGCATGCCGTCCAGGATCAGGCCGGCCAGATCCTCGGCATCGCGCCCGGCCAGCGCCCCGGCGGTGATCGGGCGGCCCAGTCCGCCGGTCAGCCGCAAGCCGTGGCACGAGCCGCAATCCTGCCGCACCAGATGGCGCAGCTGATCCTGCCGCGCGGCGTCGGGCGGTTCCGCGACCGCGGTCCCGGCCAGCAGCGCCAGCAGGAGCGCCAGCCTAGCCATGCGCCACCAGCCGCCATTCCGGGCGGCCGACCCCCTGGGGCAGGGCGCAATCCTCGGCCAGCGCCGCGACATGGCCGAGGATGAACAGCACCGGCGCCGGCAGCGGCCGGCGCGCGAGGGCGTCGGGGATATCCTGAAGCGTGGCGTGCAGCCGCTGCTCTTGCGGGGTGCTGGCCTGCGACACGGCCAGCACCGGCAGGTCGGAGGGCATGCCGTGGCGGATCAGCTCGGCCGCGATTTCGGTCATATTGGCCGCGCCCATATAGACGGCCAGCGTGGTCTGCGGATCGGCCAGCGAGGCCCAGTCGAGATCCAGCGCCGCGTCCCGGGCCCGGTGGCCGGTGACATGGCGCAGCCCGGTCGCCAGCCCGCGATGCGTCAGCGGAAAGCGGGCCGAGGCCGCCGCCCCCTGCGCCGCGGTGATGCCGGGCACATAGTCGCAGGGGATGCCGGCGGCGGTCACGGCCTCGAACTCCTCGCCGCCGCGGCCGAAGATCGTCGGATCGCCGCCCTTGAGCCGCGCCACGGTCAGGCCGGAAAGGCCCAGCTCGACCAGCAGGGCGTTGATCTGCTCTTGCGGGACGGGGTGGAAGCCCGCCGCCTTGCCCACCGGGATGCGCCGGACATGGGCGGGGATGCAGGCCATCACCTCGTCCGAGACCAGCCGGTCGTGCACCACCACGTCCGCCTGTTGCAAAAGCCGCAGGGCCCGCAGCGTCAGCAGCTCGGGATCGCCGGGACCGGCGCCGATCAGGTGGACGCGGCCCACCCCCCCGCCGGATGCCGCCGTGCGGGCCGCCGCCTCGTGCGCGGCCAGGCCCTGCACCGCCTCGCGCGCCGTCTTGCCGGGCGGTCGGGCCGCCGCCCCGCTTGTCGCCGCGCCATTCGTCACCATCTTGCCGGCCATGTCGGACCCCCTCGGAAAATCTGCCTGGACGGGGGCGCGAACGCCCCCGCCTGGGTCGTGACCGCTCAGTAGGTGTCGGTCTTGGTGTTGTAGACGTTGAACTTGCCGGTGGGGGTCACCAGCCGCTCGTCCTTGATGACGTGCTTCAGCTCCAGCGTCTTGTCGTCCACCACGACCAGCGCCGATTCCTGGTCCTTGCCGTTCCAGACGCTGAACCAGACCTCGGTGCCCTCCTTGTTGAACTCGCCCTGCACGACGCGGGGCTGGCCCTCGGTGATGCCGGCCCATTCGGCGATGGGCAGGGTGACGAATTCGGGGTCCGAGCCGTCGCCGGTCATCGCCTTGATGTCGAAGACCGCGACCGAGCCGGAAATCTCGGCCTCGGGGTTCAGGGTCGCATCGACATAGAGATATTGCGAGTTCGGGTGCGTCTTGATGAACAGCGAACCGCCCCCCAGCGCCGGGAAACTGTCCAGGATCTTCCAGGCATTGTCCGGATGGCCTTCGGGATCGGTGCCGATCAGCGCCACCGAATCGTCGCCCATATGCGAGGTCGCCCAGACCGGGCCGAAGGTCGGGTGGACGAAGTTCGCGCCGCGGCCCGGATGCGGGGTCTGGCCGCCGGTATCCTCGATCGCGACCAGCTTGCCTTCCTTGGTGTCGATCACCACCAGCTTGTTGCGGGCGTTGGCGGCGGTGATGAAGTAGCGGTGCGAGCCGTCCAGGCCGCCGTCATGCAGGAAGCGTTCCGCCTCGATCTCGGTGGTCTTGAGGTTCTTGAGGTCGGTATAGTCGACCAGCAGGATCTTGCCCGTCTCCTTGACGTTGACGATGAACTCGGGCCGGTAATGGCTGGCGAGGATCGCGGCGACGCGCGGCTCGGGGTGGTATTCCTGCTCGTCATAGATCATGCCGCGCGTGGACTGGATCTTCATCGGCTCCAGCGTCTCGCCGTCCATGATGACGTATTGCGGCGGCCAATAGGCCCCGGCGATGGCGTATTTGTCCTCCCAGCCCTCCATCTTCGAGGTCTCGATGGAACGCGCCTCCGAGCCGATCTTGATCTCGGCCACCGTGGCGGGTTCCTTCATCCACAGGTCGATCATGTTGACCTTGCCGTCGCGGCCGATGACGAACAGGTAGCGGCCCGAGGCCGAGAGGCGGCTGATATGGACCGCATAGCCGGTATCCAGCACCGACTTGATCTCGTAGGTCTGGCCGTCGATCAGCGCGATCTGGCCCACGTCGCGCAGGGTGACGCTGAACAGGTTGTCCAGATCCCAGTCGTTCTCCTGCGCCTGGGGCCGGTCCTCGGGGGCGATATGGACCTTCCAGGTCTCGCGCATCTCCTTCATGCCGAATTCCGGCGGCGCGGCCGGGTCCAGAAGCAGGTAGTTCGCCATCAGGTCGACCTGTTCGGCCGAAAGCTCGCCCGAGGTGCCCCAGTTCGGCATGCCCGCCGGCGAGCCGTAGGTGATGAAGGTCTGCAGGTAGTCGAAGCCCAGCTCGCGCGTCAGGTCGGGGGTCAGGGCCTTGCCGGTCGCGCCCTTGCGCAGCACGCCGTGACAGCCGGCGCAGCGTTCGAAATAGATCTTGTTGGCCTCGTTATACTGGGCGTCCGACAGGGCCGGGATGCCCTCGGGCGCGCCGGGGGCGGCCACGTCCTGCTGCGCCAGATTGTCCAGCGAGGGTTCGTATCGGTTGTCGGTCTTGGTCTGGTGATCTTCCAGCGCGGCCTTGGGGTCCTTGGCGGCGGGGGCCTGTTCCTGTGCGATAGCCGCAAGCGGCCCAAGGACAAGGGCCAGGGCTGCCGAGGCCAGCAGGCCCGGTCTGGCGATTGGAGTCCTTTGTCTCATCTGGCTTTCCTATTTGCTGGCGCGCGTTCAAGCCGTTCCTGGGCGCATTTCGCGCGCGGGGCTTTGACCTTTGTTAAGGTCGGGGTGCGGCATTTGCGCGATCAGGGGCGGGCAACCACGGATGCGGATGGCGATGCCCGGCGATCTATCCCTTGCCCCCTGCCGCCTGCTGCTGGCGCTGCTGGCGCTGGTCCTGCTGGCGCTTCCGGCGCGGCCCGAGCCGCTTTCCGTTCCCGATGCGGCGCTGGCGCAGGCGCTGTTCGGCGCGGACGGGCCGGTGATGCTGGACCGCCGCGAAACGCCCGTGCCGGGCTGGAACGTCAGCCGCGACGGCCGGGCGCTGGGCATGATCGGCTCGACCTGGGAGATCGCGGCGACCGCCGGCTATTCCGGCAAGCCGCTGGACGTGCTGGTCGCGGTGACGCCGCAGGGCGCCATTGCCGGCGCGAAGCTGGTGCGCCAGACCGAGCCGGTGCTGAGCCTCGGCATTTCCGAGGCGCATATCGCCGCCTATGTGGACGGCTTCCGGGGCGTCGATCTGTCGCAGGGGCCGGGAGACGGCCAGGCGCTGCCCGAGGTGATCTCGCGCGCCACGGTCTCGACCGGGGTGATCCGCGACGGCATCCTGCGCAGCGCCCGGGTGCTGGTGCAGGCGCAGGGGCT
Organism: Paracoccus sp. MA; assembly: GCF_020990385.1. Classification (NCBI taxonomy): domain Bacteria; kingdom Pseudomonadati; phylum Pseudomonadota; class Alphaproteobacteria; order Rhodobacterales; family Paracoccaceae; genus Paracoccus; species Paracoccus sp. MA. The sequence continues at coordinate 528,107 of NZ_CP087598.1, forward strand.
GGGCGGCGGCGGCATCGACCGCGTCGGCTACCGCCCCGCGACCTGGGCCGATCTGCTGGCCGAGGGGGCGTTCGGCCATGTCACGGTCTCGATGGCCGAGGCGGCGCGCGCCTTTGCCGGCGCCAAGGTGCCGGTCGAGCCATCTGAGGCGCCCTTCCTGGAGCTTTATGCCGGGCTGATCGACCCGCCGACCGTCGGCCGCAACCTGCTGGGCGCGCAGGCGTTCACCGCCGCGGCGGGCGCGCTGCAACCCGGTCAGGCGCTGGTCGCGGTGCTGTCGCGCGGGCTTTACAGTCCGCGCGGCACGGAATGGCGCCGCTCGGGCCGGTTCGAGCGCATCGGTTTCGAACAGGGCGCGCTGCGGATCGAACCGGGCGACGGCGATTTCGTCATGGTCGAGAAGCTGGCGCTGCCCGACGCGCCCGCCTTCAAGGAAATCAGCCTGTTCCGGCTGAACATCGACCCCGTCGCCGGCGGCATCGACCCGCGCCGGCCCTTCGATCTGGTGGTGAGCGCGACCCGGCCGCTGGCGGCGGGAGGAGAGGCCGCGCTGCCCATCCGCGCCACCATCCGCCTGCCCGAAGCCTTCGCCGCAGCCGAGCCCGAGAGCGTCCCGCTGTGGCAGGAGTTCTGGCTGAAGAAGATCCCCGGCATCGCCGTGGTCGGGGCCATGCTGTTCGTGCTGGCGCTGATCCTGTTCGGGCAAGAGGCGCTGGTGCGCCGGCCCGTGCTGTGGCGCCGGGTGCGGCTGGGCTTTCTGGCCACCACGCTTTTCGTGCTGGGCTGGGGGCTGAACGGCCAGCTTTCGGTGGTGCAGGTGGTGGCCTTCCTGAACGCGCTGCTCTCCGGCTTTCGCTGGGAGACCTTCCTGATCGAGCCGATCATCTTCCTGATCTGGTCCGCCGTGGCGCTGGGGCTGCTGTTCTGGGGCCGCGGCGTGTTCTGCGGCTGGCTCTGCCCCTTCGGCGCGCTGCAGGAACTGACCAATGCCGCCGCCCAGCGGCTGGGGGTGCGGCAGATCGCCGTGCCGCAGGCGCTGCACGAGCGGCTTTGGGTGATCAAATACACGCTGTTCGTCGCCATCGTGGCGCTGAGCTTCTACAGCATGGAGCAGGCGCTGATCCTGGCCGAGGTCGAGCCGTTCAAGACCGCGATCTCGATGCGGTTCCTGCGCGCCTGGCCCTTCGTGCTCTTCGCGCTTGCGGTGCTGGCCGGCGGGCTGTTCATCGAGCGGTTCTATTGCCGTTACCTTTGCCCCCTGGGGGCGGGGCTGGCGATCCCGGCCAAGCTGAAGATCTTCGACTGGCTCAAGCGCCGCCCGCAATGCGGCCGCGAATGCCGGCTCTGCGAGACGAAATGCACCGTCGGCGCCATCGATCCCCTGGGCCGGATCAATCCCAACGAATGCGTGCTGTGCCTGCGCTGCCAGGTGGTGATGAACGACCCCGGCACCTGCCCGGTGCTGAAACGCCGCGCCCGCAGCGCCGCCCCGGCCGGAGATGCGCCATGAACCGCCGCCGCTTCCTGCTGCTGACCGCCTGCGCCGCGCTGCCCGCCATGGCGAAGGCCGCGCCCGAGGAATGGCAGGGCCGCGCCATGGGCGCCGATGTCGCCCTGCGGCTGCACGGCGCAAGCCCGGCGCAGGCCCGCGGCTTCTTCGCCGAGGCGGCGCGGCTGCTGGCCCATGTCGAAAGCCTGTTCTCGCTGCATCGCGATTCCGATCTGGCGCGGCTGAACCGCGACGGGCGGCTGCGCTTTCCCGCGGCCGGGATGGTGGAACTGCTGGCCCTGTCCGACCGGCTGCACCACGCCACCGGCGGCGCCTTCGACCCGACCGTGCAGCCGCTGTGGCTGGCGCGGGCCCGGGGCGGGGACGAGGCGGCGGCCCGCGCCTTGGCCGGCTGGGATGCGGTCGCCTGGTCGCGGTCCGAGGTGCGGCTGGCCCGCCCCGGCATGGCGCTGACCTTCAACGGCCTTGCCCAGGGCTGGGCCGCCGACCGGCTGGCCGAGGCCGCCGCGCGCCACGACCTGACCGACCTTCTGATCGATGCGGGCGAGATCCGGGCGCTGGGACCGCGGGGCTGGCGCGTGGGACTGGCCGATGCCGCGGGGCACGAGCATCGCCGCATCCGGCTGGCCGGGCGGGCGCTGGCCACCTCTTCCCCCGGCGGCACGCTGATCGGGCCGCGGGGCCTGCCGCATATCCTGGCGCCCGGCGGCGGGGCGCCGCTTTGGGACACTGTTTCGGTCAGCGCCGACAGCGCGGCGCTGGCGGACGGTCTTTCGACCGCGCTTTGCCTGATGCCCTCCGCGGCGGCCCGCGCGGCGCTGGCGCGGCTGCCGGGCTGCCGGATCGAACTGGCGATCCCCGCGCCGGGCGGGATTTCTTCGGGAAAAGCCTAGGTTTTTCGCCGCTTGACTTCCGTCAATGAACGACTCGGCCCCCGGGTCCAGTGAGGCATTATCCGACAATAACAGATAGGGACCCGCGTCATGAGCGACATCATGACCAAGAACATGGCCCGGAACGTCTTCTACGGCGGGTCCATATTCTTCATTCTGATTTTTGGCGCCTTGACGGTGCACAGCCATATCTACGCCCGCACCAGGGCCGTGGACGAAAGCCAGCTCACGGCCTCGGTGGCCGAGGGCAAGCATATCTGGGAACGCAACGCCTGCATCGACTGCCACACGTTGCTGGGCGAGGGCGCCTATTTCGCGCCCGAACTGGGCAATGTCATGAAACGCTGGGGCGTGCAGGACGACCCCGAAACCGCCGTCGAGACGCTGAAGGGCTGGATGGAAGCCATGCCCACCGGCATCGAGGGCCGCCGCCAGATGCCCCGCTTCGAGCTGACGGACGAGGAATACCGGGCGCTGACCGACTTCCTGCTGTTTACCGGCACGATCAACACCCAGAACTGGCCGCCGAACGAGGCGGGCTGAGGGGGAAACACCGATGAGATACCAATCGCAACGCATCGCCTATGCCTATTTCCTTGTGGCCATGGTGCTTTTCGCCGTGCAGGTCACGATCGGCCTGATCATGGGCTGGATCTATGTCAGCCCGAACTTCCTGTCCGAGCTCTTGCCCTTCAACATCGCCCGGATGCTGCATACCAACAGCCTGGTGGTCTGGCTGCTCCTGGGCTTTTTCGGCGCCACCTATTACATCCTGCCCGAAGAGGCCGAGCGCGAGATCCATTCGCCGCTCTTGGCCTGGATCCAGCTGGGCATCTTCGTGCTCGGCACGGCGGGCGTGGTGGTGACCTATCTGTTCGACCTGTTCCACGGCCACTGGCTGCTGGGCAAGGAGGGGCGCGAGTTCCTGGAACAGCCGAAATGGGTCAAGCTCGGCATCGCCGTCGCCGCGGTGATCTTCATGTACAACGTCAGCATGACCGCGCTGAAGGGGCGGCGGACGGCGGTGACCAACGTGCTGCTGATGGGCCTGTGGGGGCTGGTGCTGCTGTGGCTCTTCGCCTTCTACAACCCGGCGAACCTGGTGCTGGACAAGCAATACTGGTGGTGGGTCATCCACCTGTGGGTCGAGGGCGTCTGGGAGCTGATCATGGCCGCCATCCTCGCCTTCCTGATGCTCAAGCTGACCGGCGTGGACCGCGAGGTGGTCGAGAAATGGCTTTACGTCATCGTCGCCACGGCGCTGTTCTCGGGCATCCTGGGCACCGGGCACCACTACTATTGGATCGGCCTGCCGGCTTACTGGCAGTGGATCGGCTCGATCTTCTCGAGCTTCGAGATCGTGCCCTTCTTCGCCATGATGTCTTTTGCCTTCGTCATGGTCTGGAAGGGCCGGCGCGACCATCCGAACAAGGCCGCACTGGTCTGGAGCCTGGGCTGCACCGTGCTGGCCTTCTTCGGGGCCGGGGTCTGGGGCTTCCTGCACACGCTGCACGGGGTGAACTACTATACCCACGGCACGCAGATCACCGCCGCGCATGGCCACCTGGCCTTCTATGGCGCCTATGTCTGCCTGGTGCTGGCGCTTGTGACCTATTGCATGCCGCTGATGAAGAATCGCGACCCCTACAACCAGGTGCTGAACATGGCCTCGTTCTGGCTGATGTCCTCGGGCATGGTGTTCATGACGGTGACGCTGACCTTCGCCGGAACGGTGCAGACCCATCTGCAGCGCGTCGAGGGCGGGTTCTTCATGGACGTGCAGGACGGGCTGGCGCTGTTCTACTGGATGCGCTTCGGCTCGGGCGTCGCCGTGGTGCTGGGCGCGCTGCTGTTCATCTATGCGGTGCTGTTCCCGCGCCGCGAGGTCGTCGTGCCCGGCCCGGTGCAATCGCACAAGGACGGCCATCTGGAGGCCGCGGAGTAAGCCATGAACGCGCATGTGAAAACCGAACGGAACGGGGCGGCCGACGCCCCCTTCTACCTGCCGCAGGGCGACGAGGTCGCGGTCTTCGAGGCCGCCGCCGCCAACGACCTGCCGGTGCTGCTGAAAGGCCCGACCGGCTGCGGCAAGACCCGCTTCGTCGCCCATATGGCGGCGCGGCTGGGCCGGCCGCTTTATACCGTGGCCTGCCATGACGACCTGTCCGCCGCCGACCTGATCGGGCGCTACCTGCTCAAGGGCGGCGAGACGGTCTGGACCGACGGCCCGCTGACCCGCGCCGTGCGCGAGGGCGCGATCTGCTATCTCGACGAGGTGGTCGAGGCGCGCAAGGACGTGACGGTGGTGCTGCACCCGCTGACCGACGACCGCCGCATCCTGCCCATCGACCGCACCGGCGAAGAGATCGAGGCGGCGCCCGGCTTCATGCTGGTCGCCTCCTACAACCCCGGCTATCAGAACATCCTGAAAACGCTGAAACCCTCGACCCGGCAGCGTTTCGTGGCCATGGAGTTCGACTTTCCCGAACCGGCGCGCGAGGCCGAGATCGTCGCTCGGGAAAGCAGGCTCGACCGCGACCGCGTGACCGGGCTGGTGCGGCTGGCGGGCAAGATCCGCGGCCTCAAGGGCCAGGACCTGGAAGAGGGCGTCTCGACCCGGCTGGTGGTCTATGCCGCCAGCCTGATCGCCGGCGGCATGCCGATCGACCGCGCCATCGAGGCGGCGATGATCGAACCCCTGACCGACGATGCCGAGGTCAAGCGCGGGTTGCGCGACCTGGTCGCGGCGATCTTCGGCTGAAAGGAGAGCGTGCCATGGGTCTGGACCTTGAACCCTGGGAGCCCGAGGAAACCGTCGGCAAGCTCTGGCATGTCTGGGCCAGCGGCTTCGGCGCGCCGCAGGAATTCGAGGATCAGGCGGTGGCGCTTTCCGAGGTCTCGGGGCGGCTCGCGGTGCTGTTCCGGGGGCTGGGCGGCGGTGCGGCGGTCGAGATCCGGCCCGCCGCCGCCCAGGCGTCGCGGCATCGCATCGGCTGGCGCCGCCGGCTGGGCACGGTGGCGGAACTGACGCCGCATGCCAGCTTCGACGGCGAGATCCTGCGCCTGCCGGAGCGGCTGTCGGCGCTGCCATCGCGCCAGGCGAACGGCGCGCTTTTCCTGTGGCTCGCGGCTTGCGCGGCGCATGGCAGCATGGTGCCCGCGCAGGGCGATCCGCTGCGCCGCGACCTGGCACGGCTGGGCGCGGCGCAGCGGGCCGTCGCCGCCACGCTGGAGGATGCGCCGGGCCTGACCGGGCTTTACGACGACCTTGCCGAACTGGTGCTGTCCTTGCGCCCCCGCGCCGCGCTGCCGCCGGCCGAGGCGGCGGTCGAGGCGCTGGCCCGGCATCTGCTGGGCGATCCGGCGCCGCTGCCGCCGCTGGCCCGCGACTGGCTGGCGGCGCTGGACGATCCGCAGGCGCAGGCGCCGCGCGGCTATCGCCCGATGCGGCCGGTGCCGCTGTGGCCCGATCTGGCCCTGCCCGAGACGGCGCTCGCCGCCGCGCCGGGCGAGGCGCCCGACGGCATCGCCGCCGATCCGGCCAGCGCGCGCATGTTTCGCGCCCGCCGCCGTCGCAGCGATCAGCCGCAGCGCCGCGACAGCCTGATCCTGCACAAGTTCGAGGCCCTGCTGAGCTGGGCCGATCTGATGAACCTCAACCGGCATGTCGACGATGACGATCAGGACGATGCGAAGAAGGCGGCCGAGGATCAGGAGGAACTGGGCCTTGGCCAGGTGTCGAAGGCCCCGGCGACGCGCCTGCGGCTGCATCTCGATCTTGCGCCCGAGGATGCGGATCTTGAGGCTGTCGCCGGCATCCACACCTATCCCGAATGGGATGCGCGGCGCGGGCGCTACCTGGCCCATCATGTGCGCGTGCTGGAAAACCGCGCGCCCGAGCATGACGAGGCGCCGGCCCCCGATCCCGGCGCGCAGGCGCGCATCCGCGCCGTGCGCCGCCAGTTCGAGGCCCTGCGCCCCGGCCGCCTGACCTCGACCGGCCATCGCGACGGCGAGGAGCTGGATGCCGAGCTGACCGTGCGCGCCGCCGCCGACCTGCGCGCGACCGGGCAGGGCAGCGACCGGATCTGGCGCCAGTCCCGGCCCTTGGCGCGCAACCTTGCGGTGTCGATCCTGCTCGATGTGTCGCGCTCGACCGAAAGCGCGGTGACGGGCCGCGCGGTGATCGAGATCGAGCGCGAGGCGCTGGCGGCGCTGGCCTGGGGGCTGGATGCCTGCGGCGACCGCTTCGCGATCAACGCCTTTTCCTCGCTGAAACGCGACCGGGTGTTCCTGAGCGCCTGCAAGGCTTTCGACGAGCCGATGGGCGCGGCGGTCGAGCGGCGCATCGCCGGGCTGCGGCCGCGCTTCTACACAAGGCTGGGGGCCGGCATCCGCCATGCCTCGGCCGGGCTTTCGGCCCAGGCCGGCAGCCGGCGGCTGCTGCTGGTCATCACCGACGGCAAGCCCAACGACCTTGACCATTACGAGGGCCGCCACGGCATCGAGGACAGCGCCCGCGCCGTGCGCGAGGCGCGCATGGCTGGCCATGCCGTGCACGGCATCACCGTGGACCGCGACGGGAAAAGCTGGTTTCCCCGCATCTTTGGCCAGGGCGGCTTTTCGCTGATCCCGCATCCCGACCGGCTGCTGGCGGCGCTGCCGGTGATCTATCGGCAACTGGTGGCGTGATGCGCGTCCAGGACCTGCCGGGCGAGCCGATCATCTGGGTGCTTATCGCATCCGAGCTGCTGGTCTTTGCCGCCGGCATCACCGCCATGGCTGCGGTCCGGCTGACCGACCCGGCCGGCTTTGCCGCGGCGCAGGCGCAGCTGCATGGCTGGATGGCGGCGCTGAACACGGCGATCCTGGTCACCTCGGGCTTCTTTGCTGCCCGGGCCGAGCGCGCCTGCCGCCTGGGCGACCGGCGCCGGGCGCGCGTCGGGCTGGCGCTGGCGGCGCTGGGCGGCGCGGGCTTTCTGGCGGTGAAGGCGGTGGAATATGCCGGCGACCTGCGCGCCGGCCTGGGCATGGAGAGCCACCCGTTCTTCACCTTCTACTACCTGCTGACCGGCTTTCACGCCGCGCATGTGCTGTTCGGCATCGGCGTGCTGGCGCTGGTGGCGATCCGGCTGCGCGCCGAGGAGGTGCAGGCCGGCGCCGCCTTCTGGCACATGGTCGATCTGGTCTGGGTGCTGCTGCTGCCGCCCGTCTATCTGCTGGGGTAGGGGATGGGACTGACGCGCATCTGGCTGATGCTGCTGGCGCTGACCGCCGCGACCACGGCGCTGGCCTTCGTGCCCGGCCCCGCCGCCGCCGCAGGGCTGCTGGCGGTGGCGCTGCTCAAGGCCCGCACCATCCTTGCCGGTTTTCTGCATCTCGACCGGGCAACGGGCTGGCGCGCCGCCTTCACCGTGCCGCTGGCGATCTGGCTGGTGCTGATCTGGGGGCTGCATCTCATCTGAGGCGCGGGGCCCCGGCGCCTTCGCAGCTTGCGGCGCCCGCGGCCGTCAATCCATGGCCATCATGCGCAATTCGGCGATATCGGCGATGATGGCCTTGTCGGCCTCGATCTCGACCCCGTGCTGGCGCAGCCGGGCGAAGGCGCGCGACAGGCTTTCCGGCTGCATGCCCAGATGGCCTGCGATCAGCCGCTTGTTATAGGGCAGCCGCACCTCGGTCGGGCCGGCCTCGGCATCGGAAAGGTCGGCCAGGAACTGCGCCACGCGCTGCACACCGGTATGGGCCTTGAGCCTTTCGATCTGGTCCACCAGCCCTTGCAAATGCACGAAGGTCGAGGCCAGCATCCTGATGGCGAATTCCTGGTTCTCCAGCAGGAACTGCCGCAGCCGGGCGCCGTCGATCTGCAGGAGCGTGCAGTCCGAGATCGCCTCGGCCGAGACCGGATAGGGTTCGCCGCGCAGCACCATCGCCTCGGCAAAGCTGCGGTTGCGGCCCAGGATCGCCACCACCGCCTCGGTTCCGTTCGGCGTCAGCCGCGACAGCTTGACGAAGCCGTTCAGGACGATGAACACCGCCCGCGCCGGATCGCCTTGCAGAAAGATGGTCTCGCCCTCGCGATAGCTGCGGCGCTGGGCGTCCTTCAGCAGCTTGTCGCGCATGTCGGGGGCCAGCCCGTTCAGCAGAACGGACTTCTTTACCGCCTCGGGCAGGGGGGCGTTCATCGGATTCCTCATCCATGGTTTCGCGCCGCCCAAGTCTGGCACGCCCGGCCGGCGAGGGAAAGACCGCGCATTCCGCTCGGCCTTTCCCGGCGTTCAAGGCGACAGCCAATGCTCGCGCAGGCCGAAATCCTCGTCCAGCAGCACCAGATCGGCCGCGCGGCCGGGGGCCAGGGCGCCGTAGCGGTCCTGCAAGCCCAGCAGCGCCGCCGGAACGGCCGAGGCCATGCGCAGCGCCCGTTCCGGCGCGATGCCGACCTGGCGGACCAGCACGGCGATGGCCTGCGGCAGCGTCAGGTCGGCCCCGGCCAGCGTGCCGTCGGCCAGGGTCAGCCGCCCGTCGCGGCGCAGCACCTTGCGGCCGCCCAGCTCCATCTCGGCCAGGTCGGTGCCGGCAAAGGCCATGCAATCGCTGACCAGGAAGATGCCCTCGGGCCGCGCCCCCAGCGCCAGCCGCATCACCGCCGGATGCACATGGATGCCGTCGGCGATCAGCCCGGCGCCGGCCTCGCCGGCCAGCACCGCGCCGGCCAGCCCCGGCGCGCGGTTGCCGATCTGGCTCATGGCGTTGAACAGATGCGTGGCGCAGCGGGCGCCGGCGGCAAAGGCGGCCTGCGCCTCGTCATGGCTGCAATCGCTGTGGCCCAGGCTGACCACCGCCCCGGCCCCGGCCAGCGCCGCGATCTGCTGCGGGCTTGCCGCCTCGGGCGCCAGCGTCACCATCAGCGCCGGCAGCCGGCGGGCGGCCTCGCAAAGCCGGGCCAGATCATCGTCGGTCATCGGCCGGATCAGCGCCGGATCATGCGCGCCCTTGCGGCGCGGGTCCAGATGCGGCCCCTCCAGATGCAGGCCCAGGAAGCCCGGCACCCCTGCCTCGGCCGCCGCGATCCCCAGCGCGATGACATGGGCGGTGGCCTCGGGCGTGTCGGTGATCAGCGTCGGCAGCACGCCGGCGGTGCCAAGCGCGCGATGTGCGGCGCAGATGCGGTGCAGCCCCCCCAGATCGGTCGTGCCGTCCAGCATCAGCCCGGCCCCGCCGTTCACCTGCAAATCCAGGAAAGCCGGGGCGAGGATGCCCGACACCGCCCGCCGCCCCTCGGCCGGCGCCTCGGCCTCGGGCAGGATGGCGGCGATCTTGCCCGCCTCGATCACCAGCGCATGGCCGTCGAGGAAACGCGCGCCGTCGAAGATCCGCGCGCCGGTCAGGACCTCGCGCGCCATCACACCGTCTCCGTCACCTTACGCAGATGCGGCGGCGTGTCGGGGTCGAAGCCGCGCCGCCGCGCCAGCCCCTCGATGAAGGCGTAGAAGCCGGCGATGGTCACCAGCGGCGCCACCAGCGGATGCAGGCCGGGGACCGATGGCAGGGTGACGGCGCCGCCGACCTCGGTGCCGGTCACGAACACATCCGCGCCCTGGGCCGCCAGCCGCTCGGCCGTGGCCTTGAGCTGGGGCAGGGCGGCATCCTCGATCCCCAGCGCCAGCACCGGGAAGCCGGCCTGCACGATGGCGGCCGGGCCGTGCAGAACCTCGGCGGCGGAATAGGCCTCGGCGTGGATGCCCGAGGTTTCCTTGAACTTCAGCGCCGATTCGCAGGCGATGGCGAAGCTGGGACCGCGGCCCAGCACGAAGGCCGAGCTGGCCCGCGCCAGCCGCGCCGACAAGGGCGACCAGTCCAGCCCCACGGCCTGCCCGAACGCTTCGGGCAGGGCGGCGACGGCATCCTGCAGGGCGTGATCCTCGCGCCATTCCGCCAAGAGCGACAGCCCGGCCAGCACCGAACAGACGAAGGTCTTGGTGGCGGCGACGCTTTTCTCCTCGCCCGCCTGCAGGGGCAGGCAATGGGCCGAGACCTGCGCCATCGGGCTGTCCTCGACATTGGTGATGGCGATGGACAGCGCCCCCCCTTGCCCCGAGGCGCGCATCATCTCGACCCCGTCCGGGCTGCGGCCGGATTGCGAGATGCCGATGCAGGCCGCCTTGCCCAGCCGCAGGGGCCGGCGATAGATCGAGGCGATGGAGGGGCCGACCGAGGCGACCGGCACCCCGGCCTCCAGCTCGATGGCGTATTTCAGATAGGTCGCGGCATGGTCCGAGGACCCCCGCGCCACCGTCACCACCAGGTCGGGGTCCTTGCGGCGCAGGGCGCTGGCCGCGTCCGCGACCGCATCGCGCGAGCGTTCCAGGAATCGGGCGGCGGCTTCGGGGATCTCGGCCACTTCGCGCGCCATATGCGTCTGGCTCATCACGGGTTCCTTTCGCCTTCCGGGGCAAGTTTCAGTTCCACGGCGAAGTCATAGGCATCGCCGCGATAGAGCGAGCGGGTGAACTCGACCACCTTGCCCGAGGGCAGGTAGGAGATGCGTTCGATGCGCAGCCCGGCCACGCCGGGGCTGACGCCCAGCAATTCCGCGTCCTTGGCGTTCAGGTTCGCGGCCGAGATGCGCTGCACCGCCCGCACCGGCCGCATGCCGCGCGCTTCCAGCACCGCGTAAAGCGAGGCATCGACGCCTTCGGGATCGGGCAGGATCGCCTTCGACAGCGAGGCGCGCTCGATGGCCAGCGGCACCCCGTCCGAGCTGCGCACCCGTTCCAGCCGCGCCACCTTCTCGCCGACGCCCAGTCCCAGCGCCATCACCTCTTCGGGCGCCGGGGCGTGCAACCCGCGGGCGATCCAGCGGCTTTCGACGCTGCGGCCGCGCCGGGCCATGTCCTCGGTGAAGGAGGTCAGCAGCGACAGCGCCTGCTCCAGCTTCTCGACTTTCGGCGCCACGAAGGTGCCCGAGCCGCGCTTCTGCACCAGCTGCCCCGAGGCGACCAGCTCTGCCACCCCCTTGCGCACGGTGACGCGCGACAGGCCGGTCATCGCCGCCAGCTCGCGCTCGGACGGCAGGCTGTCGCCGGGTTGCAGCCGCCCCGAGGCGATGGCCTCGGCGATCAGCCGGTGCAGTTGCAGGTAAAGCGGCCCGCCGCCGGTTTCCTCGAAGGCCTCGGGGGTGAACAGCTCGCCCATCACGCCTCCTGCCGGGCCAGATGCAGCGCCCCGTCGACGCCCGAGCCCCTGGGCGGCTGGATGGGCCATAGCCCCTGCAGGCGGGCGGCGTAATGCGGGCCCAGCCCGCCTAGGAACACCACCGGCAGGCCGCAGCCGGCTTGCAGCCTGTCGATCATGGTGCGGATCTCGGCCACGGCGGCGGCAAAGATGCGCTCGCCCGCCGGGTCGGTGCCGGCAATGATGCGCGGCGCGAATTGCGCGAATTCGGCCGGCCGGGCGCGGAAGCCGAAGGAGATCACCCCCTCGATCCCGCCCAGCTCGTCCAGCACCGCCTGCAGCAGCGGGGTCATCGGGGCGAAGCCGTCCTCGGCGCGCAGGGCCTCGGCCAGCAGCGCCCGGCCCAGCACCGCGCCGCTGCCCTCGTCGCCCAGGACGAAGCCGCGGCCGCCATATTGCCGCATCTCGCCGCCGATCTGCACCGCGAAGACCGAGCCGGTGCCCATGGCGGCGACGATGCCGTCCCCGCCCCCCAGCGCGCCGGTGGCGGCGGTCACCGCATCGGTGACGATGCGCGTGCGGCGAAAGGGCAGCATGGCCCGAAGGCTGCGGGCGGCGGCGGTGACATTGGCCCCGGCAAGCCCCAGCACGGCGGTCAGCTCGTCCAGATGGCCCTGCCCGGCGTCCTGAAGCGCGGCGCGGGCGGCGGCGAGGATATTGGCGCAGGCCCCCTCGGTCTCGACCGAGATATTGGCCGGCCCGGCCGCGCCCTGGCCGATGATCCGGCCCGCGCCGTCCGCGATGGCAGCGCGGCAGCCGGTCCCCCCTCCGTCTATGCCCAGGAAATATGACATGGCGACTCCCTTTGGCTGCACGATACCAAAACAATACCAAAAGGGAAGAGCTATTTTCGGAATCGCCATGAAACGCCAATTTTGGCGGATATTGAAGAAGGGCCTTTACAAGTGGTATTGTTTTGGCATTATCAACGGAACAGGGGGAATCACATGACCGCATCCGGCACCGAGGCAAGGCATCCGGCATCCGCAGGGCTTCACGCCCGCCCGGGCGGCGAGGTGCTGCGCGTCCTGCTGGACGCGCAGGTCGCGGCGCTGGGCGCGCTGCAGCCCGCGCTGCCGGCGCTGGAACGCGCGGCCGAGGCCGCAGCAGAGGCGCTGCGCCGGGGCGGCAAGCTCGGCTATGCCGGGGCCGGCTCCTCGGGGCTGATGGCGCTGGCGGATTGCCTGGAACTGGCCGGCACTTTCGGCATCGCGCCCGAGCGCACGCCGATGATGTTCGCCGGCGGGGCCGAGGCGCTTCTGCATCTGCAGGGCAGCGTCGAGGACGACCCGCAACTCGCGCTGGCCGACCTGGATCGTGCCGGGCTGGCGGCGGGGGATGTGCTTCTGTGCCTCTCGGCCTCGGGGCGGACGCCCTATGCGCTGGCGATCTGCGCGGCGGCGCAGGAACGGGGGGTGACCGTGGCCGGCCTTGCCCATGTGGCGGGCTCGGCCCTGCTGCAACGCGCCGATATCCCGGTGCTGATCGAGACGGGGGCCGAGGTGGTTTCCGGCTCGACCCGCATGGGGGCGGCCACGGCGCAGAAGGTGGCGCTGAACATGCTCTCGGTGCTGGTGGCGATCCGGCTGGGCCATGTCCATGACGGCTACATGGTCAACCTGGTGGCCGACAACATCAAGCTGGTGGACCGCGCCGCCCGCATCGTCGCCGCCGTCGCGGGGGTCGGGCGCGAGGCGGCCGAGGCGGCGCTGTCGCGCAGCGGCGGCGCGGTCAAGCCCGCCATCCTGGTCGCGCGCGGCATGGCGCCCGACATGGCCCGGGCGCGGCTGGCCGAAACCGGGGGCCTGCTGGCCCCGCTGATCTGATTGCAACCGGAGGGTCCGCGAGAGACCCGATGCCGAAGGGAGAAGACCATGACCAAGACCATCCGCCTGGCGCTGCTGGCCAGCACATTGCTGGGCAGCGCCGCCTGGGCCCAGGACGTGACGCTGACCATCGAAAGCTGGCGCAACGACGACCTCGCCATCTGGCAGGAAAAGATCATCCCGGCCTTCGAGGCGGCCAATCCCGGCATCAAGATCAATTTCGCGCCCTCGGCGCCGCCGGAATACAACGCGGTGCTGAATTCCAAGCTGGATGCGGGCTCGGCCGGCGACCTGATCACCTGCCGGCCCTTCGATGCCTCGCTGGAGCTGTTCAAGAAGGGCAAGCTGGCCGATCTGAGCGACCTGGCGGCGATGGCGAATTTCTCGGACGTGGCGAAATCGGCCTGGCAGACCGATGACGGTGCCCAGACCTTCTGCGTGCCGATGGCCTCGGTGATCCATGGCTTCATCTACAACAAGACCGCCTTCGACGAGCTGGGCCTGACCCCGCCCAAGACCGAGGCGGAGTTCTTTGCCCTGCTCGACAAGATCAAGGAAGACGGCAGCTATATCCCGATGGCCATGGGCACCGCGGACCAGTGGGAGGCCGCCACCATGGGCTACCAGAACATCGGCCCGAATTACTGGAAGGGCGAGGAAGGCCGCAAGGCGCTGATCGAGGGCACGCAAAAGCTGACCGACGAGCCTTGGGTCGCGCCCTTCCGCCAGCTGGCGAAGTGGAAGGACTATCTGGGCGACGGGTTCGAGGCCCAGACCTATCCCGACAGCCAGAACCTGTTCACCCTGGGCCGCGCCGCCATCTATCCGGCCGGGTCCTGGGAAATCGGCGTCTTCGGCCCGCAGATCGGCGGCGCCTTCGAGATGGGCGCGTTTCCGCCCCCCGTCCCGGCCGAGGGCGACACCTGCTATATCAGCGACCATACCGATATCGCGCTGGGGATGAATGCCGCGACGAAGCATCCGGAAGAGGCGCGGAAATTCCTGGAATGGGTCGGCTCGTCGGAATTCGCCGCGCTTTACGCCAATGCGCTGCCGGGCTTCTTCTCGCTGAATTCGGCCCCGGTCGAGATGGAAGACCCGCTGGCGAAGGAATTTGTCGGCTGGCGCGAAAGCTGCGAGCCGACCATCCGCTCGACCTACCAGATCCTGTCGCGCGGCACGCCGAACCTGGAAAACGAGACCTGGACCGCCTCGGCCAATGTCATCACCGGCGCCGAGACGCCCGAGGCTGCGGCCGAGCGGCTGCAGCAGGGCCTGGCCTCGTGGTACGCGCCGCAGCAGAAGTGACGGCTTGCCGGGCCTGACGGCCCGAAGTGAAATGTTGGCCGGGCCTGACGGCCCGAAGTGAAATGTTGGCCGGGCCTGACGGCCCGAAGTGAAATGTTGGCCGGGCCTGACGGCCCGGCGGCGGGGGGCTTTCCGCCCCCCGCACCCCCCGAGGGTATTTTCAAACAGAGAAGGAGGGCGTCATGGCGCAGCGGAAAGCGTTTCGCTGGCATATCGCGGTGTTTCTTGCCCCCGCGGTGCTGGTCTATACCGCCATCATGATCGTTCCGCTGTTCGGGACGCTGAACCTGTCGCTGTTCAACATCGGCGAGGGCGGGCGGGTTTTCGTGGGCCTGCGGAACTTCGCCACGCTGTTCGGCGATCCGCGCTGGTCGGCGAGCTTCTGGAACGCGCTCGGCAACAACGCCTGGTTCTTCCTGGTGCACATGCTGGTGCAGAACCCGGTCGGCGTGGCGCTGGCGGCGCTGCTGAGCTCGCCGCGGCTGCGGGGGGCGGCGTTCTATCGCACCGCGATCTTCATCCCCACCATCCTGAGCTTCGTCATCGTCGGCTTCGTCTGGAAGCTGATCCTGTCGCCGATCTGGGGCATCGCGCCGGGGATGCTGGACGCCGTCGGGCTGAAGTCGCTGTTCGCGCCCTGGCTGGGCCGCGAGGGCACGGCGCTGACCACGCTGGCGCTGATCTCGGTCTGGCAGTTCGTCGGCATCCCGATGATGCTGATCTATGCCGCGCTGCTGTCGATCCCCGGCGAGGTGATCGAGGCGGCCGAGATCGACGGCGTCACCGGCTGGTCGCAGTTCTGGAAGATCAAGCTGCCGCTGATCCTGCCCTCGATCGGCATCATCTCGATCCTGACCTTCGTCGGCAATTTCAACGCCTTCGACCTGATCTATGTGACGCAAGGCGCGCTGGCGGGGCCGAATTTCTCGACCGACATCCTGGGGACGTTCCTTTACCGGACCTTCTTCGGCTTCCAGCTGCAGATCGGCGATCCGCATATGGGCGCGACCATCGCCACCGCCATGTTCGGCATCATCCTGCTGGGCGTCGGCTTCTACCTGTTCGCCATCCAGCGCCGGCTGCGCCGCTATCAGTTCTGAGGGGAGAGCCATGAGCCAAGCCCGCCATTCCACCGCCCGCAGCCTGGCCGCCCATGCCGTGCTGATCCTTTACACGGTGATCGCGCTGTTCCCGGTCTTTGTCGTGGTCATCAACAGCTTCAAGAACCGCCGGGCGATCTTCGCCGATCCGCTGGCCGTGCCGACGACGGAAAGCTTCGACCTGATCGGCTATCGCACGGTGCTGGCGCAGGGGGATTTCGTCCTTTATTTCCAGAACTCGCTGATCGTCACCGTGGCCAGCTTGTTCTTCGTGCTGCTGTTCGGCGCCATGGCGGCCTTCGCCCTGTCGGAATACCGCTTTCGCGGCAATATGCTGATGGGGTTGTACCTCGCGCTGGGGATCATGATCCCGATCCGGCTGGGCACCGTCGCCATATTGCAGATGATGGTGGCCTCCGGGCTGGTCAACACGCTGACGGCGCTGGTGCTGGTCTATACCGCGCAGGGGCTGCCGCTGGCGGTGTTCATCCTGTCCGAGTTCATGCGCGGCGTCTCGGACGATCTGAAGAATGCCGGGCGCATCGACGGGCTGTCGGAATACACCATCTTCTTCCGGCTGGTGCTGCCGCTGGTGCGGCCGGCCATGGCCACCGTCGCCGTCTTCACCATGATCCCGATCTGGAACGACCTGTGGTTCCCGCTGATCCTGGCGCCCAGCGAGGCGACCAAGACCGTCACCCTGGGCAGCCAGGTCTTCATCGGCCAGTTCGTCACCAACTGGAACGCCGTGCTGGCGGCGCTGAGCCTCGCCATCCTGCCGGTGCTGGTGCTTTACCTGATCTTCTCGCGCCAGCTGATCCGCGGCATCACCGCCGGCGCCGTCAAATGATCCGTCTTGCAGCAAGGAGATCCCGATGGGAGCCCTGACCCTTACCCAAGTCACCAAGTCCTTCGGCGCCACCCAGGTCATCAAGGGCGTCGACCTGAAGGTCGAGGATGGCGAGTTCTGCGTCTTCGTCGGCCCCTCGGGCTGCGGCAAGTCCACGCTTCTGCGCATGATCGCCGGGCTCGAGGATGTGACCTCGGGCGACGTGACCATCGACGGCGCGCGCGTGAACGACCTGGCCCCGGCCCGGCGCGAGATCGCCATGGTGTTCCAGAGCTATGCGCTTTATCCGCACCTGACCGTGCGCGACAACATGGGGCTGGCGCTGAAACAGGCCGGAACGCCCCGCGCGCAGATCGAGGCGGCGACCGGGAAGGCGGCCGAGATGCTGGCGCTGGACCATCTGCTGGAGCGGCGCCCGGCCGAGCTGTCGGGCGGCCAGCGCCAGCGCGTCGCCATCGGCCGCGCCATCGTGAGGCGGCCCAAGCTGTTCCTGTTCGACGAGCCGCTGTCGAACCTCGACGCCGCGCTGCGCGTGCAGACCCGGATCGAGATCGCCCGGCTGCATCGCGAGCTGGGCGCGACGATGATCTATGTCACCCATGACCAGGTCGAGGCGATGACGCTTGCCGACAAGATCGTCGTCCTGCGCGGCGGCGTGGTCGAGCAGGTGGGCCGGCCGATGGACCTGTATAACGACCCCGACAACACCTTCGTCGCCGGCTTCATCGGCAGCCCGCAGATGAATTTCCTGGATGCCGGCAAGCTGGGCCTGCGCTCGGACAGGCTGGGCATCCGCCCCGAGCATCTGGTGCCCGGCGGCGGGCAGATCAGCGGCCGCGTCAGCCATGTCGAGAAGCTGGGGGGCGAGACGCTGGTCTATCTTTCCTCGGAGGACCACGGCCTCTTGACCGTGCGGCTGTTCGGCGAGCAGGACTATGCCGTGGACGAGGTGGTGGGCCTGGGCTTCGAGCCGAACCGCGCCTTTCATTTCGACGCCGAGGGCCGGCGGCTGCGCTAGATCACTGTGCTAGATCACCAGGACGCCGGAATGCTTGGCCTTGTGCTCGGGCTCGACATGGATGGTGATCAGCGCCTCGGGCAGCTTGCGCTTCAGCGCCTGCTCGATGCGGTCGCAGATGTCGTGGGCGGCATCGACGGTCGTCTGGCCGTCCACCACCAGGTGGAAGTCGATGAAGGTGCGCGGCCCGGCATGGCGGGTGCGCAGGTCATGCGCCTCGATGGCGCCGGTGGCGGCGTCCGAGATGGTGGCGCGGATATCGGCCAGCGTGTCCTCGGACACCGCCTCGTCCATCAGACCCGAGAGCGAGCTGGTCATCACCTTCCAGCCCGACCACAGGATGTTCAGCGCGACCAGCGCCGCCAGCGCCGGGTCCAGCACCGCCCAGCCGGTCACGACCGCCAGCGCCACCCCGGCCACCACGCCCACCGACGAGATCACGTCCGACAGCAGGTGACGCCCGTCCGCGACCAGCGCCGGCGATTTCAGCCGGCGCCCGCGGCTGACCAGCACCCAGCACCACAGCCCGTTCAGCACGCTGGCCAGGCCGTTGACCAGCAGCCCCTCCAGCGGCGCATCCAGCATGCGCGGGTTCTGGAAGCCGTGATACGCCTCACGCAGGATCAGCAGCGCGGCGACGATGATCATCACCCCCTCCAGCACGGCGCTGAAGAATTCCGCCTTGTGATGGCCATAGGGGTGGTCCCGGTCGGCGGGCTTGGCGGCGACGCGGATGGCGATCAGCGCGGCGACGGCGGTGGCGACGTTCACCGTGCTTTCCAGCGCGTCCGAAAGCAGCGCGACCGAGCCGGTCAGCCACCAGGCGAAGCTCTTGAGCGCCAGCACGACCAGGCCGACAAGGATGCTGCCGAGGGCGATCTTTTCGGTCGCGGACATGGGCGCTTCCTTTTCCGAATCCGTCGCGCGGGGGTTTAGCCGCGATTGCAAGGCGGGCCAACCGCCATCGCGGAAAAAGGCCGCATCATGGCGGTGCGGGCCGGTCCAGCGGCGCAGCCCGGCAATCGCCGCCGATTCCCCGCCGCAGGAGCCGCGATTCACCGCCCCGAAACGAAACGGGGGCCGCAAGGGCCCCCGCTGTCGTCATCCGCGCTGCGTTTACTCTGCCGGCACCGCCGCCAGATCCTCGACCGGGGCGATGGGATGCTTCAGATGCGGCAGCATCTCCTTGGGGCAGACCTGCAGGAAGTTCAGCTTCTCCTCCTCCCAGTTCTGCAGGATCTCCTCGGCCCGGCGCGAGCGGGTTTCCTGGTGGTGCCGCTCGATCAGGCCCTTGAGCTCCGCTTCCCAATGCGCCTGCGTCACCGGGCACAGGACCAGCGTTTCGGCATTGATGTAGTCGCGCGCCACGCCCTCGGGGTCATAGAGATAGGCCATGCCCCCGGTCATGCCGGCGCCGAAATTGGCGCCGATCCGGCCCAGGATCACGGCGACGCCGCCGGTCATGTATTCGCAGCCGTTGCTGCCGCAGCCCTCGATCACCACCTTGGCGCCCGAGTTGCGGACGGCAAAACGCTCGCCCGCGCGGCCGGCCGCGAAAAGATGGCCGTCGGTGGCGCCGTAAAGCACGGTATTGCCGATGATGGTGTTCTCGGCCGCGTTCAGCGGGCTGCCCATCGGCGGCCGCACCACGATGGTGCCGCCCGAAAGCCCCTTGCCGACATAGTCGTTGGCATCGCCCGAGACCTCGATCTTCAGTCCGGGCGCAGCGAAGGCGCCCAGCGATTGCCCGGCCGAGCCGGTCAGGCGCACGGTCAGGTGATCGGGCTGCAGCGTGTTGCGCATGCCGAAGGTCTGCACGATCATCGAGCTTGTCCGCGTGCCCACCGTCCGCTGGGTGTTCCTGACCGCATAGGACAGCTGCATCTTCTCGCCATCCGAGAAGAAGCGGCCGGCATCGCGGATGATCTCGGCATCCAGCGTGTCGGGCACGGCGTTGCGCGGCTTCGAGCGGTCGTAGACGATCTTGTCCGAGCCATCGACGGTGATGAGCAGCGGGTTCAGGTCCAGGTCGTCCAGCGACTTGTCGCCCCGGCTGACCTGGGTCAGCAGGTCGGCGCGGCCGATGATCTCGTCCAGCGAACGCGCGCCGATCAGGGCCAGGATCTCGCGCACCTCGGTGGCGTAGAAGGTGATCAGGTTCACCACCTTGTCGGCCGAGCCGTTGAACATCGCGCGCAGCTTCTCGTCCTGGGTGCAGACGCCGACCGGGCAGGTGTTCGACTGGCACTGACGCACCATGATGCAGCCCATGGCGATCAGCGCGGCGGTGCCGATGCCGAATTCCTCGGCCCCCATCATCGCCGCCATGACGATGTCGCGGCCGGTCCGCAACCCGCCGTCGGTGCGCAGCGTGACGCGGTCGCGCAGCCGGTTCATCGCCAGCACCTGATGCGCCTCGGTCAGGCCCATCTCCCACGGCAGGCCGGCGAACTTGATCGAGGTCGCCGGGCTGGCCCCGGTGCCGCCGTTATGGCCCGAGATCAGGATCACGTCGGCCTTGGCCTTGGCCACGCCCGCCGCGATGGTGCCGACACCCG
Organism: Paracoccus sp. MA; assembly: GCF_020990385.1. Lineage (NCBI taxonomy): Bacteria > Pseudomonadati > Pseudomonadota > Alphaproteobacteria > Rhodobacterales > Paracoccaceae > Paracoccus > Paracoccus sp. MA. The sequence continues at coordinate 548,404 of NZ_CP087598.1, forward strand.
AGGAGGCCACCAGCTTCACGGTGATCTTGGCGCGCGGGTTGATCTGCTTGAGGTCATAGATCAGCTGCGCAAGGTCTTCGATCGAATAGATGTCGTGATGCGGCGGGGGCGAGATCAGCGTCACGCCCTTGGTCGAATGCCGCAGCCGGGCGATCAGGTCGGTGACCTTCATGCCCGGAAGCTGGCCGCCCTCGCCGGGCTTGGCCCCTTGCGCGACCTTGATCTCCAGCTCCTCGCAGGCGTTCAGGTATTCGGCGGTGACGCCGAAGCGGCCCGAGGCGACCTGCTTGATCTTGGCGCAGGGGTTGTCGCCATTCGGCAGCGGGTGGCTGTGCGCCGGGTCCTCGCCGCCCTCGCCCGAGTCGGACTTGGCGCCGATGCGGTTCATGGCGATGTTCAGCGTCATATGCGCCTCGGGCGACAAGGCCCCCAACGACATGCCCGGCGTCACGAAGCGCTTGCGGATCGAGGTGATCGATTCCACCTCCTCCAGCGGCACCGGCTTGCCCAGCGGCTTGATGTCCAGAAGGTCGCGGATATGGATCGGCAGGTTCGCCCGCATCGTGGCGGTGAACTGCTTCCAGATGTCGTAGGACGCCCTTTCGCAGGCCAGCTGCAACAGCCGCATGGTATTGGCTTCCCAGGCGTGCTTTTCGCCCGAGCGGCGCGCCTTGTAGAAGCCGCCCACCGGCAGCAGATCGACCAGCGGCGCGCGGAAGCCCTTGGCATGGGCTTCCTCCAGCTTGGCCTGCAGCCCGTGCAGCCCGATGCCCGAGATGCGCGACTGCATGCCGGGGAAATATTCCGCCACCATGGCGCGGGAAAGCCCCACCGCCTCGAAGTTCAGCCCGCCGCGATAGGAGGACAGGACCGAAATCCCCATCTTGGCCATGATCTTCAGCAGCCCGGCGTCGATGGCCTCGCGATAGCGGGTCATGATGTCGATCAGGTTGCCGTCCAGCAGGCCGCGCTCGATGCGCTCGGCCAGGGTGTCCTGCGCCAGATAGGGGTTCACCGTGGTCGCGCCGCAGCCGATCAGCACCGCGAAATCATGCGGGTCCACGCATTCCGAGGCCCGCACGTTCAACGAGCAGAAGGTCCGCAGCCCCTTGCGGGTCAGCCAGCTGTGCACGGCGCTGGTCGCCAGGATCATCGGCACGCCGATGCGGTCGGCCGAGATGCCCTCGTCGGTCAGGATGATATGGCCGTTGCCGGAACGCACGGCATCCTCGGCCTCGGCGCGGATGCGCGCCAGCGCCTCGGCCAGGGCGTCCGGCCCGCCATCGACGGCGAAGGTGCAGTCGATCTGCGTCGCCTGGCCCTCGAACATGCGGGTCAGCTCCTCGAACTCGCCATTCGCGAGGAAGGGGCTTTCCAGCATGGTGATCTCGGCATGGGTCGAGCTTTCCTCAAGCACGTTCTTGAGGTTGCCGAAGCGGGTGCGCAGGCTCATCACCCGGCTTTCGCGCAAGGAGTCGATGGGCGGGTTCGTCACCTGGCTGAAGTTCTGCCGGAAGTAATGCGACAGCGGCCGGAACTGGCGCGACAGCACGGCGGGCGGCGTGTCGTCGCCCATCGAGGCCAGCGCCTCCTTGGCGTCCTCGGCCATCGGCACCAGCATCTGCTCGACCAGCTCGACGGTATAGCCGACCGCGATCTGGCGGCGGTGCAGCTCTTCGCCGGCGTAAAGCGCGGTCTCGGGCAGCTTCGCCATCAGTTCCGAGGGCTGCACCACCTTTTCCACCCAGTCGCCGAAGGGTTGGCTGGCAGCCAGATGGTCCTTGATCTCGCGGTCGTGGTAAAGCTTGCCCTCGGCCATGTCGACGGCGATCATCTGGCCTGGCCCCAGCGCGCCCTTTTCGCGCACGGTGGTTTCGTCGACCGGGACCATGCCGGCCTCGGACCCGGCGATCAGCAGGTTGTCGCCGGTCACGACATAGCGCAGCGGCCGCAACCCGTTGCGGTCCAGCCCGCCGCAGACCCAGCGCCCGTCGGTCATCGCCAGCGCGGCGGGGCCGTCCCAGGGCTCCATGATCGAGTTGCAATAGGCATACATGTCCGCCCAGGCCTTGGGCATGTCGGTGGTGGCCTTGGACCAGGCTTCCGGCACCAGGATGGTCTTGGTCATCGGCGCGTTGCGGCCAGAGCGCACCAGCACCTCGAACACCGCGTCCAGCGCCGCCGAGTCGGACGAGCCGCCGGGGATGATCGGCTTGATGTCCTCGGCCATCTCGCCGAAGGTCCGCGAGGCCATGCGGATCTCGTGGCTGCGCATCCAGTTCGAGTTGCCCTTGAGCGTGTTGATCTCGCCGTTATGGGCCAGCATGCGGAAGGGCTGCGCCAGCCACCATTGCGGGAAGGTGTTGGTCGAATAACGCTGGTGATAGATGGCGAAGGCGCTCTCGAAGCGTTCGTCCTTGAGGTCGGGATAGAATTCGGCCACCTGCTCGGCCAGCATCATGCCCTTGTAGATGATGCTGCGGCACGACAGCGTGCAGATATACATGCCGGCGATCTGCGCCGCCACCGCCGCCTTCTCGATCCGGCGGCGGATGATGTAGAGCTCGCGCTCGAACTGCTCGTCGTCGATGTCCTTGTCGCAGCGGATCAGGATCTGCTCGATCTCGGGGCGGGTGGCGTTGGCCTTTTCGCCCAGGACCGCGGTGTTCACCGGCACGTGCCGCCAGCCATAGATGTAATGGCCCATGCGCAGCACTTCGGATTCCACGATGGTCCGGCAGCGTTCCTGCGCGGCGAAATCGGTGCGCGGCAGGAACACCTGGCCCACGGCGATCAGCTTGTCATGGTCGGGCTCGTGCCCGGTGCGGCGGACCTGGTCGTAGAAGAAGGGCACCGGGATCTGCACATGGATGCCGGCGCCGTCGCCGGTCTTGCCGTCCGCGTCCACGGCGCCGCGATGCCAGATCGCCTTCAGCGCGTTGATGCCGCTTTCCACCACCTTGCGGCTGGCCTTGCCGTCGATGCTGACGACCAGGCCGACGCCGCAGGACGAATGCTCGTCCTCGGCACGGTAGAGCGAATGTTCCGCCATCCAGTCGCGGCGGGCCTGTTCCTGCTGTTCCCAGCTCATCTGTTCACAGTCCATCACGTCCGTGCCTCCTTCATAAGCTGCCACAGGATGCCGGCGCCTTCGCCGCCCACCATCTGCAGGTCGCAATCATATTCCGGCGTGGTCGAGCCGAAGCCGGGCTGCCCCGGGAACGAGAACGTCACCGGGCTGTCGTTGGTCTGCTGCACGGCGCCGGTCCAGTCCTCGGAGGTCTCGACGCCGCCATAGAACCGCCCTTGCGCGCGGCTGACGAATTGCTGGCCCCGGCGCCGGATCAGCACCTGGCCGGATTCGCTGTAGGTGGTCAGCTCGAAGCGCGTGACCTCCAGCGACACGCCACCGATCTGCACCGTCTCGCCGGTCAGCTCGTCCTGGCCGACATGGCGCAGCCGCTCGCCGCTGTTCGAGCGGGTCCAGAAGTCGAAATCGTCCCGGCCCGTGTCCAGCAGCGTGCTGAACGAGGCGTGGTCCTCGGCCTCGTCCTCCAGCACGTCGGTCAGGCCGCTGCGCAGGTCGGTGCTTTCCATCCAGCGCGTCTCGCGGTCGATGCGCGACTGGAAGGTCGGGCCCTCGGCGGTGAAATAGGTCACCCACTGGTCGCCCGGCGCATCGGCGCTGCACCGATAATGCTGCGAGACGCTGCAGCCGCGGTTCTGCACCGTCACCTCGAGCTTGCAGCCCGAGGGCGGGGTGAAATTCGCCGCGGCGGCAGGCAGCGGCAGAAAGGTCAGCAAGATTGCCATTCCTGCCGCCAGCGCCGCGCGGCGCGTTGCGGGATTGATGCTTGGTCCAGACGCCATGGCCACACCCCTATTCGGCGGCGACGCGGGCGGCGCCCGAAAGATAGCCGGCGATGCTGTCGGCAGCCTCGCGGCCGTCGCGGATCGCCCAGACCACCAGCGAGGCGCCGCGCACGATGTCGCCCACGGCAAAGACGCCGGGCAGGCTGGTCTGATGCGTCTGGTAATCGGCCTTGATCGTGCCCCAGCGCGTCACTTCCAGCCCCTCGACGCCCCAGAGCCGCGGCAGCTCCTCGGGCTCGAAGCCCAGGGCCTTGATGACCAGCTCGGCCGGCTCGTCGTAATCGGCGCCCTCGATCAGTTCGGGCGACTGCCGGCCCGAGACGTCCGGCGCGCCCAGCCGCATCTTCTGCACCCGCACGGCGCTGATGGTCGGGATGTCGCCGGTATCGTCCACGTCGCGTTCCTGCGCCACCATCGCCTCGCCGGTGACATGGCCGGTGAATGCGCCGGGGGCCGAGAGCCAGACGAATTCGACGCCCTCCTCCTCGGCGTTCTGCACCTCGCGCTGGCTGCCGGGCATGTTGGCGCGGTCGCGGCGATACAGGCATTTCACCGATTGCGCGCCCTGGCGGATGGCGGTGCGCACGCAATCCATGGCGGTGTCGCCGCCGCCGATGACCACGACGCGCTTGCCCTTGGCGTTCAGCTCGCCATCCTCGTAATCGGGGATCTCATCGCCCAGATCGACCCGGTTCGAGGCGGTCAGGTAGTCCAGCGCCCGCACCACGCCCTTGGCGGCGGCATTGTCGATGTCCAGGTCGCGGGTCTTGTAGACGCCGGTCGCGATCAGCACCGCATCATGCTTGCCGCGGATGGCGTCGAAGCTGATATCCTTGCCGACATTGATGTTCAGCACGAAATCCACGCCGCCCTCGGCCAGTTGCCGGGTGCGCCGCTCGACCACCTGCTTTTCCAGCTTGAAACCGGGAATGCCATAGATCAGCAGCCCGCCGGCGCGGTCGTGGCGGTCGTAGACCGTGACCTGGAAGCCCATGCGGCGCAGCCGGTCTGCGGCGGCAAGCCCCCCCGGGCCGGCGCCGATGATGCCGATGGATTCCGGGCGCTCCTGCATGGGGACGACGGGGGTGATCCAGCCCTCTTCCCAGGCGGTGTCGGTGATGTATTTCTCGATGGCGCCGATGGTGACGGTGCCGTGGCCGGACTGTTCGATGACGCAATTGCCTTCGCACAGCCGGTCCTGAGGGCAGATGCGGCCGCAGATCTCGGGGAAGGTGTTGGTTTCCTGGCTGCGCAGATAGGCCTCCTGCACGCGGCCCTCGGCGGTCAGGCGCAGCCAGTCGGGGATGTTGTTGTGCAGCGGGCAATGGCTCTGGCAATAGGGCACGCCGCATTGGCTGCAGCGGCTGGCCTGTTCCTTGGCCTTGGCCTCGGCGAATTCGCGATAGATCTCGTGAAAGTCTTCCGAGCGGGATGCCGCGTCACGTTTCTCGGGCATCTCGCGCCCGATGGTGACGAATTTGAGCATCTTCTGCGTGGCCATGGCTGCGCGTCCTTCGATGACGAGGGTGTTCACAGCCTGATAAGTCAGGCTGCCGCCAAAGAAAAGTCAGCAGAGTTGACCTAATTAACGATTTCCGGCTCTTGGGTTAAAAAATCCATGCTGCAAATGCGAAAAATAGGTCAGCATAGTTTACCAACCTGCCTGCAAAGCCAGCAGAACTGCGGCTCCGACCACGATTCGCCACCAGGCGAAGAAGCCGTAGCCGTAGGTCGAGACATAGTTCAGCAGCCCGCGCACCACGACGACGGCGGCCAGGAAGGCGCAGAAGAAGCCGATCACGATGTTCCCGGTCGCTGTCGCGTCCAGGATGTCGCGGTTCTTGTAGAGGTCATAGACGAAGGCGCCCAGCATCGTCGGCATCGACAGGAAAAAGCTGAACTCGGCCGCGGAACGCTTGTCCGCGCCCAGAAGCAGGGCGCCCACGATGGTCGCGCCCGAACGCGAGACGCCGGGGATCATCGCCAGGCACTGGATGAAGCCGATCTTGACCGCCATGGGCAGCGGGAAGTCCTCGGCCGAGAAATAGCGCGGCCGGTTCGCCATCCGGTCCACGAACAGCAGCACCACGCCGCCGACGATCAGCATGACCGCGATCAGGCCGGGGGTCTCGAACAGGACCTCCTTGATGATGCGGTGCGCCAGCACGCCGATCACCACGGCGGGCAGGAAGGCCAGCAGGACGGCCAGGATGAAGCGCCGCGCGCGCGGGTCCTGCGGCGCGCTGGTGAAGATCCGCCACAGCCGCCCGGCATAGACGCCGAGGATGGCCATGATCGCGCCCAGCTGGATCAGCACCTCGAAGGCGCGGCCGGGCGAATCGAAGCCGAGGAAATGCCCGGCCAGCAGCACATGGCCGGTCGAGGACACGGGGATGAACTCCGTCAGCCCCTCCAGCAGACCCAGGGCGACGGCAACAAGGGTGTTGTGGTCCATCAGCTGTTGCGCAGGTTCTTCGCCGAGGCGGTGATCGCCTCATATTGTCCCGAGGGGCGGAAGCGCCACAGATAGCCTTCGATGACGGCGGGGGCGGCGGTCGGCTCGATGCCCAGGTCGGCGAAGGTCTTGGCCTGGCCCGAGACCCGGTTCGGCAGGCGCAGCAGCCGCGCCTGGTCCCGGGTCATGATGCGGTTGGTCAGCAGCCCGCCGGTGACGGTCTGCACGCCGTCCAGCACCGTTCCCATCACGCGGCTCAGCCAATGCGGCAGGCCGATGACGGCGCGGCGGCGCCCGATGGCGGTCAGCACCTGCTGCGCGATCTCGCGCATCGTCAGGACGTCCGGCCCGCCCAGTTCGTAGATGCCGGGCTGCGCCTCGCCCGCGGCGGCCATGGCGGCGGCGCGCGCCACGTCATCGACATAGACCGGCTGCATCGGCGTATTCGCGCCCGGTACCAGCAGGATCGGGCCCAGCCGCGTCATCGCGGCGAGGCGGTTGTAGAAATGATCGTCCGGCCCGAACATGACCGAGGGCCGCAGGATCACCGCATCGGGGCGATGCGCCAGCACCGCGGCCTCGCCCCGGCCCTTGGAGGCGGCATAGCGGCTTTCCGAATCCGCATCCGCGCCGATGGCCGAGACATGCACGAACTGCTTCACCCCGGTCTCGGCGGCGATGCGGGCGACGCGGCCCGCCGCCTCCTCATGGATGGCGTCGAAGGTGTTCTTGCCCTCGCGCACCATGATGCCGACGCAGTTGATGACCGCATCCGCATCGGCCATGCAGGCGGTCACCGACAGGTCGTCGCGGATGTTGCAGGGCACCGGCTCGACCTGGCCGGGCGCGCCATAGGTGCGCACGACGCCGGCCTCGTTCGGGCGGCGGACGGCGACGCGGATGCGCCAGCCCTGCGCGGCCATGATCCGGGCGATCTGCCGGCCCAGGAATCCGGACCCGCCATAGATGGTGACCAGCTTGGCTGCGGACATGCGGCGCTCCCTTCGTGGCTTGCTTGATCGTTCAATACCCAAGGCTTCCGCCAGCGGCAAGCCGTGGCCGCAGTCCTGCGACGATCGCGTCCGCCACCCGCAGCGCATTGGCGGCGATGGTCAGGCTGGGATTGACCCCGTTCGAGGTCGGCATGAACGAGGAATCGGCCACGAAGAGATTGTCGACGCCATGCATCCGGCAATCGCGGTCCAGAACGCTGCTGGCGGGATCGTCGCCAAAGCGCAGCGTGCCGCAGGGATGGGCGAAGTTCAGCTGCGGCGCGCTGCCCATGAACATCGCCCGATGCGGGCGGAAGGCCGCGCGCATCGCCTTGCGGAAGGCGGCCCGCCGGCCGCGCAGCTCGTCCGAGATGTCGTAGCGGAAGCGCAGCCGGTCGGGGTCCTGCGGATCGGGCAGGACGCGGTTATGCGCATAGGGCAGGTCCTCGAGCACGCCCACGAACAGCTTGGCATTGCCCAGCATCCGCGCCGCGACCAGGGCGGGAAAGCGCAGCCCGTGCCGCAGTGGCCGGATGCGGCGCAGCGGCGACTGGTCGAAGCGGCCGTTCAGCGCGTGCAGGATCTCGCCATAGCCGGCCGTCAGCCCCATGGATTGCACGGTGCCGAACCGCTGGCCGTTGATGAAATACAGGTCGCGCATGCTGATCGAGCGCGAGGCGCCGGTCTCGTCCCGGCCCTGTCCGGCCCAGATGGCGATGATCTCGCTGAGGTGGAACATCAGGTTGCGGCCGACCAGGCCGTTGCGGTTGCCCAGCCCCCGGGGCCAGGCCTCGCCGGCCGAACGCAAGAGCAGCGAGGGCGAGCCCAGCCCGCCCGCCGCCAGCACATAGGTCCGGGCGCGCAGGGTGAATTCCTGCCCGTCGCGGCGGCAGGTGACGCCCTGGACCTGCTGGCCGTCGGCCTCGATCCGGGTCACCGAACAGCGGTCGATCAGCGCGGCGCGACCGGTCTCGATCGCCGGCAGCACCCCGGCCGAGCGGCCGTCCATCTTGCAGCGCCGCGGGCAGCGCCGGCCGAAGCAGCTCTCGCAGCCCGGCAGGAAGCGCGCCGCCATATGCGTGCGATAGGGATGCATGCCCGACCGGCGCAGCGCCGCCATCAGCGCCGCGTCCGAAGCCGGCAGCGGCAGGATCGGCGGCAGCAGCTCGGCCCCCGCGGGGGCAAGCGGATCGACCTCGCCGTTGATATGGAAATATTTCTCGGCCAGCGAGAACCAGGGCAGCATCTCGTCATAGCCGACCGGCCAGCCGCCGGTCGGGTGCGGCAGCGCCTCGGTCGTGTCCAGGTCGTGCCGCTCGGGACGCTCCAGCGTCGCCGCGTAATAGGCCGAGGTGCCACCCACCCCGGTGCCGATCATGCCGTCAAGCTCGCACCAGGCGCCGTCCAGCTTGGCCTCGAGCATGCAGGGCCAGGCGCCGTTGGCCATCCGCGCCTCGGGATCGCGGGTCTCGATCCCAAGCGCGGGCAGGGGGGCGTCGCCCAGGTCGGGCCCTTTTTCCAGGTAGAGCACGGAAAGCCCCGCCTCGGCCAGGCGCCGGCCCGCGGTTCCCCCGCCGATCCCCGTGCCGATCACGATGGCGTCCCATTCGCGGGTCTTGAGGTCGTCCATGGAAAAATTCCGTTTATCAGAGCACTGGCAACAAATGACTTCCTGTGAAGGGTTTCTAGTCCCGGGCGCTTCCCGGCAGCAACCTGACCGAAAGGATAGGATATCGCCCGCTGCGGTTGTGGACGGCGTTCGATGCGGCGCGGCGGGCCGCGGCTGGCGAAAGAATATCGCGACCCGCGCGGCGGCGCGGAAAAAAGATTCGGGTGGGCGAAGATTTTTGTTGCCCCCCCGTTGACACCCCCCGCGGCTGGGCTTAATCACCCGGCTCACGCGACCTGCCCAGGTGGCGGAATTGGTAGACGCGCACGGTTCAGGTCCGTGTGCCGCAAGGCGTGGAGGTTCGAGTCCTCTCCTGGGCACCATGATACAAAAGCCGCGCAAGCCCTTGGGTTTGCGCGGCTTTTGCTTTGACGACAGGGCCGGGCAGGCGGGCCTTGTTGCCTGCGGCGGCGTCGCATGGGTATTTGGGGAACGAAGAAGCCGCCGGCTTTCGGTGCTGGGGTCGCGGCAGCCGGCCCCGACAGGCTTGCAGCATGGGGCGGGGAAGAAAAGGGGCCTGCATGATACCGCGTTTCGGACCGCCGCCCGGACGGCGCGCCTATCGGCTGCGTCCGGGGGCCTATGCGCTGCTGGTCCGCGACGGGGCGGCGCTGCTGACCTTCCAGCAGGCGCCCGCGCCGGAGTTCCAGCTGCCCGGCGGGGGCATCGATCCGGGCGAATCGCCGCTGGCCGCCCTGCATCGCGAGGTCCGCGAGGAGACCGGCTGGAGCATCGGCAATCCGCGCCGCTTCGGTGCCTATCGGCGCTTCTGCTACATGCCGGATTACGGGTTCTGGGCGGAAAAGCTCTGCACCGTCTGGCTGGCGCGGCCGGTCGCCCGTCTGGGCGCGCCAGCCGAGCCGGGGCATGAGGCGCATTGGGTGCCCTTGCCGCGCGTCGCGGCCTTGCTGCCCGATCCGGGATCGCGCGCCATGGTGAGGGCGGCGCTGCGCCGGCGCTGAGGCGGATCAGCCCCAAGGGCCTTGCCCGTCCGGACGCCGCTCGATCAGCACCGCCGAAATGTCGTCGCTGCGCTGGCCGCCGGCATAATGCGCCGCAGACCAGCAGATCGATTCCAGCAGCGCGTCGCCGCGCAGCATGGCATTGGTGCGCAGGATGGCGTGCAGCCCCTCTTCGCCCAGGGGCTCGCCGCGGGGATTCTCACTTTCGGTCAGCCCGTCCGAGCTGATGAACAGCCGGTCGCCGGGGCTCAGGGTCAGCTGCACCTCTTCGTATTCGGCATGGGAAAAGACGCCCACGGGCAGGCCGCCGCCGCCGATGCGCTCGATCCGGCCATCGGCGCGCTGCAGCACCGGATGCGGGTGGCCCGCCTGCACCAGCCGCAGCCGGCCGGTCAGGAAGTCCAGGTCGGCATAGACCATGGTGAAATAGGATTCGGTGCGCAATTCCTCGAGCATCAGCATATTGAGCTGGCGCAGGATCTCGGCGGGCGGGCGGGCGTCGTAGAGCCCCAGCTCGGTGATGCGCAGCGCGATGTTGTGGTCGGTCGCGCCCGAGAGCAGCGCCGCCAGCCGGGCGCTGAGCAGGGCGGCCGCCACGCCATGTCCCGCCACGTCCAGCGCGAACAGCCCGACCCGGCGGGCATTGATCGGGAAGAACCCGACCAGGTCGCCGCCGATATGGCCGGCCGGGCGCATCAGCAGGGACAGGTCGAAATCGCCGTAGCGGCCATGACGTTCCCGCACCAGCCCCTGCTGCAGGCGCTGCGCTTCGCGCAGGTCGCGCTCGATCGCGGCCTGGGTGGCGCGCAATTCGGTCAGCGTGGCGCTGAGCTGGGCATTGGCGTTGCGCAGCCTTTCCTCCATGCGCAGGATGCGTTCGCTGGCGGACAGCCGGGCCAGCAGCTCGGCCCCCGAGACCGGTTTGGTCAGGAATTCGTCGGCGCCGGCGCGCAGCCCGTCGGCAATGTCCTTCTTGTCGTTGCGCGAGGTCAGCAGGATGAAATAGCCGTAGCGGTCCGACTGCATCTCGCGGAAGCGGCGGCAGAAATCCAGCCCGCTCTGCCCCGGCATCATCCAGTCCGAGATCACGATGTCGGGGCGCCGTTCCAGACAGATGCGCATCGCCTCGTCGCCGCTGGCGGCCTCCACCACGTGATAGCCGGCGCGGGTCAGCTGGACCGCCAGGGTGCGCCTTTGCGCCCGGCTGTCATCGACAAGCAGCACCAGCCGCCAGTTATGCGGGATGGAGCTTATTGCATGGCCGTCCAGGATCATCATGCGGACGGTGTAAGCCCGGGCCGCTGAAGGTTCCGTTAATCCGGACAATTTTCGCGATTAACACGTTCTGGATGATTTCCCTGTTATGAATAAGGGGTGATTCTTCCAAGGGTTGTCCATGCTGGATTGGAACCGTATCAACGAGCTGCGCGGCGAAGTCGGCGATGACGAATTCCAGCTGATCCTGGAGCTGTTTCTGGACGAGGTCGAAGGCGTCATCATGCGCCTGTCGCGCCGCGACGCGCTGCGGCTGGAAACCGACCTGCATTTCCTGAAGGGCTGCGCCTGGAATCTGGGTTTCTCGGAATTCGGCAATCTCTGCGACGCGGGCGAGCGCAAGGCCGCCGCCGGCCGGCACGGCGAGGTCGATGTCGAATCGCTGCTGGCCAGCTATTCCGCCTCGAAACAGGCGCTGATGCGTCAGCTGGACGCGGCGTTGCATCCCGGCAAGCGGGCCCGCCATGCCTAGGTCATGTTGACAAATGGCGGAGCCAGAGCCTGATGCAGGCGACGTCGACGAAGCCAAGGAAGCTTTCGGCGGTTTTGTCGTAGCGGGTTGCAAGGCGGCGGCTATTTTTCAGCTTGTTGAAGCAGCGCTCGACCATGTTGCGCAGGGTGTAGATGGTCATGTCGACAGCCTTGCGCACCCTTCGGTTCCTTCGCATCGGTATCATGGGCAGGGCGTTGCGGCTCTCGATGTCTTCCCGAATTTTATCAGAGTCATAGCCCCTGTCGGCGACCAGAACTGCTGGTTGCGGCAGGTTGTCGGCCATCACCATATCATAGCCGGTGTAGTCGGAATCCTGCCCCGGCGTGATCTCGGTCCTCATCGGGAGGCCTGCGCCGTTGACGCGGAGATGGATCTTGGTCGAGAAGCCACCTCTCGAACGGCCAAGAGCCTCTTTCGGAGTCCCCCTTTTGCGCCCGCCGCATGATGATGGGCGCGGATCACAGTGCTATCAACCATCTGGAGCTTGTCTGGCGCGATCCCAGCGTGGTTCAGCGCATCCAGGATATCCTCCCACAGTCCCGCCAAAGTCCAGCGGCGGAACTGACGGTAGACCGAGGACCACTTGCCAAACTCTTCGGGCAGATCGCGCCATGGCGCACCAGTCCTTGCGATCCAGAATATACCATTCAGAACAAGACGATGGTCCGCAGGTTTCCGCCCGTTAGGGTGCCGGACGGCACGAATGAAGCCCTCGAAGAAGGTCCACTCATCGTCGGATATCAGGTTGCGTGCCAAGTTCATCTCCCACGTAGAGATGAGCTTGAATCATAGGACGACTGCCAGAGGAATCCCTTTTGTCAACACGACCTAGCGCCGTGCCGGGATCAGATCAGGAACTCTGCCAGGACCGGGTCGCGGGTGATGTCGCGATAGCCGATCCCCGCCGCGTCCAGCCTTTCGCAGATCCGTTCGAGATTGGCGGGGGCGGTGGTCTCGATGCCGATCAGGACCGAGCCGAAATTGCGCGCCGATTTCTTCAGGTATTCGAAGCGGGCGATATCGTCCTCGGGGCCGAGCAGCTGCAGGAAGTCGCGCAGCGCGCCGGGCCGCTGCGGCATGCGCAGGATGAAATAGCGCTTGAGGCCCGAGAAACGCTGGGCGCGCTCCTTGACCTCGGGCAGGCGCTCGAAATCGAAATTGCCGCCCGAGCAGATGCAGACCACGCGCTTGCCGGCCAGCCCGGGCATGTCGCGCAGCACGTCCACCGCCAGCGCCCCGGCGGGTTCCAGCACGATGCCCTCGATGTTCAGCATCTCCAGCATGGTGGCGCAGATGCGGTCCTCGGGCGCGGTATGGACCCGGTCGGCGCCGAAGCCGGCGAGCGCGCGAAACGGCAGGTCGCCGATCCGCGCCACCGCGGCGCCGTCGACGAAATTGTCCACCGCCGGCAGCGTCACCGGCGTCCCGGCCAGCAGCGCCTCACGCAGGCTGGCGCCGCCCTCGGGCTCGGCGAATTCGGCGCGCGTGCCGGGGGCCAGTTCCGAAAGCAGCCGGGTCACGCCGGCGGCCAGCCCGCCGCCGCCGACCGGCAGCACCACGACATCCGGCGCCTCGCCCAACTGGTCGAGCAGCTCCAGCCCGACCGTGGCCTGTCCCTCGATGATGTCGGCATCGTCGAAGGGCGACAGGAAGGTCGCGTCCTGCGCCCGGGCGAAGTCCTGCGCCGCCGCCAGGGTCTGGTCGAAATAATCGCCGGTCAGCACGATCTCGATGGCGCCGTTGCCGAAGATGCGGGTCTTGTCGATCTTCTGCCTGGGCGTGGTGACGGGCATGAAGATCGTGCCGCGGGCGCCGAAATGCCGGCAGGCAAAGGCCATGCCCTGGGCATGGTTGCCGGCGCTGGCGCAGACGAAATGCCCCTGCGAGCCGGCCCCGATCTTGCGCATGGCGTTGAAGGCGCCGCGCAGCTTGTAGCTGCGCACCGGCGTCAGGTCCTCGCGTTTCAGCCAGATCTCAGCGCCGTATTTCGCCGAGAGGTGGTCGTTCTTCTGCAGGGGCGTCGGCTCGAAGAGGTCGCGCAACGCGATCTCTGCCTGGCGGACAGAGGCGGCAAAGTTTTCCATATATCCGCGAATGGCGCGAAACGGGCGATTTGGCAAGGTGGCTCAGCGGAAAGATCTGTCGCGGGGGCAGAGCAACACGATGAAGCGGCCGCCGCAACCTCGCTCCCGGCAAGGCTCCCCTTGTGACGCCCGGCGAATGCGCCTATTCCCTGCCGAAATTTCACTGGGGGTCATCCGCATGTCCGACGCGCCGAAGAAAGTCGTCCTTGCCTATTCGGGCGGGCTCGACACCTCGATCATCCTGAAATGGCTGCAGACCGAATACGGCTGCGAGGTCATCACCTTCACCGCCGACCTGGGCCAGGGCGAGGAACTGGAACCGGCGCGCCAGAAGGCCGAGCTGCTGGGCATCAAGCCGGAAAACATCCATATCGTCGACGTGCGCGAGGAATTCGTGCGCGATTTCGTCTTCCCGATGTTCCGCGCCAATGCGGTCTACGAGGGGCTCTATCTGCTCGGCACCTCGATCGCCCGGCCGCTGATCTCCAAGCATCTGGTCGAGATCGCGCATCAGCACGGCGCCGATGCCGTCGCCCATGGCGCGACCGGCAAGGGCAACGACCAGGTGCGCTTCGAGCTGTCGGCCTATGCGCTCGACCCGTCGATCAAGGTGATCGCGCCGTGGCGGGAATGGGACCTGACCTCGCGCACCAGGCTGATCGAGTTCGCCGAACAGAACCAGATCCCGATCGCCAAGGACAAACGCGGCGAGGCGCCGTTCAGCGTTGACGCCAACCTGCTGCACACCAGCAGCGAAGGCAAGGCGCTGGAGAACCCGGCCGAAGAGGCGCCCGACTACGTCTATCAGCGCACCGTCAGCCCCGAGGAGGCGCCCGACCAGCCCGAATATGTCGAGATCGGCTTCGAGCGCGGCGACGCGGTGTCGATCAACGGCGAGGCGCTGTCGCCCGCCACCATCCTGACGGCGCTGAACGAATACGGGCGCAAGCATGGCATCGGCCGGCTGGACTTCGTGGAAAACCGCTTCGTCGGCATGAAGTCGCGCGGCATCTACGAGACCCCCGGCGGCACCATCCTGCTGGAAGCGCATCGCGGCATCGAGCAGATCACGCTGGACAGCGGCGCCGGCCATCTCAAGGATTCGATCATGCCGCGCTATGCCGAGCTGATCTATAACGGCTTCTGGTATTCGCCCGAGCGCGAGATGCTGCAGGCCCTGATCGACAAGAGCCAGGAGCACGTCACCGGCACCGTGCGGCTGAAACTCTACAAGGGCGGCGTCCATACCGTCGGCCGCTGGTCGGATCATTCGCTCTACAGCGAAAAGCACGTCACCTTCGAGGACGACGCCGGCGCCTATGACCAGAAGGACGCGGCGGGCTTCATCCGTCTGAACGCGCTGCGTCTGAAGCTGGTGGCGAACCGCAACGCCCGGTTCAAGTAACCGCACCCGCATTGCATGCAAAAGGCCGCGGGCAGGTTCCGCGGCCTTTTCGCTGGCCGATCCGTCCGATGACCCATCGTCCTGGCCGGCTTCTTCGTTCCCCAAAATACCCTCGCCGGAGGCGTCCGCCTCTCGCTCACTGCTCTCCGGCTCCCCCGCCTGGGGAACCGCGACCGCCATGGCGCGTTCGCCCGCAGGCAACGGTCCAGGGAGGAACCGGAAATGACCATGGCCAAGAACACCGTCTGCCTCTGGTATGACAAGGATGCCGAGGCGGCTGCCCGCTTCTATGCCGAGACCTTTCCCGACAGCGCCGTCACCGCGGTGCGCCACGCGCCCAGCGATTTTCCGTCAGGCAAGGCGGGCGATGTGCTGCTGGTCGAGTTCACCGTCGCGGGCATCCCCTGCGTCGGCCTGAACGGCGGCCCGACCTTCCGGCACAGCGAGGCCTTCTCATTCCAGATCGCCACCGACGACCAGGAGGAGACCGACCGCTACTGGGATGCGATCGTCGGCAATGGCGGCCAGGAAAGCGCCTGCGGCTGGTGCAGGGACAGATGGGGCATTTCCTGGCAGATCACGCCGCGCGTGCTGACCGATGCGCTGGCCGCCGGCGGCGACGAGGCGAAACGCGCCTTCGAGGCGATGATGGAGATGACCCGGATCGACGTCGCGGCCATCGAGGCGGCGCGGCGCGGCTGAGCCGCGCTTCCCTTCGCGCGCCGCCTGCGGCAGGATGCGGCCATGACCCAGAACCCCGACCGCCCCGCCCATATCGCCATCGTCACCGTCTCGGACCGCGCCGCCCGCGGCGAATATCAGGACAAGGGCGGGCCGGGGGCCGAGGACTGGCTGCGTGCAACCATCACCTCGCCCATGGACATCACGCGCCGCATCATTCCGGACGGGCGCGAGATCGTCGCCGATTGCCTGCGCGACCTGGCCGACGAACAGGGCGCCGACCTGATCCTGATCACCGGCGGCACCGGCCCGGCCCCGCGCGATCAGACGCCCGAGGCCATGGCCGAGGTGATCGAAAAGGAACTGCCCGGCTTCGGCGAGGAAATGCGCCGCGCCAGCCTGCGCGAGGTGCCGACCGCCATCCTGTCGCGGCAGAGCGCGGGCATCCGCGGCGCGACTCTGATGATCACCATCCCCGGCAAGCCCTCGGCCATCGCCACCTGCCTCGATGCGGTCTTCGCGGCGGTGCCCTATTGCCTCGACCTGATCGGGGCGGCCTATGTGGAAACCGACCCCGCCCGCATCAAGGCGTTCCGGCCGAAGACATAGCCGCCGGCCGGACCAGCAGATCGGCCGGCAGGGATTCGCGCAGCACCAGCTCGGCATTGCCCAGATCGTTCTCCAGATGCGCCATCACCTCGGCCGGCGAACGGCCAAGACCCTGCCAGCGCGCGGTCAGGCGGCGGCGCAGCTCCTCCATCGGCACGTCCAGCATGACCGACAGGTCCCAAAGGCCCGCCAGCTTGCGCCAGGGCGTCCGGTCCAGCAGCAGGTAATTGCCCTCGACCAGCACCAGCCGGGTCGCCGCCTCGACCCGACCGGCCCCGGCGATGGAGAGGTCCAGCCCGCGGTCGAAGACCGGGTGGACCACCTCGCCCCCGGCCTTCAGCCGCTGCACCAGCGCGACGAAGCCCGCCGCGTCGAAGGTCTGGGGCGCGCCCTTGCAGCCGCGCAGCCCCTCCGCTTCCAGCAGCCGGTTGTCCAGATGGAACCCGTCCATCGGCACCAGCGCCGCATCCGCAAGCCCGGCCGCCAGCCGGGCGGCCAGGGTCGATTTCCCCGATCCCGGCGCCCCGACGATGGCGACGATCCGCCGTCCGGGTCCCAGCCCCGCAATCCGGTCCAGTATTTCTCTCATGCGCAAATATCCCGGGGGGAGTCCGAAGGACGGGGGGCAGAGCCCCCCGCAGCCGTGCCGTTCAGGCCGCCGTTGCCACCTCGTCCGGAACCTTGGCCCCGGTCATGAAGGCCACCGCGTCCGACATCGAGTAATCCTGCGGCCGGATCACGCACAGCCGCCGGCCCAGCCGGTGGATATGGATGCGGTCGGCCACCTCGAAGACATGCGGCATGTTGTGGCTGATCAGGATGATCGGGATCCCGCGCGAGCGCACGTCGCGGATCAACTCCAGCACGCGGCGGCTTTCCTTGACGCCAAGTGCCGCCGTCGGTTCGTCCAGGATCACCACCTTGGAGCCGAAGGCGGCCGCCCGCGCCACCGCCACGCCCTGGCGCTGGCCGCCCGACAGGGTCTCGACCGCCTGGTTGATGTTCTGGATCGTCATCAGCCCCAGCTCGGTCAGCTTCTCGCGGGCGAATTTCTCCATCGCCGGGCGGTCGAGTTTGCGGAACCACTGGCCCATGATGCCGGGTTTGCGCAATTCGCGGCCCATGAACATGTTGTCGGCGATGGAGAGGGCAGGGGACATGGCCAGCGTCTGATAGACGCATTCGATGCCATGGCCGCGCGCATCCAGCGGGCTGGCAAAGCGCACCGGCCTGCCCTCCAGCGTGATTTCGCCCTCGTCGGGCTGGACCGCCCCGGACAGCGCCTTGATCAGCGAAGACTTGCCGGCGCCGTTGTCGCCGATGACCGCCAGGATCTCGCCCGGCATCAGGTCGAAGTCGCAATGGTCCAGCGCCGTGACCTTGCCATAGCGCTTGACCAGGCCGCGGGCCTTCAGAAGCGGTTCTGCGGAAGTGTTCGCGTTCATGCCGATGCCTTTCTGATCCATTGATCCACCGCCACGGCGAGGATGATGAGCAGGCCGATGAGGAAGAAGGTCCATTGCGGGTCTGTGCCGACCATCTTCAGCCCCATCTCGAACACGCCGACGATCAGCGCGCCGAAGAACATGCCGACGATCGAGCCCCGGCCGCCGAACAGGCTGATGCCCCCGATCACCACCGCGGTGATGGACTGGATGTTGCCCAGCTGCCCGGTCGAGGCCGAGGGCGAGACCGAGCCGAAGCGGCCGATCATCACCCAGCCCGCGATGGCGCAGAACAGGCCCGCCAGCGCATAGACCTGGATCAGCACCCGCCTGGTGCGCACCCCGGCCAGCTCTGCCGCCTCCGGGTCGTCGCCGACGGCATAGACATGCCGGCCCCAGGCGGTATGGCGCAGGACGTAGGCCAGGATCGCGACCAGCGCCACCATCAGGAACACGGCATAGAGGATCTTCACCCCGCCGGGCTGGATGGAATAGCCCCAGAATTGCAGCGCCGGCGCCTCGGCGGCGATGGCCGAGGAGCGGATCGTCTCGTTCGCGGAATAGATGTAGTTCGCCGCCAGGATGATCTGCCAGGTGCCCAGCGTCACGATGAAGGGCGGCAGCTTGATGCGGGCGACCAGCCAGCCATTGGCAAAGCCCATGGCCGTGCCCGCCGCCAGCCCCAGCGCGATGGCCAGCGGCGCCGGGATGCCGTAGCGGAAGGTGAACTGCCCCATCAGCACCGAGGAGAACACCGCGATGGCGCCGACCGACAGGTCGATCCCGGCGGTCAGCACCACCAGCGACTGCGCACAGCCCAGGATGCCGACGATGGCGATCTGCTGCAGGATGGTGGACAGCGTGACCGCCTTGAAGAAGTTCGGCGACAGCAGGCCGAAGACGATGATCGCCGCGACCAGCACGATCATCGGCACCGCCGAGGGCGTCATGTGCAGCCAGTGCTGCAGGCGCTTCAAGGCGGTTTTCTGTTCCTGGAACTCGGCAACCTTGTCCGAGGCGCCTTGCAGGCCCTCCTCGTAGCCGGCGGCCGTCTTGGTGTCGGATGACATGGACGGTCTCCCCCTTTGCAAGGCGCCGCTCCGGACGCCGCTGCCTGTGGTCAGGGCGAGGCATCCCCCGCCCTGCGGTTCAATCGAGGCTCAGCCCCAGCAAAGCTCGGCGCCGCGGGCCGAGTCGATGGATTCGACGCCCTCGGCCGGCTTGTCGGTGACCAGCTGCACGCCGGTATCGACGAAGTCCTTGCCCTCGGTCGGCGCGGGCTTGGTGCCGTCCTTGGCGAAGGCGGCGATGGCCTCGATGCCTTGCGACGCCATGTCCAGCGGATATTGCTGCGAGGTGGCGCCGATCACGCCCTCCGCGACGTTCTGCACGCCCGGGCATCCGCCATCGACCGAAACGATCAGCACGTCGTTCTCGCGCCCGACGGCCTTCAGCGCCTCATAGGCGCCGGCGGCGGCGGGTTCGTTGATGGTATAGACCAGGTTGATGTCGGGGTCCTTGGCCAGCAGGCTCTCCATGGCCTTCAGCCCGCCTTCCTCATTGCCCGAGGTGACCTCGTGGCCGACGATGCGCGGATCGGTCTCGTCGCCCCATTTCTCGGGGTCGCCCAGCTCGATGCCGAAGCCCTGCAGGAAGCCCTGGTCGCGCAGCACGTCGACCGAGGGCTGCGAGATCGCCAGATCCAGAAGCGCGATCCTGGCCTCGGCCGCCGCGTCGCCCATGGTGGCCCTGGCCCATTGGCCGATCAGCTCGCCGGCCTTGAAATTGTCGGTGGCGAAGGTCGCGTCCGCCGCGTCGATCGGGTCCAGCGGCGTGTCCAGCGCGATGACCAGCAGCCCGGCATCCCGCGCCGCCTGCACGGAATCGACGATGGCCTTGGTGTCCGAGGCGGTGATCAGGATGCCCTTGGCGCCGTCCGCGATGCAGGCCTCGACCGCCGCGACCTGGCTTTCGTGGTCGCCGTCGATGCGGCCGGCATAGGATTTCAGCTCGATCCCCAGTTCGGCCGCCTTGGTCTGGGCGCCTTCCTTCATCTTCACGAAGAAGGGGTTGGTGTCGGTCTTGGTGATCAGACAGGCGCTGTCGGCCTGCGCCATGCCGGCGATCAGGGTCAGGGCCGTGCCCGCCAGCGCCGCGCGCAGCAGTGTCGTCTTGGTCATGATGTCCTTCCTCCTCTGGGCGGGTCTGACCGCCGCCTCCTCCAAAAGGCTGCCGAAGAAAGAGGGGCTTGTCAATAAATCAATTTCGTTGATTTATATAGGGGGGAGGATGGAACCATGCCGAACACCATGCCGGCGGCGGCGACGCCGCAGGGGGTCCGCAGCCAGAACGAGCGCCTGATCCTGTGGCTGATTCGCCGCAACGGGCCGATGCCGCGCGCCGCGCTGGCGCAGGCGACGGGCCTGTCGGCGCAGGCCGTCACCAACATCACGCGCGAGCTGATCGCCGCCGGCCTGCTGGATGCCGGGGGCGAGCGTCGGCGCGGCAAGGTCGGCCAGCCGTTGCTGCCGCTGGCCCTGGCGCCCGAGGGGGCGCTGTTCCTGGGCCTCAAGGTCGGGCGCCGGGTGGCCGAGCTGGTGCTGGTCGATTTCGCCGGCCGGATCCGGCAGATCCGGGTGCTGCCGCATGCCTATCCGCATCCCGACGCGATCCGCGATTTCGCCGTCGCCGGCACCGCGGCGATCCTGGCGGACCTGACCGAGGCGCAGCGTGCGCGGCTGTCGGGCATGGGCATCGCCAGCCCCTTCTACCTGTGGGACTGGGCCGAGGAGATGCAGCCCTGGCGCGGCCGCGACCTGCGCGCCGAGCTGGCCGCGGCGCTGGACCTGCCGGTCTGGCTGGAGAACGACGGCTCCTGCGCCTGCGGGGCCGAGATGATGTTCGGCACCGAGGATCTGCCCGAGGATTTCCTGTATTTCTACCTTGCGCATTTCGGCGGCGGCGGCGTGGTGCTGGACGGGCGGCTGCGGCTGGGACCGTCGCGCAATGCGGGGGCGATGGGCTCCTGCCCGGTGCCGGGCGGGCGGCAGGTGCTGGACGTGGCTTCGGTTTCCGTGCTGGAGACGGCGCTGGGGCGCGACCTGCCGCTGGACGATGCCGACTGGCAGCTGCCGCCGGCCATCGCCCGGCAATGGCTGGACGAATCGGCGCGGGTGCTGTCCCATGCGGCGCTGGGGGCGGTCGCGGTGCTGGACCTGCCGCTGGTGGTGATCGACGGCGCCATGCCGGCCGCGCTGCGCGAGGCGCTGGTGCAGGCGACCGCCGACGGCCTGGCCGCGATGCGCCATCACGGCGTCACCTTGCCCGAGGTGCGCGCCGGAACCCTGGGGCGACAGGCGCGCACGCTGGGGGCGGCGGCGCTGCCGCTCAGCGCCGGCTTCATGCCGGGCGGCAGTTTCACCGCCCCGCGGCCGGGACGGAACGGGCAGGAAACCCAGGACGCGCCGATGCGTTCCGGGGAGGACAGGTGAGGAAAGGAAGCCGCGGCCATGGCCGACGATCCATACAAGGCGCTGGGACTGGACAAGAATGCCACGCAGGACGAGATCAAGAAGGCCTATCGCCGGATCGCCAAGACCGACCACCCGGACCTGAACCCGGACCCGGCGGCGCATGAACGCTTCAAGGCCGCCTCGACCGCCTATGATCTGCTCAAGGATCCCGAGCAGCGCGCCCGCTTCGACCGCGGCGAGATCGATGCCCAGGGACAGGAGCGGCCGCAGCGGCACTATTACCGCGAATATGCCGAATCGGGCGACAATCCCTATCGCCAGCATCACGGTTTCGACGATCTCTCGGACGTGTTTTCCGACCTGTTCGGGCGCGGCGCCGGCGGGCGGCGCGGCGGCGGGGCGCGCAGCTTCGACATGCGCGGCCCCGACCAGCGATTCACGCTGGAGATCGATTTCATGACCGCGGCGCGCGGCGGCTCGACCCGGATCACCATGCCCGACGGCAGCGTGCTGGAGGTGAAGATCCCCGAGGGCGCCCATGACGGCCAGGTGATCCGGCTGCGCGGCAAGGGCGGGCCCGGCATCGGCGAGGGCGGGCCGGGCGACGCGCTCCTGACCCTGATCGTGGCCGAGGATCCCGACTGGAAGCGTGACGGCAACGATGTCGAGACCACGCTGCCCATCACCATCGACGAGGCCGTGCTGGGCGGCAAGGTCGAGGCGCAGACCATCGAGGGGCCGGTCATGCTGACCATCCCGCGCGGCGCCAGCTCGGGCCAGAAGCTGCGGCTGAAGGGGCGCGGCATCAAGGGCGAGGGCGGACGGCGCGGCGACCAGCATGTCGTCCTTAAGATCGTCATGCCGCCCAAGGTCGATGACGAGCTGGCGCGCTTCATGGAGCAATGGCGGCAGACCCACGCCTATGACCCGAGGAGGGGAAAATGACCCAGCGCCATTATACCCTGACCGAGACGCTGGCGGCCGTCAGCGACCTGACGCCCGAACAGCTGGACCGCTATATCCGCGCCGGCGTCGTCATGCCGGTGCAATCCGAACAGGGGCCGCTGTTCCGCGAGCTGGACCTGGCGCGGCTGAGCCTGGTGGTCGACCTGGCCGAGGGCTATCACCTCGACGAGGAGGCGCTGGGCCTGGTGCTGTCGCTGGTCGACCAGTTGCACGGGCTGCGCGGCGACATGCGGGCGATCCTGGACGCCGTGGCGCGCGAGCCGGTGGAAACCCGGGTGCGGTTGAAGGCCGCGATCCGCGAGGTGCGGGTGGTGACGCGCTAATCCGCCGGCCGCCGGCGGGGCAGCTCGGCCATGACGGCCAGCCGCTCGGCCTCGGTCATGCGGCCCCAGCGGGTGATCTCGTCGATGCTGCGCAGGCAGCCGGTGCAAAGCCGGCTTGCCGGGTCGATCTTGCAGATGTCGATGCAGGGGGTCGAGGGCTTCATCCCGCCGCGCCCAGGAAGCGCAGCCGGTCCAGCGCACCCTGCAGGATATAGCCGGCCGCGACCTGGTCGATCACCTCGGCCCGGCGCTTGCGCGAGGTATCCCCCTCAAGCAGCGCCCGTTCGGCCGCGACGGTCGAGAGCCGCTCGTCCCAGAAGCCGATGGGCAGCGGCGTCAGCCGTTCCAGGTTGCGGGCGAAGGCGCGGGTGGATTGCGCGCGCGGCCCCTCGCTGCCGTCCATGTTGCGCGGCAGGCCCAGCACCAGCCCGACCAGCGCCCGGTCGGCGGCGATCTTCAGCAGCGCCTGGGCGTCCAGGGTGAACTTCTCGCGCCGGATCACCGTCAGGGGCGAGGCGACGCTGCGCAGCCCGTCGCTGACCGCGACGCCGATGGTCTTGGTGCCCAGGTCCAGCCCGGCCACTGCGCCGGTGCGGGGCAGGGCGGCGGCGAATGCCTCGATGCTCTCGCAGATCATTCCAGCCCCGCCTGTTCCGCCGCCGCCTCGATCAGGTCCAGCGCCGGCCGGTTGCCCGCGAAACGCTGCCGGGCCTCGCCCAGGATGGCGGCGGCGTGGTCCTTTTGCCCGATCACCGGCAGGGACGAGATCAGCCGCGCCCATTCCTCGGGCGTGCCGCCCTGGGTGGCAAGCCGGGTCTCCAGACCCTTGACCATGCCCTCGACCATCTGCTGGCGTTCCTCGGGGCTCATGTCCCCCGCCGCTGCCACGGCCTCCGCATCCGGGCCGGGCAGGGCCGGCGAGCCGGGTGCGGAAGCGGGCGCGGAATCGGTCCGGGGCTCGGGCGGGGTATAGTCCGGGCGGCCGGCGAACCAGGCCAGATCGCCGATCGCGGCGCGGATCGGCTGGATCCAGGGCGCGCTTTCCGGCCCCTCGGCCAGCAGCCCGGCCCAGATCGGAAAGGCGCGGTCGGGGCGGCCGTTCTGCAGATGCAGCAGCCCGACCATGAAGCGCGCCTGCGGATTGTGCGGATCGCGGGCCAGCGCCCGGGCCACCGCATCCTCGCCTTCGGCGGTGATGATGCCGCCCGCCGCCTCGATGGTCAGCCCGGCCAGCCGCGCCAGTTCCTCGGCGCTCGCAGCCTCGCCGCGCAGCGCCACCAGCCGGCGCTGCGCGTCCTTGGCGGCGATCAGGTTGCCCAGCCTTTCCTCGTGCTCGGCCAGCAGTTCCAGCCCGCGGGGGTCGTTCGGGTTCTTCAGCACCGCCTCGCGCAGCCGTTCGATCAGCGTCGCATAATCTGCATCGGGCTCGGGGCGCTGGGGCCGGGGGGTCCTGGCCTCTGCCTCGGCCTGGCTGGGGCGGCCGTCGTAAAGCGCCTGTGCCTCGGCGATGCGCTGCGCGATGGGGGCGTCGGGACGCTCGGGCTGGCCGATGCGCTGGTAAAGCAGGAAGGCCCCGACGAGCAGCAGCGCCAGAACCGCCAGCGCCGCCCAGCCGCCCGGCGCGCGGCGGGCACTGCCGGCGCGTTCCAGCGCGCGGTCGGCGGCCAGCACCTTGCGGCCGATCTCGACCCGCAGCCGTTCGGCATCGGCCTCGTCGATCAGGCCGCGGTCCAGATCCCGCCCGACCTCGCGCAGCTGGTCGCGATAGACCCGCAGGTCATAGGCGGCGGTGGGCTCGGCGCCCTCGCCCTGCCGGCGCAGAAGCGGCGCGGCGATGGCCACCGCCACCACCCCCGCCAGCGCGGCGCAGATGATCCAGAACATCGGCTTCCCCTTTTGGCTGCTGCCGGTGATAGCGGCTTTCGCCGCGGCGAGAAAGTCAAAGCCCTGCGACAAATGCGCAAATCGCCTTCGGGACATCTGCGCCGTCCCCTGACGCAATTCAACAATCGCCCCGTCGCAACGCGGCTTGCCCGAACACCGCCCTCGCTTCACTCTGCACGGGTCGAGTCGCAAGAGGTTCCGCCATGCCCGCATCTGCAAGTTCCAGCACCGGCCGCTATTCGGTCTTTGCCATCGCTAAAGAGGCGATGCGGCTGCATACCGGCTGGAAACGCGCCTGGGCCAGTCCCGAGCCCAAGAAGAAATACCAGGTCGTCATCGTGGGCGCCGGCGGCCATGGCCTTGCCACCGCCTATTACCTGGGCAAGAATTTCGGCATCACCGATGTCGCCATCATCGAGAAGGGCTGGCTGGGCGGCGGCAATACCGGCCGCAACACCACCATCATCCGCTCGAACTACCTGCAGGACCCTTCGGCGGCGATCTACGACAAGGCGCTGAAGCTTTACGAGAACCTGTCGCAGGACCTGAACTACAACATCATGTTCAGCCCGCGCGGCCTTCTGATGCTGGCGCAGACCGAGCATGAGGTGCGCGGCTACAAGCGCACCGTCTATGCCAACCAGCTGCAGGGCGTGGCGACCGAATGGGTCAGCCCCAAGCGCATCAAGGACATGCTGCCGATCATCAACATCGACGGGCCGCGCTATCCGGTCCTCGGTGGACTTTACCAGGAGCGCGGCGGCACCGCCCGCCACGACGCCGTGGCCTGGGGCTATGCCCGCGCCTGCTCGGCCATGGGCATGCACATCATCCAGAACTGCGAAGTCACCGGCATCGAGACCGCGAACGGGCAGGTCAGGGCGGTGAACACCGGCAAGGGCCGCATCGAATGCGACAAGCTGGCGCTGATCGCCGCCGGCCACAGCTCGGTCCTGGCCGAGATGGCCGGCTTCCGCCTGCCCATCGAATCGCTGGCGCTGCAGGCGCTGGTCAGCGAGCCGATCAAGCCCTGCTGCGACATCGTCATCATGGCCAACACCGTGCACGGCTACCTGTCGCAATCCGACAAGGGCGAGATGGTGATCGGCGGCGGCACCGACGGCTTCAACAACTACACCCAGCGCGGCTCCTGGCACCATGTCGAGGAGACGGTGCGCGCGCTGATCGAGACCTTCCCGATGCTGTCGCGGCTGAAGATGCTGCGGCAATGGGGCGGCATCGTCGACATGACCGGCGACCGCTCGCCGATCCTGTCCACCACGCCGGTCGGCAACATCTTCGTCAACTGCGGCTGGGGCACCGGCGGCTTCAAGGCCATCCCCGGCTCGGGCTGGGCGATGGCCGAGCTGCTGGCCAAGGGCCAGCCCGGCCCGCTGGCCAAGGATTTCGGCCTGAACCGTTTCGTCGAGGGCCGCTTCATCGACGAGAGCGTCGCCGCGGGGGTGGCGCATTGATGCGCGGCGCGGGCGGGTTCCTGCCGGCCTGCGGGGCGGATTTTGGGCCGAATTTCGCCCATCTCCGCACCGTTGCGGAAAAAATCGTGCAAGTCATGGGAAACTCTTATTCATCTAATGAATTGTTAAGTTACGTCCCCATGACCAAGGAGTTTTCTTCATGGCCGAACAGAACAAGAGCAACCTCTGGCTCATCGTTGGCGTCGTCGTCGTCGTGCTGGTGGTCATCTATTGGTTCGTGTCCTCGGGCACCGAGCCGACCGCGACCGAGCCGCCGACCGATCCGGCCGTTTCGTCCGAACCCGCGCCCGTCGATGACGGCGCCATCTCCGTCGAACCGCCGGCCGAGCCTGCTGCTCCTGCCGATCCCGCTGCTCCGGTCCCGGCCGAGCCTGCGACTCCGGCTCCGGCCGAACCTGCGGCGCCTTCCACCAACTAAGGCGCCTGTCCCGGCGCCTTCGGGTGCCGGCCCTTCCGCGGGTCGGGGGGCATTGCGCCCCTCGGCTGGTCTTCATGCGCAGCGCGGCGGGCCTGTCCCTGTCCACGCTGGCATGAGCGCGGCGTTGCGCGGGCCCTGCGGCCTGCCGCCGCTGCCGCGCCGTGTTCGCCTTCGCTTTGAAACGCCCGTGATCCGGCCCCGCCAGGGGCGGACTGCGGTCGCCTGCGTTGCCGCCCCCGGCCGGGGCTTTCCGGCCCGTTCCCCGATTTCCACTGCTGTCCTGCGCATCCGGCCTGCTCACGGGCCGGTTCCCCCTGCGCGCGCCCTGCCGCCGAAGGAGTGATCCATGCTGACCCTGACCTGTCCCTATTGCGGCATCGCGGCCGAGGAAACCGAGCTGCAACCCGGCGGCGAGGCGCATCTGAAGCGTTTCGGCCCCGGTTCGACCGACGAGGAGTTCGAGGCCTATCTGTTCGCCCGCAAGAACCCCAAGGGCGTGCATTTCGAACGCTGGCGCCATGCCTATGGCTGCGGCAAGTGGTTCCTGGCGGCGCGCGACACCGCCACGCTGCAGGTCTTTGGCACCTACAGCGCCCAGACCCCGCATCCGACGCCCGAGATCGTCGCCGCCATCCGGGCGCAGCGTCCGGACTGGCAGCCCGACTGGAGCGAAATCCCTGCCGACACTTCCGCCGACACCCCCGCCGAAAGCCTGAACGCATGACCGAGACCGGACCCTTCCGCCTGCCGCGCGGCGGCCGCCTGATCGACCGCGCCTATCAACTGCCCTTCCGCTTCGACGGCCGCCAGATGCGCGGGGTCGCGGGCGACACGCTGGCTTCGGCCCTGCTGGCGAACGGCCAGCTGATGATGGGCCGCAGCTTCAAGTATCACCGGCCGCGCGGCCCCATCGCCTCGGGCGCCGAGGAACCGAACGCGCTGCTGGGCCTGGGTCAGGGCGGCCGGTTCGAGCCGAACCAGCGCGCCACCACCACGCCGCTGGTCGGCGGCATGGTTACCGCCAGCCAGAATTGCTGGCCCAGCCTGAACGCCGATATCGGCGCGATCAACAACTGGATGTATCGCTTTTTCCCGGCGGGTTTCTATTACAAGACCTTCATGCATCCGCGCCCGTTCTGGAAGCATGTGTTCGAGCCGATCATCCGCCGCTCGGCCGGGCTGGGCAAGGCCCCGACCGAGGCCGATCCGGACAAGTACGAACAGGCCTATGCCCATGTGGACGTGGTGGTGGTCGGCGGCGGCATCGCTGGCCTGACCGCGGCCCGCGACGCGGCCCGCGACGGCAAGTCGGTCTGGCTGGTCGAGCAGACGCCGCATTTCGGCGGCCGCACCCCCACCGACCACGCAGACGGCCAGTCCCGCGTCGACGCGCTGCTGGCGGAGCTGCGGGGCATGACCAACGTCACCCTGCGCCGCTCGACCCAGGCGACCGGGCTTTACGACCATGGCTATCTGCTGGTGCGGGAATCGCTGGCCGATCACGACCCGAATGCGGGCATCCCGCGCCAGCGCCTGTGGCGCATCCGCGCGGGCCATGTGATCGTCGCCACCGGCGCGCTGGAGCGGCCGCTGAGCTTTGCCGGCAATGACGTGCCGGGCGTGATCCTGGCCTCGGCCGTGCGGGATTATATCGACAATTACGGCGTGGCGCCGGGCCGCAAGATCGTCGTGGTGACCAACAACGACGACGCCTATCGCACCGCGCTGGTGGCGCTGGATGCGGGGCTGGAGGTGCCGGTGGTGATCGACGCCCGCAGCTCGGCCGGCGGCGCGCTGCCCGCGGCGGTGCGCGCCCGCGGCGTGCGCATCCTGACCGGCAGCGCCATCGCCGGCATCAAGGGCGGCCAGGGCGTCGAGGCGGTCAAGATCTGCGCGCATTCCGGCTCGGGCGAGGTGACCGAGACCGTGGATGCCGATTGCGTCGCCATGTCCGGCGGCTGGTCGCCGGTGGTGCACCTGTGGAGCCATTGCGGCGGCAAGCTGACCTGGTCCGACGCGCAGTCGATGTTCGCCCCCGACCCGAACCGCCCGCCGACCGGCGCGGACGGCAAGGCGATGGCCAGCTGCGTCGGCGCGGCGGCGGGCGACCTGCTGGTCCCGGACCTGACCGGCGCGCAGGCGGAATCCGCGACCATGCCGGTCTGGGTCATGCCGGCCCACGCCACGCGCAAGATGAAATTCAAGATGTGGCTCGACTTCCAGAACGACGTGAAGGTCTCGGATGTCGAACTGGCCGCGCAGGAAGGCTATCACAGCGTCGAGCATACCAAGCGTTACACGACCCTCGGCATGGCGACCGACCAGGGCAAGGTCAGCAACATCAACGGCCTCGCCGTTCTGTCCAATGCGCTGAACCAGCCGATCCCGGCCACCGGCACGACGACCTTCCGCCCGCCCTATACGCCGCTGACGCTGGGCACCATCGCCGGCGAGGCGCGGGGCGAGATCTTCCAGCCCTTGCGCAAGACGCCCATGCATGGCTGGCACGAAAGCCACGGCGCCTTCTTCGAGCCGGTCGGCCATTGGCGCCGCCCCTATTGCTACCCGAAGGCGGGCGAAAGCCATGGCGACGCGGTGGCGCGCGAGATCCGGGCGGTGCGGGCCTCGGTCGGCACGCTCGACGCCTCGACGCTGGGCAAGATCATCGTCAAGGGCCCGGATGCGGGCAAGTTCCTCGACATGATGTATACCGGCATGATGTCCAGCCTGCCCATCGGCAAGTGCCGCTATGGCCTGATCTGCAACGAGAACGGCTTCCTCGTGGACGACGGCGTGGCCGCGCGCCTCAGCGAGGATACCTGGCTGGTGCACACCACCACCGGCGGCGCCGACCGGATGCATGGCCATATGGAAGACTGGCTGCAATGCGAATGGTGGGACTGGAAGGTCTATACCGCCAACGTCACCGAGCAATGGGCGCAGGTCGCCGTGGTCGGTCCCAAGGCCCGGGTGCTGCTGGAGCGGCTGGGCGGCATGGACCTGTCGGCCGAGGCGCTGCCCTTCATGGGCTGGGCCGAGGGCGAGATCGCCGGCGTCCCCGCCCGCGTCTATCGCATCAGCTTCTCGGGCGAGCTCAGCTTCGAGGTGGCGGTGCCGGCGAACCGCGGCCTGGAGCTGTGGGAAAAGCTGCATGAGGCCGGCCGCGACCTGAACGTCACCCCCTACGGCACCGAGGCCATGCACGTCATGCGCGCCGAAAAGGGCTTCATCATGATCGGCGACGAATCCGACGGCACGGTGATCCCGCAGGACCTGGGCCTGGGCTGGGCGATCAGCAAGAAGAAGGCCGACTATATCGGCAAGCGGGCGCAGGAGCGCAGCCACATGACCGATCCCCGGCGCTGGAAGCTGGTGGGGCTGGAAAGCGTCGACGGCCGGGTGCTGCCCGACGGCGTCTATGCGGTGGCCGATGGCGTGAACCCGAACGGCCAGCGCAACACCCAGGGCCGGGTGACCTCGACCTACATGTCGCCGACGCTCAACAAGCCTATCGCCATGGGGCTGGTGCTGAACGGCCCCGAGCGCATGGGCGAGGTTCTGGAATTCCCGGTCGCGGGTCAGGAAAGCTACAAGGCGCGGATCTGCGATCCGGTCTTCTATGACAAGGAAGGGAGCCGGGCGAATGGCTGAGGCACTGGCGAAGATCTCTCAGGTGCAGGACTGGGGCATGATCCAGATCCGCGCCGATCTGGCGCGCGCGGGCGAGGCCATCGCCGCGGCGGCCGGGGTGGCGCTGCCCGGACAGGGCCGCATCACCACCGACGGCAGCCGCTCTCTCGGCTGGATGTCGCCGGACGAACTGCTGCTGGTCCTGCCGCGCGCCGAGGCGGCCGAGGCGCTGGCCGCCCTGCAGGACGCGCTGTCCACCGAACACGCGCTGGTGCTGGATGTCAGCGACATGCGGGCCGCCTTCCGCATCCAGGGCGCCAAGGCGCTGGACGTGCTGATGAAGCTCTGTCCCGCCGACCTGGCCGCCATGCCCGAGGACGGGCTGCGCCGCACCCGCGCCGCCCAGGTCGCCTGCGGCATCTGGCGCGAACCGGGCGGCTATGTGCTGATCGGCTTCCGCTCGGTCACCGACTACCTGCGCGGCATCCTGACCGGCGCCGCGGCGCCGGGCACGCAGCTCGACCCGCGCTAGTTCCGCGCTGCGGGGTCCGGACGGGGCTTGTGGCGGCGGCAGGGCGGCGTATGGATGGAAGGCGAAAGCCATCCGGTTGATTCCATGCGTCCCGTTCTGATCCTGCCCGCCCTTTCCCTTGCCGGCCTGCTGTCGCCGGCCCCGGCCCTGCGGGCGCAGGATCTCGCGCAGGAGCCGCCGGTGGTGATGATGTGCCAGATCCTTGACGAAAGCGGCACCGGCTGGGTGCCGGAATTCATCATGCTGACCCGCCAGACCTCCGGCCCGCGCCAGGGCAGGATCGAGGTCTTCGACCCGATCCTGCAGAACCTGCTCGGCCGCCCGATCGAGGCCCGGATCACCGCCGACGACCGCAGCAGCCGCAGCTACGGCTGGGCCTTGGCCGGGGTGCGCAACGCCTCCGGCCAGCGGACCGAGCGGCTGGACTACCGGCTGACGGTGCGGAAATCCGATGGCGCGGCCTCGGTCACCGCCGTCGCGCAGGGCTATGACAATGTCATGACCGGGACGGGCGTCTGCGGCTCGCCCGGCGGCGGCTAGGGCCGGAACCCGCGCCGCGTTGAAGGCGTTTAGCGGCCGACAGGGCTTTTCCCCGACTGGCTCCTGTGCCAGAACACAATCCGAAACCGTTGGAAAGGAAATCGAAAATGGCCTTCACGCTTCCCGATCTTCCCTATGCTCACGACGCGCTGGCCGCTGGCGGCATGTCCAAGGAGACGCTGGAATACCACCATGACAAGCACCACAAGGCCTATGTCGACAAGCTGAACGAACTGGTGGCCGGCACCGAATGGGAAGGCAAGAGCCTCGAGGACATCGTCAAGGGCACCTACCAGTCGGGGGCCGTGGCGCAGAACGGCATCTTCAACAATGCCAGCCAGCACTGGAACCATGCGCAGTTCTGGGAAATGATGGGCCCGAACCCCGGCGCCATTCCGGGCGAGCTGGAAAAGGCCCTGACCGAAGCCTTCGGTTCGGTGGACGAGTTCAAGAAGAAATTCGCCGAGGCCGGCGTCGGCCAGTTCGGCTCGGGCTGGGCCTGGCTGGTCAAGGACAAGGACGGCAGCCTCAAGGTCACCAAGACCGAGAACGGCGTGAACCCGCTCTGCTTCGGCCAGACCGCGCTTCTGGGCTGCGACGTGTGGGAGCACAGCTACTATATCGACTTCCGCAACGCCCGGCCGAAATACCTGGAAAACTTCCTGAACAACCTGGTGAACTGGGAAAACGTGGCCTCGCGCCTCTGATCCTCGGCCCGGCTTCGCATCCCCGGCTTCGCATCAAGGCCCGCCCCGACCGGCGGGCCTTTTCTTTCTTGCCGAAATATCCCGGGGGAACGTCCGCCTGGCCCCGCCCCGGGGCCGGGCGGACGTGGGGGCAGAGCCCCCGCCCCCTTGCCTCCGTCGCGAATCGACCGCATGGCTGGGGCGGACGGAAAGGGAATGCGCATGAGCGAATGGACCAAGGGTTTCTGGGCGATGATCGGGGTCTGCGTGACCTGGGGCCTGTCGCCGATCTTCTACCGCGCACTCTCCGACGTCCCCGTGGTCGAGGTGCTGGCGCATCGCACCCTGTGGTCGCTGGTGCTGTTCCTGGTCGTGCTGGGCGCGCAGGGCCGGCTGGCCGAGCTGCGCGGGGCGCTGGCCGGCCGGCATGTGGGGCGGATCGTGCTGGCGGCGCTGACCATCTCGCTCAACTGGGGGCTGTTCATCTGGGCGGTGCAGGCCGGGCATGTCGTGCAGAGCTCGCTGGGCTATTACATCTTCCCGCTGATCGCGGTGGTGGCGGGGGTGCTGGTCTTCGGCGAAAGCCTGAGCCGGGCGCAGGGCATGGCCGTGCTGCTGGCCGCGCTGGCGGTGACGCTGCTGACCTGGGGCCTGGGGGTGGCGCCCTGGATCAGCCTGGGGCTCGCCCTGACCTTCGTGCTCTACGGCGCGCTCAAGAAATCGCTGCCGCTCGGCCCTGTCCTGTCCGTCGCCGCCGAAGTGGCGCTGCTGGCGCCGCTGGCGCTTGGCTGGCTGCTGCTGCAGGGGCTCGGGCTGATGCCCGCGCCCCTGGCCCAGCCCCTGGGCTTCGGCGGGAATCTGCCCGTCTCTCTGCTGCTGGCCGCCTCGGGGGTGATCACGGCGGTGCCGCTGATCCTGTTCAGCTATGCCGCGCGCCGGGTCGGGATGGCGACGCTGGGGCTGATGTTCTACCTGAACCCGACGCTGCAATTCCTCTGCGCGGTGCTGCTCTTCGGCGAGGCGTTCACGCGCTGGCACATGATCGCCTTCGCGATGATCTGGGCGGCGCTGGCGGTCTACAGCGCCTCGGCCTTCCGGCAGTCCCGGCGCGGCCCGCCATTGGCAAACGGGTGAAACCCCGTATAGAACAGCGCCAAAGAACTTCCGGGGGCGACATGGCCAATCAGAACGACAGCTTCATCGACGAGGTCACCGAGGATCTGCGCCGCGACCGGCTGTTCGGCCTGTTCCGCCGCTATGGCTGGGTCGCGCTTCTGGTCGTCCTGGGCATCGTGGGCGGTGCGGCCTGGCGCGAATATTCCCGCAACCAGGCCGAGACCCGGGCCCGGGCCTGGGGCGACGCGGTGCTCGCGGCGCAAGAGGGCCAGGACCCGATCGCCGCGCTTTCCGCCGTCGATCCGGCCGGGTCCGCCGGCCGCAAGGCGCTGTCCGAGATGCTGGCCGCCGGCGCCGAGGCCGAGGCCGGCCTGGCGCAGAAGGCGGCCGAGCGGCTCAAGGCCGCGGCGGCCACGCTGGAGGGCGACCCGCTGCTGCGCGACCTGGCGCTGCTCAAGGCGGTGATGGTCGCCGGTCCCGCCATGGACGCGGCCGAGCGCGACCGGCTGCTGGCCGAGCTGTCCAAGCCCGGCGCCCCCTTCGAGCTGCTGGCGCTGGAGCAGAAGGCCGTGGCCCTGATCGGCGCCGGCCGGCAGGAGGACGCGGTCATGCTGATCCGCCAGATCCAGCAAAAGGATGGCCTGTCCGAGCCCTTGCGCCGCCGCCTGTCCGAGATGATGATCACGCTGGGCGTCGAGCCCGAGCAGAGCGAGGGACCCGGGCCGCAGGCCGTCCCTCAGGCCATGCCGGCCCCCGCCGCGAACTGAACCCGGCCCCGCCGGCGAACCGAACCACTGCGCCCGCGGCCGTGCCCGTCCTCAGGCCCGGCCCGGATAGAGGAGAAAGCGATGACGAGGCTGCCCCTGATCGCCGCCCTGGCCGCCCTGACCGCCCTTTCGGCCTGCCAGCAGCGCGACACGATCCTGCCCGGAGAACGGCTGGACCCGCGCGCCGTGCTGTCGCCCGAGGGCCCCGCCGCCGAGGGCGCCCGGGCGCCGACCACCGCCGCCCTGTCGCTGCCGCCGCAGCGCGCCAATGCCGACTGGGCGCAGCGCGCCG
The DNA here is from genome assembly GCF_020990385.1 of Paracoccus sp. MA. Taxonomy (NCBI): domain Bacteria; kingdom Pseudomonadati; phylum Pseudomonadota; class Alphaproteobacteria; order Rhodobacterales; family Paracoccaceae; genus Paracoccus; species Paracoccus sp. MA. The sequence goes on from NZ_CP087598.1 coordinate 582,470, forward strand.
GCAATGCCGCGCATGCGCCGGGCAACCTGGCCTTGGGCGCGGGAACCAGCCGGATCTGGGCGGCGCCCATCGGTGCGGGGTCGAACAAGCGCCACCGCGTCACCGCCGATCCCGTCGTCGCGGCGGGGCTGGTCTTTGCGCTGGACAGCCAGTCCACCGTCACCGCCACCACCACGGGCGGCGGCCGGGCCTGGAGCCGCGACCTGCGCCCGGCCGGCGAATCCGACCGCAGCGTCTCGGGCGGCGGGCTGGCCTTCGAGGGCAACCGGCTTTTCGCTTCCACCGGCTATGGCGAGCTGGTGGCGCTGGACGCCCGCACCGGCGGCATCGCCTGGCGGCAAAGGGTCGAGGCGCCGATCGGCGGCGCGCCCACGGTGGCGAACGGCGTGGTCTATGTGCTGGGCCGCGACCAGACCGGCTGGGCGGTGCGCGCCAGCGACGGCAAGGTGCTGTGGCGCAGCTTCGGCAACAAGGACATGGCCGGGGTGATGGGCGCGCCGGCGCCGGCGGTGTCGGGCAGCACGGTGGTGTTCCCCTCGAATACCGGCGCGCTGACCGGCGTCGACGCCTCGAACGGCGCCCAGCTCTGGAGCGCCAATGTCGGCGGCACGCGGCTGGGCCGTTCGGTCGCCTATTTCCGCGAGATGACCGGCGATCCGGTCATTTCCGGCGGCACGGTCTATGCCGGCACCAGCTCGGGCGGCGTCGGCGCCTATGACCTGGCCAGCGGCATGGTCAAGTGGCAGGCGCGCGAAGGCGCGTCCAGCCCGGTGCTGGCGGCCGGCAGTTCGGTCTTTCTGGTCAACGACCAGGCGCAGCTGATCCGGCTGGATGCCGCGAACGGCGCCCGGGTCTGGGCGCAGAAACTGCCCTATTTCACCGAAACCGTCATCCGCAAGCAGGACAAGGTCTGGAACCATTACGGTCCGGTGCTGGCGGGATCGAAGCTTTACCTTGCCGGCTCGGACGGCTATCTGCGCGTCTTCGATCCCGCCTCGGGCGCGCTGATCGGCACCGCCCAGATCCCGGGCGGCGCCGCGGCGGCGCCGGCCGTGGCGGGGCAGACCCTTTACGTCGTCACCCATGACGGCCAGTTGATCGCATACAGATGAGCTTCACCCTCGCCATTGTCGGGCGCCCCAATGTCGGCAAGTCGACGCTGTTCAACCGTCTTGTCGGCAAGCGGCTGGCGCTGGTCGACGACCAGCCCGGCGTGACCCGCGACCTGCGCGAGGGGGCGGGGCGGCTGGGCGACCTGCGCTTCATCGTCGTCGATTCGGCCGGGCTCGAGATCGCCGAGGACGACAGCCTGCAAGGCCGCATGCGCCGCCTGACCGAGCGCGCGGTGGACGAGGCCGATGTCTGCCTGTTCGTGATCGACGCCCGCGTGGGCGTGACGGCGGCCGACGAATATTTCGCCGACATCCTGCGCAAGCGGGCCAGGCACGTGATCCTGGCCGCGAACAAGGCCGAGGGCCGCGCCGGCGAGGCGGGGGCGATGGAGGCCTATGCGCTTGGCCTGGGCGAGCCCCTGCGCATCTCGGCCGAGCATGGCGAGGGCATGGACGACCTCTACCGCGCCCTCGTGCCGTTGGCCGAAGCCTTCGAGGCGCAGAACGTCCAGCAGGCGCCGGAAACCGATGTCGCCGTCGAGGATGGCGACGAGGAAGCAGAGGATTGGCGCCCCTCGGCCGCGAAGCCCTTGCAGATCGCGGTGATCGGCCGGCCGAATGCCGGGAAATCGACGCTCATCAACAAGATCCTGGGCGAGGACCGGCTGCTGACCGGGCCCGAGGCCGGCATCACCCGCGATTCGATCAGCGTCAGCACCGATTTCATGGGCACGCCGGTGCGCATCTTCGACACCGCCGGGATGCGCAAGAAGGCGCGTGTCACCGACAAGGTGGAAAAGCTTTCCGTCGCCGACGGGTTGCGCGCCGTGCGCTTCGCCGAGGTGGTGGTGGTGCTTCTGGACGTGGGCATCCCCTTCGAGCAGCAGGACCTGCGCATCGCCGATTTTGCCGAGACCGAGGGCCGCGCCGTGGTCGTCGCGGCGAACAAGTGGGACCTGGAAGAGGACAAGCCCGAGAAGCTCAAGGAACTGCGCGAGGCTTTCGAGCGGCTCTTGCCGCAGCTGAAGGGCGCGCCGCTGGTCACGGTCTCGGCCCGAACCGGCAAGGGGCTGGACCGGCTGCACAACGCGATCCTCAAAGCGCATGAGGTCTGGAACCGCCGCATCCCGACCGCGCGGCTGAACCAGTGGCTGGGCGCGATGACCGAGGCGCATCCGCCCCCGGCGCCGGGCGGCCGCCGCATCCGGCTGCGCTATATCACCCAGGTCAAGACCCGCCCGCCGGCCTTCGTGGTCATGGCGACCCATACCGACAAGCTACCCGACAGCTACCAGCGCTATCTGGTCAACGGGCTGCGGCAGGATTTCGACATGCCCGGCACGCCGATCCGTCTGACCTTCCGCGACCAGGGCACCAAGAACCCCTACAGGGACAAGGCCGGCAAGATCAGCCAGTCCGGCGCGCTGTCCAAGCACAAGCACCGGCAGAAGCCGAAGGGCAGCTAGGCGGCGGAGGCTTAGGTCGTCACCTGCACCAGCGCCACGGCGATGATGGCGATGGCGATGACCGTCATGGTGGCGATGGCCGCGTCGGTGGTGACGGTGCCGGCGGCCAGGCCGATCAGCCCCCAGATCACCGCGATGCTGAATCCGATCCGCCGTCCCAGCCGCAGCTGCACGCTGACCGCGGCGACCGAGCCGATCAGCAGGGCGATCACCGCCGCCACCTCCTGCGGCACGTCAAGCCGGTCGCTCAGCAGCCCGGTGAAGACGGCAAAGCTGACCAGCAGACCCCAGCCGGCGACGAAGCCCAGCGAGGAGCTGTGCTGCACCAGCCCGCCGATGCGGATGCCGCGCAAGGCCGCCGCCAAAAACCCCGCCAGCATCGCCGCAGACAGCAGGAAGGCGCCGAGCGGGTGGCTGTCCAGAAGCCAGGGCCAGACCGCCCCGGCCAGCAGCCCGACGATCAGCGGCGCATGTTCGCCCAAGGTGTCGTCCCGCTCGTGCAGCCGCAGCAGGTGGCCGGGCGTCGGCGGCCCGGCGCTTTGCGGCGGCAGCGCCCGTTCCGCGTCCCGGGCGGCCGCGCGCGCCAGCCGCATCCGCCGCCGCTCGATCCCTCGCCGGAAGGCGTGATAGGCGAGCGCCGCCCAGGTCATGCCCAGCAGCCCGGCCATGCCCAGCCCCTGGGGCCGCAGGAACAGGCCGGACAGATCGACCGGCTGCGGCCGGGCGCCGGGGAGACCCTGCCATGGCGACAGCGCCGGGGCCGGCTCGGCGATAGGGGCGGTCATGCCCTGGTCGGGCAGCAGCGCGTAAAGCAGCGTGCTGGCAATGAAGGCCAGCACCGCCAGGATCAGGAAGAATGCGCCCGCGCGAGACATGGGCAGAAAACGCCCCGCGCTCGCGGCGGGTTTCGCCCCGTCCCGCTTTTGTTAAGTCAGGTCAGGCCAGCACGCCGTCCACGCCCAGCCGCGTCCTGCCGCCCAGATAGGGGTGCAGCGCCTCGGGCAGCAGGACCGAGCCGTCCGCCTGCTGGCCGTTTTCCAGCACCGCGATCAGCGTGCGCCCCACCGCCAGCCCCGAGCCGTTCAGCGTATGGAGGAATTCCGGCTTGCCGCCGCCTGCCGGACGATAGCGGGCGTTCATCCGCCGCGCCTGGAAATCGCCGCAATAGCTGACCGAGGAGATCTCGCGATACTTGCCCTGTCCGGGCAGCCAGACTTCCAGGTCATGGGTGATGCGGGCGCCGAAGCCCATGTCACCGCCGCACAGCACGATGGTGCGATAGGGCAGGCCCAGCCGCTCCAGCACCGTCTCGGCGCAGCGGGTCATGCGGGCATGTTCCGCGACCCCCGATTCCGCATCGGTGATCGAGACCATCTCGACCTTCTCGAACTGGTGCTGACGCAGCATCCCCGCCGTGTCGCGCCCGGCGCTGCCGGCTTCCGAGCGGAAGCACTGGCTATGCGCCACCATGCGCCGCGGCAGGCTGGCATGATCGATCAGATCGCCATGCACGGTGTTGGTCAGCGTGACCTCCGAGGTCGGGATCAGCCACCAGCCCTCTCGGGTCTGATAGCTGTCCTCGCCGAATTTCGGCAACTGCCCGGTGCCTTCCATCATCTCCGAAAGCACGAGAACCGGAGCCCAGGTCTCTTCCAGCCCATGCTCGCCGCTATGCAGGTCCAGCATGAACTGCGCCAGCGCGCGGTGGATGCGGGCGACGCCGCCCTTCAGCACCACGAAACGCGAGCCGGAGAGCTTCGCGGCGGTCTCGAAATCCATGCCGGGCTTCACGCCCTCGATCTCGAAATGCTCGCGCGGGGCGAAGTCGAATTCGCGCGGCGCGCCCCAGCGCCGGATCTCGACATTGTCATCCTCGTCCTTGCCCGGCGGCACGCTGTCCAGCGGCAGGTTCGGAACGGTCAGCAGCAGCTCGCGCAGCTTGGCGTCCAAGGCCGTTGCCTCGGCCTGCAGCCGGGCGGTCTCGTCCTTCTTGGCGGTGACCAGGGCGCGCAGGCGCTGGAACTCGGCCTCCTCGCCGCGGCCCTTGGCGGCGCCGGCCTCCTTGCTGGCCTTGTTCTGCTCGGCCTGCGCGGCCTCGGCGGCCGCGATGCGGGAACGGCGGTCGGCATCCAGCGACAGGATCTCGGGCGAAACCGGCGGCAGGTTGCGCAATGCAAGCGCAGCGTCGAAAGCGGCGGGATTCTCGCGGATGGCGCGGATGTCGTGCATGGCCCATTCCTCTGGCAGGTTACGCGGCCCCGGATAACCCAAAGCGGCGCAAGGCGAAAGCCTCAGCCCGCCATCTCAGCCCGCCGCCTGGGCCAGCATGTCGCGCAAGACGCCGAAGAACCGCTCCTGCCCCGGATAGCCCTCGAATCGCGCCAGTTCGACGCCGCCCTGCAGCAGGATGAAGCTCGGGGTCAGCCAGGGCCGCCGCGCCAGCGCCAGCCCGTCGGGATAGGGGCCGTCCAGATCGACCATCAGCAGCGGCGCCGCGCGCCCCTCGGGATGCCGGCCATAGACCGGGGCGATCTCGCGATCCCATTGCGCGCAATAGACGCAGCCCTTGCGCCGCACCATCAGCAGCTGCAGCCCCGGGGCCGCCAGGACCGGCCCCGCCGCCGCCATCGCCGCCATCCCGGCCAGAATCGTCCGCCGCGTCAGCATTTCTCCGCTCCCTTTCCCGGCAGATTTAGCCCCCGTGCCGATCCGCCACAACTCCCCGGCGTTTACATGTCTTTCTTGTGGAAATATCCACGGGGGTGCGGGGGCAGTCGGCCCCCGCGTCGCAAGGATGCAGCCGGGATGGGCATGGACGAACTGACCGAACCCCTGACGCAGGGCAATCGCCGCGCGCTGTCCCGCGCGATCACGCTGATCGAAAGCACCCGCCCCGACCACCGCGCCCGCGCCGTGGCGCTGCTCGCGGAATTGCCCGAGCGGCAGGCGCTGCGCATCGGCCTGTCGGGCACGCCGGGGGTCGGCAAGTCTACCTTCATCGAGGCTTTCGGCAAGCTCTTGACCGCGCAGGGCCTCAAGGTCGCGGTGCTGGCCGTCGATCCCAGCTCGGCGCGCTCGGGCGGCTCGATCCTGGGCGACAAGACCCGGATGGAGACGCTGTCGCGCGATCCCAACGCCTTCATCCGCCCCTCGCCTTCGCGCGCCGAACTCGGCGGCGTGGCGCGCCGCACCCGCGAAACCGTGCGGCTCTGCGAGGCGGCGGGCTTCGACGTGGTGCTGATCGAGACCGTGGGCGTCGGGCAAAGCGAAACCCTGGTGGCCGAGATGTCCGACCTGTTCATCCTGCTGCTCGCCCCGGCCGGCGGCGACGAACTGCAAGGCGTCAAGCGTGGCATCATGGAGATCGCCGACATCATCCTGGTCAACAAGGCCGATGGCGATCTGCGCGAGACCGCCATGCGCACCGTCGCCGATTATGCCGGCGCGCTGCGGCTCTTGCGCAAGCGCCCCTACGACCCCGAGGGCTACCCCAAGGCGCTGCCGGTCTCGGCCTATACCGGCGAGGGGCTGGACAAGGCCTGGACCAACATGACCTGGCTGGCCGACTGGCGGCGCGAGCACGGGCATTTCGAAACCCGCCGGGCCGAGCAGGCGCGGCACTGGTTCCTGTCGGAACTGCGCGCCGGGCTGCTGGCGCGGCTCGACCGCCCCGAGGTGCGCGCCCGGCTGCGCGAGCTGGGCGATGCCGTGGCGCGCGGCGACAGCGATCCCGATTCGGCAGCGGCCCGGATGCTCGACTGGCTGGGCGCCGCCGAATGCGACTCGCTGATCGCCGGGCGGCAGGCGCATGAGCGCCGGGCCTGATCCGCAGGCCGATCCCGGCGCGCTGCTGGCTGCGCTGCCGGGCCCGCCGCAGGGGCCGGCCGAGCTGCTGGCCGCATGGTTCGACACGCCCCTGGGCGGCATGATCGCGGTCGCCGACCAGGAGCGGCTGCACCTGCTGGAATTCCTCGAACGCGCGGCGCTGCCGGCCGAGTTGCGCCGCCTTGCCGCCAGGGGCCGCATCGGTCCGGGCCGCACCGCCGTCACCGACCGGACCGAGGCGCAGATCGCCGGCTATTTCGCCGGCGAACGGGCGGCTTTCGACCTGCCGCTGGTCCTGCACGGCACCGATTTCCAGCAGCAGGTCTGGCGGGAATTGCAGCGCCTGTCCGCGGGCACGACCACCAGCTATGCCGAACTGGCGCGGCGTATCGGCCGGCCTTCCGCGGTCCGCGCCGTGGCGCGGGCCAATGGCGCGAACCAGATCGCGGTGGTGATTCCCTGCCATCGGGTGATCGGTTCGGATGGCGGGCTGACCGGCTATGGCGGCGGGCTGTGGCGCAAGCAGGCGCTGATCCGCCACGAGGCCGAGGGGTTTCGCGTCGCGAAGGGCCGGGCGGGGGCGGAAAACCCGGGCGAAAAGGCTTGACGCGCCCGCCGTCTGGCTTTATCCCCCGCAAACGGATTTCCGGGCGCTGCCACGCGGCGCCCTTTCATATTGCGGGCCCAAGCCCGTGCAGGATCGAATCGAAGGAACAAGATCATGTCGCGCGTTTGCGAACTGACCGGCAAGGGCCCGATGAGCGGCAACAACGTCTCCCACGCCAACAACAAGACTCGTCGCCGGTTTCTGCCGAACCTGAACGAAGTCTCGCTGCTGTCGGAAAAGCTGGGCCGCAGCTACCAGCTGCGCATCTCGGCCGCGGCGCTGCGTTCGGTCGACCACCGCGGCGGCCTCGACGCCTTCCTGGCGAAAGCCAAGGATGCCGAGCTGTCGGATCGCGCCCTGAAGATCAAGCGCGAGCTGGCGAAAGCCTGATCCGCCGCTTTCGGGAAGGGGCCGGTCGATTCGAGGCCCCTTATCGAGAGCCCGTCGCGGATGCGATGCGCCCTGCCTTCACCGGCGGGGCTTTTGCATGAGCACGTGCCGGTTGCGTCCTTGCGACGCGGGGGCCGACTGCCCCCGCACCCCCGTGGATATTTCCACAAGAGAGATATGCAAACCCGGGCGGCTGCGGCAGATCGGCGGGCGATTCCGGCCGGGATGGCGGCCGGGCGGCGCCTGCGCTAGCCTTGCCCGGAACCGGAACGGAGCCGCCATGAAGCCCCTGCTGCCCGCCCTTTGCCTCGCTTTGCTGCCGCCTGCCGCCATGGCGCAGGATCTGGTGCTGCGCGACGGCTATGCCCGCGCCGCCAATCCCCGCTCTGCCGCCGCCTTCATGGTGATCGAGAATCGCGGCGCGGCGCCCTGCACGCTTTCGGCGGTCGCCTCGGACACGGCCGAGCGGGTGGCGCTGCACACGCATCGCGAGGAGGGCGGGGTGATGCGGATGGTCCAGGCCGGGCCGATCGAGATTCCCGCCGGCGGCAGCCACCCGCTGGCGCGGGGCGGCGATCATGTCATGCTGATGGGGCTGAAGCGGCCCCTGCAAGACGGCGACACGCTGGTGCTCATGCTGGATTTCGGCGGCTGCGGCACAATCGAGGCACGCTTGCCGGTGGACAACGGCCGCATGCCCGGCCACGGCGCGATGGCGCATTAGCGCCGGGTTGCGGCCCGGGCGATCAGTTCCTCGACCTTGGGCCCCAGCGCCTCGACGATCAGCCTGACCCCCTGGGCCGAGGCATGCAGTCCGTCGCTTTGCAGCAGCGACATATAGGCTTCGCCCGGCCCGTCGTAGAGCGGCTGATACAGGTTCTCCAGCACGAGCGCGCCGTGCCGGGCGCCGAGGCGCGGCCAGATCCCCGCCCATTCCTCGCGTTGCGGCGCGTCCTCGTCGGGCAGGGCGATGCCGACCAGCAGCAGCGGCTTGTCGCCCTTGCCGGCCTGTTTCAGGATCGAGTGCAGGTTGTCCTCGACCGTCTGCGGGGAAAAGCCCATCAGCAGGTCGTTGCCCCCCAGCTCGACGATCACCGCGTCGGGCTTGTGGCGGGCCAGCGAATAGCCGATCCGCACCCGCCCGCCGGCGGTGGTGTCGCCGGACAGCCCGCCGTTCAGCACCACCACGTCATGGCCCCGCGCCTTCAGCCAGGCCTGCAATTGCGGCACCAGCCCGTCGCGCGAGGGCAGGCCGTAGCCCTCGGTCAGGCTGTCGCCGAAGGCGAGGATGCGCAACGGCGCCGCGGCCGCCGGTGCGGCGGCGAGCGCCAGGATCAGGACAAGGGTTCGCAGCATCATCCGGCACGCCTCAATCGCAACGCGTTACTGACCACGAAGACCGAGGAGAGTGCCATCGCCCCGGCCCCCAGCATGGGTGACAATTGCGGCCCGCCGAAGGGCACCAGCGCCCCCATGGCCACGGGAATCAGGGCGACATTGTAACCGAAGGCCCAGAACAGATTCTGCCGGATATTGCGCATGACGCTGCGTGACAGGCGGATGGCCCGCGCCACGCCCGCCGGATCGCCGCCGACCAGCACCACCTCGGCCGATTCGATGGCGACGTCGGTGCCGGTGCCGATGGCGATGCCGGTCTCGGCCGCGGCCAGGGCCGGGGCGTCGTTGATGCCGTCGCCGACGAAGACCGTGCCCGGCCCCATCTCGCGGATGGCGGCCAGCTTGCCCTCGGGCAGCACGCCGGCGGTCACGCGGTCGATGCCCAGCTTGCGGCCCACCGCCTCGGCCGTGGCCTGCACGTCGCCCGAGATCATCGCGGTCTGCAGGCCCAGCCCGTGCAGCGCGGCGATGGCCTCGGCCGCCTCGGGGCGGATGGGATCGGCCAGCGCCATGGCGGCGGCGTGGCGGCCCTCCACCGCCAGATGCACCGGGGTCGCGCCTTGCGCCGCCCAGCCCTCGGCCGCGGCGATCAGCGCGGGCGAAGGGGTGATGCCGGCCTCGGCCAGCGCGGCGGCATTGCCGATCAGCAGCGCGCGCCCCTCGACCCGCGCCGAAAGCCCGCGCCCGGCGGCGGCTTGCACGGCCTCGGCCGCGGGCAGCTCCAGCCCCTTGTCGCGGGCGGCGGCGAGGATGGCGGCGGCCAGCGGATGTTCCGAGCGCGCCTCGGCCGCGGCGGCAAGGCGCAGCGCCTCAAGGGGCGCGATCTCCTCGGCCTCCAGCGCGGTCAGGGCGGGCGCGCCTTGGGTCAGCGTGCCGGTCTTGTCGAAGCCGACGATGCGGGCATCGGCCAGCCTTTGCAGCGCATCGCCGCGCCGGAACAGCACGCCCAGCTCGGCCCCGCGCCCGGTGCCGACCATGATCGAGACCGGCACCGCCAGCCCCATGGCGCAGGGGCAGGCGATGATCAGGACCGAGATCGCCGCCACCAGCGCCTGACCCGGCGAGCCGGTGAAGATCATCCACAGCGCGAAGCTCAGGGCCGCCAGCCCGATCACCACCGGCACGAAGACCGCGGTGATCCGGTCCACCAGCGCCTGCACCGGCAGCTTGGTGGCCTGCGCGTCCTCGACCATGCGGATGATGCGGGCCAGCACCGTGTCGCCGCCGGTCGCGGTGACGCGATAGGCCAGCGCCGCATTGCCGTTCACCGTGCCGCCCGTCACCGCATCGCCGGGGTTCTTGGCGACCGGTACCGGCTCGCCCGTCAGCATGGATTCGTCCACGGCGCCGCTGCCCTCGGTCAGCACGCCGTCCACGGCCACCCGCTCGCCCGGTTTCAGATGCACGATGTCGCCGGGGCGCAGCTCGGCCACCGGGATTTCGACGATGCGGCCGTCGCGCTCGACATGGGCGCTGTCGGGGGCCAGTTCGATCAGCCGGCGGATGGCGTCGCCGGCCCGGCCCTTGGCGCGGGCTTCCAGCCAGCGGCCCAGCAGGATCAGCGTGACGATGACGGCGGCGGCCTCGAAATAGACATGCACCGAATCCGCCGGCAAGAGACCCGGCGCGAAGGTCGCCACGGTCGAGTAGGCCCAGGCCGCCGAGGCCCCCAGCGCCACCAGGCTGTTCATCTCGGGCGCCCGGCGCATCAGCGCGGGGATGCCGATGCGGAAGAACATCCGCCCCGGCCCGGCGAGCACGGCGCTGGTCAGCAGGAATTCCAGCACCCAGAGCGTCTGCTGGCCAAGCGCCATGTGCAGCCAGTGATGGAAGGCCGGGAAGGCATGGCCGCCCATCTCGGCCACGAAGACGGGCAGGGTCAGGGCCAGGGCGATCAGGAAATTGCGCTTCAGTGCGGCCGCATCGTCGCCGTGGTCGTGCATGTGGTGGCCGGCCTCGGCCTGCACCTGCGCGGGGTAACCCTTGGCGGTCACCGCATCGGCCAGCGCCTGCGGCGCGACGGCGGGCGAATGCCGGATGGCGGCGCTGCCGGTGGCGAGGTTCACCTGAGCCGAACTCACGCCCGGCATGGCGGCCAGCGCCTTTTCGACCCGGCCCACGCAGGAGGCGCAGCTCATGCCCTCGATGCCCAGCCGGGTCAGTCGGGACTCGGCGGGGTAGCCGGCATGTGCCAGCGCCTCGACGGCGCGGGGCAGGGCCTCGGGCGCGGTCAGGCGGAAATGCGCCCGGCCGGTGGCCAGGTTGACCTGCGGGTTCTCGACGCCCGGCACGGCGGCCAGGGCCTTTTCGACGCGCCCCACGCAAGAGGCGCAACTCATGCCGGTGACGGTCAGCTCGGCATCGTTCTGGAGATGTTTCATCGGATTGTCCTGTCGGAATGGCGGGAAGGGCGCGATTCAGACAGGATGCGGCGGAGCCTGCGGATGCTGGGGCAGGTGGTGCAGGACCTGATGGCGCGGCGGACCTTCGCCGGCATCGGGCCGCCAGCGCAAGGCGTGGCCGTTTCCGGCCAGAACCGGGCGGGCCAGTTGCGGACGGGCCGCGACATGGCAGCGGCAGCCGCGGCCGCCCCGGCCCCGGCACAGATGCGGGGCGCGCGCGGGCGCGCGGCGCGGCGGGCGGAAAGCGGGGGCACAAGTCGCGCAGGTCATGGCGGACGGTCCTTTCCCGATGCAAGCTAGGCACGTTTGCCGCGCGTTTCAACCGCGTCACGGCGCTTTGAGTTGATCCCGGGCGCCCAAGCGGTTAGGCGCATGGTCAAGAAACGCAAGGATTCAGGACGGACAGATGAACCGCAGACAGATGCTGATGGCCGCCTTGCCGCTGGTGGCCGTGCCCTCGCTGGCCCTGGCACAGGCGCAGCCCGCGGCGCTGGCCACCCAGGCCGAGCCCCGGCGCGACCCCTATGCCCCGACCGAGGTCTCGATCCGCAACGATTTCGAGGTCGGCAGCATCGTCGTGGTCTCGAAGGACTTCTTCCTCTATCACGTCATCGCGCCGGGCCGGGCGGTCCGCTATGGCGTCGCCGTGGGCAAGGACGAGCTGGTCTGGAAGGGCCGCGCCACCGTCGGGCGCAAGACCGAATGGCCCAGCTGGACGCCCACGCCGGCGATGATCAAGCGCAATCCCGGGCAATATGCCAGATGGGCCGACGGCATGCCGGGCGGCCCGACCAACCCGCTGGGCGCGCGGGCGCTGTATCTTTACGACGCCAGGGGCAACGATACCTCGATCCGCATCCACGGCACGACCGAGCCGAACTCGATCGGCCGCGCCGTTTCGAACGGCTGCATCCGCATGCGCAACGAGGCGGTGATGGACCTGTTCGAGCAGGTGCCGATCGGAACCCCGGTCTACGTCTACTAAGTGGACATCCGCCTGACATCGCTGTCGGATCCGGCGCTGTCCGGGTTCGACACCGTCATCGACACGCGCTCGCCTTCGGAATATGCCGAGGATCACCTGCCGGGCGCGATCAACCTGCCGGTGCTGTCCGACGAGGAGCGCGCGCAGGTCGGCACGATCTACAAGCAGGTTTCCCCCTTCGATGCCCGCAAGCTGGGTGGCGCCATGGTCGCCGCCAATGCCGCGCGCCATATCGCCGGGCCGCTTTCCGGCTTCGGCGGCGGCTGGCGGCCACTGGTCTATTGCTGGCGCGGCGGCCAGCGCTCGGGCGCCTTCGCCACCATCCTGTCGCAGATCGGCTGGCGTGTCGGCCGCATCGAGGGCGGCTACAAGGCCTGGCGGGCGCTGGTGGTGGCGCGGGTCACGGCACCCGTGACCGCGCCGGTGGTGGTGCTGGACGGCAATACCGGCAGCGCCAAGACCGAAATCCTGGCGCGGCTTGCGGCGCGCGGCCATCAGGTCATCGACCTGGAGGGGCTGGCGAACCATCGCGGCAGCCTGTTCGGGGCGCTGCCGGGCGGCCAGCCGTCGCAGAAGCTGTTCGAAAGCCGCCTCGCCCTGGCGCTGGAGGCGCTCGACCCCGCGCGCCCGCTGCTGGTCGAGGCGGAAAGCTCGCGCATCGGCGATCTGAACCTGCCGCGCGGCATCTGGCAGGCCATCATCGCCGCGCCGCGCATCCGCCTTGCCGTACCGGTCGAGGCCCGCGCCGCCTATACCGCGCGAAGCTATGCCGAGGCCTGCGCCGACCCCGAGGCCTTGGCGCGGATCGTGAACAGCCTGCGCCCGCTGCATCCGGCCGAGCGGATCGAGGACTGGCTGCGCATGATCGACGCGGCCGACTGGGCCGGCTTGGCGGCGGGGCTGATGCGCGACCATTACGACCCGCGCTATGAAAGGCACCGGGCGCGCCATGACGACGGGCGCGGCCCGGTGGTGGCGCTGGGCGGTCTTGACGATCTGGACGGCGCTGCGGCCCGGGTCGAGGCGGCGCTGCCGGGCCTGCGCTTGCCGGGCTAGCGCCGGTGGCGAGGCCGGTGGCCTCCGGCGGGGGTATTTGAAAAACAGAGAAGCCGGGGGTCAGGCACCCCCGCCGAGGAAGCGGCGCAGGATGCGCTCCAGCTTGGCCGCGCCCAGGGGTGCCATGGCCTTGGTATGTTCGTGGCTGATCGATTCGTCCGAGAGGCCGGCGCCCATATTGGTGATGACCGAGACGGCGGCGCAGTTCAGGCCCAGGAAGCGCGCCAGGATCACCTCGGGCACGGTGGACATGCCGACCGCATCGGCGCCGAGGATGCGGGCGGCGCGGATTTCGGCCGGGGTCTCGAAGGAAGGCCCCGAGAACCAGCAATAGACCCCCTCGGGCAGTGCGATCCCCTCGGCCTCGGCGGCGGCCCTGAGCCCGACGCGGAGGATCGGGTCATGGGCGTCGGTCATCGGCACGAAGCGCGCCTCGCTGGGTTCGCCGATCAGCGGGTTGGTGCCGGCGAAGGCGATGTGGTCCGACAGCAGCATCAGGGATCCCGGCGGCATCTCGGCGCGCAGGCTGCCCGCCGCATTGGTCAGGATCAGCTGCCGGGTGCCGAGCGCCTTCAGCACCTCGAGCGGCAGTCGCATGACATCGGCGCGGCCGGATTCGTAGTAATGCGCCCGCCCGCCCAGGACCGCGACCCGACGCCCCTCCAGCTGTCCGATCACCAGCTGCGGCACATGGCCCGACACCCCGGCATGGGGAAAGCCCGGCAGGTCGGAATAGGGGATCGCCACGCCCTCGACCGCCGCCGCCAGATGCCCGAGCCCCGAGCCGAGGATCAGCCCGTATTCCGGCGGCGCGTCCCCGGTGCGGTCGCGGATCAGGCGGGCAAGCTCAGCGTTCCTTGACATAGGGCTCTCCTCCCGCGCGCGGCGGTATGGCGCGGCCGACGAAGCCGGCCAGGATGATGACGGTCAGGATATAGGGCAGGGCGTTCATGAACATCGAGGGCACGGTCACCACCCCCAGGTCGAGATTCGGGAAGCGGTTCGCCACCGCCTCCATCAGCCCGAACAGGAAGGTGGCGAACAGCGCGCTCCATGGCCGCCACTTGGCGAAGATCAGCGCCGCCAGCGCGATGAAGCCGCGCCCGGCGGTCATCTCCTTGACGAAGCCGGCCGAGATGCCCGTGGCGAGGTAAGCCCCGGCGATGCCGCACAGCACCCCGCAGATCATCACCGCGGCATAGCGCAGCCGGGTGACCGAGACGCCGGCGGTATCGACCGAGGCCGGATTCTCGCCCACCGCGCGCAGCCGCAGGCCGAAGCGGGTGCGATAGAGCACCCACCAGGTCAGCGGCACCATGGCGAAGGCGACATAGACCAGGATGGTGTGGCCCGAGATCAGCTCGGCATAGACCGGCCCGATCACCGGCACCGGGCGCAGCGTGTCGGCGAAGGGCAGGGTGATCTCGCCGAAGCGCGCCGCGCCGGAGAGCGAGGGCGTGCGGCCGCCCAGCCCGAAGATCTTCTGCCCCAGAAGCACCGTCAGCCCCGAGGCGAGGAAGTTGATCGCCACGCCCGAGATCAGCTGGTTGCCGCGGAAGCTGATCGAGGCGAGGCCATGCAGCCCGGCCATGGCCGCGGCGCCCGCGATGCCGGCCAGCAGCCCCAGCCAGGCGCTGCCGGTGGCATAGGCGACCGAGGCCGAGGTGAAGGCCGCCATCAGCATCTTGCCTTCCAGCCCGATGTCGAAGACCCCGGCGCGTTCCGAATAAAGCCCGGCCAGGCAGGCCAGCAGCAGGGGCGTCATCAGCCGCACCGCCGAATCGAGGATCTGGATCACGGTCGCGAAATCCATCACGCCCCCTTCCGGCGCAGCGCCGTGAACAGCCGTTCCAGCGGCATGCGCACCATGTTGTCCAGCGCCCCGGTGAACAGGATCACCAGCGCCTGGATGACCACGATCAGCTCGCGCGGGATCGAGGTCCACAGCGCCAGTTCGCCCCCGCCCTGGTAGAGGAAGCCGAAGAGCAGCGCCGCCAGGAATACCCCGAACGGGTGGTTGCGGCCCATCAGCGCCACGGCGATGCCGATGAAGCCGGCGCCCTCGACCGCGTTCAGCATCAGCCGCTCGGCCTCGCCCATGACGTTGTTGATCGCCATCAGCCCGGCCAGCGCCCCCGAGACCAGCATGGCCAGGACCGTGATCCGCACCGGCGAGATGCCGGCGTAAAGCGCCGCCGGTTCGGACTTGCCGAAGGCGCGGATCTCATAGCCCGGCCGCGTATGCCAGATCAGCAGCCAGACCAGCAGGCAGGCGGCGATGGCGACGAAGAAGGTGACATTGGCGGGCGTGTTCCGGCCCCATTCGAAGCCGAGCCCCAGCGCCATGTCGGAAAGCTTCGGCAGATGCGCTGCCGCGGGAAACCGGGCCGAGGCCGGGTCCATGCTGCCCACGGGCCGCAGCAGGTTGACCAGGACATAGTTCAGCAGCGCCGCGGCGATGAAATTGAACATGATGGTGGTGATGACGATATGGCTGCCGCGCCGGGCCTGCAGCCAGGCCGGGATCAGCGCCCAAAGCGCCCCGAACAGCGCCGCCCCGACCGCCGCCGCCGGCAGTGCCAGCGCCCAATGCGGCCAGGGCAGGGCCAGCACCACCAGCGCGACGCCCAAGCCCCCCAGGGCGGCCTGCCCCTCGCCGCCGATATTGAACAGCCCGGCGTGATAGGCGACCATGACCGCCAGCCCGGTGAAGATGAAATTCGTAGTGTAATACAGGGTGAAGCCCCAGCCATAGCTGGACCCCAGCGCGCCTTCGACCATGACCTTCAGCGCCTCGGCCGGGCTTTCCCCGATCGCCAGGATCACCAGCGCCGAGATGGCAAAGGCCAGCGCCAGCGAAATCAGCGGCGTCAGGATCACATCCGCCCATTTCGGCATTCGCTCCATCAGCCCGCCTCCCCCGGCTTTCTCTGTTGTCCAAATACCCCCGCCGGAGGCATGCGGCGCCTCATCCCGCGCCCCCCTCGGCATCCGCCCCCGGCGCCGCCGCCGGCGGGATCGCCGCTTCGGGCGGGGTCACGGCGGGATCGACCCCGGCCATCAGGCAGCCCAGATCGCCGGTCGTCGCCTCCTCGGGCAGCCGCTCGCCCATGATGCGGCCGTCGAACATCACCGCGATCCGGTCCGACAGCGCCATGATCTCGTCCAGCTCGACCGAGACCAGCAGCACCGCCTTGCCGGCATCGCGCAGCGCGACGATGCGCTTGTGGATGAACTCGATGGCGCCGATATCCACCCCGCGCGTCGGCTGGCCGATCAGCAGCAGGTCGGGATTGCGCTCGACCTCGCGCGCCACCACGATCTTCTGCTGGTTGCCGCCCGAGAAGCTCTTCGCCGGCAGGTCCGCATCGGGCGGGCGGATGTCGAAACGCTCGATCTTGCCGGCCGCCTCGGCGCGCATGGCGGCATGGTCCATCAGCCAGCCGCTCCGGAACTCGGGCGCGTCCTGATAGCCGAAGGCGACATTCTCCCAGGCGGCGAAATCCATGATCAGCCCTTCGGCCTGGCGGTCCTCGGGGACATGGCCGATGCCGGCGCGGCGCCGGGCGCGGCCGTCCGATCCGGAGAGCGGCAGCGGCCGGCCCCCGAGCAGGATCTCGCCCGAGAGCCGGGCGCCCGCCTCGGGATAGCCGCCCAGGATCTCCAGAAGCTGGGTCTGGCCGTTGCCGGCGACGCCGGCGATGCCCAGGATCTCGCCGGCGCGGATGGTCAGGTCGATGCCGCGCAGCCGCTCGACGCCCTCGGCATCGACCATGCGCAGCCCGCGCAGTTCCAGCACCGGCGGGCCGGGCCGGGCCGGGGCCTTGTCCACCCGCAGCAGCACCTTGCGCCCCACCATCAGCTCGGCCAGCTGCGGCGGGCTGGTCTCGGCCGTGCGGACCGAGGCCACCATCTCGCCCCGGCGCATGACCGAGACATTGTCGGTGATCTCCATGATCTCGCGCAGCTTGTGGGTGATCAGGATGACGGTCTTGCCCTCGTCCCGAAGGCCGCGCAGGATGCGGAACAGGTGATCGGCCTCGGCCGGGGTCAGCACGCCCGTCGGCTCGTCCAGGATCAGGATGTCGGCCTGGCGATACAGCGCCTTCAGGATCTCGACCCGCTGCTGGTGGCCGACCGACAGCTCCTCGACCAGCGCGTCGGGATCGACCTGCAGCTCGTATTCCGCCGCCAGCCGCTTCAGCTCGCCGCGCGCCCGCGCCAGCGAGGGGCGCAGCAGGCGGCCGTCCTCGGCGCCCAGGATCACGTTTTCCAGCACGGTGAAGTTCTGCACCAGCTTGAAATGCTGGAACACCATGCCGATGCCGGCGCGGATCGCGGCCTGGCTGTCGGCGATGGCGACGGGCTTGCCGCCGATCAGGATCTCGCCGGCATCGGGGCGATAGAAGCCGTAAAGGATCGACATCAGCGTCGATTTCCCGGCGCCGTTCTCGCCGATGATGCCGTGGATGGTGCCGCGCGGCACCATCAGGTCGATGTCCTTGTTGGCCTGCACCGGCCCGAAGGCCTTGGAGATCCCGCGCAGTTCGATCGCCGGGGCCTCGGGCAGCGCGCCGGCCGCGGCCATTACTGCACCGGGCAGCTGTTGTCGGTCATGTAGTCGTGCACCTTGATCTCGCCCGATTCGATGCCCGTGGCGGCGGCGTCGATGGCGGCGGCGATCTCGTCGGTGATCAGCGGCTGGTTGTTCTCGTCCATGGCCAGCGACACCCCGCCCGAGGCCAGATCCATGACCTTCACGCCCGGCTCGACCTCGGTCCCGGCCTTGAAGGCTTCGTAGACCGAATTGTCCACGCCCTTGACCATCGAGGTTAGCACCTTGCCCGGATGCAGGTGGTTCTGGTTGCTGTCCACGCCGATCGACAGCACGCCGGCATCCGCGGCCGCCTGCAGCACCCCGATGCCGGTTCCGCCCGCCGCGGCATAGACCACATCCGCCCCCTGCGAGACCTGCGCCTTGAGCAGCTCGCCCCCCTTCACCGGGTCGTTCCAGGCGGCGGGCGTGGTGCCGGTATAGTTGATGATCAGCCTGCCGTCCGGATTGGTCGCCTTGAAGCCCTGGGCATAGCCGCATTCGAACTTGTGGATCAGCGGGATGTCCATGCCGCCGATGAAGCCCACCGTGCCGGATTTCGAGGCCTTGGCGGCGGCCACCCCGGCCAGATACGAGCCCTGCTCTTCGGTGAAGACGATGGACTGCACGTTCGGCTGCTCGACCACCATGTCGATGATGACGAATTTCGTGTCGGGATAGTCCGGCGCGATCTTGCCCAGCACCTCGCCGAAGGCGAAGCCGGTCATCACGATGGGATTGGCGCCCGATTGCGCCAGCCGGCGCAGCGCCTGCTCGCGCATGGCCTCGGACTGCATCTCCAGCTCCTTGTAGGTGCCCCCGGTCTCGGCCTTCCAGCGTTCGGCGCCGTTATAGGCGGCCTCGTTGAAGGATTTGTCGAATTTCCCGCCCAGGTCGAAGATCAGCGCCGGATCGGCCAGCGCCGCGACCGGCAGCAAGGACAGGCAGGCGCCGGCGAGCAGGGATTTCATCAGGGACATGTCGGACCTCAAGACGGTTTGCGGGCGAGTCAGCCCGAGATTTCCGGATTAGGGCGCATGGGCCGGAATCCGTCAACAGCCTTGTCCGCGGTCAGAGCGTGCGCCGCATCAGCAGCGCGTCCACGCCGGGCGCGTAGTAATTCCGCCGGTTTCCGGCGATTTCCCAGCCCGCGCCGGCATAAAGCGCCGTGGCTGCCGCATTGTCCGAGGCGACCTCCAGAAAGGCCTCGTGCGCGCCCCGCATCCGTGACGTGGCGGCGAATTCGGCCAGCAGCGCCGAGGCCAGCCCCCGGCGCCGCGCCTCGGGGGCGACGGCCAGCGTCAGCAGCTCGGCCTCGTCCGCGACGCTGCGGCCCAGCAGGAAGCATTGCGGCCCGACCAGAAGGAAATTCAGCGGGTTGGCCAGCAGGTCGGCGAATTCCGCCGCCGCCCATGGCCGGGGATGGGTGGCAAAGCAGCGGCCGTGCAGCGCCGCCAGTTCCTCGGGCGTCATGACAGGATCAGCGGGCCGCGGTCGCGCGCCGGCGCGGCATCGGCCGGGCGCAGATAGATCGGCGCCGGGCGCGGCAGGTCCGGTTGGTCGCGGCGCGCGGCGGCGATGCGGGCGATGGCCTCGGCCAGCGGCATGGCGGGCGGCAGAAGGGGCGGGCCCGGCGGCAGGTCCTGCGGCGCGGCCTGCTGCGGCAGGCCGGGATGCCCGGTGCCGAAATCCTGCCAGATCACCTCGCCATGGCGGGCGGGGATGGCGACGCGGCAGGGGCGGGGCAGGCCATGCGCGGCGGCCTCGGTCGCGCCGACGCCGACGGCGGGAATGCCCAGCGACAGCGCCAGCCCCCGCGCCGCCGCGACTGAGATGCGGATGCCGGTGAAATTGCCCGGCCCGATGCCGCAGCCGATGACGGAAAGGTCGCGCCAGCCCGCGCCCGCCTCGGCCAGCACTTCGCCAAGCAGCGGGAACAGCCGTTCGGCCTGGCCGCGGGCCATGTCCTCGTGGCGCTGGACCAGCACCCGGTCGCCCTGCAGCAAAGCGGCCGCGCAATGCGCGGCCGATGTGTCGAAGCCCAGCGAAAGCGCCTCAGCCAACGGGCCGCACCTCGGTCACTTCGGGGATGTAATGGCGCAGCAGGTTCTCGATGCCCATCTTCAGCGTCAGCGTGGAGGAGGGGCAGCCGGCGCAGGCGCCCTGCATGTGCAGATAGACCACGCCGCGGTCGAAGCCGTGGAAGGTGATGTCGCCGCCGTCCTGCGCCACGGCCGGGCGCACGCGGGTGTCCAGCAATTCCTTGATCTGGTTCACGATTTCCGCGTCTGGCCCGTCCTGGTCGTTATGGCCGCTGGCGGCCGCGCCCTCGATCGCCGGGGCGCCGGACTGGTAATGTTCCATGATCGCGCCCAGGACCGAGGGCTTCAGATGGTCCCAGACCGCCTCGTCGGCCTTGGTCACGGTCACGAAATCCGAACCGAGGAACACCCCGGTCACGCCCGGCACGGCAAAGATGCGTCGGGCCAGCGGGCTGGTCGCGGCGGCCTCGGGCGCGGGGAAGTCGGCGGTGCCGCTGCCCAGCACGGTTTCGCCCGGCAGGAATTTCAGCGTCGCGGGGTTGGGAGTGGTCTCGGTCTGGATGAACATGGCGGCGGGCTCCTTTGTCCCGGGATATGGGGATCGAAGGGCGGGCAAGTCAAGTCAGACCGGCACGCCGTTATCGGCGGCGATCCGGACGAAGACGAGGAAATTCGCCAGCACATGCGCCAGCGCCCCCGCCCCCGCCGTGCCCGAGGACAGCCGCGCCGCCATCATCAGGGGCGCGATCAGCGCCGCGCCGGCCAGGATTCCGCCCGCGCCGCCCGGCATGTCCAGCCCCGCCGCGCCGACCGCCGGCGCCAGGTGCCACAGCACGAACAGCGCCGCGGCAAGGGCTTGCGCGCCCGGTCCGGGACGGGGGATCAGCGCGCCGCGCCAGAACGCCTCCTCGAGCGTGCCGTTGATCAGCGCCGCCAGCGCCACGGCGGCGAGCACCGGCCAGGACAGCCGGGCCGGCGCGGTTCCGGCCCAGAGCGCGCAGGCCAGCACCAGCGCGGCCAGCGCCAGCACCACCGCCGCCGAGGGCGGCCGCAGCCGCAGCGACCATCCGCCGCAGCGGGCCAGCGCCAGCGCCAGCAGCGTCCAGTAAAGCGCCAGCCCCGCCAGATGGCCGCTCAGCGGCCGCAGCGGGCTTGCCCGAAGCCCGTGGAACAGCGCCGCCAGGACCGGGATGGCCAGCAACGCGGCCAGCGCCAGCGGGCGGTGCATCAGGTGATCTGCTCCAGCCGCTCGCGCGAGATGTCGCCGGGCACGATGGTGACCGGGCAGGGCAGGTTGGCCACTTCGCGCGTCAGCCGGGTGACCAGCGGTCCCGGCCCCGCGCTTTCGGTCGAGGCGGCCAGCACCACCACGCCGATCTCGGGGTCGTCATGGATCTGGGCCAGAAGCTCGGCGCCCGGCTCGCCCTCGCGCACCACCAGTTCCGGCTCGATGCCGGGGCGGTCGCGCATCCATTTGGCAAAGACCTCGTAATGCGCCTCGATCCGCTCATAGGCCTCGGCGCGCATGACGTCGGCGACGCCCATGCCGTGCTGGATGGCGGTGGCCGGAATCACCGCCAGCACCTGCACGCCGCCGCCGGTCTTGGCCGCGCGCAGGGCGGCGTAGCGGATGGCGTTCAGGCACTCGCGTGAATCGTCCAGAACCACCAGAAATTTCCGCATTTATCCCGCCCCGGTTGTCCCAGAATGAGCAAAGACTGGCCGAAAGGACACGCTTGCGCAAGTCTCGTGCAGTTTCCCTCTTGCGGTAGTTTTAAATTAAGAGGTGCTATGTTAGGCGGGAAAAGTTAGCCAAAGCGCCGAACGCAGGACGGAATTGTGACGATTCACCACGATTGGGACAAAGCCGACTGCCGCAACCTGCATTCGCTGGGCAGCGTCGATCTGACCTGGATCGCGCGCGAGCAGGTGCAGGGCCGGATCGGCATGACGCCGGGCAAGCGGTGTTTCGACATCGTGCTGGCCCTGGTGCTGCTGATCCCGCTTTCCGTGGTCATGGCCGGGGTCGCGATGATCCTGCTGCTGACCCAGGGCCGGCCGCTGTTCTACGTCGCGCCGCGCATGCGCGCCCCGGGAGAGCCGTTCAACCTGCTCAAGTTCCGCACCATGCTGCTGGAAGACGGGGATTTCGGCGCCACCGGCGCGCACAAGCATTGGCGCATCACCCGTGTCGGCCGCATCCTGCGCCGCACCCGCATCGACGAATTGCCGCAACTGTTCAACATCCTGCGCGGCGACATGAGCTTCGTCGGCCCCCGCCCGCCGCTGCGCGAATATGTCGAGCGTTTCCCGGCGCTTTACGCCCAGGTGCTGAAGAACCCCCCCGGCGTCACCGGGCTGGCCACGATGATCTATCACGCGCATGAGGACCGGATCATGGCGCGCTGCAAGACCGCCGCGGCGACCGAGGCCGCCTATTACCGCCGCTGCCTGCCGACCAAGCTGCGGCTGGACCTGATCTATCAGCGCCGGCGCAGCCTGCGGCTGGACCTGTGGATCATCTGGCATACGGTGATGACCGTGGTGATTCCGCATTGGCAGGGCCGCCGCGCCCGCCGGGTGCCCAGCATGCCGCAGGCGGCTGCTCCGGTCAGGCCCCAGCCCGTGCTGCCGGCGGTGCACCCGCAGCCAAGCGTTCCCGCCGAGTAAGCCGCCGGGAGTCGCCGCAGCCTGCCGGCGCCGCGTCCTGTGGTCTGCCAGCCTTGTCGTCGCTCTCCTCCTCCCGACATCTTCAAGCCCGCCGCTTCGGCGCGGGCCGGGCCGCGGGTGCAGCCTGTTGCCCGCGGGGTGCCGCCGGGTCCTTGCTGCCCACGCCTGCCCTGCCCATGGTTGCTGCCAAAGGGCGGGCCGCGTCCCGGCATGTGCCGGGGCCGCCGCGTCAGCGCGCGACAGGGGCAAAGGGGTCCTGCGGATAGCCCACCCCGGTCAGGTAAAGCCCCTGCGGCGGGCAGACCGGGCCGCAGGCGGCGCGGTCGCGGGCGGCGAGCGCCTCGGCCACGCGCCCCGGCGGCCAGGCCCCCGCGCCGACCCGCTCCAGCGTGCCGACGATCGAACGCACCTGGTTGTGCAGGAAGGACCGGGCGCGCAGGACAAAGCGGTATTCGCGGCCCTGCGGGACCTCGACCTCGTCGATGCTCAGCTCGTCCAGCGTCTTTACCGGGCTGTTCGACTGGCACATGGTCGAGCGGAAGGTGGTGAAATCGTGCCGGCCCAGGAGATGCGCCGCGCCTGCGCGCATCGCGGCAAGGTCCAGCCGGTTCTGCACCTGCCAGGCCCGGCCGCGATCATGGGTCAGCGGGGCGCGGCGCGCGATCAGCCGGAACAGATAGCGCCGCTCATGCGCCGAAAACCGGGCGTGGAAGTCATCCGCCACCCGTGCGGCGGCCAGGACGGCCACCGGGGCGGGCTTCAGGTGCCAGTTCAGCGCCTCGGGCAGGCGAAACGGGTCCCAGTCGCGGTCCAGATCGGCATGGGCGACCTGCCCGGTGGCATGCACCCCGGCATCGGTGCGGCCCGCCGCGGCGATGCGCGCGCCGGCCGCGAAGCCGGGGTCGAGCCGGCCGAGCGCGGCCTCGATGGCGCCCTGCACGCTGGGCCGGTCAGCCTGGGCCTGCCAGCCCGCGAAGGGGCCGCCGTCATATTCGATCAGCAGGGCGAAACGCGGCATGGCTAGCGGCGCGGCTTTTCGGAATCGCGCGGGATCAGCAGGTCGTCCAGCGTCATCGGCCGCGACAGGTCCGCCGGCTCGTCCGGCTGGGCGGGGATGGCGGGGGGCCGCACCCCTTCGCGCGCCAGCCGGTCGCGCAGCACGCTGATCTCGATGTCCAGGTCGGCGCGGCCGCCTTCCAGCACCCGGGCGCTGCGGGCTGCGAATTCGGTTTCCAGATCGTTCAGGAGCGTCTCGTAATCCTGGCGCGCGCGGGGGTCGCGGGTCTGGGCGTAGAGGTCGGCGAATTTCACCGTCGCGTCCCGCGCGCCCTGCAGATAGACGCTGAGATAGCGGCGCAGGGCCGAGATCGTGTCGGGATTGTCCTCGACATGGCCGAAAAGCGTGCGCGCCGCGGCGGCGAACATGCCGACGCGGGCCTCCAGCCGGCGGTCGCCGGTGCGCAGGATGGCCTGCTGCATGGCCTGCAGATGCGCCTCGCCCTCGGCGACGATGCGCTGGGCGCGGTCCTGCCGGACGCCGTCGATGCCCTCCATGCCCTTGTCGCGCATCGGGTCGGTGCCGAAGGCCAGCCAGTGCAGCATGGCGCCGGCGATGCCGATCACCCCCGCACCGGCCTCGGCGCCCGGGACATACGAGCCGAGGGCGAGGCCGAGCCCGGTCAGGATGCCGCCGAAGAGCTTGCGCGGAATCGCCGGCCGGCGCGCGACGCGGCGGGCGTCATAGGCAGCCTCGGCCTGCAGCCCCTCGCGCGTCATCCACATGCCCGAGGCCAGGCTGCCGAAGGCGATCAGATGCAGGGCAAGCCCGGCCGGGTCCTGCCAGAAGGCGCTGATCAGGAAGGGGACGGCCATGATCGTGACCCAGCGCGTGCGCGATTCCAGCGGATGCCGAACCTCGCCGGGCGCCGGGCGCGCGGGCGGGCGCGGATCGGTTCCGTCCAGCCGGGGCTGCGGCGAGAAGCGGCCGCCGAAACGCTTTGCCATCGCCGCCTCCCTCAGCCCGCGCCCACGAAGGAGGCGTAGAGCGTCAGGCCCATCAGCAGGAAGAAGGACAGGCGCTGCATGGCTTTCCGGGACATGGGCTTCCTTTCGGCGCGTCGGGCGAGTCGCCCGCGGGATGGTCGGGCGAGATGCCCGCGTCTTGCGGATTGCCCGCAGGATATAGGGCGCATCCGGCGGGAACGGAAGGGCTGGGGGCTCTGCCCCCCACGCCTCCCGCGCCCTGCGGGGCGCAGGAGGCGCTCCCCCCGGGATATTTGGGCAAGAAAGAAGCCGGGTGCCGGGCGGGAGGGCGAGCGGAAGGGGAGAGTGGAGCGGGTGATGGGAATCGAACCCACGTATTCAGCTTGGAAGGCTGCTGCTCTACCATTGAGCTACACCCGCATCGCCTTGGCTTGTATCCTGTCCCGAGATGCTTCGCAAGCCAACGGCGGGGGCTCTGGTCCTGATGGCTTCTCGTTGGTCGGCGGGGGGGGCCGGGCTTGTGGAGCTGCGGTCCGATCCGTTCGGCTGGGCCGTGATCTTGGGCCAGCGGGGCCCGCTTTCCGCGACCGGAGGGAGGCGATGGGTAGCGGTAAAGGCAGCGTCCGCCCACGACCTTCGCGGTGGCGTGCCGGGGGCGATGGTATTGCGGCAAGCCTGTCCCGGGCGCGGCGGAGCGTTGCAGAGATGGATCGGCGCCGACCGCAGCTTGCCTGGCTGCGGATCGGCCCCGTGGCAGGTCGTCTGCAGGGATTCGCCCGGAAGCCCCGCGCCGCATCCGCTCCATTGCTTCGAATGATCGATCCCCGCGCTTCCGGCCTTCGGGGTGCGGTCGGTCGCAGCCTGTTGCGGGCGGATGGAGATCGGCGGGGCGAAGCGCCGCCACGTCCAACGGGGCGGGCGCCGTATCGATGCCCTTGACGCGATCACGCCCCGCCTGGGGAGCGTGCCGAGGGCGCATGATCCTGGCGGCAGCCAGCCGGGCATCGGGTCGCGAGGCCGTCCGGTCAGGGCGGCGTGGCGGTTGCGGCTGGCGGGCCGGCCGGCCATGGCTTAAGCGGGTTGCCGCCCTTGGAAACGGCCCGGGCCTCAGCTTGCGCCCTTGCTTGCCGGCAGGTGGTGCAGCAGGGACGAACAGGCGCCCATGATATGGGCATAGACCAGCGCGCCCGCCTTTTCCGCATCGCCCGCCCGGCAGGCGGCGAGGATCTCGCGATGCTCGCGGTCGGCCGTGCCCTGGCCGTGCGACAGGGCCAGCTGGATGCGCAGGTAACGCTCCAGCCGGTCGTTCACCGAGCGGATGGTGCTGACCAGGAACGGCCGCTGCGCATCCAGATAGAGGCAGCTGTGGAACTGCCAGTTCAGCGCCGACCATTGCGCGACATCGGTTTCCCGCGCGAAGGCGTCGCAGAACGCCTCGGCATCGGTGAAGGTCTCCAGCGTCATATGCGGCACCGAAAGCTTGATGGCGGCCGATTCCAGGATGGCGCGGGTCTCGAAGATCTGGGCGATCTCGGGCTCGGAAACCGCGGTGACGATGGCGCCCTTGTTGCGCTGGAACTCGACCAGACCCTCGGCCTCCAGCCGCTTCAGCGCCTCGCGGACCGGGATCTTGCTGACGTTGAACATCCTTGCGACATCGTCCTGGCGGATCGGCTCGCCCTCGTCCAGCGTGCCGTCGGCGATGGAATCGCGGATGAATTTCAGGATGATGTCCGAGGCGGTGGGGGCTTTCCCGAGATTGGGGACCTCTGCATCCTTGAATGGCATTCTGCTTCCCCCAGCTGCGCGGCTGCACGGGCAGGAAGATATGGTAGCCGATATTCCCCCGCAAGAGGATGCCGCGCCCGGAGAAGGTGCGGGCTGTGACGACTCGGGAAGCGCGCTTGACGGGGCAGGGCGAAACCGGCAATGTAGTAAAGAGATATCGTATACGAAATACCAACATGTGGCCAGCCCTGCCTGTCCGCAATGATCGAGGAAAACCAATGCGCACATCCAAGGTCGTGCATGTCGTGTCCTGCCATGCCGAAGGCGAGGTCGGCGATGTCATCGTCGGCGGTGTCGCCCCGCCGCCCGGCGAGACGGTCTGGGACCAATCGCGCTGGATCGCCGAGGACGAGACCCTGCGGAACTTCGTGCTCAACGAGCCGCGCGGCGGCGTGTTCCGCCATGTCAACCTGCTGGTGCCGCCCAAGGACCCGCGCGCCCAGATGGGCTGGATCATCATGGAGCCGGCCGACACGCCGCCCATGTCGGGCTCGAACTCGATGTGTGTGGCGACGGTGCTGCTCGATACCGGGATCATTCCCATGCAGGAGCCGATCACCCGCATGGTGCTGGAACCGCCGGGAGGGCTGATCGAGATCGAGGCCGAGTGCCGCGACGGCAAGGCCGAGCGCATCCGGGTCCGCAACGTGCCCTCCTTTGCCGACAGGCTGGACGCGCGGATCGAGGTCGAGGGGCTGGGCACGATCACCGTGGACACCGCCTATGGCGGCGACAGCTTCGTGCTGGTCGATGCGGCTGCGCTGGGGCTGGAACTGCGTCCCGACCAGGCCCGCGACATCGCCCGGATGGGCGTGAAGGTAACCGAGGCCGCCAATGAACAGCTGGGCTTCAAGCATCCCGCCAATGATTGGGACCATATCTCGTTCTGCCAGATCACCGACCCTGTGCAGATGAAGGACGGGGTGCTGTGGGGCAAGAATGCCGTGGCGATCCGTCCCGGCAAGCTGGACCGCTCGCCTTGCGGCACCGGCTGCTCGGCGCGGATGGCGGTCTTGCATGCCAAGGGCCGGATGAAGGCCGGAGACCGCTTCGTCGGCACCTCGCTTCTGGAGACCGAGTTTCATTGCCGGATCGACAGCGAGATCGACCTGAACGGCAAGCCGGCGATCCGTCCGATCATCTCGGGCCGGGCCTGGATTATTGGGACGAAACAGTTGATGGTCGATCCGGCGGATCCGTTCCCGGGCGGCTATCGCCTGTCGGATACCTGGCCGATGGATCGATAGGGGGCATCGCCATCCCGCTTGCCGGCGGGCTGGATGCGGGGGACGGGCATGGCCGGCCGGCAGGAAGCACCGGAGGCCCCGGCTCTTGCCAGGCTGGCTCGTCTCTGGCTCTGTAGCGGCATTTCCGGCGGGCGCCGACCCGTGCAAAAGAAGGAAACGCATTTCCATGACAAGCAAAAACGCCCCGCAATTCCTGTCCTATGACGATGCGATCGGCCGGCTGAACTGGCCCGATGCCGTCGAGGCGTTGCGGCAGGGCCACGGGCTGCCCCCGGCCGAGATCAGGGACGTGTTCCTGGGTCCGCCCACCGGCACGATGATGAGCCGCTCGGCCTGGATCGAGGGGCTGGGCTACGGTGCCAAGACCTTCACCGTCTTCGACGGCAATGCGGCGCGGGGGTTGCCCACGGTCCAGGGGGCGATGCTGGTCTTTGACGGCGAAACCGGCACGCTGCAGGCCATCGTGGACAGCCCGCTGGTCACCGAGATCAAGACCGCCGCCGATTCCGTTCTGGCTGCCAGCCTGCTGGCGCGCCCGGACAGCCGGCACCTGCTGATTGTCGGCGCCGGCACGGTCGCGACCAGTCTGGTCAAGGCCTATACCGCGGTGCTGCCGGGGATCGAGCGCGTCTCGGTCTGGTCGCGCCGCCCGGAACAGGCGCGGAACCTCGTCGCCGGCCTGGACGGAATCGAGGCCGAACTGGTGGCGGTGCCCGACCTGCAAGACGCGGTCGGAGAGGCCGACATCGTCTCTTCGGCCACCATGGCGCGGCAGCCGGTCATCCTGGGCGATTGGGTCCGGGCCGGCACCCATGTCGACCTGATCGGCGCCTTCAAGGCCGACATGCGCGAGGCCGACGATGCGCTGATGGCCAAGGCGGCGCTGTTCGTGGACAGCCGCGCGACCACGCTGGGCCATATCGGCGAGCTGTTGCTGCCCATCGCCTCGGGCGCGATCACCGCCGAGAGCGTGCTGGGCGATCTCTATGACCTGGTGCGTCCCGGCGCCCGCCGGCGGCAATCGGAGGACGAGATCACCGTGTTCAAGAACGGCGGCGGCGCGCATCTGGACCTGATGATCGCGTCCTGGATCGCGCGCGTGATGGCGGAGTGAGCGATGGGCCGGGCGGACGTTCAGCCCGACCTCCGGCTTCAGGGAGATGTTGCGACCCCGCCGCGCGGGCTCGGCATCGCGATTCGCCTGTCCAGATCCGGGTAAGTTCTGAAAATGGCCTCGAATTTGTTCCATCTGGCTGGCTGATGGGCAATATTCAGGCGCACCGCCTGGCGATCCTCTGGTATCCCTCTCGCATCGAATGAGGAGATCGGCATGATGCGTATCTGCCCCACCGCCGCGGGGGCACCGCCGCGCTGCTGGCCGGCTGACATTCCGCAGGGGGCCGCGGCCCCCTGTTTTCCAGAAAGAGCCCGGAGGAGGGGTTCATGAGCAATCAGTCATTCCTGGCCGATGTGAACGAGATGTTCGACGTCGCGGCCTCGCGCTGCGACTTGCCCGAGGGGCTGGCCGAGAAGATCAAGGTCTGCAACGCGACCTATGTGACCCGCTTCGGCGTGCGGCTGCGCGGGCGGATGCATACCTTCACCGGCTGGCGGGCTGTCCATTCGACGCATAGCCGCCCGGCCAAGGGCGGCATCCGCTTCGCCCCCAATGCCGACCAGGACGAGGTCGAGGCGCTGGCGGCGCTGATGACCTATAAATGCGCGCTGGTGCGGCTGCCCTTCGGCGGCTCCAAGGGGGCGCTGCGGATCGACCCCGCCGACTGGACCGAGACCGAGCTGGAAAAGATCACCCGCCGCTTCGCGCAGGAGCTGATGGCGCATGAATTCCTCAGCTCGGCCGCCAATGTGCCGGCGCCGGACATGGGCACGGGCGAGCTGAACATGATGTGGATCGCCGACGAATACCGCCGCGCCCGGCCGCAGGACATCAACGCGCTGGGCTGCGTCACCGACAAGCCGGTCGGCGGCGGCGGCATCGAGGGCCGCACCGAGGCCACCGGCCGCGGCGTGCAATATGCGATCCGCGAATTCTTCCGCCATCCCGCCGACCGCGCCCGCGCCGGGTTCCTGTCCGAGAGCCTGACCGGCCTGGCCTGCGTGGTGCAGGGCCTTGGCAATGTGGGCTTCCACGCCGCCAAGTTCCTGTCGCAGGAGGATGGCGTGCGCATCGTCACGGTGATCGAACGCACGGGCGTGGTGCGCAATCCCCAAGGCATCGACATCGACGCGCTCAAGGCGCATCTGGTGCAGACCGGCTCGGTCGAGGGCTTTACCGGCGGCGCGGTGAGCCGGTCCGACATGGGCGCGCTGGCCGACGAATGCGACATCCTGATCCCCGCCGCCGCCGAGGGCGCGATCACCGCCGAAAATGCCGCCGCCATCAAGGCGGCGCTGATCGTCGAGGCCGCCAACGGCCCCACGACCAACGCGGCCGACGCCATCCTGCGCCAGGCCGGCAAGATCATCCTGCCCGACCTCTTTGCCAATGCCGGCGGCGTGGTGGTGTCCTATTTCGAATGGGTGAAGAACCTCAGCCACATCCCCTTCGGCCTGATGGAGCGGCGGCTGGAGGAGGACGAGCACCGGCTGCTGGCCCGCTCGCTGGAGCAGATGACCGGCCGGGACTTTCCCAGCGAACATGCCCGCTTTCTGGAGGCGCGCAGCGAGATCGCGCTGGTCCGCTCGGGCCTCGACGACATCATGCGCGCCGCCTATCGCCGGATGAGCGCGCTGTGGAACCGTCCCGACGGCAGCTATCCGGACCTGCGCACCGCCGCCTATGTGCTGGCCATCGACGAGGTGGCGCAGGCCTACAAGGCGATCGGGCTTTAGCCCTTCGGTCCGGCGGGTCCTGCCTCATCCCGCGTGGCGCGCGCCCTCCGGCTCGGATAAGCTTGCGACCCGCCCGGTGACGCCCGCCGGCCGGGTCGGATTGCCAAGGCCCGGCTGTTCGCGGATTGGCTGGTCTGGGGATAGATCCTTACAGCTGGCGATAGACCCGTGCGGTGTCGGCCTCGAAATGCCGCAGTTCGTCCTGTCGGCGCGCCTCGGACCAGCCGAGGCTGGCGGCGGCGATGCGCGACAGCGCCTCGGCCCGGCCCCGGCCCAGATCGGGCTCCAGCCCGTCCGGCAGGCGGCGGCGGATGAGGTCCGAGAGCCGCACGACATGTTCGCGGGCCGCTATCTGGCCGATGCCGTCGTCATGGGTTTCGGGCGCCGGAATGGCGCCCGTGGGTTCCGGTCCCTGCCGTCCCAGACGGTTTTCGACCGCCCGCGCCACCTTCCGCGCCGCGTGGCGATGCAGCATGATGGTCGAGCCGGTGACGGCCAGCAGGCCGGGCATCGCGGGATCCTCGGCCACCTCGACCGGCAGGCTGGTGGTCCGGCCGTCGCGGGTCGAGGTCGGTCGCACGCCGCACCAGCAATGCAGCACATCCGCCCGCGTCAGGTGCAGGTCGGGGAACAGGTGGTTGGCCTCGGCGAGGATATAGTCGATCTCGGCGTCCTCGACGCGGATGTCGTCGGGATTGGCCGTGACTTCGGTTTCGGTCGGGCCGATGAAATGGAAATCGCGCCAGGGAAAGACGTAATAGGGCTCGCCCTTGCGGGAAAAGGCCTCCAGCCCCTGGCCGCGGAACGCCTCGGGCAGGCGCAGCATGACATTGACGCCCTTGATGCCGATCACCCGGCGCCGGCCCGCACCGCCGCCCGGCACGCGGTCGATCCAGGGGCCGGCGGCGTTCACTACCATGCGGGCGCGGACCTGCGCCCGGCCCTGCATCTCGGGCGCGCGTTCGTCCAGCGTGACCAGCCAGCCCTTGCCCTCGCGCGCGATGGCCGTCACCTCGGCATAGGTGCGGAGGGTGGCGCCGCGCCGCTCGGCATCCAGCGCGGTATCGACGCAGATGCGCTCGGGCCAGGCATACATGTATTCCTCAAACACCCCCACGCCGCGCAGCGGCCCGCCCAGGGCCGCGGCCATGGCGCTTTCGCGCGCCGCCTGCGCGGGCGCAAGCCGGCGATAGGCCAGCGGCACCCGCCAGCCGTCCAGCGCCTCGACCAGGCGGAAGCCCAGATCGACCAGCCAGGGCGGATAGCGGTCGCCCTTGCGGAACGGATAGTGAAAGCGGTGTTTCGTCAGGTGGCCGGGCATGTCGCGGACCAGTTCGGCCCGGCAGCGCATGACGTCGCGGGTGTAGAGCAGGCGGCGCAGCATGTCGGCGGGCCGAAAGGGCATCTGCCACAGCGGATAGCGCGCGGCGAGATAGCCGAGACCGGAATAGAGCATGCGGCTGGAGCGCGACGAGGTGCCGGCGCCGATATCGCCACGGTCGACCAGCAGGGTGCGAAAGCCGCGCCCGGCCAGTTGCCGGGCGCTGGCGCAGCCGACCGCGCCAGCGCCGATGACGATGACGTCGTATTCCGTCCCGTCGAGGCTGGTAAGGGCAGGCCGCGTCACGCCGGACCCTTCGCCATGCGCCGCGCCTTGTCGGTCGCCGCCTCCAGCGCCGCCACGACGGCGCGGCTGAAACCTGCCGCCTCGGCGGCCTCGATGCCGGCGGCGGTGGTGCCGCGATAGTCGCGATAGGCGGCGAGCATGGCGGGCGCTTCGCTGATCCGGCCTTCCAGCAGCCGCGCGCCGCCGATGACGGCGGCCTCGGCCGCGCGCCAGGCGATGGCCTCCGAGATGCCCTGCGCCCGCATGAACCCGGCCATCGCCACGGCCATCAGCGCCGGATAGGCGGCGCCCGAGCCGGGCAGGGCGGTCATCAGGTCGATCTCGGCCTCGCTTGCCAGTTCGTCGGTGGTGCCGATGGCGGAAAGCAGGCGCCGCACCGTGTCGCGGTCGGAATCCGTCACGCCCTCGGCGGCCCAGAAGGGCGAATAGGAGGCCCCGATCTCGGCCGCGGCATTCGGCATGACCCGCACGATCCGGCCGCCGCAGCGGGCCAGTTCGCGGGCATCCACCCCGGCCATGAAGGACAGGACCAGCCGCCCCTCGGCCCGCAGCGCCAGCCCCGGCCAGTCCTCGGGCCGCACCGAGACCACGACCACGTCGCTTTGCGCCGTCAGATCGGCCACGTCCCGGGCCCAGACCACATCGGCATGGCCGTGATAATCGGGACGCGGCCCGCTGCGGTTCAAGAGCACCAGATCGCCCGGCTGGACGATGCCGCGCGACAAGAGCCCCGCGCCAAGCGCCGAGCCCAGCCAGCCGGTGGCGCCGATGATGCCGATCCTCATGCGCTCGCCGCGACGTTGCCCGTATAGGCGTTGATGGCGTTCTGGAACGGGATGACGCCGAGGGTCTGGCCTTCCGGGTTCTTGACGCTCAGCGCCTGGAGGCGGTTTGCCGCCATGTGCTGGAGCGCCTCGGCGACCGTGGCCTCGGGGGCGATGGCGGCCTCGGGCAGGCTGTCGAAGCCGTGCTCGGCCACCATGACCGCGCCGACCTTGAGCACCCGGCCGCGGTCGACATGCTGCACGAAATTCGCCACGTAATCGTCGGCAGGACGCAGCACGATGTCCTGCGCCGTGCCCTGCTGGATGACGCAGCCGTCGCGCAAAAGCGCGATGCGGTCGCCGATGCGCAGCGCCTCGTCGAGGTCGTGGGTGATGAAGACGATGGTCTTGCGGACCTCCTGCTGCAGGTCCAGCAGGACCGTCTGCATGTCGTAGCGGATCAGCGGATCCAGCGCCGAATAGGCCTCGTCCATGAGCAGGATCGGCGCGTCGTTGACCAGGGCGCGCGCCAGGCCCACCCGCTGCTGCATGCCGCCCGAAAGCTGGCTGGGATAGCTCTTCTCGAAGCCGGAAAGCCCCACCCGCTCGATCCAGCGCATGGCGGTGCGGTAACGTTCGGCCTCGGGCACGCCCTGCACCTCCAGCCCGTAGGCGGCGTTGTCCAGCACGGTGCGATGCGGCAGCAGCGCGAATTTCTGGAACACCATCGCGGTCTTGTGGCGGCGGAAGGCGCGCAGCGCCTCGGGCGGCATGGCGACGACGTTCTGCCCCTCGATGACGATCTCGCCCGCGGTGGGCTCGATCAGCCGGTTGATGTGGCGGATCAGCGTCGACTTGCCGGAACCCGACAGGCCCATGATCACCTGGATGCTGCCCGGCGCGATGGAGATGTTGATGTCGCGCAGGCCCAGCACATGGCCGTGGCGGGCCTGCAGCTCGGCCTTGGTCATGCCGGCGCGCACCGCCTCGACATGCGCCTCGGGCGCGGGGCCGAAGATCTTGTAGAGATTGCGGATCTCGATGCCGATCGGATCAGCCATGACCCACCTCGCGATGTTTCTGCAGCCGCTTGCCCCAGGCCTGGCTGATGCGGTCGAAGAGGATGGCGATGCCGACGATGGCGAAGCCGTTGAACAGGCCCAGGGTGAAATACTGGTTGTTGATGGCGCGCAGCACCGGCTGGCCCAGCCCCTGCACACCGATCATCGAGGCGATCACCACCATGGCCAGCGCCATCATGATGGTCTGGTTGATGCCGGCCATGATGGTGGGCAGCGCCAGCGGCAGCTCGGCCTTGACCAGCTTCTGCCAGGCCGAGGAGCCGAAGGCGTCGGCCGCCTCCAGCACCTCGCGGTCGACCTGGCGGATGCCCAGGTTGGTCAGCCGGATCATCGGCGGCAGGGCATAGATCACCACGGCGATCAGCCCCGGCACCCGGCCGATGCCCAGAAGCATCACCACCGGGATCAGGTAGACGAAGCTCGGCATGGTCTGCATCACGTCCAGCACCGGGTTCAGCACCGCCTGCACCCGCTGCGAGCGCGACATCAGGATGCCCAGCGGCAGGCCGATGGCGATCGACAGCAGCGTCGCGGCGAAGATCATCGACACGGTCTTCATCGTGTCGTCCCACATGCCGAACAGCCCGATCAGCACCAGGGTCAGCAGGCTGCCGATCACCACGCGCAGGCTGCGGCTGGCGCTCCAGGCCAGCGCCGCGACCACCAGCAGGACAAGCGGCCAGGGCGCGTTGGTCAGCAGCCGCTCGGACCAGATGAGGAAACTTTGCAGCGGGCTGAAAAAGCCCTCGATGCTGTCGCCGTAGTTGCGGGTGAACTGGCGGAAACCCTCGTCGATGACCCGCTTGAGGTCGCGAAGATAGCCGTCGTCTAGCTGGGGGAAGGAAGTTAACCATGCCATGGTGATTTCGTCCGCGCTGGTTCGGAGGGGAAGGGAGAGAGGGCGGCGTCGCGCCGCCCCCCGCCGGACGGGCCGCGCCTAGAGCGCGGCCTTGATGCGTTCCGCCGCCTCGGGCGTCACCCATTGGGTCCAGAGCTCTTCGTTCTCGCGCAGGAATTCCCGCGCCCCGTCCTCGCCCGTGGCCTGGTTGTCGGTCATCCAGGCCATCAGCTTGTTGACGGTCTCGTTGCTCCAGCTGCGCTTCGACAGGTAGTCGACGACGCCGGGATCGGCCGCCTCGGCGAAGGATTTCGACACCAGGGTGAAGACATTGTCGATCGGGAAGGCGTTCGGCTTGGGATCGGGGCAATCCGCGACCGAGGTGCAGCGCCGCCATTCCTCGACATCGTGCTCCATGCCGAAATCGACCGCGACCATGTCGTATTTGCCCAGAAGCGAGGTCGGTTCCCAGTAGAAGCCCAGCCATGGCGCCTGCTGCTCGTAGGCGCGGGCGATCGAGCCGTCGAGCCCGGCGGCCGAGCCGGTATCGACCAGGGCGAAGCCCTTGCCCTCGATGTCGAAGGCCTTGGCGAGCTGCGTGGTGACCACGGTGCCGCCCCAGCCGGCCGGGCCATTGTAGACCGCGCCCTTCGAGACATCCTCGGGGGCCGGGAACAGTTCGGGATGGGCCAGGATCTCCTCGATCTTGTTCAGGTTCGGATGCTCGTCCAGCATGTAGCGCGGGATGAACCAGCCCTGCTTGCCGCCATCCGACAGCGAGCGGCTGAGCGAGACGATCTTTTCGTCCCGCAGCCCGGCCTCGACGATCTCGGGCATCAGGTCGACCCAGGCCTCGGGGACGATCTCGGGCTTGCCCTTTTCCACCAGCGAGGTGATCGAGGGCACGGTGTCGCCGGCGACGATCTCGGCGCTGCAGCCATAGCCTTCGTTCAGGATGAACTGGTCAAGGCTCGCCAGCACCTCGGCGCTTTGCCAGTTCATGCTGGCGATGGTCAGGCTGCCGCAATCGGCCGAGGCGGTCCCGGCCAGCGCAGCGAACGGCAGGGCGAGGACGGTGCCAAAGAGATAGGATCGTTTCATGGTTTTCGCTTCCCTGTCGCGACATTGGTCATGCCTGCCCGGCCCGTCGCGGAAGGCCGGGGGCTGATTTGGGTCAGGATGGGGTTCCTGCCGGCTTGCGCCCCGGTCCGCGACGGTTCACCGCCGCCTCTGCCGGGGCAATTCGGATCGCGCCCGCCGGACCGGCCGGACCACCGGCGGCACCCTCTGCCGGGCCCCTGGCGGGGCTGGGCCCGGCCGCGTTCGGCAGGGCGCGGGCGCATCGGAGGCCGGTGGGAACGGTTTCGGGCAAGGGAATGCCTGTCATGAGGGGAACCAGCAGGCGGCCGGCGGCCGCCGATGCGGTATCTTCCCCGTCCGGCCGCGGCCCGGATGCAACAATAGCGGCATGTCGTGCGACGATATCGTCAGCATCGCCGGCCGGACCGGCCCCGCCGCGGCCCGGCACCGGACGCAGCCGGGAATCGGGCGGGGGGAAATCCGGCAGATTCCGGCCCGGGCTGTCGATGCGGCCGATCCTCATGGCGCGGAGCCGGGACGGGGCCCGGGCTGGGACATGAAACGCGCATTGAAGCGCGCCAGTTCGCGCGGCTCGGGGCGCTGGCCGGTATAGATCTCGACATAGGTGGGAATGCGGGCCAGCCGCGTCTCCAGCTCCTCCCGGGCGCGCATCGAGATATAGCCGATCTGCGTCAGGTAGATGGTGCGGGCGCGGACATCGGCCTCCTGCTCTCCATGTCCCCAGCGCACCAGCATGTCGCGCAGCGCCCCCAGCCGCGTCTCGTCCGCCGCCTCGATTCGCGCCGCCACCTTGCCGTCCTGCAAGGCCCAGCTGCGCACCGCGAATTCCAGCCGCGCATCGAAGGCCCCGGACAGGAAACAGGCCAGCACGTTCAGCATCGCCTCGGCCTGGCTGTCGGCATATTCCCGCGTCGCGGCGACGAAGGGCCGGGTGGTGCGCGCCTCCCAACCGTCGATCAGCGCGGTCAGCAATGCCTCGCGATCCTCGAAGAACCAATAGAAGCTGGTGCGCGACAGATTCAGCTGCCGGGCCAGCGGCAGGATCTTCACCGCGTCGATGCCGCTGTCGATCAGCGCCTGGTAGCCGGCTTCCAGCCAGCCCTCGCGCGACCCGCGCCAGCCGGTTTCGGGGGCAATATGGGTTTCCATGCCCCTGCATAGCCCGCGCGCCGATTCGCCTCAAGCGAATTGTCCATAGATGCATACTAAAGGATCACATATGATTTTTATATTGACACATGTGAACATTTCTTGCCTTCTTGGGGCAACGACTCCCACCCGCACAGGCAGAGCCATGTCGAACGATCCCCTTCTGCAGCCCTATCAGCTGAAGCACCTGACGCTGCGCAACCGCATCATGATCACCAGCCACGAGCCGGCCTATCCCGAGGACGGCATGCCCAAGGATCGCTACCGCGCCTATCACGTCGAGCGGGCGAAGGCCGGGGTGGCGCTGACCATGACCGCCGGCTCGGCCTCGGTCTCGCGCGACAGTCCGCCGGTCTTCAACAACATCCTGGCCTGGAAGGACGAGGTGGTCGGCTGGATGAAGAAGCTGACCGACGAATGCCACGACCATGGCTGTGCGGTGATGATCCAGCTGACCCATCTGGGCCGGCGCACGCGCTGGGACAAGGCCGACTGGCTGCCCGTCGTCTCGCCCAGCCATGAGCGCGAGGCGGCGCATCGCTCGTTCCCGAAGAAGATGGAGGACTGGGACATCGACCGGATCATCGACGACTATGTCGATGCGGCCGAGCGGATGAAGGCGGCGGGGCTGGACGGGCTTGAGATCCAGGCCTACGGCCATCTGATGGACCAGTTCTGGTCGCCGCTGACCAATGACCTCGACGGCCCCTATGGCGGCAGCCTCGACAACCGGCTGCGCTTCACCTTCGACGTGCTGCGCGGCATCCGCGCACGCTGCGGCGAGGATTTCATCCTGGGCGTGCGCTATACCGGCGACGAGGACCTGCCGGGCGGGCTGACGGCCGAGGACGGGCTGGCGATTTCGCAAAAGCTCAAGGACAGCGGGCTGGTCGACTTCCTGAACGTGGTCAAGGGCCATATCGACACCGATGCCGGGCTGACCGACGTGATCCCGGTGCAGGGCATGCGCAACGCCCCGCATCTGGACTTCGCCGGGCAGATCAGGAAGGCCACGGGCTTCCCCACCTTCCACGCCGCCAAGATCCCGGACGTGCCGACCGCGCGCCATGCCATCGCCTCGGGGTTGCTGGACATGGTCGGCATGACGCGGGCGCATATGGCCGACCCGCATCTGGTCCGCAAGGTCGTCGAGGGGCGCGAGGAGGACATCCGCCCCTGCGTCGGCGCGAACTATTGCCTCGACCGCATCTACCAGGGCGGCATGGCCTTCTGCCTGCATAATGCCGCCACCGGGCGCGAGGAGACCATGCCGCACACGATCCCGCCCGCCCCGGCGAAGAAACGCATCACCATCGTCGGCGCCGGTCCGGCCGGCATGGAGGCCGCCCGCGTCGCCGCCGAGCGCGGCCATGACGTGACGGTCTTCGAGGCCGCCGACCAGCCCGGCGGCCAGATCCGCCTGACCGCGCTGGACGAGCGCCGCCGCGAGATGACCTCGATCATCGCCTGGCGCATGGCGCAATGCGAGAAGCATGGCGTGAAGTTCAGCTTCAACACCTTCGCCGATGCGGCCGACGTGCTGGCCACCGAGCCCGACGAGGTGATCGTCGCCACCGGCGGGCTGCCGCATGTCGAGGTGCTGGAGGCGGGCAACGAGCTGGTCTCATCCGCCTGGGACATCCTGTCGGGCGACGTGAAGCCGGGCCGCAACGTGCTGATCTTCGACGATGCGGGCGACCATGCGGCGCTGCAGGCCGCCGACCTGATCTCGGCCACCGGTGCGGCGGTCGAGATCGTGACGCCGGACCGCAGCTTCTCGCCCGAGGTGATGGCGATGAACCTGGTGCCCTACATGCGCAACCTGCAGAAGCGCGACACCACCTTCACCGTCACCTGGCGCCTCCGCTCGGTGGCGCGCGAGGGCAACCAGCTGCGTGCGCGCCTCGGCAGCGATTACGGCGCCTTCGCCCGCGAGCGCATCGTCGACCAGGTGGTGGTCAACCACGGCACGCGGCCGCTGGACGAGCTCTATTTCGAGTTGAAGCCGCTCTCCTCGAACCTGGGCGAGGTCGATTACGAGGCCCTGACCACCGGCGGGTTGCAGGAGGTCCGCAAGAACCCCGAGGGCCGCTTCCGCCTCTACCGCATCGGCGATGCCGTCGCCGCCCGCAACACCCATGCCGCGATCTACGACGCGCTGCGGCTGGTCAAGGACTTGTAACGCACCCCGGCGCGCGGCGATGATCCGCGCGCCGGCCGGATCCCGGGAGGTAAACTGAAATGCCGCGACTGCAACCCCTGCAGGATTTCCTTGATATCGCCTTGCCCGCCATGCGGGCGCGCGCCCATGACGGCAATTCGCCGGCCTCGCTTCAGGGCATTTCCGAGGCAATCCTTTCGGTTGGGGACCAAGGGGCGGCACCGGCCCGCCTGCCCGTGGTCGAGGCTTGGCTCGACACGGCTCTGGCCCGTCCCATGGAATACCAGGATCTTTCCGATCTTTCGCAGGCGATACAGCGGCTGACGCCGCTGCTGTGCTGGCGCAGGCGGACCGGCGACGCGACCGCCAGCGCGAATTTCGGCGAAAGCCATGCCAATGCCATGCTGCTGGGCCCGGGCGGGATGGAGGAGCGCCGCGACCTGTGGATCGGCTTCAGCCTGCTTGCGCCGCAGACGCGCTATCCCGACCACCAGCACGCGCCCGAGGAAACCTATCTGGTCCTGTCGCCGGGCCAATTCCGCAAACCGGGGCGCGACTGGTTCGAGCCCGGCGTCGGCGGCAGCTTCTTCGTGCCGCCAAACGCGGTTCACGCCATGCGATCCGGCGATGAACCGCTGTTCGCCCTCTGGGCGCTCCGGGTCTGATGGATCGACAACAGCAGGCAGGTCAATCCCATGAAGATCCTCGTCCTCGTGAAGCGCGTGATCGACTACAACGTGAAGATGTCGATGACCCGCTCGACCAGATCGCGGTGGAAGAGGCGATTCCCCTGAAGGAGGCGGGCAAGGCCGAGGAGGTCATCGCCATCAGCACCGGCATCTCCGGCGCCATCCAGCACCTTGCGGGGATGAAGGACAGCAATGTGATCGTCACCGATTACGGCTTCGTCGGGATCTGTTCTCCGTCGTCCCGGAACTGACCGGGAAGCTCTGAAGGCTTTCACCGTTTCCCAAATACTCCGGGGGCAGAGCCCCCTGTCGCGTCCCACCAAAGGACGCCCAAGGCGCGGGAGCCCAAAGCAGCCCGGTGCTTCATGCGCCACCATGGATGCACGCGGATTGCCGGAACCGAAGAACTTCTTGACAGAATCGCCCGAAGGCAAGAGATTTCGTAGAACAAATATCGTATACGAATATGGCGATCAGAAGCGGGCGACGAGGATGAAGCGGCCAAAGGGCCCCCCGTAGCCAAGCCGTCCCGAGAACAGGGCAGGTAAAGACGCGGCGCGCCGCCCTGAAACAACGCCGCAGACAGGGAGATGGAAATGCAAAGACTACTCGCTTCGACGGTCCTTGCCACTGGCCTTTCCGGCGGCGCATGGTCGGCTGCCGCGCAGGATTGCGGCAACGTGACCCTTGCACTGCATAACGTCCAGAGCGCCGAACTGCTGACCTATGTCGACAAGTTCATCCTCGAAAACGGTTACGGCTGCAGCGTCGAGACCATTCCGGGGGATACGGTTCCCTCGACCACATCCATGATCGAGAAAGGCTCGCCCGACGTTTCCTCGGAAACCTGGGTGGACCTGCTGCCCGAGATCGTTCCGCAGGGGCTCGAGGACGGCAAGATCGTCTACGGCGCGCCGGCCCTGCCCGATGGCGGCATTCAGGGCTGGTGGATTCCGAAATACCTGGCCGATGCGCATCCCGAGATCAAGACGGTCGAGGATGCCCTGGCGCATCCCGAGCTTTTCCCGGACCCGGAAAACCCCAGCCGCGGCGTGATCTTCAACGGCGCCGAAGGCTGGGGGGCGACGGTTGTGACCGCGCAATTGTTCAAGGCCTACGAGGCCGAGAAAAAGGGCTTCAACCTGATGCGGCCGGGCTCGGCCGCGGGCCTGGATGGCGCCATCGCCCGGGCCTATGAGCGTCAGGAAGGCTTCATCACCTATTACTGGGCGCCGACCGCGCTCTTGGGCAAATACCAGCTGGTGCAGCTGGAACCGAACGCCGAGCACGATCCGGTCGAATGGAAACGCTGCATCACCAATCTCGATTGCGCCGACCCGAAGGTCACCGGCTGGCCCATCGACACGGTGATGACGGTGTTGACCAGGGATTTTGCCGACCGGACCAGCCCGGCGATCCTAGACTATTTCAACACCCGCGGCTGGAGCAACGACACCGTGGCCAAGCTGATGGCATGGCAGGGCGACAACCAGGCCATGGGCGAGGATGCGGCCGTGCATTTCCTGGAAGAGAACAGGGATATCTGGACGAGCTGGGTTCCTGCCGAGGTCGCGGAAAAGGTCGAAGCCGCTCTGTGACCATGGCCGCTGCGTCATGGCGGATAAACCGGCCTTATGGTGCAGCGGTCCGTATTCCCTGATCCCTTTGGTTCGCCCGGCTGTCATCACCGGGCGCGCCTTTCCCATCCCGGCTTCAAGAACACCCCCTCAGGAGAAGCAAACATGGCGTTCAAGCGAATGATCCATGCCGTCGATACGCATGCCGGAACGCCGATGCGGGTGATTACCGGCGGCGTTCCCCATATTCCCGGGCGCTCGTCCTACGAGAAGATGCAATGGCTGCAGGCCAATGACGACCAGCTGCGCAAGCTGATGCTGCGCGAGCCGCGCGGCTATGCGGCGCATTGCTGCAACATCATCGTGCCGCCCTCGCATCCCGATGCCGATGCCGGCTATATCATCATGGAGCAGATCGAATATCCGGTCATGTCCGGCGGCAATACCATCTCGGTCGTCACGGTGCTGCTGGAAATGGGCCTGCTGCCGATGAAGGAGCCCGTCACCGAGCTGGTGCTGGAGGCGCCGGCGGGGCTGATCCGGGTCCGCGCCGAATGCCGGGGCGGCAAGGTGACCAGCGTGACGTTCCGCAACGTGCCGGCCTTCGCCGCCCATCTGGATGCCGAGATCGAGGTGCCGCATCTGGGCAAGGTCCGGGTCGATGTCGGCTGGGGCGGCATGTTCTATGCCATCGCCGATGTCAGGCAGTTCCCCGGCTTGGAACTGATCCCCGAGCATGGCCGCGAAATCGCCCGCATCTCGGCGATGATCCGGCAGGCGGCGATCGAGCAGCTGCCGGTCGAGCATCCCGATTATCCGGGCGTGGGCATCACCATCTCGCAATTGTCCGGGCCGACGGACGATCCGAACGCGGATTGGAAGAACGCCGTAACCATGGCCTCGGGGGATTTCTCCTGGGACAATCCCGCGACCTGGACCGGCGCGCTGGATCGTTGCCCCTGCGGCACAGGCACCTGCGCCAAGATGGCGGTGCTGCATGCCAAGGGCGAATTGCCGCTGGACAAGAGCTTCCGGCACCAGGGCATTCTCGGCAACGTCTATACCGGGCGGCTGGTCGAGGAGACGGAGATCGCCGGCCGCCGCGCCGTGGTGCCGGAAATCTCGGGGGCCAGCTGGATCTGTGGGTTGAACACCCTGGTGCTGGACCATGACGATCCGTTTGCCGAAGGTTTCACGGTGGGGGATACCTGGGCGTAGCGCGCGGTCCTGCGGGGCCGCGGCTGCCCGCTTTGCCGGCTCTATTCCGGCCCGTAGTCCTCGCCGAAGAACTGGCGCATGAAGGCGGGGCCGTCTGTGGTGACGAAGTCGCGCAACGAGCGCGCGGCCGGGCCCAGCGTCTTGCGGCGCGGATAGACCACGAACCAGTCGCGCAGCTGCGGCATGCCGTCGACGCTGAGGACGCTCAGCTTGCCCGCCTGCCGCTCCAGCGCGATGGTGTGGGCGGAGAGGAAGGCGAGCCCCATGTTCGCCATCAGCGCCTGCTTGATGTTGGCGTTGCTGTCCATTTCCTGCGCCGGCGGCAGCGGCAGGCCGGCCTCGCGGAAGAAATGCTCGTGCACCATGCGGGTGCCCGAGCCGCTTTCGCGCACCAGGAAGCGGTGCATGACCAGATCGGCGCGGCGGATGCGGCGAAAGCGGGTCAGCGGATGCGCCAGACCGCCTCCATGCCGAATTCGGCAAAGTCGAGCACTTGCGCCAGCCGTCCCGCGTCGCGCGCTTGACGGTCGCAAGGCGGCGGGGCAAGCAGGGCGGCATGATCGATATCCGTCCCGTGGCCAATATCGTCGGCAAGGTCGTCGTCACGCTCGGGGCGGCGATGGCGCTGCCCATGCTGGTGGACTGGTGGCACGGCGACGCGCATTGGCTGATCTTTCTGGAATGCGGCATCCTGACCATGCTGGCCGGCGGGCTGGTGGCGCTGTCGACGCGGCAGAGGGACAGTTCCCTGACCATCCAGCAGGTCTTTCTGCTGACGGCGATGCTGTGGCTGGTGGTGCCGGTGGCCGGCGCGCTGCCCTTCATGCTGGGCGCGCCGCATGCTGGCTTCACCGATGCCTATTTCGAGGCCATGTCGGGCGTCACCACGACCGGGACCACGGCCTTTGCCGGGCTGGACGGCCTGCCCAAGGGCACGAACCTGTGGCGGGCCTTCCTGAACTGGTCCGGTGGCCTCGGGATCATCGTGGTCGCCATGATCTTCCTGCCGGTGATGAAGGTCGGCGGCATGCAGTTCTTTCGCTCGGAAGGGTTCGACACGCTGGGCAAGATCCTGCCCCGCGCCTTCGACATCGCGCGCGAGATGGCCGGGGTCTATTTCGCCATGACCGCCAGCTGCATGGTGGTCTATATCCTGCTGGGCATGAAGGGCTTTGACGCGCTGGTGCTGGCGCTGTCCACCTGCTCGACCGGCGGGTTCTCCAATTACGACGCCAGCTTCGCGCCCTTCATCGGGCCGGCGGAATATGCGGCGGCCTTCTTCATGATCCTGGCCTCGATCCCCTTCATCCGCATGGTGCAGCTGATCCGCGGCTCCGCCGAGCCGATCTGGCGCGACATCCAGGTGCGGGCCTATCTGCGCTGGACCTTCTATGCCATCGCCGTCGTGGTGCTTTACCGGCTGCTGTGGCTTGAGGCGAAGAATCCGCTCGCCGTGATCCGCGAGACCACGTTCAACGTGATCTCAACCTTCTCGGGCACCGGCTTCGCCTCGACCGACGTCACGCAATGGGGGCATTTCCCCTTCGTCATCCTGATCGTGGTCGGGCTGATCGGCGGCTGCACCGGTTCGACCTCGTGCTCGGTCAAGGTATTCCGCTATCTGGTGCTGCTCCAGGCGGTCAAGGCGCAGCTGCGGCGGATGCAGTCGCCGCATCGGGTGTTTCCGCTGCTTTACGGCGGCCGCCCGCTGGAGGAGGACGTGGTCGATTCGGTCATGGCCTTCTTCACCCTGTTCATCCTGACCTTCGGCCTGCTGATCGT
This sequence comes from Paracoccus sp. MA, assembly GCF_020990385.1. NCBI lineage: Bacteria > Pseudomonadati > Pseudomonadota > Alphaproteobacteria > Rhodobacterales > Paracoccaceae > Paracoccus > Paracoccus sp. MA. The sequence goes on from NZ_CP087598.1 coordinate 626,876, forward strand.
CGGGCTGGCGTTGACCGGGCTGCATCCGCGCACCGCGCTGACCGCGGCCTGGACCGCCATCGCCAATGTCGGCCTGGTCTGGGGCCCGGAACTGACCGAGAGCGGGGCGGTGACGGATTTCCCCACCGCCTCGAAATGGCTGATGATCTGCGGCATGTATCTGGGCCGGCTCGAGCTGATCTCGGTGCTGGTGCTGTTCCTGCCGCGGTTCTGGCGCGCTTAGTTCTGCGCTGCCGCCGGGGCGATGGCGGGCGCCTCGGGCTGCGCCTCGCCCGCGCCGGGGGCGAAGCGGGTCAGGTTGTCCGAGATCTCGGCCGCCAGCCGGTGCTGGTCCTCGGGGTCCGAGATCGGCCAGATCAGCACGAAGCCCTGCACGCGCCCTTCCACGACCCGGGCCTCGGCATGGCCGATATGGGTCTGGTTGCTTCCGTCCAGCGTGACGCTGCCGCGTTCCACCTGGCGCTGGGGCGCCGGCACCCAGCCGAGCGCGGTGACGAGGCCGGCGAGGTCCAGCATCTCCTGCTGGCCGCCGGGCTGCGAGAACAGGATCAGCGCCGCGCCCGAGCCGTCCTTGGGCCCATAGATCGACAGCGCGCGCTCGGCGCGGTCGAATTGCAGCTTGTCCATCGGCGCGGGCAGGGCAAGGCCGGTATGGCTGTCCCGAAGCTCGGTCAGGCCCATCTCGGCCCGCCAGGCCTCGCGCCGCCGGATCAGCTCGGCCATGGCGGTGGCGGTATCGGGCGAGGCGCGCAGGCGCACGATCTCTTCGGCGATGGCGGCGCGGGTCTTGGGGCCGTCCTTGCCGTCGATGCCGCCGTCGTAATGGCCGGCCCAACGCAGGGCGCGCTGGATGTCCTCCAGCGGCGGCATGGGCACCGGCGCGGCATCCGGGGCAGGGGGCGCGCCAAGCTCCGGCACCTTGCCGATGATCGCGATCTCGCCCATCTCCTCGCCGGGCGACAGGAAGGCGTCCTTCGGCACCGCGCCGGCGGCCTTGAAGGCTTTCAGCCAGGCGGTGCCGGTCGCCTCGTCCATCGGGCCGAAGGCGATGGCCGACCGGCCGTTGGGCAGGGTCCAGAGCCCGGCCTCGGGCAGGGTTTCGCGCCATTTCGCCAGCAGTTCCTCGGCCCTGGCGCGGTCGGTGCTGGATTCAAGGCGCAGGAAGAATTGCGCCGGCGCGGGTTCGGGGGCGGGTTCCGGCGCGGCCGCGGTGGTGTTTTCGGTGGCGTTTTCGGGGGCGGTTTCGGCGGCGGCGCTTTCGGGCGTGGCGGCCGTGGCCGCATCCTCGCCCGCCAGATCGCCCACCGCAGGCTCGCCGTCCTCCTCTGCCGGCTGGCCCGCGCCCTGCCGGAAGGTCGAGGCATTGCCGGTCGAGCCATCGGGCGCCCCCGGCGCGGCGGGGGCCGCCCCGGCCACCGGGGTCAGGTCGCGGCCCTCGGCGGCGGAAAGGAAGCTGTCGCCCGGCACCTTGCGCTCCTGCTTCAGCTGCTCCAGCCGCGCCGCTGCCGCTTCGCGCGGCATCGGGCCAAGCGCGATGCCGATCCAGCCATCGGCCAGCGGGAAGGTCACGACATCGGGGAAGGCGGCGCCCCAGCCTTCGGCACTGGCGCGGGCGGCCTCGGCGCCGCGCTTGGCCTCGATGCGGATCACCACATCCTCGGCTTGCGCGGCCGCGCCGAATGCCAGCGGCAGAGCCGCACCGATGACGAATGCAAAGCGCCGCATGGGCATGTCCCTCTCATTGACCCTGCGCCGCCCTCTGCCTAGAAGGCGGCAGACATTTCCTGCCAGTTATGCCGAAGGAAGCCCCGATGACCAGCCCAAAGGACAATCAGACGGCGAAACCCGTCTGCTTTCAGGACGTGATCCTGCGCCTGCAATCCTATTGGGCCGGACAGGGCTGCGCGGTGCTGCAACCCTATGACATGGAGGTCGGCGCCGGCACCTTCCATCCGGCGACCACGCTGCGCAGCCTGGGCGCCCGGCCCTGGGCCGCGGCCTATGTCCAGCCCTCGCGCCGGCCGACCGACGGCCGCTATGGCGAGAACCCGAACCGGCTGCAGCACTACTACCAGTATCAGGTCATCATCAAACCCTCCCCCGCCAACCTGCAGGACCTGTATCTGGGCAGCCTCAAGGCCATCGGCCTCGACCCGATGATCCACGACGTCCGCTTCGTCGAGGACGACTGGGAATCCCCGACGCTGGGCGCCTGGGGCCTGGGCTGGGAGGTCTGGTGCGACGGCATGGAGGTCAGCCAGTTCACCTATTTCCAGCAGGTGGGCGGCCATGACTGCAAGCCGGTCTCGGGCGAGCTGACCTACGGGCTGGAGCGGCTGGCCATGTATGTGCTGGGGGTCGAGCACGTGATGGACATGCCCTTCAACCCGCCCGGCAGCCCGATCCCGCTGAGCTATGGCGACGTCTTCCGCCAGGCCGAGCGCGAATATTCCCGCTGGAACTTCGAGCAGGCCGATACCGGCATGCTGTTCCAGCACTTCAAGGATGCCGAGGCGGAATGCGACCGCATCCTGACCGCGGCCGAGACGGACGGCGCCGGGCGCCGCATCCCGATGGCGCATCCGGCCTATGACCAGGCGATCAAGGCCAGCCACCTGTTCAACCTGCTGGACGCGCGCGGCGTGATCTCGGTCACCGAGCGCCAGGCCTATATCGGCCGCGTCCGCGCGCTGGCGAAACGCTGCGCCGACCTGTTCGTGACCACCGAGGCCGCGGGCGCGGCCGAGGGAGAGGCGGCATGAGCTCGGGCAAGATCGTCGCCTCGATGCTGGTGCTGGTGGCCGTCATGGCCGGCCTTGCCGTCTGGTATCTGCAGGTCTACGGCTTCTATGACGAGGTGGACGAGATCAGCGGCGCGCAAGAGATCGTCGTCACCGATGCGCAGGGCGCGACGCATCCGGTCGCGGTCGGCGATTTCAAGGCCATCGACGCGGCAAGCTCGCCGATCCGCTATCGCGCCTGCTTCACGCTGGACCCGGCCGGGCTGGCCGATGCCGCGCCCTATCCCGCCGCGACGCCGCTGAACGGGCCGGGCTGGTTCAAGTGCTATTCCGCCCGGGCGCTGACCGCCGACCTGGAATCCGGCGCGGCGCGCGCCGTGCTGGGCCAGGCCGAGATCCGCCCCGACGTGGACCGGGTGATCGTCGTCTATCCCGACGGCCGCGCCTTTGCCTGGCACCAATTCAACGACAAGACCCCCGAACGCGGAGTGATGGACTGATGCCCGACCTGCTGATCGAGCTGCTCTCAGAGGAAATCCCGGCGCGCATGCAGGCCCGCGCCCGCGAGGACCTGAAGAAACTCGTCACCGACGGGCTGGTCGAGGCCGGCCTGACCTACCGCTCGGCCGGCGCCTTCTCGACCCCGCGCCGGCTGGCGCTGGCCGTCGAGGGGCTGACCGCGGAAAGCCCCACCACGCGCGAGGAGCGCAAGGGCCCCCGCACCGACGCCCCCGAGGCGGCGCTGGAGGGCTTCCTGCGCTCGACCGGCCTGACCCGCGACCAGCTGGAAGCGCGCGACGACAAGAAGGGCCAGGTCTGGTTCGCCACCATCGTGAAGCCGGGACGCCCCGCCGCCGGGATCGTCGCCGAGGTGCTGGAGGCGACGATCCGCAACTTCCCCTGGCCCAAGTCGATGCGCTGGGGCTCGGGCAGCCTGCGCTGGGTGCGGCCGCTGCATTCCATCCTCTGCCTCCTCTCGGACGAATCCGGCGCCGCGGTGGTGCCGCTGGAGATCGACGGCATCCGCGCCGGCAACACCACCCGCGGCCACCGCTTCATGGCCCCGGACGAGATCGCCGTCTCGGGCTTCGAGGATTACGCCGCCAGGCTGCGCCGCGCCCGCGTCATGCTGGATTCCGCCGAGCGCGAGGCCGCGATCCGGCAGGAGGCGGCGAACCTCGCCTTCGCCCGCGGCTGGGAGATCGTGCCGGACGAGGGCCTGCTGACCGAGGTCGCGGGCCTTGTCGAATGGCCGGTGCCGCTGATGGGCGCCATCGAGGACCGCTTCCTGACGCTGCCTCCCGAGGTGCTGCAGACCTCGATGAAGGAGCACCAGAAATTCTTCTCGGCCCGCAATCCCAGGACCGGCCGCATCGAGGGCTTCGTCACCGTGGCGAATATCGAGACCCCCGACCATGGCGAGACGATCCTGAAGGGCAACCAGCGCGTGCTGGCCGCCCGCCTCTCGGACGCGGCCTTCTTCTGGGACAACGACCTGCGCGAGGCGCGGGCGGGCATGGCCGACTGGGCCGAAGGGCTGAAATCGGTCACTTTCCAGAGCAAGCTGGGCTCGCAGGCGGATCGCATCGCCCGCATCGCGGCGCTGGCGCGCGAGATCGCGCCGCTGGTCGGCGCCGATGCCGATCAGGCGGAACAGGCGGCCAAGATCGCCAAGCTCGACCTGCGCTCGGCCATGGTCGGCGAGTTCCCGGAACTGCAAGGCATCATGGGCCGCTATTACGCGCTGGAGGCCGGCCTGCCCGAGCCGGTGGCCGATGCTGCCCGCGACCATTACTCGCCGCTCGGCCCCTCGGATGCGGTGCCCTCGGCGCCGGTGTCCGTGGCGGTGGCCTTGGCCGACAAGCTCGACACGCTGACCGGCTTCTGGGCCATCGACGAGAAGCCCACCGGCTCGAAAGACCCCTTCGCGCTGCGCCGCGCCGCGCTGGGGGTGATCCGGCTGGTGCTGGTGAACGGGGTGAGGGCCAATCTGGGCCGAACCTTCGCCAAAGCCAATCCGGATGCCGCGGCCGCCGACCTCATCGCCTTCTTCCACGACCGCCTCAAGGTCCACCTGCGCGACCAGGGCATCCGCCACGACATCATCGACGCGGTGCTGGCGATGCCTGGCAATGACGACCTGGTGCTGCTGGTCAACCGCGCCACCGCGCTCAACGACGTCTTGAAGACCGAGGACGGCACCAACCTGCTGCAAGGGCTGAAGCGCGCCGGCAATATCCTCGCCCAGGCCGAGGAGAAGGACGGCGTCGAATACAGTTTCGGCGCCGATCCGAAATTTTCCGAGACCGACGAGGAGCGCGCCCTTTTCGCCGCCCTCGACAAGGCCGAGCCGGCGATCCGCGAAGCCGTCCGGCTCGAGGATTTCCAGGCCGCGACCCAGGGCATCGCCAGCCTGCGCGCGCCCATCGACGCCTTCTTCGAGGCGGTGCAGATCAACACCGACAACCAGATCACCCGCCGCAACCGGCTGAACCTGCTCTCGCGCATCCGCGAGGCCGGCCGGCTGATCGCGGATTTCGGCCGCATCGAGGGCTGACTCCCGGCTTCTTTCTTGCGCAAATATCCCGGGGGAACGCCCCTGCGGCCCCGTCGGGGGGCCGCAGGGGCGTGGGGGCAGAGCCCCCGCCTCCGGTTGCGCCTCCGGCTTTCTTCGCACTTGCAGCAATGCGCCGGCCATGCCTAATGTGACGGCATCATGACCGCGCTGACAGATCCCGGAGCCATCGTCGAAATCACCCCCTCGGCGGGGATCCAGACCGCACGCCACGGCTGGCGCGCGAAATGCCTGCAGCGCCTGATCCGCATGGAGCTGCCGGTCCCGACCAGCTTCGCGCTGTCGGCCGAGGCGGTGCGCGCCATCGCCGCCGGCCAGATGCCCGACCGCGCCCGCCTCGCCGCCATCATCGAGCGCGCCGACGGGCTGGTCAGCGTGCGGCCCTCGGCGATGAATCCGGCCTGGGGCGGGCCGGGCACGGTGCTGAACGTCGGCATCAACCACGAATGCCACGCCCGGCTGGTCCAGACCCGCGGCAAGGCGGCGGCGGACGCGATCTATCTGGGCTTCGTGCAATCCTATGCCATCCATGTCGCCCGGCTCGATCCCGACATGTTCTCGGACAGCGAGGGCGGGCTCGACGCGGCGCTGCGCGCCTATGAGGACGAGACGGACGAGGAATTCCCCCAGGACCCGACCCGGCAGCTGGCCGAGGTGCTGCGTAGCATGGCGCGGGCCTGGGACGGGCCGACCGCGCGGCTTCTGCGCCAGGCCAAGGGGGCGCCGGCCATCGCGCCGCTGGGGCTGGTGGTGCAGGACATGGCGCTGGCCATCGGGCCGGGCGTCACCGGCTCGGGCACCATCCAGTTCGTCGACAGCGTGACCGGCGCGCCGCGCATCACCGGCCGGTTCCGCGGCCAGACCCAGGGCCGCTCGAAGGCCGAGGGGGCCGAGACGCTCTACCTGACCCGCGACCCGCGCGGCCCCTCGCTGGAGGAGGCCGCGCCCGAGGTCTTTGCCGATCTGGTCCGGTTCGGGGTCGCCGCCCGCGAAAGGCTGCGCGAGGAGATGCAGATCGAATTCGTCGTCTCGGACAGCCGGCTTTCGATCATCGACGCGGTGCGGGTCATCCGCAGCTCGCGCGCCAGCGTGCGCATCGCCGTGGCGCTGGCCCGCGACGGCATCATCCCGGCGGAAGAGGCGGTGATGCGGGTCGAGCCGCGGGCGCTTTCCGACCTGCTGCACCACCAGGTCGATCCGCGCGCGCCCCGCGACGTCATCGTCCGCGGCATCAATGCCAGCCCCGGCGCCGCCACCGGCCGCATCGTCTTTACCGCCGCCGCCGCCCAGGCCGCCGAGGCGCGGGGCGAGCGCTGCGTGCTGGTGCGTCGCGAGACGGTGCCCGAGGACATCCGCGGCATGCATGCCGCCGTCGCCGTGCTGACCGAGCGCGGCGGCATGACCAGCCATGCCGCGGTGATCGCCCGCGGCATCGGCCTGCCCTGCATCGTCGGCGCCAGCGGCATCTCGATCGACTCGCGCGCCCGGACCATGCTGATCGGCGGGCGCATCTTCCACGAGGGCGAGGAGATCACCATCGACGGCACCTCGGGCGAGGTGCTGGCCGGCGCCGCCGAGATGCTGGAGCCGGCGCTGGACGAAAGCTTCACCCAGCTGCTGGAATGGGCCGACCAGCATTGCCGCATCCGCATCCGCGCCAATGCCGACACGCCCGAGGACGCCCGCACCGCCCGCATGTTCAACGCCCAGGGCATCGGGCTGTGCCGCACCGAGCACATGTTCTTCGACGACGAGCGCCTGCCCGCCATGCGCGAGATGATCTTCGCCGGCAAGCCCGAGGACCGCCGCCTGTCGCTGGAACGCCTGCTGCCGATGCAGCGCAGCGATTTCGCCAAGCTGTTCGAGATCATGGCCGGCCTGCCGGTCACCATCCGGCTCTTCGACCCGCCGCTGCACGAATTCCTGCCCCATGACCGCGAGGGGATGCGGGAACTGGCCGAATCGCTGGACCTGCCGCTGTCGGACGTCACCCGCCGGGTCGAGGCGCTGTCGGAATTCAACCCGATGCTGGGCATGCGCGGCGTGCGGCTGGGGATCACCGTGCCCGAGATCTATGACATGCAGGCCCGCGCCATCTTCGAGGCCACCATCGAGGCCAGCCACAACGGCGCGCCGGTGGTGCCCGAGATCATGATCCCGCTGGTCAGCGCCCGGCGCGAGGTCGAGCTGGTCAAGACCCGCATCGACGCCGTGGCCGCCGCCGTCCGCAACGAGACGCGCAAGGATTTCACCTATCGGCTGGGCGTCATGGTGGAGACGCCGCGCGCCGCGCTGCGCGCCGGCGACATCGCCGAGCATTCCGCTTTCCTGTCCTTCGGCACCAACGACCTGACGCAGATGACCTACGGCCTGTCGCGCGACGATGCCGGCCGCTTCATGGGCATCTATGTCAACCAGGGCGTCTATTCCGAGGATCCGTTCCATATCCTCGACCGCGACGGGGTGGGCGAGCTGGTGGCCATCGGCGCCGAGCGCGCCCGCAGCCACAAACCCGACATCACCATTTCGGTCTGCGGCGAGCATGGCGGCAATCCGGAATCCATCGCCTTCTGCCTGCGGGCCGGGGTGAACTATGTCTCCTGCTCGCCCTTCCGGGTGCCGGTGGCGCGCCTTGCTGCAGCGCAGGAATCGATTCTCATGGCGCGGGAAGAGACGGAATCCCAGGCCTGGTTCGGGTCCTAGGCCCGGCCGGTTTTGGCCGGAATCTGCCCGTTAACCTTTTTGTCGTCGGCGGGTTTCCGCCAAAATCATTTAAAATCAAGCGAATCGCGCCGCTCACGCCCATGTGGGCTGGATAGGGGCGTCCTGTTTCGGGCCTTTAACGCCAGACCGCCGCCCGCGAGGGAACCTCGGGGCGGCCCTTCCGACGAAACAGACCGGGCCGGACCCGGACCGAAAACAGGACCAACATGTCGATTAGCAAGTCATGGCTGGCGCGCGTTTCCGTGTGTGTGGCTGTCGCCTTTTCCCCTGTCGCAACCGTTCCGGCCCTTGCCGATGGGCAGCACCAGGTCGCCTATGAAACCAAGACCGGCCGCGCCCGTCAGGCCGCCGTGCAGATCAACCCCACCGACCTGCAATGCCTGGCCGAGGCGCTGTATTTCGAGGCGCGCGGCGAAGGCGTCCAAGGCCAGAAGGCCGTGGCCGAGGTGATCCTGAACCGCGTCGATCACCCGCGTTTCCCCAAGACCGTCTGCGGCGTGGTGAACCAGCGCGGCCAGTTCACCTATAACAAGAACGCCCGCATCCGCGAAAAGGGCACCTATGCCCGGGTGCAGAAGGTCGCCATGGCGGCGCTGGCCGGTGCGCCGCGCACGCTGACCAACGGCGCGACCTATTTCCATGCCCGGGGCGTCAGCCCCTCCTGGGCCAAGCGTTTCGAACGCACGACCCGCATCGGCAGCCATACCTTCTATCGCTCGGATCGCCGGCTGGCCGCGAACTGAGCCCGCGGGCTGACGCATTCCTTCTGTGGATTCCGCGGTCCCGTCTCTTGCGGCGGGGCCGTTTTCCTGAAAACACGGGCGGTATGGACCAGCCTGACCGTATCCACCTGCGCGATTACATCCTTTCGGCCGAGATCGGCGCGTTCCAGACCGAGCGCGGGCATCCGCAGCGGCTGCGCTTCAACATCGATGTCGAGCTGGCGACCCATGTCGTCGGCGTGAACGACGAGGTGGACCGAATCCTCAGCTATGACATCCTGACCGGCGCCGTGGCGGCCGGGCTGGCGGATCGCCGCTACGACCTGCTGGAAACGCTGGCCGAGAAAATCGCCGCGCAGATCCTCGCCCATCCGCGCGCCGCACAGGTCTCGGTCACGGTCGAGAAGCTGGACCGCATCCCTGGCGCCCTGGGCGTGACGCTGGTGCGCCGCCAGGCGCGGGTCGAGGCCGACGACGTCGCCGCGCCGATCCGGGTGGTCTTTCACGGCCGCGACATGGCGCTGCCCGAAGGCGCGGTGGCGCTGGTCCCGGACGCCCCGCGCCTGCCCCTGCCGCAGGGCGGCAATTCGCGCGAGATCGAGCTGCTGGCGCTGGACCAGGCCGCCTGGGCCCTGGCCGGCCACCTGGGCCTGACCGTCGCCGACAGCCGCACCGAGCTGGACTGGGCGGCGAGCGAGGGCCGTGCCGTGGTCTGGGCCCCGGCCCGCATGGTGCGCGACGTGGCCGGGCTGGCACCCGAACCGCAGGCGCTGGCGCTGTGGCTGGCCGAGCGGCTGGGGGCGAGCCGGCTGGACTGGGCTCTACCCCAGGATGCGGCGGAGCCGGCCGTGCCGGCGGGTTTTCGCATTCCGACCGGGCGCATCTGATCTTCGCGCTTGAATCGGCAGCCGGCCGGCGTAGAGACCGGAGCATGACCGATTATTTCCGCCCCATCCCTTGCGAGACGGGCCGCTGGCGACTGGCCGGCGGCTGGCTGCGCTTCTCGCAATTCGAGCTTCTGCGGCGCGGCGAGCCGCCGCGCGTGGTGGACGCCGCCCCCGAGGCGGTGCTGGCGGCGCTGACCGCGCCGCGCGCGCCGCTGCTGGGCCTGACCATGGATCGCCCGCGCATCATGGGCATCGTCAACGCCACGCCCGACAGCTTCTCGGATGGCGGGGCCTATGACGGGGCGGCGCAGGCGCGGCTGCTGGCCGGGCAGGGGGCCGAGATCCTCGATATCGGCGGCGAATCGACCCGGCCGGGCGCCCGCGAGGTGCCGGTGGCCGAAGAGATCGCCCGCGTTACCCCCGCCATCGCCGCGGGCCGCGCACTGGCGGCGGTGTCGATCGACACCCGCAAGGCCGAGGTGGCGCGGGCCGCCATCGCGGCAGGCGCGGGGCTGGTCAACGACGTTTCGGGCTTCGATTTCGATCCGGCCATGGCGGCGACGGTCGCGGCGGCGGGCGTGCCGGTCTGCCTGATGCATGCCCAAGGCATCCCCGAGACGATGCAGGACAATCCGACCTATGGCGACGTGCTGCTGGACGTCTATGACGCCCTGGCCGAGCGCATCGCCCGGGCCGAGGCGGCGGGCATTCCCCGCGACAGGATCGTGATCGATCCGGGCATTGGTTTCGGCAAGACGCAGGCGCATAATCTGGCGATCCTGCGGCGGATCTCGGTCTATCACGGGCTGGGCTGCGCCGTGCTGCTGGGGGTTTCGCGCAAGCGGTTCATCGGCAGCCTCGGCGGGGCCGAGCATCCGGCGGACCGGGTGGCGGGCACGCTGGCGGTGACGCTGGCGGGGATCGCGCAGGGCATACAGATCCACCGCGTCCATGACGTGGCGGAAACACGGCAGGGCCTCGCCCTCTGGCGGGCCGTGACCACAGAAACGAGTTGAGCGGGGCAAGATGAGCAGGAAACTTTTCGGCACCGACGGCGTCCGGGGCCGCGCCAATACCCATCCGATGACGGCCGAGATGGCGCTGCGCCTGGGCGCCGCCGCCGGCCGCTATTTCCGCCGCAACGGCGAGGATCACCACCGCGTCGTCATCGGCAAGGACACCCGCCTGTCCGGCTATATGCTGGAGAACGCGCTGACCGCCGGGCTGACCTCGACAGGCATGAACGTGCTGCTGCTGGGTCCGGTGCCGACGCCGGCGGTGGGCTATCTCACCCGCTCGATGCGGGCGGATGTGGGCATCATGATCTCGGCCAGCCACAACCCGGCGCAGGACAACGGCATCAAGTTCTTCGGTCCCGACGGCTTCAAGCTTTCGGACGAGGCCGAGGCCGAGATCGAGAGCATCGTGGCGGGCGAGATCATTCCGGCCCAGCCGCAGAATATCGGCCGCGCCAAGCGCATCGACGACGGGCGCGGCCGCTATGTCGAATATGCCAAGACCACCTTTCCGGCCGGGCACCGGCTGGACGGGCTGAAGGTGGTGGTGGACTGCGCCAACGGCGCCGCCTATCGCGCCGCGCCGGACGTGCTGTGGGAACTGGGCGCCGAGGTGATCCCGCTGGGGGTTTCCCCGAACGGCCACAACATCAATGACGGCCTCGGCTCGACCCATCCCGAAGCCTGCGCCCGCGCGGTGCTGGAGCACGGCGCCGACATGGGCATCAGCCTGGACGGCGATGCCGACCGGGTGATGATCGTCGACGAAAAGGGCCAGGTGGCGGATGGCGACCAGATCATGGCGCTGCTGGCCGACCGCTGGGCGGCGCAGGGCCGGCTGCGCGGCGGGGCGCTGGTGGCGACGGTGATGTCGAACCTGGGGCTCGAACGGTTCTTGCAAGGCCGCGGGCTGCGGCTGGAGCGCACTGCCGTCGGCGACCGCTACGTGGTCGAGCGGATGCGCGGCGCGGGCTTCAACCTGGGGGGCGAGCAGTCGGGCCATATCGTGATGACCGATTACGCCACTACCGGCGACGGGCTGATCGCCAGCCTGCAATTCCTGGCGGCGCTGTCGGATAGCGACCGGCCGGCCTCGGAGCTGGTGGCGCAGTTCGAGCCGGTGCCGCAGCTGCTGAAGAACGTGCGCTATGCCGCCGGCGCCGATCCGCTGTCGGTCGAGGCGGTCAAGGCCGAGATCGCCCGCGCCGAGGCGCGGCTGGACGGCTGCGGCCGGGTGCTGATCCGCAAGTCCGGCACCGAGCCCCTGATCCGGGTCATGGCCGAGGCCGAGGACGAGACCGTGCTGCGCGAGGTCGTGGAGGGTATCGTCGCGGCGGTGGAGCGGGCGGCCTGATCGTCTGCGCGGGCCGTGCCGGTGGCGGCCTTGGCATGGGTATTTGGGAAACAGAGAAGTGCAGGCGCGGTGTCAGACCGCCGTCGGGTCGTAATCGTAGAGCCAGGCGAAACGCTCGATCAGCCGGGCCGGGGCGAGGCGCGAGACGGCGCGCAGCCCGGCATGGGCGACGGCGCGGGTCGGGCCGCGCAGGTGGTAGTTGCGGGCATTGGCATTCGCCGCCTCGACGATGCGCTGGCAGCGCGGCTGGCGCAGGGACTGGAAGCGCGCCAGTGCGGTTTCCTGATCCGGGCCGGCATCGAGGCAGGCGGCCAGCACCCAGGCATCCTCGATCGCCATGACCGCGCCCTGGGCCATGAAGGGCAGGGTCGGATGCGCGGCATCGCCGATCAGCGCCCGCTTGCCGTCCTGCCAATGCGCGGCGACCGGGTGGCGGAAGAGGCCCCAGATGCCGACCCGCTCGACCCGTTCCAGCCAGCCGGGCACCGGGCCGCCGAAGCGGGCGAAGGCGGCGCGCAGCTCGGCCGGATCGCCGGGGATCGACCAGCCTTCCTCGTGCCAGTCGGGACGTTCGACCACGGCGACGATATTGCGCTGGCCCTGGCCCAGCGGATAGCTGACCAGATGCCGGCCCGGCCCCATGAAGACCTGCGCCGCCGCCGCGGCATCGGCCTCGGCCGGGATCAGCGCCCGCCAGGCGGTCTGGCCGGTGAAGAAGGGGGCCTCGGCGCCGTTCAACGCCGGGCGCAGGCGGCTTTTCACCCCGTCGGCGCCGATCAGCAGCGGCATGTCGGGCAGGTCGGTCACGTCATGGCCCAGCTCGATCCGGGCGCCGGCCTCGCGTGCCGCCTGTTCCAGCAGCGCGACCAGCCGGGCGCGGTGGACAAGGCGGAAACGGTCCTGCGGGCGGTATCGGGCCAGATCCAGCACCGCGACCGGCCGGCCGGCGGAATCGCGCAGCTCGACCCGTTGCGAGGGCACCGAGATCGCCCGGAAGCGCGGCCACAGCCCCAGCGCCTCGATCACCCGCACCGCGTTGGGCGAGATCTGCAGGCCCGCGCCGACCTCGCGCAGCGCGCCGGCGCGTTCCAGCACCGTCACGGCAAAGCCGCGCTGCGCCAGCGCGCAGGCCGCGGTCAGGCCGGCGATGCCGGCGCCGATGATGGTGACGGGGGGCCGGGTCAGCGGCGCACCTCGGCGCTGGCGATGGCAAGGAATTCGTCCAGCCTGTCCTGCGGCAGGCCGGCGGCGCGCAGCACCTCGGCGGCGAAGGTCACGGGCGCGGTGCCGGGCGCGGTGATGATGCCGCCATCGGCCACGGCATGCGGCAGGTCGCGGTAATGGTCGGCCGCGTCATAGCCGGGCAGCCAGTGGCGCAGGAAATCGAGCCCGTTCGAGGTGTGGTCGCGCCCGTCCAGAAGCCCGGCGCGGCCGAGCGCCAGGGTGCCGGCGCAGATCCCGGCGACAGTCTGGCCGCGGCCATGTGCCGCGCGCAGCATCTCGGCCAGGTCGGGGGGCGCTTCGCCCGTCCAGCTTTCGCCGCCGCAAAGCACGATCACCTCGTCCTCGCGCGGCACCGCATCCTCGAGCCCGGTCACCGTCAGCCCGCCCATCGAGCGGACCGTGCCGCCGCCCGGCGTGACGTGGCGGACCCTCAGACCGTAGAAATCCCCGCCGATACCGGAGATCAGCGGGGTTTCCCAATCCGCGAACCTGTCCAGGAACAGGATCATCACGGGTTTCAGGCTTGTCTCCGGCATGCTTGCTCCCTCGGGTTGCGAGGCCGGGGCGGCTGCGGGCTCAGTCGTCGCGATGCACGCGCTCGCGCCGCTCGTGGCGCTCCTGCGCCTCCAGCGTCATGGTGGCGATGGGCCGCGCGTCCAGCCGCTTGAGGCTGATCGGCTCTCCGGTCATTTCGCAATAGCCGTATTCGCCGGTCTCGATGCGGCGCAGGGCCGCGTCGATCTTGGCGACCAGCTTGCGCTGGCGGTCGCGGGTGCGCAGCTCCAGCGAGCGGTCGGTTTCCTCGGAGGCGCGGTCGGCCAGGTCGGGCACGTTGCGGGCGCTGTCCTGCAGACCTTCCAATGTCTCGGCGGACTGGTCGAGCAGCTCCTGCTTCCATGCGATCAGCTTGCGGCGGAAATATTCGAGTTGCCGCTCGTTCATGAAAGGTTCGTCTTCGGCGGGGCGATAATCTTCGGGCAGAAAGGTCTGGGCTTTCATCGTTCCTCCGGGAGCCGGGCGACTGGATGCCCGATCCTTGCGGCCCCCTTAAAGTATGGCAGACCAATTGTCACTAGGCCATTCCGACAGGTTTCGCCCGCGGCTTGCGAAGCCGGCGGCTGCTGGCTAGGGTCGCGCAGATTGCGCAAAGGACAGGCGGATGCAGTTTTCCTCGACCGAAACCTATGTGGCGCCCGCGGATCTGGCGATGGCCGTGAACGCGGCGATCACGCTGGAACGCCCCCTGCTGGTCAAGGGCGAGCCGGGCACCGGCAAGACCGAGCTGGCGCGGCAGGTTGCCGCAAGCCTGGACCTGCCCATCGTCGAATGGAACGTGAAATCGACCACCCGCGCGCAGCAGGGGCTTTACGAATACGATGCCGTGTCGCGGCTGCGCGACAGCCAGCTGGGCGAGGCGCGGGTTCACGATATCGCGAACTATATCCGCAAGGGCAAGCTGTGGCAGGCTTTCGAGGCGCCGGGCAAGGTCGTGCTGCTGATCGACGAGATCGACAAGGCTGACATCGAGTTCCCGAACGACCTGCTGCAGGAGCTCGACCGCATGGAGTTCCATGTCTACGAGACCGGCGAGACGGTGGTGGCCCGGCACCGGCCGGTGGTCATCATCACCTCGAACAACGAGAAGGAACTGCCGGACGCCTTCCTGCGCCGCTGCTTCTTCCACTATATCCGCTTTCCCGACGCCGAAACGCTGAAGCGCATCGTCGAGGTGCATTATCCCGGCCTCAAGCGCCGCATCCTGGACGAGGCGCTGAGCCAGTTCCTGGAACTGCGCGAGGTGCAGGGGCTGAAGAAGAAGCCCTCGACCAGCGAGCTTCTGGACTGGCTCAAGCTGATCCTGGCCGAGGACCTGTCGCCCGAGGACCTGAAGCGCCCGGCCGGCGAGATGTTGCCCCGGCTGCACGGCGCGCTTTTGAAGAACGAACAGGACGTGGCGCTGTTCGAGCGGCTGGCCTTCATGGCCCGCCGTCAACGCTGAGGGCGGCAGCGATGATCCGCGCGCTTCGCCCCGAGGATCGCAAGGGCTGGCAGCGGCTCTACGAGGGGTATCAGGCCTTTTACGGCTTCGACGACCGGCCGCCGTCCTTTTACGACCGCGCCTTTGCCCGGCTGATGGCGCGCGATCCGCGCGACTTCCACGGGCTGGTGGCCGAGTCGGACGGGCGGCTGCTGGGGCTGACGCATTACGTCTTTCACCCGAACCTGTGGCGCGACGAAGGGGTCTGCTATCTGCAGGACCTGTTCACCGCACCCGAGGCGCGCGGCCGCGGCATCGCCCGCGCCCTGATCGAGGCCGTCTATGCCGAGGCCGACCGGGCCGGCGTCCCCGCCGTCTATTGGCTGACGGCCGAGGACAACTATCCCGGCCGCATGCTCTACGACCGGGTTGGCCAGAAGTCGCCCTTCATCCGCTACAACCGCAAGCTGTAATGCAAAGGGCGGCCCGAAGGCCGCCCCCGCGATCCGCTGTCCCTCGCCTTAGCGCAGGCCGGTGGCTTCCAGCAGGCCCTTGCGCTTGGCCTCGTAGTAATAGCCGCGGGCATACCATTTCACCGCGGCATCCTTGTTGCCGTCGGCGACCATATAGGCGCCGCGCAGGTATTTGACGCCGTATTTCAGGTTCGTCTCGGCATCCAGCAGCCCGGCGGGCGAGCCGCGATAGCCCATGCCCCGCGCGGTGGCGGGCAGGATCTGCATCAGCCCGTAATAGGGGCCGTTGCGGGCGCCGGGGCGATGGGTCGATTCGCGGATGATGACGCGCTGCACCAGATCGACGGGCACATCGTATTCCGCGGCATATTTGTGGATGAGCCGGCGCAGCTCCGGTGTCTCGTTCGGGTGCAGCGCAGCGACCTGGGCCGCCGAGGCGCGGGGTTCGACCAGATAGCGGCGGTCGGGATCGACCCGATTGTCGCCGCAGGCGCTGACAGCCAGAACGCCGCTCAGCGCCAACAGTGCGATAATGGATTTCATGACTGCCCCTTGGCTTTTCATTGCCCGAAGGATTAGCCACAGCCGCCGGAGTCGGGGAATGCAAAAGAAAGGGCCGCCCGGTTCGGGGCGGCCCATCGGCGGATTATTGCCGCAGCGCGGCGGCGGTTTCGGTGAAGTTCCGCCGATCAGGCGTGAATTGCGCCGTCGCCGCAGGCCAGCGCCGCCTCGCGCACCGCTTCCGAACAGGTCGGATGCGCGTGGCAGGTCAGGGCGATGTCCTGGGCCGCAGCGCCGAATTCCATCGCCACGCAGATCTCGTGGATCATCTCGCCGGCATTCGGGCCGATGATGTGGCAGCCCAGGACCCGGTCGGTTTCCGCATCGGCGATCAGCTTGACGAAGCCCTCGGCCTGGAACAGGGCCTTGGCGCGGGCATTGCCCATGAAGGGGAACTTGCCGACCTTGACCTTGCGGCCGCTTTCCTTCGCGGCCTCTTCGGTCAGGCCGACCGAGGCGACCTCCGGCGTGGTATAGATCACGCCGGGGATGACGTCATAGTTCACATGGCCATGCTTGCCGGCGATGACTTCGGCCACCGCCATGCCCTCGTCCTCGGCCTTGTGGGCCAGCATCGGGCCGGGCACCGCGTCGCCGATGGCGTAGATGCCCTTGACGCTGGTCTGCCAATGCTGGTCGATCTGGACGAAGCCGCGATCGGTCAGCGCGACGCCGAGCTTGTCGAGGCCCAGCCCGGCGAGATAGGGGCGGCGGCCGGTGGCGACCAGCACGCATTCGGCCTTGATCTCATGCTCGCTGTCGTCCTTGCGCAGCTTGTATTTGACCTCGGCCTTGCCCTTCTCGACCTCGACCTCGGACACGGCGGCGCCCAGGACGAATTTCAGCCCCTGTTTCGCCAGGATGCGCTGGAACTGCTTTTGCACCTCGCCGTCCATGCCGGGGGTGATGGCGTCCAGGAACTCGACCACCGTCACCTCGGCGCCCAGCCGGGCATAGACCGAGCCCAGCTCCAGCCCGATCACCCCGGCGCCGATCACCACCATCGACTTGGGGATCTTCGGCAGCGACAGGGCGCCGGTGGAATCGACGACGATGCCGGCCGCGTTGTCGACCTCGACCCCCTTCAGGCTGGCCGGTTCCGAGCCGGTGGCGATGACGATGTTCTTCGTCTCGTGGACGGTGTCGCCGACCTTGACCTTGCCGGGCGCCTCGATGCTTGCCCAGCCCTTCAGCCAGTCGATCTTGTTCTTCTTGAACAGGAACTCGATGCCCTTGGTGTTGCCGCCGACCGTCTCGGCCTTGTAGCCCTGCATCTTCTGCCAGTCGACCTTCGGCGCGGCGCCGACCAGGCCCATCTTCTCGAAATTCTCATGCGTCTCGTGCAGCATGTGGCTGGCATGCAAAAGCGCCTTCGAGGGGATGCAGCCGACGTTCAGGCAGGTGCCGCCCAGGGTCTCGCGCCCCTCGACGCAGGCGACCTTCAGCCCCAGCTGGGCGGCGCGGATCGCGCAGACATAGCCGCCGGGTCCGGCGCCGATCACGATCAGGTCATAGGTGGACATTCGGGTCTCCTTGCAGTTCGCGGCGCGCCTTCGGCGCCGCCATTCGAGTCAGGTGAACAAAGCGGTCAGGATCATCGCCAGCGTGGCGACGAACCCCGCCGCCCAGATGACCGAGCGCCAGGGCGACCAGCCAAAGGCATAGGCGGGGATGTAGAGCAGCCGGGCCAGCAGATAGGTCCAGGCGCAAAGCACGGTCAGGGGCGAGCCGGCATCGCCCAGCACCACCAGAAGCACGGCGATGGTGAACAGGATCAGCCCCTCGAAATGGTTGTCCACCGCGCGGCGCAGCCGCCCGGTCAGGGCCGAGAATTCCGGCTGCCGGTCGCGCGGGCTGGCGTTCCATTTCGCGCCGACGTCGCGGTTCATCGAGGCGGCGGCCAGGCCGATCTGCACGGCCTGCAGCAAGGCGGCCAGCGCCAGCGCGGTGGTCTCGGCCGCCATCAGGCGGTCTCGACGAAATGGAACGCGGTGGCCGAGACGCCGGCCTGGCTGTTGAAGACCCCCGCCGCGCCCTCCAGATAGGCCTTGGCGGCCGCGGCGTCCTGCACCTGGAACAGCGCCCAGGCGCTCTGGTCGCTTTCGCGCCAGAGCTGCAGCAGCGACAGGCCGTTATTGCCGCGATCCTCGGCATCGGCGTCGAAAGCGGTCTTGAAGGCGGCGTAACCCGCGACGGTGTAATGCGCGATCATCTGCATGGCTTCAGTCCTTTCAGCTTTTTGCTGCCCTGCCGGGGGCAAGTTTCGACCTGCCGTTCAACGGAACGGCCGCTGCCTGGGTTGCCTTGAGCCGCGCCGCGCCGGCCGGGAAGGGGGAAAGACGCATCAGCGATCCCCCGGATCATAGCCCAGCCAATCGAAATCGGCGGCATAGAGCGCCCGGATGGCTGCCCGGTTCCCGGCGCTCAGCAGGGCGGCGCGGTCGCTGCGATGATGCTGCCGGTTCGAGGCGGTGCCGGCGGCATCCCCCGGCAGCGGGCGATCCAGCCGCGCGGCTAGCGCGGCGAAAAAGCCCGGCATGTCCTCGACCCGCCCGACCAGGTCGGGGCGGAACAGCGCGGGCCGGACGTTCTCGATCTGCGGGCGCCAATGCGGGTCGATTGCGGCGGCGCCGGCCTGGGCGCGGATGCATGCCACATAGTCCAGAAACCGCGCGAAGCCCTGTTCCGTGCGCGGATGCCGGGACCAGTCGAAGCCGACCAGGGCGTTCATGCGCAGCCGGTCCGCCGCGAACCAGCCATGGCGCAGCTCATGCGAGCGGCAGAGATAGTCGAAGGCCGAAAGCGCGCGGTCCAGCGGATGGCGGACCGTGGTGATCCGCAGCGCCGCCGCCAGCCGCGCGGCGGCTTCGGGAATGGCGAGGGCCGGGCGCAGGATGCCGGCCGGCCCCTGCAGGTAATGCACGACCGCGTCGGAATTGATGTCGCCGGGCACGTCCCATTCCGCGGTCAGGGGAACCCCGAATTCCAGCCGGAACAACAGCCTCCGGGCCGAGCTGGTGCCGGATTTGCCGTTGTTCAGGAAGGCCCAGCGCAGGCTGGCGGGCATGTGGATGCTGCGCAGGAACTGCGCCGCCGCATCGGCGGTGGGAAAGTCCTGCGGATGGGCACGCCGCATGGCCTCGGCCTGCGCGGTGGCGGGACCGGGGGGCAGCGCCGGGCCAAGGAAGACCGATCCGGCCGGGAGGGTCGCCGCGTCCTCAGCCATGCGCCGCACTCCGCGCGGGAGGCGGGACCGGCAAGACGCGGCGGATCGGGGTGACGATGGCAGGGGACGGCGACATGGAACCCGGCAATGAGGAAGGGGGCGGCCGAAGCCGCGCCCCAAAGCGATCACAGATCCATCAGCAGGCGGCGCGGATCCTCCAGCGCCTCCTTGACGCGCACGAGGAAGGTCACGGCGCCCTTGCCGTCCACGATGCGGTGGTCGTAGCTCAGCGCCAGATACATCATCGGGCGGATGGTGATCTGGCCATCGACGACGACCGGCCGCTCCTGGATCTTGTGCATGCCCAGGATGCCCGATTGCGGCGGGTTCAGGATCGGCGAGGACATCAGCGAGCCGTAGACGCCGCCGTTCGAGATGGTGAAGGTGCCGCCCTGCATCTCGGCCATGGTCAGCTTGCCGTCGCGGGCGCGCAGCCCCAGCTCGGCGATCTCCTTCTCGATCTGGGCGAAGCTCTTCTGGTCGGCGTCGCGCACCACCGGGACCACCAGGCCGGTCGGGGTGCCGACCGCCACGCCCATGTGGACGAAGTTCTTGTAGACGATGTCGCCGCCGTCGATCTCGGCATTGACCTCGGGCACCTCCTTCAGCGCGTGGCAGCAGGCCTTCACGAAGAAGGACATGAAGCCCAGCTTGACCTTGTGCTTCTTCTCGAACTGGTCCTTGTAGGTGTTGCGCAGGTCCATGATGCCCTTCATGTCCACCTCGTTATAGGTGGTCAGCATCGCGGCGGTGTTCTGCGCATCCTTCAGGCGGCGGGCGATGGTGGCGCGCAGGCGGGTCATCTTGACCCGCTCCTCGCGCGCCGCGTCGTCGGCCGAGCTGGGCGCGCGCGGGGCCTGGGCCGGGGCAGGGGCGGGCGAGGCGGCAGGCGCCGGGGCCGCGGCGGCGCGGGCCACGTCCTCTTTCATCACCCTTCCGTCGCGGCCGGTGCCGGTCACGGCGTCGCGGCTGACGCCGGCCTCGGCCATGGCCTTCTTGGCCGAGGGCGCGTCCTCGACATCCTTGCGGGCGGCGGGCGTTTCCGGACCGGCGCCCGGCGACTGCACGGCGGCCGCGGCCGCGGCAGGCGCTTCGGCCTTGGGCGCCGATGCGGCGCCGGCCGCGCCCTCGGTGATGATCGCCAGCCGGGCGCTGGCCTCGACCGTCGCGCCCTCGGGGGCCAGGATCTCGGCCAGGACGCCCGCCGCCGGGGCGGGAACCTCGACCGAGACCTTGTCGGTCTCGAGCTCGCACAGCATCTCGTCCTGCGCGACGCTGTCGCCGACCTTCTTGAACCAGGTCGCCACCGTGGCTTCGGTCACGCTTTCGCCCAGGGTGGGCACCATCACATCGACGGATTTTCCGCTCATCTTCGTCTGTCCTTCCTGAGCCTTCGTGCCCGCATCAGCCTTGGGCAACATTTCTTCCGGGCCGGCATCGCCCTGTTCCATGATCTGCGCGAGCAGCGCATTGGGCGCGACCACCGTGCCCTCGGGGGCGACGATCTCGGCCAGTTTTCCGGCAACGGGCGAGGGCACCTCGACCGTCACCTTGTCGGTTTCCAGCTCGCACAGCATTTCATCCACGGCGACGCGGTCGCCCGGTTTCTTGAACCAGGTGGCCACCGTCGCCTCGGATACCGATTCCCCAAGCGTGGGGACGCGCAGTTCCACTGCCATGTCAGGACCCGATGGTGATGGCTTCGTGGACTAGGGCCTCCTGCTCGGCCTTGTGGCGCGAGGCAAGCCCGGTGGCCGGCGAGGCCGCGGCATGGCGGCCGACATAGCGCGGACGGCCATGCTTGGCGCCGATGCGCGACAGCACCCATTCGATATTGGGCTCGACGAAGGTCCAGCCGCCCTGGTTCTTGGGTTCCTCCTGGCACCAGACGATCTCGGCGTCCTTGAAGCGTTCCAGCTCCTTGGACATGGTCTGGGCCGGGAAGGGATAGAACTGCTCCAGCCGCAGGATATAGACATCCTCGGCGCCGGCCGCGTCGCGGGCCTGCGCGAGGTCGTAATAGACCTTGCCCGAGCAGATCACCACGCGGCGGATCTTGTCGTCCGGCACCAGCCTGAACTCGGACTTGCCGCGGTCGGCATCGTCCGCCAGCACCCGGTTGAAGGTCGAGCCGGTCTGGAACTCGTCCGCCGTCGAGACCGCCAGCGGGTGGCGCAGCAGCGATTTCGGCGTCATCAGCACCAGCGGCTTGCGGAAGGGGCGCTTCAGCTGCCGGCGCAGGATGTGGAAATAGTTCGCCGGAGTCGTGCAGTTGGCCACGATCCAGTTGTCCTCGGCGCACATCTGCAGCCAGCGTTCCAGCCGCGCCGAGCTGTGCTCGGGGCCCTGGCCCTCATAGCCGTGCGGCATCAGCATCACCAGGCCGGACATGCGCAGCCATTTCTTCTCGCCCGAGGTGATGAACTGGTCGAACATGATCTGGGCGCCGTTGGCGAAATCGCCGAACTGGGCCTCCCACATGACCAGGCTGTTCGGCTCGGCCAGCGAATAGCCGTATTCGAAGCCCAGCACCGCATATTCCGACAGCATCGAATCGATGACCTCGTAGCGCGCCTGCCCGCCGCGGATATGGTTCAGCGGGTAGTGGCGCTCTTCGGTGGCCTGATCCACGAAGGCGGAATGGCGCTGCGAGAAGGTGCCGCGGGTCGAGTCCTGGCCGGCCAGGCGCACCGGATGCCCCTCCACCAGCAGCGAGCCGAAGGCCAGCGCCTCGCCCGTGGCCCAGTCGAAGCCCTTCCCGGTCTCGAACATCTGCTTCTTGGATTCCAGCAGCCGGCCCACGGTCTTGTGCAGGTCGAAGCCCTCGGGCACCCGGGTCAGCGCGCCGCCGATCTCGGCCATGGTCTCGGCCGAAATGCCGGTCTGGCCCAGATTTTCCTCGGCATGTTCGGCCTCGATGCCCGACCATTTGCCGTCCAGCCAGTCCGCCTTGTTCGGCTTGAAGTTCTTGCCGATCTCGAACTCCTCGTTCAGATGCGACTGGAAGGCGGCCTTCATCTCCTCGATCTCGCCCTCGGGCACCAGGCCGTCGGCGACCAGGCGGTCGGTATAGAGCTGCAGCGTGGTCTTGTGGCCCTTGATCGCCTTGTACATCGCCGGGTTGGTGAACATGGGCTCGTCGCCCTCGTTATGGCCGAAGCGGCGATAGCAGAAGATGTCGATGACCACGTCCTTGTGGAACTTCTGCCGGAACTCGGTCGCCACGCGGGCGGCATGCACCACCGCCTCGGGGTCGTCGCCGTTGACGTGGAAGATCGGCGCCTCGACCATCAGCGCGATGTCGGTCGGATAGGGCGAGGTGCGGCTGAAATGCGGCGCCGTGGTGAAGCCGATCTGGTTGTTCACCACGATATGGATGGTGCCGCCGGTGCGGTGGCCGCGAATGCCGGACAGCTGGAAGCATTCCGCCACGATGCCCTGGCCGGCGAAGGCCGCGTCGCCATGCAGCAGGATCGGCAGCACCGCCGTGCGGTGAGTCTGGTCGGAAAGCTGGTCCTGCTTGGCGCGGACCTTGCCCAGCACCACCGGGTTCACGGCTTCCAGGTGCGAGGGGTTCGCGGTCAGCGACAGGTGCACGGTATTGTCGTCGAAGGTGCGGTCCGAAGAGGCGCCGAGGTGATATTTCACGTCGCCCGAGCCGTCCACGTCGTCGGGCTTGTAGCTGCCGCCCTGGAATTCGTGGAAGATGGCGCGGTAGGGCTTGCCCATGACATTGGCCAGCACCGACAGGCGGCCGCGATGCGGCATGCCGATCACCACGTCCTTGACCCCAAGCGCGCCGCCGCGCTTGATGATCTGCTCCATGGCCGGGATCAGCGCCTCGCCGCCGTCAAGGCCAAAGCGCTTGGTGCCCATGTATTTGACATGCAGGAACTTTTCGAAGCCTTCGGCCTCGACAAGCTTGTTGAGGATGGCGCGGCGGCCTTCGCGGGTGAAGGCGATCTCCTTGCCGTAGCCCTCGATGCGCTCCTTCAGCCAGGCGGCTTCCTCGGGGTTCGAGATATGCATGAACTGCAGCGCGAAGGTGCCGCAATAGGTGCGCTTCATCAGATCCACGATCTGGCGGATCGTGGCGATCTGCAGGCCGAGCACGTTGTCGATGAAGATCGGCCGGTCCAGGTCGGCCTCGGTGAAGCCGTAGGTTTCGGGCTTCAGTTCGCCATGTTCGGGGATGTCGCGCATCCCCAGCGGGTCCAGATCGGCATAGAGATGGCCGCGGATGCGGAAGGCGCGGATCAGCATGATGGCGCGGACGCTGTCCAGCACCGCGCGCTTCAGCTGGTCGTCCGACAAGCTGACGCCCTTTTCGCCGGCCTTGGCGGCGATCTTGTCCAGCGCCGCCTTGGCCTCGGCCTTGGGCAGCATCGGCCATTCGCCGGTCAGCGCCGCGGTGGTGTCGTCCGAGGGCACCGGCGGCCAGTCGGCGCGGCGCCAGCTGGCGCCCTTGGCCTCGCGGGTGACCACGGCCTCTTCGTCGCCCAGGCTGCGGAAGAAGGCGTCCCAGGCCTGATCGACCGCCGCCGGGTCCTGGGCCCACTGGCCGTAAAGTTGCTCTACATAGGCCGCGTTATGGCCCTGCAGGAAGCTTGAATCGTGGAAGGCCGAATTGGGGGATTGATCGTTCATTGGCTTGCCTCCGGGAAATCCTATCCGTTCGCGCCCGGGTCGGGGGCGGTCGCTTTGTTCTGGCCAGGACCGGGCGAAGCCCCGGTCATCAGCCGTGTCTGAAGGGTCTGATACCATGCCGGCAGCCCGGCGCGCGGCTGGCGCAGCAGCGCGGGCAGGTGGCGCCCGGCCAGCAGGGCGCCGCGCAGCTGCGGCAGGTCCCAGCGGCCCCCGGCGATGTCCTTGGGCAGTTCGGCCAGCACCATGCGCAGATACCACAGCGCGTAGCGGGCCAGGTCGCGGCCCTGCCGCTCGGAATTGCGGCGGACGAAATAGGCGATGTTCAGCACCGCCAGGGCGCTGTTGATCCGCCGCCGGTCGCGGCCGGCCGCCGCTTCGAGATGGTGGATCAGCGCCTCGGGCGCGATGGCCAGGATGCCGTGCCGGCCAAAGCGGTAGCTGGCGTCCAGATCCTCGGCGATCGAGCTGCCGACCAGCCCCTCGTCGAATGGCTCGCGCAGCGCCAGGTGGCGGCGCAGGGTCAGCGCGAAGCCGACGATGAAATCGACGCGCAGCAGCCCCTCGGGCAGGGTGGCATCGCCCTGCCAGCGCCGTTCGGGGCGGTCATAGGCCAGGAAACGCTGCTCGGCGGGGATCATCAGCAGATGCCGCAGGACGAAGTCGATGCCGCGCCGCGCCGGTCCCCCCCGGTCCGCGAGCAGCCCGCCGGCGGGGTTGGTCCGCTTCAGCTCGGCCGCGCCGGCCGCGTCGCGGGTCCGGGGCGCGTTGCGGGCCGAGATGGCGACGATCCGGCCGCGGCTGTCGGCGCGGTAATGCGCCATGATCCGCCCGGCGCAGTCGGGATGCAGCAGCGCGTCGTCGTCGATCATGAACAGGATGTCGGCCCGGGCCAACGCGACGGCCTGGTTGCGCTGCACCGTCAGCGACTTGCGCAGGGCGGGCACATAGGTCAGGGGACAGCCGCCGGCCTCGGCGACCACCGCCTCGACGCTCTGGCGGTTCAGCGGCCAGTCGGCGCTGGCATCGACGATGACGATTTCCGCCGGCCGCTCGTCCGAGGCCAGCGCGGCGCGAACGCAGTCGCAGAGCATCCGCCGGCGATTGTAGGTCGAGACGCAGAGCGCCCAGTTCCGCGCCGCGACCGGCGAAGGATCGGGCGAGGGGGCGGGCTTGCCGGCCGGAGGGGGCTGCGTGGTCATGCCGCGCCCCGCACGGTCAGGGCAGGGCCGTCGGCCGGGCAGGGCACTGCCCCGGCGGTTCTGGCGACGATCTGGCGACGGCGGACGTCCAATCTGGCACCTGCTGGTAAAGTCTGGCGCGGCCCCCTGAAGGTAGGCAGGGGCCACGCCTAAGTCAAAAAGCTTGCAAAGACGTTACCGGCCGAGAGCCTTCAGCACCGCCTCGCCCAGGCCCGCCGGGCTGTCGGCAACGACGATCCCGGCCGATTTCATGGCCTCGATCTTCGATTCCGCGTCGCCCTTGCCGCCCGAGACGATGGCGCCGGCATGGCCCATGCGGCGGCCCTTCGGCGCGGTGCGCCCGGCGATGAAGCCGGCGGTCGGCTTCCACTTGCCCTTGCGCTTCTGCTCGGCCAGGAATTCGGCCGCCTCTTCCTCGGCGGAACCGCCGATCTCGCCGATCATGATGATCGACTCGGTCTCGGGGTCGTCCAGGAACATGCGCAGCACGTCGATATGCTCCATGCCCTTGATCGGGTCGCCGCCGATGCCGACGGCCGAGGACTGGCCGAGGCCGACGTCCGAGGTCTGTTTCACCGCCTCATAGGTCAGCGTGCCGGAACGCGACACGACGCCGACCGAGCCGCGCTTGAAGATGCTGCCGGGCATGATGCCGATCTTGCATTCGTCGGGCGTCATGATGCCGGGGCAGTTCGGCCCGATCAGCAGCGATTTCGAGCCCTGCAGCGCGCGCTTGACCTTCATCATGTCGAGGACCGGGATGCCCTCGGTGATGGCGACGATCAGCGGGATCTCGGCGTCGATGGCTTCCAGGATCGAGTCGGCCGCGAAGGGCGGCGGCACATAGATCGCGGTCGCATTGGCGCCGGTTTTCGCCACGGCCTCGTGGACGCTGTTGAACACGGGCAGGCCCAGGTGTTCGCTGCCGCCCTTGCCGGGCGTCACGCCGCCGACCATCTGCGTGCCGTAGGCGATCGCCTGTTCGGTGTGGAAGGTGCCTTGAGAGCCGGTGATGCCCTGGCAGATGACTTTGGTGTCTTTGTTGACGAGAACGGCCATCTTCTTATCCTTTCACCGCTTTCACGATCTTCTGCGCCGCATCCGACAGGTCGTCGGCCGGGATCACGTTCAGGCCCGAGTCGCGGACGATCTGCTTGCCCAGCTCGACATTGGTGCCTTCCAGACGCACGACCAGCGGAACCTGCAGCCCGACTTCCTTCACCGCGGCGATGATGCCCTCGGCGATGATGTCGCAGCGCATGATGCCGCCGAAGATGTTGACCAGGATGCCTTTGACGTTCGGGTCCGAGGTGATGATCTTGAACGCCTCGGTGACCTTTTCCTTGGAGGCGCCGCCGCCCACGTCAAGGAAGTTCGCCGGCTCGGCACCGTAGAGCTTGATGATGTCCATGGTGGCCATGGCCAGGCCGGCGCCGTTCACCATGCAGCCGATCTCGCCGTCCAGCGCGATGTAGTTCAGGTCGAACTTCGAGGCCGCCAGTTCCTTCGGGTCCTCCTCGGTCTCGTCGCGCAGCGCCAGCACGTCGGGCTGGCGATAGAGGGCGTTGTTGTCGAAGCCCATCTTCGCATCGAGGCATTTGAGGTTGCCGTCCTTCATCACGATCAGCGGGTTGATCTCCAGCATCTCCATGTCCTTCTCGATGAACATGCGATACAGGTTCTTGACCAGCTGGACGCATTGCTTGACCTGCGGGCCCGAGAGGCCCAGGGCGAAGGCCACGCGGCGGCCGTGGAAATCCGAAAGCCCCGAGGCCGGATCGACGCTGAAGCTGACGATCTTCTCCGGGGTCGAGGCCGCGACTTCCTCGATGTCCATGCCGCCCTCGGTCGAGGCGACGAAGCTGACGCGCGAGGTGCCGCGATCGACCAGCAGCGCCAGATACAGCTCGCGCTCGATATCCGAGCCGTCCTCGATATAGATGCGGTTGACCTGCTTGCCGATCTCGCCCGTCTGGTGGGTGACCAGCGTGCGGCCCAGCATCTGGCGGGTCAGTTCCTCGGCCTCCTCGACCGATTTCGCCAGCCGGACGCCGCCCTTCTCGCCGGCTTCCTTCTCCTTGAAATGACCCTTGCCACGGCCGCCGGCATGGATCTGGGCCTTGACGACCCAGAGCGGACCGTCGAGTTCCCCCGCCGCCGCCTTGGCCTCGTCGGCCTTCATCACCACCCGCCCGTCGGAGACCGGCGCGCCGTATTGGCGCAGCAACGCCTTGGCCTGGTATTCATGGATATTCATGGTGCTTCCCCGCAGTTGTCGGTTGGCCGGGCTTGTGGCACATTCCGCGCACGCCCCAAAGCACTATGATCGGCGAAATCCGTAAAACAGGCGGGAATTCGCGTTTTGCGATCACAGTTTTCAAGGCTGTGATCACAAATGCCGCCTTGCCGCGCAAGCATCCCGGGAATCCGCCGCCTGCAAGGGGATGCGGGCAGCCGCTGCCTTGGGGCCTGACAGATCCCAAGGTCCCAGGTTGCGGGGAGGCTCGCGGGGCGCGCGAGCCGCTGCAAGCCCGGTCGCTGGCACCTTTTCCCCTCGCGCCCCGGCCGTGGAAAGACGGCCATGAAAAAACCCCGCCGTCGCCGGCGGGGTCGTTCACGGCGCGGATGCGGCGATCAGGCCAGCGCGCTTTCGATGCCCTTGCAGGCCTGGACAAGGCCCTTCACCGCATCGACCGACTTGTCGAACATCGCCTGTTCCTCGGCGTTCAGCGTGATGTCGACGACCTTCTCGATGCCGCCGGCGCCGATCACGGTCGGCACGCCGACATAAAGCCCGTCCAGCCCGTAGGCGCCTTTCACGTAGGCGGCGCAGGGCAGCACGCGCTTCTGGTCCTTGAGATAGGCTTCCGCCATCTCGATGGCCGAGGTGGCGGGCGCATAGAAGGCCGAGCCGGTCTTCAGCAGGCCGACGATCTCGGCGCCGCCGTCGCGGGTGCGCTGCACGATGGCGTCCAGCTTCTCCTGCGTGGTCCAGCCCATCTTGACCAGGTCGGGCAGCGGAATGCCGGCAACGGTCGAATAGCGGGTCAGCGGCACCATGGTGTCGCCATGGCCGCCCAGCACGAAGGCGGTGACGTCGCGCATCGAGACGCCGAATTCCAGCGACAGGAAGTGACGGAAGCGCGCCGAATCAAGCACGCCGGCCATGCCGACGACCTTTTCATGCGGCAGGCCGCTGAACTCGCGCAGCGCCCAGACCATCGCGTCCAGCGGGTTGGTGATGCAGATCACGAAGGCGTTCGGGGCGTGCTGCTTGATGCCCTCGCCCACCGATTTCATGACCTTGAGGTTGATGCCCAGAAGGTCGTCGCGGCTCATGCCGGGCTTGCGCGGCACGCCGGCGGTGACGATGCAGACGTCGGCGCCGGCGATGTCGGCATAGTCGTTGGCGCCCTTCATGCTGGCGTCGAAGCCCTCGGACGGGCCCGATTGCGCGATGTCCAGCGCCTTGCCCTGAGGGGTGCCCTCGGCGATGTCGAACAGGACGACGTCGCCCAGTTCCTTCATCGCGGCCAGATGCGCCAGCGTGCCGCCGATCTGTCCCGCACCGATGAGTGCGATCTTGGGTCGGGCCATGTTAACCTCCGATTTCCATGATGGGTTCGCGCGGTGGCCTAGTCCCTCGGGATGAGAATCGCAAGCCTTGCCTGTCGGACCGGCGCGAAATCGGCCGTTGTCAACCGCTAACAGGACAAACCTGCCCGTGCATTGCCGCGGCCGGACGGCTGGATTACTCCATGGCCGGCAAAGCGGAGGGCGTGCCGGAATGGAGATGCTGGGCTGGGTGCTGGCGGTGATCGCCGCCTTTTCGATCGGGCTGGCCAAGGGCGGGCTGTCGATGGTCGGCACCATCTCGGTGCCGCTGCTGGCGCTGGTCATGTCGCCGGTGCAGGCGGCGGGCATCCTGCTGCCGGTCTATATCGTCTCGGATATCGGCGGGCTGATCGCCTTTCGCCGCGATTTCGACCGCCGGGTGCTGCGGACCCTGGTGCCCGGGGCGATCGCCGGCATCGGCCTGGGCTGGGCGACCGCGCATCATGTCGACGACGCGCAGGTCGGGCTGATCGTCGGGCTGATCGGCCTGGCCTTCGCGCTGAACGCATTGCTGCGCAGCCGCATCAGCGCCGGCGCCCGGCCGCCGCGCTGGGGCGCGGGCAGTTTCTGGGGCACGGTCTCGGGCTATACCAGCTTCGTGTCCCATTCCGGGGCGGCGCCCTATCAGGTCTATGCCCAGCCGCTGCGCATGACGCCGATGACCTATGCCGGCACCACGACGATCTTCTTTGCCATCTGCAATGCGGTGAAGCTGATTCCCTATGCCCTGCTGGGCCAGCTTTCCGCGCATAACCTGTCGGTGGCCGCCGTGCTGATGGTGCCGGGCGTGCTGGGCGTGCTTGCCGGGCTGTGGCTGGTGCGGCGCATGTCGCCGGCGTTTTTCTATCGCTTCATCACCTGGGCGCTGATCCTAGTTTCGGCCAAGCTGATCTGGGACGGGATCTGACGCCGCAGTGCGGCAAATCGGTGCTTGCGATTCGCTTCCTTTCCGGGCAGGTTCGCGCAAGATTATTACGCGAGGCCCCGATGACCCGTCCCTATCGTTCTGTTCTCTACATTCCGGCCGCCAATCAGCGGGCCATGGAAAAGGCCCGGACGCTGGCTGCCGACGCGATCATCTTCGACCTTGAGGACGCGGTGGCGCCGTCCGAGAAGGCCGCCGCGCGCGAGCTTCTGGCCAAGGCGCTGCTGGCCGATTATGCCGGCCGGGCACGGATCGTGCGCATCAACGGGCTGGACACCGAATGGGGCGAGGGCGATGCCCGCGCCTTTGCCACCGGCGCCGATGCGGTGCTGGTGCCCAAGGTCAGCCGCGGTGCCGATCTGGACCGCGTGGCGGCGCTGGTGCCCGACACGCCGCTCTGGGCGATGATGGAGACGGCGGAGGGCATGCTGAACGCCGCCGAGATCGCCGCGCATCCGCGCCTGCAGGGCATGGTCATGGGCACCAACGACCTGGCCAAGGAGCTGAACAGCCGCTTTCGCGCCGACCGGCTGCCGATGATGCCGGGGCTGGGCCTGTGCCTGCTGGCGGCGCGGGCGCATGGCCGGGTGATCGTCGACGGCGTCTTCAACGCCTTCAAGGACGACGAGGGCCTGCGCGCCGAATGCGAGCAGGGCCGCGACATGGGCTTCGACGGCAAGACCCTGATCCACCCGGCGCAGCTGGCCATCGCCAACGAGGTTTTCGCGCCCTCGGCCTCGGAGGTCGAGCTGGCCCGCCGCCAGATCGAAGCTTTCGATGAGGCCAATGCGCAGGGCAGGGGCGTCGCGGTCGTGGATGGCCGGATCGTCGAGAACCTGCATGTCGAGACCGCGCGGGCCACGCTGGCCAAGGCAGCGGCGATTGCCGAACTGGCGGGGTGATGGCAAAGTAAGGGCCATTAACATCCAGCGGAAAGGAATAGCCAGATGTTGATCCTGATCCTTGGCCTCGCCCTGTGGTGGGGCGCGCATCTGCTCAAGCGCCTTGCGCCGCAATCCCGCGCCCGGCTGGGCCGTGGCGGCGTCGCGGGACTGCTGCTTCTGTCGGTGGTGCTGATGGTGGTCGGCTATCGCATGGCCGACGGGCCCTATTGGTGGGGCGCCTCGGCGCCGCTGAAGGGCATCAACAACCTGCTGGTGCTGCTGGCCTTCTATCTCTTCGCCGCCGCCGGGATGAAGACCCGCGTCACCCGGCACATGCGCCACCCGCAGCTGACCGGCTTCGCGCTCTGGGCCTTTGCGCATCTGCTGCCGAACGGCGATCTGCCCAGCTTCGTGCTGTTCGGCGGGCTGCTGGTCTGGGCGCTGGTCGAGATGGCGGTCATCAACCGCGCCGAGCCGCGCTGGACCCCGCCCGCCGGCCCGTTCCCGGCCCGCAAGGAGGCGATGGCGGCGGTCGGCGCCATCGTCGTCATGCTGGTCGTGGGGCTGATCCACGCCTGGCTGGGCTATAACCCGTTTGGAGGCTGACATGCCGAAGATCTATCGCCTGCTGACCGAGGACGACACCTCGGCCTTCTGCCACAAGGTCAGCGAGGCGCTGTCGAAAGGCTGGGAGCTGCATGGCGCCCCGGCCTATGCCTTCGACGCGGCGCGCGGCGTAATGCGCTGCGCCCAGGCCGTCACCAAGGAGATCGAGGCCGATTACCACCCCGAGATGAAACTGGGCCAACAGTAAGGGACCATGATGAGCAAGACCAATCCGGGCCGCTTCTTCGAGGATTACCGCGTCGGCCAGGTGATCCGCCACGCCGTCCCCCGCACCGTGGCCGAGGGCGAGCGCGCGCTTTACCACGCGCTTTATCCGGCGCGGCATGCGCTTTATTCCTCGGACGAATTCGCGGCGGCCTCGGGGCTGGAAGGCAGCCCGATGGACGACCTGATCGCCTTCCATATCGTCTTCGGCAAGACGGTTCCGGATATCAGCCTGAACGCCATCGCCAACCTGGGCTATGCCGAGGGGCGCTGGCTGAAACCGGTCTGGCCCGGCGACACGCTGCGCTCGGAATCCGAGGTGATCGGGCTGCGCGAGAACTCCAACGGCAAGTCTGGCGTGGTCTGGGTGCGCACGCGCGGGCTGAACCAGCTGGACGAGGCGGTGCTGGAATATGTGCGCTGGGTCATGGTGCGCAAGCGCGACGCCTCGGCCCTGGCGCCCGAGCCGGTGGTGCCGGAGCTGGCGAAGGCGGTGGCGCCCGGCGATCTGGTGGTGCCCGAGGGGATGGATTTCGCCCAATACGATTTCGACCTGGCCGGCGAACCGCATCGCTGGGGTGACTACCAGATCGGCGAGGTGATCGACCATGTCGACGGCGTCACCGTCGAGGAGGCCGAGCACATGCTGGCCACCCGGCTGTGGCAGAACACCGCCAAGGTGCATTTCGACGTAACGGCGCGCGAGGACGGCAGGCGGCTGATCTATGGCGGCCATGTCATCAGCATGGCCCGCGCGCTCAGCTTCAACGGGCTGGCCAATGCGCAGATGATCGTGGCGCTGAACGGCGGCGCGCATGCCAATCCCTGCTTTTCCGGCGACACCATCCGCGCCTGGTCCGAGGTGCTGGACAAGGCCGACACCCATGCGCCGGGCATCGGCGCGATCCGGCTGCGGCTGGTCGCCCACAAGGGCGCCGCCGGTGATCACGCCCTGAAGACCGGCGAGGGCAAATACGCCCCGCAGGTGCTGCTGGACCTGGATTACTGGGCGCTGATGCCGAAATGACGGCTGGCAAGGAGGAGCGGCGAATCGGAGCGACGCCCCGGCCAACATGACGGAAATCCTCGGCTATTCGGGCGAATGGGCCGAGTCCGGCATGATACCGCAATCATCTCGCGCTTGATGGGGCGCCTGTGATCACAGCCGGCATTTGCGTGATCACAAAAACGGAAAATCTGCCCTTATCCGCCTTACGTCTGGCATCCGCCCGTGACAGATGCGACAAGACGGCTAAAAGCAAACCCAATTTCGGCCAGCCCTCGCCGCCAGCCGTAGCGTGCGGGGCCTGAACGCAGGAGAGCGCATCATGGCTGACGTCAACCGGGGCAACCGGCCACTGTCACCGCATCTGCAGGTCTATCGCCTGCCACTTGCCGCAATCACTTCGATCATGACCCGCATCACCGGCCACGCCCTGGTCGCCGGGATCGTGCTGATCGCCTGGTGGCTGGTCGCCGCCGTGACCTCGCCCGGCGCCTTCGCCTGCGCCGACTGGGTGGTGCGGTCCTGGCTGGGCTTCATCATCCTGACCGGCTCGATGTGGGCGCTGTGGTATCACCTGCTCGCCGGGCTGCGCCATCTGGCCTACGACGCCGGCTACGGGCTCGAGATCCGGCAGGCCGAGAAATCCAGCCAGGCGCTGATCGCCGGTTCGGTCGTCTTGGCCGTGCTGACGCTGATCGTGTTCTTCGCGTTCTGAGAAAAGGGCAGGGATCATGCGTTACATCACCCCCCGCAAAGCCGCCGAAGGCCTGGGCTCGGCCCATGAAGGCACCCAGCACCATTGGGCCATGACCGTCAGCGCCGTGGCGCTGACCGTGCTGACGCCGCTGTTCATGATCGTGATCGCCCGCGCCATCGGCCTGCCGCACGAGCAGTTCCTGGCCTATTTCGGCCGGCCCTTCCCGGCGCTCATCACCGCGCTGTTCGTGATCGTGGGCATGGTCCACTTCATCAAGGGCACGCGGATCATGATCGACGACTATTTCCAGGGTGGCACGCGCAAGGCGGCCATCATCTTTTCCGTCATCTTCGGCTGGGCGGTGATCGCCGCCGCCGTTTATGCCCTGGCCCGGATGGGTCTGGGCGCGATCGTCGTCGTCTGAGGTTCCGCCATGGCTGCTTACAAATACGAAACGCACGAATATGATGTCGTGGTCGTCGGTGCCGGTGGCGCGGGCCTGCGCGCGACGCTGGGCATGGCCGAACAGGGGCTGCGCACCGCCTGCGTGACCAAGGTCTTTCCGACCCGCTCGCACACGGTCGCGGCGCAGGGCGGCATCGCCGCCAGCCTGTCGAACATGGGCCCCGACAACTGGCAGTGGCACATGTATGACACCGTCAAGGGCTCGGACTGGCTGGGCGATACCGACGCCATGGAATACCTGGCGCGCGAGGCCCCGAAGGCGGTCTACGAGCTGGAGCATTACGGCGTGCCCTTCTCGCGCACCGAGGAAGGCAAGATCTACCAGCGCCCCTTCGGCGGCCACACGACCGAGTTCGGCGAGGGCCCGCCGGTGCAGCGCACCTGCGCCGCCGCCGACCGCACCGGCCACGCCATCCTGCACACGCTCTATGGCCAGTCGCTGAAGGAAAAGGCCGAGTTCTTCATCGAATATTTCGCGCTGGACCTGATCATCACCGACGGCGCCTGCACCGGCGTGGTGTGCTGGAAGCTGGACGACGGCACCATCCATGTCTTCAACGCCAAGATGGTGGTGCTGGCGACCGGCGGCTATGGCCGCGCCTATTTCAGCGCCACCTCGGCCCATACCTGCACCGGTGACGGCGGCGGCATGGTGGCCCGCGCCGGCCTGCCCTTGCAGGACATGGAATTCGTGCAGTTCCACCCGACCGGCATCTACGGCTCGGGCTGCCTGATCACCGAGGGCGCGCGCGGCGAGGGCGGCTACCTGACCAACTCGGAAGGCGAGCGGTTCATGGAACGCTATGCCCCGACCTACAAGGACCTGGCGTCCCGCGACGTGGTCAGCCGCTGCATCACCATCGAGATCCGCGAGGGCCGCGGCGTCGGCCCGCAAAAGGATCACATGTATCTGAACCTGATGCACCTGCCGCCGGAAAGCCTGGCCGAGCGGCTGCCGGGCATCTCGGAATCGGCGAAGATCTTCGCCGGCGTCGATGTCACGCGCGAGCCGATCCCGATCCTGCCGACCGTGCATTACAATATGGGCGGCATCCCCACCAACTATTGGGGCGAGGTGCTGAACCCGACCGAGGACAGCCCCGACGCGGTCTTCCCCGGCCTGATGGCGGTGGGCGAGGCCGGCTGCGCCTCGGTCCATGGCGCGAACCGGCTGGGCTCGAACTCGCTGATCGACCTGGTGGTCTTCGGCCGCGCCGCGGCGATCCGCGCCGGGCAGGTGATCGATCGCAAGGCGGCGATCCCCAGCACCAACAAGGAACAGGTGGACAAGGCGCTGGACCGCTTCGACCGCATCCGCAACGCCAACGGCTCGGTGCCGACGGCCGAGCTGCGGCTTGAGATGCAGCGCACCATGCAGGCCGATGCCGCGGTGTTCCGCACCGACAAGACCCTGGCCGAGGGCGTCGAGAAGATGAAGGTGATCGCGGCCAAGATGGACGACCTGAAGGTCACCGACCGCAGCCTGATCTGGAACAGCGACCTGATGGAGACGCTGGAGCTGACCAACCTGATGCCCAATGCGCTGGCCACCATCGTCGGCGCCGAGGCGCGCAAGGAAAGCCGCGGCGCCCATGCCCATGAAGACTACCCCGAGCGGGATGATGCCAACTGGCGCAAGCACTCGCTTGCGTGGATCGAAGGCAACGATGTTAAACTGGCCTATCGGCCCGTGCACCTCGAGCCTCTGACCACGCAAGAGGAAGGCGGGATCGACCTGAAAAAGATCGCACCCAAAGCGAGGGTTTACTGATGCGTCTTCCCCTGATCCTGACCGCCGCTGCGCTGGCCCTTTCGGGCTGCGTGGTACAGAACCCCGGCATGGCGCCGGCCCCCGGCCCGTTGCCGCCGGTCGCGGCGCCCGCGCCGGATGCGGCGATCCGCTCCTCGGCGCGCGTGATCGTGAACCGCGAGATGGCGCGGCGCCTGCCGGGCGCCAATGTCGCGCCCTATACGGATTGCGTGATGCAGAACGCCACCACTGCGGAACTGGCCAGCATCGCTGATGCCGGCGCGGCGGGGGCCGGGGATGCGGTGGCCGCCATCGTCGGCCGTCCGGCGACCACGCAATGCATCGCCGGGGCCGCTGCCGCGGCCAAGCGGGCGGCCTGATGGCCGCGCGCCGCGCGGCTTTCCTGCTTGCCCCGGCCTTGCTGGGGCTGGCGGCCTGCGCGCCGGCGCAGATTCCGGTCGAACAGGCCGAGCGCGTCTGCATGGTGAAGGCGCTGGACGCCCGCGGGCCGCGCACCGAGGTCGGCTTCGGGGTCGGCTCGCACGGCTATCGCGGCGGCTTTGTCAGCGTGGACCTGTCCTCGGACTATATCATGGGCCGCGACCCGGCCGAGATCTTCAACCAATGCGTCCTGCGCCGCTCGGGGCAGATGCCCGTGCGGCCGCTTTACGAACAACCGGGCTGGAGGGCGAGTTGACGCCTTTCGCCCAAGCCACCGCATGACGGCGGTCTGACCACCAGGAGTTACCCAATGGTCCAACTTACCCTTCCCAAGAACAGCCGCATGCGGGTCGGCAAGACCTGGCCGAAACCCGAGGGCGCCACCAACATCCGCCGCTTCAACATCTACCGCTGGGATCCCGATACCGGGGAAAACCCGCGCATCGACAGCTATTTCCTGGACATGGACAAATGCGGTCCGATGGTCCTCGACGCGCTGATCAAGATCAAGAACGAGATCGACCCGACCCTGACCTTCCGCCGTTCCTGCCGCGAGGGGATCTGCGGCTCCTGCGCGATGAACATCGACGGCGGCAACCATCTGGCCTGCATCTTCGGCATGGACGAGGTCAAGGGGGACGTGAACATCTATCCGCTGCCGCATATGCCTGTGGTCAAGGACCTGGTGCCGGACCTGACGCATTTCTACGCCCAGCACGCCTCGGTCCAGCCCTACCTGATCACCGAGACGCCGACCCCCGACAAGGAATGGCGCCAGTCGATCGAGGACCGCAAGAAGCTGGACGGCCTCTATGAATGCGTGATGTGCGCCAGCTGCTCGACCGCCTGCCCGAGCTATTGGTGGAACGGCGACCGCTACCTGGGCCCGGCAGCCCTGCTGCATGCCTATCGCTGGATCATCGACTCGCGCGACGAGGCCACGGGCGAGCGTCTGGACGCGCTTGAGGATCCGTTCAAGCTGTATCGCTGCCACACGATCATGAACTGCACCAACACCTGCCCCAAGGGGTTGAACCCGGCCCGGGCGATCGC
The DNA here is from genome assembly GCF_020990385.1 of Paracoccus sp. MA. NCBI lineage: Bacteria > Pseudomonadati > Pseudomonadota > Alphaproteobacteria > Rhodobacterales > Paracoccaceae > Paracoccus > Paracoccus sp. MA. The sequence continues at coordinate 663,870 of NZ_CP087598.1, forward strand.
CTCGATCAAGCACATGATGGTGGACCGGATCGTCTGATCTGCATGGGGGGCATGGCCGGTATGCCGTGCCATACCGTTTGACGCCGCGTCGCAGAGCTGGATTTTTCTGCGGTGCGGCGTTATCTTTTTCGACGGGGAGAGCACCATTCGACCCGGAGATTCCAAGATGAAATCCCAAGCCGAAACCCGGAAACCGACCGCCAACCTGTCCGTGCTGAAACCGGCCAAGGCCGAGAACCGCGCCGCCCTGGCGGTGCTGGAACAGATGTACGGCTATTTCAGCTTCGATCCGATGCCGCTCGAAGCCGATATGCGCCGCGCCGCCTGAGGCGTGCCGCTCGCCCGTTCTTGCGGGCCTTCCAGCGCGGCCGACCGGCCGCGCTCTTGTTTTTGGGTATTTGGAAAACAGAGAAGCCGTCGGGGCGGTGTATGCTTCTCTGTTTTCCAAATACCCATGGGGCAGCACGCGCTTGCGATATCGCGGACGCCCGCATAGCATCGCCTGCATGATCCGCACCATTCCGCAAGACGCCGCCGAGCGCCGGGCCATCCCCCCGGTCATCTGCTATCCGAACCACACGCTTCCCGATCCGGACCTGCCCGGTTTGCAGGAGATCCGCCTGACGGCGCGCAAATCCGGCGAATGCCTGGTCCCGCCGCGCGAGGCGCGCTGCTTTCACGTCCCGGCCGGGCATTTCTTCCGCATCACCAGTATCGAGGGACCGCAGGTCGGCGATCTGAACCTGTGGTCCGCCGCCGATCCGCATGAGCGGTTCTATTCCGGCAAAACCCGGGCCCTGCACGGCACGCATCTGACGCGCGGCGACCGGATGTGGTCGAATTTTCCCAACCTGCGCCCGATGGCCACGGTGACCGAGGACACGCTGGAATGGTATGGCATCGACGAATATGGCGGCTCGGTCCATGACGTGATCGGCACGCGTTGCGATCCCTATACCCATCGCCTGCTGAACGGGCAGGACTATCATCATTGCTGCCACTCCAACCTCGTCAACGCCCTGATGGCCGAGCTGGGCCTTGCGCGCGAGGAGGCCGAGCCGCTGGTGCATGACGTGCTGAACGTCTTCATGTGCACCGGCTTCACCCGCGACACCGGGCAGTATTTCATGAAGGCAAGCCCCGTGCGCCCCGGCGACCACATCGAGTTCTTCGCCGAGATCGACCTGATCGGCGGCCTGTCCGCCTGTCCGGGCGGCGATTGCGGCAGCGAGCATTCCAGCGACGCCGCCGCCTGCCATCCGCTGCTGGTCGAGATCTTCGCGCCGGCCCGGCCCGCGGCGCGCGCACAGCCCGGGCCCAGCGCCTATCGCTGGCCCTGAACCATTCCGCCGCCAGTCCGCCGGTCTGCCGGAAATGCGCCAGGGCCTTGTCCTTGCGCATTTCCGCGCGCGCAAAGCCGGCGCCCGCTTTTGCCGGAAATGCCTCAGAGCGCGATCGGCTGCATCACCTCGGGCTCGATCACCTGCACGCCGGGCAGCCCGGCCTTCAGCGCCTCGGCATCCTGCGCCAGCAGCGGGAAGGTCCTGTAATGGCAGGGGATCACGGTCCTGAAGTCGAAATATTTCCGCGCCGCCCAGGCCGCGCGTTCCATGTCCATGGTGAAATGCCCGCCGGCGCAGAGGATGCCGATGTCGGGCCGGTGATATTCGCCCATCCAGGCCATGTCGGCCATGATGTCGGTGTCGCCCGAGACATAGATCACATGGCCTTCGCCGGCGATCATGTAGCCGGATTCGTGGCCGGCATAGACCGGCCCCTCGTTGCCGTCGAAGGACGAGGAATGGCTGGCATTGACCATCGTCACCTTGGCGCCGCCCAGATCGACGGTGCCGCCTTTGTTGAAGCCCAGCCCCTCGATGTCCTGATGCGTCTGCCAGGTGTTGATCAGGTCGTAGATGCCGACCACCGGGATCTTCAGCTCGCGGGCGATCGACAGCGCGTCGCCGGTATGGTCGCCATGGCCATGGGTCAGCAGGACATGGGTGGCGTCCCGGATCGCCTCGTCGCGGCTGTCCTCGGGGAACATCGGATTGCCGGACAGCCAGGGGTCGATCAGGATCACCGCCTGTTCGATCTCCAGCCGGAAGCCGGAATGGCCAAGCCAGGTCAGTTTCATCGGAAGGCTCCTTTGCTTGCGTCGCCGCATCCTGCCAAGCCGGGCGGCGGGCGTAAAGTTCCGCCTGCGCGGGTGCTTGCCCCGCCCCGGCCGCCCCGGTAAAACCCGGCGCAAGCGAAAGGAGCCTCCCATGGCGATCACCGAGGACGAAGCCCGCAAGGTCGCGCATCTGGCGCGGATTGCGGTCAAGGACGCCGACCTGCCCGCGCTGGCGCAGGAGCTGAACGGCATCCTGCATTTCATGGAACAGCTGAACGAGGTCGATGTCGAGGGCGTCGAGCCGATGACCGGGGTCGAGCCGATGCGGCTCAAGCGGCGCGAGGACATCGTCACCGATGGCGAGATGCAGGAGCTGATCCTGAAGAATGCGCCCGATGCGCGCGAGGGCTTTTTTGCCGTGCCGAAGGTGGTGGAATGAGCGATCTGAACAGACTGACCATCGCCGAGGCCCGGGACGGGCTGCGCAAGGGCGATTTCACCAGCCTTGAGCTGACCGAGGCCTGCCTTTCGGCCATTGCGGGTGCCGGCGCGCTGAACGCCTTTGTCCACAACACCCCCGAACGCGCCCGGCAGATGGCCGCCGCCGCCGACAGCCGCATCGCCGGGGGCGACGCGCCCGCCATGTGCGGCATCCCGCTGGGCATCAAGGACCTGTTCTGCACCAGGGACGTGCCCTCGCAGGCGGCCAGCCGGATCCTCGACGGCTTCCTGCCGCAATATGAATCGACGGTGACGCAGAACCTGTGGGATGCCGGCGCGGTCATGCTGGGCAAGCTCAGCATGGACGAATTCGCCATGGGCTCTTCGAACGAAAGCGCCTGTTATGGCCCGGCGGTCAACCCGTGGAAGGTGGACGACCGGCAGCTGACGCCGGGCGGCTCCTCGGGCGGTTCGGCCGCTGCGGTGGCGGCCGACCTGTGCCTGGCCGCGACCGGCACCGATACCGGCGGCTCGATCCGCCAGCCGGCGGCCTTTACCGGCACGGTCGGGCTGAAGCCGACCTATGGCCGGGTCAGCCGCTGGGGCGTGATCGCCTTCGCCAGCTCGCTGGACCAGGCCGGGCCGATGACGAAATCGGTGCGCGACGCGGCGATCATGCTGGGCGCCATGGCCTCGGTCGATCCCAAGGATTCGACCAGCGCCGAGCGGGCGGTGCCCGATTACGAGGCGGCGCTGACCGGCGACATCCGCGGCAAGCGGATCGGCATTCCGCGCGAATACCGCATGGAAGGCATGTCGGACGAGATCGATGCGCTCTGGCACAAGGCGGCCGAGATGCTGCGCGATGCCGGCGCCGAAGTGGTGGACATCACCCTTCCGCATACCAAATACGCGCTGCCGGCCTATTACGTGATCGCCCCGGCCGAGGCGTCCTCGAACCTCGCGCGCTATGACGGGGTGCGCTACGGCCGGCGCGCGAAGCTGGGCGCCGGCGACGGCGTGGTCGAGATGTATGAGAAGACCCGCGCCGAGGGCTTCGGCCCCGAGGTGCAGCGCCGGGTGATGATCGGCACCTATGTGCTGTCGGCGGGCTTCTACGACGCCTATTACAACCGCGCCCGCAAGGTGCGCGCGCTCATCAAGCGCGACTTCGATCAGGTCTATGCCGACGGCATCGACGCGATCCTGACCCCGGCCACCCCCAGCGCCGCCTTCGGCCTGGGCGAGATGGCGGGCAAGGACCCGGTCGAGATGTATCTGAACGACGTCTTTACCGTCACGGTGAACCTGGCCGGGCTGCCGGGAATCTCGGTGCCGGTGGGCCTGGACAGGCAGGGCCTGCCGCTGGGCATGCAGCTGATCGGCCGGCCCTGGGACGAGGGCAACCTGTTGAACCTTGCGCAGGCCCTCGAATCTGCGGCAGGCTTCACGGCGAAACCCTCGCGCTGGTGGTGACCGGCTTCAAACGGGAGAGACCGATGCGGAACCTGGCGATCCTGGGCCTTGCCCCGCTTCTGGCGCTGGCCGGCTGCGGCGAGAATACCGGCTGGAACCCGAATTACAGCGCCATGCACAACGGCTCGCGCTATGCCGAATACCTGCAGGCGCGCGAAGTCGCGCTGCAGGGCAGGGGCCCGGTGCCGACAGCGATCCCGGTGCAGTTGCCGGTGCAGGCGCCGACCGCCGCCGATATCGCCGGCACGCCGGCGAAACCGGCGGGGACGACGACGGTGCGCGCCCCAGCGGTTCCGGCCAATGCCCAGGTCGCCGCCACCGGTCCCTATCCCGGCTCGACCCCGGTGCTGGTGCGTTACGCGCATCAGGAAGCGCAGGCGCCGGGCACGCGGAAGTATCAGCGCAGCGGCGGTTCCGAATCGGCGGCGGCGCAGGCCTGCCGCGGCTATGCCAGCGCCGATGCGGCGCAGACCGCTTTCATCGCGGCGGGCGGGCCGGTGATCGACCCGCGCGGGCTGGACCCCGACGGCGACGGCTTCGTCTGCGGCTGGGATCCGCGCCCCTTCCGCCAGCCCCGGCTTTGAGCCCTTCGCCCAATCACGGCGACCGGCGCGGGCAGCTCCCCTCGCTGGTGGTGATCCATTACACAGGCATGGCGGACGGACCTTCCGCGCGCGCCCGGCTCTGCGATCCCGCGGCCGAGGTCAGCGCCCATTGGCTGATCCATGAGGACGGCGCGGCCGAGGCGCTGGTCCCCGAGGACCGCCGCGCCTGGCATGCCGGCGCCGGGTCCTGGCAGGGGCGCGAGGACATCAATTCCCGCAGCATCGGCATCGAGCTGGCCAATCCCGGCGACCGGCCCTTCCCCGAGCCGCAGATGGCGGCGCTGGAGGCGCTGCTGCACGGCATCATGGCGCGCTGGTCCATCGGCCCCGCGGGCGTGATCGCGCATTCCGACATGGCGCCGGGGCGCAAGATCGACCCAGGCCCGCGTTTCGACTGGCGGCGGCTGGCCTTGCAGGGGCTGGCGCTCTGGCCGGACGGCGCGGGCGAGGACCGGCCGCTGGCCGCAAGCCTGACCCGCATCGGCTATCCCGAGCACCCCGACCGCCTCGCCGCCTTTCGCCTGCGCTTCCGCCCCTGGGCCAGCGGTCCCGAAGACGCTACCGACCGCCGCCTCGCCGCCGCCCTTGCCGATGGCCGGTTTCTTTCTTGCGCAAATATCCCGCAGGGGGACGCCGCCGCGCCAGCGGCGGACGGGGGACGCGAAGTCCCCCCGCAGCACGCCTAGACAAGCGGTCCTAGAAAAGCGCCTCGATCCGCCGGGCTTCCTCGGCCAGCCCGTAGGGCGGGTTCAGCACGACCATGCCCGAGCCGACCATGCCATGCCCCGGGCGCGCCGGCGGGAACTGCACCTCCGAGATCAGCGCCCCGGGATGGTCCCGGCGCAGCGCCTCGACCATCGGCGCATGGCGGTCGTCGGCCAGGATCGGATACCACAGCGCGATGACGCCCACGTTCCACTTGCGCGCCAGCTTGCCGATATGGCGCGGGATGGCGTCGTAATCCGCCTTGACCTCATAGCTGGGGTCGATCAGCAGCAACCCGCGGCGCGGCATCGGCGGGCAGAGGGCCTGCGCCATCTGGAAGCCGTCCTGCCGGTGCAGATGCGCGAAGCCGGCGACCTGCGCCAGCGCCTCGTGCTCGGCCGGGTGCAGCTCGGCCAGATGCGCCACGTCGCCCGGCCGCAGGAAATGCCGCGCGATCAGCGGCGAGCCGGGATAGGCGGTCGCGCCATGGCGGGCGCGCACCGCGTCCAGCGCCAGCCGCAGCGGGTGATCCTCGGACAGCCAGTTTTCGGAAAGCGCGCGGGTAATGCCGACCGCCGCCTCGCCGGTCTTCTCGGCCTCGGGCGCCGCCAGGTCGTAGAGGCCGCGCCCGGCATGGGTTTCCAGATAGGACAGCGGTTTGGGCTTGGCGGTCAGATAGGCCAGCACCCAAGCCAGCAGCGCGTGCTTGTGCAGGTCGGCCAGGTTCCCGGCGTGATAGGCGTGCTGATAGGACAACATGTCCCGCGATTAACCCGATGGTCCGGAAATGAAAAGCGGCGGCGCCCAGGGAGGAGGAGGGGGCACCGCCGCGCAACGCTGGCCCAGGGAGGAGGAGGGGCCGCGTATGGGGTGCGGCAATGGCAGGGAGGAGGAGGCCATCACCGCGTGCCGACGATCCCAGGGAGGAGGAGAGGACCGTCGCATTCGTCCCGCCCATCGGCGGTATTTCTTGGCGGCACCCTCAGGGAGGAGGGAGGGCGCCGCCTGAACCGGGAAGCCCAGGGAGGAGGAGGGGCTTCGCCGTATCGGTTTGGCGGCGCCTCCGGGAGGAGGAGAGAGGCGGCCGCCTGAACCGCGAGACCCAGGGAGGAGGAGGGGGTCTCGCCGTATGGGGTGCGGCAATGGCAGGGAGGAGGAGGCCATCACCGCGTGTCGACGATCCCAGGGAGGAGGAGAGGACCGTCGCATTCGTCCCGCCTTTCGGCGGTATTTCTTGGCGGCACCCTCAGGGAGGAGGAGGGAGGGTGCCGCCTGAACCGGGAAGCCCAGGGAGGAGGAGGGGCTTCGCCGTATCGGTTTGGCGGCGCCTCGGGGAGGAGGAGAGAGGCGGCCGCCTGAACCGCGAGACCCAGGGAGGAGGAGGGGGTCTCGCCGTATCTGAGCGGCGGCATCCTCAGGGAGGAGGAGGGAGGATGCCGCCTGAACCCGGACCCAAGGGAGGAGGAGTGGGTCGGGTGTTCTATGCCTTACTTCGATCCCCAGGCGGCCTCGTAGGCCACGCTGCGGATGTTGCCGCGGTTCAGGCCCAGGTCGGCCAGATCGCGGTTCGACAGCGCGCCCAGTTCGCGCAGGGTCTGGCGATAGACCGCGCGGCGTGCCATATTCTCACGGATATTGGCCACGAATTTCGCGATCGCGCCGTTGCCGGCGATGTCGTTGCGGTGCAGACCGCCATGGATCAGATCGAGAACAGCCATTTCATACACTCTTTCGTCTTGCGGATGGCGCGGTCGGTTTTCCCTGTCGCGCTGTTGAGACGAACATGGTCCCTTTTCTGCATATGCACAATGGCCGCGGGCGAGATGCTGCTATGCAGAAACCACATGGCTGTTTCTTGGAGGCTGTCACAAAGCGTTAATAATCCGTGAACTTTTCAGCCTTTTTACAAGCTTCATCAAGTTTCTCTAGTAGCCGGGTCGTATTTTACGCGGGGTCACAGGCAGTTAGCGGTATCAGCCTTCTGGTGCGGGTTGCCGACACCCGTCCGAATTGCCATGCTGCGGGCGCTTTGAAATGGGGGTGGCGATGACGATATCACGCGAACGTGTGCTTGCGGAACTTGCGCAGATCGCGGTTCCCGGGGGCGGAACCCTTGTTTCGGCCGATCTGGTGCGCGCGCTCAGCGTCGAATCGGGCGTGGTGCGATTCGTCATCGAGGCCGCGGATGCCGCCGCCGCCCGCGCCCTTGCGCCCGTCGAGGCCGAGGCGCAGCGCCGCCTTTCCGCCCTGCCGGGGGTCGAGAAGGTGCAGATCGTCACCACCGCCCCCGCCGCGCCGCGCGGCGCCGCCCCGCCGCAAGTCACGGCGCGCTCGGGCGGCGAGGCGCCGCCCAGCCTGAAGATCGGCCGCCACCCGACGCCCCAGGCCGGGCCGGCCCCGGTCAGCGGCGTGGCGCGGATCCTGGCCATCGGCTCGGGCAAGGGCGGGGTCGGGAAATCCACGCTGACCGCCAACCTCGCCGTGGCGCTGGCGCGCAAGGGGCGGCGGGTCGGGCTGCTGGATGCGGATATCTACGGCCCCTCGCAGCCGCGGATGCTGGGCCTGACCGGGCAGCGCCCGACCAGCGACGGCCAGATGATCGAGCCGCTGCACGCCCATGGCGTCACCGTCATGTCGCTGGGCCTGATGATGAAGGAAGGCGAGGCCGTGGTCTGGCGCGGCCCGATGCTGATGGGCGCGCTGCAGCAGATGCTGAATCAGGTGAAATGGGGCGAGCTGGACGTGCTGCTGGTCGACCTGCCGCCCGGCACCGGCGACGTGCAGCTGTCGCTGTGCCAGAAGGCGCAGGTCAGCGGGGCGATCATCGTCTCGACCCCGCAGGACGTGGCGCTGATCGACGCGCGCCGCGCCATCGACATGTTCGGCAAGCTCAAGACCCCGGTGCTGGGCCTGGTCGAGAACATGTCCACCTATATCTGCCCGAATTGCGGCCATGAGGCGCATCTGTTCGGCCATGGCGGCGTCGCCGCCGAGGCCGCGGCGCTGGGCCTGCCCTTCCTGGGCGAGATCCCGCTGAACCTCGACCTGCGGCTGTCGGGCGATGCGGGCACGCCGGTCGCCGCCGGCGACGGACCGGCGGCGCAATCCTTTGCCCGGCTGGCCGAACGGCTGATCTCTGGCGGCATGGCCTGAGGCCGGCCGCCCGGGACCCGTCCGGGAAAGCACGGGAACGGGTCCGGGAATTCGCGGGAAAGGCGCTCCGATTCCGAATCACCACGGCGTGATTGGCCGTGAAGAACCGACGAATCCGCGATTCCCGCCACGCTCTCCCCACCCCGAAGGGCGTGCCTGGGCGGAAATCGGGCCGATTCCGGGAAACTGTGGGATTTATGTGCCACAGCCCAGGTCGACACCATATCTTGTGGTCGCCGGCGAAAAGAATCCGAAACCTTCCGTGTTGATCGCGCTGGCGTGAATTTGTTCGCTTGCCGTTCACCGGCAATGGCCCGCCTGCAGCCTGCTTTCCCCCAAACAAATCCATTGCGTCCCGTAAATTCCCATGGCATCCCTTAGCTCACGGAACGGGCACGAGGGGCATCAAGACCCCAAAAGGCGACAAGCAGCTTTCATACAGGCAACCCGCTTCCGAACGACCTCTGCAGCGCGCGAGCAGCACCTCCCCCAGGTGGCGCGAAACGCAGGGCGCGATCCCCGAAACTACGGGGCCCAGAGATGGGAACGAGGGCGGCGGATCGGGCGGTGGCAGCAGCCCGGTCCGCCTTTCCTTTTCGGGAAAACCGGAAAGGCCGGGACAGTGGAAGGAGTGCGGGCCGTTGGCACGCCGGTTCAGAGGGTCGGAAGAGGTCAAGGTGGACGCGAAGGGTCGCGTTTCCATCCCGGCCAAGTTCCGCCGGGTCTTTGAAGCCTCCGATCCCGACTGGCAGGCCGGCAAGCGCGCGCAGCTCGTCATCGTCTACGGCACCCGCGACTGGAATTGGCTGCAACTCTTCACCATCGAGGCCATGGAAGAGATCGAGGAGGGCATCGCCCGCATGCCGCGCGGCTCGGCCGCCCGCAACCTCTTGGAAAACATCTATCAGGGCCATGCCGACGAGGCCGAGATCGACGGCGACGGCCGGCTGGTCCTGCCGCAGAAGCTGCGCGAGAAGATCGGCCTGACCGACAGCGCCTTCTTCATCTCGGCCGGCGACAGCCTGAAGGTCTGGACCCCCGAAGCCTATGCCGAGGAAGAGCGCGCGCTGGAGGCCCGCGTGCCGGAGCTGGAGCCCGGCGCCGACCCGCTGTCGCTGCTGGCCCTTGGCGGGAGGGATGAGGGATAGATGGCCGAGGCTCCGCATATTCCCGTCCTGCTTGGCCCGCTGTTGCGGGCCGTTGCGCCTGTGAAGGGTATCTGGGTCGACGGCACCTTCGGCGCCGGCGGCTATGCGCGCGGCCTGCTTGAGCAGGGCGCCGAGCGCGTCATCGGCATCGACCGCGACCCCTCGGTCATTCGCATGGCCCGGGCCTGGGCGGGCGAATACGGCGACCGGCTGCATCTGGTCGAGGGCACCTTTTCCGATCTGGACCAGCTGGCCGGCGGGCCGGTCGACGGCGTGGTGCTGGACCTGGGCGTCAGCTCGATGCAGCTCGACCAGCCCGAGCGCGGCTTTTCCTTCCTGCGCGACGGGCCGCTGGACATGCGCATGGGCGGCGAAGGGCCCTCGGCCGCAGAGCTGCTGAACACCGCGCCCGAATCGGTCATCGCCGACGTGCTGTACCTTTACGGCGAGGAGCGCGCCTCGCGCCGCATCGCCAAGGCCATCGTGGCGGCGCGGCCGCTGTCGCGCACCGGCGAGCTTTCGGACATCGTCGCCGGCTGCCTGCCGCGCCCCAAGCCGGGGCAGAGCCATCCCTCGACCCGCACCTTCCAGGCGATCCGCATCTGGGTGAACGACGAGTTCGGCCAGCTCGTCGCCGGGCTGGCGGCGGCCGAGCGGGCGCTGCGGCCGGGCGGCAAGCTCGCGGTGGTCAGCTTCCATTCGCTCGAGGACCGCATCGTCAAGCGTTTCATGCAGGCGCGCTCGAACAGCGCCGGCGGTGGCAGCCGCCATGCGCCCGAGGCCGCGCGCGAGGAGCCGGCCTTCACGCTGCCCTTCCGCCGCGCCATCGGCCCGGACGAATCCGAGCTGGCGGCGAATCCGCGCGCGCGCTCGGCGCTCTTGCGCGTCGGCATCCGCACCGGGGCGCCGGCCGGCCGGGTCGATCCGGCGGCCCTGGGCCTGCCGGTGCTGTCGGATAGGAGGGGCTGATGCGATCCGTGCTTTACCTTCTGACCACGCTGGCGGTGATGGGCCTGGCCTTCTGGGCCTATCGCGAGAATTACCGCACCCAGGCCGCCATCAGCGAGATGGGCGATATTCAGCGCCAGATCGGCCGCCTGCGCGAGGATCTGGGCGTGCTGCGCGCCGAATGGGCCTATCTGAACCGTCCCGAGCGCCTGCGCCAGCTGGTCGACCTGAATTTCGAGCGGCTGAAGCTGGTGCCCTTCGGTTCGGACCAGTTCGTCGATGTCGGACAGGTGGCCTTCCCGGCGCCCCAGGCGCCCGAGCCCGCCGCCGGTCCCGAGGCCGGCGCCGATGCGCCCGTCGAGCGCCCCGCCGGATATCCGCCCCGCAGACCACAGGAGAGCACGCCATGATCCGCACCCCGCTGCGCCCGCTGGCCCGCATCCTTCGCGCCCGCGAAACCGGGCAGAACCCCGATGCCATCGAGGCCGAGAACCGCGCCCAGAGGCATGCCGTCATTCAGGAAAAGGCGCGCGGCAGCGCCCGCACCCGTCTGTTCTTCATGTCCTGCGCCTTCGCGGTCGCCTTCGGCACCGTGGGCGCCAAGATGGGCGTGCTGGCCTCCAGCCAGCCCAGCGAGCCGCGGGTGCAGACCACGGGCGCGCAGATCATCTCGCAGCGCGCCGACATCACCGACCGGCACGGGCGGGTGCTGGCCACCAACCTGCTGACCCATTCGCTTTACGCCCATCCCCAGCAGATGGTCGAGCCGGAGCGCGCCGCGCGCGAACTGGTCCGCGTCTTCCCGGACCTGGACATCGAGCGTCTGCGCAAGGACTTCACCGGCAAGCGCACCTTCGTCTGGATCAAGAAGAAGATCAGCCCCGAGCAGATGCAGGCCGTGCACGACATCGGCGAGCCGGGACTGCTGTTCGGCCCGCGCGAGATGCGGCTTTACCCGAACGGCCATATCGCCGCGCATATCCTTGGCGGTGCCACCTTCGGCAAGGAGGATGTCGCCAGCGCCGAGGTCGTCGGCGTCGCCGGCGTCGAGAAGGCCTTCGACCACTGGCTGCGCGACCCGGCCAATGACGGCGCGCCGCTGACCCTGTCGCTGGACCTGACCGTGCAGGCCGCGATGGAGGAGGTGCTGGGCAACGGCATGAAGGTGATGAACGCCAAGGGCGCGACCGGCATCCTGATGGAGGTCAAGACCGGCGAGATCGTCGCCATGGCCAGCCTGCCCGATTTCGATCCCAACGACCGGCCGCGGCCGCTGCTCAAGGGCGATCCCTCGGACAGCCCGCTGTTCAACCGCGCGGTGCAGGGCCAGTACGAGCTGGGCTCGACCTTCAAGATCTTCCCGGTGGCGCAGGCCATCGACCTCAAGCTGGTCAGCCCGGCCACGATGATCAACGCGAAGTCGCCGATGCGGATCGGGAAATACCTCATCAACGATTTCCACAATTACGGCGGCCAGCTTTCGGTGGCGGATATCATCGCCAAATCCTCGAACGTCGGCACGGTGCGCATCGCCCAGCTGCTGGGCCCCGAGCGGCAGAGGGATTTCCTGCAGAAGCTCGGCCTGTTCGAGCCGACCCCGATCGAGATGAGCGAGGCGCCGACCGGCAAGCCGCTGGTGCCGCAACGCTGGCCCGCCGTGACCTCGGCCACGGTCGCCTTCGGCCACGGGCTGGCGGCCAGCCCGCTGCACCTGGCCTCGGCCTATGCGACCATCGCCAACGGCGGCAAGCGCGTGCGCCCGACGCTGGTGCACGGCCGCAGCCAGCGCGAGGGCGAGCAGGTGCTTTCGCCCGCCGCCGCCCATACCGCCATGCAGCTGCTGCGCCAGGTGGTGACGCGCGGCACCGCCCGGACCGCGAATATCGACGGCTACGAGGTCGCCGGCAAGACCGGCACCGCCGACAAGCCGCGCCCGACCGGCGGCTATTACAAGAACAAGAACGTGACGACCTTCGCCTCGGTCTTTCCGGCCAGCGATCCGAAATATGTGTTGGTGCTGACGCTGGACGAGCCCTCGGTCGGGCTGGCGGGGGGCGGCGAAAGCCGCACCGCCGGCGCCACCGCGGCCCCGGTGGCGGGCGAGCTGATCCGCCGCGTCGCGCCGCTGCTGGGCCTGAGGCCCAGCACGGAAACCCAGCTGCCGATGGTTGAACGGCCTTTGCCGGATCGGCTAAAGCTCGTCTCGAACTGATGAGCGGAGGTTCCGTGACCGAACGGGTGATGCGGCTGTCCCTTCTGGGGCTTCGGGGGGACAAGGGGCGCGACCCCGAGGTGACGGGGCTGTCCGTCGATTCGCGGCAGGTTCGGCCCGGGCATCTGTTCGCGGCCCTGCCGGGTTCGGCGACGCATGGCGGCGAGTTCATCCAATATGCGCTGCGCCAGGGGGCGGGCGCCATCCTGACCGACCGCAAGGGCGCCGAGATCGCCGCGGCCGAGCTGGCCGGCTCGGACGCGGCGCTGGTGGTGGCCGAGGACCCGCGCGCCGCGCTGGCCGGGGCCGCCGCGCTGTGGTTCGCCGCCCAGCCCGAAACCATGGTCGCCGTCACCGGCACCTCGGGCAAGACCTCGGTCGCCACCTTCACACGGCAGATCTGGCAGGCGCTGGGCCACAAGGCGATCAGCCTCGGCACCATGGGCGTGCAGGGCGATTACCAGGCCAAGCTGGCCCATACCACGCCCGAGCCGATCACCCTGCACCGGGTGCTGGCCGAGGCGGCGAGCGCGGGCGTCACCCATGCGGCGATGGAGGCCAGCTCGCACGGCCTTGACCAGCGCCGGCTGGACGGGGTGCGGCTGAAGGCCGGGGCCTTCACCAATTTCAGCCAGGACCACCTGGATTATCACAAGGATTTCGACGAATATTTCGCCGCCAAGGCGCTGCTCTTCGACCACCTGCTGGACGAAGGCGCCGGAGCCGTCGTCAATATCGACGACCCGCGCGGCCGGCAGATGGCGCAGATCGCGCGCGAGCGCGGCCTCGACCTGACCACCATCGGCAAGGATGAGCGCGCCGACCTGCGCATCCTCGGCCAGCGTTACGACGCGACCGGGCAGGACCTGCGCTTCAGCCTGCACGGCCAGGCGCATCTGGTGCGGCTGGCGCTGATCGGCGGCTTCCAGGCGGAAAACGTGCTTGCCGCGGCCGGCCTCGCCATCGCCGCCGGCGACGAACCCGCCCGGGTGATCGAGACGCTGCCGGGCCTGACCACCGTGCGCGGCCGCATGGAACTGGCGGCGGTGCGGGAAAACGGCGCGGCGGTCTTCGTCGATTACAGCCACAAGCCCGGCGCGCTGGCCTCGGCCCTGCAATCGCTGCGCCCGCATGTCCTGGGCCGCATCATCGTGGTCTTCGGCGCCGGCGGCGACCGCGACCGGCTGAAGCGCCCGCTGATGGGCGAGGCGGCGCGGCAGTTCGCCGACCTGGTCTATGTGACCGACGACAATCCCCGCTCGGAAGACCCGGCCGCGATCCGCGCCGAGGTGCTGGCCGGCGCCGGTCCCGATGCCATCGAGGTCGGCGACCGGGCCGAGGCGATCCTGCGCGCCGTCGATGCGCTGCAGCCCGGCGACGCGCTGCTGATCGCCGGCAAGGGGCACGAGACCGGCCAGATCATCGGCAACGACGTTTATCCCTTCGACGATGCCGAGCAGGCCTCGGTGGCCGTCGCGGCGCTGGATGGCAAGATATGACGCTCTGGACCTCGCAGGATGCCGTTGCCGCGACCGGCGGCCGCGCCACCCGTGACTTCGCCGTCACCGGCGTCTCCATCGACACCCGCACCATCCGGCCGGGCGATCTGTTCGTCGCTCTGCAGGCCGCCCGCGACGGCCACGACTTCGTCGCCCAGGCGCTGGAAAAGGGCGCGGCCGCCGCGCTGGTCAGCCGCATCCCCGCGGGCGTGGCGGATGATGCGCCGCTGCTGGTGGTCCCCGAGGTGCTGGCGGCGCTGGAGGCGCTTGGCCGCGCCGGCCGCGCCCGCATGCGCGGCAAGGTCGTGGCCATCACCGGCTCGGTCGGCAAGACCTCGACCAAGGAAATGGCGCGCATCGCCCTGACCGGGCAGGGCAGGATCCATGCCGCCGAGGCCAGCTACAACAACCATTGGGGCGTGCCGCTGACCCTGGCGCGCATGCCCGAGGACACCGACTTCGCCATCGTCGAGATCGGCATGAACCACCCCGGCGAGATCGAGCCGCTGGCGCGCCTTGCCCGGCCGCAGGCGGCGATGATCACCACGGTCGCCGCGGCGCATCTGGAAGCCTTCGGCGCCATCGAGGGCATCGCCCGCGAGAAGGGCGCCATCTTCCGCGGCCTGACCCAGCCCGGCACCGCCGTGATCCCCGAGGACCTGCCCGTCACCCAGCTGCTGCGCGACTGCGCGGACGAGGCCGGCGCCATCGTCATCGGCTTCGGCCAGCAAGGCATGGCGAGGCCGCTGAAGGCCGAGACCGTGGACGGCGCGACCCGGGTCCGCGCCCGGGTGCTGGGCGAGACGGTGGATTTCACCCTCGCCAGCGCCGGCACGCATTTCGTGATGAACGCGGTCGGCGTGCTGGCGGCGCTTTCCGCCGCCGGGGCCGATGTGAAGCAGGCCGCGGCGCGCCTTTCCGACTGGCGCCCCCCGCTGGGCCGCGGCGCGGTCGAGGATCTGGGCGGCATCCGGCTGATCGACGACGCCTACAACTCGAACCCCACCTCGCTTTCGGCCGGGCTGGCGACGCTGGCGCGGCTGACCGGCGGGCGGCGGGTGGCGATCCTGGGCGACATGCTGGAACTCGGCCCCGACGAGATCGCCATGCATGCCGGCATGGCGCAGGACCCCGCCATGACCTCGGTCGATCTGGTCCACACCGCCGGCCCGCGCATGCGCGCCCTGCACGAGGCGCTGCCGGAAACCCGCCGCGGGCTGCATGCCGAGAGTGCCGCCGAACTGGCCGAGCGCGCGCAGGACCTGGTCGCGCCCGGCGATATCGTGCTCGTGAAGGGCTCGAAATCCTCCAAGGTCTCGACGGTGGTTGACGCGCTCAGGCGGACGCGCCAAAGCACGCCCCCTGGCGAAAGGACAGCGTAATGCTCTATTGGCTCACGAACCTCTCTGACGGCGGGGATTTTTTCAACCTTTTCCGATACATCACCTTTCGCGCCGGCGGCGCCTTCTTTACCGCGCTGGTCTTCGGCTTCTTCTTCGGCCGGCCGCTGATCGACCTTCTGCGCCGCAAGCAGAAGAAGGGCCAGCCGATCCGCGACGACGGGCCCGAGAACCATTTCTCCAAGGCCGGCACCCCCACCATGGGCGGGCTGCTGATTCTCGCCGCGCTGGTGGTGGGCACGCTGCTCTGGGCGCGGCTCGACAACGGCTATGTCTGGATCGTGCTGCTGGTCACGCTGGGCTTTGCCGCCATCGGCTTCGCCGACGACTATGCCAAGGTCACCAAGCAGCACCATGCCGGGCTCTCGGGCAAGGTGCGGCTGCTGATCGGGCTTTGCATCGCTGCCGGCGCGGGGGCCGCCGCCGCCTGGCTGCACCCCGCGGCGCTCAGCGGCGAACTGGCGCTGCCCTTTTTCAAGGATGCGCTGATCAATCTGGGCCTGCTCTACGTGCCCTTCGCGGTGCTGGTGATCCTGGGTGCGGCCAATGCGGTGAACCTGACCGACGGGCTGGACGGGCTGGCGATCATGCCGGTGATGATCGCCGCGGCCAGCTTCGCGGTGATCGCCTATATGGTCGGCAACGCGAATTTCGCCAATTACCTCGGCGTGCATTTCGTCCCCGGCACCGGGGAACTCGCGGTCTTCGTCGCGGCGCTGATCGGCGGCGGCCTGGGCTTTCTGTGGTATAACGCCCCGCCCGCCGCGGTGTTCATGGGCGATACCGGCAGCCTGGCGCTCGGCGGCGCGCTCGGGGCCATCGCGGTGGCGACCAAGCACGAGATCGTGCTGGCCATCGTCGGCGGCCTTTTCGTGGTCGAGGCGCTGTCGGTGATCATCCAGGTGCTCTATTTCAAGCGCACCGGCAAGCGGGTCTTCCTGATGGCCCCGATCCACCACCATTTCGAGAAGAAGGGCTGGGGCGAGGCGCAGATCGTCATCCGCTTCTGGATCATCGCGCTGATCCTGGCGCTGATCGGCCTCGCCACGCTCAAGCTGCGCTGATCCTTCTCTGTTGCACAAATACCCTCGGGGGGTCCGGGGGGCGAAGCGCCCCCGGCCTTCCTTTACCGAAGGCAGAACCATGATCCCCGTCCAAGGCGTCGAAAACCAGACCATCGCCGTGCTCGGCCTCGGCCGCTCCGGCCGCGCCACCGCCGCCGCCCTTGCCGCCGGCGGCGCCCATGTCGTCGCCTGGGACGACGGCGCCGACACCCGAGAACAGGCCGAAGCCGAGGGGCTGCGCATCCTCGACCTGACCCGCGACGCCAGCTGGGAGGGCGTCTCGGCCCTGATCACCAGCCCCGGCATCCCGCATCTCTATCCGAAACCGCATCCCCTCATCGCCAAGGCTTACGCGCTCGGCGTGCCGGTGGACAACGACATCGGGCTGTTCTTCCGCAGCTTCGCCACCGCGGAATGGGAGCGGTTCGACACCACCCCGCGGGTCATCGCCGTCACCGGCTCGAACGGCAAGTCCACCACCACGGCGCTGATCCACCACATCCTGAAGGAAGCCGGCCGCCCGACCCAGATCGGCGGCAATATCGGCACCGGGGTTCTGTCGCTCGACCCCGCCCATGACGGCGAGGTGGTGGTGCTGGAGCTTTCCAGCTACCAGACCGACCTTGCCCGCGCCCTGACGCCCGATGTGGCGGTGTTCACCAATCTCTCGCCCGACCATCTCGACCGCCATGGCGGCCCCGGCGGCTATTTCGCCGCCAAGCGCCGGCTCTTCGCCGAGGGCGGCCCGGACCGGGCGGTGATCGGCGTCGATGAGATCGAGGGATGCTACCTTGCCGGCCAGCTTGCCATGGCCCCCTCGGACGACCGGGTGATCCGCATCTCCTCGGGGCAAAAGCTGGAACGCTTCGGCTGGTCGGTCTTTGCCCGCAAGGGCTTTCTTTCGGAATGCCGCAAGGGCCGCCAGGTCGCCTCGATCGACCTGCGCGACATCAAGGGCCTGCCGGGCGAGCACAACCACCAGAACGCCTGCGCCGCCTATGCCGCGACCCGCGCCGTGGGCCTTGCCCCGCGCGAGATCGAGCGCGCTTTCCACAGCTTCGAAGGCTTGCCGCATCGCAGCCAGACCGTGGCCGAGATCGGCGGCGTGGCCTGGGTCAACGACAGCAAGGCCACCAATGTCGATGCCGCCGCCAAGGCCCTGGCCGCATTCCGCAACATCCGCTGGATCGCCGGCGGTCTGGGCAAGGAGGGCGGCATCGCCGCCCTGCAACCGCATCTGGGCAATGTCACCAAGGCCTATCTGATCGGCCATTCCGCCCGCGACTTCGCGCTCGAGATCGGCCAGACTCCCTATGAGATCGCCGAGACCATGGAGCAGGCGGTCGCCCATGCCGCCGCCGAGGCCCGGCCGGGCGAGACGGTGCTGCTTGCCCCCGCCGCCGCCAGCTTCGACCAATATCCCAACTTCGAAAAGCGCGGCGAGCATTTCATCGCCCTGGTCGAGGCGCTGCGGCGCTGATCTTCACCGTTTCCCAAATACTCATGCGCTGATACTCAAGCGGCCCATGCCGCCAAGGCCCGGCCCATGCAGGAGATGGCAACGATCCCGTTGCGTCGATCCGGCCGCGGCACCCGGCTTCTTCGTTCCTCAAATACCCATGAAACCGTGCAGCCAGGAACCGGGCTTGCATGAAAAAGGCCCCGGCGGAACCGGGGCCTTCATCCTTGCGGCGGCTCAGAAGGAATAGCCGACGCGGACGCCCGCGGCCCAGGCGTGGTTGTCCGACATCCTGGCCCGCGCGACATCCGGCGTCCCGGTCTCGGCATAGGCGTTGCCCAGCTTGATGTAGCTGACGCCGGTCGTCACCTTGATGTTGTCGCGGGTATAGATCGCGGCCAGCGTCACGCCCTTGCGCCCGTTGGTCGGTGCCAGGGGCGAGACCAGGTCGTCGCCGTCGGGTTCGTACATGAAGGACATCGAGCCCGACCAGGTTTCGGTGAACTTGCGGCCGACGCCGATGGTGTAGGTCGTGGTGTCCTCCAGCTCGACCAGGCCGTCCGCGATGCCGAAGCCCGCCGGCGGCGTGCCGACCAGAACCTGCGGGTTCACCCTGAACTCGGACCAGTTCACCCAGCGGATCGAGCCGAACAGCAGCGTGTCGGCGGCGATGCCGGTCTGGCCCTCCAGCGTCCAGGAGCGCGGCGTCTTGACGGTGGTCTCGCTGCTGATGCCCGAGGGCGGCAGGGCGGCATGGGTCTCGGTGGTGTCGAAATCATGCTCGACGGGCGAGTTGTAGGTCAGCGAGACGCGGGCGGCGATCTCTGGCATCTCATAGGCGACGCCGGCGACCCAGCCGACGCCCCAGGCCCCGTCCAGCTTGACGTTATAGCCGGACAGCGGGCCGTAGGCCGCCCCGCTCAGCGTCACGTCGCCATCGGCGTGCGAGCCGCGGATACCGCCATGGACCGAGAAGTTGTTCTCGAACTTGTAGCGCAGCAGGGCGGTATAGGTGGTCGAATTGACCTCGACGGCGGTGCCGCCGAAGGCCACCGACCTGCCGGGCTCGTAGCGGATATCGGCGCCGAAGGGCTGTTCCAGGATGAAGACGCCCGACAGGGCATCCGTGAACTGGTGCTTGTAGGCGAACCCGGCGAAACCGTAGCCCTGCGCGACATCGCCGGTCTCGCGGCCGCCGAACACCGCCAGGTCCCGGCCCGAGACGTCGGGGGTCACGCCGCCGAAGCTGAGCTCCAGATAATTCCCCTGCTCGAACAGCGGCGCCAGCGATTGCGGCGCGCGTTCGATCCCGCCGGCCAGAACAGGCGCGGCCGTGGCCAGCAGGGCGCCGATGCCGGTGATGATCCTTTTCATGGTTTCCTCCCAGAGACCGGTTCTTTTCAAACCTCTGGGTTCAGCCTGCGGCACGCGCCACAGTTGCGTCAATCTCCCGCATATCCTGACGCCGCGTCCCGGCCCCGCCGCCTTCCGGGCGTGTCCTCTCCGCAACATTCCGTTAACGCGGCGTCAGCGGCCCGGCCGTTGCATGCGCCTGCCGGCCGTCATCGGAGCGGTCCGGCCGCGCCAGAGGGCGGCATCCGGAAATCGTCGCCAAATCGCCCCGGATCGCGCCCGGCAGGCTGGACAATCCGCTCCCCGCGTGAAATGGGAAACTGCCAAACGAACCCCTGACAAGGATGCTCCCATGCAGATTCGTGAGGCTCTGACCTTCGACGATGTTCTTCTCGTTCCTGCGGCGTCCTCGGTGATGCCCTCGACCGCCGACGTGACGACCTATGTCACCAAGCAGATCCGGATGAACATTCCGCTGCTCTCCAGCGCCATGGATACCGTCACCGAAAGCCGCATGGCCATCGCCATGGCCCAGGCCGGCGGCATCGGCGTGATCCACCGCAACCTGACCGCCGAGCAGCAGGCCGACGAGGTCCGCCGCGTGAAACGCTTCGAATCGGGCATCGTCTACGACCCGATCACCCTGACCCCCGACCAGACCATCGCCGATGCCAAGGCCCTGCAGGAGCGTTACAACGTCACCGGCTTTCCGGTGGTGGACGCGGCCGGCCGGGTCGTCGGCATCATCACCAACCGCGACATGCGCTTCGCCAACAGCGACGACATGCCGGTGCGGGCGGTGATGACGGCCGAGAACCTCGCCATCCTGCGCGAGCCCGCCGACCGGGCCGAGGCCATCGACCTGATGAAGGCCCGCCGGATCGAGAAGCTGCTGATCACCAATGCCGAGGGCCGGCTGACCGGCCTGCTGACGCTGAAGGATACCGAGAAATCGGTGCTGAACCCGCTGGCCTGCAAGGACGAGTTGGGCCGGCTGCGCGTCGCCGCCGCCTCGACCGTCGGCGACGAGGGATATGAGCGCAGCCTTGCCCTGATCGAAGCCGGGGTGGATCTGGTGGTCATCGACACCGCCCATGGCCATTCCGAGGGCGTGGCCCGTGCCGTTTCCCGCATCAAGGCGCATTCGAACGAGGTGCAGGTGGTGGCCGGCAACGTGGCGACCGCCGAGGCGGCCCGCGCGCTGGTCGATGCCGGCGCGGATGCGATCAAGGTCGGCATCGGCCCGGGGTCGATCTGCACCACCCGCATCGTCGCGGGCGTCGGCGTGCCGCAGCTGACCGCGATCATGGACGCGGCGCGCGGCGCCGGCGACGTGCCGGTCATCGCCGATGGCGGCATCAAGTTCTCGGGCGATTTCGCCAAGGCCATCGCGGCGGGGGCTTCCTGCGCCATGGTCGGCTCGGCCATCGCCGGCACGGATGAAAGCCCGGGCGAGGTGATCCTCTATCAGGGCCGCAGCTTCAAATCCTATCGCGGCATGGGCAGCCTCGGCGCCATGGCGCGGGGCTCGGCCGACCGCTATTTCCAGAAGGACGCGGCCAGCGACAAGCTGGTCCCCGAGGGGATCGAGGGTCAGGTGCCCTACAAGGGCTCGGCCGCGGCGGTGATCCACCAGCTGGTCGGCGGCCTGCGCGCCGCCATGGGCTATACCGGCAACGCCACCGTGGCCGAGATGCGCGGCGGCTGCCAGTTCGTGCGCATCACCGGTGCGGGCTTGAAGGAAAGCCATGTCCATGACGTGCAGATCACCCGCGAAAGCCCGAATTACCGCATGGGCTGATCCGCTTACCGAATCTTAATCGGTTTGCCCTAGAGGTCGTGAGGGAACTTCCTTCGCGGCCTTTCATGCTTTTCCGGGCTTTCCTTTTTCTTCTGACGCTTGGCGCTGCGGCTTTCGGCCCCGGCGGGGGCAGGGCGCTGCCTTCGGCCGATGTCTGCGAATGGGCCGCGCAGCAGGCGGCGCAGGAATATGGCGTGCCGATGGACATCATGGGCGCGCTGACCCTGACCGAGACGGGGCGCCGCCTGGACGGCGTCGTGCGCCCCTGGGCCTGGAGCGCCAATGCCGAGGGCGAGGGGACCTGGTTCGACGACCCCGCCAGCGCGGTGGCCTTTGCCGAGGATCGCGTGGCCCGGGGCCGCACCAATATCGACATAGGCTGCTTCCAGCTGAACTATCGCTGGCATGGCGAGAACTTCTCCTCGGTCGCGCAGATGTTCGACCCGCTGGAGAATGCCCGCTATGCCGCGCGTTTCGTGCGCGATCTGCATGGAGAGATGGGCGATTGGCGCATTGCGGCAGGCGCGTTCCACTCTCGCACCCAGGTCCATGCGCAGCGGTACCTGGCGCGTTTCGACACGCTGCGCCAGATGCTGCGCGACCGGGGATTCCAGGGCATGACCGGCTCGCCCGAGACCTATAACAGCTTCGCCTCGATCGAGTCCGGCCAGCGCCGGCGGGTACGGGAAAGGGTGATGCTGCTGGGGGCGCCGCTGGGCAGTCAGGTCACGGGCCGGCCCGGCTCGCTGGCGGTGCTGGCCTCGGGACGCTCGCCCCTGGGGGCTCCGGGCGGGCCGATGATCGCGGTGCGCGTCGCCTCGGGAGAAGAGGGGGCCTCGCTCTGGCGGTCCGGCCTGCCGCCCTGACGGGATTGACAAAGCACGGCCGG
Organism: Paracoccus sp. MA; assembly: GCF_020990385.1. NCBI lineage: Bacteria > Pseudomonadati > Pseudomonadota > Alphaproteobacteria > Rhodobacterales > Paracoccaceae > Paracoccus > Paracoccus sp. MA. Next base: position 686,139 of record NZ_CP087598.1, read on the forward strand.
GGCCGTTTCTGGGCGGGATCCGCCAACCGCCGCGCCGGGGACGCAGCCAGACATGACGCCCGCCGCCCGAGCCGCCGCGGCCATCGCCATCCTTGACGGCGTTCTTGCGGGACAGGCCGCCGAGGCGGCGCTGATCCGCTGGGCCCGGGCCAGCCGCTTTGCCGGTTCGGGGGATCGCGCGGCGGTGCGGGATCTGGTCTTCGATGCGCTGCGCCGGCGGCGTTCTCGTGCCGCCCTGGGCGGCGCGCTGTCCGGGCGCGGGCTGCTTCTCGGGCTGTGCCGCGAAGAAGGCGCCGATCCCGCAACGCTGTTCACCGGCGAAGGGCACGGGCCGCCGGCTCTTTCCGCGGCCGAGCTGGCGGCGGGCCGCGCGCCGACGCCGGCAGAGGCGCTGGACCTGCCGGACTGGCTTTTGCCGCTGTGGCACGAGGCGCTGGGCGCCGCTGCCGAGCCGGTGGCATTGGCGATGCGCGACCGCGCGCCGGTCTGGCTGCGGGTCAACCTGCGCCGCGCCGATCCGGCGCGCGCCGCCGCCGCGCTGGCCGAGGAGGGGATCGCGACCGTGGCGCATGCCGAATTGCCCACGGCGCTGCGCGTCTCCGAAGGCGCGCGGCGGCTGTCCGGCTGCCGCGCCTATCGCGAGGGTCTGGTCGAGCTGCAGGACCTTTCGCCCCAGCTGGCCTGCGCGCTTTTGCCGGCGCAGGGCAGTCTGCTGGACTTTTGCGCGGGGGGCGGCGGCAAGGCGCTGGCCATGGCGGCGCGGGGAGCGGGGCCGATCACCGCGCATGACATCGATGCCGGGCGCATGGCCGATCTGCCGGCCCGGGCCGAAAGAGCCGGGGTGCGCATCCGCCTGGCCGCGCCGGGCAAGGTCGCGGGCCGGTTCGATACCGTCCTGGCCGATGTGCCCTGTTCGGGCAGCGGAACCTGGCGGCGCAGCCCCGAGGCGAAATGGCGGCTGACCCCCGAAGCGCTGCGGCGGCTGTTGTCGGTGCAGGGCGGGATCCTGGATCAGGCGGCCGGATTCGTCGCGCCGGGCGGGTATCTCGCCTATATGACCTGTTCGGTGCTTTCTGCGGAAAACCAAGGGCAAGCACACGCATTCCTTGCCCGCAATCCGGGATTCGAACCGGTCGCCGAGCGCCGGTTCACGCCGCTGGAGGCTTCGGACGGCTTCTACCTCGCCTTGATGCGTCGGCGTTAACCTCCGGTTAACCCGCATGCGCTACGCAGAGAGGAAAAGATTGGTTGCGAGGGGACTGATGATTTCGGAACGGGCGGACATCCTGCGCTCTGCGCAAATCCTGGTGCCGTTTCTGACGCTTCCCGCGCTGATCGGCGCGTTGTGGCTGGCGCTGCGCCCGCAGGACGCGCAGGGCGGCGTCACTCTTTTGACCGTCGGTGCGGCGGTGACGGCCTGGTATCTTCTGGGCGGCGCCATTTCGGCCCGTCACCTGTGGCGGGGGCTGGCGACGCGGCGCGACCTGTCCCGGCTGCTGCCCTCTGTCCTGGACCATGATCTGCCGGCCTTTGCGGTCGGGCCGGACGGGCTGATCCTGGCGCAGAATCAGATGGCGCTGGACCGGATCGGCGATCTGGTCGGCCGACCTGTTCATGATGCGCTCAGCCGCCGCCATGCCGATCCGGCCGCGTTCTGGCAGGACCTGGGGATCGGCCTTTCCCGCAGCGGCAGGGTCCGCGCCGATCTGGGCGAGGCGGGCGATTATATGGTGACCCGCCAGGCGGGCTCGACCGTCCAGCTGTGGCGGGCCGCCGCCCCCGAGCTGCCGGCACTGCCCGCGCCGGCGCCGCCGCGCAGCGACATCGACGATTTCGATCTGCTTCCGGTCTCGTTGCTGATCCTCGACCCCGCGGCGAATATCCTCCGCGCCAATGCGGCCGCCTGCGACCTGCTGGGGGGGGGGCGGTCGGGGGACAGAACCTGGCCGCACTGCTCGACGGGCTCGGACGCGAGATGGGCGATTGGGTGGCGGATGTCGGCGCGGGACGGACGATCGGCGGATCAGAGGTGCTGCATGTTCGGGCCGAGGGCCCCGACCGGTTCGTTCAGGTCTCGCTGACGCGCGGCAAGGGGGATCACGTCACCGCGGTGCTGTCCGATGCCAGCGCGCTGAAGACGCTCGAGGCGCAGTTCGTGCAAAGCCAGAAGATGCAGGCGATCGGCCAGCTTGCCGGCGGCATCGCGCATGACTTCAACAACCTGCTGACCGCGATCACCGGGCATTGCGACCTGCTGATGCTGCGCCATGACAAGGCCGATCCGGATTACGCCGATCTGGACCAGATCAGCCAGAACGCCAACCGGGCGGCGGCGCTGGTGCGGCAATTGCTGGCGTTTTCCCGCAAGCAGACGCTCAAGCCGCAGATCATGGACCTGCGCGACACGCTTTCGGACCTGACGCATCTGCTGAACCGGCTGGTGGGCGAGCGCATCGTGCTGACCTTCGATCACGATCCTTCGCTGCGGATGATCCGCGCCGACCGGCGCCAGCTGGAACAGGTGATCATGAACCTGGTGGTGAACGCCCGCGACGCCATGCCCGAGGGCGGCGACATCACCATCTGCACCGACAATGTCCGGCTGGAGAGCCGCGCCGCCTGCGGGCGCGCCACCTTGCCGGCCGGGGATTATGTCCGGGTCCAGGTCCGCGACCAGGGCTGCGGCATTGCCGCCGATGATCTGGCCAAGATCTTCGAGCCCTTCTTCACCACCAAGCGCACCGGCGAAGGCACCGGACTGGGACTCTCGACCGCTTACGGCATCGTCAAGCAGACCGGCGGCTATATCTTCTGCGACAGCGCGCCGGGCGAGGGCAGCTGCTTTTCTCTGTTCTTCCCGGCGCATGACCGCCGCGATGCCGAAGAGGTGCAGCAGCAGTCCCCGACGGCTGCGATGCGCGCGCGTCGCGAGGTCGAGGCGACCGTGCTGCTGGTCGAGGACGAGGCCCCGGTGCGCGCCTTTGCCAGCCGCGCCTTGAAATTGCAGGGGTTCAACGTGCTCGAGGCGGCCTGCGCCGAGGATGCGCTGTCGCTGCTGGCCGATCAGCGCCTGGAGGTGGATGTCTTCGTCACCGATGTGGTGATGCCGGGCATGGACGGCCCGGCCTGGGTGCGCACCGCGCTGCGCGACCGGCCTGACACCAAGGTGATCTTCATGTCGGGCTATGCCGAGGACATCTTCTCGGAGGGCCGTCCGCCGGTGCCGGATGCCGCCTTCCTGGCCAAGCCCTTCTCGCTTTCGGACCTGACCGCGCTGGTGAGCCGGCAACTGGGCGGCAATCGCTAGGTCGCCGCCGGGCCGGGATCAAAGCGAATCGTAAAGCGCGAAATCCGCCGCCATCACCTTGCGCAGCCCCGCCTCCTGTTCGGGGTTCAGGCTGACGTCGACCGTCGGCGGCACGTTCACCCGCGGCAGGCTGATCGCGCAATCCAGCCGGTCCTCGAGGAAATGGGTAAAGGTTTCCATGTCCTCGTAACGGAAGATGCGATCGACACGATCGGCTTCCGTGGTCAGGAAGGCTGCCTGGCTGCCCACCCGCGCCACCTCCGGCCCGTCGGGATCGGCATAGGCGCTGGCGAAATCCGCGAAGCTGACGCCGATCATGGGGTGATCGGGATCTTCGTCATCGTCGCGCAGGCGAAAGCGATACCAGCTGCGCAGCCAGCCGATCGGCTCGCGCATCAGGGCGATGGTGGTGAATTTCTCGCCGGTGGCCGAATGCAGCCAGGGCTCTATATGGCGCCGATAGGTCTGCAGGTCGGCATGTTTCAGCGCGGCCGGGCGCTGGACGGCGACATTGGCCAGGGCCTCAAGCGCGGATTCCACCGCGGTGGACCCGGCCTTGGGTGTCGCGAGGAAGACCAGCCGCCTTTCCCAGAAGATCAGCATTTTCCAAATACTTTCAGCCGTTGCGGCATGTGCGCCGGGATAGCCATCCGCCCTGCGGCTGTAAACCGTTTCTTAATCCTTTCGCGGCAGTCTGGGGCAGGAGGTCGCGATGCGGTCTCTGATTCGCCAACCAGGACTTGCATTTCGGCGCAATAGGGCGCAGATAAGAACAACCCGTGAACAAAATGGCGGGCGGGCGCTGATTGCCCCGGATGGCGGGGTGTGAAATAAGCATGAGGACCGCATGGCAGGGGCAACACTTTTCGACATGAACGACAAGCGATCCGCAGACAAGCAGAAGGCGCTGGACAGCGCGCTGGCCCAGATCGAACGGCAATTCGGCAAGGGCTCGATCATGAAGCTGGGCGCCGACAGTCCGGTGGCCGAGATCGAGGCGACCTCGACCGGCTCGCTGGGGCTCGACATCGCCCTGGGGATCGGCGGCCTGCCCAAGGGCCGGATCATCGAGATCTTTGGCCCGGAAAGCTCGGGCAAGACCACGCTGACGCTGCATGTCGTGGCCGAGGAGCAGAAGAAGGGCGGCGTCTGCGCCTTCGTCGATGCCGAACATGCGCTGGACCCGCAATATGCCAAGAAGCTGGGCGTCAACCTGGACGAGCTCTTGATCAGCCAGCCCGACACCGGCGAACAGGCGCTGGAGATCGTGGATACGCTGGTGCGCTCGGGCGCGGTCAGCCTGGTCGTGGTCGATTCGGTGGCGGCGCTGACGCCCAAGTCCGAGATCGAGGGCGACATGGGCGACATGCAGATGGGCAGCCAGGCCCGGCTGATGAGCCAGGCGATGCGCAAGCTGACCGCCAGCATCGGGCGGTCGAACTGCATGGTGATCTTCATCAACCAGATCCGCATGAAGATCGGCGTGATGTTCGGCAACCCCGAGACCACCACCGGCGGCAACGCCCTGAAATTCTACGCCTCGGTGCGCCTGGATATCCGCCGCACCGGCTCGATCAAGGACCGCGACGAGGTGGTCGGCAACTCGACCCGGGTCAAGGTGGTCAAGAACAAGGTGGCGCCGCCCTTCCGCCAGGTCGAGTTCGACATCATGTATGGCGAGGGCATCTCGAAGGTCGGCGAACTGATCGACCTCGGCATCAAGGCCGGCGTGGTCGAGAAATCGGGCAGCTGGTATTCCTATGGCGATGAGCGCATCGGCCAGGGCCGCGAGAATGCCAAGCAATATCTGCGCGACAATCCCGACGTGGCCTATGCCATCGAGGACAAGATCCGTGCCAGCCACGGCCTGGATTTCGGGGCTACGGAGGATGGCGACGAGGCGCTGACCGAGGATTGATCCCGGATCGACCCGGCGGGCATCGGTGGCTTCCGACAGGACTTGCATGCGGTGCGCAGGGAAGTTCCCGTGCATTTCCATCGCCAAGGGGGCTTTGCCCCCACGCCTCACGCGCCCCTCGACGGGGCGCATGAGGCGCTCCCCCAGGATATTTGCCCAAGAGAGATGCCGGGAGGCCGCCCGGCCATGCGGGATTGCTGGACAGCCGCCATGGCTGGGGCTAGACCGGGCGGCAAACCGGTTCTGGCCGGAAAAACCGCTTTGCGATGAAGGCCCGATATGCCCAGCTTGAATGAGATCCGCTCAACCTTCCTGAACTATTTCGAACGCAACGGCCATCGCGTCGTCGACTCGAGCCCGCTGGTGCCGCGAAACGACCCGACGCTGATGTTCACCAATTCGGGCATGGTGCAGTTCAAGAACCTGTTCACCGGCGTCGAGACCCGGGACTACAAGCGCGCCACCACCGCGCAGAAATGCGTGCGCGCCGGCGGCAAGCACAATGACCTGGACAATGTCGGCTATACCGCGCGCCACCATACCTTCTTCGAGATGCTGGGGAACTTCAGCTTTGGCGACTATTTCAAGGACGGCGCCATCCCCTTTGCCTGGGAGCTTCTGACCAAGGATTTCGGCATTCCCAAGGACAAGCTGCTGGTCACCGTCTATCACACCGACGACGAGGCGGCGGAGATCTGGAAGAAGGTCGCGGGGCTTCCCGACGACCGCATCATCCGCATTCCGACCAGCGACAATTTCTGGCAGATGGGTCCGACCGGTCCCTGCGGCCCCTGCACCGAGATCTTCTATGACCACGGTGAGCAGATCTGGGGCGGTCCGCCCGGCAGCGCCGATGAGGACGGCGACCGCTTCATCGAGATCTGGAATCTGGTCTTCATGCAGAATGAGCAGTTCGAGGATGGCTCGATGCGCGCGCTCGACATGCAGTCGATCGACACCGGCATGGGGCTGGAGCGGATCGGTGCGCTTCTGCAGGGCAAGCATGACAATTACGACACCGACCTGATGCGGAGCCTGATCGAGGCCAGCGCGCATGCGACCAGCGCCGACCCGGACGGTCCCGGCAAGGTGCATCATCGCGTCATCGCCGATCACCTGCGCTCGACCAGCTTCCTGATCGCCGACGGGGTGATGCCCTCGAACGAGGGGCGCGGCTATGTGCTGCGCCGCATCATGCGCCGCGCCATGCGGCATGCGCATATGCTGGGCGCCAAGGACCCGGTGATGCATCGGCTGGTGCCCTCGCTGGTGCGCGAGATGGGTGCCGCCTATCCCGAGCTCGGCCGCGCCCAGGCGCTGATCGAGGAGACGCTGAAGCTGGAGGAGACCCGCTTCAAGCAGACGCTGGACCGCGGCTTGCGGCTCTTGGACGACGAGCTCGCGAAGCTGCCCGAGGGGGCGAACCTGCCGGGCGAGGCGGCGTTCAAGCTTTACGACACCTATGGCTTCCCGCTGGACCTGACCCAGGACGCGCTGCGCGAAAAGGGCCGCGCGGTCGATACCGCTGGCTTCGACGCCGCCATGGCCGAGCAGAAGGCCAAGGCGCGCGCCGCCTGGGCCGGCTCGGGCGAGACCAAGGATGCCGCGATCTGGTTCGACATCGCCGAAGAGCACGGCGCCACCGAATTCCTGGGCTATGACACCGAGATCAGCGAGGGCCAGATCCTGGCCCTGGTGCAGGACGGCGCCGCGGTGGATGCGGCCTCCGAGGGCCAGCAGGTGCAGATCGTGGTGAACCAGACGCCCTTCTATGCCGAAGCCGGCGGCCAGGTCGGCGATACCGGCCTGATCAAGACCGAGACCGGCGCGGCGCGCGTCACCGACACCAGGAAGTCGGGCGGCGTCTTCATCCATATCGCCGAGGTGACGCTGGGCAGCATCCAGCGCGGCCAGGGGGCGCAGCTTTCCGTCGATCACGACCGCCGCAGCGCCATCCGTGCCAACCATTCGGCCACGCATCTGCTGCACGAGGCGCTGCGCCGCGCCCTGGGCGAGCATGTCGCGCAGCGCGGCAGCCTGAACGCGCCCGATCGGCTGCGCTTCGACTTCAGCCATGCCAAGGCGATGACCCCCGAGGAGCTGGCCCAGGTCGAACGCGAGGTGAACGATTTCATCCGCCAGAACAGCCCGGTCGAGACCCGGATCATGTCCCCCGACGATGCCCGCGCCCTGGGCGCCCAGGCGCTGTTCGGCGAGAAATACGGCGACGAGGTGCGCGTGGTCTCGATGGGCGAGCTGGCGGGCTCGGGCAAGGGCACCGGCGGCCAGACCTATTCGCTGGAGCTGTGCGGCGGCACCCATGTCGCGCGCACCGGCGATATCGGCATGTTCGCCCTGACCGGCGAGACCGCCTCGGCCGCCGGCATCCGCCGCATCGAGGCGCTGACCGGCCAGGCGGCGATGGACGAATTGCGTCGCGTGGACGCCGAGCTTTCCGAAATCGCCGGCATCGTCAAGGCGCAGGCCGGCGACGTGGTGAACAAGGTCCGCGCCCTGGCCGATGAGCGCAAGGCGCTGGCCAACGAGGTGGCGCAGCTCAAGCGCCAGCTGGCGATGGGCGGCGGGTCCGAGGACAAGCCCAAGGACATCAACGGCATCAAGCTGATCGCCCGGCGCGTCGAGGGCGTGACCGGCAAGGAGCTGGGCCCGCTGGTCGATGAGATGAAGTCGCGGCTCGGCTCGGGCGCCGTGGTGGTGCTGGCCGAGGCGGACGGCAAGGCGACGGTAGCGGCGGGCGTCACCCCCGACCTGACCGGCCGGATCAGCGCCGTCGAACTGGTGCAGACCGCGACCGCGGCGCTGGGCGGCAAGGGCGGCGGTGGCCGTCCCGACCGCGCCCAGGGCGGGGCGCCCAGCCTTGCCGCGGCCGACAGCGCCATCTCGGCCGTTGAAACCCTGATCGGAGAGAAAGCATGACCGCCTTGTGGATCGCCCATGTGACCGTGACCGACTCCGATGCCTATGGCGAATATGCCCGGCTGGCGGGGCCGGCGATCGCCGCGCATGGCGGGGTGTTCCTGGCCCGCGGTTCGCGCTACGTGCAGCTTGAAGGCAAGGAGCGCGCCCGCAATGTCGTGGCGCGCTTCCCCAGCGTCGAGGATGCGGTGGCCTGCTACCGCTCGGCCGAGTATCAGGCGGCGCTGGACCATGCCCGGGATGCGGCCGAACGCGACCTTGTGATCGTGGAAGAAAACCCCGCCTGAGACTTTTTGGTGATTCGTCAGGCTTTTCGTGCTAGCCCTAGGAAAAAGCGCGGAAAGGGGCAGGATAATGTGCCGCTGGGCAGCCTATGTCGGCAGTCCGATCTATCTTGAGGATGTCATCTGCCGGCCCGGCCATTCGCTGGTCCGGCAAAGCCACGGGGCGACCCGCTGTCACACCCCGGTCAATGCCGACGGCTTCGGCATCGCCTGGTATGGCGAGCGCGAGGAGCCGGGCCTTTACCGCGACATCATGCCGGCCTGGTCGGACAGCAACCTGCGCAGCCTGACCGCCACGGTGAAATCGCACCTGTTCCTGGCGCATGTGCGGGCCTCGACCGGCACGGCGACCAGCCGCAACAATTGCCATCCTTTCGTCGTCGGCAAATGGTGCTTCATGCATAACGGCCAGTTCGGCGGCTACGACGGCTATCGCCGCCATGCCGAGGTGCTGATCCCCGACGAGCTCTATCCGCATCGCAAGGGCGCCACCGACAGCGAGGCGCTGTTCCTGATGGCCCTGGGCGAGGGGCTGGAGGACGACCCCGCCGGCGCCATGGCCCGCGCCACCGCGAAATTCGAGGCACTGGCCCGGCAAAAGGGCGCGGCGCCGCATGTGCGGCTGACGGCGGCCTTCTCGGATGGGACCAGACTCTATGCCCTGCGCTATGCCAGCGACGAGCATGCGCCGACCTTGTTCCACCGCTGGTCCGACACGCGCGGCGGCCGCGCGGTGGTCTCGGAACCGCTGGAGAGCGACGAAACCGGCTGGCTGGAGGTGCCGGCGCAAAGCTTCTGCATCTTCGACGGCGCCGAGGTGACGATCACGCCTTTCCGGCCGGGGCCGCTGCGCGCCGTCGCCTGAGCCACGAAACCCCTCCCGAAAGTCGGCGCCATCCGCCTTGCGGCGGCCCGGAACCCGGCGGCTGCTTGCCCCGGCCGGAAAGGCGTCGCAGCCGGTCGGCTGTGCCACGCCGGACCTCCTCCGGAGGCGGCCGGTAACCCGCGGCGATGGGAATGGGGCGATGGGAATGGGGCGATGGGAATGGGGCGATGTCGGCCAAGGCCGGCCGGTGGCCGGGCGCCTTTCTCCGGTCTCTTCTCTGTTGCCCAAATACCCTCAGCCACGGTGCAGGTGCAGCGTCCGTGCCGTGCTCGCGCGGCCGGATCGTTCACGGGTCAGCGCAGGGCCAGCCCGCCCTCGCGCACCAGGAAATCCACGATCTCGCGGACCCCCTTGCCATGCCGCAATTGCGCCATGACGAAGGGCCGCGTGCCCCGCGCCGCCCGTGCATCGCCTTCCAGCAGCGCCAGATCCACCCCGACATGCGGCGCAAGGTCGGTCTTGTTCACCACCAGCAGGTCGGATCGGGCCAGCCCCGGCCCGCGCTTCCTGGGGATGTCCTGCCCGGCGGCGGTGTCGATGACATAGATCGTCAGATCGGCGAGCTCGGGCGAGAAGGTCGCGGCCAAGTTGTCGCCGCCCGATTCGATCAGGATCAGCGCCAGCTCGGGGAAGGCGGTGCGCAGATCGGCCACGGCGGCCAGGTTGATGCTGGCATCCTCGCGGATCGCGGTATGCGGGCAGCCGCCGGTCTCGACGCCGCGGATGCGCTCGGCCGGCAGCACCTGGGCGCGCATCAGCGCCTCGGCATCCTCGCGGGTATAGATGTCATTGGTGATGACCGCCATGGACAGGCGCGGCGCCAGCGCCCGGGCCAGCTGTTCGGTCAGGGTGGTCTTGCCGGCGCCGACCGGGCCGCCGATGCCGACGCGCAAAGGTCCGTTCATCATGTGCGGAAGATCCTTACCTCCAGGGTTTCATGCCGCATCGCCGCCAGATCGGCGCCGAAGCAGCAGCTTTCCAGCCGGTCGCGCCCGGCCGTCGCCGCTTCGGCCGCAAGCGCGGCGATCAGCGGATGCAGGCGGGAAAGCGCCGCCTGCGCCTCGGCCTGGCCCAGCGGCAGGAAGCGCGTCGCGGCCGAGATCAGGTTCGCGGCGAAGGCGTGCAGGTAATGCGCGATCACCTCTTCGGCCGGCAGGGTCAGCCGGCGCGCGGCCTCACCCACCGCGACGGGCAGCGGCCGCGCCGGCAGCGTCGCGGCCGACAGCGCCGAGACGGTGGCGGCAAAGGCGCGGCCCTGGTCCGCGGTTTCCGCCAGCCGCTCGGCCGAGCCGGACAGCGCGCGGGCAAGATCCGCGATCTCCTCGGCATCCTCGCCGCGCAGCACCAGCGCCAGCAGCACCGCGTCGAGCCAGCCGCCGCCATGGCGCAGCACATCCGCGACCCAGTCCGAAACCGCATCGGCGTCCCGCACGCCCTCGGCCATCGCCTGTTCCAGCCCGTGCGAATAGGCGAAGCCGCCGGTGGGGAAGGCCGGCGACAGCCATTGGATCAGCGACAGGCGGTCCAGCGCGGACATCGGCTAATGCGCATGGTCCTGGCCCATGGTGCGGCCATGGCCATAGGCGCCGCCCTCGGGGGCAAAGGGCGCCATGGTCGGGGTGATGCGGGCGCCGAGGCCGCGCAGCATGGCCTCCAGCACATGATCGGCGCGGATCAGCAGGTGGTCGGGCTCGATCTGGCAGGGGGTGTGGCGGTTGCCGATATGCCAGGCGAGGCGGGGCAGCGGCCCCTCGATGCGCAGGCAGGGCTCCAGCGCGGCGGCGATGCCGACCAGACGCCCGTCTTCCAGCTGCAATGCGTCGCCGGGATCAAGGCTGACCGTCTGGGGCAGGTCGACCAGAAAGGACAGCCCGCCGCGCGAGGTCAGGCGCTTGCGGCGCAGGAAGCGGCCCTCGTAGTCGAGGACCACCGTGTCGTCGGCAGGGGTCGCGCGCAGCACCGCGACGGCCCGCAACGGCAGGGGCGCGCTCATCGCGGCGCCCCCTTGCAGGTCAGAACCAGATGCGGTCGCTGAAGACGTAATGCACGATCCGGTCGCGGGTGATGCCCATCCGGGCCAGTTCGGCGTCGGATTTCGCCTCCAGCGCCTCGATCTCGGCACGGCGCGAATGCTTCTCGATATAGGCCTCGGTGCCGCGCGCGAACCGCTTGAGGAATGCGTCGAACAGTTCCGGCAGGCGGGGCGAGAAGATGTTGGTCGAGATGGTAGCCATTGGAAACCCTTTCGGTATTGGCGAATGGTTTCCTCCCCTGGCGTCGAATGTAGGTCTGTTTCGCGGTCATCACCATGGCTTCTTTTGCAATGCTGCATTGCAGCGGGGGCGTAAGCGGCTTTCAGAACAGGAAATATCTTTGCGCCAGCGGCAGTTCGGTGGCGGGCTGGCAGGCCAGCAGCTCGCCATCCGCCCGCACCTCGTAGGTTTCGGGGTCCACCTCGATCAGCGGTGTCGCGTCGTTCAGCCGCATGTCGGCCTTGCCGATGCCGCGCGTATCCCGCACCGCCACCGCCGCTTTCAGCATCCCCTCGGCGCAGCCGGCATCCAGCCCGGCCCGGCTGACGAAGGTCGTGCCCGAGGCATGCCGCGCCCGGCCCATCGCGCCCCACATCGGCCGCATATACATGGGCTGCACCGGGATCGAGCCGTTCGGATCGCCCATCTGCGCCCAGGCGATCATGCCGCCGACCAGCACCATTTCCGGCTTGGCGCCGAACATGGCGGGGTCCCAGATCACCAGATCGGCGCGCTTGCCCGGCTCGACGCTGCCGATCTCATGGCTGATGCCATGCGCGATGGCGGGGTTGATGGTGTATTTCGCCACATAGCGCCGGGCGCGCAGGTTGTCGTTCTGGCCCGTCTCTCCGGCCAGCCGCCCGCGCTGCAGCTTCATCTTGTGCGCGGTCTGCCAGGTCCGCGTCACCACCTCTCCCACCCGGCCCATGGCCTGGCTGTCGGAGGAGATCACTGAAAAGGCGCCCATGTCGTGCAGGATGTCCTCGGCCGCGATCGTCTCGCGGCGGATGCGGCTTTCGGCGAAGGCCACGTCCTCGGGCACGCGCTTGTCGAGGTGATGGCAGACCATCAGCATGTCCAGATGCTCCTCGACCGTGTTGGCGGTAAAGGGGCGGGTCGGATTGGTCGAGCTGGGGATGACGTTCGGCGCACCGACCAGCCGGATGATGTCCGGCGCATGGCCGCCGCCCGCGCCCTCGGTGTGGAAGGCGTGGATGGTGCGGCCCTTGATCGCCGCCAGCGTGTGCTCGACAAAGCCGGATTCGTTCAGCGTGTCGGTATGGATCGTCACCTGCACGTCCATCGCATCGGCGACGGTCAGGCAGCAGTCGATGGCGGCCGGGGTGGTGCCCCAGTCCTCGTGCAGCTTCAGCGTGGCGGCGCCGCCGCGGACCATCTCCTCCAGCGCCTCGGGGCGCGAGGCATTGCCCTTGCCCGAGATCAGCATGTTCACCGGCACCGAATCCATCGCCATCAGCATCCGCCGGATGTGCCAGGGCCCCGGCGTGCAGGTGGTGGCCAGCGTGCCATGCGCCGGGCCGGTGCCGCCGCCCAGCATGGTGGTGATGCCCGAGGCGATGGCCTCCTCGACCTGCTGCGGGCAGATGAAATGGATATGCGCATCCATGCCGCCGGCGGTGACGATGCGGCCCTCGGCGGCGATGATCTCGGTGCCGGGGCCGATCACCAGCGTCACGGCCGGCTGGGTATCGGGATTGCCGGCCTTGCCGATGCCGTGGATGCGTCCGTCGCGCAGGCCGATATCGGCCTTGTAGATGCCGGAATGGTCAAGGATCAGCGCATTGGTGATGACGGTGTCCATGGCCCCCTCAGCGTGGCTGGCCTGCGACTGGCCCATGCCGTCGCGGATCACCTTGCCGCCGCCGAACTTGACCTCTTCGCCATAGGTGGTCAGGTCGCGCTCGACCTCGATGACGATCTCGGTATCGCCCAGCCGCAGGCGGTCGCCGGTGGTCGGGCCATACATCTGCGCATAGTCGCGGCGGGAAATGGTCAGCGCCATGATCCTCTCCTCAATCCAGCGGGCCCATGACCGCGCCGTTGAAGCCGTATACCGCGCGGCGGCCGGCAAGCGGGATCAGCCGCACCTCGCGCCGCTGGCCCGGCTCGAAGCGGACGGCGGTGCCGGCGGCGATGTCCAGCCGCATGCCGCGCGCCGCCGCCCGGTCGAAATCGAGCCCCGGATTGGTCTCGGCGAAATGGTAGTGGCTGCCGATCTGCACCGGCCGGTCGCCGGTATTGGCGACCATCAGCGTGATCGCCTCGCGCCCGGCGTTCAGGACGATCTCGCCCTCGGCCGGAAAGAGTTCGCCCGGGATCACGGCAGCACCGCCAGCGCGACGCCCGCCGCCGCCGTTGCCGCGCCCAGCAGGCGCGTGGCGCCCAGCCGGCCAAGCGCGATCCCGGCCAGATGCAGCGCCGCGGTCGCCAGCACGAAGCCCGCCGCATAGGCGGCAAGGCCCGAGGCCGGCCCCTCGGCCCCATGCGCATGGCCGTGCATCAGGCCGAAGACAGCCACCACCGGCAAGGCAAAGCCCAGCGAGGGCCGCAGCGCCAGCGCCACGGCAAGGCCGAGGATGACGGACGAGGCCAGGATCATCGGCTCGACCGCCGGCAGGGGCAGGCCCGCCACCCCCAGAGCGCCGCCGGCCAGCATGGCGGCGACGAAGCATAGCGGCAGCGCCCAGAGGCCCCGCCGGTCCGCCGCCGTCGCGGCCCATAGCCCGACCGCGACCATCGCCAGCACATGGTCGGTGCCGCCCAGCGGGTGCATCCAGCCCTCGGCGAAGGGCGCGGCATGGCCGACATGGCCGGGATGGGCAAAGGCCGCCGTCGGCATCAGCAGCAGGGGGAGGATAGGTTTCATGGCAGCCTCTCAGCGGATGGGATCGTGGACGGTGACCAGCTTGGTGCCGTCCGGAAAGGTGGCCTCGACCTGCACGGAATGGATCATCTCGGGGATACCCTCCATGCATTGCTCGCGGGTGATGACATGGGCGCCGGCCTCCATCAGCTCGGCGACCGTGCGGCCGTCGCGCGCGCCCTCGACCACGAAATCCGAGATCAGCGCGATGGCCTCGGGATGGTTCAACCTGACGCCGCGGGCCAGCCGGGCGCGCGCCACCATGGCGGCGACCGAGACGAGCAGCTTTTCCTTTTCGCGGGGACTCAGGTTCATCTAGGCTTCCTTCAGATTTGCCAGACGCGGGGCAGGGGGCCGGGCCGGATCGCCCGGATCAGCCGCATCAGCGCCTGCCGCAGCTCCCAGCCATCCGGGGCCATCAGCCGCGCCACGAGCTTGCCGTCGAAGGCGCTGGCGGCGCCGTCCGCGCCAAGCGCATCCCGCGCCCGCCCCAGGCGGTCGGCGGCGTCGGGGGCCACCAGCACCAGCGTCGCAAAGGCGCGGCGTCCGGCCAGCATCGCCGGCCCGCATCCGGCCAGTGCGGCATCGGTGATGCGCAGGTTCTCGACAAAGACCGGCCGGCCGTCGCGGCTGATGCGGCGCCGGTCGCTCAGGTCCAGCCGCGTCACCGTCTCGCCCATGGCCGCGCGGCCCAGCACCAGCACCTCGGCCCAGAGGCAGCTGGCCGAGCCGGCCAGCGCCACCTCCTGCTCGCGCACCAGCGCGGCGCGGTCGAACAGGATCGTTTCCTGTGGCAGCAGGTCCAGATGCGCGCCGTCCGCCACCGCATAGCGCGCCCGAACCCCCGCCCGGCCTGTCACCGAGCGATAGGCGCGTTCGGCCGTCTGGGTCGTCACCACCAGCCGCGTGCCCGGCCCTTGCCCGACCGCGATCTCCATCCGGTCGCCGCCGGTCAGCCCGCCCGAAGTGTTCAGCAGCACCAGCTCGCAGCCCCCTGCGGGCGGCAGCATGGCCTTGCCGCTGCCGGACTGGTGCAGCCGCTCCAGCCGGGTCGTGCCGCTGCGCAGCGCGAATCCGGCGCGGACGCGCCCTTGGGCGCGGGGAAGCTGGCAGGGGATCGTCTGGTGCAGCATCGGGACCTCTTTGCCCGAAGCATCGGCAGAGCCGCGCCGCGACTGCAAGGAAAGGCACCAGATCCGCCGGCCCGATCCCCGATCTGCGCGAAATCTGGGCAGGCTGGACATTTCGCAGGCAGGGCGGAATGCGCTTCCCCCCAAGGGCTTCGGCCATTATACGGTTCGCGGCATTCATGACCGCAAGGGGAAGCACAATGGCCAATGTGGTGGTCGTCGGCGCGCAATGGGGCGACGAGGGCAAGGGCAAGATCGTCGACTGGCTGTCGGAACGCGCCGATGTGATCGCGCGCTTCCAGGGCGGCCACAACGCCGGCCACACGCTGGTCATCGGCAATCAGGTCTTCAAGCTGTCGCTCCTGCCCTCGGGCATCGTGCGCAAGGGCAAGATGGCGGTCATCGGCAACGGCGTGGTGCTGGACCCCTGGTCGCTGTTCGCCGAAATCGACAAGCTGGCTGCGCAGGGGGTCGAGATCAGCCCGGAAAACCTGATGATCGCGGAAAACACCCCGCTGATCCTGCCGCTGCACCAGGACCTCGACAAGCTGCGCGAGGAAGCCGCCGGTGCCAGCAAGATCGGCACCACCGGCCGCGGCATCGGTCCCGCCTATGAGGACAAGGTCGGCCGCCGCAGCATCCGCGTCGCCGACCTGGGCGACGAGGAGACGCTGGACTCGCGCCTCGACCGCCTGCTCGCCCATCACGACGCCCTGCGCCAGGGCCTCGGCGCCGCGCCCATCGACCGGGCGGAGCTGCGCGCCAGGCTGCTGGAAATCGCCCCGAAACTGCTGCAATACGCCCAGCCGGTCTGGAAGGTGATGAACGACTACCGCAAGGCCGGCAAGCGCATCCTGTTCGAGGGCGCGCAGGGCAGCCTGCTCGACATCGATTTCGGCACCTATCCCTATGTGACCAGCTCGACCACCATGTCGGGCATGGCGGCCAGCGGCACCGGGCTCGGCCCCTCGGCCATCGGCTTCGTGCTGGGCATCGTCAAGGCCTATACCACCCGCGTCGGCGAAGGCCCGTTCCCGACCGAGCTCGACGATGCCGACGGCCAGCGCCTGGGCGAGCGCGGCCATGAATTCGGCACCGTCACCGGCCGCAAGCGCCGCTGCGGCTGGTTCGATGCGGTGCTGGTGCGCCAGACCTGCGCCATCTCGGGCGTGGACGGCATCGCGCTGACCAAGCTCGACGTGCTGGACGGCTTCCAGACGCTCAAGATCTGCACCGGCTACGAAGTGGACGGCCAGCATTACGACCACCTGCCCACCGCCGCGGCGCTGCAGGCCCGTGCGAAACCCGTCTACGAGGAGATGGAGGGCTGGCAGGATTCGACGCAGGGCGCGCGCAGCTGG
This sequence comes from Paracoccus sp. MA, assembly GCF_020990385.1. Taxonomy (NCBI): domain Bacteria; kingdom Pseudomonadati; phylum Pseudomonadota; class Alphaproteobacteria; order Rhodobacterales; family Paracoccaceae; genus Paracoccus; species Paracoccus sp. MA. The sequence goes on from NZ_CP087598.1 coordinate 702,879, forward strand.
GCCGACCTGCCGGCCAATGCGATCAAATACGTCCGCCGCATCGAGGAATTGATCCAGTGCCCCGTCGCGCTGCTCTCGACCTCGCCCGAGCGCGACGATACCATCCTCGTGACCGATCCCTTCGCGGACTGATGCGGGCTGACATGGACCTCAAGACGCGCAAACGCTGGTCGCTGGTGATCCTGCTGGTCGGGCTGCCGCTCTATATCGTGGTGGCGGTGAGCCTGGTGAACTGGATGGACCGGAGCTGGGGCCGCCAGCCGGTCCTGGTCGAGCTTGCGGTCTATGTGGCCCTGGGCATCCTCTGGGCGCTGCCCTTCCGCAAGGTCTTCTCCGGCATCGGCAAGGGCGAATGAGGTTCACCAGCGCCCGCCCGGTCACGCTGATCGGCGGCGCGCCGGTCAGCCGCGCCGACCTGCAACAGGCGCTGCGGCTCGCGCCGGTGGTGGCCGCCGCGGACAGCGGCGCCGATACCGCGCTGAGCCACGGGCTGATGCCGGCGGCGGTCTGGGGCGATTTCGACAGCATCTCGGCCCGCGCCCGGGCCGAGATCCCGGCCGAAAACCAGCATCCCATCGCCGAGCAGGACAGCACCGATTTCGAGAAATGCCTCTCCCGGCTCGGTGCGCCCTTCATCATTGCGCTGGGTTTCTCGGGCGCGCGCCACGATCATTTCCTCTCGGCGCTCGGCGTGCTCGCCCGCCGCATCGGCCCGCCCTGCATCCTGATCGCCGGCGAGGACGCGATCACCCTCGCCCCCCCGCACCTCGCGCTGGACCTCGCCCCCGGCACCCGGGTCTCGCTGTTCCCAATGGGCCCGGCCTCGGGCAGCTCGACCGGCCTGAAATGGCCCATCGACGGGCTGGCCTTCGCGCCGGCTGGCCGCAGCGGCACCTCGAACGAAGCCACGGGCCCGGTCACGCTGGAATGCGAGGGCCCGATGCTCCTGATCCTGCCGCGCGCGGAACTGCCGCGCCTGGCCGCGGCGCTCTAGGCTTCTTTGCTCGCCCAATACCCATGCAACCGCGCCGTTCAGCGCTTGCGGATCCGCGGGTCCATGGCATCGCGCAACCCGTCGCCGATATAGTTCACCGACAGCACCGTCAGCGAGATCAGCAGCCCCGGCAGCACCACCCGCCAAGGATACATCTGCATCTGGTCCACCGCGTCGTAAAGCAGCCGCCCCCAGGTCGGGAAATCCGGCGGGAAGCCCAGCCCCAGGAAGGACAGCGCGCTTTCGGTGATGATCGCCGTGGCGATGCCCAGCGTCGCCGCCACCACGATGGGCGAGACCACGTTGGGCAGCACATGGCGCAGGATCATCCGCGGCGCCGGCGTGCCGATGGATTTCGCCGCCAGGATGAACTCGCGCTCCTTCAGGCCCAGCACTTCGCCGCGCACGATGCGCGCGGTCTGCATCCACGAGGTGACGCCGATGGCGCCGACGATCAGCAGGAAGGTGCCGCCCGCCGGGCCCATCGCCTTTCCCAAAGGCTCGCGGAACAGCGTTACCATCAGAAGCAGCAGCGGCAGCAGCGGCAGGGCCAGAAACAGCTCGGTCAGCCGCATCAGCGGCGCGTCGAGCCGGCGGAAATAGCCCGAGCTGATGCCGATCAGGCTGCCCAGCGTCAGCGCGATCGCCATGGCGGTCAGCCCCACCGCCAGCGAGACCTGGCCGCCGGCCATCAGCCGCGCCAGCAGGTCGCGGCCCAGCTGGTCGGTGCCCAGCGGATGCGCGGCGCTGAAGCCCTGGTTGCGGGCGCGGATGTCCACGAAGGTCGGCTCGATGGTCCAGACCAGCGGCCCGACGGCCACGAACAGGATGATCGCCAGGAACAGCACCAGCGCCACCATGGCGCCGCGATGGCTGCGGAACTGCCGCCAGATGTCGCACCACTGGCTGCGGGCCGGGGCCTCGGGCGTTGGGGCGGCCGGTGGCAGCGCCTCGGCCCCCGGTGCCGCGGCATTGACCGCGCTTTCCTCGATCAGCAGCCGGTCAGTCATAGCGGATCCTCGGGTCCAGCACGCCATAGAGCAGGTCGGCGATCAGGGTGAAGGTGACGATCAGCACCGCGAAGATGAAGGTCAGCGTCATCACCATCGGGATGTCATTGGCGTTGATCGCCAGGATCAGCAATTGCCCCAGCCCGTTCACCTTGAACACCTGCTCGGTGATGATGGCGCCGCCGAAGACCGCTGGCAGACCCAGCGCGATCACCGTGACCACCGGGATCAGCGAATTGCGCAGCACGTGCTTCAGCACCACGACGCGCTCGGACAGGCCCTTGGCGCGGGCGGTGCGCACGTAATCCTGGCGCAGGTTGTCCAGCATGGAGGCGCGCATGAAGCGGCTGATCTGCGCGGCGTTGTAAAGCGCCAGCACCGTGACCGGCATCACCATCTGCCGCACCTGCTGGGCGAAGCTGTCCCAATCCGTCACCCGCAAGGTGGTGTCGTAGATCGACGGGAACCATTGCAGCTTGATGCCGAAGACGATGATCAGCACCACCCCGGTGAAGAAGGTCGGCAGCGAGAAGCCGACCATCGACACGAAGGTGCCGATCTGGTCGAACCAGCTATATTGCTTGTAGGCCGAGACGATGCCGATCGGGATCGCGATCAGCACCCCGATCAGGTAGGACATGCCGACGACGGTCAGCGTCTGCGGCAGCCGCTGCGCGATCACGTCGAAGACCGGGCTGCGGCTCTGGAAGCTGATGATGCGCTGCATGCCTTCGCTGAACCCAGTGCCGAAGGCGCGGTCGAACCAGTAAAGCGGCTCGACCCAGAAGAACTGCTTCAACCACAGCACATAGCGGATATACCAGGCCTGCCCGAGGCCGAGCGCCTCGCGCATCCGCTCCTTGACCTCGGGCGGCACGGTCAGCGGCACGTCGCCCAAGGGATCGCCGGGCGAGGCTTCCAGCAGCAGGAAGATCACCAGCGAGATGAACAGCAGCGTCGGGATTGCCAGCAAGAGCCGGCGCAGGGCGAAACTCAGCATGGCGATCCTTTCCCGCTCACGGCTTTCTCCTCACTCGGCGCGGCTCCAGTCGGCGACGTTCCACAGCTGCCCCTCCCAGCCGTTCGGGGCGACGCCCCGCAGGCTGCCCGCATGGGCCGAGACCATGCCGCGATGCACCAGCGGCAGCAGGTAATTGCCCTCGGCGGTCAGCGTGTCGGTCAGGCGCTTCGCGATCTCCTGCCGCTGTTCCGGCTCGGCGCTGCGATGCAGCTCGGCGATGCCCGCGTCATAGGCCTTGTCGCAGAAGCGCACGGAATTGTTGCCCTGCCACTGGTTTTCCGCCGAGGGGATGCGCGAGCAGACGAACTTGTTCAGGAACGAGGCAGGGTCGGGGATATAGAAGGCATCGGTGAACATCTGCGCATCGGCATAGAATTTCTGCTGCGAATCGGGATTGCCGGGATCGCCGCCGAAGAAGGCCGCGCCGTCCACCGCCTTCAGCTCGGTCTCGACGCCGATCTCGGACCACCATTGCTTGACCAGCGCCTGCACGTCCTGGCGCACCGGGTTCACCGTGGTCTGGAACACGAGCGACAGCCGATGACCGTCCTTTTCGCGCACGCCGTCGCCGCCCGGCAGCCAGCCGGCCTGGTCCAGCGCCGCTTTCGCGCCCTCGATGTCCTGCGCCAGGCATTCGTCGCGCCCCGAGGCATAGGCGGCCGGCACCGGCACGATGGTGCAGGTCGGCTTGCCGGCCGGGCCATAGGTCAGCTCGGCCAGCAGCGGCCGGTCGATGGCCATGGACAGCGCCCGGCGCACCGCCGGATCGCCCAGGACCGGGTGCGGATGCGCGGCGGTGGACCGCTCGCCCTCGGGCAGGTCCAAGCTGGGATCGGTCTGGTTCAGCTCGATCCGCTCGACCATCGAGCCGAAGCTGGCCACCAGCCTGCCCTTGCCCTGCGCCTCCATCGCCGCCACCGACTCGGGCGGCAGCTGCAGGTTCCAGGCGAAATCGTATTCGCCCGATTCCAGCACCGCCCGCGCCGCCGCCATGGCATCGCCGCCGCCCTTGACCGTCACCCGGTCGAAGGCGGGTTTCGCGGGGTCGCGGTAATGCTGGTTGATCTCGAACACCGCCACGTCGCCGGGCCGGAAATCCGTCACCCGATAGGGGCCGGTGCCGATGGGGCCGAAATTCTGCGCCGTGCAGCTGGCGCCCGCCGCGCCCATGCAGGGCTGGAACTGCGCCTTTTGCAGCACCGGCGTGCGCCCGCCGACGAAGGCTTGCAGGGGCGCATAGCGTGGCGCGTCGAAATTCAGCCGCACCCTCTGCGCATCCAGCGCCTCGACCGAGGCGATGCCCTCGAACTCGGCCAGCACCGCGCAGCCGAAGGCCGGGTCCATGCAATATTCGGCGGTGAACTTCACGTCCTCGGCGGTGACGGGCGAGCCGTCCGACCAGACCAGCCCCGGCTTCAGCGTCCAGGTGACCGAGGTGAAATCCTCAGCGATGCCGCCATTCTCGCGGCTGGGGATCTCGGCCGCCAGCACCGGCAGCAGGCTGCCGTCGTCGGCGACGATGGCCAGCGGCTCGATCACCATCGAGGCCGGGTCCACGTCCTTGGCGCCGGTCGACAGATAGGGGTTCAGCACCGTGGCGGCCTGCCAGTAAAGCACGCGCAGCTCGCCGTCGCCGCCGCGTTCGGCAAGGGCGGGCGAAGCGACGACCAGTGCCAGCGCCGAGGCGATCAGTCGGGAAATCATCATGGTCTTTCCGCCTGTTGACGGGTCAGGGGCCGGCCCCCGCGACGGGGCCGGTCTTTCGCCAGCATGGCCTATTGCTTGATGCGATGCCAGTCCGCGACGTTCCACAGCTCGCTGTCCCAGGCGTTCAGCTTGACGCCGCCCAGCGTGTTCGACACGGCCGAGGCGGTGCCGCGATAGACCAGCGGAATGACGGCATTGCTGTCCTTGGTCAGCATGTCGTTCAGCTTGCGACCCATGGCGCCGCGCTCGGCCGGATCGACGATCTGCGTCATCTCGCCGATCAGCTTGTCGAATTCCGGGTCGCAATAGCGGCTGGTGTTCTCGCCCTGCCACTGGTTGTCCGGGCCGGGGATCTTGTCGCAGGTCTGGCGCGCCAGATAGGGCTCGGGGTTGTTGCCCTCGAAGTTGTTGGCATACATCTCGATATCGGCATAGAACTTCTGGAAGGTGTCGGGCGATCCCGCATCGCCGCCGAAGAACACCGAAGGGTCGACCGTCTTCAGCTCGGTCTCGACGCCGATCTCGGACCACCATTGCTTGATCAGCGCCTGGAAGTCCTGCCGCACCGCGTTGACCGAGGACTGGAACACGAAGCTCAGCCGCTTGCCGTCCTTTTCACGGATGCCGCCTGCGCCGGGCGTCCAGCCGGACTCGTCCAGCAGCTTCTTGGCGCCCTCGATGTCCTGGGTCAGGCATTCGGTATTGTCCGAGGCCCAGGCCGCCGGCGCCGGCACCAGGTTGCAGGTCGGCTGGCCGGCGGGGCCATAGCCGAGTTCGGTCAGCAGCTCGCGGTCGATGGCCATGGACAGCGCCTTGCGGACATTGGCATCGGTCAGGATCGGGTGCGGATGCTTGGCGGTGGAGCGTTCGCCCTCGGGCAGGTCCGAGGAGGGATCGGTCAGGTTCACATGGATGCGCTCGACCAGAGAGCCGAAGGCGGCGACGTTCTGGCCCTTGCCGGCCGCCTCCATGCCGGCGATCACGTCGGGGGCCAGCTGGGTGTTCCAGGCATAGTCGAATTCGCCCGTCTCCAGCACGGAACGCGCCGCCGCCGCCGCATCGCCGCCGCCCTTGACCACCAGCCGGGCGAAGGCGGGCTTTTCGGGGTCGCGATATTCCGGGTTCGCCTCGAAGGTGATGGTGTCGTTGGTGCGGAACTCGACCACCTTGAACGGGCCGGTGCCGACGGGGTTGAAGTTCTGCTGGGTGCAGGTCGGGGCCTTCTCGCCGGTGCAGTTCTCGAACTGCGCCTTTTGCAGCACCGGCGACTGCGCCCCCACGAAGGCCGAGAACGGGTCGGGCCGCGGCGAGACGAAGGTGATCTTCACCGTCAGCTCGTCCACCGCCTCGACCGTCTCGACTCCCTCGAACTTCGCCAGCTGCGCGCAGCCGCCCGAGGGGTCCATGCAATAGGCGGCGGTGAAGGCCACGTCCTCGGCGGTGAAGGGGCTGCCGTCGGCCCATTTGATCCCCGGCTTCAGTTTCCAGGTGACGCTTTTCAGGTCCTCGGCGATGCCGCCGTTCTCGACCGAGGGCAGTTCGGCCGCCAGCCGCGGCTCGATGGTGCCCTCGGTGGTGAAGCTCGCCAGCGGCTCAAGCGCGATGGAGCTGGCAATGATGTCCTTGGTGCCGGCCGAGAGGTAGGGATTCATCGTCGAGGGTGCCTGCCACATGATGACGTTCACCTGCCCGTCGGCGCCCCGCGCGGCAAAGGCGGCGGGGGTCATGGCGGCGGCAAAGGCGGTGGTTGCCGCCGCGCCCAGCATCAGGGTTTTCAGTTTCATCGCTCTCTCCTGTCGGTGGATCTGCGCGGGACCTCTGGCGCTGCCGGTTCCGGTGGTGTTTTGCCTTCTGCCGTTTCCCCGGTCTTGCTGTCCCTCGGATGCGCCGAGTTTCAGACAGGTCCCGGATGAAAAGCAAGAAACAAGTTCCCGCCCCGCTTTGCGATTGCAATGTGACGGCGGGGCATTAGCCTGAATGCCGCAACAATGGTCGGGCAATGGTCAGGGGGTGCGGATGCTGGACGGAAAGCCGCTGGTCCGGGTCGAGGGATTGCGGGTCGAATTCCAGACCCATGACGGCCCGGTTACCGGGGTCGAGTCGCTGTCCTTCGACATCCGGCCCGGCGAATGCCTTTGCGTGGTGGGCGAATCCGGTTCGGGCAAGTCGGTCAGTTCGCTGTCCTTGATGCGGCTGGTCGAGTTCGGCGGCGGCGAGATCGCCGGCGGCCGGCTGCTTTTCCAGCGCGAGCGGGGCGAGGTCGACCTAGCCAAGGCCCCGCCCGCCGCCATGCGCGACATCCGCGGCAACGAGATCGCGATGATCTTCCAGGAGCCGATGACGGCGCTGAACCCGGTTTTCACCGTGGGCGAGCAACTCTCGGAAGGGCTGATGGTGCATCGCGGCCTGTCGCGGCGCGAAGCCCGCGCCCGGGCGCTGGAGCTTCTGGCCGAGGTGCACATCCCCGAGCCCGAGCGGCGGCTGCGGCAATACCCGCACGAGCTGTCCGGCGGCATGCGCCAGCGCGTCGTCATCGCCATGGCCATGGCCTGCCGGCCGCGCCTGTTGATCTGCGACGAGCCGACCACGGCGCTGGACGTGACCATCCAGGCCGAGATCCTGGCGCTGATCGACCGGCTGAAGCGCGAAACCGGCATGGCGGTGCTGTTCATCACCCATGACATGGCGGTGGTGGCGCAGATGGCCGACCGCGTCGTGGTCATGTTCCGCGGCAACAAGGTCGAGGAAGGCCCGGTCGAGCAGATCTTCGAGGCCCCGCGCGAGCCCTATACCCAGGCGCTTCTGGCCGCCGTGCCGCGGCTGGGCGAGATGGCCGGCCGCGACGCGCCCGAGCCGATGCGGCTGATGCGCGACGGGCAGGCGGCCCGGCCCGAGCCGGTCGTCCCCCGCGCCCCCGAGCCGCTGCTGGAGGTCCGGCATCTCTGCACCCGCTTCCCGGTCAAGGGCGGCATCCTGCGCCGCACCGTGGCCCAGGTCCACGCGGTCGAGGACGTCAGCTTCACCGTCAATGCCGGCGAGACCCTGTCGCTGGTCGGCGAATCGGGCTGCGGCAAGTCCACCACCGGCCGCTCGATCCTGCGGCTGGTCGAGCCGACATCGGGACAGGTCAGCCTGGGCGGGCGGGACATCCTGGCGCTTGGCGCTTCGGACCTGCGCAAGGCGCGGCGCGACATGCAGCTGATCTTCCAGGATCCTTTCGCCAGCCTTGACCCGCAGATGCGGCTGCTGGACCAGCTCGAGGAGCCGATGCTGAACTACGGCATCGGCAACCGCACCGAGCGCCGCGACCGCATCGCCCAGCTCTTCGACCGGGTGGAGCTGCCGCGCGGCTTCATGAAGCGTTACCCGCACGAGATGTCGGGCGGCCAGCGCCAGCGCATCGCCATCGCCCGCGCCCTGGCGCTGGACCCCAAGCTGATCGTGGCGGACGAGGCGGTCTCGGCGCTGGATGTCTCGGTCCAGGCGCAGGTGCTGAACCTGCTGATGGAACTGCAGCGCGACCTGGGCATCTCGATGCTGTTCATCAGCCATGACATGGCGGTGGTCGAGCGGGTTAGCCACCATGTCGCGGTCATGTATCTGGGCCGCATCGTCGAGATCGGCAGCCGCCGGCAGGTGTTCGAGAACCCGCAGCACAGCTATACCCGCCAGCTTATGGCCGCTGTCCCGGTCGCCGATCCGCGCCGCCGCAAGATCAGCGAGGATCTGCGCTTCCGCCCGATCCCCTCGCCGATCCAGCCCCTCGGCTACGTCCCGCCGCCCTCGACCTATGCCGAGGTCGCGCCCGGCCATCTGGTGCTGACCGAGCCGGTGACGCATGGCTGAGGCGCGGGCATCGGCGTCGCGCCTTGCGTATTGCCGGCCTGCACGGCCTTGCGGCGCGGGGCGAAAGGCGTAACCTGCGGGCCGAAGGAGATCGTCACATGCCCGTCAAGAACCGCTTTGCCGAATTGCTGCCCGAGATCACCGCTTGGCGCCGCGACTTTCACCAGAACCCCGAGCTTGACTATCAGGTCCATCGCACCGCCGGCCGGGTGGCCGAACTGCTGCGCAGCTTCGGCGTGGACGAGGTCACCGAGGGCGTCGGCCGCACCGGCGTGGTCGGCGTCATCAAGGGCCGCAGCGACAGCAGCGGCCGGGTGATCGGGCTGCGCGCCGATATGGATGCGCTGCCGATCAAGGAACAGACCGGTGCGGAATATGCCTCGAAGAATCCGGGGGTCATGCATGCCTGCGGCCATGACGGCCACACCGCCATGCTGCTGGGCGCGGCGAAATACCTGGCCGAGACGCGGAACTTCGACGGCACCGCCGTGGTGATCTTCCAGCCCGCCGAAGAGGGCGGGGCGGGGGGCCTGGCCATGGTGCAGGACGGGCTGGTCGATCGCTGGCGCATCCAGGAATTCTATGGCATGCACAACATGCCCGGCTATCCGGTGGGCAGCTTCGCCATCCGCGAGGGCGCGATGATGGCCGCCGCCGACCAGTTCGACATCCTGGTCACCGGCAAGGGCGGCCATGCCGCCAAGCCGCATGAGGCCATCGACACGCTTCTGGTCGCGGCGCAGATCATCGTGGCGCTGCAATCGGTGGTGTCGCGCAATGTCGATCCGCTGAAGAGCGGCGTGGTCTCGGTCTGCGTGGTCGAGACCGATTCGACCGCGCATAACGTCATCCCGCAGGTGGTGAAGCTGAAGGGCACCGCCCGCAGCCTCGCGCCCGAGGTGCGCGACCAGCTGGAAGAGGGCATCAAGCGCGTTGCGGGAAATGTCGCCGCCGCCTTCGGCGCCACGGCCGAGGTGCGCTATGACCGCGGCTATCCGGTGACGATGAACCACCCGGAAGCCACCGGATTCGCGGCCGAGGTGGCGCGCCAGGTGGCGGGCGAGGTGAACATGGAGATGGAGCCGCTGATGGCGGGCGAGGATTTCAGCTATATGCTGAATGAACGGCCCGGCGCCTATATCTTCGTCGGCAATGGCGACACGGCGATGGTGCATCACCCGGCCTATGACTTCGACGACAATGCGATTCCGGCGGGGTCGAGCTGGTATGCCGGCATGGTCGAGGCGCGGATGCCGATCCCGGCGTGACGGCCGGACCGGGGGCTGTCTGCCCCCGGACCCCCGAGAGTATTTGTGAAACGGAGAAATCAGGGGCCGCGAGGCCCCTTTGTCGTTCAGAAATGGATCGCGCGGCCATAGGCCGAGAGCGTGGCCTCGTGCAGCATCTCGGAAAGCGTCGGGTGCGGAAAGACCGTTTCCATCAGTTCGGCCTCGGTGGTTTCCAGCGTGCGGCCGACGACATAGCCCTGGATCAGTTCGGTGACTTCCGCGCCGACCATGTGAGCGCCCAGAAGCTCGCCGGTCTTGGCGTCGAAGACGGTCTTGATCAGGCCCTCGGGCTCTCCCAAGGCGATGGCCTTGCCGTTGCCGATGAAGGGGAAGCGGCCGACCTTGACCTCGTAGCCCGCGGCCTTGGCCTTTTCCTCGGTCAGGCCGACGGAGGCGACCTGCGGGTTGCAATAGGTGCAGCCGGGGATCGAGTTCGGCTTGATCGGGTGCGGGTGCCCGCCGGCGATCAGTTCGGCCACCATGACGCCTTCATGGCTGGCCTTGTGCGCCAGCCAGGGCGCGCCGGCCACGTCGCCGATGGCATAGAGCCCCTCGACCCCTGTGCGGCAATATTCGTCGGTGACGACATGGGTGCGGTCGATCTTGGCGCCCAGCTTTTCCAGGCCGAGGTTTTCGACATTGCCGACGATGCCGACGGCCGAGATCACCGTGTCGAACTCATGCGTCTCGGTCTTGCCGCCCATCTCGATATGGGCGGTGACCTTGCCCTTGGCGCGGTCGAGCTTCTTGACCGCGGCCTTTTCCAGGATCTTCATGCCCTGCTTGACGAATTGCTTCTTGGCCAGCGCCGAGATCTCGGCATCCTCGACCGGCAGCACGCGGTCCATGACTTCGACCACCGTGGTGTCGGCGCCCAGCGTGTTGAAAAAGCTGGCGAATTCGATGCCGATGGCGCCCGAGCCGATGACCAGCAGCTTTTTCGGCATCCGCGGCGGCTGCAGGGCGTGCTTGTAATTCCAGACCAGGTCGCCGTCCGGTTCCAGCCCCGGCAGCTCGCGGGCGCGGGCGCCGGTGGCCAGCACGATGGCCTTGCCCGTGATCTCTTCGCTGCCCTTGTCGGTCTTGACGCTGATCTTGCCGGGGGCGGTCAGGCTGGCCTCGCCCATGATGACGGTGACCTTGTTCTTTTTCAGCAGGTGGCCGACGCCGCCGGCGAGTTGCTTGGCCACGCCGCGCGAGCGTTGCACCACGGCACCGAGGTCGTAGCCGATCTTGTCCGCCGAGAGGCCGAATTCCTTGGCGCGGTGCATGAGGTGAAAGACCTCGGCCGAGCGCAGCAGCGCCTTGGTCGGGATGCAGCCCCAGTTCAGGCAGATGCCGCCCAGATGCTCGCGCTCGATACAGGCCACCTTCAGCCCCAGCTGCGCGCCGCGGATGGCGCAGACATAGCCGCCAGGGCCGGAACCGATCACCACCATGTCGAAGCTCTGCGCCATGGATGTCCCCCTATCAAAAAAGATAGTTCAGCGTTAAACCATTTTTCAGAGGTCAGCAAGCGACAGCTTGCCGGCGACCAGCGCGCCATAGCCGCCGGCCTCCATCACGCGGGTTTCCGCCGCCGTGGGCACGCGCTTCAGCGCCGCGTTGCGCCAGGGGAAGCGGCCGAATCTGGCTATGGTGTCGCGATGCAGCTCGGCATGGCGCAGGTTCTCGCCGGGCATGAACTCGGCGAAGAGGCTGACGGCGCGTTCCTGGTCGGCCAGGTCCTCGGAATGCTCGAAGGGCAGGTAGAAGAACTGCCGGCCGGGCGGCTCGATGCGCAGGTGGAAGCCGTTCTCGACGGCCTCGCGGGCCAGGCTGCGGGCCAGGGGGTCGGTGTCGAAGGCGCGGGCATCCTCGCGGAACATGTTGCGCGGAAACTGGTCGGTCAGGATCAGCGCGGCCAGCGCGCCCTCGGGCGTCCGGGCCCAGCCGGGCGCCAGATCGGCGGCGCGCTCCCAGACCGGCAGGAAGCGTTGGCGGATGGTGTCGTCCAGCGCGTCCGAGCGGACATACCAGCCCTTCTCGCCGATCTCGTCGAGCCAGAAGCGGTTGATGCTTTCGGGTGTCACGGTGTCGGTCATGCTGCGCCCTCCGTTTTCCCGGATGGTTGCAGAGCCGGCGGCGCGCCGCAACCCCGTCAGGCGGGTTTGTCGGCGTCGTCCGAGCTGGCGGTTTCCAGCGCCGCCTCGACCGCGACGGGGGTGGCCGAGGGGGCGATGACCGCGAAGCTCTGCTGATCCGCCACCGGGGCCGCCGGACGGCGGGTGCGGCGCCAGCCGGCATAGAAGGCCAGCATCGCCAGCAGCAGGCCGATATAGACCCAGAACCCGTCCGGGCCCAGCAGCGACATCAGCCAGCCGGTGATCAGCGGCCCGGCCATGGCGCCGATGCCGTTGATGAACAGCAGCCCGGCCGAGGCGGCGGCCATGTCGCTGTTGTCCAGAAAATCGTTGGTATAGGCCAAGAGCAGCGAATAGACCGGATTGGCCACGCCGCCGATCAGCGCCGCGGCCAGCAGCAGGCCCCAGATGCCCGGCTGCAGCGTCACCGTGGCCAGGCTGACCGCCGCGCCCAGAACCGACAGGCCCAGCACGATGAAGCGCCGGTCGCCATGGTCCGAAAGCCAGCCGATCGGGTATTGCAGCAACAGCCCCCCGGCATAGATCGCGGCGACGAAGGCCGAGATCTCGCGCACCGAAAGCCCCTTGGTCGAGCCCCAGACCGAGGCCATGCCGAACAGCGCCGAGAACACCCCGCCCATCAGGAAGATGCCGATGCAGCCCAGCGGCGAGACGCGGAACAGGCTGCCGAAGCTCATGCGCTTCAGGGTCGAGAATTGCGGCGCGGGCTGCGTCGAAAGCAGGATCGGCAGGAAGGAGACGCTGACCAGGACCGAGGGGATCACGAACAGCAGATAGCCCGCCGGATCGGCCGTGTTCATCAGGAACTGCGCCGAGATGATGCCCAGCATCTGCATGATCATGTAGGCCGACATGGCCTGGCCGCGGTTCTCGTTGGTGGTGCCGGCGTTCAGCCAGCTTTCCGCGGTGATGTAGACGCCCGAGAAGCAGAAGCCGATCAGCAGCCGCATCAGCGACCACGAGATCCAGTGCGGCGCCGCTGCGTAAAGGATCAGCACCGAGGAGATCAGCGAGCCGAGCGCGGCAAAGACCCGCACATGGCCGACCTTGCGGATCAGTTCCGGCACCACCCGCGAGCCCAGCAGGAAGCCGCCGAAATAGGCCGACATGACCACCGACATCTGGGTGGTCGAAATGCCCTCGATCTTGCCGCGGATGCCCAGAAGCGTGCCCTGCATGCCGTTCCCGACCATCAAGAGCAGGATGCCCAGAAGCAATGGCCAGGTGGTGCGCAGCACGGTCAGCATCACGGGTCCTTCGGAATCAGCAGGGAGGCGTCGCCATAGCTGAAGAAGCGATAGCCCGATTCCACCGCATGGCGATAGATGCCGCGGATGCGGTCCGGCCCCATCAGGGCGCTGACCAGCATCAGCAGAGTCGATTTCGGCAGGTGGAAATTGGTCATCAGCGCATCCGTCACGCGGAAGCGATAGCCGGGATAGATGAAGATTTCCGTAACGCCCTGGAAGGGCTGCACGGTGCCGTCCTCGGCGGCCGCCGATTCGATCAGGCGCAGCGCCGTGGTGCCGACCGGGATCACCCGCCCGCCGTCGGCGCGGGCGGCGTTGATCGCCGCGGCGGCTTCGGGCGTGACCTCGCCCCATTCGCCGTGCATCTTGTGGGTGGTCACGTCCTCGACCTTGACCGGCAGGAAGGTGCCGGCGCCGACATGCAGGGTGACATGGGCGAAGCGCACGCCGCGGGCGGCCAGCCGCTCCAGCAGGTCGCGGTCGAAATGCAGGCTGGCGGTCGGCGCGGCCACGGCGCCCGAGCGCCGCGCCCAGACGGTCTGGTAATCCTCGCGATCGGCCTCGTCGGGCGCCCGCAGCGCGGCGATATAGGGCGGCAGCGGCATGGCGCCGACCTGCGCCAGCGCGGCATCGAACGCCTCGCCCGTGGCGTCGAAGCGCAGGGTCAGCTCGCCCCCGGCGATCCCGGCCACCTCGGCGGACAGCGCCGCGCCGAAGCGGATCACCTCGCCCGGCTTCAGCTTGCGCAGCGGTTTCGCCAGCGCCTTCCAGCCATCGGCGACGGGCTCCAGCAGCGTGACCTCGACCTTCGCCACCGCCTCGCCCTGCGGGGTCTGGCGGGCGCGGGTGCCGTTCAGCCGCGCCGGGATGACCTTGGTGTCGTTCAGCACCAGCAGGTCGCCCGGTCCCAGCAGGTCGACAAGGTCGCGCACGTGCAGGTCGCGAATCGAATCGCCCTGCGCCAGCAGCAGCCGCGCCGAGGAACGCGGCCGTGCCGGGCGGGTCGCGATCAGCGTCTCGGGCAGGTGAAAATCGAAATCGTCCAGCTTCATGGGCTTAGGTTCTGTCCGCGCCGTCCGGAAGCGTCAAGGCGGGCTTCATCACAAAGTGAAAAACTCAGGCTTTACTTATCCGAGGAAATGGGTAAGTTTTGCCCAACCGAGGTGAGTAAATGATCGTCTGCCACTGCACCCAGATTTCGGACCACGACATCAAGGCCGCCATTGACTGGATGCGTGCCGCGGACCCCGAAACGATCATCACCCCCGGCAAGATCTATCACGCACTCGGCAAGCGCGCCGATTGCGGGAGCTGTATGCCTTTGTTTCTGGACACCATGCGCGGATGCGATAATCTGGCCGTGCCCCCCATCCTTCGGGGGCTGAAAGCCAACCGCACAGGGGTAAGCCATGAAGGGCGACGCAAAGGTCATCGAGTATCTCAACGCAGCGCTACGGTCTGAACTCACCGCGGTCAGCCAGTATTGGCTGCACTACCGGCTGCAAGAGGACTGGGGTTACGGCAAGGTCGCCGACAAGTCGCGCGCCGAATCCATCGAGGAAATGCATCACGCGGATCGGCTGATCCAGCGAATCATTTTCCTGGAAGGCCATCCCAACCTGCAAAAGCTGGACCCGCTGCGGATCGGCCAGAACCTCAAGGAAACGCTGGAATCCGACCTGGCGGCCGAATACGATGCCCGCACCCTTTACATCGAGGCGCGGGAATATTGCGACAAGGTCGGGGATTACGTCAGCAAGAACCTGTTCGACGCGCTGCTGACTGATGAAGAGGGGCATATCGACTTCCTCGAAACCCAGCTGGGCCTTTACGAAGAGATCGGGGCGCAGAACTACGGCCAGCTCAACGCCAAATCCGCCGACGAGGCCGAATAGGGGCCGTCCCGTCCCGGGGGCAATTCCGCGCATCAGGGGGCCCGTCGCGGCCCCCTTTCACTTTGACTCAGGCCAGCCAGTCGGCGGCCAGCCGCGGCAGGTCGTCGAAATGCGCCAGCATCGCCTCGGGCGCCAGCCGGCGCAGCGCCTCGCCCTCGGGGCCGAAGGCGACCAGCGCGACCTTGACGCCGGCGGCGGCGGCGGTCCTGCGGTCGGTCTCGGTATCGCCGACCAGGAAGGATTGCGCCACCTTGCCGCCCGCCGTTTCGACCGCGGCCTGATAGGGGCGGGGATCGGGCTTGCGCACCGGCAGCGTGTCGGCGCCGATCATGGCCGCGAACCGGTCGCGGATGCCCAGTTCGCGCAGCAGCGTCTCGGCCAGCGCGGCGGGCTTGTTGGTGCAGACCGCCAGCCGGTGGCCGGCCGCTGCCAGCCGGTCCAGCGCCGCCTCGGCCCCGGGATAGAGCCGGGTGTGGATGGCGATCGCCTCGCCGTAATGGCCCAGCAGGCGCGGATAATCCTCGTCCTCGGCGCCGGGCGGCAGGATGGTGTCACCGGGCAGCCGCGCATAGCCCGCGCGCAGCATGGCGCGGCCGCCGTGAAAGGCGATCAGCGCATCCTCGATGGGATCCAGCAATGCGCCCAGGCCGCGGGCATGGAAGCAGGCATTGGCCGCCGCGATCAGGTCGCCGGATGTATCGGCCAGCGTGCCGTCCAGATCGAAGACCACCGTTCCCGCCATGCTGTAACCTTCCGTCAAGATGTTTGATCCGTCGGGGCCTTTCCCGACCGCCGCCCTCTAGGTAGAACGCCCGGCAAGGATAAGGAACAGGCAAGAGGGCAGAGATGACCGAGAAACCCGTCGCGCTGATCGTGCTGGCCGCCGGACAGGGCAGCCGCATGCAGTCGGACCTGCCCAAGGTGCTGCACCGGCTGGGCGGCGTGCCGCTGGTCGGGCACGCGCTGGCCACCGGCCGCCTGCTGGAACCCGAAGAGGTGATCGTGGTCGCCGGCCATGGCGCCGAGGCGGTGGCCAAGGCGGTGGCGAAGCTGGACCCCGAGGCACGCATCGCCCTGCAGGAAGAGCAGCTCGGCACCGCCCATGCCGTGCGCCAGGCCATGCCGCTGCTGGAAGGGTTCGAGGGCCGGGTGATCGTGCTTTACGGCGACACCCCCTTCATCGGCGAGGAAACCCTGGCCAATCTTGCCAGCCATGCCGCCGACGTGGTGGTGCTGGGCTTCGAGGCCGCCGATCCCGGCCGCTACGGCCGGCTGGTCACCGGCCCCGAGGGGCTGGAGCGCATCGTCGAATACAAGGACGCCGACGAGGCGACGCGCGCCATCCGCCTGGTCAATTCCGGCGTGCTGGCGGCGGATGCGGCGCTGTTGCGCGAATTCCTGCCCCGGATCGGCAACCGCAACGCGGCGGGCGAATACTACCTGACCGACATTCCCGAACTGGCCCGCGCCGCCGGCCACCGGGTCGAGGTGGTGACCTGCGACGAATCCGAGACGCTGGGCATCAACACCCGCGCCGAACTGGCGCAGGCCGAGGCCGCCTTCCAGGCCCGCGCCCGCGCCCGGGCGCTGGAGGACGGCGTGACGCTGAGCGATCCGGCGACGGTCTGGTTCGCCCTCGACACCTGCATCGGCCGCGACGCGGTGATCGGGCAGAACGTGGTCTTCGGCCCCGGCGTGACGGTCGAAAGCGGCGCCGAGATCCTGCCCTTCTGCCATCTGGAAGGCTGCCATGTCAGCGCCGGCGCCACGGTCGGCCCCTTCGCCAGGCTGCGGCCCGGGGCGGAGCTGGGCGGCGACGTGCATGTCGGCAATTTCGTCGAGATCAAGAACGCCGTGCTGGACGAGGGCGTCAAGGTCGGCCACCTGACCTATCTGGGCGACGCCCATGTCGGCGAGGCGACGAATATCGGCGCCGGCACCATCACCTGCAATTACGACGGCGTCGGCAAGCACCGGACCGAGATCGGCGCCCATGCCTTCATCGGCTCGGACACCATGCTGGTGGCGCCGGTGCGGGTGGGGACGCGGGCGATGACCGGCTCGGGCTCGGTCATCACCCAGGACGTGCCGGACGACGCGCTGGCGCTGGGACGCGCGCGCCAGATCACCAAGCCCGGCCTCGCCACGCGGCTGATGCAGGCCCTGCGCCAGAAGAAGGGGAACTGATCCATGTGCGGCATCATCGGCATTCTCGGCGATCACGAGGTTTCGCCCCAGCTGGTCGAGGCGCTGAAGCGGCTGGAATATCGCGGCTATGACAGCGCCGGCGTGGCGACGGTGGATGCCGAGGGACGGCTGGACCGCCGCCGGGCGGTGGGCAAGCTGGTGAACCTGTCCGACCGGCTGGTGCATGAGCCGCTGACCGGCCATGCCGGCATCGGCCATACCCGCTGGGCCACCCATGGCGCGGCGACCGAAGCCAATGCCCATCCGCATCGCCGCGGTCCCGTCGCGGTGGTCCATAACGGCATCATCGAGAATTTCCGCGAGCTGCGCGACGAGGTGGTGGCGCTGGGGCTGCAGCCGGAATCGCAGACCGATACCGAGACCGTGGCGCTGCTGACCGCCTGGCACATGGACCAGGGCCTGTCGCCGGTCGAGGCGGCGCGGGCGACGCTGGCGCGCCTGCATGGCGCCTTCGCGCTGGCCTTCCTGTTCGAGGGCGAGCCCGACCTGATGATCGCCGCCCGCAAGGGCAGCCCGCTGGCCGTGGGCCATGGCGAGGGCGAGATGTTCATCGGCTCGGACGCCGTGGCGCTGGCGCCCTTCACCGACCGGATCACCTATCTGGAAGACGGCGACCATGCGATCATCCGCCGTTCGGGCGCCGAGATCTTCGACGCCGAGGGCCGTCCCGCCAATCGCGAGATCCAGCAGATCGACGTGGGCGCGACCCAGATCGACAAGGGCGGCTACCGGCATTTCATGGCCAAGGAGATCGCCGAGCAGCCGGTGGTGTTGGGCGATGCGCTGAACCACTACATCAAGGGCGACCGGATCGTCCTGCCCGAGGCGCTGGATTTCCGCGACGTGGACCGTCTGACCCTGGTCGGCTGCGGCACCGCCTTCTATGCGGCGCATGTCGCGCGCTATTGGTTCGAATCGCTCGCGGGCCTGCCCTGCGACCTGGATGTGGCGTCCGAGTTCCGCTATCGCGAGCCGCCGCTTTCGCCGCAAAGCTGGGCGCTCTTCGTCAGCCAGTCGGGCGAGACCGCGGACACGCTGGCGGCGCTGCATTATGCCCGCGACAAGGTGGCGCGGACGGTCGGCGTGGTGAACGTGGGCACCTCGGCCATCGCGCGCGACGCCGACATCGCCCTGCCGACGCTGGCGGGGATCGAGGTCGGGGTGGCCTCATCGAAGGCTTTCACCTGCCAGCTGGCGGTGCTGGCGGTGCTGGCGCTGAAGGCGGCGCGGGATCGCGGCCGGCTGACGGAGGCCGAGCTGGCGGCGCATCTGGCGGATCTGCGCGCGCTGCCGGGCCTGCTGAACCAGGCGCTGGCGGTCAGCGACGAATGCCGCCGCCTGGCCGGCTGGCTTTCCGAGGCGCAGGACGTGCTGTATCTGGGCCGCGGACCGCTTTACCCGGTGGCGCTGGAAGGCGCGCTGAAGCTCAAGGAGCTGAGCTATATCCATGCCGAGGGCTACGCCTCGGGAGAGTTGAAGCACGGGCCCATCGCGCTGATCGACCGCAATGTGCCGGTGGTGGTGCTGGCGCCGCGCGACGGGCTGTTCGAAAAGACCGTCTCGAACATGCAGGAGGTCATGGCGCGGCACGGCCAGGTGTTGCTGATTTCGGATGTCGAGGGGCTGGCGACCGGCGGCCAGGGCGTTCGGGCCGGGCTGGCGATGCCTGCGGGCGGCGGGCTGTTCCAGCCGATCCTTTACGCGGTGCCGATGCAATATCTGGCCTATCACACCGCGGTGGCCAAGGGCACCGACGTGGACCAGCCGCGCAACCTGGCGAAATCGGTGACGGTGGAGTAGGGGGCTCTGCCCCCGCCCTCGCAGGCCCCTCGACGGGGCCTGCGAGGGCTCCCCCGGGAGTATTTGGAAAACAGAGAAGATGCGGGAACTGGACGAGCTGAAGGCGCGCGGCGATGCCGGCAAGGCGGCCGGGATGGCGGCCTATCACAAGGCGCCGCGGGTCTATCTGGGCGTCGCCGTGCCCGAGATCGACGCGCTGGCCCGCGGCTGGCGCGAGGGCAGGGATGTGCCGGCGCGGGTCGAACTGGCGCGTCGGCTCTGGGACAGCGACGTGCATGAGGCGCGGATCGCGGCGGCGAAGCTGCTGACCCAGGCGCGCATCCGGCCGGACGAAGAGGTCTGGCGGCTGATCGCCGGCTGGGTGCTGCAATTCGATGGCTGGGCGATCGCCGATCACGCCATGAAGGCGGGCGAGCGGCGGTTGCTGGCCGAGCCGGCGCGGCTCGACGAGGTCGCGCCGTGGCTGGATCATCCCAGCCTGTGGGTGCGGCGCGCGGCCCTGGTCGGGACCTTGCCCTGGACGCGCATCCGCAACCCCAAGCCGCAGGATCTGGAACGGCGCGAGCGGGTGCTGTCCTGGCTCGCGCGTCTGGCCGAGGACCGGGAATGGTTCATCCAGAAGGCCATTGGCTGGTGGCTGCGCGATCTCTCCAAGCATGATCCGCAGCGCGTCCGCGACTGGCTGGCGGCGGATGGGGCGCGGCTGAAGCCCTTTGCCCGGCGCGAGGCAGGGCGGTGGCTGCCCGAGAATCGCAAGGGCTTGCCGGGCGGCGGCGATCAGCTGCCATAGACCTCGATGGTGGGCAGGTCGGTCAGGCTGACGCCGATCAGCTGCAGCGCCGGCAGCGAGACCTGGCTGCCGCCGCTGGCCGGGCCGCCCATCGGGATCAGCCGCACCTTGGCGGATTTGCCGTTCGCCGGGTTCACGATCCGACCCTCCGATTCGGATTTCGCCAGCGGCGTCTTGATCCAGAAGCCCGGCTGCGACGGATCGCCGAGCGAAGCGATGGTGGTGCCGAGCCGGCGTTCCCCCGTGGTCGGTGCGGCGGCCGCCGCGGCCCTTTGTTCGCGCGTCGTGGTGTCGAATTCCGCCGCGGTGCGGGCGGCGGGCGCGGGGGGCGAGGCGGTGCTGAGCGTCTTGCCCGGCGTGCGCGGCGCCGTGCCGGTCAGGACCGGGCCCGAGATCACCGGCTGGCCGGTCGCGGGGTCGATCATGCTGTCCATCACCCGGCCGGCGGGCGCATCCCCCGTCTGCGGGCTCTGGGTGCAGGCGGCCAGAGCCAGCAGCGTCAGAGCGCCCAGAAGGCGCAGGATCGGCTTGGTCATGGGCGGTTCCCCTCGTCTTGCCAGTGCGGTCGGGTCGAGGCTAGACCCGCCGGCGCCTCTCTGTCCACCCGAGCTTCCATTCGTGGTTACGACAGTATTAACGGATCGGCCGGCTTGTGCCGATGCGGGCCCCGTCCTATCTTTGCGGCATGGACGCGCAGGCCCCGCTGATAGACCCCTTTGCCAGGCCGATCACCTATCTTCGGGTATCGGTGACGGATCGCTGCGATTTCCGCTGCACCTATTGCATGGCCGAGCACATGCAGTTCCTGCCCAAACGCGACCTGCTGACGCTGGAGGAACTGGACCGGCTGTGTTCCGCCTTCATCGGCCTGGGCGTGCGCAAGCTGCGCGTGACCGGCGGCGAGCCCCTGGTGCGGCGCAACATCATGGAATTCTTCCGCGCTATGTCGCGGCACCTGGGCGCCGGCCTGGACGAATTGACGCTGACCACCAACGGCAGCCAGCTGGCGCGATTCGCGGCTGAGCTGGCCGATTGCGGGGTGCGGCGGGTCAATGTCTCGCTGGACACGCTGGACGAGGAGCGTTTCGCCCGGATCACCCGCTGGGGCCGATTGCCGCAGGTCCTGCAGGGCATCGAGGCCGCGAAGGCCGCCGGCATGCGGGTTAAGATCAACACGGTGGCGCTGAAGGGATTCAACGAGGACGAGCTGTTCCGCCTGGCCGACTGGTGTGCCGCCAATGACCACGACCTGACCTTCATCGAGGTCATGCCCATGGGCGAGATGGGCGAGGAGCAGCGGCTTGACCAATATTGGGCGCTGTCCGACCTGCGCGACCGGCTGGCGGAACGCTTCACCCTGACCCCCCTGGCCGAGCGGACCGGCGGGCCGGCGCGCTATGTCCGGCTTGAGGAAACCGGGCAGAAGATCGGCTTCATCACCCCGCTGACGCATAATTTCTGCGAAAGCTGCAACCGCGTCCGCGTCACCTGCACGGGCGAGCTGTTCATGTGCCTGGGCCAGGAGGACCGCGCCGACCTGCGCGCGCCCCTGCGCGCCAGCCAAAGCGACGCGCCGCTGCGCGATGCCATCCGCGAGGCCATCGCCCGCAAGCCGAAGGGCCACGATTTCGACTATTCCCGCCGGCATGTCGCCGGCCAGGTCAGCCGCTTCATGAGCCATACCGGCGGCTAGGAGCTGGCCCCGTCCACCGCCTGGCTGGCCAGCGCGCGCGGATCGACCCCTTCCAGGCAATTCACGTTCACCGCCACCATCTCGGCCCCGTCCGGTCCGGTGCCGAAGGCATAGGATTCCACGCCGCAGGTCGGGCAGAAGCGGTGGTGGATCTGCTTGCGGTTGAACAGGTATTCCGTCACCGGCCCGTCGCTGGTCAGGTGGAAATCCGCCCGCGGCACGAAGGCCAGCACGAAGCCCAGCCGCTGGCAGCGCGAGCAGTTGCAGGTGAAGGTCTGGTCCAGATCGGCATCGACCTCATAGGCGACGCTGCCGCATTGGCAGCTGCCCTTGTAATGCTGTCGGCTCATCGGCGCCTCCTTTTGCGACTCACCTGCATGGTGGGGCAGGGGACCCGGCGCCGCAAGCAGAAATGTTCCCGAGTTGTTCCGTTCCGGGTTGCCATTTCGGCGCGGATGCCTATCTCATGCGCTTGGCGGAATCAGGACTGGCGCGATGGAACAGAAGTTCATCGAGGTTCGCGGCGCGCGCGAGCACAATCTGAAGAACGTGGACATGGACATCCCGCGCGACCAGCTGGTGGTGATCACCGGCCTGTCGGGCTCGGGCAAGTCCAGCCTCGCCTTCGACACCATCTATGCCGAGGGGCAGAGGCGCTATGTCGAAAGCCTGTCGGCCTATGCCCGGCAGTTCCTCGACATGATGGGCAAGCCGGATGTCGACCATATCAGCGGCCTGTCGCCGGCGATTTCCATCGAGCAGAAGACGACCTCGAAGAACCCCCGCTCGACCGTCGGCACGGTGACCGAGATCTACGACTACCTGCGGCTGCTTTTTGCCCGCGCCGGCACGCCCTATTCGCCGGCCACCGGCCTGCCCATCGAGGCGCAGCAGGTGCAGGACATGGTGGACCGGGTGATGGAGCTGCCCGAGGGCACGCGCGCCTATCTGCTGGCGCCCATCGTCCGCGACCGCAAGGGCGAATATAAAAAGGAATTCCTTGAGCTGCGGAAGCAGGGCTTCCAGCGCGTCAAGGTGAACGGCCAGTTCCACGAGCTGGACGAGCCGCCGACCCTCGACAAGAAATTCCGCCACAATATCGACGTCGTCGTGGACCGCATCGTCGTGCGCGAGGGCATGGAGACGCGGCTGGCCGACAGCTTCCGCACCGCGCTGGACCTGGCCGACGGCATCGCGGTGCTGGAAACCGCCCCCTCCGAAGGTGAAGCCGAGCGCATCACCTTCTCCGAGAATTTCGCCTGCCCGGTCAGTGGCTTCACCATCCCCGAGATCGAGCCGCGGCTGTTTTCCTTTAACGCGCCCTTCGGGGCCTGTCCGGTCTGCGACGGGCTGGGGGTCGAGCTGTTCTTCGACGAGCGGCTGGTGGTGCCCGATTCGGCGTTGTCGGTGGCGCAGGGTGCGATCGCGCCCTGGGCCAAGTCGAAATCGGCCTATCTGACCCAGACCGTCAACGCTCTGGCCAAGTTCTACGGCTTCGACAAGAAGACGCCGTGGAAGGACCTGCCGGAATCGGTGCGCCAGATGTTCCTGCGCGGCTCGGGCCAGGACGAGATCCCGTTCCGCTTCGACGATGCCGGCCGGGTCTACGAGGTCACCCGCCAGTTCGAGGGCGTGATCCCGAACATGGAGCGGCGGCTGCGCGAAAGCGACAGCGCCTGGGTGCGCGAGGAATTCGAGAAATACCAGAACAACCGCCCCTGCGGCGCCTGCGAGGGTTATCGGCTGAAGCCCGAGGCGCTGGCGGTCAGGATCGCGGGCGCGCATATCGGCAATGTCACCGAACTGTCGATCCGCGAGGCGCTGGCCTGGGTCGAGGCGGCGCCGAAGCACCTGACCAAGCAGAAGAACGAGATCGCCGCTGCCATCCTCAAGGAAATCCGCGAAAGGCTGGGCTTCTTGGTCAACGTAGGCCTGGATTACCTGACGCTGTCCCGCGCGGCGGGCACGCTGTCGGGCGGCGAAAGCCAGCGCATCCGCCTGGCCAGCCAGATTGGCTCGGGGCTGACCGGCGTGCTTTACGTGCTGGACGAGCCCTCGATCGGCCTGCATCAGCGCGACAACGACCGGCTGCTCGGCACACTGAAGGGGCTGCGCGACCAGGGCAATTCGGTGCTGGTGGTCGAGCATGACGAGGACGCGATCCGCCATGCCGATTACGTCTTCGACATGGGGCCGGGCGCGGGCGTGCATGGCGGCCAGGTGGTTGCCCGCGGCACCCCGGCCGAGATCGCCGCCGATCCCTGCAGCCTGACCGGCCAGTATCTGTCCGGCGCGCGCGAAATCGCCGTGCCGGCCGAGCGCCGAAAGGGCAATGGCAAGGCGGTGAAGGTGGTCGGCGCCACCGGCAACAACCTCAAGAACGTCACCGCCGAATTCCCGCTGGGCAAGTTCGTCTGCGTCACCGGCGTCTCGGGCGGCGGCAAGTCGACGCTGACCATCGAGACCCTGTTCAAGACGGCGAGCCTGCGGCTTAATGGCGCACGCCAGACCCCCGCGCCCTGCGAGACGATCAAGGGGCTGGAGCTGCTGGACAAGGTGATCGACATCGACCAGAGGCCCATCGGCCGCACGCCGCGCAGCAACCCGGCGACCTATACCGGCGCCTTCACTCCGATCCGCGACTGGTTCGCCGGCCTGCCCGAGGCGAAGGCGCGCGGCTACAAGCCGGGCCGCTTCAGCTTCAACGTCAAGGGCGGCCGCTGCGAGGCCTGCCAGGGCGACGGCGTCATCAAGATCGAGATGCATTTCCTGCCCGACGTCTATGTCACCTGCGAGACCTGCAAGGGCAAACGCTACAACCGCGAGACGCTTGAGGTGACCTTCAAGGGCAAGTCCATCGCCGACGTGCTGGACATGACGGTCGAGGACGCGCAGGAATTCTTCAAGGCCGTGCCCTCGATCCGCGAAAAGATGGACGCGCTGGTCGAGGTGGGGCTGGGCTATATCAAGGTCGGCCAGCAGGCCACTACGCTCTCGGGCGGCGAGGCGCAGCGGGTAAAGCTGTCCAAGGAACTGTCGCGCCGCGCGACCGGCAAGACGCTGTATATCCTGGACGAACCGACCACGGGCCTGCATTTCGAGGATGTGCGCAAGCTGCTGGAAGTGCTGCATTCCCTGGTCGACCAAGGCAATACGGTGGTGGTGATCGAGCATAACCTCGACGTCATCAAGACCGCCGACTGGATCATCGACATCGGCCCCGAGGGCGGCGACGGCGGCGGCCGCATCGTCGCCACCGGCACGCCCGAGGACGTGGCCAAGGTCGAGGTGAGCCATACCGGCCGCTACCTGGCGCCCATGCTTGGCGCCGCGCGCAGCCGGGCGGCGGAATGAGCCCGGTGCTGTGGCAGCGGGCCGAGGGCGCGGGACTGGCACTTGGCGGGCTCGCCGTCGCGGCGCTGGCTTCTCCGGGCTGGGGGGTGCTGGCCTGGCTGGCGATCCTGCCGGCGCCGGATCTGACGATGGCCGGCTATCTGGCCGGCCCGCGCACCGGCGCGGCGCTTTACAACCTGGGCCATCTCTATGCGCTGCCCTTCCTGCTGATGGTGCTGGGCGTGGCGCTGGGATCGACCGGGCTGATCGCCGGCGGCGGGCTTTGGCTGGCGCATGTCGGCTTCGACCGGATGCTGGGATACGGGCTGAAATCGCCCTCGGGCTTTCACGACACGCATCTGGGTCGAATCGGCCGGGAAGCCGAGTAAAATACCTTGAAAATCCCGTGCCGTGACCTGCGGTTTTCTCGCGTCGC
This sequence comes from Paracoccus sp. MA, assembly GCF_020990385.1. Classification (NCBI taxonomy): domain Bacteria; kingdom Pseudomonadati; phylum Pseudomonadota; class Alphaproteobacteria; order Rhodobacterales; family Paracoccaceae; genus Paracoccus; species Paracoccus sp. MA. The sequence goes on from NZ_CP087598.1 coordinate 728,295, forward strand.
AGCGGTTGCAAAGCCGGTCTGACGCGGGGTGGCACCGTTGACCATATCCGCGACCGGGGATAAACGGACCTTAGCCAAACCCATCGCGGGGCGCCAGTCGGGTTCCTGCGAGCGAAAGGGAGCCCAACCCAGTGGAATATCTGCTGCAAGAATACCTGCCGATCCTGGTTTTTCTGGGAATGGCCTCGGCGCTTGCCATCGTGCTGATTCTGGCGGCCGCGGTGATCGCCGTGCGCAACCCGGACCCGGAAAAGGTCAGCGCCTATGAATGCGGCTTCAACGCCTTCGACGACGCGCGGATGAAGTTCGACGTCCGCTTCTATCTGGTGTCGATCCTGTTCATCATCTTCGACCTAGAAGTGGCCTTCCTGTTTCCCTGGGCGGTGAGCTTCGGCAGCCTGTCGGACGTGGCTTTCTGGGGTATGATGGTGTTCCTGGCGGTCCTGACCGTGGGCTTTGCCTATGAATGGAAGAAAGGGGCGCTGGAATGGGCGTGATGACCGGCCTGAACACCGCGGGCGCCGACCGTGAATTCGCCACGGCCGAGCTGAACCGCGAATTGCAGGACAAGGGCTTCCTGCTGACCACGACCGAGGACATCATCAACTGGGCGCGCAACGGCTCGCTGCACTGGATGACCTTCGGCCTGGCCTGCTGCGCGGTCGAGATGATGCAGACCTCGATGCCGCGCTACGACCTGGAACGCTTCGGCACCGCGCCGCGCGCCAGCCCGCGCCAGTCGGACCTGATGATCGTCGCGGGCACGCTGACCAACAAGATGGCACCGGCGCTGCGCAAGGTCTATGACCAGATGCCCGAGCCGCGCTATGTCATCAGCATGGGCAGCTGCGCCAATGGCGGCGGCTATTACCACTATTCCTATTCGGTGGTGCGCGGCTGCGACCGTATCGTGCCGGTGGACATCTATGTCCCGGGCTGCCCGCCCACCGCCGAGGCGCTGCTTTACGGCATCCTGCAACTTCAGCGCCGCATCCGGCGCACCGGCACGCTGGTGAGGTGAGCCATGTCCGACGTCTCTGACGAAGCCCTGCTGGAACTGACCGAGCACATCTCCCTGCGCCGGGAAAGCGACGTGATCTCGACCCAGATCGCCTTTGGCGAACTGACGGTGAATGCCACGCTGTCGGGCGTGATTGGCCTGATCGAGTTCCTGCGCAACGATCCGAACTGCCGCTTCTCGACGCTGATCGACATCACGGCGGTGGACAACCCGGCGCGGCCGGTGCGCTTCGACGTGGTCTATCATCTGCTGTCGATGTATCAGAACCAGCGCATCCGGGTGAAGGTCCAGGTGCGCGAGGACGAGCTGGTCCCCAGCCTGACCGGCGTCTTTCCCGGGGCCGGCTGGTATGAGCGCGAGGTCTTCGACCTGTTCGGCATCCTGTTCTCGGGCCATCCGGACCTGCGCCGCATCCTGACCGATTACGGTTTCCGCGGCCATCCGCTGCGCAAGGATTTCCCGACCACCGGCTATGTCGAGGTGCGCTGGAGCGACATCGACAAGCGCGTGGTCTACGAGCCGGTGAACCTGGTGCAGGAATACCGCCAGTTCGACTTCCTGTCCCCGTGGGAGGGCGCGAAATACGTGCTTCCGGGCGACGAGAAGGCGCCGGAGGCGAAGAAGTGAAACCCGGCCTGACCCCCGGCGCCCGCGCCCGCTTCAGCATGACGGTGGCCGAGGGCGATACCGTGCGCGCGCTGTTCTCGGACCGGGGCGCCTTTCCGCGGATGCCGGCGGTCTTCGCCACGGCCAAGATGGTCGGGCTGATGGAATGGGCCTGCGTCGAACAGCTGCGCCCCTATTACGAGGAAGGCGAGGATTCGCTGGGCGTCCATGTCGATGTGGACCACAGCGCCCCGACCCTGCCCGGACAGGCGGTGACGGTCGAGACCGAGGTCGAGGAGATCGACGGCCGCTTCATCTGGTTCAAGGTCGTGGCCCATGACGGGATCGACCGCATCGGCGCGGGCCGGCACCGCCGCGCGCTGATCAACACCGCGAAATTCAACGACCGGCTCGAGGCGAAGCGCGCCAAGGCCGGGCTGGAGGGATGACCATGGACGGCGACATCCGCAAGAACAGCTATGACGACGGCTCGATGGACGCCCTGACCGGCGAGCAGAGCATCCGCAACTTCAACATCAATTTCGGTCCGCAGCACCCGGCTGCCCATGGCGTGCTGCGCATGGTGCTGGAGCTGGACGGCGAGATCGTCGAGCGCGCCGACCCGCATATCGGCCTGCTGCATCGCGGCACCGAGAAGCTGATGGAAAGCCGCACCTACCTGCAGAACCTGCCCTATCTGGACCGGCTCGACTACGTGGCGCCGATGAATCAGGAACATGCCTGGTGCCTGGCCATCGAGCGGCTGACCGGCACCACGATTCCGCGCCGGGCCAGCCTGATCCGGGTGCTTTACTCCGAAATCGGCCGCATCCTGAACCACCTGATGGGCATCACCACCGGCGCCCTGGACGTGGGCGCGCTGACGCCGCCGCTCTGGGGCTTCGAGGCGCGCGAAGAACTGATGGTGTTCTACGAACGCGCCTGCGGGGCGCGGCTGCATGCCGCCTATTTCCGTCCCGGCGGCGTGCATCAGGACCTGCCGCCCGCCCTGCTGGACGATATCGAGGAATGGTGCGAGCGTTTTCCGAAGCTGGTCGACGACCTCGACACGCTGCTGACCGAGAACCGCATCTTCAAGCAGCGGCTGGTCGATATCGGCATCGTGACCGAGGAGGACGCGCTGGACTGGGGCTATAGCGGCGTCATGGTGCGCGGCTCGGGCCTGGCCTGGGACCTGCGGCGGGCGCAGCCCTATGAATGCTATGACGAATTCGACTTCCAGATCCCCGTGGGCAGGAATGGCGACTGCTATGACCGCTATCTGTGCCGCATGGCCGAGATGCGCGAATCCTGCAAGATCATGCAGCAGGCGGTGCAGAAGCTGCGCGCCGAGCCGGCCGGCGACGTGCTGGCCCGCGGCAAGCTGACGCCGCCGAAGCGCGCCGACATGAAGCGCGACATGGAAGCCCTGATCCATCACTTCAAGCTTTACACCGAGGGCTTCCGGGTCCCGGCGGGCGAGGTCTATGCCGCCGTCGAGGCCCCCAAGGGCGAGTTCGGCGTCTATCTGGTCGCCGACGGCACCAACAAGCCCTGGCGCGCCAAGCTGCGCGCGCCCGGTTTCGCGCATCTGCAGTCGATCGACTGGATGTCGCGCGGCCACATGCTGGCCGACGTTCCGGCGATCATCGCCACGCTCGACATCGTTTTCGGAGAGGTTGACCGCTGATGCTGCGCCGTCTGTCCCCCATCCAGCCGGACTCTTTCGAGTTCACCCCCGCGAACCTGGAATGGGCCCGCGCCCAGATGACCAAATACCCGGAGGGCCGCCAGCAATCGGCGATCATCCCGGTCCTGTGGCGTGCCCAGGAACAGGAGGGCTGGCTGAGCCGTCCCGCCATCGAATATTGCGCCGACCTGCTGGGCATGCCCTATATCCGGGCGCTGGAGGTCGCGACCTTCTATTTCATGTTCCAGCTCTATCCGGTCGGCACCGTCGCCCATATCCAGATCTGCGGCACCACGACCTGCATGATCTGCGGCGCCGAGGACCTGATCCGGGTCTGCAAGGAAAAGATCGCGCCGGCGCCGCACACGCTTTCGGCCGATGGCCGGTTCTCGTGGGAGGAGGTCGAATGCCTCGGGGCCTGCACCAACGCGCCCATGGCCCAGATCGGCAAGGATTTCTACGAGGACCTGACCGCCGAGAAGCTTTCGGCGCTGATCGACCGTTTCGCCGCGGGCGAGGTGCCGGTGCCGGGCCCGCAGAACGGCCGCTTCTCGGCCGAGGCCCTGAGCGGTCCGACCGCGCTGGCCGACCTGAAGGGCGGCGAGCAGTATAACGGCAGCGTGGCGCTGGCGGTGCGGCTTGGCGACACGGTCAAGCGCATCGACGGGACCGAGGTTCCGGTCACCACGCCTTGGCTTGCGACGCAGAACGGCGCTTAATCGTTACGGGACAGGAGCGGTCGGGTCACGATGGAACGGGCGGAATGCAACAGGAACTGCTGGATCTCGGCGGCAATCGCCGGGGTCGTGGTGCTGTTGTTCACCTCGGGCATCGGCGATCTGCACTGGCTGGCCGGGCTGTTCCTCGGCGCTGTCACCTTCGTGCTGTTCGGGGCGCTGATGGTCTGGCTGGTCTGCCACGAACGGCCCGAGCTCTTCGCCGAGGGAGACGGCCTGACCGGCACGGACTGGCAGCGCGCGGCGGTGGACCGCCAGCCCGAGACATTGCTGGTCGGCGGCTCGCTGGGACCGGAGCCCTTCACCTCGGGCACGCAGATGTCGGGCAGGCAGGTGCCCATCGTCGCCGGGGCCATGCCCGCCGCGGCATCGCGGCCTGACCCTGCGCCCGCGGCGCCGGCACAGCCCGCCGGGACCGCGCCGGGCGCCGACGATCTGAAGCGGATCAAGGGCATCGGCCCCAAGATCTCGGACTGGCTGAACGCGCAGGGCGTGACGCGCTATGAGCAGATCGCCGCCTGGGATGCCGCCGCCGTCGCCGATTTCGCGCGGCGGCTGGGCCGGATGGGCGGGCGGATCGAGGCCGACGACTGGGTCGGCCAGGCGAAGCTTCTGGCGGCGGGGGGCGAGACCGCCCATTCCCGCCGCATCGACAAGGGCGAGGTCGTCTGATGGCCCGCCCGACAGGACAACCGGCGTCGCAAGCGGGCAGGACCGCTGCGGCGGATGCCCGGCAGATGCGGCTTGTGGCGGTGGTGATCGCCGTCACCATGGCGCTGTGGCTGGGGGTGCAATGGCTGGGGGGCCAGCAGGACTGGCCCGCGAAATACGCCTTTCTCGCCGATCTGGCGGCGATTGGGGCCTTGATCTGGTCGCTGTTGGTGACCTGGCGGATCTGGCGGCGGCGCAATGCGTCCTCGCAGGGACAAGGATAAGACGATGCTGAACGATCAGGACCGGATCTTTACGAACATCTACGGCATGGGCGACCGCAGCCTGGCCGGCGCGAAATCGCGCGGCTGCTGGGACGGCACCGCCGCCATCATCCAGCGCGGCCGCGACAAGATCATCGACGAGATGAAGGCCTCGGGCCTGCGCGGCCGTGGCGGCGCCGGTTTTCCGACCGGGATGAAATGGTCCTTCATGCCCAAGGAATCGGACGGCCGCCCCTCTTACCTGGTCATCAATGCCGACGAATCCGAGCCCGCGACCTGCAAGGACCGCGAGATCATGCGCCACGACCCGCATACGCTGATCGAGGGCGCGCTGATCGCCAGCTTCGCCATGGGCGCCCATGCCGCCTATATCTACATCCGCGGCGAGTTCATCCGCGAGCGCGAGGCGCTGCAGGCCGCCATCGACGAATGCTATGACGCGGGCCTGCTGGGCCGCAACGCCGCCGGGTCGGGCTGGGATTTCGACCTTTACCTGCACCACGGCGCCGGCGCCTATATCTGCGGCGAGGAAACCGCGCTGCTGGAATCGCTTGAGGGCAAGAAGGGCATGCCGCGCATGAAGCCGCCCTTCCCGGCGGGCGCCGGCCTCTATGGCTGCCCGACCACGGTGAACAACGTCGAATCGATCGCCGTGGTGCCGACCATCCTGCGCCGCGGCGCGGAATGGTTCGCCAGCTTCGGCCGCCCGAACAATGCGGGCGTGAAGCTGTTCGGCCTGACCGGCCACGTCAACACCCCCTGCGTGGTCGAGGAGGCCATGTCGATCCCCATGCGCGAGCTGATCGAGAAGCATGGCGGCGGCATCCGCGGCGGCTGGAAGAACCTCAAGGCGGTGATCCCCGGCGGCGCCTCCTGCCCGGTACTGACCGCCGAGCAATGCGAAAACGCCATCATGGATTACGACGGCATGCGCGAGCTGAAATCCAGCTTCGGCACCGCCTGCATGATCGTCATGGACCAGTCCACCGACGTGGTGAAGGCGATCTGGCGGCTGTCCAAGTTCTTCAAGCACGAAAGCTGCGGCCAGTGCACCCCCTGCCGCGAGGGCACCGGCTGGATGATGCGGGTCATGGAGCGGCTGGTGCGCGGCGATGCCGAGGTCGAGGAGATCGACATGCTCTTCGACGTGACCAAACAGGTCGAGGGCCACACCATCTGCGCCCTGGGCGACGCGGCCGCCTGGCCGATCCAGGGCCTGATCCGCAACTTCCGCGAGGAGATCGAGGACCGCATCAAGGCCAAGCGCACCGGCCGCATGGGCGCGATGGCGGCAGAGTAGAGGCGCAGGGCCCATCCATGAAACGCAAGACGCATCTGATCGTGGCGATGGTGGCGCTGGCCGGGCTTGCCGCTTGCAACGGTCCTGCGCCCTCTTCGGAGACGGGGTTCAATTTCTTCCTGAACGGGGTGCCCGGCTCGACCGACTGCAAGCTGGTCGGGTCGCGGGGCAAGTCGTGGCAGGAAAAGACCGTGATCAATCGCGGGGTTGTCCTGAAAGCGCGCGGCTATGCCGATGAAGGAACGATCCGCTGCACCATGGCCGATGGCGCGGTCTACGAATCGAACTGGAACCAGCTTGCGCTGGGTCCGCAGGGCGCGCGGATGCTCGCTGGCGAGACCTGGTTCAGCAAGGGCCATGCCGAGCAGGGCGTCAAGGTCACCTACGGCAATTTCTATCGGATGTTCAGCTTCAAGCGCGTGCAATAGTCATGGATCTGTTTTGCCAAGCACATGTCCCGCCCGTCCCGGATGATCTCTCCGGGGCGGTCGAGGCTGTGCGCGGCAAGAATCGGCGGGACGGCGATGTCGCTGCGGCCGATCACGGCCAAGTGACGCGAGATGGCCGGCTGGCGGGGCGACCCCATGTTATGGCTCAGGGCCATGACAAGGAGGCTATTGCCATGAAACTCATCCCTGCCGCCCTGATCGGCGCGGCCATGCTGGCGACGCCGGCCCAGGCGCTGGAGCCGCTGAGCCAGGAGAAATACATCAACGACCGGCTGATCGCGGCCCGCATCGCCGACCGCATCCGCCGCACCTGTCCCAGCATCAACGGCCGCATCCTCTATGCCTATGGCGAGGCCCGCAAGCTCAAGCGCTATGCCGAGCAGAAGGGCTATTCGCGGTCGCAGATCGACGCCTTCCTCGACAGCAGGGAGGACAAGAAGCGCATCTATGCCGTGGCCGAGGACTATCTGGTCCGCAACGGAGCCAGGGCGGAGGACCCCGAGAGCTTCTGCCGCATCGGCCGGCAGGAGATCCAGAAGAACACGGTTATTGGCAGCCTGCTGGTGGCGAAATGAGAAAATGGCTCAACTGGATCGGGCTGGGACTGATGGCCGCCGCCGCCGCCTCGATGATCGCGGCGGATGCCTTCGCGGGCGAGCCTTCGGACCCGCTGCAACCGACGGCGCAAAAGTTCTACCTGCAATTCTCGATGTTCGCGCCGGGCGACATGCAATGCGACGCGACCGGGCCGGGCGTGCGCACCAAGCTCAGCCGCGGGATGACGGGGGCGCCGCTGCTGCGCATCACCGGCAATGCGGCCGGGGCGCAGATCCTTTGCTGGCGCCCGGATGGCAGCCGCTATACGACCGACGTGAACCGCAGGGTGCGCTATAATACCGCCGGGGCCGTTCGCGCGACGGTGACCTTTCACGCCGGGCAGGACGCTGCCGGCATCATGGTCCAGCGCGACGGCGAAGAAGACAGGATGGTGCCGACCATCTTTCCCCGTGCCTTCGTGAGGGTGCAGGAATGACGGCACAGAAGACAACCGGGCCAGCCTTCGGCCAGCATTTGCATCGCGCGGAACCTGCCGGAAATCGTGCCGGCAGCCGACTTCGTCGCGCGGGATAAGGGAAGACAAGATGGCAGATCTTCGCAAGATCAAGATCGACGATGTGATTATCGAGGTCGATCCGAACCTGACCCTGATCCAGGCCTGCGAGCAGGCCGGGATCGAGGTGCCGCGCTTCTGCTATCACGAGCGGCTGTCGATCGCCGGCAACTGCCGCATGTGCCTGGTCGAGGTGGTGGGCGGCCCGCCCAAGCCCGCCGCCTCTTGTGCCATGCAGGTCAAGGACCTGCGCCCGGGGCCGGACGGCGCGCTCTCCGAGATCCGCACCAACTCGCCCATGGTCAAGAAGGCCCGCGAGGGGGTGATGGAGTTCCTGCTCATCAACCACCCGCTCGACTGCCCGATCTGCGACCAGGGCGGAGAATGCGACCTGCAGGACCAGGCCGTGGCCTATGGCGTCGATTTCAGCCGCTATCGCGAGCCGAAGCGCGCCAGCGAGGACCTGAACCTGGGCCCGCTGGTCGAGACGCATATGACGCGCTGCATCTCCTGCACCCGCTGCGTGCGCTTCACCACCGAGGTCGCCGGCATCACCCAGATGGGCCAGACCGGCCGCGGCGAGGACAGCGAGATCACCAGCTATCTGAACGAGACGCTGAACTCGAACCTGCAGGGCAATATCATCGACCTGTGCCCGGTCGGCGCGCTGGTTTCCAAGCCCTATGCCTTCACCGCCCGGCCCTGGGAACTGACCAAGACCGAATCCATCGACGTGATGGACGCTCTGGGCAGCAATATCCGCGTCGATACCAAGGGCCGCGAGGTCATGCGCATCCTGCCGCGCAACCATGACGACGTGAACGAGGAGTGGATCAGCGACAAGACCCGCTTCGTCTGGGACGGGCTGCGCCGCCAGCGCCTCGACCGCCCCTATATCCGCGAGAACGGCAGGCTGCGCCCGGCCTCCTGGCCCGAGGCGCTGGAGGCCGCCGCCCGCGCGATGAAGGGCAAGAAGATTGCCGGGCTGGTCGGCGATCTGGTGCCGGTCGAGGCGGCCTTCAGCCTCAAGCAGCTGGTCGAGGGGCTGGGCGGCAAGGTGGAATGCCGCACCGACGGCGCGCGGCTGCCGGCCGGCAACCGCTCGGCCTATGTCGGCACGGCGCGGATCGAGGATATCGACCACGCCAAGCGCATCCTGCTGATCGGCACCAATCCCCGCGACGAGGCGCCGGTGCTGAACGCCCGCATCCGCAAGGCCTGGGCGCATGGCGCGCAAGTGGCTCTGATCGGCGAGGCAGTCGATCTGACCTATGACTATCTGCATCTCGGCACCGACCGGCACGCCCTGCTTGATCTGGTCAATGAGGCGCCGGGTCCGGACGGCACTCCGGGGCTGGTGATCGTCGGGCAGGGCGCGCTGCGCGAAGCCGATGGCGAGGCGGTGCTGGCCAATGCGATGAAGCTTTGCGAGCTGGGCGACGCCCGGCTGCTGGTTTTGCACAGCGCCGCCGGCCGCGTCGGTGCCATGGACGTGGGCGCGGTGACCGAGGGCGGCCTGCTTGCCGCCATCGACGGCGCGGAGGTGGTCTACAACCTCGGTGCCGACGAGGTCGACATCGCTGCCGGTCCGGTGGTGATCTATCAGGGCAGCCATGGCGACCGCGGTGCGCATCGCGCCGACATCATCCTGCCCGGCGCCTGCTATACCGAGGAAAGCGGCCTGTTCGTGAACACCGAGGGCCGTCCGCAACTCGCCATGCGCGCCAATTTCGCGCCGGGCGAGGGCAAGGAGAACTGGGCGATCCTGCGTGCGCTTTCGGCCGAACTGGGCGCGACCCAGCCCTGGGACAGCCTGGCCGGGCTGCGCCGCGAACTGGTCGCGGCGGTGCCGCATCTGGCCCAGATCGACCAGGTGCCGCAGAACGAATGGCAGCCGCTGGACCGTCTTGACCTGGGCCAGGCCGATTTCCGCAATGCGATCAAGGATTTCTATCTGACCAATCCCATCGCGCGCTCCTCGCCGCTGATGGGAGAGCTTTCGGCCATGGCCGCGGCCCGCAGGGCTCCGGCCCTGGCGGCGGAGTGACGGGGATGCGGCCCCGCCTTGCCCTTCTGACCGGGATCGGCCTTCTCGCCCTGCTGGCGGGTTGCGGCGAAAGCAAGGACGCGCGCCCGCGGCCCAAGCCGGCCCAGCTGGGCGTCGCGGTGCTGCAAAGCGATGCCGGCGCGCCGGACAAGAAGGTGCTGACCAAGGGCCGGATCTCGACCAAGTCGGGCGAGATCCTGATTCTGGAACCCGACGGATCGGTCAGCGAGATGGCGCTGGATAGCCCCGAGGGCCGCGATGCCTTCGCGGTGACCGAGGCCGAGCTGATGGCGCTGAATGCGAATCTGGATCTGGACCTGTCGGGAATGCCGGACATGGCCCCGGTGCGGCAGCGCCAGCCGACGGCGCAGGAAAAGGCGCTGGCCGATTTCGCGGCCCGCACCCGTCCGCTGCGGCTGAACCTGCCCAAGAGCTTCGAGGCCGATCCCAAGGATTTCCAGGGCGCCCAGGTCTCGGGCCTGGCCAGTTCGCGCAAGGGGGCGGACGGGCTGGTGGAAGTGACGGCAAACCTGCGCGCCGGGGTGGACGCCGACACCGCCTTCGCCTATGCCACATGCGCGCTGGCCAGCTGGGCCGATGCGAAGGGGGCGCCCTATGCCCGGCACATCCGCACGCTCAGGGACAAGCGCAACGGCAAGATGGTCGTCGGCTCGGTCTTTACCCTGTCCGAGAAGAAACCGATGGGCCTGACGGTGATGACAACGAATGAGACCTTGCAGGAATGCAAGGCACGCGGCATTCCCGCGGCGTGATGAGAGGGACGAAAGATCATGGCTGAATTCTGGGCCTCGCCCTACGGTTTCGCGCTCAGCCTGCTCTTGCAGGGTCTGGCGGTCATCGCCTTTGTCATGGGCTCGCTGATCTTCATGGTCTATGGCGACCGCAAGATCTGGGCGGCGGTGCAGATGCGCCGCGGTCCGAACGTGGTGGGCCCCTGGGGGCTGCTGCAGACCTTCGCCGATGCGCTGAAATACGTCGTCAAGGAAATCGTCGTCCCGGCCGGGGCGGACAAGTTCGTCTATTTCCTGGCGCCCTTCCTGTCGATGATGCTGGCGCTGTTCGCCTTTGTGGTCATCCCCTTCGACGAGGGCTGGGTGATGGCGAACATCAATGTCGGCATCCTGTTCATCTTCGCCGCCTCCTCGCTGGAGGTTTACGGCGTCATCATGGGCGGCTGGGCCTCGAACTCGAAATACCCGTTCCTTGCCTCGCTGCGCTCGGCGGCGCAGATGATCTCCTACGAGGTCTCGCTGGGGCTGATCATCATCGGCGTCATCATCTCGGCCGGCTCGATGAACCTGACCGCCATCGTCGAGGCGCAGCGCGGCGATTACGGCCTGCTGAACTGGTTCTGGCTGCCGCATCTGCCGATGGTGGTGCTGTTCTTCGTCTCGGCGCTGGCCGAATGCAACCGCCCGCCCTTCGACCTGGTCGAGGCCGAATCGGAACTGGTGGCGGGCTTCATGACCGAATATTCGTCCACGCCCTACCTGCTGTTCATGGCGGGCGAATACATCGCCATGTATCTGATGTGCGCGCTTCTGTCGCTGCTGTTCTTCGGCGGCTGGCTGTCGCCGGTGCCCTTCATCGCGGACGGCTGGTGGTGGATGGTCATCAAGATGTGGTTCTGGTTCTACATGTTCGCCATGGTCAAGGCGATCGTGCCGCGCTACCGCTACGATCAGCTGATGCGCATCGGCTGGAAGGTGTTCCTGCCCCTGTCGCTGGGCTGGGTGGTGCTGGTGGCGATCCTGGCCCGCTACGAAGTGCTGGGTAGCTTCTGGGCCCGTTTCGCAGTCGGAGGATAAGCCATGTATTCCAACAAGCTAGCCGAGGCATTTGCCAAAGCCAGTGAGACCGACAAGGTAGAGCTGGCGCATTTCCTCGCCAATAATCTGGACAGTGCGGAACAGGCGCAGGACAGCGCCCGCATCCGCGACTATGTCGCCGCGTTCGACCGCTTCGCGGCGCCGCGGGAAGGGGAGCGTTTCTGATGGCCTTCGATTTCGCGCGGGCGACCAAGTATTTCCTGATGTGGGACTTCATCAAGGGCTTCGGCCTGGGCATGCGCTATTTCGTCTCGCCCAAGCCGACGCTGAACTATCCCCACGAAAAGGGCCCGCTTTCGCCGCGCTTCCGCGGCGAGCACGCGCTGCGCCGCTATCCGAACGGCGAGGAACGCTGCATCGCCTGCAAGCTCTGCGAGGCGGTCTGCCCAGCCCAGGCCATCACCATCGACGCCGAACCGCGCGAGGACGGCTCGCGCCGCACCACGCGCTACGACATCGACATGACGAAATGCATCTATTGCGGCTTCTGCCAGGAGGCCTGCCCGGTCGATGCCATCGTCGAGGGGCCGAATTTCGAATATTCCACCGAGACCCGCGAGGAGCTGTTCTACGACAAGCAGAAACTGCTTGCGAACGGCGAACGCTGGGAGGCCGAGATCGCCCGCAACCTGCAGCTGGATGCGCCCTACAGATGACTCCCGTCGCCGCATATCAGCGCGGCCGCGCCCTGGCCGAGCATCTCAATCCGGGGATGGAGGCGGCCCTGCGCGACCGCTATGGCCATTGGCTGCCCGATGCGGTGGCCGAAACGGTCGTGGGTCACGGGATGGGCGAGGTCTATGCCCGCGAGGGGCTGGATCTGAAGACCCGTCTGCTGGTCACGGTCGGCGCATTGGCGGCGATGGGCGGGCAGACCCGGCCGCAGCTCAAGGTGAACGTGGCCTCGGCCCTGCGCGCAGGCGCAAGCGCGCGAGAGATCTGCGAGGCGATCTTCCAGATGCATCTCTATGGCGGAATGCCGGCGGCGATCAACGCGCTGAATGCCGCCATCGAGGTTTTCGAAGCGGAGGGAACAAGTCCATGACCGATGCCTTCCAGAAGCTGTTCCAGCAGATGCTGCAATCCGGCCAGGAGATGGCGCGCGTCTTCAACCCGGCGCTGGAACATTTCGACATGCGCGCCATGGAAAAGCTGGTGCCGACGATTCCCGCCGACATGCTGGAAATGTGGTTCGGCAAGACCTTCAACCGCGAGGGGCTGGACGCCAAGACGCGCCTGCTTCTCACCATCGGCGCGATCACCGTTCAGGGCGCGCTGGCCGAGCCGCAGCTGCGCATGACCATCCGTCAGGCGCTGGCGGCCGGCGCCACCAAACGCGAGATCGCCGAGACGATCTTTCAGATGAGCATGTTCGGCGGGCTGCCTGCGATGCAGAAGGCGCTGGAAATCGCCCAGAGCGTCTATGCCGAGGAGGACGACGAATGATGACCTTCGCTTTCTACCTGTTCGCGATCAGCGCCTGCGTTGCGGGCTTCATGGTCGTGATCGGCCGCAATCCGGTGCATTCGGTGCTGTGGCTGATCCTGGCCTTCCTCGCCTCGGCGGGCCTGTTCGTGCTGCAGGGCGCGGAATTCGTCGCCATGCTGCTGGTCGTGGTCTATGTCGGCGCCGTGGCGGTGCTGTTCCTGTTCGTCGTCATGATGCTGGACGTGGATTTCGCCGAGCTCAAGGGCGAGCTGGCGCGCTACCTGCCGCTGGCGCTGCTGATCGGCGTCGTGCTGCTGGCGCAGCTGGGCATCGCCTTTTCCGGCTGGACGCCCTCGGACAGCGCCGAGAGCCTGCGCGCCGCGCCGGTGGACGCGACGGTCGAGAACACCTTCGGCCTGGGCCTCGTGCTTTACGACCGCTATGTGCTGATGTTCCAGCTGGCCGGTCTGGTGCTGCTGGTCGCGATGATCGGGGCGATCGTGCTGACGATGCGCCACCGCCGCGACGTCAAGCGCCAGAATGTGCTGGAACAGATGTGGCGCGACCCGGCCAAGACCATGGAGCTGAAGGACGTCAAGCCGGGACAGGGGCTTTGAACGCGGCAAGCTGGACCGCGATAGCCATCGGGATCGCCACGGCGGTCCTAGTAGCAAACGGATATTTCAACGGGTGAACGACCCGGAGGGACCAGGACGATGATCGGATTGACTCATTATCTTGTTGTGGGGGCGATACTGTTCGTCACCGGCATTTTCGGGATCTTCGTGAACCGAAAGAACGTCATCGTCATCCTGATGTCGATCGAGCTGATGCTCCTGGCGGTGAACATCAACTTCGTCGCCTTCTCGACGCATTTGGGCGATCTGGCCGGGCAGGTCTTCACCATGTTCGTGCTGACCGTCGCCGCCGCCGAGGCGGCCATCGGCCTGGCGATCCTGGTGGTCTTCTTCCGCAACCGCGGCACCATCGCGGTGGAAGACGTCAACGTGATGAAGGGGTAAGCGAGCATGGAAAAATTCGTCCTCTTCGCGCCGCTCATCGCGTCGCTGATCGCCGGGCTGGGCTGGCGCGCCATCGGCGAGAAGGCCGCGCAATACCTGACCACGGGCGTGCTGTTCCTCAGCTGCCTGATCAGCTGGTATCTGTTCCTGTCCTTCGACGGCGTGCCGCGGCACATTCCGGTGCTCGACTGGGTCGTGACCGGCGATTTCCATGCCGAATGGGCGATCCGGCTGGACCGGCTGACCGCGATCATGCTGATCGTCGTGACCACCGTCTCGGCGCTCGTGCACATGTATTCGCTGGGCTACATGGCCCATGACGACAACTGGACGCATGACGAGCATTACAAGGCGCGCTTCTTCGCCTATCTCTCGTTCTTCACCTTCGCCATGCTGATGCTGGTGACGGCGGACAACCTGTTGCAGATGTTCTTCGGCTGGGAGGGCGTGGGCGTCGCCTCCTATCTGCTGATCGGCTTCTACTACAAGAAGGCCAGCGCCAATGCCGCGGCGATCAAGGCGTTCATCGTCAACCGGGTCGGCGATTTCGGCTTCCTGCTGGGCATCTTCGGCCTTTACTGGCTGACCGGCTCGGTCCAGTTCGACGAGATCTTCCGCCAGGTGCCGCAGCTTGCGCAGACCGAGATGCATTTCCTGTGGCGCGACTGGAACGCCGCGAACCTGCTGGGCTTCCTGCTCTTCGTCGGCGCCATGGGCAAATCGGCGCAGCTCTTGCTGCACACCTGGCTGCCGGACGCGATGGAAGGCCCGACTCCGGTCTCGGCGCTGATCCACGCCGCGACCATGGTGACGGCGGGCGTGTTCCTGGTCTGCCGCATGTCGCCGCTTTACGAATTCGCGCCGGATGCCAAGAACTTCATCGTCATCATCGGCGCCACCACCGCCTTCTTCGCCGCGACCGTGGGCCTGGTGCAGAACGACATCAAGCGCGTCATCGCCTATTCGACCTGTTCGCAGCTGGGCTACATGTTCGTGGCGGCGGGCGTCGGCGTCTATTCGGCGGCCATGTTCCACCTGCTGACCCATGCCTTCTTCAAGGCCATGCTGTTCCTGGGCGCCGGCTCGGTGATCCATGCCATGCATCACGAGCAGGACATGCGGAACTATGGCGGGCTGCGGAAAAAGATCCCGCTGACCTTCTGGGCGATGATGATCGGCACCTTCGCCATCACCGGCGTCGGCATCCCGCTGACCCATCTGGGCTTCGCCGGCTTCCTGTCCAAGGACGCGATCATCGAAAGCGCCTATGCCGGCAGCGGCTATGCCTTCTGGCTGCTGGTGATCGCCGCCTGCTTCACCAGCTTCTACAGCTGGCGGCTGATCTTCCTGACCTTCTACGGCAAGCCGCGCGGCGACCATCATGCCCATGACCATGCGCATGAAAGCCCGCCGGTGATGACCATCCCGCTGGGCGTGCTGGCCATCGGCGCGGTCTTTGCCGGCATGGTCTGGTATGGTCCCTTCTTCGGCGACCATCACAAGGTGACGGAATATTTCCACATCGCCGGCGCGCATCACGAAGTGGCCGAGGGCGGGGAAGCGGAGCACGCGACCGCCGAGGCTCCGGTGGAGCACGCCGTGGCCGATACCGCCGAGGGCGAGCCGACTGACGAGGCCGCCCATGCCGAGGTCGCGGCCCCGGTCGGCGGTGCGATCTACATGCATCCCGACAACCACATCATGGACGAGGCGCATCATGCGCCGGCCTGGGTCAAGGTCTCGCCCTTCATCGCGATGGTGCTGGGGCTGATCACCGCCTGGACCTTCTACATCGCCAATCCGTCGCTGCCGCGGCGGCTGGCGGCGCAGCAGCCGGCGCTGTATCAGTTCCTGCTCAACAAATGGTATTTCGACGAGATCTACGACTTCATCTTCGTCCGCCCGGCGAAATGGCTTGGCCGTGCGCTGTGGAAGGGCGGGGACGGCGCCGTCATCGACGGCACCATCAACGGGGTGGCCATGGGGTTGATCCCGCGGCTGACCCGCGCAGCGGTCCGGGTGCAATCGGGCTATCTGTTCCACTACGCCTTCGCGATGGTTCTGGGCATCGTGGGCTTGCTGATCTGGGTGATGATGCGGGGCGCGCACTGACATGACGAACCTTCTTTCCATCATCACCTTCCTGCCGATCGTCGCCGCGATCATCATGGCGCTGTTCCTGCGCGGCCAGGACGAGGCGGCGGCCCGCAACGCCAAATGGCTGGCGCTGCTGACCACCAGCGCGACCTTCGTGATCTCGCTTTTCGTGCTGTTCCGCTTCGACCCGGCGAACACGGGCTTCCAGTTCGTCGAGGATCACGCCTGGATCATGGGGCTGCGCTACAAGATGGGCGTGGACGGCATCTCGGTGCTGTTCGTGCTGCTGACCACCTTCATGATGCCGCTGACCATCCTTTCGACCTGGGCGGTCGAGGACAAGGTCAAGGAATACATGATCGCCTTCCTGGTGCTGGAAGGGCTGATGATCGGCGTCTTCACCGCGCTCGACCTGGTGCTGTTCTACCTGTTCTTCGAGGCGGGGCTGATCCCGATGTTCCTGATCATCGGCATCTGGGGCGGCAAGGACCGCATCTATGCGTCCTTCAAGTTCTTCCTCTACACCTTCCTCGGCTCGGTGCTGATGCTGGTGGCGATGATCGCCATGTATCGCATGGCGGGCACCACCGACATTCCGACGCTGCTGACCTTCGACTTCCCGTCGGACAACTTCCGCCTGCTGGGCATGACGGTGGTCGGCGGCATGCAGATGCTGCTGTTCCTGGCCTTCTTCGCCAGCTTCGCCGTGAAGATGCCGATGTGGCCGGTCCATACCTGGCTGCCCGACGCGCACGTCCAGGCGCCGACCGCCGGCTCGGTCCTGCTGGCGGCGGTGCTGCTGAAGATGGGCGGCTACGGCTTCCTGCGCTTCAGCCTGCCGATGTTCCCGGTCGCCAGCGGCGTGGCCCAGCCCTATGTCTTCTGGTTGTCGGCCATCGCCATCGTCTACACCTCGCTGGTGGCGCTGGCGCAGTCGGACATGAAGAAGGTCATCGCCTATTCCTCGGTCGCCCATATGGGCTACGTGACCATGGGCGTCTTTGCCGCGAACCAGATCGGCGTCGACGGCGCGATCTTCCAGATGCTGTCGCACGGCTTCATCTCGGGCGCGCTGTTCCTGTGCGTCGGCGTGATCTACGACCGCATGCACACGCGCGAGATCGACGCCTATGGCGGGCTGGTGAACCGGATGCCGGCCTATGCGGCGGTCTTCATGTTCTTCACCATGGCGAATGTGGGCCTGCCGGGCACCTCGGGCTTCGTGGGCGAGTTCCTGACGCTGATGGGGGTCTTCCGCGTCGATACCTGGGTGGCGCTGGTCGCGACCTCGGGGGTGATCCTGTCGGCGGCCTATGCGCTCTGGCTCTATCGCCGGGTGACGCTGGGCCAGCTGATCAAGGAAAGCCTGAAGTCGATCACCGACATGACCCCGCGCGAGCGCTGGGTATTCGTTCCGCTGATCGCCATGACGCTGATCCTGGGCGTCTATCCGCGGCTCGTCACCGACGTGACCGGCCCGGCGGTCGCAGCACTCGTCCAAGACTACAACCAGAGCCAGCCGGCGGCGCCCGTCGCCACGGCCCAAGCCAGCCACTAGGGGACGGATATGACCTCGCTCGATTTCTCGACCATTCTGCCCGAGGTGGTGCTGGCCGGTTACGCCCTCGCCGCGCTGATGGCAGGGGCCTATCTCGGCAAGGACAGGCTGGCGCGCACGCTGCTCTGGGTCACGGTCGCGGCCTTCCTGATCGTCGCGGCCATGGTGGGCCTGGGCAACCATGTCGACGGCACCGCCTTCCACGGCATGTTCATCGACGATGGCTTCTCGCGCTTTGCCAAGGTGGTGACGCTGGTCGCCGCCGCCGGGGTGCTGGCGATGAGCGCCGATTACATGCAGCGCCGCAACATGCTGCGCTTCGAGTTCCCGATCATCGTCGCGCTGGCGGTGCTGGGCATGATGTTCATGGTCTCGGCCGGCGACCTCTTGACCCTCTACATGGGGCTGGAGCTGCAATCGCTGGCGCTTTACGTCGTCGCCGCCATGCGCCGCGACTCGGTGCGCTCGTCCGAGGCGGGGCTGAAATATTTCGTCCTCGGTTCGCTTTCCTCGGGCCTGCTGCTCTATGGCGCCTCGCTGGTCTACGGCTTTGCCGGGACCACCGGATTCGAGGGCATCATCTCGACCATCCAGGGCGGCCACCTGTCGCTGGGCGTGCTGTTCGGGCTGGTGTTCATGCTGGTGGGCCTGTCGTTCAAGGTCTCGGCCGTGCCCTTCCACATGTGGACCCCGGACGTCTATGAGGGCTCGCCGACGCCGGTGACCGCCTTCTTCGCCACCGCGCCCAAGGTCGCGGCCATGGCGCTGATCGCGCGGCTGGTCTTCGACGCCTTCGGCCATGTCATCGGCGACTGGAGCCAGATCGTCGCGGCGCTGGCGGTGATGTCGATGTTCCTGGGCTCGATCGCCGGGATCGGCCAGACCAACATCAAGCGGCTGATGGCCTATTCCTCGATCGCGCATATGGGCTTCGCGCTGGTCGGCCTTGCCGCCGGCACCGCCATCGGCGTGCAGACCATGCTGCTTTACATGACCATCTATGCGGTGATGAACATCGGCACCTTCGCCTTCATCCTGTCGATGGAGCGCGACGGCGTGCCGGTCACCGATCTGACCGCGCTGAACCGGTTCGCCTGGACCGATCCGGTCAAGGCGCTGGCCATGCTGGTGCTGATGTTCAGCCTTGCCGGCGTGCCGCCGACGCTGGGCTTCTTCGCCAAGTTCGGCGTGCTGACGGCGGCGGTCGATGCCGGCATGGGCTGGCTGGCGGTGCTGGGCGTGATCGCCTCGGTCATCGGCGCCTTCTATTACCTGCGCATCGTCTATTACATGTATTTCGGCGCCGAGACCGAAGGCATGACCTCGCGCATGGGTGCGGTGCAATATCTGGCGCTGATGCTGCCGGCGCTGGCCATGCTGGTGGGTGCGATCAGCATGTTCGGCGTCGATGCCGCCGCCGGCCGCGCCGCCGAGACTCTGGTCGGCCCGGTCGCCGCGGCCGAACAGCCGGCCGAATCCGCGCAAGCCGAGCCCGCGCAAGGTGAGTGACGCCTGGCCCGAAGGCGTGGCCCGCCATGTGCTGGCCCGCGCCGACAGCACCAATGCCGAGGCGTTGCGGCTGGCGCCCGGCCTTTCGGGGCCGGCCTGGGTGATGGCCCGCGAGCAATTCGCGGGCCGCGGCCGTCGCGGTCGGGACTGGGTGATGCCGGCCGGGAATTTCGCCGGGACGCTGGTGGTCCGGCCGCAGGGCGGGGCGCTGGCCGCCGCGCAGCTGTCCTTCGTGGCGGCGCTGGCGCTTTACGACGCGCTTGGCGATGCCTGCGGCCCCTCGGTCCGGCTGGCGATCAAATGGCCGAACGACGTGCTGCTGAACGGCGGCAAGGTGGCGGGCATCTTGCTGGAAAGCGCGGGCTCGGGTCCGGGCGTGCAGGCCGTCGCGGTCGGCATCGGCGTCAACCTGGCCGCCGCGCCGGATGCGGCGGCGGTCGAGCCGGGCGCGACGCCCCCGGTCTCGGTCCTGGGCGAGACCGGCCATGTCGTCGATCCCGAGGATTTCCTGGACCTGCTGGCGCCGGCCTTCGCGCGCTGGCAGGCGCAGCTGGACATCTATGGCTTTGCGCCGATCCGCAACGCCTGGCTGGCCCGCGCCGCCCGGCTGGGCGAGCCGATCACCGCCCGCACCGGCGCGACCGAGAGCCACGGCATCTTCGAGGGGATCGACGACAGCGGCGCGCTGATCCTGCGCGGCCCGGCGGGGCGGCAGGTCATTCCCGCCGCCGACGTCTATTTCGGAGCCTAGCCCATGCTGCTTTGCATCGACACCGGCAACACCAACACGGTCTTCTCGGTCTGGGACGGCGAGAAATTCGTGGGCCTCTGGCGCATCTCGACCGACCATCGCCGCACGGCGGACGAATATTTCGTCTGGCTGTCCACGCTGATCTCGCTGCAGAAGCTGGAGCTGAGCATTGATGCCTGCATCATCAGCTCGACCGCGCCGCGGGTGGTGTTCAACCTGCGCGTGCTCTGCAACCGCTATTTCGACACCCGCCCGCTGGTGGTCGGCAAGCCCGACTGCCTGCTGCCGGTGGCGCCGCGGGTGGATTTCGGCACCGTGGTCGGTCCCGACCGGCTGGTGAACACCTGGGGGGCGTTCCAGCGGCACGGGCCTGACCTGATCGTGGTCGATTTCGGCACCGCGACCACCTTCGACGTGGTGGATACCGACGGCGCCTATGTCGGCGGCGTCATTGCGCCGGGGGTGAACCTGTCGCTGGAGGCGCTGCATATGGGCGCGGCCAGCCTGCCGCATGTCGATGTGACCATGCCGGCCAAGGTGATCGGCACCAATACGGTGTCCTGCATCCAGTCGGGCATCTTCTGGGGCTATATCGGCCTGGTGCAGGGCGTGGTGGACAAGATCCGCGAGGAACGCGGCCGGCCGATGAAGGTTATCGCTACGGGCGGGCTGGCGCCGCTGTTCGACCAGGGATTTGATTTGTTTGACGCGATCGAGGACGATCTGACCATGCACGGCCTGCGCCTGATCCACGATTACAACAAGGAGATGGGCAATGGCTGAGCGCCTGATCTATCTGCCGCTGGGCGGCGCGGGCGAAATCGGCATGAACGCCTATGTCTACGGCTATGGCCAGCCGGGGCGCGAACGGCTGATCGTCGTCGATCTGGGCGTGACCTTCGGCGACATGGATTCTTCGCCCGGCATCGACCTGATCATGGCCGATGTCGCCTGGCTGGAAGCCAATCGCGACCGCATCGACGCCATCTTCATCACCCATGGGCACGAGGATCACGTCGGCGCGCTTGGCCTGCTCTGGCCCAAGCTGCAAAAGCCGGTGCATTGCCGCCGCTTCACCGGCGCGCTGGCGCGGCTGAAGCTGGAGGAGGCCGGCCAGCCGGTCGATCAGCTGCATATCCACGCGCCGCGTCCCGATGCGGTGACGGTGGGCCCGTTCCGGGTGCAATTCGTCCCGATCAGCCATTCGATCCCGGAAAGCTCGGCGCTGATCATCGACACGCCGGCGGGGCGGATCGTGCATACCGGCGACTTCAAGCTGGACGGCACCCCGGTGGTGGGCGAGGCCTTCGACCCGATCCTGTGGCACGACATCGCCAACGAGGGGCAGGGGATCAAGGTCCTGACCTGCGATTCCACCAATGTCTTCTCGCCCCATCCCGGCCGGTCCGAGGCGGTGCTGGCCAATCCGCTGCTGGATTTCGTCATGGCGCAGCGGCAGCTGGTGGTGGCGACGACCTTCGCCAGCAACATCGCCCGGCTCAAGACGCTGGCCGAGGCCGGCATCGCCGCCGGCCGCAAGATCTGCCTTCTGGGCCGGGCCATGCGCCGCATGGTGACCGTCGCGGTCGAGACCGGCATCCTGACCAGTTTCCCCCCGGTCATCAGCCCCGAGGAAGCCTCGGAGCTGCCGCGCGACAAGGTGATGCTGATCGTCACCGGCAGCCAGGGCGAGCGCCGCGCCGCCAGCGCCCAGCTCTCGCGCGGCCGCTATCTGGGCATCCAGCTGAAGGACGGGGACAGTTTCCTGTTCAGTTCGCGCACCATCCCCGGCAATGAGCGCGGGGTGATCCGCATCATGAATGCGCTCTCGGAAATGGGCGTGGACCTGCATGACGCCGATGACGGGCTCTATCACGTCTCGGGCCATGCCAACCGTCCGGATATCGAGGCGGTGCACGACCTGCTGAAGCCGCAGATCGTCATCCCGATGCATGGCGAGCACATGCATCTGCGCGAACATGCCAAGCTGGCCGAGGCGCGGGGCATTCATTCCGTGGTGGCGACCAACGGCACCATGCTGGACCTGTCGGGCGAGGCGCCGCGGGTGGTGGACCAGATCGACACCGGGCGGATTTATCTCGACGGCACGGTGCTGATCGGCGCCATGGACGGGGTGGTGCGCGACCGCATCCGCATGGCGCTGAACGGCCATGCCATGGTCTCGGTCATCATCGACGAGGACGATACGCCGCTGCCCGACGCCTGGGTGGAACTCTCGGGCCTGCCCGAGAAGGGTCGCGCCGGCGTGCCGCTGGCCCGCAATATCGAGGCCGAGCTGGCCGAGTTCCTGGAACGCGCCGACGACCGCACGGTGATGGACGACGACCGGCTGGAGGAGGCGATCCGCAAGATCACCCGGCAAGTGTCGATGGAGGAGATCGGCAAGAAGCCCGAGGTGACGGTGGTGATCTCGCGCCTGGCTGCGGAATGACTTGACCTTGCCCCGCGCCCGAGGCATGGGCGCGGGCATGAGTGAATTCGATCCGAACCCTCCGCGTCGCAATTTCTACGGCCGCCGCCACGGCAAGACCCTGCGCCAGTCGCAAAAGGGCTATCTTTCCGAAGATCTGGGCGAGCTGCGCCCGCGCGGCATCACCTTCGCCGAGAACCCCGAGAGGAAGCCCATCGACCCGGCGGCGATCTTCGGCGACGACCGGCCGGTCTGGCTGGAGGTCGGCTTCGGCGGCGGCGAGCATATGGTGCACATGGCGGCACGCTATCCCGAGATCGGCATCATCGGCTGCGAGCCCTTCATCAACGGTGTCGCCATGCTCTTGGGCAAGATCCGCAATGCCGGCGTGCAGAATGTCAGTGTGCATCCCGGCGATGCGCGCGACCTGATGGACGTGCTGCCCGACGCCTCGATCAGCAAGGCGTTCCTGAACTATCCCGACCCCTGGCCCAAGGCGCGCCATCACCGCCGCCGCTTCGTGACGCCCGAGCATCTGATCCCGCTCGCCCGCGTCATGAAGCCGGGCGCCGAATTCCGCGTCGCCACCGACATCCCCGATTACGTCCGCCAGACGCTGGAGGAGGTGCCGCAGGCCGGGTTCCAGCTGATCGGGGAAGGCCCGGAGCCTTGGGACGACTGGCCCAGCACCCGCTATGAGCAGAAGGCGCTGCGCGAGGGCCGGGCGCCGCATTACGTCACCTTCCGCCGCGGGGGCTGAAGCGGCGTTGATCGCCACCGATTGCAACCCCCGCCCGTGACCGCTATCACCTTGCGCGACAAGCACGAGGGGGCCTTCATGTCACATTCCGCCGAACCGCTTCCGATGACCGCCCGCCGCTCGGGTCCCCTGTCGGGCGAGGCCAAGGTGCCGGGCGACAAGTCGATCAGCCACCGCGCCCTGATCCTCGGTGCGCTGTCGGTGGGCGAGACGCATATCACCGGCCTGCTGGAAGGCCAGGACGTGCTGGACACGGCATCGGCGATGCGAGCCTTCGGCGCCCGGGTCGAGCGGCTGGGCGAGGGCGAATGGAAGGTCAACGGCGTCGGCGTCGGCGGCTTTGCCGAGCCCGAGGGCGTGATCGACTGCGGCAATTCCGGCACCGGCGTGCGGCTGATCATGGGCGCCATGGCCACGACGCCCATTACCGCCACCTTCACCGGCGATGCCAGCCTGTCGCGCCGCCCGATGGGCCGGGTTACCGACCCGCTGGAACTGTTCGGCTGCGAGGTCACGGCGCGCGAGGGCAAGCGGCTGCCGGTGACGATCAAGGGCGCGGCCGATCCGGTGCCGGTGCGCTACAAGACTCCCGTGGCCTCGGCGCAGATCAAGTCGGCCGTGCTGCTGGCGGGCCTGAACGCGCCGGGCGAGACGGTGGTGATCGAATCCGAACCGACCCGCGACCATACCGAGCGCATGCTCGCCGGCTTCGGCGCCAGCATCCGCACCGAGACGACCGACGAGGGCCATGTCATCACCCTTAAGGGTCGGCCGGAGCTGAAGCCGCAGCCGGTGGCGGTGCCGCGCGATCCCTCCAGCGCCGCCTTCCCGGTGGCGGCGGCGCTGATCGTGCCGGGATCCGAGATCCGCGTGCCGGGCGTCAGCCGCAACCCGACCCGCGACGGGCTTTATGTCACGCTGCTGGAAATGGGCGCCGACATCCGCTTCGAGAACCAGCGCGAGGAGGGGGGCGAGCCGGTCGCCGACCTGGTCGTCCGCCACGGCCCGCTGAAAGGCGTGACCGTGCCCGTGGAACGCGCCGCCAGCATGATCGACGAATTCCCCATCCTGTCGGTCATCGCCTGCTTTGCCGAGGGCAAGACGATGATGCAGGGTGTCCACGAGCTTCGCGTCAAGGAAAGCGACCGCATCGACGCGATGGCGGTCGGCCTGCGCGCCAATGGCGCCGAGGTCGAGGATACGCCCGACACCATGACCGTCCACGGCAAGGGCGGGCTGAAAGGCGGCGCTACCTGCGCCAGCCATCTCGACCACCGCATCGCCATGTCCTTCCTGGTCGCCGGCCTCGCCTCGGAGCAGCCGATCAGCGTGGATGACGGAGGCCCGATCGCCACGTCCTTCCCGGATTTCCTGCCGCTGATGCAAAAACTCGGCGCCCGGATCGACTGATCCGTCGCGGCCGGGGGCTGTCTGCCCCGTTGTCCATTGGTCCTCGGACCGATGGCGGACCAATGGCCAACCCCCGGGGATACTGCGACAAGAAAGAAAAAAGGAGAGCGGCGCCGGATGGGGCGCCGCCTGTGGTCTTTCTCTGTTGCTTAAATACCCATGCGGCCGTGGCCGCCGGGAGCGGCCTAGCCCGCCTTGGCAGCCTCGGGATAGCCGAGCCCGGCCAGCGCCTCGCGGATCTCGTCCAGGATCGCCGGGTCGTCGATGGTGGCGGGGGTCTTGAACGGTTCGCCGTCGGCGATCTTGGCCATGGTGGCGCGCAGGATCTTGCCCGAGCGGGTCTTGGGCAGCCGGTCCACCACGCAGGCCGACTTGAAAGCCGCGACCGGGCCGATCTTGTCGCGCACCAGCTTGACCACCTCGCGCGCCACCTGCTCATGCGGCGTCGCGATCCCGGCCTTCAGGCACAGGAACCCGACCGGCGCCTGGCCCTTGAGACTGTCCGCCACGCCGATCACCGCGCATTCGGCGACGGCGGGATGGCTGGCCAGCACCTCTTCCATGGCGCCGGTCGACAGCCGGTGTCCGGCGACGTTGATCACGTCGTCGGTGCGCGCCATGATGTAGAGATAGCCGTCATCGTCGATATAGCCGGCGTCGCCCGTCTCGTAATAGCCGGGGAAATGCTCGAGATAGGATTTGCGGAAGCGGGTTTCGGCATTCCACAGCCCCGGCAGCGTGCCGGGCGGCAGCGGCAGCTTGACCGCGATGGCGCCCAAGGTCCCTGCGGGCACCGGATGGCCGGCCTCGTCCAGCACCTGCACGTCATAGCCGGGCATCGGCACCGAAGGGCTGCCCAGCTTGGTCGGCAGGGTCTCGATGCCGATGGGATTGGCGGCGATGGCCCAGCCGGTCTCGGTCTGCCACCAATGGTCCACCACCGGCACGCCCAGGTGCTCCTGCGCCCATTTCACCGTGTCGGGGTCGGCGCGCTCGCCGGCCAGGAACAGGGCTTGCAGGTCGTGCAGCTTGTAGCGCTTGATCCACTCCCCCTGCGGATCCTCGCGGCGGATGGCGCGCAGGGCGGTCGGTGCGGTGAAGAAGCTCTTGATGCGGTGGTTCTGGATGATGCGCCAGAACACGCCCGGATGCGGCGTGCCCACGGGCTTGCCCTCGAAGACCACGGTGGTCGCGCCGGCGATCAGCGGCCCGTAGCAGATATAGCTGTGGCCGACGACCCAGCCCACGTCCGAGGCGGCCCAGAAGCGGTCGCCGGCCGCGATGTTGTAGATATTCGTCATCGACCATTGCAGCGCCACCAGATGGCCGGCGGTGTGGCGCACCACGCCCTTGGGCTGGCCGGTGGTGCCCGAAGTGTAGAGGATATAGGCCGGGTGGTTGCCCTCGACCGGCACGCATTCGGCGGGCTTCACGCCGTATTGGAAGCCGTGCCAGTTGAAATCGCGGCCCTCGACCAGCTTGGCGACCTCTTGCTCGCGCTGGAAGATCACGCAGAATTCGGGCTTGTGCTGGGCCATGTCGATGGCGGCGTCCAAGAGCGGCTTGTAATGCACCACCCGGTTCGGCTCGAGCCCGCAGGAGGCGGCGATGATCGCCTTGGGCTGGCAGTCGTCGATGCGCACCGCCAATTCGTTCGCGGCGAAGCCGCCGAAGACCACGGAATGGATGGCGCCGAGCCGGGCGCAGGCCAGCATCGCCTCCAGCGCCTCGGGGATCATCGGCATGTAGATGATGACGCGGTCGCCCTTTTCGACGCCGCGCATGCGCAGCGCCCCGGCCAGCGAGGCGACGCGGTCCTGCAGCTGCTTGTAGGTGATGCCCTTGGTCGAAAGGGTGATCGGGCTTTCATGCTGGATGGCGATCTGGTCGCCGCGCCCGGCCAGCACATGGCGGTCCACCGCGTTCCAGCAGGTATTCACCATCCCGTCCGAGAACCATTCGTAGATCGGGGCCTTGTCGTCGAACAGCGCCTTCGAGGGCTTGCGCTCCCAGTCGATGGCATCGGCTGCCCGCATCCAGAAACCCTCAGGGTCCGCCTGCCAGGCAGAATAGATCTCCCGATATCCCATGAAACAACTCCTCCCCGGATGAATGGGCCGGAGTTATGCGCGCCGAAAGGCAGGGCGCAAGGATGTTAACGCCCACAACTGCGGGTGCGACAAAAAGTTTTGCAGAATACCGCGCCATTCGCGGGAATTAGTTTGCAAATCGCCGGCGACTTTGCGTCGGGCTGAAAACCCCGCGGCATTTTGCAAAATCAGGCCGGCCGCGCAGGGCCGCGGCAGAATCACCGCGAGCCCGGGCGCAGCTTCCCCTGCCGTCTAGCGATAGTGATCGACCGGCGTGCCGGCGATCGCGCTCATGTTCAGCAGGCCGCGGGTGGTGATCGAGGGGGTGACGATATGGGCGCGGTTGCCCATGCCCATCAGGATGGGCCCGACCTCGAGCCCGTTGGCCTTGAGCTTCAGCGCGTTGCGCACCCCCGAGGCCGAGTCGGTGCCCGAGAAGACCAGCACGTTGGCCGCGCCCTCGATCCGGGAATGCGGCAGCAGCCGCTCGCGGATCGCCGGGTCCAGGGCCGAATCCACGTGCATTTCGCCGTCGAAGATGAAATCGACGCCACGCGCATGCAGGATCTCCATCGCCGCGCGCATCTTGCGGCCGGAATCGGTGTCCAGGTTGCCGAATTGCGAATGGCTGCACAGCGCGACCTTGGGCGTTACGCCGAAGCGGCGCACATGGCGGGCGGCGCCGATGGCGGCCTCGGCCACCTGCTCGGGGGTGGGGGAATGGGTGACCTGCGTGTCGGCGATGAACAGCGGCCCGTCTTCCAGGATCATCAGCGACAGCGCGCCATGCGGGCGCAGACCGTCGCGGGCCAGGACCTGGGTGACATAGTTCAGGTGCCAGCTGTATTGGCCGAAGGTGCCGCAGATCAGGCTGTCGGCCTCGCCCCGGTGTACCATGACCGCGCCGATGGCGGTGGTGTTGGTGCGCATGATGGCGCGGGCGATGTCGGGCGTGACGCCCTGGCGGGCCATCAGCTCGTGATAGGTGCCCCAATAGTCGCGATAGCGCGGGTCGTTTTCGGGGTTCACGATCTCGAAATCGCGGCCGGGGCGGATCGGCAGGCCGGCGCGCTCGGCGCGCATCTCGATCACTTCGGGCCGGCCGATCAGGATGGGCGCATCGGTGGTTTCCTCGAGCATGGCATTGGCGGCGCGCAGCACCCGCTCGTCCTCGCCCTCGGCAAAGACGATGCGGCGGTTGGCGGTGGCGGCGGCCTCGAAGACCGGG
Source organism: Paracoccus sp. MA (assembly GCF_020990385.1). Lineage (NCBI taxonomy): Bacteria > Pseudomonadati > Pseudomonadota > Alphaproteobacteria > Rhodobacterales > Paracoccaceae > Paracoccus > Paracoccus sp. MA. Next base: position 756,325 of record NZ_CP087598.1, read on the forward strand.
CGCATCATCAGCGCCGAGCGGAAGACCGAACCGTCCAGCTTGCGCTTGTAGGCGGCGATGTCGTCCAGGGGCCGGGTGGCGACGCCGGTCTCCATCGCGGCCTTGGCCACGGCGGTGGAGACCACGCCGATCAGCCGCGGATCGAAGGGCTTGGGGATCAGGTAGTCGGCGCCGAAGCTCAGCTTTTCGCCGCGATAGGCCATCGCCGCCTCGGCGCTGGTGGTGGCGCGGGCCAGCGCGGCGATGCCTTCGATGCAGGCCAGCTGCATCTCGTCGTTGATCGTGGTCGCGCCCACGTCCAGCGCGCCGCGAAAGATGAAGGGGAAGCACAGGACGTTGTTGACCTGGTTCGGATAGTCGCTGCGGCCGGTGGCGATGATGGCGTCGGGCGCCACGGCGCGCGCATCCTCGGGCAGGATCTCGGGCGTTGGGTTGGCCAGCGCGAAGATGATCGGGCGCTTGGCCATCTTGGCCACCATATGGGGCTTGAGCACGCCGGGGCCGGACAGGCCCAGGAACAGGTCCGCGCCCTCGATCACCTGCTCCAGCGTGCGCAGGTCGGATTTCTGCGCGTATTCCGCCTTTTGCGGGGTCATCTCCTCGGTCCGGCCCTCATGGACCAGGCCGGCGATGTCGCAAAGCCAGACGTTCTCGCGCTTCACGCCCAGCTTCAGCAGCATGTTGAGGCAGGCGATGCCGGCCGCGCCGCCGCCCGTCGAGACGACCTTGATGTCCTCGAACCGCTTGTGGGCGATGTGCAGCGCGTTGGTCGCCGCCGCGCCGACGACGATGGCGGTGCCGTGCTGGTCGTCGTGAAAGACCGGGATGTTCATGCGCTCGCGGCACAGCTTCTCGACGATGAAGCAGTCCGGGGCCTTGATGTCCTCGAGGTTGATGGCGCCGAAGGTCGGCTCCATCGCGCAGACGATCTCGGCCAGCTTCTCGGGGTCGGGCTGGTTCAGCTCGATATCGAAACAGTCGATATTGGCGAATTTCTTGAACAGGACCGCCTTGCCTTCCATCACCGGCTTCGAGGCCAGCGCGCCGATATTGCCCAGCCCCAGCACCGCGGTGCCGTTCGAGACCACGGCGACCAGATTGCCGCGCGCGGTATAGCGGGCGGCGGTGGCGGGTTCGGCCTTGATCTCCAGGCAGGCTTCCGCCACGCCGGGCGAATAGGCGCGGCTCAGGTCGCGGCCATTGGCAAGGGGCTTGGTCGCGCGCACCTCAAGCTTACCCGGGCGCGGGAATTCGTGATAATCCAATGCCGCCTGCCGGGCGTTGTCCTGTCTGCGTTCTTCCATCGCCAGACCCTCTCCTCTCAAGATGGTTCAGCGTTAAACTATTTTTTCGGCGGAGAACAGGGGGCATCGCGGCCGGGGGCGGGGATGCGCCGGACTTGCATCGCGATGGGCGGGCGCGCAAACTCGCAATCCGGTCGGGTGGCAGGCGAAAGGTGGGGCAATGGCGCTTCTGGATGCGGCGCGCGAGGTGCGCGAAAGGGCCTATGCGCCCTATTCCAATTTCAAGGTCGGCGCGGCGGTGCGCGGGGCCTCGGGGCGGATCTATGCCGGCTGCAATGTCGAGAACGTGGCCTATCCCGAGGGCACCTGCGCCGAAGCCGGCGCCATCGCCGCCATGGTCGCGGCGGGCGAGACCGAGATCGTCGAGGTCGCCGTCATCGCCGACTCGCAGGGCCCGGTGCCGCCCTGCGGCGGCTGCCGCCAGAAGCTGGCCGAGTTCGGCCGCCCCGAGACGCCGGTGCTGCTGGCCACGACCCGGGGCCACGAGCTGGCCACCACCATCGGCGAGCTGCTGCCGGGGCGCTTCGGCATCAGCCACATGTCGGGCACCGAATGAGCCCTGCCGATCCGCGTCCGGTGATCGCCGCCGTCCGCGACGGGCGCGGGCTGGACGCGGCGGGCGCGGCGCTGGTCGCGCGCGGCCTGGCCGATGGTTCGGTCAGCGATGCGCAGGCCGCAGCCTTCGCCATGGCGGTGCTGCTGCGCGGGCTGGACGAATCCGGCCGGGTGGCGCTGACCCGGGCGATGCGCGATTCCGGCCATGTGCTGCGCTGGGACCTGCCGGGGCCGGTGGTGGACAAGCATTCGACCGGCGGCATCGGCGATGCGGTCAGCCTGATCCTGGCTCCGCTGGTGGCCAGCTGCGGTGCCTATGTCCCGATGATCTCGGGGCGGGGGCTCGGCCATACCGGCGGCACGCTGGACAAGCTGGAGGCGATCCCCGGCCTCCGCACCGCGCTGTCCGAGGACGATTTCCGCCGCGTGGTGGCCGGGGTCGGCTGCGCCATCGTCGCGGCCGGGCGCGACCTTGCGCCGGCCGATGCGCGGCTTTACGCGATCCGCGATGAAAGCGCGACGGTGGGCTCGGTCGACCTCATCACCGCCTCGATCCTGTCGAAGAAGCTGGCGGCGGGGCTCGATGCGCTGGTGCTGGACGTCAAGCAGGGCAGCGGCGCCTTTCTGCGCGGACCGGATGCGGCGCTGGGACTGGCCCGCGCGCTGGTCGAGACCGCGACGGGCGCCGGTTGCCGCACCCGCGCCTATGTCACCGACATGGACCAGCCGCTGGCCCGCGCCGCCGGCAATGCGCTGGAGCTGCGCGAGGCCATTGCGGTCCTGAAGGGCGGACAGGGCGCGCTGCGCGAGCTGTCGCTGGCGCTGTCCTCGGCTTGCCTCGACCTTGGGGGCCTGTCCGATCGCGCCTTGCGGGCGCTGGAGAGCGGCGCCGCGGCCGAGCGTTTCGCCCGCATGGTCGCGGCGCAGGGCGGGCCCGCCGACCTGCTGGAGCATCCCGACCACCACCTGCCCTCCGCGCCGGTGGTGCGCGCCGTGCCCGGCCATGGCCGCGTCGCGGCCATCGATACCGAGGCACTGGGTCATGCCGTGGTTGCACTTGGCGGCGGGCGGCTGCATGCGGGCGACCGGATCGACCCGCGGGTGGGGCTTGCGGAACTGCTCCGCATCGGCGAGGAGGCGGGTCCGGGTCGTCCCCTGGCGCTGGTCCATGCCGCCTCCGAGGCGGCGGCCGAGGCAGCAGCCGCCACCGTGGCGGCCGCCTATCTGCTGGGCGATGGGCCGGAGCCCGGCCCATTGATCCGCAGCGAGGTAACATGACCGACAGACGCGCCTTCCTGATCGTGATGGATTCGGTGGGCATCGGCGGGGCGCCCGACGCGGGCGCCTATTTCAACGACGGCCGGCCCGATACCGGCGCCAATACCGTCGCCCATATCGCCCGGGCGCGGCCGCTGCACATGCCGCATCTGGACGCGCTGGGCCTGGGCGCCGCGATCCGGCTGGCCAGCGGCGAGGCGGCCCCGGGCCTTGGCGCCCGGCCGCAGGGGCTCTGGGGTGCTGCGACCGAGGTTTCGCGCGGCAAGGACACCCCGTCCGGCCATTGGGAGATCGCGGGCGTTCCCGTGCCCTGGGACTGGCATTATTTCCCGAACACCCGCCCGGCCTTTCCCGCCGAGCTGACCGAACGCATCGCCGAAGCCGCGGGGACCATGGGCATCCTCGGCAACGAACATGCCTCGGGGACCGAGATCATCGCCCGGCTGGGGGCCGAGCATCTGCGCAGCGGCTGGCCGATCTGCTACACCTCGGCCGACAGCGTCTTGCAGATCGCCGCGCATGAGGAAGGCTTCGGCCTCGACCGGCTTTACCGGCTCTGCGAGAAGGTGGCCGCCCTGGTCCACCCGATGCGCGTGGGCCGCGTCATCGCCCGGCCCTTCCTGGGCGCCGAGGGCAGTTTCGCCCGCACCCCCAACCGCCGCGACTATGCCATCGCCCCCCCGGCGCCGACGCTTCTGGACGTGGCGCAAGAGGCGGGGCGGGCGACCCATGCCGTGGGCAAGATCGGCGACATCTTCTCGCATCGCGGCATCGGCAGGCTGCACAAGGGCAGGTCCGATGCCGATCTGGCCGGCCATCTGCTGGCGCTTGCCGACGCGGCCGAGCCGGGCAGCCTGACCTTCGCCAATTTCGTCGAATTCGACAGCCTCTACGGCCATCGCCGCGACGTGGCGGGCTATGCGGCGGCTCTGGAATGGTTCGACGGGGTGGCGGGGGCGCTGCTTTCGCGCCTGCGGCCGGGGGATCTGGCGATCTTCACCGCCGACCACGGCAACGACCCGAGCTGGCACGGCACCGACCACACCCGCGAACGCGTGCCGGTGCTGGGCTGGGGTTATGGCGCGCGCGGCATCGGCCAGGTCGGTTTCGCCGATATCGCCGCCTCGGTCGCCGCGCATCTCGGCCTGCCGCCGGTCGGGCCGGGGAGGTCGTTCCTGTGAAATCGCTGAAGAAGATCGAGCTGCACCTGCATCTGGAAGGCGCGGCGCCGCCCGGTTTCATCCGGACGCTCGCGGCCGAGAAACATCGCGACATCGGCGGCATCTTCGACGAGAAGGGCGCCTATGCCTATCGCGATTTCAAGGACTTCCTGCGGGTCTATGAGGCGGCGACCTCGGTTCTGACCACGCCGCGCGACTATGCCCGGCTGCTGTCCGAGGTGTTGGCGGAATGCGCCGAGCAGGGCGTGATCTATGCCGAGCTTTTCGTTTCGCCCGAGTTCTGCGGCGGCGCGGACCTGCCGGCCTGGCGCGACTATCTCGCTGCCATGGAGGAGGCCGCGGCCGAGGCCGAGCGCGGCGGCATCGCCAGCCGCGCCGTGCTGACCTGCATCCGCCATTTCGGCGCCGAGCGCGCCAAGCGCACCGCGATCTGCGCCGCCGAGACCTCGGGCGGCTGGGTTGCCGGGCTCGGCATCGGCGGCGCCGAGGATGCCGGCGAGCTTGGCGATTTCGCCTGGGCCTTCGACTGCGCGCGCGAGGCCGGGCTGGGCCTGACCGCCCATGCCGGCGAGTGGCGCGGGCCCGAGTCGATCCGCGACGCGCTGGCGCTGGGCGTCAGCCGCATCGGCCACGGCATCCGCGCCGTCGAGGATGCGCAGCTGCTCCGCGACCTGGCCGAGCGCGAGATCACGCTGGAGGTCTGCCCGGGCTCGAACATCGCGCTTGGACTGGTGCGGGACTGGGCCGCCCATCCCATCGCGCGGCTGGCCGAGGCGGGCGTGCGCGTCACCGTCTCGACCGACGATCCGCCCTTCTTCCACACCAGCCTGTCGCAGGAATATCAACGCCTTGCCGATGCCTTCGGCTGGGCCGAGGCGGAATTCCGGCAGATGAACCTTTGGGCCGCCGATGCGGCATTCTGCGACCAGACCACCCGAACCCGCCTGCGAAAGGACCTGACATGACCCAAGCGCATCTGACCGTCGTCGATCACCCGCTGGTGCAGCACAAGCTGACCCTGATGCGCGACAAGACGACCTCGACCGCCGGCTTCCGCCGCCTGCTGCGGGAAATCAGCCTGCTTCTGGCCTATGAGGTCACGCGCGAGCTGGAGATGACCACCACCCGCATCGAGACCCCGCTTTGCGAGATGGAGGCGCCGACGCTGGAAGGCAAGAAGCTGGCGCTGATCTCGATCCTGCGGGCCGGCAACGGGCTGATGGACGGCATCCTTGAGCTGATCCCGGCCGCCCGCGTCGGTTTCATCGGGCTTTACCGCGACCCCGAGACGCTGCAGCCGGTGCAATATTACTCCAAGGTTCCCAGAGAGTTGGATGCGCGCATGACCATTGTCGTCGATCCGATGCTGGCGACGGGGAACTCGTCGGTCGCGGCCATCGACCTGCTCAAGGCCGAGGGCGCGCGCAACTTGCGCTTTTTGTGCCTGCTCGCCTCGCCCGAGGGGGTGGCGCGCATGCGCGAGGCCCATCCCGACGTGCCGATCGTCACCGCCGCGCTGGACGAGCGGCTGGACGATCACGGCTATATCGTGCCGGGCCTGGGCGATGCCGGCGACCGCATGTTCGGCACGAAATGAGGCTGCGTTAACCGGCTCTTCAGGGCTTTCGCCCTATCACCGGATCAAGAGAGCGATTCGGGGATGGGATGATGCGGATGATTCTGCGGATCATGCTGGCGCTGGCGCTGCTGCCGGGGCTGGCTCTGGCGCAGGCGCCGCGCCCGGCCGAGGATCCGCCGGCCGATTTCCCCTCGCGGCAATATATCGACAGCCGCGGCTGCGTGTTCCTGCGCGATGATGCGGGCGGCTGGACCGCGCGGCTCGCCCGCGACGGCACGCCGATCTGCGGCTATCCCCCGACGCTGTCGGCGCGCGGGCTGGGCGGCAAGCCGCGGCTGCGTGCGCTGGACCCGAATGCCGGGCGCAGCCGCGCCGAGCTGCTGGCGGAGGCGCTGTCGCTGCAGGTTCTGACCAACCTGCAGCCGGGGGAACTGGCCAGCGATCCGCAGCCGATGGAGCGCCGGCCCGATCTGGGCGCCGAGCCGGCCCCCTCGGGTCCGGCCGATGCCCTGCGCGCGGCGCTGACGGCGGCGCCGGCGGTGCGTCAGGGCATGGGCGGCGCGCTGCGGCCGAACCGCCGGCTTTGCGAGCTGCTGGGCTATGACGGAGAGGCGGATCCCGCGCGGCTGGGCCGCGATCCGTCGCAGGGCTATTGCGCTTCGCTGCCGGAATCGGACCTGTCGCGGCTCAGCTTTCTGCGGCCGATCGGCAGCCTTTCCCCGGCCGGCAACACGCGGCCGCCCGCAATGGCTGCTGCTGTCCCGCCCTCGGCCTCGTCGGCCCCGGCCCGCCCCCAGCCCGACGCTGCCCGTCCTGCTCCGTCCGCCTCTGCGCCGGCCGCCGGGAAACAGCCGGCGCCCGTCGCCAAGCCCGCGGCAGGCGCCGGGGCGGCGCCCCGGGCCAAACCCGCCGCGCAGGCCAGCCGGCCATCCCCTTCGGGCGGCATGATCCCCGCCGGGGCGCGCTATGTGCAGCTGGGCACCTTCGCCAATCCCGAGAATGCCGAACGTGCCGCCCGGCGCATCGCCCAGATGGGCTATCCGGTGCTGCGCGGCACCGACCGGGTCGGCGGGCGCGAGGTGCAGGTCATCATGGCCGGCCCTTTCCCGGATCGCGAAAGCATCGTCCGCGCGCTGGACGGCATCCGCAAGGCGGGGTTTCCCGATGCCTTTCCCCGCTAAGCCGCCGTCACTGGTCGCAGATCTCCTGCAGGGCGATCCATTCGCGGTCGTTCAGCACCGGCCGGGGCTCGGCGGTGCGGAAGGGGTCGGCCTCGATCAGGCCCAGCACCGCCTCTCCGGTCGGGTCCAGCGAGCGGGCGTAGGGCTCGCTCGAAATACCGGCGCGGGTGAAATAGGCCAGCAGCGGCTCGTCCTCCGGGCGCGGCACCGGGTCGGCCAGCAGCTTCTCGCCATAGCCGGCCAGGGATTTCGCCGGCAGCGTGCCTGCGGTCAGCAGGTGGAAGGTGGCGCGCGGCCCGGCATGGCGCAGCGCCGCCAGCATCGGGTCGTCGCGCACCGCCGCGGCCTGCGCGGCCAGGATATGGCCGGCCGCCACCTCGGGAGTCATCTGCCCCTCGATCAGATCCTCGCCGATGACGGTGATCGGGCCGGGCAGGCGGATGGCGCCGCGCAGCGTCGCCGGCAGCACGGCGATCTGCGCATCCGGGCCGATCAGCCGCATCGCCAGCTTCTGCCGCACCATGTCGCCCGCCGGGCGCGAGCAGGGGCTGCCGGTGGTCTTGGCGATCTCGGCCAGAACCATGCGCCCGATCTCGGCCCGCTGCGCCGGGGGGGCGATGTCTGCGGCATGGCGCACCAGGGCCGGCGGCACCCAGAACACCGCCAGCAGCGCCATGACCGCCGCCGCGCCCAGCATCAGCCCGCCGCGCAGCCGGCCGGGATGCGGCTTGCTGGCCTCGATCACCTGATGCACCTTGGAGATGGCCGAGATCATCAGCTCGTCGTCGATTTCCAGCTCTTCGCCGGCATCGGCGCCCCCCGGGGCGTAGCGCGCCGGCAGCTTGCCGGGATTGAGCCGCGTCACCGCCGGCAGCGACCAATGCGCCAGCGGCACCTCGGAGCGCGGATCGGTCAGCACCAATGTCGCGTCGCCGAACGAGACGATGACGTCGCGCAACTGCGATTGGGGCGTCTCGCGCCAGATTCCTGCGGCTTCCAGCCGTTGATATTGGTTCAGCGCCGTCATGTCCGCGCCATCGGCCCCTGCTGTCCTGTCCCGACCATAAGCCAAGCCGGGCGCCGGTCAACTCTGCCCGCTGTCACGATAATTCGCCTTGCGCAAGCCCCCGGGACGGTCCGTGCGGGCGCGGGCGCGCGGCCCGGAAAACCGCGGCGCCTTCCCGGCCCGCGCAGGCCCGGGCTTGCGCCGTGGGGGACCGTCTTCGCCGCAAGTGTGCCGGCCTGCGCTGCGGGGCGCAATGGCAGGCCCGGGCAACCGGGCAGAGGGTTTCCCGGCCCCAGCCCCGCCCGCGCCCCGCGCCGGCACGGGCGCCATGCCGGGCCGGGCCATGGCTGGCCGCGGGTCCGCAGGCGAGGGAACGGCCCGGCGGGCTGCAAATGCGGCTCAGGCGGTTTCGGGCACCGTCATGCCGCGCTCGCGCGCCAGTTCGCGGATGCGGTTCTGCAGCTTCTCGAAGGCGCGGACCTCGATCTGGCGGATGCGCTCGCGCGAGACGTCGTAGCGCGTCGAAAGATCCTCCAGCGTCATGGGGTCGTCGCGCAGGCGGCGCTCCATCAGGATGTCCTTTTCGCGGTCGTTCAGCACGTCCATGGCGGCAATCAGCATCTCGCGCCGCGCCGACAACTCGTCGGCCTCGGCGAATGCCTCGGCCTGGTTGGCGTCCTCGTCCTCCAGCCAGTCCTGCCATTGCGCCGTCGATTCCCCGTCGCCCGAGCCCACCGTCGCATTCAGCGAGGCGTCGCCGCTGGACAGGCGGCGGTTCATGTCGATGACCTCCTGCTCGGTCACGTTCAGGTCATGGGCGATCTGGGTGACGTTTTCCGGGCGCAGGTCGCCTTCCTCCAGCGCGCCCAGCTTGGACTTGGCCTTGCGCAGGTTGAAGAACAGCTTCTTCTGCGCCGAGGTGGTGCCCATCTTCACCAGCGACCAGGACCGCAGGATGTATTCCTGGATCGAGGCGCGGATCCACCACATGGCATAGGTGGCGAGTCGGAAGCCCTTTTCCGGATCGAAGCGTTTCACCGCCTGCATCAGGCCGACATTCGCCTCGGAGATCACCTCGGCCTGCGGCAGGCCGTAGCCGCGATAGCCCATCGCGATCTTGGCGGCGAGCCGCAGGTGGCTCGTCACCAGCTTCTGGGCCGCCTCGGCGTCCTGATGGTCCACCCAGGCCTTGGCCAGCATGTATTCCTCCTCCGGTTCCAGCAGGGGAAACTTGCGGATCTCCTGCAGGTAGCGGTTGAGGCCCTGTTCGGGGCTGGGTGCCGGAAGGTTGGTGTAGTTCGCCATCTGAAAATTCCCTGTCCCGCGCTTTGGCGGGTAATTGTGAACGCTATCGGCGGGGCCCGGGTTCCGTCAGCCCGGTGCGTCGCGCAATCTGGCCAGCAGTCCGGCCATGTCGGGCGGCAGCGGGCTGGCGAAGGACAGCGTCTGGCCGCTGACCGGATGTTCGAAGCCCAGCTCGGCCGCGTGCAGGGCCTGACGGGGAAAGGCGGCGACGGCTGCGGCGGCATCCGCCCCCAGCGCCCTGGCCGAGGCCCGCCTTGCGCCACCATAGACCGGGTCGCCCACCAGGCCCAATCCCGCATGGGCCATGTGCACGCGGATTTGATGGGTGCGGCCGGTTTCCAGCCGGCATTCGACCAGCATGGCGGCGGGGGGCGTGCCGAAGGTCTCGATCACCCGGGCGCGGGTCACGGCGTGGCGGCCGTTCCGGAAGCTGACCGCCTGGCGCTGCCGGTCGCCGGGGTGGCGGCCGATCAGCGTGGCGATGCGCAGCACGCCGCCCGGCTCGAACCCCAGGCCCGGCAGGCCGCGCAGCCGCGCATCGGCCGGGTCGATCATGCCATGCGCGATGGCCAGATAACGCCGCCGCGCGCTGTGATCGGCGAATTGCCGGGCCAGCCCCTGATGCGCGCGGTCGGTCTTTGCCACCACCAGCAGGCCCGAGGTCTCCTTGTCGATCCGGTGCACGATGCCGGGCCGGGCGGTGCCGCCGATCCCCGACAGGCTTCCCGCGCAATGCGCGAGCAGCGCGTTGACCAGCGTCCCCGAGGGTGCGCCGGGCGCGGGATGCACCACCATGCCGGCGGGCTTGTCCACGACGATCAGCTCCGCGTCCTCATAGGCGATGCTCAGCGGGATCGGCTCGGGCCGTGCGTCCAGGGCCTCGGGCTCGCCGATTTCGACCAGGTAATCGCCGGTCTCGGCCCGGGCCTTGCCGTCGGTCACGCGCCCCGAGGGCCCGGTGACCGCGCCCTCGGCGATCAGCTTGGCCAGGCGCGAGCGCGACAGCGACGCCTGCTCTGGCGCGGCAAGGGCAAGCGCCTTATCAAGGCGCTCGGACAGACCTTCGGGAATGGTGATAAGGATTTCGGCCATGGCACGGGATGATAGGCTGGACGGCGGGCCAGAGGAAGCGCTGCCGATGCTGCGCTGGCTGCGCTTTCTGGTGACCGCGCTGGCGGCGGTGATGGGCTTGGGCGTTCTGGTGATCGCGGCGCTGCTGTGGCTGCGCCTGTCGCAGCCGCCGCTGCCGGAACTGCCCGGGCAGGTCGTATTGCCCGAAGGCGCGAGACCCGCCGCCGTCACCTTCGCCCGCGACTGGCTGGTGGTGGTGACCGAGACGGGCGAGGTGCTGCTTTACGACAAGCAGGGCCGGCTGCGCGAAACCGTTCAGCCCTGATCGCCGCCGGTCTCTGCCGTGCCGCCGCCAAGCGGGCCGGTCGGAGTGACCGAGACGACGCCCTTGCCCTCAAGCGCATCCAGGCGGGCGCGCAGCTCGGCATTCTCGGTCCGGGCCTTGATCGCCATCTCGCGCACGGCCTCGAATTCCTCGCGGGTGACGAAGTCGCGGTCGGCCAGCCAGCGGTCGATCCAGCTGTTGAAGGCGATCTGCGCCTCGTCCTTGGCGCCCTGGGCCACGCCCATGGCATTGGTCATCAATTTCGAGAGATCGTCGAGAAAGCGGTTGTTCGCGGTCATGGCGGGCCTTTCGGTTCAGCGTCGGCCCCTATATGGCCCTGCCGGGGCCGCTGTTCAATTGCCTGACGGCGGCGGTTGACACCGGGCCGCCCCCGCGTAGCCTGCCCGCGCCGAAACGAGGAGCCCATGATCCCCTTTCCCGACATCTCGCCCGAGATCTTCACCATCCATCTTTTCGGCATGGATTTCTCGCTGCGCTGGTATGCCTTGGCCTATCTGGCCGGGCTGCTGATCGGCTGGCGCATCATCGTGGCATTGATGCGGCGCCCGCGGCTTTGGGGCGACGCCGCGCCGATGCGCCCCGAGCAGGTCGAGGAATTGCTGACCTGGGTGATCGTCGGCGTGGTGCTGGGCGGGCGTCTGGGCTTCGTGCTGTTCTACGAGCCGGGCTACTACCTGGCCAATCCCGGGCAGATCCCGGTGATCTGGCAGGGCGGCATGTCCTTTCACGGCGGATTCCTCGGCGTGGTGCTGGCTTCCTGGTGGTTCTGCCGGCGGCACGGCATCCCGGCGCTGCGCCTGGCCGATGCGCTGTCGGTGGCGACGCCGGTCGGGCTGGGGCTGGGCCGGCTGGCGAATTTCATCAATGCCGAGCTGTGGGGCCGGCCGACCGATGCGCCCTGGGGCGTGATCTTCCCGGGCGAGGCGGCGCAGATGTGTCCCGGCGTCACCGGCCCCTGCGCCCGGCATCCAAGCCAGCTCTACGAGGCCGGGCTGGAAGGGGTGCTGCTGGCGCTGGTGCTGGTGCTGCTGGTGCGCGCCGGCGGGCTGCGCCGGCCGGGGCAGGCGCTGGGGGTCTTCGTGATGGGCTACGGCCTGTCGCGCTTCGTGGTCGAGTTCTTCCGCCAGGCCGATGCGCAATTCATCACCCCCGACAATCCGCTGGGCCATGTGCTGGGCGGGCCGGTCTGGGGCGTGACCATGGGGCAGCTGCTGTCGCTGCCCATGGTTCTGGTCGGGCTGGCCTTCCTGATCCGTGCCCGCGCACGGCCGGCCATCGCGCCGGGCGCCGCATGACGCCGCTGGCGCGGATCATCGCCGCGCGCATCCGGCTGTCCGGGCCGATGCGGCTGGACGACTACATGCGGCTGTGCCTGCTGCATCCCGAGCATGGCTATTACGCGACCCGCGATCCTTTCGGCGCCGGCGGCGATTTCACCACCGCGCCCGAGATCAGCCAGATGTTCGGCGAGATGGTCGGGCTGGCGCTGGCGCAGGCCTGGCTGGACCAGGGCAGCCCCGCGCCCTTCACCCTGGCCGAGCTGGGACCCGGCCGCGGCACGCTGATGGCCGATATCCTGCGCGCGATCCGTGGGGTGCCCGGCATGCGCGAGGCGGCGCAGGTGGTCCTGGTCGAGGCATCGCCGCATCTGCGCCGGGTGCAGCGCGAGACGCTGGGCGACATCAGCCATCTGGACGATGCGGCGCAGCTGCCGCAGGCGCCGCTGTTCCTGGTCGCGAACGAGTTCTTCGACGCGCTGCCGATCCGGCAGTTCCGGATGGGCGGGCAGGGCTGGGCCGAGCGGGTGGTGACCTTGGGCCCGGAGGAGGGGCTGGCGCTGGGGCTGGCTGCGGTGGACGGGCAGGGCGCTGCGCCGGAGCCCATCCTGCGGCCCGCGCCGCAAGGGGTGATCCGCGAGTTCTGTCCCGAGGCCGGGCCGATCGTCTCGGCGCTTGCCGGGCGGATCGCGGCGCATGGCGGCTGCGCCCTCGTCATCGACTATGGCGGCTGGGACGGGCAGGGCGACACCTTCCAGGCCCTGCGCCGGCACCGCCCCGAGGACCCGCTGGCGCATCCGGGCGAAGCCGACCTGACCGCGCATGTCGATTTCGCGCCCCTGGCCCGGGCGGCGCGGGCGGCCGGGGCCCGCGTCTCGTGCATGGCGACGCAGGGCGAATGGCTGCTGCGGCTGGGGATCGCGCAGCGCGCCCAGCGTCTGGCGGCGGCCGGGGACGGCGGCGCCATGGCTGCGCTTCATCGCTTGACCGCGCCCGGCGAAATGGGTCACCTGTTCAAGGTGCTGGCCTTCTGGGCTCGCCATGCGCCCGTGCCTGCCGGATTCGAGCCCCTGGACGACGATGCAGACGACGCTTGAGATCCTGACCCATCCGCTGCTCGCCTCGGTGCGGCACGGCTTCTTCACCCGGCGCGGCGGCGCCTCCTCGGGCCTGTTCGCGGGGCTGAACTGCGGCTACGGCTCCAGCGACCAGGGCGAGATCGTGAGCATCAACCGCGCCCGCGTGGCCGAGGCGATGGGCGTGCCGCCGGGCCGGCTGACAACCGTGCATCAGGTCCATTCCGCCGAGGTCGCGGTGCTGCGTGCCGGCGACGAACCGGCCGATTTCGCGCAGATCCGCGCCGACGGCATCGTCACCGACCGGCCGGGCGCGGCCCTGGCGGTGCTGACCGCGGATTGCCAGCCGATCCTGCTGGCCGACCCCCAGGCCGGGGTGATCGGCGCCGTCCATGCCGGCTGGCGCGGCGCGCTGTCCGGGGTGATCGAGGCGACGGTGGGGGCGATGAACGACCTGGGCGCCAGCCGCATCCGCGCGGTGATCGGCCCGACGATCAGCCAGCGCGCCTATGAGGTCGGCGAGGATTTCATGGACGCGTTCCTGGTCGAGGACCCGGATTACCACCGCTTCTTCGCCGGCGGGCCGAACGGGCGGCCGATGTTCGACCTGCCCTCCTTCGGCCTGATGCGGCTGCGCGAGGCCGGGGTAGAGGCGGAATGGACCGGGCACTGCACCTATTCCGACCCGGAGCGGTTCTTCTCCTATCGCCGCAGCACGCATCAGAACCAGGCGGATTACGGGCGGCTGATCTCGGCGATCGCGCTCTAGCGACGGGCCGGCGCAAGGTGCGCAGGGCCTGGGGCGCGATGTCTGGTCGGTTTGCGGGATGCGGACGAAACGGACGGTTGGTGTATATGCAGCCTGTGCTTGTCAATGAAAGGCCCGCGAATGACCTTGGATCATCCCTTGCTGGAATTGATCAAACATTGCGAGACTATATGCGAAGCGTCGTGTTGCGGACGGGAAGCCTTCGACTTTTCTCCAATCCATATTGCATCCTTCCTGATCCGCTACACGGGAAGGATCGAGCCTGGGGAGATAGAGAAAATTTTTGCGCAATTGCAGGAGCTTGACGCAGAAAGCGACCGCCTTCTGGCAGAAGGCGGCACAACCGTCATCGCTGAAATGAACCAGCTGTTCACCGGGCAGGAACTGGCTCAGTTATCAGCCGCAATCGCCGATGGCGTGGTTAAGGCTGCGCATCTCGTTTCGATTGTGGAAAAGGCAGCCCAAGAAACCGAGCCTTCCTCCTGACCGGCCGCAATGGGCCAAGCTTCCGCCATCCCCGCAGCCTTCACCCCAGCGCCGCCGCCCGTTCCTCGACCACGCTGAAGGGCACGCCCGGCTCGTCCTTGGCGCAGCGGATCACCAGCGAGGTCTTGACCGAGGCCACGTTCGGCGCCGCCGTCAGCTTCTCGGTCAGGAACCGCTGGAAGCTGGTCAGGTCGGGCGAGACGCATTTCAGGATGAAGTCGATCTCGCCGTTCAGCATGTGGCACTCGCGCACCAGCGGCCATTCGCAGGCCAGCGCCTCGAAGGCCGACAGGTCGCGCTCGGACTGGCTGACCAGCCGGACCATGGCAAAGACCTGCACCTCGAATCCCAGCTCGCGGGCGTCGATATCGGCGTGATAGCCGCGGATATAGCCCATCTCCTCCAGCGCGCGGACGCGGCGCAGGCAGGGCGGGGCGGAAATGCCGACGCGGCGGGCCAGCTCGACATTGGTCATGCGGCCATCGGCTTGCAGCTCTGCCAGAATTTTGCGGTCGATTTCGTCAAGTCTGGCGGCGGTCATCTGGTCCCCTGGCTTGCCTATCCGGCAAAAAACATGCCGGAAACTATCCCGCGGGGCCGGATTGCGCAACATTCTTTCCACCGCTGCGCGAGGGGGCCTTATGGATTGCATGCCGGGCCGGCGGTGATTAGCTAAGGCTTCGCCAAGCGAAAGGTCCCTGCCATGTCCCATGCCCCTGCCGAGATTGCCGCCGATGCCAGCCTGCCCGCGCATAGCCGCGTGCTGATCGTGGGCTCGGGCCCGGCCGGCTATACCGCCGCCGTCTATGCCGCGCGCGCGATGCTGTCGCCGGTGCTGATCCAGGGTATGCAGCCGGGCGGCCAGCTGACCATCACCACCGAGGTCGAGAACTGGCCCGGCGAGACCGAGATCCAGGGCCCCGACCTGATGGTCAGGATGGAGGCGCATGCCCGCGCCATGGGCGCCCGCGTCTTTGTCGATACGGTGACCAGGCTGGACCTGAAGCAGCGGCCCTTTGTCGCGGAACTCGATTCGGGCGCGCGCATCACGGCGGATGCGGTGATCCTGGCCACCGGCGCACAGGCGCGCTGGCTGGGCCTGCCCAGCGAGGAGAAGTTCAAGGGATTCGGCGTCTCGGCCTGCGCCACCTGCGACGGATTCTTCTATCGCAACCGCGAGGTCGTGGTGGTCGGCGGCGGCAACACCGCGGTCGAGGAGGCGCTGTTCCTGACCAATTTCGCCAGCAAGGTCACGCTGGTCCATCGCCGCGGCAGCCTGCGGGCGGAAAAGATCCTGCAGGAGCGGCTGTTCCGCAATCCCAAGGTCGCGATCCTGTGGGATCACGAACTGGTCGAGGTGCAGGGCGACGACCAGCCGCTGGGCGTGACCGGCGTGCGCCTGCGCCATGTCCGGCAGGGGACCGAACAGGTGGTGCCGGCGGACGGCGTCTTTGTCGCCATCGGCCATGCGCCGGCCTCGGAACTGGTCAAGGACCAGCTGGAGCTGCATCACGGCGGCTATGTCAAGGTCGAGCCGGGCAGCACCCGGACCTCGATCCCCGGCGTTTTCGCCGCCGGCGACCTGACCGACCACATCTATCGCCAGGCGGTGACCAGCGCCGGCATGGGCTGCATGGCGGCGCTGGACGCCGAACGCTACCTGGCCGAGCACGACATGGCCGGCGAACCGAACCCCCATGCGGCCGAGATCCCGGCCTGAGGCCGGGCCGCAGCCCTTTCCAGCGCGAGCCCGCCGATGACCCCGCTGCCGCACCATACCCCGATCCGGGCGCTGCATGTCAGCCCCGAGGCCGGCCAGAAGCTGCGCGCCGAGGCCGGGCGCATGCCGGCCTGCCGGCTGACCGGGCGGCAACTGGCCGATCTGCAATTGCTGGTGAGCGGCGGCTTCGCTCCGCTGCGCGGTTTCCTGACCCGGGCGGATCACGATGCGGTGCTGGACCGGATGCGGCTGGCCTCGGGCACCCTGTGGCCGGTGCCGGTGGTGCTGGATGTCGGCGCGGATTTCGCCGGGACGGTCGAGCCGGGCGAGGATATCGCGCTCTGCGATCCCCAGGGCGCGGTCATGGCCATCCTGTCCCTGACCGACAAATGGCACCCGGACAAGACACGCGAGGCCGAAAGCCTGTTCGGCACCGCCGATCCGGCCCATCCGGGCGTCGCATGGCTGCAACGGGAGGTCGGGCCGGTCTATCTGGGCGGGCCGGTCAAGGGGCTGGATGCCGCTGGGGATATTGGCCGCGGACCGAACGGCCTGCGGGCGGATTTCCGTCAGCGGGGCTGTCCGCGCGTGCTGGCCTGCGATCCGGCGGATGAGGCCGCCGCCGGGCATGCCGCGCGCCGGATCGAAGCCGAATTGCTGGCGACTGCCGGTGCGCCCACCCGACATGCCGGCGCGCGCGAGGCGCTCTGGCAGGCGCTGATCCGCCGCAATCACGGCGCGACGCATCTGCTCGCGCCCCGTGATCCGGCGGCGCTGGCGCTGCTGCGCGATCATTGCGAGGAATTGGGCCTGACGCTGGTCGGGCCGGAGGCCGGCGAAGACGCCGCTTCCTGAGACGCGGGCCTTCGGCCAGACCGCCCCACGGTGAGAGGGCGGGGGGCGCGAAGGCGCTCGGCTTTTCCTGCAGCCGAGGGCCGGCTCACGCAACGCTGGCAAGAATGCCGCGCGCCGTCATGAAACAAGGCGCGGCCTGTGCGGAAACCGCGCGCCGATCCGCCAGCCTGGCCCCGTCCGCCTGGGCTTGGGGCTTCGGCGGGCCGGCGGGGTTGGCGCGCGGATTGGGGGTTGGCGACGGCCTGCCGCCCTGGCAGGTCAGTGCACGCTGACCGGGGTCAACTCGTTCTGGCGGGCCAGCAGGAAGGCCAGGCTGCGGTCCTTGACCAGGGCCAGCCGCTCTCCGTCCGCGCCGTGCACGGCGTAAAGCGCATCGGCACCGGGCACCTGGCGGCGCACCTCGTCGGGCAGGCTGTCCATGGCGACGCGGCGGATATAGACGATGTTGCCCGTGTTCTCCGGGCCGAAATCGAATTTCTCGTTCATTTGCGATCCCCTTTCACTTGCGGCTGATCGGTATGGTCTGCACGATGCTGTCGGGCACGGAGCGGCGCAGGTCGATGTTCAGAAGCCCGTTTTCCAGGCCCGCCGACACCACCTCGACCCCGTCCGCCAGCACGAAGCTGCGCTGGAAGGCGCGGGCGGCGATGCCCCGATGCAGGAACACCCGCTCGTCATCCGCCTCGGCCTGACGGCCGCGAATCACCAGCTGGCGATCCTCCAGGGTGATCGACAGGTCATCTTCGGAAAAACCCGCCACGGCCAGCGTGATGCGAAAGCCGTTCGGCCCCTGGTGTTCGATATTGTAGGGCGGATAGCCCTCGGCGCCCTTGGCGGCGCGTTCGGCCAGACGCTCCAGCTGGTCGAACCCCAGCAGGAACGGATGAGCGGCCAGACTGATCTTGGTCATTCCCAAGCCCTTTGCATCAAAGCGACTGTCGGCCGGACCCCGGAATGGCGATCCGGCAAGACCAATATGTGAACGGAGACGCCCCGGCGCAAGATGCAGGCGCAGCATTAACCGCAGATCAGCAAACCCATTAACAGCGCGTTAACGGTGGGTTATAACCGCAGGAGTCCAGCCCGAGGCCCGACATGAACGCCCAATACGAAATGTCCCATGAAGAGATCACCCGTGCCCGGCTGGAGGTCCTGCGGCGCGAGCACCGGGACCTGGACGAGGCCATCGCCGCGCTCTCCGAGCAGAGCCTGACCCATTCGCTGACCCTGCAGCGCCTGAAAAAGCAGAAGCTGGCGCTGAAGGACCGCATCGCCCGGCTCGAGGACGAGCTGACCCCCGACATCATCGCCTGATTGCATGATCCCGCCCGGCGCTGTAGGGCGGGGCGCAAAAGGGGGTCGAGCCATGGAAAAAGCCGCCGAAACACCCGCCGGCACGCCCGTCGGCATCATCATGGGCAGCCAGTCCGACTGGCCGACCATGCGCGAGGCCGCCGCCATCCTGGACGCGCTGGGGATCGCCTACGAGGCCCGGATCGTTTCCGCGCATCGCACGCCGGACCGGCTGTGGGACTATGGCAAGACGGCGGTGGCGCGAGGGCTCAAGGTAATCATCGCCGGGGCCGGCGGCGCCGCGCATCTGCCGGGCATGATGGCCAGCAAGACCCGGGTGCCGGTGATCGGCGTGCCGGTGCAGACCAAGGCGCTGTCGGGCGTCGATTCGCTTTATTCCATCCTGCAGATGCCCAAGGGCTATCCGGTCGCGACCATGGCCATCGGCGCGGCGGGTGCCGCCAATGCCGGGCTGATGGCGGCGGGAATCCTGGCGATTTCCGACCCCGCGCTGGCGGCGCGGCTGGAGGCCTGGCGCCAGGCGCTTAGCGATTCCATCCCCGAGGAGCCCAAGGATGAGTGAACTGGAACCCGGCGCCACCATCGGCATCCTGGGCGGCGGGCAGCTGGGCCGCATGCTCTCGGTCGCGGCCAGCCGGCTGGGCTATCGCTGCCATGTCTACGAGCCGGGCGCCGCGCCGGCGGGCGACGTGGCGCATCGGCTGACCACCGCGCCCTATGAGGACGAGGCGGCGCTGCGCGCCTTCGCCGAATCGGTCGATGTCATCACCTATGAATTCGAGAACGTGCCGACGGCGGCGCTGGACCTGCTGGAATCGATCCGTCCGATCCGGCCGAACCGCCGCGCCCTGGCAATCTCGCAGGACCGGCTGAGCGAAAAGGACTTCCTGACCGGCATCGGCTTGCGCACCGCGCCCTATCGCAATGTCGAGACCGAATCCGACCTGCCCGCGGCGCTGGGGGAACTGGGCGCGCCCGCGATCCTCAAGACCCGGAGGCTGGGCTATGACGGCAAGGGGCAGATCCGCTTTTCCGATACCGGGCAGCGCGACTGGACCGGCGCGCCCTCGGTGCTGGAGGGGTTCGTGGAGTTCTCGGCCGAGATCAGCGTCATCGTCGCGCGCGGCGCGGACGGGCAGGTCGCGGCCTATGATCCGGGCCTGAACGTGCATCGCGAGGGCATCCTGCGCACCACCACCGTGCCTTGCGGGTTGCCGGCCGGCCTGCTGACCGATGCGGTGCTGATCGCGGCGCGCATCGTCAATGCGCTGGACTATATCGGCGTCATGGGGGTCGAGCTGTTCGTGACCGCGCAGGGGCTGGTGGTGAACGAGATCGCGCCGCGGGTGCACAATTCCGGCCACTGGACGCAGGCCGGCTGCGCCGTGGACCAGTTCGAACAGCATATCCGCGCCGTGGCCGGCCTGCCTTTGGGCGACGGCCAGCGTTACGCGGATGTCGAGATGGAGAACCTGATCGGCGATGACGTGCTGCGCCTGCCCGAGCTGCTGAAGCAGCCGCGCTGCCAGGTCCATCTTTACGGGAAGGGCGAGGCGCGCCCGGGCCGCAAGATGGGCCATGTCAACCGGCTGCGGTAAAGGCGCCTGCCACGCGGTCGAATTCCTCGCGATTGCCGGGGATGCCCAGGCGGATCCAGCGCGGATGCCAGGGAAAGACGCGGCTCCAGATGCCGGCGCGGGCCAGCAGGTCGCGCGCGCCGGGCGCGTCGGGCGTGTCGTAGAGCCGGAACAGATGCGTGCCTCCGACCAGAGGCCAATGCGGGGTGATGATCTGGTCGAGATGCAGCGCCGCCTCGGACAGCCAGACCACGGTGTCGTCGATCCAGCCCGCATCGGCCAGCGCCTGCGCGCCGATCTCCAGCGCCGGGCCGCTGACCGACCAGGGGCCGGCGCGCTCGGCCAGCCGCGCCAGCAGATCGGGGGCGGCGATGGCGAAGCCCAGCCGCAGCCCGGCCAGGCCCCAGAACTTGCCAAAGCTGCGCAGCGCCGTCACGTTATCGGGCCGCGCTGTCGCCACCGACAGGTCGGGGCGCGGATCGGCGAAGCTTTCGTCGACGACCAGATGCCCGACCGTGGCGGCGACGGCGGCGATCTGCGCGGGCGTGAATTCGCGCCCGTCGGGGTTGTTCGGGTTCACGATCACCGCCAGATCGGCGCCGTCCAGCGCCGCCGGGTCACTCGGCTCGGCCACCGCCCAGCCGGCGGCGCGCAGGCTGGCGGCGTGTTCGTTATAGGTCGGAGACAGCACCGCCGCGCGCCGGCCCGCCAGCACATGCGGCAGCAGCTGGATCGCCGCCGAGGCGCCGGCCAGCGGCAGCACCTGGTCCGGCGGACAGCCGAATCGGGCGGCGGCCGCGGCGCAGAGCCGGGCGGTATCGGTGCGGGTCGGCAGGGCGGTCAGGGCATGGGGCGAAAGCGGCCCGGCAGGCCAGGGCCGGCGGTTGATTCCCGTGGACAGGTCGATCCAGTCCGCCCGCCCGAAGCGGCTGGCCGCCTTGTCGATATCGCCGCCGTGGTCGCGCATCTCTGCTCCTCCCTCGGGCGTCCTTGAACCTGCAGGAAAGCCCGGGGTCAAGCGGCGGAGGCTGGCTGTCGCGCGCCGGTAACGGAATTTTCGCTTTACACCCTCGTGGAACCGGCACACGATATGTTGTAGGCACATTCCGGAAACTACGCCGGGTGTAGTCGGGGCCACCAAGAGTTGGGGCCGAGGGTTGAGGTTCGACCTTGCTCCGCTCGCAGACAGGCAGGGGGACAGGACATGGCACAGCTGGACTTCATCCATAGCGATGACATCCATCCCATCGACATCGTGGAAACCGTCGCGGCGCATCACGAATGGGACTTCGACCGTCTGGCCGAGGACCAGATCGCCATGGCGGTCGAGGGGCAATGGCGCAGCTATTCGATCACGCTGGCCTGGTCGCCGCGCGAGGAAGTGCTGCGGCTGATCTGCACCTTCGACATGGACCCTCCGGCCGAGAAGCTGCCGGCGCTTTACGAGGTGCTGAACCTGGCCAACGATCAGGTCTGGGACGGCGGCTTCACCTTCTGGTCGCCGCAGAAGCTGATGGTCTGGCGCTACGGGCTGGTGCTGTCGGGCGAGGCCATCGCCAGCCCCGAGCAGATCGACCAGATGATCGGCAATGCCATCCTGGCTTGCGAGCGGTTCTATCCCTGCTTCCAGCTGGCCTGCTGGGGCGACGCGACGCCCGATGCCGCCATGGACATCGCCCTGTCCGAGGCCTACGGTCGCGCCTGAATTTCCCGCGCTCCGGCGGGGCAAGGCAAGGGCAGGACTATGGATTTTTCCAAGGTGAACGCGCGCGGGCTGGTGCTGGTCGGCTGCGGCCGCATGGGCGGGGCATTGCTGGACGGCTGGCTGAAGAACGGGCTGGCGGCCAGCGCGGCGCATGTGATCGACCCGCATCCCCGGGCGGAACTGTCGGATCTGGGTATTTCGGTCAACGGCGAATTGCCGGACGATCCGGCGGTGCTGGTGATCGCCGTCAAGCCGCAGATGATGGCGGATGTGCTGCCGCGGCTGTCGGTCGGGGCGGGGACGCTGGTGGTCTCGGTCGCGGCGGGGGTGACGCTGGGCGCCTATGAGGCGGCCTTTCCGGCCGCACCCATCGTCCGCAGCATGCCCAACACCCCGGCGGCCATCGGCCAGGGCATCACCGCCATCATCGGCAATGCCAGGGCCGGCGAGGCCGAGCTTGCGCTGGCCGAGGCGCTGATGTTCGCCGTCGGCCGCGTCGTGCGGTTGGAGAGCGAGGGCCAGATGGATGCGGTGACGGCGCTGTCCGGCTCGGGTCCCGCCTATGTCTTTCACATGATCGAGGCCATGGCGGCGGCAGGCGAGGCAGAGGGTCTGCCCGCCGGGCTGGCGCTGGAACTGGCGCGGGCCACCGTGGCCGGGGCCGGCGCGCTGGCCGTGCATGAGGACGAGGACCCAGCGAAGCTGCGCGAGGCGGTGACCTCGCCCGGCGGCACCACGGCGGCGGGGTTGAAGGAACTGATGGATCCCGGGACCGGACTGCCGCCGCTGATGCGCCGCACCATAGCGGCCGCCGCCGCGCGGGGGCGGGAGCTGGGGAAATGAGCGAGCCGATCGCCTGGGCGGATTTCGAAAAGGTCGAGATCCGCGTCGGCCGCATCACCCGGGCCGAGCCTTTCCCCGAGGCGCGGCGGCCGGCCTTCAAGCTGTGGCTGGATTTCGGGCCGGAGATCGGCGAGCGCAAAAGCTCGGCCCAGATCACCCGGCATTACGCGCCGGACGGGCTGATCGGCCGGCAGGTGCTGGCGGTGGTGAATTTCCCGCCGCGCCAGATCGGCCCCTTCATGTCCGAGGTCCTGGTGCTGGGCCTGCCGGACGAGGAAGGCGAGGTCGTGCTGATCGGCCCGGACCAGCCGGTGCCCCTTGGCGGAAGGATGTATTGATGAAGCTTCTGGTGACGCGCCGCATGACTCAGGCGGCGGAACATGCGCTCTCGGCCCGGTTCGAGACCGAGATCCTGGACCGCAAGGACGGGCTCAGCGTCGACGAGGCGGCGCGGGCGCTGGCCGATTACGACGCGATCATGCCGACGCTGGGCGACCGCTTCGCCGCCGAGGCCTTCCAGGGCCGGCCGCGCTGCCGCCTGCTGGCCAATTTCGGCGCCGGCTACAACCATATCGACGTCGCAGCGGCCGCGGCGGCCGGCATCGCCGTGACCAACACCCCGGATGCCGTGACCGAGGCCACCGCCGACATCGCGCTGACCCTGATCCTGATGACCGCGCGCCGCGCCGGCGAGGGCGAGCGGCTGCTGCGCCGCGGCGACTGGACCGGCTGGGCGCCGACGCAGCTGCTGGGCCGGCATGTCACCGGCTGCACGGTCGGCATCATCGGCATGGGCCGCATCGGCAAGGCCATCGCCCGGCGCTGCCATTACGGCTTCGGCATGGATGTGATCTTTCACAACCGCTCGATGGTGTCGTCGCTGGACTTCCCGGCCCGGCAGGTGGCGGATCTGGACGAGCTGCTGGCGCAGTCGGATTTCGCCGTCGTCGCCGTGCCCGGCGGCGCCGAGACCCGCCACATGATCGGCGCCCGCGCGCTGGAGCGGCTGGGGCCGCGCTCCTACCTGATCAACATCGCCCGCGGCGACGTGGTCGAAGAGGCGGCGCTGGTCGAGGCGCTGGCGCAGGGCCGGATCGCCGGGGCGGGGCTGGATGTCTACGAGTTCGAGCCCCGTGTCGCGCCCGCGCTCTGCGCCATGGAGAACGTCACCCTGCTGCCGCATCTGGGCACCGCCGCCGAGGAGGTGCGCACCGCCATGGCCATGCGGGCGATGAACAATCTGGTCGCCTTTGCCGAGGGGCACGCCCTGCCGGACCGGGTGAACTGATGGCGCCGCGCGACCGCGCCATGGCGCTGATCCGCGCCGGCATCGCCGCCGCCGATCCCGCCGCGGCGGTGGCGCGCGGCATGGCCGAGGTGCTGGCCGATCCGCCGGAACCTGGCGGGCGCTGGCAGGTGATCGCCGTCGGCAAGGCCGCCCGCGCCATGGCCCGGGCGGCGCTGCAGGCGCTGCCGGGGGCCGAGGCGCTGGTGGTGACCAATGCCGGCAACGACGCGGCCCTGCCCGGCGCGCGGGTCATGCGCGCCGGCCATCCGCAGCCCGATGCCGATGGCGCGGCGGCGGCCGAGGCGGTGATCGCCATGCTATCGGCCGCCGGGCCGCAGGACCGGGTGCTGGCGCTGATCTCGGGCGGCGGCTCGGCCATGCTGCCGGCGCCGGCCGAGGGCATGACGCTGGCCGACAAGCAGGCGGTGAACCGGCTGCTTCTGGCCTCGGGCGCGGATATCGCGCAGGTGAACCTGATCCGGCAGGGCCTGTCGCGGCTCAAGGGCGGCGGCTGGCTGCGGCTGTCGCGGGCGCCGGTGACGGCGCTGATCCTGTCCGATGTGCCGGGGGACGACCTGCGGGTGATCGCTTCGGGGCCGACGGTCGCACCGGTGGGCAGCCGGGCGCAGGCGGCCGATCTGGCGCGCGCGCTGGGCATCTGGGAGCGGATGCCCGAGGCGGCACGGGCGGCGCTCATGCGTCCCGAGGATCGCCGCGCCTTGCCCCCGGCCAGGAACATCCTTATCGGCTCGAACGCGCTGTCGGTGGCGGCCATGGTCGAGGCGGGGGCCGATCCCGCGCCGCTGCCGCTTCAGGGCGACGTGCAGGATTGCGCGAAGGCGATCTGGGCGCTGGCGCCAGGGCTGCATCCCGGCCAGGCGCTGGCTTTCGGGGGCGAGACCACGGTGAAGCTGGCCGGCGACGGCATGGGCGGGCGCAACCAGGAACTGGCCCTGCGCCTGGCGCTGCTGGCCGAGACGCAGCCGGCGGGTTTCGACTGGGCCTTCGCCGCGGTCGGCAGCGACGGGCGCGACGGACCGGGCGAGGCGGCGGGCGGGCTGGTCGGTCCCGCCACGCCGCAGGCGATCCGGGCGGGCGGCATCGACCCCGTCGCGGCGCTGGCCCGCAACGATTCCACCCCGGCGCTGGCCGCCGGCGACGCGCTGGTGGTGACCGACGCCACCGGCACCAATGTCGCCGACCTGGCAGTGCTGGTGCGCGCCTGAAGGGGCGGCGCGGTCGGGCCCGTGCGCAAGGCCGCCCTGCACCCGCCCGCCTTGCCCGCCCCCCGGGCAGCGCCTAAGACCGGAAGGCACAAGCCGCAGGAAGGGGAAGCCCATGAGATCGACCCTCAGCTACATGACCTGGCCCTTCATCGTCACCGGCGCCGGGCTGGCGCTGGCCGCCTTCCTCGGCTGGGAATATCACGGCACCGGCTCGGGCGCGCTGGCCTTCTTCCTGATCGCCGGCATCCTGGCGGTGCTGGAGATCTCGCTTTCCTTCGACAACGCCATCGTCAACGCCAACAAGCTCAAGCAGATGACGCCGAAATGGCAGCGCCGCTTCCTGACCTGGGGCATCCTCATCGCGGTCTTCGGCATGCGGGTGATCTTCCCGCTGCTGGTGGTGGTGATCGCCGCGCGGCTCGCGCCATGGGAGGCGGTGCGCCTCGCCGCCACCCAGCCGCAGGAATATTCCCGCATCATCCACGAGGCGCATCTGCCCATCGCGGCCTTCGGCGGCGCCTTCCTGATGCTGGTGGCGCTGAACTATTTCTTCGACGAGGCCAAGGACGTGGACTGGATCAAGGGCGTCGAGGCGGCGCTGCGCAAGCTGGGCGAGATCCGCGGCATGGAGGTCGGCTTCGTGCTGATCTGCATGCTGGTGATCGTCGGCCAGCTGCCGGCGGAAAAGGAACACGCCTTCATCATCGCCGCGATCTGGGGGGTGATCACCTACCTGCTGGTGGACATGCTGGGCCATGTGCTCGACCGCTGGGGCGGCGCGCCGCAGCCCGCAGACATGGCGCGCGGCGGCTTCGGCGCCTTCCTTTATCTGGAAGTGCTGGACGCCTCCTTCAGCTTCGACGGCGTGATCGGCGCCTTCGCGCTGACGCAGAACCTGTTCCTGATCGCCATCGGCCTGGGCATCGGCGCGATGTATGTGCGCTCGATGACGGTGATGCTGGTCGAGCGCGGCACGCTTGCCGCCTTCCGCTATCTCGAGCATGGCGCCTTCTGGTCGATCTTCGTGCTGTCGGTGCTGATGTTCGTGCAGACCCTGCGCCCGATTCCGGAAGTCGTCACCGGCCTGCTGGGTGCCTGCTTCATCGCCATGGCCTTCTTCAGCTCGCTGGCCTGGCGCCGCCGCCACCCGCATGGCTAGCCCGGCCCGCGGACGGCCGGGCGCGGCGCTTCTTGTCTTCTCTGTTTCCTAAATACCCCTGCGGCCGTGCCCGGAGGCGGCGTCGCGGGGGTATTTAGGAAACAGAGAAGCCGTGCCGCGGTGCCTCATCGGGCCGCGCGGCGGCGGCTGCACTGTCGCATGGGTATTGGGAAAGCGGAAAGGGTAGCAGTCAGGCGCTGCCGCCCAGCGGTCGCGTCGCCAGAAAGAGCCAGTCGCGCACCTCACCCTCGACCAGCGGCGATATCTTTTCCCAGACGCGGGCGTGATAGGCGTCGAGCCAGGCGATCTCGGCCGGGGCGAGCAGTCCCGGCTCGATCAGCCGCCGGTCGATCGGGGCGAGGGTCAGGGTCTCGAAGCCCAGCATCTCGCGGCCATCCGGGCTTTCGCGCTTCTCGACCACGATCAGGTTCTCGATGCGGATGCCGAAGGCGCCCTCGCGGTAATAGCCGGGCTCGTTCGACAGGATCATGCCGGGCTGCAGGGGGATGTCCGAGATGCGCGAGATCCTGACCGGCCCCTCGTGCACCGACAGCCCGGCGCCGACACCGTGCCCGGTGCCGTGGTCGTAATCCATGCCCTCGGACCAGAGCGGCGCGCGGGCCAGGGCGTCGATATGGCAGCCGGCGACGCCCTTCGGGAACTGCACCAGCGACACCGCGATCATGCCTTGCAGCACCCGCGTATAGGGCCGGCGCACCGCCGGATCGACCGGGCCCATCGGCAGGGTGCGGGTGATGTCGGTGGTGCCGTCCTTGTATTGCCCGCCGGAATCGACCAGCAGCACATGGTTGGGCAGGATGCGCAGGTTGCTTTGCCGGTCGACATGGTAATGCGGGATCGCGGCATGCGGGCCGGTGGCCGCGATGGTGTCGAAGCTGATGTCGAGGATGCCGCGCGCGACGCGCAATTCCTCGAGCCTTTGCGCCACGTCGATCTCGGTCAGCGGCTCGGCGTCCAGATGCGGCGCGCGGCTGTCGAGCCAGCACAAGAGTTCCGTCACCGCCGCGCCGTCCTGCAGATGCGCGGCGCGCATGCCGGCGATCTCGGCCGGGTTCTTGCAGGCTTTCGGCAGGATCACCGGGTCGGGGGCCTCGGCGATGGGGGTGTTCATGCTTTCGATCAGCGCGAAGACCCGGTCGGGCGCGCTGGCGGGATCGACCCGCACCGGGCCGGCAAGGTTGGTCAGCGCCGGGGTCAGCGCGTCCAGCGGCAGCACCGAGACCGCGTTGCCAAGCGCCGCCCGCACCTCGGCGCCGAACTTGGCCGGGTTGGTGAAAACGGCGACATGGCCGTTCTCCTCGATGATGGCGAAGCATTGCACCACCGGGTTCTTCGGCACGTCGGCGCCGCGGATGTTCAGAAGCCACGAGATCGAATCGGGCAGCGTCAGCACCGCCGCCTGCTGCCCGGCCTCGCGTAGCGCCTGGGCGATGCGGGTGCCCTTCTCGGCCGCGGTCTCGCCGGCGATCGCATCGGGCCAGAGCCGCACCGCGCCCACCGGCGCCTCGGGCTGGTCGGGCCAGATCGCATCGACCGGGTTCGTGTCGAGCGCGATCAGCGCGATGCCCGAACCGGCCAGGCCCTTTTCCATCTCGCGGATCTCGCGCCGCGTGTGCAGCCAGGGGTCGTAGCCGATGCGCCCGCCCTCGGGCAGGGCCTCGCGCAGCCAGTCGGCGGGCCTGGTTTCCGGCCAGGGCACCGGCGTGAAATGCGCCGGGTCCACCTCGGCCTTGACCTGCACGCGATAGCGGCCGTCGATGAACACCCCGGTGCGGTCGGGGGTGACGATGCAGAAACCGGCGCTGCCGGTGAAGCCGGTCAGCCAGGCCAGCCGTGCGTCGCGGGAGGCGACATATTCGCCCTGATGCGCGTCGGCGCGCGGCACCAGAAAGCCGTCGAGCTCGCGCGCCGCCAGTTCGCGGCGCAGCGCGGCCAGCCGGGGCGGATGCGCGGCGGGGTCGGAATGGCTGTCGTAATTCTGGAACATGCTCGCCTCCGGGTCTTGTTCTGGTTCTCAGGCGCGGGCCAGCGCCGCGCTTGCGCCGGGCAGGGTGCGCGCGAGGCCGTCGGCCACCGCCTCGGCGCTGCGGCGGTGGTGGAACTCGGCGGCGACGCGGGCGCGGGAGGCCTGCGCCAGCCGCCGCGCTTCCTCGGGATCGGCGTGCAGCCGGGCGATCTCCTCGGCCATGATCTCGGGCCGCTCGGGCGGCACCAGGATCGCGTCGCGGCCCGAGGTGATCAGCTCGTGATTGCCGCCGACATCGGTGACGACCACCGGCATCTCCATCGCCATCGCCTCCATGATCGCGACCGAGATGCCCTCGTTCAGGCTGGCCAGCGCAAAGACATGCGCGCGCTCCAGCCCCTCGCGCACCCGATCCTCGCTGACCGCGCCCAGCAGCGTGACCGCGTCGCCGAGCCCCTTCCCAGCGATCAGCGCGTCGAGCTGGCGGTGATAGCCCGAGCCGCCCTGCTCGTCCTCGCCGGCGATCTCCAGCCGGGCGTCGATGCCGCGGGCGCGCAGCAGGGCGACCGTCTCGATCAGGTGGTCATGGCCCTTGACCGCGTTCAGCCGGCCGCAGCTGAAGATCCGCAGGGCCTCGCCGGGGGCAGGGGGCTGCCAGGGCGTCCGGCGGCGGATCTGGTCGAGGTCCACCCCCATCGGCGCGACATTGATGACGGCGGGGCGGTCGGTGCCGATCTCGCGCTCGGCCACGCGCGTCAGCAATTGCGAGATGATGGTGGCGAAGCGCGCATGGCGCCATTTCTGCCGCTGGTTCGGGCCATAGCCCTCCAGCGTCGGCCCGTGCAGGGTCAGGCTGTAGCCGGGCCCGCCCAGCCGTTCCGCGAACATGGCGATATTGGCGCTGTCGGCGCAGCTGTGGACATGGACATGGTTCCAGCCCTGCTGGCGGGCGATGCGCTTCAGCCGCGCGCCCATGGCCAGCAGCGCCAGCATGCGCAGCCGGCCCTTGATGCCCTGCGCCTCGGCGCTCAGCGCCGCGCCCAGGCCGCGCGCCCAGCCGGCCGGTCCCGAGCGCAGGAATTCCGCGACGATGCCGAAGCCCTCGGCGCCCAGCGGCATCAGGTAGCGGGTCCGGGCCTGCGCCTCGGCCGCCCAGGCGTGCGAGGCGACGGCGCGCGGCGGAGGCCGGGTCGAAACCAGATCGGCCTCGATCCCCAGTTCGGCCAGCGCCTGTCGTTCGCGCCACAGGAAGATATGCGTCTGGCCCGGAAACTCGGGAATGAAAAAGCCGATCTTCAACACGTCAAAGCCCCTTGGCCTGCGAGGCTGAAAGCGGCCCCGGTCCGGCGAAATTGGTCGCACGGGATGCGGGGCAGATCAAGCAGCCGGAATGGACAGGCTATCCCGCCCGGCGCTGGTTCATGGCGCGGGCGCGCTTCCTGGGATCGGCCTCGAACAGCGCGGCAAGCTGTTCGGTGATGGCGCCGGCCAGCTGCTCGGCATCGGTGATCGTCACCGCGCGCTGGTAATAGCGGGTCACGTCATGGCCGATGCCGATGGCCAGCAGTTCCACCTGCTTCTTGCGCTCGATCATCGCGATCACGTCGCGCAGGTGCTTTTCCAGGAAATTCGCCGGGTTGACCGAAAGGGTCGAATCGTCCACCGGCGCCCCGTCCGAGATCACCATCAGGATGCGCCGCGCCTCGGGCCGCCGGGCCAGCCGCCGATGCGCCCATTCCAGCGCCTCGCCGTCGATGTTTTCCTTGAGCAGCCCTTCTTTCATCATCAGGCCCAGATTCGGGCGCACCCGCCGCCAGGGGGCATCGGCGGCCTTGTAGATGATATGGCGCAGGTCATTCAGCCGTCCCGGCTGCGCCGGCCGGCCGGCGGCCAGCCATTTCTCGCGGCTCTGCCCGCCCTTCCAGGCCCGGGTGGTGAAACCCAGGATCTCGACCTTGACCTGCGAACGCTCCAGCGTGCGGGCCAGCACATCGGCGCAGATCGCGGCGATGGAGATCGGCCGGCCGCGCATCGAGCCCGAGTTGTCCAGCAGCAGCGTGACCACGGTGTCGCGGAACTCGGTGTCCTTTTCGACCTTGAAGGACAAGGGCGTCGTCGGGTTCGCCACCACGCGGGCGAGGCGCCCGGCATCCAGCACGCCCTCTTCCTTGTCGAATTCCCAGCTGCGGTTCTGCTGCGCCTGCAGGCGGCGCTGCAGCTTGTTCGCCAGCCGGCTGACCGCGCCGCGCAGGGGCTCCAGCTGCTTGTCCAGATAGGCGCGCAGCCGCTCCAGCTCGGCCGGATCGGCGAGGTCTTCGGCGCGGATCTCCTCGTCGAAGTCCTGGGTATAGACCTTGTAGTCGGGGCTTGCCTCGCTGACCTGCGGCGGCAGGTCGGGGGGCGTCTCGGCCTCGGACATCTCGGCCTCGTCCACCAGTTCCTCGTCGGACTGGTCGTCCATGCTGACCTGGGCCTGGCGTTCGTCCTGGGTCTGGTCCTGGGTGCGTTCGGGGCTGGCCTCGGCGTCCTCGTCCTGGTTCTGGTCGCGGGACTGGTTGTCGCCGGCCTCCTCGTCCTGCTCGGCGTTCTCGTCGGCCTCGTCCTCCTGCGGCTCGTCCGGGTCCTCGCCCAGCTGGTCGCCATAGCCCAGATCGGCGATCACCTTGCGGGCCAGACGCGCGAAGGCGGCCTGGTCGGCGATCACCTGGCCCACGCCTTCCAGATCGGCGCCGGCCTGTTCCTCGACGAAAGGCCGCCACAGGTCCGCGACATGCTGCGCGGCCGAGGGCAGGGCGCGGCCCGTCGCCGCCTGCCGCACGA
The DNA here is from genome assembly GCF_020990385.1 of Paracoccus sp. MA. Classification (NCBI taxonomy): domain Bacteria; kingdom Pseudomonadati; phylum Pseudomonadota; class Alphaproteobacteria; order Rhodobacterales; family Paracoccaceae; genus Paracoccus; species Paracoccus sp. MA. The sequence goes on from NZ_CP087598.1 coordinate 787,233, forward strand.
TATAGCCCGCCGCGACGGCCAGCGGCGCATCGGCCGGAGCCTTGATCTGGCCATAGCCCTTGCGCTCGGCCTCCTGGCCCAGCTTGGCGTCGATGTTCGACAGCGCCCCGGGCATGTCGCGCGCCCCCAGAGCCTCGCAGCGCGCGGTCTCCATCGCCTCGTAAAGGTCGCGCGCCATGGGCCCGGCGGGGGCGTATTTCGCATGGGTCGCGGCGTCGTGGTGGCGCAGCTTCATCGCCAGGGCATCGGCGGTGCCGCGCGCCAGCAGCACCTCGTCGCGGGTCATGCGGCGGCTGACCTGCGGCAGGCGCATGGTGTCGCCCGCCACGCCGGACGGGTCGGCGGTGAAGGTCACGTTCAGCTCGTGATCCTCGGCCAGCGCGCGGGTGGCCTCGGTCAGGGCCTTCTTGAACGGATCGGCGGGGTTGTCGGATTTTTTCATAATTGTTCCTCGACTTGAGGCGCCGGTCGCGTGATGGTGGCTATCTGATCCCAGTTTTCGCGATAACGGTTGAGCCAACCCGCCTTATAAGGCGTATCTGGCCCCATCAATCTGGTGTAATCCGGCAAGAGGCGCCGGATGCTGGAGTCGTTGCGCTTTTGACCTCGCGTTCCCGGATTGGAAAGCCAAGTCTGGTGGCTGCTGCGGATCACCTCGGCAACGATCTGGCTAGGAACCACATGCACGACCGGCACGACCGAGGCGTCTTTGCCAAGGTCCACGAAACAATAGAATATGCATGGATTCTGCAGATTCTCGTGCTTTTGCCGCATGTGCCAGCCGCCATCACTTCCCTTGGCCCATCGGGTCTTGACTTGAAAGGCGCATAGCTGGGTGCCTTCCACCGATGTGACAACGATATCAAAGTTTGGGACGCCTTGTGGAGCCAGAGCGGCAATGTAGCCCCGTGATAGAAGCCGCGACATGACCAGGTGCTCACCCGCGGCTCCGGTCACTGTTGTGGCGTCTATCGCGTTCATCACCCCGCCTTGACCGCCGCGCTTTCCGGCAGTTCCTCGTCGAAGAGCCGCTGATAGAACTCGGCCACCGTCTGCCGCTCCAGTTCGTCGCATTTGTTCAGGAAGGTCAGGCGGAAGGCGTAGCCCACGTTGTCGCCGAAGATGCGGGCGTTCTGCGCCCAGGCAATCACCGTGCGCGGGCTCATCACCGTGGACAGGTCGCCCTGCATGAAGGCGGTCCGCGTCAGGTCGGCCAGCGTCACCATCTGGCTGATGATCTTGCGACCCTTTTCCGTGTTGTAGGTCGGGTTCTTGGCCAGCACGATGGCGGCCTCGGCGTCGTGGCTCAGGTAGTTCAGCGTCGAGACCAGCGACCAGCGGTCCATCTGGCCCTGGTTGATCTGCTGCGTGCCGTGGTAAAGCCCGGTCGTGTCGCCCAGGCCGACGGTGTTCGCCGTCGCGAACAGGCGGAAATAGGGATTCGGCGTGATGACCTCGTTCTGGTCCAGCAGCGTCAGCTTGCCGTCGGCCTCCAGCACGCGCTGGATCACGAACATCACGTCGGCGCGGCCGGCGTCGTATTCGTCGAAGACGATGGCGGTCGGGTTGCGCAGCGCCCAGGGCAGGATGCCCTCGTGGAAGACCGTGACCTGCTTGCCCTCGACCAGCTTGATCGCGTCCTTGCCGATCAGGTCGATGCGGCTGACGTGGCTGTCCAGGTTCACCCGCACACAGGGCCAGTTCAGCCGCGCCGCCACCTGCTCGATATGGGTGGATTTGCCGGTGCCGTGATAGCCCTGGATCATCACCCGGCGGTTGTAGGCAAAGCCCGCCAGGATCGCCAGCGTGGTGTCGGGGTCGAACTTGTAGGTCGGATCGATGTCCGGCACCCGGTCGGACCGCTCGGCAAAGCCCTTGACCTTCATGTCGCTGTCGAGGCCGAAGACCTCGCGCAGGTCGATTTCCTCGGTCGGTTTCGCGTTCTGATCCAGCATGGGGCGGCCCTTTCGATTGTTCCATGCTTGATGAATGATTCCCCGCGCAGGTGCAAGCCGGGCGGGGCGCGGGAACCATTGCCGCGGCTGCGAATTGCGCATGGGTGCGCCGCCGCCTAGAGTGCCGCGCGGAAACCTGGGACAGGACGGATTGGCATGAGCGGATTGCTGGCGCTCTTGGACGACGTGGCGGGGATCGCCAAGATCGCGGCGGCTTCGGTCGACGATGTGGCCGGGCAGGCGGTCAAGGCCGGCGCCAAGGCGGCGGGCGCCGTGATCGACGACGCCGCGGTGACGCCGAAATACGTGCACGGCTTTTCCGCCGCGCGCGAGGTGCCGATCGTGATGAAGATCGCCCGCGGCTCGCTTTTCAACAAGCTGGTGATCCTGCTGCCCATCGCGCTGATCCTGTCGGCCTTTGCGCCCTGGGCGATCACGCCCCTGTTGATGCTGGGCGGCTCCTACCTGTGCTTCGAGGGGGCCGAGAAGGTCCTGCATGCGCTCAGCCACCAGCAGGTCAACGAGCCGCATCTGACCGTCACCGAGGAAGGCGCCGCCGGGCTGGAAGAGGAGCGGGTGCGCGGCGCGATCAAGACCGACTTCATCCTCTCGGCCGAGATCATGACCATCGCGCTGGCCGCGATCCCGAACGGTGACGCGATCTGGATGAAGGCGCTGATCCTGGCCGTGGTGGCGGTGGGCATCACCGTCGCGGTCTACGGCTTCGTGGCGCTCATCGTGAAGGCCGACGATTTCGGCCTGCACCTGCACGAGCGCGGCGGCCCCGGCGCGGCGCTGGGGCGCGGCATCGTGCATGTCATGCCGGGCTTCATGAAGGTGCTGACCGTGGTCGGCACCGCGGCGATGATCTGGGTCGGCGGCCAGATCGTCATCCACGGGTTGCACGTGCTGGGCCAGCACCAGCCCTATGAATGGATCCACCACATGGCCGAGGCCGCCGCCCGGGCCCTGCCCGCCGCGCCCGGCTTCGCCGCCTGGGCCACCACCGCCTTCTTCGACGGCATCTTCGGGCTGGTCTGGGGCATGATGCTGATTCCGGTGGCGCATTACGCCGTCACCCCCGCCATCGAGGCGATGAAGGGCGCGGTGGGCGCAAAGTCCTGACCGCGGCTTGCCCTTGGCCGGCTGCCGCGACTATCAACTGCCATACCAATGCCGCAGGAGATGTCCATGCCGATTCCCGCCCCGGCCCTCGACGCGCTTTGTGCGCTTCTGGGCGCGCGCCTGTCCACCAGCGGCGCCGACCGCGACCTGCACGCCCAGTCCGAGACCTTCCACCGCGCCCCGCCGCCCGATGCCGTGGCCTGGCCGGTCTCGACCGAGGAGGTCTCGCGCATCGCCGCCATCTGCCACGATCATCGCGTGCCGATGATCGGCTGGGGCACCGGCACCTCGCTTGAAGGGCAGGCGCTGGCGCCGCAGGGCGGGCTGGTCATCGACCTGTCGAAGATGGACCGGGTGCTGGAGATCCGGGCCGAGGACATGCAGGTCAGCGTCCAGCCCGGCTGCACGCGCGAGGCGCTGAATACCGAATTGCGCGCCACCGGCCTGTTCTTCCCGGTCGATCCCGGCGCCAACGCCTCGCTGGGCGGCATGGCGGCGACGCGGGCCTCGGGCACCACGGCGGTGCGCTACGGCACCATGCGCGACAATGTGCTGGCCTTGGAGGTGGTGCTGGCCGACGGGCGGGTGATCCGCACCGGCACGCGGGCGGCGAAATCCAGCGCCGGCTATGACCTGACCGGGCTTTTCGTCGGCTCCGAGGGCACGCTCGGCATCATCACCGAGCTGACCCTGAAGCTGCACGGCCAGCCCGAGGAGGTCGCCTCGGCGGTCTGCGGCTTTCCGACGCTGGAACAGGCGGTGGAATGCGTCACCGCGACGATCCAGTCGGGCATCCCCATGGCGCGGATCGAGTTCATCGACGCCGACGTGGTGCGCGCGTTCAACCGCGCCTCGGGCACGCAGATGCACGAGGGCCCGCATCTGATGGTCGAGTTCCACGGCGCCCCTGCCTCGGTCAAGGGCGATGCCGAGGCCTTCGGCGCGCTGGCGGGCGAGTTCGGCGGCACCGGCTTCGACTGGGCGACCACGCCCGAGGCCCGCGCCGCGCTGTGGAAGATGCGCCACAACGCCTATCGCTCCTGCCTGGCCTTGCGGCCGGGGGCGACGGCGGTGGTGACGGATGTCTGCGTGCCCATGTCGCACCTGCCCGCCGCGGTGGCCGCGGCAGCCGAGGACATCCGCGCCGAGGGCCTGCTGGGCCCCATCGTCGGCCATGTCGGCGACGGCAACTTCCACGCCCAGATCCTGGTGATGCCCGGCGACGAGGCCGAGCTGGCCGCCGCCAAGCGCGTGGCGCTGCGCATGGCCGAGCGCGCCATCGCGGTGGGCGGCACCATCACCGGCGAGCATGGCGTGGGCATCGGCAAGAAGCCCCTGATGCCCGCCCAGCACGGCGCGGCCATCGGCGTGATGGCGGCGATCAAGCGGGCGCTGGATCCGCAGGGCATCATGAACCCGGGCAAGCTGGTGCCGGGGGTGGATTGAGGCCGCCGCGCCCTCTCGCGAAACGAAACCGCGATGCGGCTAGCGCATCCAGCCGGGCGGCCGCCTGCTTGCAGCGCCGGCCAGCCCCAAGGGCGCCGGCCGATCTCGTGCCGCGGCTGGGCCATCCGCCCTGCCGTGCGCTGCATTGGCCCATGGCCTGCACTCAGCCAAAGATGAAATCGCCCGCGTCCAGCGCGGCCGAGTTGACGCCCACCAGCAGGATCGAGCCCCCGCTCGCCAGATCGATCCGGCAATCCGCGCCAATGTCGGTGAGCACCAGATCGCCAAACCCCGCGCCGCCGGCGCCGGTAAACCGAATCTTGTCGCTGCCGTCGGTGTAATCTTGAATTCGGTCGCTGCCCTCGTTGGCATTATATTTGAAAAGGAACGTGTCGTTGCCGGTGTATCCCGTCAAGACGTCATTGCCGGCATCACCTGACAAGGTATCGTCTCCGGCCATGCCAAGCAGATAATCATTCCCGGCCATGCCGTTGATCTGATCGTTTCCGCCGCCGCCGATAATCGTGTCGGAATATGAAACAAAATCAAATCCATTGATTGTATCATTCCCCGAACTGCCCCAGATTTGCACGAACGAACTTACCGATGAGGAATACTTCTGAATTGTCGAGACGTCGATCAGCCCGCTGCCCTCGATGATCAGATTCTTGCTTGACGTATTCTGCAATTCTTCCACGTATGAAACTTTTCCAAGTCTTATGACGCAGGTCGTTCCACTGCTCGTGGTGGTCGTTGCACTGATTACATCCCATCCGGCGCCTCCGTCAATGACGTCGCCCGCGGATGTGGAATAATCGCTCGCATCCGTTACCCTTATGATGTCATCTCCTGCGTCGCCGTAAATCGTGTCCCGACCATTGCCACCTGCGATCCAGTCGTTGCCGCTCCCGCCCATGATAAGATCGGCACCGTCCAGCCCATATATTGTGTCGTTTCCATCGCCGCCGAAAATATAATCATTGCTCCCGCTGCCGGTGATGCTGTCGTTTCCGCTTGTTCCGTAAAAATTTGCCATACTGATCTCCCGCATTCGGTAAAAATATAAACAACTTTAGATTGCTCACCGATAGAGCTTAGCTACGATACAAGAGAGAGCAACGTCTAAAATTGAACGGAATCGTTTTCATGCAACTTTCGTCGGCCAACATAGCCCTGTCTGTTTTGAAATTAAGTGCCGCGATCTCTGGACCTGTGGTGCAGAGTGCTGTTGCCGTTGAGCCATCATCGGCGTGCGAGACGTCATCTATCGAGGAAGCGGGCCATGCTGGCGACAGGTATGTGTCCGCCTATGACATGCCGGATGACGACACGATGGCATTTTGCAAGGCATCGCGCGAGGCTTACCAGGCGATCCGGGACGGGTCAAAAAGCCCGTTCGACAGCGAGATTGCCGATCTCGTGGGTTCGCGAAGGTTGTGGCAGAGCCAAAACACGGACGCGCGTATACAGTTCGAGGGCGATTTCGTGGCTTCCGAGGGCGTAGCTGCGGGCACCCAGGCGCCGCAGCGCGATGCGGATTTCCCGTCGCGGCGTGATGCCATGGCCAATGCCTATCATTTCGCGAGCGCGTTGGTGGAAAACGTGAAATACGTCGTCTCGGACACGCGCGAGATCGCCTCCGATCCCGACAAGTATCTGACGCCTCCGGCCAGCTTTACGGTGCGGGCCCGGGGGGCGGAACCGCCGGCGGCGACTGGCAGGTCGCCATGGCGAAGGGCACAGACATGATGTCGTTCTACCGCGACAGGATGGAAAGCATGGCCGCCTCGCTGGCGAACCTGTTCAGCTTCGATTCGACCAGCGTGACCGTTCCGGCCTATGACGGCGGCTTCCAGGGCTTCAGCATCACCCACGGCACGCTGGGCAAGATCATGGACGTGGCCCGGGACGGGTCGATCACGCTTTACGACGCCGAGGGCACGGCCTATTCGGCCGAGGAATATAATGTGGCCAATATCGACGGCGGCATCCCGCAACTGCACAACGACCTGATCAGGCAGGCCGACGACCGTGCCGCACTTGCCAGCCGCGGTCTCCGCAGCGAGGTATCGGGCGGGATCGTGCGCCTTTGACAGCCGCCTCCGCCGCCGCCGCTGACAAACTCGTGACTGTCACGCCATCGTGACAGAGCCCTGCGCCTTTGCGATAAGGGCGGGAAGCGCCGAACACAGGCGCCAGGGCAGAGCGTCGGAACGGCGCGGGGCAGAGGGCAGACATGAAACTTCTGGGCAAGATCTTGACGGTGCTGGCGCTGGTCGCGCTGGCCGCCTGCGCGCGCGGGCCATCCAGCGGGCCGGCGGTGATGGCGGGGCAGGGACGGGGGCCGCAATTCGGCGACAGCGCGCCGCATCCCTGGGTCGGCGGCCATCCCTATGATCACCTGGTCCACGGCATCGATGTCTCGCGCTGGCAGGGCGACATCGACTGGCACCGGGTGCGCAATGCCGGCATCAGCTTTGCCTTCATCAAGGCGACCGAGGGCGGCGACCACGCCGATCCGAACTTCCGCCGCTACTGGTACGAGGCGGGACAGGCCCGCATCCCGCGCGGCGCCTATCATTACTTCTATTTCTGCCGCTCGGGGGCGCAGCAGGCCGCCTGGTTCATCGCCAACGTGCCCAAGGAGCGCGGCGCCATGCCGCCGGTGCTGGACCTGGAATGGACCGCCTCCAAGACCTGCCCGCATCGCCCGCCCAGCCACGAGGTGCTGCGCGAGGCCAGGATCTTCAAGGACATCCTGCACCGGCACTATGGCCAGCGGCCGATCATCTACACCACGGTGGACTTCTACCGCGACAACAACCTCGGCTCCTGGCCCGAGGAGTTCTGGCTGCGCTCGGTTGCCGGCCATCCGCGCATCGTCTATCCTGGCCAGCCCTACAGTTTCTGGCAATATACCGGGACCGGAATCGTGCCGGGAATCAGGGGGAACGTGGACCTGAACGTGTTTGCGGGCTCGCCCGCCCAGTGGCGGATATGGCTGAACCGACGGCTGCAATAGAGCGCGGCCTGCTCTGGGCCGAATTCGCGGCGCTCTATCTGGGGGCGCCGCTGGTCATCGCGCTGTTCCTGCCGGGCCACCTGCTGTTCGAGGCGCTGGCGGTCTTCAGCCTTGCCGGGCTGGGCCTGTTGTGGCGCACCGGCGGCTTTCACTGGCACAGCCTGGTGCGCGGCTGGAGCCGGCTTCCCTGGAACGAGGTCCTGGCCATCGCCACGGCCACCCTGCTGGCGGGGCTGGCGATCCTGTGGTTCAGCAGCCCCAATTCGATCTTCCAGATCGTGCGCAACCGGCCAGAATTCCTGCTGGTGATCTGGGTCTTCTACCCCGTTCTCTCGGCCCTGCCGCAAGAGCTGATCTTCCGCCCGCTGTTCTTCCACCGCTATGCCGTGTTGCTGCCGGCGGGACAGGGGGCGATCGCGCTGAACGCGGCGGTGTTTTCCTTCGCGCATCTGATGTATTGGTCCTGGGTGGTCGCGGCCCTGACCTTCGTCGGCGGCTGGGTCTTTGCCCGCGCCTATCTGGAGCGGGGCTTCCCCTCGGCCTGGGTCTTGCATGCGGTGGCGGGCAACGTGCTTTTCGCGGTGGGGATGGGGGTCTATTTCTACACCGGCAACGTGGTGCGGCCGTTCTGATTGCTTGACTTCCCCCGCGCGGCGCGGTTCATGCGTGGCCGATACGCAAGGGGAAAAACGATGAGCGCCTATCGCAGCCATACCTGCGGCGAGTTGACCGCCGCTGCCGCCGGGTCCGAAGTCCGTCTGTCCGGCTGGGTCCACCGGGTCCGCGACCATGGCGGCGTGCTGTTCATCGACCTGCGCGACCATTACGGCATCACCCAGGTGATCGCCGACAGCGACAGCCCCGCCTTTGCGGCGCTGGAAAAGCTGCGCGCCGAGACGGTGATCCGCATCGACGGCCGGGTGAAGCTGCGCGACCCGAGCCTGGTCAACCCCAAGCTGCCCACCGGCGAGATCGAGGTCTATGCCACCGCGATGGAGGTTCTGGGCGCCTCGGACGACCTGCCCCTGCCGGTCTTCGGCGACCAAGACTATCCCGAGGAGACGCGGCTGGCCTATCGCTTCCTCGACCTGCGCCGCGAAAGCCTGCACAACAACATCATGCTGCGCTCGCGCGTGGTGAAATGGCTGCGGGACGCCATGTGGCAGCAGGGCTTCACCGAGTTCCAGACCCCGATCATCACCGCCAGCTCGCCCGAAGGGGCGCGCGACTTCCTGGTGCCCTCGCGGCTGCATCCGGGCAAGTTCTACGCCCTGCCGCAGGCGCCGCAGCAGTTCAAGCAGCTGATCATGGTCGCGGGCTTCGACAAGTATTTCCAGATCGCGCCCTGCTTCCGCGACGAGGACCCGCGCGCCGACCGCTCGCCCACCGATTTCTACCAGCTCGACATGGAGATGTCCTTCGTCGAGCAGGAGGACGTGTTCCGCGCCATCCAGCCGGTGATCCAGGGCCTGTTCGAGGAATTCGGCGGTGGCCGCCCCGTCGATGCGACCTGGCCCCGCATTCCCTATGCCGAGGCGATGCTGAAATACGGCTCCGACAAGCCCGACCTGCGCAACCCGATCGAGATGCAGGTGGTCAGCGACCATTTCCGCGGCTCGGGCTTCGGCATCTTCGCGAAGCTGCTGGAGCAGGAGGGCACCGAGGTCCGCGCCATTCCGGCGCCCACCGGCGGCTCGCGCAAGTTCGCCGACCGCATGAACGCCTTCGCGCAACAGCAGGGCCTGCCCGGCATGGGCTATATCTTCTGGCGCAAGGCCGAGGACGGCTCGACCGAGGCCGCCGGCCCCATCGCCAAGGCGCTCGGCCATGACAAGACCGAGGCGATCCGCCTGCAGCTGGGCCTGGGCGAGGGTGACGCCGCCTTCTTCCTGGGCGGCAAGCCCGAGGCTTTCGAGGCCGTCGCCGGCCGCGCCCGCAACGAGATCGGCCGCGAGCTGGGCCTGACCGACGAGAACCAGTTCAAATTCGCCTGGATCGTCGATTTTCCCATGTATGAGAAGGGCGAGGACGGCCGCATCGACTTCAGCCACAACCCGTTCAGCATGCCGCAAGGCGGGCTCGAGGCGCTGGAGGGCGACCCGCTTGCGGTCAAGGGCTATCAATACGACCTGGCCTGCAACGGCTATGAGCTGGTCTCGGGCGCCATCCGCAACCACCGGCCGGAAATCATGTTCCGGGCCTTCGAACTGGCCGGCTATGGCCGCGACGAGGTCGAGAAGCGTTTCGGCGGCATGGTCAAGGCTTTCCGCTACGGCGCGCCGCCGCATGGCGGCTGCGCGGCGGGGATCGACCGCATCGTGATGCTGCTGGCCGACGAGGCGAACATCCGCGAGGTCATCATGTTCCCGATGAACCAGCGCGCCGAGGACCTGATGATGGGCGCCCCCAGCGAGCCGACGAACGAGCAGCTGCGCGAATTGCGCCTGCGCGTGCTGCCACGCGAGTGACGGTTCGGCGGCGCCTTGCCGCAGCGCCGCATCTGAAGAAAGCGTGAACTGACCTTCGGCCGCGATCATGCCATACCTTGCGCATGGGGGCGATTTCCCCCCGCGAGGATGTCCGCAAGGATGATTGCATGAGCTTTGGATTTCCCGAGCTGGCGGCGATCCGCCTGGGTTTTGGCCTGTCGCCGCGGATGCCCGCGCCCGCCGATGCCGAAGCGGTGCTGGCCAGCGCCGCGCAGGCTGGCCCCGGACCGCAGGCGATGACCACCGAAAGCGCGATGGACATGGCCAACCGCTTCCGCGCCGCCGCCCCGCTTCGGCGCGAGGGCGAGGCGCAGGAGAAAGAGTTCCAGCAGGCCAACCACGGGCTGATGCGGCTGCCCTTCCAGGACCTGCAGCGCCGGGTGGCGCGCGCCGTCGACGATCCGGTCGGCTTCGGCGAAAGGCTGGTGCAGTTCTGGAGCGACCATTTCACCGTGCGCCCGCTCAACAAGGTCGCCAACGGGCTGGCCATGGCCTTCGTGGACGAGGCGATCCGCCCGCATGTGAACGGCCGGTTCGAGGACATGTTCTTCGCCGCCGACACCCATCCGATGATGCTGATCTATCTGGACCAGATCTCGAGCCGGGGCCCGAATTCGCCCTTTGTCAGGAACCGGCCGGCGCGCCATCTGGGCCTGAACGAAAACCTCGCCCGCGAGGCGCTGGAGCTGCATTCGCTGGGCGTGGGCGCCGGCTACGACCAGAAGGACGTGCGCGAGCTGGCCGAGCTGCTGACCGGGCTGAGCTTTTCCTACAAGGAGGGCTTCGACTTCAAGGCCGTCTGGGCGGAGCCGGGTGCCGAAACCGTGCTGGGCAAGTCCTATGGCGGTGGCCGGCGCGGCGGGCTCGAGGACATCCGCGCCGCCTTTCGCGACATCGCCCGTCACCCCGACACGGCGCGGCACCTGTCGCGCAAGCTGGCGGTGCATTTCGTCTCGGACACGCCGTCCGAGGATCTGGTCGACGCCATGGCGGCGGTCTGGCGCAACACCGGCGGCGATCTGCCCCAGGTCTATCGCGTGCTGGTCAGCCATCCCGAGCTTGCCTCGTCCCTGCGGCAGAAGGTGCGCCAGCCCTTCGACCTCGCCGTGGCCGGGTTGCGGGCCCTGGGCATCCGCGGCGAACAGGTCGCGGGGCTCGACATTCCGGTCCTGCGCCGGGCGCTCTGGACGCCGATCGAGGCCATGGGCCAGCCCTGGGGCCAGCCCAAGGGACCGGACGGCTGGCCGGAAGAGGCCGGGGCCTGGATCGCGCCGCAGACCCTGGCCGCGCGCATCAACTGGTCGCTGCGCATTCCCCGCATGCTGCTGGACGAACTGCCCGACCCGCGCGAGATGCTGGTCTCGGCCTTCGGCGGCACGCAATCGGCGGAACTGGCCTGGGCGGTGCCCAAGGCGGAAAGCGCGGCCGAAGGCGTGGCGCTGATCCTCGCCTCGGGCGATTTCAACCGGCGATAGGAGCGACGGATGCTGACACTGGACCGACGCCTGTTTCTGAAAAGCGCGGCGCTGATCGGCTGCTCGGCCGCGGCGCATCCCTTCCTGAACTCGATGACCTTCGCGGCGCTGCCGGGCGAGAACCGGCTGGTGGTCATCATCCTGCGCGGCGCCATGGACGGGCTGGACGCGATCCAGCCCTATGGCGACCCGATGCTGCGCAAGCTGCGTCGCGACCTCTCGGTGGGGCCGGAAAACGGCGCGCTGGACCTCGACGGCTTTTATGCGCTGCATCCGCGGCTCGAGCCGCTCCTGCCCTTGTGGCAGGCGGGCGAGCTGGCCTTCGCGCATGCGGTCTCGACCCCTTATCGCGACAAGCGCAGCCATTTCGACGGCCAGGACGTGCTGGAGGCCGGGACCGGCAACGACCTGCCGGTGGACCGCCGCATCGGCGGCTGGCTGAACCGGCTCTTGCAGGCCACGCCCGGCGCCAAGGCCGAGACCGCCTATTCCGTGGGCGTCGAGCAGATGCGGATCCTGGCGGGCGAGGCGGCGCATCTGAGCTGGGCGCCCCGCGCCGCGCTGACCCTGTCGGCGCAGGCGCAGACGCTGCTGGAGCATGTCTATCACGACGACCCGCTGTTTCGCGACGCGGCGCGGGACGCGGTGCAGATCGGTGCCGAGACCTTGGATGATGTCGGCAAGATGCAGGGGCCGACCGCCGATGCGCAGGCGCTGGCGGCCTTTGCGGCCAGCCGGCTGAATGGCGAAAGCCGCATCGCCGCCTTCTCGATCCCCGGCTGGGACAGCCATGCCAACCAGCCGGCGGTGCTTGGCCGGGCGCTGGACCGGCTGGCCGCGGCGATCCTGAAGCTGCGCGAGGGGCTGGGGCCGAACTGGGGCCGGACCACGGTGCTGGCCATGACCGAATTCGGCCGCACGGTGCGCGAGAACGGCTCGGGCGGCACCGATCACGGCACCGGCGGCGCCCTGCTGATGGCGGGGGGCGCGATCCGCGGCGGGCGTGGCTATGGCGACTGGCCGGGGCTGGGCGAGGGCCAGCTTTACGCCGAGCGCGACCTGATGCCCATGCGCGACATCCGCGCCTATGCCGGCTGGGCCATGCACGGGCTGTTCGGGATCGAGCGCGACCGGCTGGAGCGCACGATCTTCCCGGGCCTCGAGCTTGGCGACGATCCCGGGATGCTGGCCTGAGCTTCTCGCCACAGCGTGCCTGACGGCAAGGGCTCGGCGAGCCTGCCGAGTGGCGCGGGGCGTCTGCGTTGGCACCTGGCTGGCGGCCTAGGGCGGGCGCGGGGCTGGCGAACTTTCCGCCAGGGCCTTCCTGACGATCCGGGCGCGCGGTCCCGCGCATCGCCGGAAGATGATCCGGCTGCCGGTCCGCCATCCGGAGGCCACGGTTGCGGCAATTCAGCCACGCCCGTCTCGGGCCCCGGATTTCCCGGTGTCCCGACCTGAAGCGCCATGCTGGAGCGGGCGCCTTGCTCGGTCTTTCCTCGCCGATGACCCGGGGGGCGCCAAGTCTTGACGGCATTCGCGCGGTTGGAATGCTCTTAGCAACCAGCAACCAGCAACCAGCAACCAGCAACCAGCAACCAGCAACCAGCAACCAGCAACCAGCTCATTGTTGTCGAAGGGGCGTGTTCGCGGCGGCATTCCTTCGTAGCGCCCCGGGCCTGCGGAGTTGTTGGCCAAGGGCATGTCTGGCAGCCGCGCCTCTGGCGGCCTTGACCTCGGCGGCGATCCGCGGATGCTGGCCGGGATCCTGACGGAGTCCCGCCCATGTCCGACGACCCCGCCGCCCGCCCTCCTTCGCCCAGCACCGCTGGCGACGGCGGCGCCCCTGATCGCCGCGGCGGCAGCGGCAGCGACGCCAAGCCCCCCGGCATCGCGCCGCCCGCCAGTCCCGAACCCGGTGCGGTTCGCCCCGGCTCCCGTCCGACCGGCCCGGAGGTCGTCGGCTTCACTCCGCCGCCGCTGCCCGGTCCGGCGCGGATCGAAGGCGGCCATGTGCTGCTGGAGCGGCTGGACCACCGGTGCCATGCCGGGGATCTGTTCGCAGCCAATCAGGGCCAGGACTGGGTCTGGGACTATCTGGGCTATGGGCCCTTCGTCGATCTTGCCGCCTATCGCGACTGGCAGGCCGAGATGGCCGCCAAGAGGGATCCGTATTTCTATGCCTTGCGCGACCGCGTCTCGGGCAGGGTGGGCGGGCTGGCCGCCTTCCTGCGCATCGATCCCGCCAATGGCGTGATCGAGATCGGCCATATCGAGATCGCGCCCGCGATGCAGCGCACCCCCGCCGCGACCGAGGCGATCTCGCTGATGATCGGCTGGGCCTTCGATGCGGGCTACCGCCGGGTCGAGTGGAAATGCGATGCGCTGAACGCCCCTTCGCGCCGGGCCGCATTGCGCTATGGCTTCACCTTCGAGGGGATCTTCCGCCAGCACATGATCTATAAGGGGCGCAACCGCGACACGGCCTGGTTCGCCATCATCGACCGCGACTGGCCGCGGCTTGCCGGCGCGCATCGGGCATGGCTTGCGCCCGGAAATTTCGATGCCGAGGGCCGGCAGCGGCAAAGCCTCTCGGCGCTGACCGCAGGCTGACGGCTCAGGAAATCCGCGCCGCGGCCAGCCTGTCCTGCACCAGCCCGCTGATGCGCGCCAGATCGGTGGCCAGGGCCTGCCCCCGGGCATGGTCGCGGGCCAGCGCCGTCGCCGCATCCTCAAGCGTCCGGTCATGCGCCGAGCGCGCAACCCCCGCCAGGAAGCGCGCGATATAGTCGATGGCCGCCGTGTCGTCCGCCTGGGACAGCACATCGGCGACATGGGCCAGGTCGTCGCGCAGCGCCTCGGGATCGGCGGCGATCATGTCGTCGGGCAGCACGCGCAGGCCCGGAGGGCGCGCCTCGGGCGGCAGGGCGGCCAGGATCGCCTCCTGGAATGCGGCGAGGCTTTCGATGGGCTTCGTCAGGAAACCGTCCGCCCCGGCCCGCATCACCGCATCCCGATTCGCCGGATCGCCCGAGATGCCGAGGATCACCGGCACCCGCGGCAGCGCCCGGGCGATGGTGGCGATCATGTCCGCGCCGTCGCCGTCGGGCAGGCCCATGTCGACGATCACCGCGCCGGGGCGATAGGTCTGCAGATGCCGCAGGGCCGAACGGATGCTGTCGGCCCGACGGATGCGCGCGCCGGAGCGCAGGCACAGCAGGCGCACCGCCTCGGAGGCGACGCGCGAATCCTCGACCACCAGCACCGTCAGGCCGGTCAGCGGTCGGTCGGGCAGGGTGGCCCGCCAGGTGGGGAATTCTTCCGCACCGATCCTTTCCTGTTCCATCTCGCAAAATCCTAACTGGGAATCACCGTCTGTCCCCGAGGATTGCGCGATTTCCCTAAGAAGCGGTTAACGGCGCTTTCTTTTCCTTTCCCCCGCCGCCTTGTGGTCCTAGAAGGGCGCAAACGACGGAGGAAGTGATGATCGGACGCCTGAACCATGTCGCCATCGCCGTGCCCGACCTGAAGGCGGCGGCCGCGCAATATGAAAACAGCCTTGGCGCCAGGGTCGGCGCGCCGCAGGACGAGCCCGACCACGGCGTCACCGTCGTCTTCATCGAACTGCCGAACACCAAGATCGAACTGCTCTATCCGCTGGGCGAGAACAGCCCGATCAGGGGCTTTCTGGACAAGAACCCCTCGGGCGGCATCCACCACATGTGCTTCGAGGTCGAGGACATTCTGGCCGCCCGCGACAAGCTGAAAGCCGAAGGCGCGCGCGTGCTGGGCGATGGCGAGCCCAAGATCGGCGCCCACGGCAAGCCGGTGCTGTTCCTGCATCCCAAAGATTTCAACGGCTGCCTGATCGAGCTGGAGCAGGTCTGATGAGTCTGACCGGGGGCATCGTGCTTTATGCCGTGCTGTGGTTTCTGGTGCTGTTCGTGCTGCTGCCGATCGGCCAGCAGTCGCAGGCGGATGTCGGGCAGGTGACGCCGGGCACCCCGGCCGGCGCCCCGCACGAGCCGAAGCTGAAGAAGAAGATGCTGTGGGCGACGCTGATCGCCGCGCTGATCTGGGGCGCGATCGCCTATGTCATCATCGGCGGCATCATCACCCGCGCCGATCTGGACGCCTGGACGCGCTGATATGGTAAAGGTGGGTGAAGCCCGCCGCCGCCAGCACCGGAACGACCACGTTCAGCACCGGCACGGTCAGGAGAGCCGCGATCAGCACCCCCAGCGTGGTGGCCTGCGCCGTCAGGCCGCGGCGCAGGGCGGTCGCTTGCGGTTCGTGCAGGTGGCGGCGCGCCGCCATCTGGAAGAATTCGCGTCCCAGCAGCCAGCCGTTGCCGCCATAGAACAGCACCGAAGCCAGCGGGCCGAGGAAGGGCGTCAGCACCAGCGTCGCCAGCGTGACCAGGATCACCGCGCCCATGACGGCCAGCGATTCCCAGAGCCCGTCCCAGAAATCGACCGGCAGGCCCTTGGCGGAGGGGTAATGCGTTTCCTCGACCGCCTCGGCGACCTGCTCGGCGAACAGGCCCGAAAAGCCCGCCGCCACCGGGATCATCAGGAAGATGCTCATCAGCGGAAACAGCAGCAGCGAGCTCCAGGACAGGGCCGGGGCCAGGGGGACAGCGCCGATCCAGGGCAGGGTCAGCGTCTCGGGCGCGAAGGCGCGGATGGCCCAGAAGGCCCCGGCCTGCAGCGCCGCGAACAACACCAGCGTCAGCGCCACGCCAAGCGCCACCACGCCGAAGATGCGCGGCCGCAGCAGGTCGCCCCAGGCCAGGACCAGCGCGCGGATCACCATCTAGAGGAACGTCGTCTTGGCCGCGACATCGGGGCGCGGCCGCTCGGGCGGGGTGGCGCCGCGCTGGCCGATATGGATCAGGCCGACGATGCGCTCGTCCTCGCCGATGCCCAGATGCGCGCGGGCGAAACCCGGCTCGGCGGCCGGGCCGGTCAGCCAGGCTGCGCCATAGCCCGCCGCCAGCGCCGCATTCAGCAGCTCCAGGCAGACCGCCCCGGCCGAAAGGAACTGCTCCCATTCCGGGATCTTGGGGTTGTCGACCGGGGCCGAGACCACCGCGACGATCACCGGCGAGGCGAAGGCCGAGCGGGCCTTCTCCACCGCCGCGTCGTCGCCGCCCCCCTCGGCGACATGCTCGGCCAGCACCGGGGCCAGCCGGTCCAGCGTGGCGCGTTCCAGCACCACGAAGCGCCAGGGCTCCAGCTTGCCGTGGTCGGGGACGCGGGCCGCCAGCTCCAGCAGGTCCATCAGCTCGGCGCGCGAGGGGGCCGGCCCGCCGAGCAGCTTCGGCGGATGCGAGCGGCGGCGGCGCAGGAAGGCCAGGGTGGCGGGGTCGGCATGTTCCATTCGGTCCTCGTCGGGTTCGCGCATGTCCTGGTCCCAGATAGCCCTGCAGGCCCGGCAGCGCCAGCCGGCATTGCCTTTTTCGCCGCGCCCGGCTTCAAGGGGGCATGACCGACCTGAGCCATCTTGCCCGGCCCGGCGCCGAAATCGCCGTGCGCGTCACCCCGCGCGCCTCGCGCAACGCGGTGATCCTGGACGGAGAGACGATCCGCGTCACCGTCACCACGGTGCCCGAGGACGGCAAGGCCAATGCCGCCGTGGTCAAGCTGCTGGCCAAGGCGCTGGGGGTGGCCAAGTCGCGGCTGGTGCTGGTGCGCGGCGCCACCGCCCGCGACAAGCTGTTCCGGCTCGATCAGCCGCGCTCCAGCCGGTAGTTGCCCTCGGGCAGGTTCAGCGCCGCCCGCAACTCCTCGAGCTGCTCGATGGTCATGACGATCTGCGCCAGCTCGCCGGTGTCGGGGTCGAACTGTTCGATCACCACCCGGTCGTCGAAGCTCTGGATGACCACGTCCTCGTTCAGCGGCCGCGTCCCGGCTTCGGCCTCGGGGAGTTCGTCGATCAGGGTGATGACGGTGGCGTCGAAATCGTGCTCGATGGTGAACATGGCAGTTCTCCCGTTCAGCTTTTCTCAACAATCGCGTGATATTGCGGCCGGGGCAAGCCCGGGGCTTGGCGCGGGCCGAAAGGGACGGCTAGAGTGGCGCGAACAACTGATGCAGGGGCAGGCGATGGCAAGGATGTGGCAAGCGGCGGCGGCGATCGTGCTGGTCCTGGCGGGCTGTGTCGCGCCCGTGCCGCAGCCGGGCGGACCGCAGCCCGGCGCGCCGGACGTTACCATCACCCCGGCGCCGGATACGCCGGCCAATGCACCCGCCTCGGCCCGCGCCTTCATTTCGGTGATCAGCCGCATGGAGCCGGCGGTCGAGCGCGAATGCCTGGTCCGCCGCACGCAGCCGATCAATTGCGATTTCCAGTTCGTCGTCGATGACCGCCAGGGGCTGGAACCGAACGCCTTCCAGACCGTCGATGCCAGCGGCCGGCCGATCATCGGCTTCACCCTGTCGCTGATCGGCGAGGCGCGCAACGCCGACGAACTGGCCTTCGTCGTCGGGCATGAGGCCAGCCACCACATCCTGGGCCATATCAACCGCAAGACCAGCGCCGCCACCATGGGAGCGGTGATCCTGGGCGGGCTGGCCAGCGCCTATGGCGGCAATCCCGAGGCGATTCGCAGCGCCCAGGATTTCGGTGCCCAGTTCGGGGCCCGCTACTATTCCAAGGAATGGGAACTCGAGGCGGATTATCTGGGCGCGATCATTGCGCTGAATGCCGGATTCGACCCCGAGCACGGTGCGCTGTTTTTTGCCCGCATCCCCGATCCGGGTGATAAAATTCTGGGCACTCACCCTCCGCGCAGCGCAAGAATGGGGCAGGTCGCCCGCGCCGTGGCCGACTACCGGGCAGGCCGGGTGCGATAGTCCGACGCTGTTGCATTGCTGCATCGGTCTTGTTTTGCCTCTAGAAATCCCCGATTTGTCCAGGAAATCCCGGCTAATACCATGCAGTTGCGCCACCGCTGCGGGGAAAAGGATCGATTTGTCTGCATGACCCGACGTCAAACTGAACGGTTCCGCCAAATTTTGCTTTCATAGGCGAGAAACTGCCGATAGTTTCCGTTCTGGGTTGTGCTGCCTCCCTTATTATCGGGCGGATTTGGTTTAGGAGCTTTCATGATCGGCGTCATTCTGTGGAGCAGTCCGGCCAAGGAGAAGGCTGTGATCTGGTGCGAAGATCATGGTGCCCTGGCCTATCTGCAAGGAACCGAAAATCTGGCAATATCATCCGAATGGCCCGAGGCGGGCGATCTGGTCGAGCTTGAGGTCGAGCTTCTGGCCGATCTGCGCCATGCCCGCGCCGTCAGCCTCGTGGCCGGCAACCGGCGGTCGGAGCTTCCGGACCTGTTGCGGGGCATGGGCGAGAAGCCCGACCGGAACCGGCCTGTCCTGCGGGTGATCTCGAATCGCGAATCGGAAACGCTGGAGCGGCCGCTGAAGCTTGCGGCCGCCCGCTAGGTCCGGTCAGGCGCCGCGCGCCAGGGCCGCGACGCCGGTGCGCGCCTGATCCGACAGGCCCAGGGGGCGCATCAGCTCGGCGAAGGCGTCCAGTTTCTCGGGCGTGCCGGTGATCTCGAAGACGAAGCTCTCCAGCGTCGAATCGACCACGCTGGCGCGGAAGATCTCGGCGATCCGCAGCGCCTCGACCCGCTTGTCGCCCTTGCTCGTGACCTTGAACAGGCCCAGCTCGCGCTCGACGCAGGGACCCTCGACGGTCAGGTCGTGCACGTCGTGGACCGGCACGATGCGGCCCAGCTGCGCCTTGATCTGCTCGATCACCGCCGGCGTGCCGCGGGTCACGATGGTGATGCGCGAGCGGTGGCCCAGATGGTCCACCTCGGCCACGGTCAGGCTGTCGATGTTGTAGCCCCGCCCGGAAAACAGCCCGATGACCCGCGCCAGCACCCCCGGCTCGTTCTCGACCAGCACCGCGAGGGTGTGGCTTTCGATGGTCTGGGCGTTGGGGTCGCGCAGGTCATAGGCCGAATGGCTGGATGCGCCCTTCTGGATGTTCAGTGCCGCCATGTTCTTCTCCTAAACTCAGACCAGGGCCGCGCCGGCGCCGGTGATGGCGCCTTCCGTCGAGGCCTCGCCCAAGAGCATCTCGTTATGCGGCTTGCCCGAGGGGATCATCGGGAAGCAGTTCTCGTGCTTCTCGACCAGAACGTCCAGGATGAAGGGGCCGTCATAGTCGATCATCTCCTGGATCGCCGCGTCCAGGTCGGCCGGGTCGGCAACCGTGCGCCCGCCGCAGCCGAAGGCCTCGGCCAGCTTCACGAAATCCGGCAGGCTTTCCGACCAGCTCTGGCTGTAGCGTTCGCCATGCAGCAATTGCTGCCATTGCCGGACCATGCCCAGGCGTTCGTTGTTCAGGATGAACTGCTTGACGGGCGCGCGGAACTGCACCGCCGTGCTCATTTCCTGCATGTTCATCAGCCAGGACGCCTCGCCGGCGACGTTGATCACCAGCGCCTCGGGATGCGCGACCTGCACGCCGATCGAGGCCGGCAGGCCATAGCCCATGGTCCCCAGCCCGCCCGAGGTCATCCAGTGGTTCGGGTCCTCGAAATGCAGGAACTGCGCGGCCCACATCTGGTGCTGGCCGACCTCGGTGGTGACATAGGGGTTGCGTCCCGCCGTCAGCGCCTGCAGCCGCTGCAGGGCGTATTGCGGTTTGATGACCTTGTCCGAATTGCGATAGGCAAGGCAGTTCCGCGTCTTCCACTGCTCGATCTGCGCCCACCATTTCCGCAGGCCCTCGGCATTGGTCTTGCGGCCGCGGGATTTCCAGATCTTCAGCATGTCCTCGAGCACATGGCCGACATCGCCGACGATGGGCAGGTCGACATGGATTACCTTGTTGATCGAGCTGGGGTCGATGTCGATCTGCGCCTTGACCGAGCCGGGGCTGAAATCCGCCACCCGCCCGGTGATGCGGTCGTCGAAGCGCGCACCGACCGCGATCATCAGGTCGCAGTCATGCATCGCCATATTGGCCTCGTAGAGGCCATGCATGCCCAGCATGCCGATCCAGGCCTTGCCCGAGGCCGGATAGGCGCCCAGCCCCATCAGGGTCGAGGTGACCGGAAAGCCCGTCGCCTCGGCCAGCTCGCGCAGCAGCTGGCTGGCGCCGGTGCCGGAATTGATCACCCCGCCGCCGGTATAGAAGATCGGCCGCTCGGCCGTCTCCATCAGCTCGACCAGCCGGGTGATGGTGGCCGGATCGCCCTTTTTCGCCGGCTGGTAGCTGGGCGTCTCGATCTGCTTCGGGCCGACATAGTCGCCGGTGGCGAATTGCACGTCCTTCGGGATGTCGATCAGCACCGGCCCGGGCCGGCCTGAGGTGGCGATGTGGAAGGCCTTGTGGATCGTCGCCGCCAGTTCGTCGGTCTCTTTCACCAGCCAGTTGTGCTTGGTGCAGGGGCGGGTGATGCCGATGGTGTCGGCCTCCTGAAAGCCGTCGGTGCCGATCAGGAAGGTCGGGACCTGCCCGGTCAGCACGACCAGCGGGATCGAATCCATCAGCGCATCGGTCAGGCCGGTGACGGCATTGGTCGCCCCAGGTCCCGAGGTGACCAGGACGACACCCGGCTTGCCGGTCGAGCGGGCATAGCCTTCGGCCATGTGGACGGCGCCCTGCTCGTGGCGGACCAGGATGTGCTTGATGTCGTTCTGCTGGAAGATCTCGTCATAGATGGGAAGTACCGCCCCGCCCGGATAGCCGAATACCGTATCGACGCCCTGATCGCGCAGAGCTTCGATAACCATCCTTGCACCCGTCATCTGTCGGGACATGCCCATTCTCCATTTCTGAACCAAACACGCGGCAGGCGGAAACGGCCCCCCTGCTGCGTCGCGGAAAACTATGGGCGCGGCGCGGCGGGGTCAATGGCGATTGTCCAAGAAAATGACGCGTGGCCGCGAATTCTTGAAATATTCTTACCGAGTTTGCCCTGTTTCGGTAATCATCTCCGGCTGGAGGGAAGGTTGATGCGCGCGACCTGCTCGACGATCGGGTCGATGGACAGCGGATGGATGTCTGAGGTGTGCTGCGCGGGGTCGCCGATCGGCTGCCAGACCCCGCCCTTGTAGATCTCCAGCGCCGAGAACTTGGCCTTGTAATCCATCTTCCGGCTGCCGGGCACCCAATAGCCCAGATAGACGAAGGGCAGGCCGGCGCTGCGCGCCAGCTCGATATGGTCCAGGATGATGTGGGTGCCCAGGCTCATGCTCTCCAGCGCTGGGTCGTAGAAGCTGTAGACCAGGCTCAGCCCGTCATCCAGCACATCGGTCAGGCAGACCGCCACCAGCCGGTCGCTGCCGGGCGGGGGCGGGGTTTCGCTGCTGTCGCCCTGATGCGTGCGATATTCGATGACGCGGGTGCGGACCGGCGTTTCCTCGATCATCGCGGCGAATTCGAAGATGTCCATGTCGGCCATGCCGCCATCGGCATGGCGCTCGTCCAGATAGGCGCGGAACAGTTCATATTGTTCCTCGGTCGCCCAGGCGCTGGTGGCCAGCCGGCGCAGATGCGCATTCTTGCGCGCCACCCGGCGCTGCGTGCGCGAGGGGCTGAACTCGGCCACCCGGATGCGGGCCGACATGCAGGCGACGCAGCTTTCGCAGCTGGGGCGATAGAGCACGTTCTGCGAGCGGCGGAAACCCTGGCGCGACAGGGCGTTGTTCAGCTCGTTGGCCGAATCGCCGGCCAGCGCGGTGAAGAGCTTGCGCTCGGCCCGGCCATGCAGATAGGGGCAGGGCTGCGGCGCCGTCACGTAGAATTGCGGCGCATGAGGCAGGCTGTGCCGCATCAGCCGCGCCCCCGGGATCTGGGGCGCGCCGCGCCCTGGGGCGCATGCGGTCGGGTCACTCTCATGTCGGCGCGCATCGGCGGCGGCTTGGGCTCTGCTGTCAGTTGCACTCGGGCAGAGCCTAGCAACAGTTCCTCCCCGCGCCAAGCAGGGAAAACCGCAAGAATTGAACGCTCCGGTGCAGCAGCGCGGCATTGACGCGGCGCAGGCGGCGGCTAGGCTCTGGACATGGATTTCGCCGCCCGCATCACTCGCCTGCCCATTCCCGTCGATCCCGCCCGCGGCCTTTCGGCGCTGCAGGCGACCGGCATCGCCGATCCCCGCCTTGGCGACCTGATCCGGGGCGCCGCCGGCTGCAGCCCCTATCTGGCGGGGCTGGTCGAGCGCGATGCCGACTGGCTGCCCGGGGCGCTGGCGCATGAGGATGTCGTCGCCCGCGAAACCGCGGGGTTCGAGACGCTTTCCGCCGACGCCCTCGGCCCGGCGCTGCGCCGGGCCAAGCGGCGGGTGGCGCTGTGGACGGCGCTGGCCGATCTGGGCGGCGTCTGGCGGCTGGAGCAGGTGACGGGGGCGCTGACCGACCTGGCGGATCGCGCCGCGGACCTGGCGCTGCGCGTCCATGTCGCCGCCGAGCGGGCGCGCGGCAAACTGCCCGAGACCGAGGCCGATGCCGGCGGCATCGTCGCGCTCGCCATGGGCAAGATGGGCGCCGGAGAGCTGAACTATTCCTCGGACATCGACCTGATCGTGCTTTACGACGACAGCGCCTATGCCCGCGACGACCAGCACGAGGCCCGCGCCAGCCTGATCCGCGCCACCCGCAAGGCGGCGGCGACCATCTCGGACAATACCGACCAGGGCTATGTCTTCCGCACCGACCTGCGGCTGCGGCCCGATGCCGCGGTGACGCCGGTCTGCATCTCGATCTCGGCGGCGCTGGCCTATTACGAGGCCGAGGGCCGCACCTGGGAACGCAGCGCCTATATCAAGGCGCGGCCCTGCGCCGGCGACCTGGCGGCGGGCGCGCGATTCCTGCGCGAGCTGCGGCCCTTCGTCTGGCGGCGGCACCTGGATTTCGCCACCATCCAGGACGCGCATGACATGCGGCTGCGCATTCGCGAGCACAAGGGCCTGCACGGCCGCATCGAGGTGCCCGGCCACAACATGAAGCTGGGGCAGGGCGGCATCCGCGAGATCGAGTTCTTCACCCAGACCCGCCAGCTGATCGCCGGCGGCCGCGACCCGGACCTGCGGGTGCGCGGCACGGTCGAGGGGCTGGCGCGGCTGGCCGAAAAGGGCTGGGTGCCCCCCGACGTGGCCGAGGAGCTGACCGCGCATTACCGCGAGCATCGCGAGATCGAGCATCGCATCCAGATGGTGAACGACGCCCAGACCCATGCGCTGCCGAATTCGGCCGAGGGGCTGGAGACCATCGCCCGGATGATGGGCGAGGCCGATACCGCCGCCTGGTCCGCGCGCCTGGCCGGCCGCCTGGCGCGGGTCGAGGCGCTGACCGGCGATTTCTTCGCCCCCGGCGAGCAGCGGGCGCGCCCGAAGCTTTCGCCCGAGGCCGAGGCGATGGTGGAACGCTGGCGCAGCTACCCGGCCCTGCGCTCGGCCCGCGGCCGCGAGGTTTTTGCCCGGATCGAGCCCGATCTGCTGACCCGCCTGACCGCCGCCGCCCATGCCGGCGAGGCGCTGGCGCGCTTCGACGCCTTCCTGGCCGGGCTGCCGGCCGGGGTGCAGCTTTTCTCGCTCTTCGAGGCCAATCCGCAGCTGATCGAGCTGATCGTCGACATCTGCGGCACCGCGCCCGGGCTTGCCGCCTATCTGGCCCGCCACCCCGAGGTGCTGGACGCGGTGCTGGGCGGCAGTTTCTTCTCGCCCTGGCCGGGCGCGGCCGGGCTGGGCCGCCAGCTCGACCAGCTGCTGGCCTCGGCGCTGACGGCCCCGAACGGCGGCTATGAACAGGCGCTGGATGCGGCACGGCGCTGGGCGCATGAATGGCAGTTCCGCATCGGCGTGCATCACCTGCGCAGCCTGATCGGCGCCGAGGAGGCGGGCGGCCAATATGCCGACATCGCCGATGCGGCTGTGGCGGCGCTGTTCCCGGTCGTCGCGGCGGAATTCGCGCGCCGGCACGGCCCGCCCCCGGGCCGGGGGGCGGTGGCGCTGGGCATGGGCTCGCTGGGGGCGCGGCAGCTCAATGCCGCGTCGGATCTCGACCTGATCGTGATCTATGACGCCGCCGGGCAGGACAGTTCGGAGGGGCCGAAGCCCCTGGCGACGCGGGCCTATTACGCGCGGCTGACCCAGGCGATGATCACCGCGATCTCGGCGCCGACCTCGGCCGGGCGGCTTTACGAGGTGGACATGCGGCTGCGTCCCTCGGGGCGGCAGGGGCCGGTCGCGACCTCGGTTCAAAGCTTTCGCGACTACCAGATGACCGAGGCCTGGACCTGGGAGCATCTGGCCCTGACCCGTGCCCGGGTGATCGGTATCTGCGGCGCCGATGCCGCCGCGCTGGCCGAGGAGGTCGAGGCGCTGCGCGTCGAGGTGCTGCAGAGCCGCGGCGGCGATCCGCGCGTCCTGCCGGACCTGGCCGGGATGCGGGCCCGCATCTTCGCCGCCAAGGCCCCGGACGGCGCCTGGGAGGCCAAGATCGGTCGCGGCCGGTTGCAGGACATCGAGTTGCTGGCGCAATGTTTCGCGCTGCGCGCCGGCTCGGCGGCGCGCGCGGCGCAGGCGCAGCTGCGGGCCGGTCCTCGCGCCGGTCTGGTCCGGCGCGAGGAGGCGGAAAGGCTTGCCGCGGCCCGGCGCTTCCTGTGGAACCTGCAATGCGCCGGCCGGCTGCTGACCGAGAAGCCGCTGGACATGGACAATCTCGGCAAGGGCGGGCAGGCCTTCCTGCTGCGCGAGACCGGCTGCGATACGCTTGAGCATCTCGCCGCCCGGCTGGCCGAGACGGTCGAGACGGCGGGCGGCGTCATCGACGGCATTCTGGCCGGGGTGGAGGCGCGGGCCGCTGCGGGATAGCCCCGGGGCAGCCGGCCCGGAGCGGGCCGCCTGCAATCGATCTGGGCTCCTGCGGCCTGGAGGTCCTTGAGGCACGAGTCCTTGCCGAAGATGGCGCACCGGCTTTGCCGCGGCCGGTCCTTTGTGCGGTTAAGCCTAGCCCACCTCGCCCAGCACGGGCACCAGTCGTTGCGGCCGCCCCCCGTCGGAAGGTTGCGCGGCCGAATCGGCTTCGGCCCCGTTCTGCAGCGGAATCAGCCGGCCCGGTTTCGCCACGGGCCCGGTCTCGGGCGTCTCGTCCTGGCCGGCGTCGAAGATGCCGTGCTGGGTCTTGTCCCAGTAGAAGGGCTTCGCCACCACCTCGTAGATCGCCTTCCAGGCGGCCAGGCAGCCGAGCGGGAAATACAGGTGCAGCGTCGGTACCCAGGGCAGCAGATGCCGATGCCGGCGCCCGCGCACCGCCCAGCAGCCGATGGCGATGTTCAGCAGTTCCGACGCCACGAACAGCGTGAACAGCAGGGCTATGGCATTACCGCCCAGCAGGCCCGCCAGCACGCCGCGCATCGGATGCGGCAGGCCGAGGCTGAGCAGCCAGAAGCTCCACAGCACCGGCGCCAGCAGATATTGCGAGACCGAGGCGAAAAGCTGCACCTGCAAGCCGATGAAGCGCCGTGCGCCCAGGTCGCGCCACAGCGCCACCGGGTCGCGCATATGCACGCCCCAGGTCATGGCGAAGCCCTTGAGCCAGCGCGACCGCTGCTTGACCCAGGGGACCAGCCGGCAATTCGCCTCTTCATGGGTCACGGTGTCGAGCATCCGGGTGCGATAGCCGCGCCGGGTCAGGCGCACGCCGAGGTCGGCGTCCTCGGTGACGTTCCAGGCATCCCAGGCGCCGACCGCCTCCAGCGCGTCGCGGCGGAAGAACAGCGTCGTTCCCCCAAGCGGCACCACCAGATCCAGCGCCGCCGCCCCGGCCAGCGTGCCGCGAAACCACGAGGCATATTCGATGGTGAAGGCGCGGGCCAGCCAGTTGCTGCGCGGGTTGTAATAGTCCAGCACCCCCTGCAGGCAGGCCACGTCGGGGGGCGCGAAATGGAAGCCGCGCGCGACCTTGTGCAACTGGTCGGGCTCGGGCCGGTCCTCGGCATCCCAGACGCCGATGATCGAGCCGCGGCAGAAGTTCAGCGCATAGTTCAACGCCCGCGGCTTGGTGCGGATCGGGCCGTCCGGCACCTTGACCACGCGCAGCCAGCGCGGCAGCCGGGCGTCCTCCAGCGCCTCGCAGGTCACCCGGTCGGTTTCCTCGACCACGATCAGGATGTCCATCAGCTCGCGCGGGTAGTCCAGCCGCGACAGCCGGCCGATCAGCTTGTCGGCGATGTCGGCCTCGGCGAACAGCGGCACCATGACCGAGATCACCGGCAGCGGCGCCGTCATCTCGGGGCGCGGGGCGGCGGCGCGGGCCATCGCCTGGGCCTGCATGCGGTCGCGCCGGTGCTGGCGCAGGATGGCGCCGAAGGAGAACAGCTTCAGCGTGGCCGAGGCGATCAGCGTCAGCACCGCCCAGCCGGTCAGCAGCACGATCACCGCCAGCGGCGCCAGCAGCAGCCCCAGCGCCGCCGCCGCGATCACGGCCACGGCGATTCGGCCGAAGCGGCGCTCGTTGCGGGTGCGGCAGCTTTCCTGCGCGGGCACCCGTGTCTCGGCCTGGCGGATCAGCGCGGTGCGGCGCAGGGCCAGGATCGCCTCGCGCGCGGCGTTCTCGGAACAAAGCAGCATACGCACGGCCCCGAAGCCGGCGGGCAGGCGGGGGCGCAGCGTCTCGAAATCCTCGGGCCGGGCGGTGGCGATGAAGGTCACACCGCCGACCCGCCGCCAGGGCACCACCCCCTCGGCCAGGCAGAGCTGCGCGCCCATGGCGTCCACAAGGCGCGGATCGGGCGGCAGCGCCTTGAGGTCCAGCACGCTGCTGCGCCATTGCCGGGACAGGGCGCGGGTCAGCGCCTCTTCCTGCACCCAGCCGTTCGCCAGCAGGATCTCGCCCAGCCGCGCCTGCTGGCGGCGGCGCATGACCACCGCCTTGAGCAGATCGCGCGGATCGACCGCGCCGTCCTCGATCAGGATCTGGCCAAGCGGGCGCAGGTCGCGCGGCGCGACCACCGTCGCTGCAGGCGCGGCGGGGACGGCCGGGGCCGGCCCGGTCGAAAGGGGCTTGATGAGAGCGGTGCGGGCCATAGCGCGATTCCCGGTCCAGGTCATTCCGACCCGATCTCTGCCATGCAGAGGGTTAAAAACGGGTTAACCGCGCCGGCTTTTGCCGGGATCAGGCGCGGCGGGCGCGCATGGCCTCGGTGAAACGCTCGAACAGATAGGCGCTGTCCTGCGGGCCGGGGCTCGCCTCGGGGTGGTACTGCACCGAGAAGACCGGCCGGTCCGCCACCCGCAGCCCGCAATTCGAGCCGTCGAACAGGCTGACATGGGTCTCGATCACGCCCTCGGGCAGGGTCTGGGCATCGACGGCGAAACCGTGGTTCATCGAGGTGATTTCGACCTTGCCGGTTTCCACGTCCTTGACCGGGTGGTTGGCGCCGTGATGGCCGTGGTTCATCTTGATGGTGCTGGCGCCAAGCGCCAGCGCCAGCATCTGGTGGCCCAGGCAGATGCCGAAGATCGGCAGGTCGCGGCCCAGCAGCTCGCGGATCATCGGCACGGCATATTCGCCGGTCGCGGCCGGGTCGCCGGGGCCGTTCGACAGGAACACGCCCTCGGGATCATGCGCCAGCACCTCCTCGGCGGTGGCGGTGGCGGGCAGGACCGTCACCTCGGCGCCGCTCTGCGCCAGCGAGCGCAGGATGTTGCGCTTCGCGCCGTAATCGACGGCGACGACGCGGAAAGGCTTCTTTTCCTCAGACCGGCCGAAGGTTCCGGGCCAGGACCAAAGCCCCTCGTCCCAGCGATAGCTTTGCCGGCAGCTGACTTCTTTCGCGAGGTCCAGGCCGACGATGCCCTGCCAGTCGCGCGCCTTGGCGACCATGGCGGCGATGTCGAAATTGCCCTCGGGATCATGGGCCAGCACCACATGCGGCGAACCCTGCTGGCGGATTGCGCGGGTCAGGCGGCGGGTGTCGACGCCGCCGATGCCGATGCGGCCGCGCCGCGCCATCCAGTCCACCAGATCCGCGCTGGCGCGCCAGTTCGAGGGCTCGGTCGGGTCCCATTTCACCACGATGCCCGAGGCGACGGGCTCGGGCGCCTCGTCGTCCTGCTCGGTCACGCCGGTATTGCCGATATGCGGGAAGGTGAAGGTCACGATCTGGCTGGCATAGGAGGGATCGGTCATGATCTCCTGATAGCCGGTCATCGCGGTGTTGAAGACCAGTTCGGCCACCACTTCCCCGACCGCGCCGAAGCCCTGGCCGTGGAACACGGTGCCGTCGGCAAGCGCAAGACATGCGGTCGGTTTCTGGGGCATCGTCACTCTCCGGGTAAATCGGCGGGAACCTAGGTAAAGGGCGGGCGGGCGTCAAGGCGGGAACCGGCGGCGCGCGGAACTTTGACGGGTGGCCGGGGTTGAGGGCACGGCTTGACGGCGAGGGCGAAGCCGGGCACCACCCGGCGGAATTCATTCAGCGAGGATCACATGGGACTGCGCGAGCGTATTCTGGCCGACACCAAGGAAGCGATGAAAGCCAAGGAAGCGGCGCGGCTCTCGACGCTGCGGCTGATCTCGGCTGCCATCAAGGACCGCGAGATCGCCGCCCGCACCGAAAGCGGCGACGAGGCCGGGCTGAGCGAGGCCGACCTGACCGCCATCCTGTCCAAGATGGTCAAGCAGCGCCAGGAATCGGCCAAAGCCTATGAAGAGGGCGGCCGGCTGGAGCTGGCCGAGCGCGAGCAGGAGGAGATCAAGGTGATCCAGTCCTATCTGCCGCGCCAGCTGGACGATGAGGAAACCCGCGCCGCCATCGACAAGGCCATCGCCGAGCTGGGCGCCGAGTCGATCCGCGACATGGGCCGGGTCATGGCCGAGCTGCGCAGCCGCCATGCCGGGCAGATGGATTTCGGCGCCGTCGGGCCGATGGTCAAGGACCGGCTGATGAAGTGAGCTGATTCTCGGGCCTCGCCGGGTCCGAGCATCGCCGCAGCCTTCCCGCGCATAGCTTTCGCGGCCCGAGACTGATACAATTATTCTTCCGATGGGCAAAAGCTCGCGCGTAGCGCGGGTTTTTGTTTACAGTCGCCCCGACTCGCCGCCAAAGACGCGAGTCGAGGGCGCCGGCGCGGCGCGGCCATCAGGAGGACGGGCGATGAAGGCATTGGTGCTGGAAGAAAAGGGCAAGCTGTCGCTGCGGGATTTCGACATCCCCGCCACACTCGGCCCCAGGGACGTGCGGATCAGGACGCATACGGTCGGGATCTGCGGCTCGGACGTGCATTATTACACCCATGGCAAGATCGGGCATTTCGTGGTCCGCGAGCCGATGGTGCTGGGGCACGAGGCGTCCGGCACGGTGATCGAGGCAGGGGCCGAGGTCACGCATCTGAAGCCCGGCGACCGGGTCTGCATGGAGCCGGGGATTCCCGACCCGACCTCGCGCGCCGCCAAGCTGGGGATCTACAACGTCGATCCCGCCGTGACCTTCTGGGCGACGCCGCCTGTGCATGGCTGCCTGACGCCCGAGGTGATCCATCCCGCCGCCTTCACCTACAAGCTGCCCGACAATGTCAGCTTTGCCGAGGGCGCGATGGTCGAGCCCTTCGCCATCGGCATGCAGGCGGCCTTGCGGGCGCGGATCCAGCCGGGCGACATCGCTGTCGTGACCGGGGCCGGCCCCATCGGCATGATGGTGGCGCTGGCCGCGCTGGCCGGCGGCTGCGCCAGGGTGATCGTCGCCGATCTCGCCCAGCCCAAGCTGGACATCATCGGCGCCTATGACGGCATCGAGACGGTCAACATCCGCAACCGCCCGCTGGCCGAGGCGGTGGCCGAGGCGACCGACGACTGGGGCGCCGACATCGTCTTCGAATGCTCGGGCGCCGCGCCGGCGATCCTGTCGATGCACCAGCTTGCACGTCCGGGCGGCGCCGTCGTGCTGGTCGGCATGCCGGTCGATCCGGTGCCGGTGGACATCGTCGGGCTGCAGGCCAAGGAGCTGCGGGTCGAGACCGTGTTCCGCTATGCCAATGTCTATGACCGCGCCATCGCGCTGATCGCCTCGGGCAAGGTGGATCTGAAGCCGCTGATCTCGGCCTCGATTCCCTTCGCGGACAGCATCGCCGGTTTCGACCGTGCCGTCGAGGCGCGCGAGACCGACGTGAAGCTGCAGATCGTCATGCCGGAGTAAGCGCCATGTATCTGGGACTGGACCTGGGCACCTCGGGCATCAAGGCGATGCTGGTGGACGAGAGCTTCGCGACCGTCGGCGTCGCCCATGCGGCGCTGACCGTCAGCCGCCCGCATCCCGGCTGGTCCGAGCAGGCGCCGGCCGACTGGATCGCCGGGGCCGAGGCCGCCATCGACACGCTGCTGCGCGAGCATCCGCGGGAAATGGCGCAGCTTCGGGCCATCGGCCTGTCGGGACACATGCACGGGGCGACGCTGCTCGACGCTTCGGACCGGGTGCTGCGGCCCTGCATCCTGTGGAACGACGGCCGTTCGGGCCCGCAATGCGCCGAACTGACGGCGCGGGCGGATTTCCACGGCATCGCCGGCAACCTGGTCATGGCGGGCTTTACGGCGCCGAAGCTGCTGTGGGTGGCGCAGAACGAGCCCGCGATCTTCGAGCGGACCGCCAAGGTGCTGCTGCCCAAGGATTACCTGCGGCTGTGGCTGACCGGCGAGCATGTCGCCGAGATGTCGGATGCGGCAGGGACGTTGTGGCTGGACGTGGGCAGGCGCGACTGGTCGGATGTGCTGCTGGCCGCGACCGGGCTGACGCGCGCCCAGATGCCGCGGCTGGTCGAGGGCAGCGATGTTTCCGGCCTTCTGCGCGCCGATCTGGCCGACCGCTGGGGCATCCCGCGGGTGCCGGTGGCGGGTGGCGGCGGCGACAATGCCGCCACGGCCTGCGGCATGGGGGTGATGACCCCCGGCACGGGCTTCCTGTCGCTGGGCACCTCGGGCGTGCTGTTCGCCGCGACCGAAACCTATGCGCCGAACACCGGCGACGCGGTGCATACCTTCTGCCATGCCGTGCCGGACACCTGGCACCAGATGGGGGTGATCCTGTCGGCGACCGACAGCATGACCTGGCTGTCCGAGATCACCGGCAAGGCGGTGCCCGACCTCGCCGCGCTGGTCGGCGAGGTGACCGCGCCCTCGCCGGTGCTGTTCCTGCCTTACCTGTCGGGCGAGCGCACGCCGCTGAACGATCCCGACGCGACCGGCGCTTTCCTGGGCCTGCGCCGCGCCACCGGGCTGGCCGATCTGGCGCAGGCGGCGATGGAGGGCGTGGCCATGGCCTTTGCCGATTGCGTCCAGGCGCTGCGCAAGGCCGGCACGCCGATCGAGGCCGCCTATGCGGTGGGCGGCGGCGCGCGCTCGCGGGCCTGGCTGCGAATCATGGCCTCGGCCACCGGCCTGACGCTGCTGGAGCCCGAGGACGGCGATTTCGGCGCGGCCTTCGGGGCCGCCAAGCTGGCCGCGGCCTGCGCCACCGGCGACATTTCCGAGCGCATCTTCGCCAAGCCCGCTGTTCGCGCGGAGATTGTGCCTGATGCCGGATTGGCGGATGCCTATGCGAAAAAGTATGAGGCTCATCATGCCGCTTATCCGCGTTTGCGGGATCTGACCACCCCTGCCGTCCAATAGCGACAACAAAGGGTTTTCTTCGGAAAGCAGGCCCATGTCGCTGCAACGCGGCATGGAACTTCTGCCATGCAGCATGAGCCGGCGCCGCCGCCTGCCGCCCGGTTCTTCAATTCCCGCGCGATTTCGGTCAAAAAAGTATCGGTATTTTTCCCGCGCTGATGTGGATCGCGGCACGGCTTGAAGCCTATGGTTGCTGAACGTCCGCGGCGGTCCACTCAGGCTTGGCGACGGGCAGGGGAGGAAGGCGATGCAACCCGATCTGGAACTGGTCCACATCCGCAAGGGCGAATCCTTCGCCGCGTGGATGCATGGCTATCCGTTCCGCACGGTGCGCTGGCACTATCATCCCGAATACGAGATCCATCTGGTCGTCGCCACCTCGGGCACCTTCTATATCGGCGACCATGTCGGCAGCTTCCGGCCCGGCCAGCTGATCATGACCGGCCCGAACCTGCCGCAGAACTGGATCAGCGACATCCCGCCGGGCGAGATCGTGCCGCTGCGCTCGCTGGTGATCCAGTTCCCCGAGCCCTTCATTGAGGATGCCTGCGCCGCCATGCCCGAGATGGAGGCGCTGCGCCCGCTTCTGGACCGCTCGCGCCGCGGCCTGCTTTTCGACGACGCGACCAGCGCCCGCGTCCGCCCGCTGGTCGAGCGGCTGATCGAGGCGCAGGGCATCCGCCGCCTGGCGCTGTTCTGGGAGATCCTGGACATCCTGGCCAATGCCTCGGAATACGAGGTGCTGGCCAGCCTCAGCTTCGAGCTGGACCTGACCCGCACCCATGACGGCGGCATCAACCGCGCGCTGGCCTATCTGCGCGAGCACCTGACCGAGCAGGTCGAGGAGGGCGAGCTGGCCGAGATGGTCGGGCAAAGCCAAAGCGCCTTTTCCCGCGCCTTCAAGCGCCATACCGGCACCACGCTGGTGCGCTATCGCAACCAGCTGCGCGTCGACCTGGCCTGCCAGATGCTGCTGACCGATCCCGACATCAAGGTGGCCGAGATCTGCTACGAGGTCGGGTTTTCGAACCTGTCGAACTTCAACCGGCATTTCCTGAAGCTCAAGGGAATGTCGCCCTCGCAGTTCCGCGCGACATTCGCGGCCCAGAAGGCGCTGGTCATGGCGGACTGACAAGGACCCGAAAAGCGAAATTCACCAATTCGGGCGGCGCGGCGCCGCCCGGAGACGCGCAGGCTTTGCCTGCTTTCATCCAGATGGGAGGGAACCCTGATGAAATCGAAACTTCTTACCGCCTCGGCCGCGCTGGCGCTGCTGGCGGCCCCGGCTCTGGCGCAGGACAAGCTCAAGATCGGCATGACCTTCCAGGAGCTGAACAACCCCTATTTCGTGTCCATGCAGGAGGCGCTGAAGGAAGCCGCAGCCAGCCTCGGCGCGGATGTGGTGGTGACCGATGCCGGCCATGACGTCGCCAAGCAGATCTCGGATGTCGAGGACATGCTGCAGCAGAACATCGACATCCTGCTGCTGAACCCGACCGACAGCGCCGGGATCGAGGCCGCCGTCCATGCCGCCAAGGCCGCCGACGTCACCGTGGTCGCGGTCGATGCGAACGCCAACGGCCCGGTGGACACCTTCGTCGGCTCGAAGAACCGCGATGCCGGCTACATGTCCTGCAAGTATCTGGGCGATGCGCTGGGTGGCCAGGGCGAGGTCGCGATCCTCGACGGCATCCCGGTCGTGCCGATCCTGCAGCGGGTCGAGGGCTGCAAGGCGGCGCTGGAAGAATTCCCCGAGATCACCCTGGTCACCACCCAGAACGGCCGCCAGGACCGCTCGGTCGCGCTGGGCGTGGTCGAGAACATGATCCAGTCGCATCCGAACCTGGCCGGCATCTTCTCGGTCAACGACGGCGGGGCCATGGGCGCGCTGGCCGCGATCCAGGGCTCGGGCAAGGACATCAAGCTGACTTCGGTGGACGGTGCGCCGGAAGCGGTGCAGGCCATCGCTGCGGGCGGCCCGTTCATCGAGACCACCGCGCAATTCCCGCGCGATCAGGTCCGCGTCGGCCTGGCCATGGCGCTGGCGCAGAAATGGGGCGCCCGCGTGGTGCCGAAGGAAGTGCCGATCGACGTCATGGTCGTTGACGCCGAGAACGCTGCCGAGTTCAGCTGGTAAGGGTTCCTCCCCGCGCCCGCCCCCGCATGTCGCGGGGGCGGGGCATTTCCCAGCCATTCAGGAGGGCATCATGCTGGAACTGAACGGAATCCGAAAAAGCTTCGGCAAGATCGAGGTCCTGCACGGCGTCGACATGCAGGTCCGCGCCGGCGAGGTCCATGCGCTTCTGGGCGAGAACGGCGCCGGCAAGTCCACGCTGATGAAGATCCTTTGCGGCATCATCCAGCCCAGCGAGGGCACGATCCGCATCGAGGGGACCGAGCGCCATTTCGCCGATTACGACCAGGCCATCGCCGCCGGCATCGGCATCGTGTTCCAGGAATTCAGCCTGATCCCCTATCTGGACGCGGTCGAGAACATGTTCCTGGCGCGCGAGATGCGCGGACCGCTGGGGATGCTGGACCGCAAGGCGATGCGCAAGCGCGCCGCCGAGATCATGCGCCAACTGGCCGTCGACGTGGCCCTGGACGTGCCGGTGCACCGCCTCTCGGTCGCCGAGCAGCAATTCGTCGAGATCGCCAAGGCGCTGTCGCTCGATGCCCGCATCCTGGTGCTGGACGAGCCGACCGCGACCCTGACCCCCTCCGAGGTCGAGCACCTGTTCAAGGTCATGCGCGAGCTGCGCAGGCAGGGCGTGGCGATCATCTTCATCTCGCATCACCTCGAAGAGATCTTCGAGATCTGCGACCGCATCACAGTCCTGCGCGACGGCGAATTCATCGGCTCCTGCGCGGTTTCCGAGGTCGATAACGATCGACTGGTCGAGATGATGGTCGGCCGGCGGATCGAGAACAACTTCCCGCCCAAGCCCGCTGCCAACCCTTCGGCCCCGGTGGTGGTCGAGGTCGAGGAGGTGCAGTTGAAGAAGGGCGGCCCCGTCTCGCGCTTCGCCCTGCGCAAGGGCGAGATCCTGGGCTTTGCCGGGCTGGTCGGCTCGGGCCGCACGGAAACGGTGCTGGCCATGCTGGGCGCATACCCGGCCCAGTGCTGCAAGGTCAGGGTGGACGGGATCGAGAAACGCTTCCGCGGCCCGGACGAGGGGCTGGCGCATGGCATCGGCCTCTTGCCCGAAAGCCGCAAGGAGCAGGGGCTGATCACCAGCTTCTCGATCCTGCAGAACGTCTCGCTGAACAATTACGGCAAGTATCGCAAGAACCACTGGTTCATCGACCTCAAGAAGGAACTGGCCGCGACGCAGGCCGCCATGGCGCAGGTTCGCGTCAAGGCGCAGGGGCCGCATGCCCGCGTCGACACCCTGTCGGGCGGTAACCAGCAGAAGGTCGTCATCGCCCGCTGGCTGAACCACGACATGCAGGTGCTGATCTTCGACGAGCCGACGCGCGGCATCGATGTCGGCGCCAAGGCGGAAATCTATGCGCTGATGCGCGCCTTCACCGAGAAGGGCGGCGCCATCATCATGATCTCGTCCGAACTGCCCGAGGTGATCGGCATGTCCGACCGGGTCTGCGTGTTCCGCTCGGGCGGGATCGTGGCCACGGTCGAGGGCGAGCAGATCGATTCCGAAACCATCATGACCCATGCTACGACCGGGAGAGTTGAACATGTCGCATGACGCAAACACCGGCGCGGCCGGGAAAACCGGCGGCTTCTCGTTTGGCCGCCTGCTGCATTCGCCCCTGGCGCTGCCGCTGATCGGGCTGATCGTCGTCTCGATCCTGATGGGGCTGGCCAGTGACAATTTCTTCAGCCTGAACAATATCCTGAACGTGCTGCGGCAGGTGTCGGTCGTCGGCATCCTTGCGGTCGGCATGACCTTCGTGATCCTGACCGGCGGCATCGACCTGTCGGTCGGCGCGGTCATGGCGCTGGTCGGCACGCTGAGCGCGGGGATGATGGTCAACATGGGCCTGCCCGCGCCGGCGGCGCTGCTTGTCGGGCTGCTGATCGGCTTGGGCATCGGGCTGGCGAACGGCGTGCTGGTCGCCTGGGGCCGGATGCCGGCGATCATCGTGACGCTGGCCACCATGGGCATGGCGCGCGGGCTGGGCCTGATCTATTCCGGCGGCTATCCGATCAGCGGCATCCCCAGCTGGATTTCCTGGTTCGGGGTGGGGCGCATCGGCGTGGTGCCGGTGCCGGTCATCATCATGGTGGTGATCTATGCCGTGGCCTGGGTGCTCTTGCAGCGCACTGCCTTCGGCCGCCATGTCTATGCGCTTGGCGGCAACGAGACCGCGGCGCGGCTTTCCGGCGTCAAGACCCAGCGCGTCAAGCTGGCGGTCTACGGCATCTCGGGCCTGACCTCGGCGCTGGCCGCGGTGATCCTGACCGGGCGGCTGATGAGCGGCCAGCCCAATGCCGGCCAGGGCTTCGAGCTTGACGCCATCGCCGCCGTGGTTCTGGGCGGCACCGCCATCTCGGGCGGGCGCGGGCTGATCCTGGGCACGCTGATCGGCGCGGTGCTGCTGGGCATCCTGAACAACGGCCTGAACCTGATGGGCATCAACCCCTATCTGCAGGACGTCATCAAGGGCGCGATCATCCTGCTGGCCATCTATATCGGGCGCGAATGGCGCTGAGCCTCGCCCAACCCATTCGAAAGACAGGAGAACGGAATGTCTGAATCGCTGGACGGCAAGATCGCCGTCATCACCGGCGCGGCCTCGGGGATCGGGCTGGCCACCACCGAGCGGCTGCTGGATCGCGGCGCCACCGTGGTCATGGCGGACCGCAACCAGGCCGCGCTGGCCGAACTGGCCGGCAAGCTGGGCGAGCGCGCGATCCCGCAGGTGACGGACCTGCTGGACAGCGACAGCTGCGCCGCCATGATCCCCGAGGTGCTGGCCAAGGTCGATCACATCGACATCCTCTATTGCAATGCCGGCACCTATATCGGCGGCGACCTGACCGAGACGACGCCCGAGGCGATCGACCGGATGCTGAACCTGAACGTGAACGCGGTGATGAAGAACGTCCATGCGGTCGTGCCGCACATGAGCGCGCGCAAGACCGGCGACATCGTCGTCACCTGCTCGATCGCCGGGCATTTCCCGACCTGGTGGGAGCCGGTCTATGCCGCCTCGAAATGGGCGATGACCTGTTTCGTGCAGACCATGCGCCGGCAGATGATCCCGCACGGGGTGCGGGTCATGCAGGTCTCGCCCGGCCCGGTGGTCTCGGCGCTGCTGGCCGACTGGCCCGAGGAGAACCTGCGCAAGGCGAAGGAATCCGGCAGCCTGATCGACGCGGAAGAGGTCGCGGATGCGGTCGAATACATGCTGACCCGCAAGCGCACCGTCACCATCCGCGACATGCTGGTGCTGCCGACCAATTTCGACCGCGTCTGACGCCCGGCACCCGGAACGGAGAAGCGCCATGGACCAGTATCTGATCGGCATCGACGTGGGCACCGGCTCGGCCCGGGCCGGGGTCTTCGACCGCGCGGGCCGCCTGCTTGCCACCGCCAAGCGCCCCATCGAGATGCATCGCGAGCGCGGCGTGATCGCCGAACAGTCCAGCGAGCAAGTCTGGCGCGCGGTCTGCGACTCCGTCCGGGAATGCGTGACCCGCGCCGGGATCGACCCGGCGCGCGTCACGGGCATCGGCTTCGATGCCACCTGCTCCCTTGTCGTCCGCGGGGCGGGGGATGCGACGCTGCCGGTGGGCGATCCCGCCCACCCCGAGCGCGACATCATCGTCTGGATGGACCACCGCGCCGTCGAGCAGGCCGAGCGCATCAATGCGCAAGGCCATGACGTGCTGAAATATGTCGGCACCCGCATCTCGCCCGAGATGGAGACGCCGAAGCTTCTGTGGCTCAGTGAGAACCGGCCCGAGGTCTATGCGGCGGCGGCGCATTTCTTCGACCTGACCGACTTCCTGACCTGGAAGACGACCGGGGCGCTGGAGCGGTCCGCCTGCACCGTCACCTGCAAATGGACCTATCTGGCGCATGAAGGGCGCTGGGACGCGGATTATTTCCGCCAGATCGGGCTGGGCGATCTGGCCGATGACGGTTTCGCCCGCATCGGTGCCCGCGTCGTCGATCCCGGCACGCCGCTGGGGCAGGGGCTGACCGAGGCCGCGGCCGGGGCCATGGGCCTGCGCCCCGGCATCGCCGTGGCGGCGGGGCTGATCGACGCCCATGCCGGCGGCGTCGGCACAGTCGCGGCCGGGGGCGATGCGACGGCCTGCCTGGGCTATGTCTTCGGCACCTCCTCCTGCACCATGACCACCACGCGTGAGCCGGCCTTCGTGCCGGGCGTCTGGGGCCCCTATTACTCCGCCATGGTGCCCGGCAAGTGGCTGAACGAGGGCGGGCAATCCGCCGCCGGCGCCGCCATCGACCAGCTGGTGCAGCTGCATCCCGCCACGGCCGAGGCGACGGCGCTGGCCGAGGCGGCGGGCAAATCGCTGCCGCAATGGCTGGCCGACCGGGCGCTGGAGCTGGCGGGCGATGCCAGCGCCGCCGTGCGGCTGGCGGACGAGCTGCATGTGGTGCCCGAATTCCTGGGCAACCGCGCGCCCTTCGCCGATCCTCATGCCCGCGCCGTCATCATGGGGCAGGGGATGGAGACCGGGCCGGATTCGCTGGTCGCGCTTTACGTCGCCGGGATCTGCGGCCTGGGCTACGGGCTGCGGCAGATCATCGAGACCCAGGCGCAGAACGGCGCCCCGGTTCAGACGATCAGCGTCAGCGGCGGCGCCGGTGCGCATCCGCTGACCCGGCAGCTTCTGGCCGATGCCACCGGGCTGCCGGTCGAGGTGACGGAATGCCCCGAGCCGGTGCTGCTCGGCTCGGCCATGCTGGGCGCGGTGGCGGCGGGGCTGTTCCCCGACCTGCTGACGGCCATGCCCGCCATGTCGCGCATCGCCACGCGCTGCGCCCCCGATCCCGCCAGCCGGGCGCGGCAGGACGCGCGCCACGCCGCCTTTCTGGCGCTGCAATCCACGGCGCGGCAGATCCGCACCGCCATGGCGGCGCTGTCGCCGAACTGAACAGGGCGGCGCTGCCGCCGAACCGAACATGCGAGGAACCATGCAATTCTCGGGCAAGACCGTCATCATCACCGGCGCGGGCAAAGGGATCGGCCGCGCCTGCGTCCGCCTGATGGCCGAACGCGGCGCGAAGGTCGTGGCGCTCAGCCGCACCCAGTCCGACCTCGACAGCCTCGCGGCCGAGAGCGGCGCGCGCGGCATCCGCGTCGACCTGGCCGACCCGGCCGCCACCCGTGCCGCCATGGCCGAGGCGGGGACGGCCGACTACCTGATCAACAGCGCCGGCATCAACGTGCTGGAAAGCGTGCTCGACATGACCGAGGCCGGCTATGAGGCGGTGCTGGGCATCAACCTGCGCGCGGCGCTGATCTGCTGCCAGGAATTCGCCCGCGCCCGCGTGGCGGCGGGGGGCGGCGGCGCCATCGTCAACATCACCTCGA
Source organism: Paracoccus sp. MA (assembly GCF_020990385.1). Classification (NCBI taxonomy): domain Bacteria; kingdom Pseudomonadati; phylum Pseudomonadota; class Alphaproteobacteria; order Rhodobacterales; family Paracoccaceae; genus Paracoccus; species Paracoccus sp. MA. The sequence continues at coordinate 826,908 of NZ_CP087598.1, forward strand.
TCGCCGGCCATCGCGGCTTTCAGGATCACCTGTGCTATGCCGCCTCGAAGGCGGGTCTGGAGGGCGCGACCCGCGTGCTGGCCAAGGAGCTGGGCCCGCATGGCGTCCGCGTCAACGCGGTCGCGCCCACCATCACCCTGACCGAACTGGCCGCCGAGGCCTGGTCGGACCCGGCGAAAAGCCAACCGATGATGGTGCGCCACCCGCTCAATCGCTTCGCCGAGGCCGAGGAGGTCGCGCAAGGCATCGCGCTGCTGCTCTCGGAGGACAGCCGCATGGTCACCGGCGCGGTGCTGCCGCTGGATGGGGGTTTCCTCGCCGTCTGACCGCTTCAGGCCGGGGCGTGGAACCGGGGCCGGCCGTCGCGGCTTGTCTTCTGGCGCCAGAACCGGCGCGGGCCGGGGGATAGTCATGCTTGAAGACCTTCACCGCATCCTTCTGGGCGATCAGCAGCTGGGCTTCGCCTGGGAGGTCTTCTTCCGCACCGTCATCATCTATTTCTACACGCTGGCGCTGATGCGCTGGCTGGGCGGGCGCACGGTGGCGCAGCTTTCCATCGTCGAGTTCCTGCTGGTCATCGCCATCGGCTCGGCGGTGGGCGATTCGCTGTTCTATCCCGACGTGCCCCTGCTGCCCGCCATGTTCGCCATCTTCCTGGTCGCGGCCTTCAACAAGCTGGTGGACGAGGCGATCCTGTCCTCGGACCTGCTGTCGCGGTTCTTCGAGGGCCGGCCCCGCATCGTCGTCACCGAGGGCCGCGTCCATCACGACCGCCTGCGCCGGCAGGGCATCGGCATGGGCGAGCTTTACGCCAAGCTGCGCGAGAAGGGCGTGGCCGACCTTGCCGATGTCAAGTTCGCCATTCTCGAGGCGGACGGCACGCTTTCGGTGCTGAAGCGGGACCGGGACGGCGCGGCGGGACTCTATCGGCCGCCCGCCCTTCCGCCGGGCGAGATGGCCTGGGCCGACAAGACATGACCGGCACGCGGCGCACCCTCAAGCGGCGGCTCCGCACGGCGCAGCCCTTCTGGGCCGAGACGCCGCATATCTCGGCAGAGCATCGGGCGGCGCCCTCGCAGCGGCGCTGGGACGTGGTGATCGTCGGCACCGGCATTTCCGCGGCGCTGCTGGCCGAGAGGCTGACCCGGCGCAAGCGGCGGGTGCTGCTGGTGGATCGCCGCCAGCCGGTGCGGGGCTCGTCGCTCGCCTCGACGGCGATGATCCAGCACGAGATCGACGTGCCGCTGAGCCGGCTCATGCGCCAGATCGGCCCGGACAGGGCGGCACGGGCCTGGCGACGCTCGGTCAAGGCGGTCGAGGAACTGCTGCGCCTGTCGCGCCGCCTGGGCCTCGACTGCCAGATGCAGCGCAAGCGGGCGCTCTATCTTGCCGGGGACGAGATGGGCTTTCGCGCGCTGGAGACCGAGGCGGCGCTGCGCCGCGAGACCGGCATCGCGGCCGAGTTCATCCCCCGCCAGCGCCTGCTCGGGGAATTCGGCATCGACCGCACCGGCGCCATCGTCTCGGCGGCCTCGGCCTCGGCCAATCCGGCGCAATTGACGGCGGGGCTGCTGCGGGTGGCGCAAGAGCGCGGGGCCGAGATCGTCTCGCCCTTCGAGGTCACGGATTTCGCCGAACTGGCGGACGGCGTGGCGCTGGGTTTCTCGACCGGGCGGGTGGTGGTGGCGGGCCATGCGGTGTTCTGCACCGGCTACGAATTCCTGCCGCAGCTCGTCTCGGCGCATCACCGCATCATCTCGACCTGGGCCCTCGCCTCGGCCGAGGGGGTGCGCCACCCGGCCTGGCTGCGGGATTTTCTGGTCTGGGAGGCCGCCGATCCCTACCTGTATTTCCGCACCACGCCCACCGGCCGGATCATCGCCGGCGGCGAGGACGAGGCCAGCCCCGACGCCTATCAGGACCCGGAGAAGCTGCGCCGCAACGCCGCCGAGATCGCCCGCAAGCTGCGCGAGACCTGCGGCATCCGCATCGGCCGCCCGGCCTATCGCTGGGCCGCGGCCTTCGGCGACAGCGACGACGGGCTGCCGATCTTCGACGCGGTGCCGGGCTGCCGGCGCTGCCATGCGGTGATGGGCTTCGGCGGCAACGGCATCACCTATTCCGTCATTGCCGCCGAAGTGACCACGCGGCGCATCGACGGGCACGCCGATCCCGATGCCGACCTCTATCGCTTTCGCTGACTCCGCCGGGCATTGACGGCGCGCGCGGCGGGGGTCAGCTTGCGCGGGCGGGCGGGCGCTTCGCGGCCCGGCAAGCAGCACGCAAGCACGAGGGACGCGCATGACGCAGGACGACTATCCGCGGGGCGAGCCCGCGATCCGCACCACCGCCATGCCGGCGGACACCAACCCGGCGGGGGATATCTTCGGCGGCTGGCTGATGTCGCAGATGGACCTTGCAGCGGGCAATGTCGCCGCCCGGCGGGCGCGGGGGCGCTGCGCCACGGTGGCTGTGGACAGCTTCACCTTTCACCAGCCGGTCAAGGTCGGCGACGAGGTCTCTGTCTTCGCCCGCATCCTGCGCGAGGGGCGCAGCTCGATGCAGCTGCATGTCGAGGCCTGGCGGCGCTCGCGCGAGGGGGTGGAGATGCAGAAGGTCACGCAGGCCACCTTCGTCTTCGTGGCGCTGGATGCGAACGGACGGTCGCGCGAACTCCCACCAGAAAGCTGAGATTTGCCGGGCGAAAGGGCAGTGACGCAATGCGACACCGACTTCGTCGCCTGCGTCCTGCCCGCCGCCCTGACAAGTGAGTTGCATTCCCTGACAGGCGCCGATTACTGTCGGGGGGCGGAACGAAGAACCAACAGAAACAGGGAGCCCGCATCGTGACAGCTGACCCCGGCAACGACGCTTTCGTTGTCTTCGATCACGTCCAGAAAAGCTATGATGGTCAGACGCTTGTCGTCAAGGATCTGAACCTGACCATCGGCAAGGGCGAATTTCTGACCATGCTTGGCCCGTCCGGTTCGGGCAAGACCACCTGCCTGATGATGCTCGCCGGCTTCGAGACCGCGACGCATGGCGAGATTCGCCTGGATGGCAGGAACATCAACGACGTCCCGCCCCACCGGCGCGGCATCGGCATGGTGTTCCAGAACTACGCGCTGTTTCCGCATATGAGCGTGGGCGAGAACCTGTCCTTTCCGCTGGAAGTGCGCGGCATGTCCAAGGAAGAGCGCGAGAGCCGCATCACCCGCGCGCTGGACATGGTGCAGATGGGCCAGTTCAAGAACCGCCGCCCGGCCCAGCTTTCGGGCGGCCAGCAGCAGCGGATCGCGCTGGCCCGCGCGCTGGTCTTCGACCCCAAGCTGGTCCTGATGGACGAGCCGCTGGGCGCGCTCGACAAGCAGCTGCGCGAGCACATGCAGTTCGAGATCAAGGCGCTGCACGACCGGCTGGGCATCACCGTGGTCTATGTCACCCACGACCAGGGCGAGGCGCTGACCATGTCGGACCGCATCGCCGTATTCAACGACGGCCGCATCCAGCAGCTCGCGCCGCCGCCTGTGCTGTATGAGCAGCCCGAGAACAGCTTCGTCGCCGGCTTCATCGGCGAGAACAACGCCCTGCGCGGCACCATCGAGCAGCTTCAGGGCGACAAGGCGCTGGTGCGGCTGGGCAATGGCGAGCTGATCGACGCCACCGCCGTGAACATCCGCGAAAGCGGCCGGCCGACCACCGTCTCGATCCGGCCCGAGCGGGTCGAGTTCAAGCCGGACCTCATGCCGGCCGGCGCCCATACCATCGAGGCGCAGGTGCGCGACGTGATCTATATGGGCGACATCCTGCGGGCGCGGCTGCATGTCGCCGGCCAGGACGATTTCGTGATGAAATACCGCAATACGCTGGGCCAGGTGAAACTGTCGCCCGGCGAGACGATACGGATCGGCTGGCATCCCGAGGACGCCCGCGCCCTCGATCCGGTCTGAGTGTGCATCGAGCAAGAAACCAGGGAGTTATGATGAAACGCACGCTGATACTGACCACTGCGCTGATCGCCGTCGCGGCTGCGGCCCAGGCGCAGGACAAGCAGGTCAACCTGCTGTCCTGGGGCGGCGCCTACGGCATGAGCCATGTCGAGGCCTATGCCCAGCCCTTCGAGGCCAAGACCGGCATCAAGGTCCAGGTCTCGGATGCCGACAACCCCGCGACCCCGGTCAAGGCGCAGGTCGAGGCGGGCAATGTCTCGATCGACGTGGCCTCGGTCGAATATGCCGATGCCGTGCGGCTTTGCGACGAGGGCCTGCTGGAAGAGATCGATCCGGCGATCCTGACCCCCGCCGCCGACGGCACCCCGGCCGCCGAGGATTTCATCGAGGGCGCGATCACCGACTGCTTCGTCGGCACGGACGTCTATTCGATGATCCTGGCCTATGACGACACGAAGTTCCCGGATGCCAAGCCGGCCGGCGCGGCGGATTTCTTCGACACGGCCAAGTTCCCCGGCAAGCGCACCATGCGCAAGGGCGCCAAGTTCAACCTGGAATTCGCCCTGATGGCCGACGGCGTCGCGCCCGATAAGGTCTATGAGGTGCTGGGCACGCCCGAGGGCGTCGACCGCGCCTTCGCCAAGCTCGACAGCATCAAGAACAACGTGATCTGGTGGGAAGCCGGCGCCCAGCCGCCGCAGCTGCTGGCCGATGGCGAGGTCTCGATGGCCTTCGCCTTCAACGGCCGGATCTTCAACGCCGCCCAGCAGGAGGGCAAGCCCTTCAATATCGTCTGGGACGGCCAGATCTACGAGATGGAGGGCTGGGTGATGCCGAAGGGCGCACCCAACCCCGAGGCCGCGAAGGAGTTCATCGCCTTCTCGACCGCGCCCGAGCAGCAGGCCCGCGCCGCCGAGTTCATCAGCTATGGTCCGCCGCGCGTCTCGGCCGCCGCGCTGGTCGGCAATATCGAGGGCACCGAGGTGCCGATGGGGCCGAACCTGCCCACCTATGCCGAGAACCTCGAAAACGCGCTGGCCTCGAATCTCGACTTCTGGGTCGATCACGACGCCGAGCTGCAAGAGCGGTTCAACGCCTGGCTGGCGTCGAACTGATGCGATTGCCGCGGCGGGCATCGTCCCGCCGCGGCCCGCCGAAAGCCCGAACGGGCCAAAGAACGGCCAGAGAGCCGAAACACCAACGGGAGTAAATCATGAAAACCACTCTGATCCTGACCTCGGCGCTGTGCAGCCTCGGTCTGGCGGCCCATGCCCAGAACAAGGAGGTCAACGTCGTCTCCTGGGGCGGCGCCTATGAAAGATCGCAGGTCGAGGCCTATAACATTCCGTTCGCCGAACAGACCGGCATCAAGGTGAACATGCTGGCCGCCGACAACCCGGCCACGCCGCTGAAGGCGCAGGTCGAGGCGGGCAACGTCACCGGCGACGTCTTCGATATCGAGGTCTCGGACGCGATCCGGCTTTGCGACGAGGGCGCGCTGGTCGAGATCGACCCCGCCATCCTGCCGGCCGCGCCGGACGGCACGCCCGCCACCGAGGACTTCATCCCCGGCGCATTGCAGGAATGCGCCGTGGCCAACATCTTCTGGGGCACGGTCATCGCCTTCGACACCACGAAATTCGAAGGCGAGAAACCCTCCACCGCGGCGGATTTCTTCGACACCGCCAAGTTCCCGGGCAAGCGCGGCCTGCCCAAGAACCCCAAGCGCACCCTGTATCTGGCGCTGATCGCCGACGGCGTGGCGCCCGACCAGATCTATGAGGTGCTGGGCACGCCCGAAGGCGTCGACCGCGCCTTCGCCAAGCTCGACACCATCAAGCGCGACGTGGTCTGGTGGGAGGCCGGCGCCCAGCCGGTGCAGCTGCTGGCCGATGGCGAGGTGGTGATGGCGACCGGCTATAACGGCCGCTTCTTCGACGCCATGGTCGGCGAGGGCAAGCCCTTCGAGATCATCTGGGACGGGCAATACATGGACATGGACATGTTCGTCATTCCCAAGGGCTCGCCCAATCCCGAGGCGGCGCTGGAATACCTGAAATTCGCCACCGCCACCGAACAGCTGGCCAATCAGGCGAAATACATCGCCTATGGCCCGTCGCGGCAAAGCTCGGCGGCGCTGGTCGGGCTGTATCAGGACGGCAAGACCGAGATGGGGCCGCATATGCCGACCAATCCCGAATACATGCAGACCGCGGTCATGGACGACCCGGAATTCTGGGCCGACCACTCGGCCGAGCTGGCCGAGCGTTTCAACGGCTGGCTCGCCAACTGACCTCTGAATCGTGCCGCGGCCCGCTGGTTCGGGCCGCGGCTTCCGACCAAGGATTGCCTGACGAAGGACCCAGATGGCCAAAGCCCTTGACCCCCATGCCGCGATCGTGACCGAGGCCGGCGGCCTCGACGAAGGCGGAACGCTGAGAACCGCCGACGGCCGTCCGCTGAAGTCTGCGCTTGCGCGCAGCTCGCGCCGGGCGCGGCGGCGCGCCTTCCTGCTGGTGCTGCCGCTTTTGCTGTTCGTCCTGATCACCTTCGTGATGCCGATCGGGCAGATGCTGCAGCGGTCGGTCAAGAACGAAGGCTTTTCGGCCAACATGCCGCAGCTGACCGCCTGGTTCCACGACAACCCGCGCGGCACCGAGCCCGACGATGCCGCCTGGGCGGCGCTGGCCGCCGACCTGACCGCCGCCGCCCAGGCGCGCACCGTGGGCGTGGTCGGCACTCGCATCAATTACGACATGCCGGGCACGCGTTCGTTGTTCACTTCGGCCGGGCGGCAGGCGCGCGGCGGCATCGAGCCGCCCTATCGCGAGGCGATCCTGGACATGGACGCCAGATGGGGCAACCCGCGGCTGTGGTCGGTGATGCGCGAGGCTTCCTCGCCCTATACCACCAACTTCTACCTCGCGGCGGTGGACCGCACCCGGGACGAGCAGGGCAACATCACCGCCGCCCCGGCGCAGCAGCAGATCTACGGCAAGCTGTTCCTGCGCACCTTCTGGCTGTCTCTGGTCATCACCTTCACCACCTTCCTGCTGGGCTTTCCGATCGCGCATCTGCTGGCCACCCTGCCGATGCGGCAGTCGAACCTGCTGATGATCCTGGTGCTGCTGCCGTTCTGGACCTCGCTTCTCGTCAGGACCACGGCCTGGATCGTGCTGTTGCAGCAGCAGGGCGTGGTCAACGACGTGCTGGTCTGGCTGGGGGTGATCGGCAACAACCAGCGGTTGCAGATGATCTTCAACCAGACCGGCACGATCATCGCCATGACCCATATCCTGCTGCCCTTCATGATCCTGCCGCTCTATTCGGTGATGCGCACCATCAATCCCAGCTACGTGCGCGCCGCGCGCAGCCTGGGCGCGACCAGCTGGACCGCCTTCCGCCGCATCTATTTCCCGCAGACCCTGCCGGGGCTGGGGGCGGGGGCGCTTCTGGTCTTCATCCTGGCGGTGGGCTATTACATCACCCCCGCGCTGGTCGGCGGCTCGTCGGGCCAGCTGATCTCCAACATGATCGCGATGCACATGACGCAGACGCTGAACTGGTCCATGGCGGCCGCGCTGGCGGCGCTGCTTCTGGGCGGGGTTCTGATCCTCTACTGGGTCTATGACCGGCTCGTCGGCATCGACAACCTGAAACTGGGATAACGGCCATGGCGCTTCCAACCTACGCATCGCCGCTGGAAAAGGTCTGGCACTACACCTATCTGGTGATCTGCGGCGCGATCTTCTTCTTCCTGATCGCGCCCATCGTGGTGATCATCCCGCTAAGCTTCAACGCCGAGCCCTATTTCACCTTCACCGACCGGATGCTGTCCTTCGACCCCGACGGCTATTCGCTGCGCTGGTATGACAGCCTGCTGACCTTCGGCATGGCGCGGCCGGACGCGCCGCGCGACCTGAACTGGTGGGCGGATGCCTGGCGGAACGCGAAATGGGTGAACGCGGCGAAAAGCTCGATCATCATCGGCTTCTTCTCGACCATCCTCGCCACCGTGCTGGGCACGCTGGCGGCGCTGGGGCTGTCGCGGCCCGAGATGCCCTATCGCCGCGCGATCATGGCGATGCTGATCTCGCCCATGATCGTGCCGATCATCATCACCGCGACGGGGATGTTCTTCTTCTACTCGAACCCCTGCGAGCCGCTGACCTGGATCGGGCTGAACCCCGGCTGCGGCAAGCTGGCCGGCACCTATCTGGGCGTGATCCTGGCCCATGCCACGCTGGGCATCCCCTTCGTCATCATCACGGTGACGGCGACGCTGATCGGCTTCGACCAGTCGCTGAACCGTGCGGCGGCCAGCCTGGGGGCGAATCCGCGCACCACCTTCTTCCGCATCACCATGCCGCTGATCCTGCCGGGGGTGATCTCGGGGGCGCTGTTCGCCTTCGTGACCTCCTTCGACGAGGTGGTGGCGGTGCTGTTCATCGCCGGGCCGGACCAGCAGACCATCCCGCGCCAGATGTGGAACGGCATCCGCGAGCAGATCTCGCCCGCCATCCTCGCCGTGGCGACGCTGCTGGTGATCTTCTCCATCGCGCTGCTCACCACCGTCGAGCTGCTGCGGCGAAGATCCGAACGGCTGCGCGGCGTGACGCCGAGGTGATGCCGGACGCCGCCCTTCGGGGCGGCGTTTGCGCATCAGGGCAGGGCGGCCAGCCAGAACCAGACCGTCAGCATCGACAGGCCCGTCGCCACCAGCACCGCCGAGGCCGAGACGCGCTTGGCCACCCCGTAAAGCGCGGCGAAGAGATAGGCGTTGACCCCCGGCGGCATGGCGGCCGTCACCACGGCCGAGCGCATCTCGGCCATGCTCAGCGCGAAGATCCGGCCCAGCCCGAAGGTCACGGCCGGATGCAGCAGCAGCGAGATGCAGCAGCACATCGCGATGGCCCGCGCCTCGCCCTCGGGGCGGTAGCGATAGAGCACGCCGCCCAGCCCGAACAGCGCCGCCGGCAGCGCGGCGCTGGACATCATCCTGACCGCCGCCCAGAAGCCCTCGGGCATGACCAGCCCGGCCTGGGTCAGCAGGTTCATGGCAAAGCCGCCGAGGATGCCGATGACCAGCGGCGTGTGCAGCACGCCCGACAGCGCCCGCAGCGCCACCCCGCCCACGGACAGGTTCTGGCCCCGGGCCCGGGCGAATTCCATCGCGGTGATGCCGAAGGTGTAAAGCAGCGGCGAATGCACCGAGATGATGGTGAAGTTGCCCAGCACCGCCTCGGGCCCATAGGCGCGCTCGGTGATCGGCACCCCCAGAAGCAGCGAGTTCGAGAACAGGCAGACGAAGCCGATGGCGATGGCGTCCTCGGCGGGCCGCTTCAGCCAATAGACCGACAGGCCGGTCCCCAGCGCAAAGGACAGAAGCGCGCCGCTGTAGAAGGCCAAGAGCAGCAGCGGGTTGTAGTTCGCCCCCAGGTCCAGCCGGGCAATGGCGCCGAACAGCAGCACCGGCAGGGCGAAGTTCTGCGCAAAGCGCATGACGCCGTCGACCGCCAGCTCGGTCAGCCATCTGCGCCAGCAGACCAGATAACCGAAGCCAACCACCAGAAAGACCGGCAGGATGACGTCGAAAAGCGCGGTCATATCAGTTCGATCCGCATGCCGTCATGGGCGGGAACGACATTCTCGGGCGTCTCGCGCATGACGGCGTCGTAATCCAGGTCCACATGCATGTTGGTGATCACGCCCCGCGCGCAGCCCGAACGCGCGATCCATTCCAGCGTCAGCGCCAGATGGGCATGGCTGGGATGCGGGATGCGGCGCAGCGCGTCGCAGATGAACACCTCGCAGCCCGTGATCGTGCTCCAGGCTTCCTCGGGGATCGCCAGCACGTCGGGCAGGTAGACCAGGCTCTGCTCGATCCCGCCGATGCGGAAGCCGAGCGCATTCATGTCGCCGTGGTTGACCTCGAAAGGCGCCAGCTCGATGCTGCCGCCCGCGCCGTCGATGGCGAAAGGGCCGCGGATCGGCTGCAGGTCGCAGATCGGCGGATAGGACGAACCGGGCGGCGTCTCGAAGATATAGCCGAAGCGGGTCTTCAGCGCCGCCGCGGTCGGCAGGTCGGCCCAGACCGGCATCCGGCGGCGCATGTTGAAGACGATCTGCCGCAGGTCGTCGATGCCGTGGATATGGTCGGCATGGGCATGCGTATAGACGACCGCGTCCAGCTCACCGACCTCGGCATCCAGCAGCTGCGGCACCAGGTCGGGCCCGGTGTCGATCAGCAGCCGCGTCACCCCGTCATGGCCGTGGCGCTCGACCAGAAGCGAGCAGCGCCGGCGGCGGTTGCGCGGGTTCGCCGGATCGCATTCGCCCCAGCGGTTGCCCAGCCGGGGCACGCCGCCCGAAGAGCCACAGCCCAGGATGGTGGCCCGGATCATGCCGCGGCCTTGCGAAACAGCCGTTCGAAATTCTGCGTGGTGAGGCTGGCGAACGCGTCTTCTGTCATGCCCAGCAGCCCGGCGCCGACCCGGGCGGTATGGGCGACATAGGCCGGCTCGTTGCGCTTGCCGCGATGGGGCGGCGGGGCAAGATAGGGGGCGTCGGTCTCGACCAGGATGCGGTCGGCCGGCGCGGCGGCAAAGATCTCGCGGATCTCGGTCGAGCGCGGGAAGGCGGCGATGCCGGACATGGACAGGTAGAAACCCAGGTCCAGCGCCGCCCGCGCGAGGTCCCGCCCGCTGGTATAGCAATGCATGACCCCGGTGAAGGCGCCGGCGCGATGCTCCTCGGTCAGGATGCGGGCCATGTCCTCGTCCGCATCGCGGGAATGGACGATCAGCGGCAGGCCGGTGCGGCGCGCCGCCTCGATATGGATGCGCAGGCTTTCGGCCTGCATGGCGGCGCTGTCGGCGGTGTAGTGGTAGTCGAGCCCGGTCTCGCCGATGCCGACGAAACGCGGATGGCGCGACAGGAGGACCAGTTCCTCGACCGTAGCCAGCGGCTCCTCGGCGGCATACATCGGATGGGTGCCTGCGGCATAGAACACGCCGGGATGGGCTTCGGCGATGGCGCGCACGGCCGGTTCGTTGCGCAACCGGGTGCAGATCGTGACCATGCGGGTGACGCCCGCGGCGCGGGCGCGCGCGACCAGCTCGGCCTGCTCGCCCTCGAAATCGGGGAAGTCCAGGTGGCAATGGCTGTCCACCAGGAGGGGAAGGTCGGGTTCGGACATCGGCAGGGTTCCGTCAGACGGCGGGCTGGTTCGCAAGCCCGATCAGCATATCCATCACCAGCGCGGAAGGGTCAAGGTTGACCGCCCGCCCGGCGCGGGCCCGCGCGGAAAGCTCGGCCTGGGCGCCGGCCCAAAGCCGGGCCGCGGCCGGGTCGGGGGCGATGCGGCCAAGCACCTCGGCCTCGCCTTCTGCCGCCTCGGGCAGGGGCGCGCCCAGCAGCCCGGTGCGCGCGGCGCGGGTCAGGAAACGGTCGAGCAGGGTGACGACCAGGTCGAAGGGATCGTCCTCGGCGCCCGCGCGCCCGGCGGCGAGCTCGGCCAGGGCGGCGGCGGCGCGGCGATCCATGCGCGGATGATCGGCGAAAAGGCCGGTGATGCGCTGATAGACCGCCAGCCCGTCCTGGCCGGCCAGCCGCAGCGCCTCGCCGATCGAGCCGCCGGACAGCGCGGAGAGCCGCGCCGCATCGTGATCGAGCCCCAGATCCTGCAGCACCCGGGCCATGTCTGCGGGACCCAGCGGATGCAGCCGCAATTCGCGGCAGCGCGAGCGGATGGTCGGCAACAGCCGGGCAGGCTGGTGCGCGACCAGCAGGATCGTGGCCTCATGGGGCGGCTCCTCCAGCAGTTTCAGCAGCGCATTGGCGGCGGCCTGGTTCATCTCGTCGGCGGCGTCGATGATGGCGATGCGGCGCCCGCCCTCGGCAGCGCTCATGTGGAAGAACCCCTGAAGGCGGCGAATCTCGTCCACGGTGATCTCGGCCCGCAGGCGCAGGGTCTTTTCATCGACCGGGCGCCGGACCAGGTGCAGCCGCGGCTCGGAAAGCGCGCGGATGCGGCGCACCGCCGGATCGTCGGACGAGGCGGTCAGATCGGGCGACGCGGCCCCGCTCAGCAGCCATTTCGCGATGCCCCAGGCCAGCGTGGCCTTGCCGGTGCCGCGCGGGCCCGAGATCAGCCAGGCGTGGTGCAGCCGGTGCGCCCGGGCGGCGGCGAGGAAATCCGCCACCGCCGCGTCCTGGCCGACGACCCGCGCCGCCTCGCGCGGGTGCGGCGCGCCGGGCACCCGGTCGGGTTCGGGAAGCGGCTCGTCGGTCATGCCGGGCCATCGACGGACAGGGCGGCAAGCACGCGGGCGGCGACCTCATCCTCGCTGCCGCTGCCATCGATCACATGAATGCGCCCCGGGGCCTCGGCGGCGAGCGCCAGGAACCCCTCGCGCAGCCGGCGCTGGAAGGCGAGGCCCAACGTCTCGAACCGATCCTCGATGCCGCCGCGCGCCTGGCCGCGGGCGAGGGCGACCTCCGGGTCGATGTCGATGATGAAGGTCCGGTCCGGCTCGATGCCGATGGTCAGGCGGTGCAGCTCCTCGACCAGATGGCGCAGGTCGGCCCGGGCAAGGCCCTGATAGACGCGGCTGGAATCGGCGAAGCGGTCGGTGACGATCCAGGCGCCGCGCGCAAGGGCCGGTCGGATCAGCCGCTCGACATGGTCGCGGCGGGCGGCGGTGAACAGCAGCAGTTCCGTTTCGGGGGACCAGCGTTCGCCCCGGCCCTCGACCAGCAGGCGGCGGATTTCCTCGGCGCCCTCGCTGCCGCCGGGTTCGCGGGTCAGCAGCGTCTCGGTGCCGCGCGCGTTCAGCACCTGCGCCAACCGCCGCGCCTGGGTGGATTTGCCCGATCCGTCGATGCCCTCGAAACTGATGAACATGCGCTGGGATCGGCCTCAGTTGCGCACCGACTGGATCGCGCGCTCGCCCAGGCGGAAGGCCGCGCTTTGCATGCGGCCGAAGACGCCGCTGCGGGCCACATCGGTGGCGGCAAGCAGCGGCAGGCGGGACTGGCCCGCGCCGGGAATGTCCACGATCAGTTCGCCGAGCTGGTCGCCCTTGGTGATCGGCGCCTCGATCGGGCCCCGGAAAACCGCCTCGGCCTTGACGCCGGAGCGCGAGCCGGCGGGGATCAGCACCCGGACGCCGTCCCTGGTGGTCAGGCCGACGCGGCTCTTTTCGCCCAGCCAGACCGGGGCCTGGGTCACGATCTCGTCCTTGGGAATGATGGTGCGCATGGTGAACTGGCGATAGGCCCAGTTCACGATCCGCTCGGATTCCTCGGCCCGGGCCTTTTCGCTGGGCAGGCCGGTGATCACGAAGACGATGCGCCGGTCGCCCTGCACGGCCGAGCCGACGAGCCCGTAGCCCGCCTCCTGCGTGTGGCCGGTCTTGAGTCCATCGGCCTTCCAGTCCCCCGTGCCCAGGCGCAGCAGCGGATTGCGGTTGTTCGCATTCGAGGGCACCCGGCCCTTGTAGTTGTATTCCGTGAGCGCGAAGTTCTTGTAAAGCTCGGGAAACTCGGTGATCAGCCGGGTGGCGAGCAGGCCGAGGTCGTGCATCGACATCCGGTGCTGCGGATCCGGCCAGCCCGAGGAATTGGTGAAATGCGAATCCATCATGCCAAGCTGGCGTGCGCGTTCGTTCATCAGCCGCGCAAAGGCCTCTTCGGTGCCGGCCAGCCCCTCGGCCACGACGACGCAGGCGTCGTTGCCCGAGTTGATGATGATGCCGTGGATCAGGTCTTCGACCGTGGGGCGGTCGGCGGGCTCGACGAACATCTTCGAGCCGCCCATCTGCCAGGCCTTGGTCGAGACGGGGAAGGTCGTGTCCATCGCCACCCGGCCTTCATGCAGCGCCTCGAACAGCATGTTCAGCGTCATCAGCTTGGACATCGAGGCCGGCGGCAGCGGCTCGTCGGCATTCTTCTCCATCAGCACGGTGCCGGTCGCCACGTCGTAGACCCAGGCCGCCCGGGCATTGGTGTCGAAGGCCTGCGCCGGCAGCGCCAGGACCATGAGCAGGGCGAAGATGCGGAACGTCAGAGCGCGCATGGATTGTCCTTGACCTGTCGCGTTTGCGCCATGGTTAGCGCAGCGGGCCGGAACCCGCAACGCCGCAGGGCCGCCTGTGCCGGGCAAGTGAACCGCCGGCGCGGGCCTAGTAGCTGCGGATCAGCCCGACGAGGCGGCCCTGGATGCGCACCTTGTCCTCGGGCAGCACCCGGGTCTCGTAGGCGGGGTTCGCCGCTTCGAGCGCGATCATGCCGCCCTTGCGGCGATAGCGTTTCAGCGTCGCCTCGGATCCTTCGACCAGGGCGACGACGATGTCGCCGTTCTCGGCCGTGTCCTGTTCGCGGATCACCACCACGTCGCCGTCGTTGATCCCCGCCTCGATCATCGAATCGCCGCGCACCTCCAGCGCGTAATGCCGATCCTGGCCGGAGAGCATCGAGCCCGGTACGGCGATGTGATGCGAGACCTCGGAGATCGCCTCGATCGGGACGCCGGCGGCGATGCGGCCCATCACAGGCAGTTCCACGGCGGAAACGGCAATCTCCATCGCGCCGCGCGGCAGCGGCGCCGGGCGGTCGGGCGCGTCCCCGTCGATCACCCGCGGCTGGAAGCCGGGTCCCTTGCTGAGGCTGTCGGGCAGGCGGACGATTTCCAGCGCGCGGGCGCGATGCGGCAGGCGGCGGATGAATCCGCGTTCCTCAAGGGCGGTCACGAGGCGATGAATTCCCGATTTCGAGCGCAGGTCCAGCGCGAGTTTCATTTCGTCGAACGAGGGCGGCACCCCGTCGCGAGCCATCCGCGCCTGAATGAATTCAAGAAGCTGGATCTGTTTCTTCGTCAGCATGTTCTGCCCCTGATCTGCTGCGGCCGCCATCATGTTCATTGAATGTTCTAGCGCGGCCAATCCCTTGCGTCAATCTTTATGGCGATTCGGGTAAACTTCGGGTTAACCGGCTAGAGCGGCAGGTAGTCCATGCGCTCGCCCGCCTTGCGGGCCGGGTCGCCGGCGGGGCGGATCAGCAGGGCATCGGCCTCGGCCAGCAGCCACAGCCGGGCGGAATCCTGGTCGGGGAAGGGTTCGATGCCGGGCAGGCCGTCGCCGGGCGAGAGCCGGGCGCGCAGGTAATGCTGGCGGTCGCCCTCGGGCGGCAGGTCGCGGGTCAGCACGGCCTGCAGGGGGTCGGGCCCGGGCGGTAGGCCCTGCATGGCGCGGATCAGCGGCTGCATGAAGAGTTTCGCGCAAACCACGGCAGAGACCGGATTTCCCGGCAGGCCCAGCATGGCCGCATCGCCCATGCGCCCGGCCATCAGCGGCTTTCCGGGGCGCATGGCCAGCTTGTAGAAGCTGCGCTCCATCCCGAGATCGGCCGAGACCTTGGCGATCAGGTCGTGATCGCCGACCGAGGCGCCGCCGATGGTCACGATCAGATCGCAGCCTTCGGCCTCGGCGAAACGGTCGCGCAGGCTTTCCTCGGTGTCGCGGGCCAGCGGCAGGACCATGGGCTCGGCCCCGGCCTCGCGCGCCAGCGCGGCGATGGCGATGTCGTTCGAGCTGATGATCTGGCCCGGCGCCGGGTCCGAGCCGGGACGCACCAGTTCGTCGCCGCCGGCCAGCACGGCGACGCGCGGCCGGCGCGCGACCGTCAGCCGCGGCACGTTCATCGCCGCGAGCAGCGCCAGATCGGCGGGGCGCAGCGGGCGCGAGGGGTGAAAGGCGGAACCTTCCGAGAAATCATTGCCCTGGCGGCGGATGTTCAGGTTTGTCCCGACCTCGGTGACGGTGATGCGGTCGCCGTCGCGGGTGACGATCTCCTGCATGACCACGCGGTCGTAACCGGCGGGGACCGGCGCCCCGGTGAAGATGCGGATGGCGCTGCCGGGGGGCGTCTCGCCCGCATAGGGCACGCCCGCCGCCGCCGTGCCGATCACCGCCAGCGGCCCGGGCAGTTCGGCCGAGCGCAGCGCATAGCCATCCATGGCCGAGGCGTCGAAGGGCGGTTGCGTCAGCCGGGCGACACCCGGCGCGATCATGGCGCGGCCGAGCGCCTGTTCCAGCGCCACCTGTTCGGGCTCGGGCGGCCGGGCAAGGGCCAGGACGCGGGCGCGGGCTTCTTCGACGCTGATCATTCTTCCCCCTCAGGGCGCGCGGAAGTCGCCCGATTTGCCGCCGGTCTTGGAGAGCAGGCGGATGCCTTCGATGCGCATGTCCTTCTGCGCGGCCTTGAGCATATCATAGACGGTCAGGCAGGCGGTGGAAACGGCGGTCAACGCCTCCATCTCGACGCCGGTCTTGCCGGCCGTGCGGACGGTGGCGGTGACGCGGATGCCGGGCAGAGCCGGATCGGCCGCCAGATCGACCGAGACCTTGGTGATCGGCAGCGGATGGCAGAGCGGGATCAGGTCGGCGGTGCGCTTGGCGCCCATGATGCCGGCCAGCCGGGCCACGCCCATCACGTCGCCCTTGGCCGCGCCGCCCTGCGCCAGCGCCAGCGTCTCGGGCGCCATGACCACCACGCCCTCGGCCACCGCCTCGCGCGCCGTCTCGGGCTTTTCGGAGACATCGACCATATGCGCCTGGCCCTGGGCGTCGAAATGCGTCAGGCTCATGCCGCGAGGCCCAGGATCTGCCGGGTGGCGCCGGTCACGTCGGCCTGCCGCATCAGGCTTTCGCCGATCAGGAAGCGCCTGACCCCGGCCTCGGCCATGCGGTTCAGGTCGGCGGGGGTGAACAGCCCGCTTTCGCAGACCAGGTCGCGCCCGGGGGGCACATGCGGCGCCAGTTCCAGCGTCACGTCCAGGCTGACCTCGAAAGTCTTGAGGTTGCGGTTGTTCACGCCGATCAGCGGCGATTTCAGACGCAGCGCGCGGTCCAGTTCCTCGCGGTCGTGGACCTCGACCAGCGCGTCCATGCCCCAATGGATGGCCGCGTCCTCGAGTTCGGCGGCCAGCGTGTCGTCGACCGAGGCCATGATGATCAGGATGCAATCGGCACCCCAGGCGCGGGCCTCGGCCACCTGATAGGTGTCATAGAGGAAATCCTTGCGCAGCGCCGGCAGGCCGCAGGCATCGCGCGCGGCGGTCAGGAACTCGGGCGCGCCCTGAAAGCTGGGGGCGTCGGTCAGCACCGAAAGGCAAGCCGCCCCCCCGGCTTCATAGGCGCGGGCCAGCGCCGGCGGGTCGAAATCCGGGCGGATCAGGCCCTTGGAGGGGCTGGCCTTCTTGATCTCGGCGATCAGTGCATGGCCGGTCGCGGCCTTCGCGGCCAGCGCGCGGGCAAAGCCGCGCGGGGCCGAGGCGGCGCGGGCGGCAGCCTCGACGCCCGACAGCGGCCGGGCGGCCTTGGCGGCGGCGATTTCTTCCAGCTTGTAGGCCTTGATGCGGTCGAGAATGTCCATGACGTCGGTTTACCCCGCGGCGGCGGTTTCGGAAAGGGCCCAGTCGATCACCGGCTCGTCCCGCGCCCGCAGCCAGTCGTTCACCCGGCTAAACGGGCGCGAGCCGAAGAAACCGCGCCGCGCCGAAAGCGGCGAGGGATGCGCGCTTTCGATCACCAGGTCCTGCGGGCGCGGCAGTCCGGCCAGCGCCTTCTGCGCATGGGCACCCCAGAGGATGAAGGCCAGCGGGCGCTGCCGCTGCGCGCGGGCGACGGCCTGACGCGCCAGCTTCTCCCAGCCCCATTTCGCATGCGCCCCGGCCTGTCCGGGCAGCACTGAAAGCGAGGTGTTGAGCAGCAGCACCCCCTGCCGCGCCCAATGGCTCAGGTCGCCGTTCGGGGGCGCGGCGCCGATATCCTCGCGCAGCTCGGCATAGATGTTCTTCAGCGAGCGCGGCAGCGCGGTTTCCGGCGTGACCGAAAAGGCCAGCCCGTTGGCATGGCCGGGCGTCGGATAGGGGTCCTGGCCCAGGATCACCACCCGCACCTGCTCGGGCGGGGTCAGCTCCAGCGCGGTGAAGACGTGGGCGGGGCCGGGCAGCCAGTCGCGCTCCGGCAGCCGGGCGGCGATGGTCGGCCAGTCCTGCTGAAAGAATGGCAGATCGGCCCAGGCGCGAGGGACGGCGGCGGGTTCAGTCATAAGCTTCCGGCGCGCCGACCTCGGCCGCCAGCGCGGCCAGCTTGGCCTTGGCCTTGCCGCTGTCGATGGCGTCGCGGGCGATCTCGGCGCCCTCGCGCAGGTCGCCGGCCTTACCCGCGATCAGCAGCGCGGCGGCGGCGTTCAGCACGACCGCGTCGCGATAGGCGCCCGGCGCGCCGTCCAGCAGCGCCCGCAGCGCCGCGGCGTTCTGCGCCGGATCGCCGCCCAGGATCGCCTCGAACGGATGCACCGGCAGGCCGGCATCCTCGGGCGATATCTGGAACTCGGTGATCTCGCCGTCCTTCAGCTGCGCCACCCAGGTCGGCTCGGCGATCGAGATCTCGTCGGTGCCGTCGCTGCCATGCACCAGCCAAGCGGCCTCGCTGCCCAGCTCGCGCAGCGTCTCGGCCATCGGCCGGTTCCAGACCCGGTCGAAGGTGCCGGTCAGCTGCCGCCGCACCCCGCCGGGATTGGTCATCGGCCCCAGCAGGTTGAAGATCGTCCGCGTGCCCAGTTCCGCCCGCGCCGGGCCGACATGGCGCATGGCGGGATGATGCACCGGCGCCATCATGAAGCAGATGCCGGTGGCGGCCAGCGCCCGCTCGGCGATCTCGGGGGTGGACATGACGTTCAGCCCCAGATGGGTCAGCGCATCGGCCGAGCCCGATTTCGAGGACAGGTTGCGGTTGCCATGCTTGGCGACCGGCACGCCGGCGCCCGCGACCACGAAGGCCGTGGCGGTCGAGATGTTCAGCGTGCCCTTGCCGTCGCCGCCGGTGCCGACGATGTCCATGGCGCCCGCGGGGGCCTTGATGCGGTTCATCCGTGCGCGCATGGCGCGGGTGGCGGCGGCCATCTCCTCGACCGTCTCGCCGCGCACGCGCATCGCCATCAGCAGCCCGCCGATCTGGGCGGGGGTGGCCGCGCCCTCGAACAAGGCGCCGAAGGCCGCCTCGGCCTCGGTGCCGGTCAGCGGCCGGCTGGCGGCCAGGCCGATCAGCGGCCGGATGTCGGTGACGGCGGCGCTCATGCGGCCGCGCCCAGGTTCTGGCAGCGGCGCAGGAAGTTGCGGATCATGTCGTGGCCGTATTCCGAGGCGATGCTTTCGGGGTGGAACTGCACGCCCTCGACCGGCAGGGTCTTGTGCACCAGCCCCATGATGGTGCCGTCGGCGGCGGTGGCGGTGACGCGCAGGCAGTCGGGCAGGCTTTCCGGCTCGACCGTCAGCGAGTGATAGCGCGTCGCGGTCAGGGGCGAGGGCAGGCCGGCGAAGACCCCGGTGCCGTCATGGCTGATCGCGTCGGTCTTGCCATGCACGATGCGCGAGGCGCGCACCACCTTGCCGCCGAAGGCCTCGCCGATGGCCTGATGGCCCAGGCAGACGCCGAACAGCGGCACGCCCCTTTCCGCCGCCGCCTTGATCAGCGGCACGATGATGCCGGCATGGGCCGGATCGCAGGGCCCGGGCGAGATGACGATGCCCTGCGCGCCCATCTCCAGCGCCTCCTCGACGGAAAGCACGTCGTTGCGGCGCACGACCACATCCGCCCCGGCCTCGCCCATGTAATGCACGAGGTTCCAGGTGAAGCTGTCGTAATTGTCGATGAGCAGGATCATGGCGGGGCCTTGCATTGGGGGGTGAACCCCGGAAAATCTGCGGCTATAGATGGGCTAAAGCCTTGCGGTGGGTCAAGCCCGCGGGCAAGAAAAACCGGCGTGAAAGCCAAGGGCGGGACGGTCGAGGCATGGCAAGAGGGTTCGCGACGGGTCTGGTTCATGGCGTGCTGGTCTGCGGCGCCGCGTTGGCCGCGCTGTCGCTGGCCCTGCCGCAGCCGCCGCGTCCGGCCCCGCTGCCCGCCGCCGGCGAAAGCGGGCGGAGGGAGCCGACCGCCGAGGCCGTCGAGGCGCCGGCAATCCCGGCGCCGGAGCCGTCGGAACCGCCCGCCGATCCGGCCTCTGTCGCGCCGCCTGCCGAGGCAGCCGCAACCGAGGGGTCGGAACCCGCTCGACCGGGAGCGCCCGGCGAGGCAGCGACCGGGCCGGGCGCCGCCACCTCGCTCTCGGTGCCGGCCGAATCCGAATTTGCCCGCAGCACCGACATGCAGCCGCAGCGCCCCGCGCCGCTGGCCGGCGAGCCGCCGGCGCGGCCCGCCGCCCCCGCCGTCCCGCAGCCCGCCGGCGAGGCGGCGCCGACCCGTGCCGATGCCGCCGACAGCCGGCCCGAAACCCCGGCCCAGGCCCCCAGCGCCCCCGAGATGACGCCGCCCGAGGCCGGCCCCGCCGATCTGCCCGACCCGGCGGCCGAGGCGCCGATCCCGGTGCCGCCGCCCGGCAAGGTGGTGGTGCCCAGCCTCGACCGGGTGCCCGAGCGGGCGCTGCCCGCCGCTGCCCCGACGGCCGCAGGCACGCCGGAACCGCCGGCCGCGGCTGCCCCGGCCGAGCCGAGCCCGGAGGAGGAAGCCGCCGCCCCGCCGTCTGCCGCGGGCTCGGGCTTCGACCTGTCCACGCCGCCGGATTTCGGCGGATTGCGCCTCACCGACTGAGACCCTGCCCATGCTGCCGCTCAATCCCGCCCTTGCCGCCACCTTCCGCCCGCCGGTGATGGAGGCCCGCCGCTGGCTGCAAGGGCTGGCTTTCCCGCCCGAGCGGCCGCTGATCAACCTCAGCCAGGCCGCGCCGGTCGAACCGCCGCCGGAAGCCCTGCGCCGCGCCATGGCCGAGGCGGCGCTGGAGCGGCCCGACGCGCATCTCTACGGCCCGGTGCTGGGCCGTCCCGAACTGCGCGAGGCGGTGGCCCGCGACTGGAGCCGCGCCTATGCCGGCCCTATCCGCCCCGAAGAGGTCGCGATCACCCAGGGCTGCAACCAGGCGTTCTGCGCCGCCATCCAGACGCTGGCCCGGGCGGGGGACGAGGTGATCCTGCCCACGCCCTGGTATTTCAACCACAAGATGTGGCTGGACATGCAGGGCATCCGCGCCGTGCCGCTGCGCTGCGGTCCGGGCATGCTGCCCGACGCCGAGGCGGCCGCCCGGCTGATCTCGGACCGCTCGCGCGCCATCGTGCTGGTCAGCCCCAACAATCCCTCGGGCACGGAATATCCGGCCGAATTGTTGCACGCCTTCTTCGAACTGGCGCGGTCGCGCGGGCTGGCGCTGGTCCTGGACGAGACCTATCGCGATTTCGACGCGCGCGAGGACGCGCCGCACGACCTGTTCGCCGATCCCGACTGGGGCGACACGCTGATCCATCTCTACAGCTTCTCGAAAGCCTATCGGCTGACCGGGCATCGCGTCGGCGCGCTGATCGCCAGCCCGGCCCGCATGGCCCAGATCGAGAAGTTCCTCGACACCGTCGCCATCTGCGCCGGCCAGCTGGGCCAGATCGGCGCCGCCTGGGGCATGGCGAACCTGAGGGACTGGCTGGCCGGCGAGCGGGCCGAGATCCTGGCCCGTCGCAACGCCATGGCCCAGGGCATGGCGGCGCTGCCGGGCTGGCGCGTCAAGGGCTGCGGCGCCTATTTCGCCTGGGTCGAGCATCCCTTCGACATGCCCGCGCCGGAGCTGGCGCAACGCCTGCTGCGCGAGGCCGGGGTGCTGCTGCTGCCCGGCACCATGTTCATGCCCGCGGACGATCCCGAGGCCGCGCGCCACCTGCGCATCGCCTTCGCCAATGCCGACCGGGACGGCATCGCGGCGCTGATGCGGCGGCTGGAGGCCTTCCGGCCCTGATGGCGCCGACCGGATTGTGAAGGGCGGGAGGAGGCGTCGCGGCGTCGCGGCACTTGCCGCCGGGCCCTTGGCATCCTAAAGACTTGCGCTGACTGACAAGAACAAGTGGCGGGGCACGGCGACAAGATGCGGGGCAAGGGCAAATCGACCATCGTCTGGTTGCTGATGGGCATGCTGGTTCTGGGGCTGGGCGGCTTCGGCGTCACCAATTTCTCGGGCGGCTCGGCGGATATCGGCTCGGTCGGCGATGTCGGGATTTCGTCGCAGGACTATGCCCGCACCCTGCGCGCCGAGATGCAGGACTTCTCGGCCCGCACCGGACGGCAGATCAGCGCCGCCGAGGCCAAGGCCATCGGCGTCGATCAGGCGGCGCTGGCGCGGCTTTACACCGCCGCCGCGCTTGAGGCCGAGGCGAACCGGGTGGGCGTCTCGGTCGGCGACAAGGCGGTGGCCGAGCAGATCACCGGCATGTCCGCCTTTCGGGGCATGAACGGCCAGTTCGACCGCAATATCTATGCCGACGCGCTGCGCCGCGAGGGGATGCGCGAGGCCGAGTTCGAACACGATCTGCGCATGGACTTGGCCCGGCTGATCCTGCAGCGCGCGGCGCTGGCCGGGGTCGAGGCGCCGCAGCCGGTGGTGGCGCTGACCCAGGGCTGGCTGCTGGAGACCCGCGACATCCACTGGCGCGAGCTGACCGCCAAGGACCTGCCCGCCCCGGTCGCCGCCCCCGACGAGGCGACGCTGCAAGCCTGGCACAAGGCCAATGCCGACCGCTTCACCGCGCCCGAGATCCGCAAGATCACCTATGTCTGGCTGACCCCCGAGATGCTGGAGGACGAGGTCGAGGTCGATGAGCAGGCGCTGCGCGATCTCTACCAGGACCGCATCGACGAGTTCCAGCAACCCGAGCGCCGCATGGTCGAGCGGCTGGTCTTTCCCACCGTCGCCGCCGCCGAAGAGGCGAAGGCCCGCATCGACCGCGGCGAGGTCACCTTCGAGCAGCTGGCCGCCGAGCGCGGCCTGACGCTGGCCGATATCGATCTGGGCGAGGTCAGCCAGGCAGAACTGGGCGCCGCCGGCGAGGCGGTCTTTGCGCTGGACCAGCCCGGCGTCGCCGGCCCGGCCAGCTCGG
Source organism: Paracoccus sp. MA (assembly GCF_020990385.1). Lineage (NCBI taxonomy): Bacteria > Pseudomonadati > Pseudomonadota > Alphaproteobacteria > Rhodobacterales > Paracoccaceae > Paracoccus > Paracoccus sp. MA. The sequence continues at coordinate 849,834 of NZ_CP087598.1, forward strand.
AACTTGGGCCGGCGCTGTTCTCGATGAACGCGATCCTGGAGCCGCTGGACATCCCCTTCGAGCAGGCCCGCGACGACCTGCGGCTGGAGGCGGCGGTCGATCGCGCCCGCCGCCAGATCGAGGAACGCTCGGGCGAGTTCGCCGACCTGCTGGCCGGCGGCGCGACGCTGGAGGACATGGCCCGCGACACGCCGATGCGGCTGGGCCAGATCGACTGGAGCGCGGGCGCCGAGGCCGATCCCGACGGCATCGACGCCTATCCCGAATTCCGCCAGCGCGCGGCGCAACTGACCGAGAAGGACTTTCCCGAGCTGTTCGAAACCGAGGATGGCGGCGTCTTCGCCCTGCGGCTGGACGAGCTCGTGCCGCCGGCGCTGATCCCCTTCGAGGAGGTGCGGGACCGGGTGGCCGAGGACTGGACCCGCAACGAGACGCATCGCCAGCTGCTGGCGCTGGCCGAGGAGCGCCGCGTCGAGGCCGAGGCGGCCGCCGAGCCCGGCATCGGGCCGGCCCCGGCGGCGGCGACCGCGCCGGTCGCCCAGGCCCTTGGCGCCGCGGCGCCCGCCAGCGGCGACGCCGAGGCCGCGGCCGCGGACAAGCCCGCCCCCGCACCCGGCACGCCGGCGCCGAACCTGTCCCGCGGCGGCTTCATCAACGGCGTGCCGCAGGACGTGGTGGCCCAGGCCTTCGAAATCGCCGAGGAAGGCGCGACCGAGGTGGTCGATGCCGAGAACCGGGTCTTTCTGGTGACGCTGGACAAGATCCATCCCGCCGCGACCGATGGCGAGGAGGGCGCGCAGATCCGTGCCGGCATCTCGGCCCGGCTGGCGGATTCGCTGCGCCAGGACGTCTTCGACTATTTCGCCCGCGCGCTTCAGGCCCAAGGCGGCGTCACCCTGAACCAGACCGCCGTGGATGCGGTGAACGCGCAGGTCCAGTGATGGAGATCGCCCCCGATTTCGCCGCATTCGAACGCGGCTGGGCCCAGGGCCGCAACCAGTTGCTGACCATCCGGCTGGCGGCAGACCTCGATACGCCGGTCAGCCTGATGCTGAAGTTGGCCGAGGCGGCGCCGAATTCCTTCATGCTGGAAAGCGTCACCGGCGGCGAGGTGCGCGGCCGCTATTCCTTCGTCGGCATGAAGCCGGACCTGATCTGGGAATGCCGCGACGGCAAGGCGCGCATCAACCGCAACGCCCGCTATTCGGACGAGTTCGCGGAAGACGACCGCCCGGCGCTGGACAGCCTGCGCGCCCTGATCGCGGAAAGCCGCATTGACATGCCCGAGGGCGTGCCGGCCGGCGCGGCGGGGCTTTTCGGCTATCTGGGTTATGACATGATCCGGCTGGTCGAGCGGCTGCCCGACGTGAACCCCGACCCCCTTGGCCTGCCCGATGCGATGATGATGCGCCCCTCGGTCGTCGCGGTGCTGGACGGCGTCAAGGGCGAGGTGGCTCTTTGCGCCCCCGCCTGGCATGACGCGGCCACGCCTGCCCGCGCCGCCTATGCCCAGGCGGCCGAGCGGCTGATGGAGGCGCTGCGCTCGCTCGACCGCCAGCCCAGCGAGCCGCGCGCGCTTGGCCACGACCTGAAGATCGGCGAATTGCGCAGCAATTTCAGCAAGGAATCCTATCTCGCGGCGGTGGAAAAGGCCAAGGACTACATCCGCGCCGGCGACATCTTCCAGGTGGTGCCCTCGCAACGCTGGGCGATGGATTTCCCGCTGCCGCCCTTCGCGCTCTATCGCAGCTTGCGGCGCACCAATCCCTCGCCCTTCATGTTCTTCCTGAACTTCGGCGGTTTCCAGATCGTCGGCGCCTCGCCCGAGATCCTGGTGCGGCTGCGCGAGGGCCAGGTCACCGTCCGCCCCATCGCCGGCACCCGCCCGCGCGGCGCGACCCCGGCCGAGGACGACGCGCTGGAGGCCGACCTGCTGGCCGACCAGAAGGAACTGGCCGAGCATCTGATGCTTCTGGACCTGGGCCGCAACGATGTCGGTCGGGTGGCGAAGATGGGCACCGTCACGCCGACCGAGCAATTCATCGTCGAGCGCTATAGCCACGTCATGCACATCGTCTCGAACGTCGTGGGCGAGCTGCGCGAGGGCGAGGATGCGCTTTCGGCGTTGCTGGCGGGGATGCCCGCCGGCACCGTCTCGGGCGCGCCCAAGGTCCGGGCGATGGAGATCATCGACGAGCTCGAGCCCGAGAAGCGCGGCGTCTATGCCGGCGGCGTCGGCTATTTCGCCGCCAATGGCGAGATGGACATGTGCATCGCGCTGCGCACCGGGGTGATCAAGGACGGCCAGCTTTACATCCAGGCCGGCGGCGGGGTGGTCTATGACAGCGACCCCGAGGCCGAATTCATGGAGACGGTGAACAAGAGCCGCGCCCTGCGCCGTGCGGCGGAAGAGGCGGCGCGCTTCGTGCGCGGGAACGGCTAGGGGCGGCGCCGGTGGCGCCGTCGACCCGGCCGATCCTGCGCCCGCGCGGCCTGTTTCGGGCAGTCGGTGAAGGCACCCTTGCCGCCGGCGCGACCTTCCGCCGGTCCGCGACGGCCGCTCTCTGCCTTGCCCTGGCGCAGCCTGCCGCAGCCGCCGACCTGATCGGCTTCTGGGACAGTCCGCAGCCCGGGGCGAACGGCTTCAACGCCGCGCCGCAGGACCAGGCCTATTTCCGCGCCCTGGCCGGAACCGGGGCGACCTGGGTGCGGCTGTCCTTCAGCAAGTGGAAAGGCAAGGGCCGCGACTTCCTGATCGGCGATGCCGACCGCTATGCCGGCCTTGTTCCCGAGGATCTCGCCACCCTGCGCCGGGTGCTGGACGATGCCCATGCGGCGGGGCTGAAGGTGGTGGTCGTGCCGCTGAGCCTGCCGGGTGGTCGCTGGTCGCAGCAGAACGGCGGCGCATACGACGACCGCATCTGGTCCGAGGCCGGCTATCAGGACCAAGCCGTCCGGTTCTGGGCCGATCTGGCGGCGGCATTGCAGGACCATCCGGCGGTCGCCGGCTACAACATCCTGAATGAGCCGGCGCCGGAAAAGCACGGCGGCCCGGCCGAGAACGGCACGGAGCAGGCGCTGCGCTCCTGGCAGGCCGAACAGTCGGGCGGCCTGCGCGATCTGCCCGGCTTCTACGCCCGTACCATCGCGGCGATCCGTGCTGCCGATCCGGTGACGCCCATCATGGTCGATGGCGGCTGGTTCGCCAATCCGCGCTCGCTGGCGGCATGGCCGGCGCCGCTGGCGGACGGCAGGGTGCTTTACGCCTTCCACATGTATGAACCCTATGCCGCGACCAGCGCCCCGAACCTGCAGCGCGACGCGCCGCTGCGCTATCCCGGCGCGGTGGCGGCCTATGCCGGGGGCGAGCGGGCCTGGGACCGCGCCGCCGTCGCCGCCCATATCGGCACGGCCTTCGACTGGGCCGCAGCGCAGGGCCTGCCGTCCACCCGCATCGTCGCCGCCGAATTCGGCTGCATGCGGCGCTGGCCCGATTGCGGCGCCTATCTGACCGACGTCCTTGACGCCGTCGAGGCGCGCGGCGGCCATTGGGCCTTCTATTCCTTCCGCGAGGACGAATGGGAGGGGATGGATTACGAGCTTCCCGCCAGCCTGCCGCCCGGCCGGTTCTACTGGCTGACCGAAGAGGGGCGGGCGGATGAGCTGCCGCGCGACGGCGCGCTCATGGAACTGCTGCGGGACCGGATGCGGCGGCCATAGGGCGGCCGCCCGCCCTGTCCATGAGCGATGCCGCACGCCGGTCCCGCCGGAAAACCCGGCAATCGGTGGCCAAGCGGGTGCTGGGGCCCCGGGCGGCTGTGCGGGACGCGACCCGCGCAGCCGTTGCGTGCCGCTTAGTCCTCGCCGCGATAGGGCTGGACGTATTGCAGCGCCATGTCCCAGGGAAAGAAGATCCAGGTATCTTGGCTCACCTCGGTCACATAGGTCTGCACCATCGGCCGGCCCTTGGGCTTGGCATAGACGGTGGCGAAATGCGCCTTGGGATACATCGTCCGCACATGTTCCAGCGTGCGGCCGGAATCGACCAGGTCGTCAATCACCAGGATGCCGTCGCCGTCCAGCATCACCGCCGGGTCGGGGGCCTTCAGCACCTTGACCTCGCCGCGCTCCTGCCCGCCCTTGCCGTGATAGGATTTCACCGAGATCGTGTCGATGACGCGAATGTCCAGTTCGCGCGCGACGATCATCGCCGGCGCCAGCCCGCCCCGGGTGATGGCCAGGATCGCCCGCCATTCTCGGTCCTCCAGCCGCCAGGCAAGGGCGCGGGAATCGCGGTGGATCTGGTCCCAGCTGATGTGGAATCCGCGTTCATGGGGCAGGCGATCGTTCATGCTGGCTCCTTAACGGTTGACGATCAACAGCAGCCCCAGCAGCGCCATGGCAATGCTGGCGGCCCGGTCGATCCAGAACTTGGCGGCAAAATAGCGCGCGCGCATGATGGCTGTCGACATCAGAACCGCCACCAGCGCATACCAGAAAAGCTCGGTCGCAAGGCAGAGGCCGTAGATCAACCCCTGGCGCGCCGGGCCCATCGGCGCGGGAAAGACCGACAGGATCAGCGCGGCATAGAACAGCGCCGGCTTGGGATTCGAGAGATTGAGCGCGATGCCGCCCCAGTAGCCCCTGGAGGCGCCGCCCGCCGCCTGCGGCAGCGGCCGGGTCGAGGCGCGCCACAGCGCCCAGGCGAACCACAGCAGATAGAAGCCGCCGAAGATCTTCAGCGCCGTGAACAGCGCCGGATGCAGCCGGAACAGCACCGCCAGCCCGGCCAGCGCGAAGAGGCACCAGAGCGAGGCCCCGGTGGCCAGCCCCAGCGCATAGGGCAGGGCGCGGGCGCGGCCATGGGCAAAGGCGGTCTGCACCGTGGCGATGATCGCCGGGCCGGGCGTCAGGATCGCCAGCGACAGCGCCGAGACAAGCGCGATGACTTGCTCGACGCTCATCGCCGGGGATCAGTCCTTCTTCGTGGTGGCGATGTCGGGGGCGTCGACGGCCTTCATGCCGACGATGTGATAGCCCGAATCGACGTGATGCGTCTCGCCGGTCACGCCCGAGCCCAGGTCGGACAGCAGGTAGAGCGCCGACTTGCCGACCTCCTCCTGGCTGACGTTGCGGCGCAGGGGCGAGTTCAGCTCGTTCCATTTCAGGATATAGCGGAAGTCGCCGATGCCGCTGGCGGCCAGCGTCTTGATCGGCCCGGCCGAGATGGCGTTGACGCGGATGCCGTCCTTGCCGAAATCCTCGGCCAGGTAGCGCACCGAGGCCTCGAGCGCCGCCTTGGCCACGCCCATGACATTGTAATGCGGCATGACCCGCTCGGCCCCGTAATAGGTCAGGGTCAGCATCGAGCCGCCCGGCCGCATCATCGCGGCGGCGCGGCGCGCTACGGCCGTGAAGGAATAGACCGAAATATCCATGGTCATCAGGAAGTTGTCGCGCGTGGTATCGGCATAGCGGCCGCGCAGCTGCTCCTTGTCGGAAAAGCCGATGGCGTGGACGATGAAGTCCATGCTGTCCCAGCGCCCGCGCAGCGTCTCGAACAGCGCGTCGATCGAAGCCTCGTCCGAGACGTCGCATTCCGCGAGGAAGTCGGAGCCGACCTGTGCCGCCAGCGGCTCGACCCGGCGCTTGAGCGCCTCGCCCTGATAGGAAAAGGCAAGTTCGGCGCCCTGGTCGGCCAGCGCCTTCGCGATGCCCCAGGCGATGGACTTGTCATTCGCCAGGCCCATGATGAGGCCGCGGCGACCCTTCATCAGCCCCGTACCGCCTTCACTTGACATGATGCTGCCCCTCGCGCTTCTTCGGTTTTCAGCAGGATTAGGACAACTGCAGGGAGGCATCAAGTGTCGGTGAGCAGGCAGCCATGAGCGACCGCAGCGGAATTTTCGCGGGCGACGACCCTTTTGCCATCGCGCGCAGCTGGCTCGCCGAGGCGGAACGGACCGAGCCGAACGACGCCAGCGCCATGGCGCTGGCCACCGTGGACGCGGCGGGCCTGCCCGACGTGCGCATGGTGCTGCTGAAAGAGATCGAGGGCGCCGGCACCGAGGGCGCCTTCGTCTTCTACACCAATTTCGAAAGCGCCAAGGGCGTCGAGATCGAGGCCACAGGCGTCGCCGCATTCGTCATGCACTGGAAATCGCTGCGCCGGCAGATCCGCGTGCGCGGCCATGTCAGCCGCGTCGAGCCCGAGCTGGCCGATGCCTATTATGCCTCGCGGCCGCTGCAGTCGCGCATCGGCGCCTGGGCGTCGCGGCAAAGCCGGCCGCTGGCCAGCCGCGCCGCGCTGATGGCCGAGGTGGCGCGGCTGGGAATCAATCTGGGGTTGAATCCGCCGCGACCGCCCCATTGGGGGGGCTACCGAATCCGCCCGGTGCAGATCGAGTTCTGGGCCGATGGCGCCTTCCGGCTGCACGACCGCTTTCGCTGGACGAGAAGCGATTATCAAGGCGAAAACAGCGGATTGCCGCCAGATGGGCGGCAGTTTACGCAAAGTTTCTGGCAAGTGTGCCGTCTTAGCCCTTGATGCGGGTCCGCGATTTATCCATGGTATGGAAAACCTGACCAATCCGGCTCTACCTTCGTTCAGTTGGGGATCGAAGGACGCGGAACCGGAGTTCGGGTTGTTTCTGGTTTTCTAACGGGTGACAGGACGACATGGAAGAAAACGACGAGCAACAGCGCAAGATTGCGGGCGTCGTGAAATGGTTCGATGGCAGCAAGGGCTTCGGTTTCCTGACCGATCCCGAGGGGGGCGCCGACATTCTTCTGCATGCCAATGTGCTGAGGAATTTCGGGCAGAGTTCGGTTGCCGAGGGCTCTCATGTCGTGGCGATGGTGCAGAAGACGCCGCGCGGCATGCAGGCGGTCGAGGTGCTGGAGATCACGCCGCCGGCCAGCGAGCCGATGCCCGCCATCGCCGACCTGTGTTCGGCCACCCCCGAGGAGGTGGCGCAGCTGCCGCTGCTGCCGGCGCGGGTGAAATGGTTCGACAAGGCCAAGGGCTTCGGCTTTGCCAACATCTTCGCAGAGAAGGCCGATGTCTTCCTGCATATCGAGGTGCTGCGCCATTCGGGCTTTTCCGACCTGGCCGTGGGCGAGGCCATCGCGCTGCGGGTGGTCGACGGGCGGCGGGGGATGATGGCCGCGCAAATCCTTTCCTGGGAGAGAGCCGCGATCGAGGCGCGGCAGTTGCAACCGGGGGGAGCGGCCGCGCTCGCTAAATTGCGGCTGGTCGCGGGCGCGGTATGAAGTTGCGGGCCGTAACGGTTGTTCTAGCTCTTCTTATCACAAATCATTCTTCGGCCCTTGCGGCCACCTGCCACCCCGACCGGGCACTGTTCCTAGGTCGGGGCAAGCCGGTCGAGGTGCCGGTCGAGATCGCCGACAGCGGCGAGAAACGCGCGCGCGGGCTGATGTTCCGCCGCGACCTGCCACCGGGGCAGGGCATGCTGTTCATCTACGAATCGCCGCAGCCGGTCAGCTTCTGGATGCGCAACACGCTGATCGCGCTCGACATGATCTTCATCGACGCGCGCGGCGAGGTGCGCCATGTCCACCCGATGGCGCGGCCGCTGGACGAGACGGCCATTCCCGGCGCCGCGCCGGACGATCCCGCGCCCGAGCGGCTGATGGTGCTGGAGGTGCCGGGGGGCGATGCGGCGCGGCTGGGGATCCATCCCGGCATGGTGCTGTCCCATCCCCGCCTGCCGCAGGACGCGGCCTTGGCGCCCTGCGACTGAGACCCGCCGCAGGGCGCGGTCAGTTTTCCCTTTCCCCCCGCGCGGCCAGCCGCTAGATAGCCCCAGGTCCGGGGCGTAGCGCAGCCTGGTAGCGCGACGGTTTTGGGTACCGTAGGCCGGAGGTTCGAATCCTCTCGCCCCGACCACTCTCATGCAGATTCGGGGACGGGCCGCTTGCCGGGCCGGTCTCCGGCGCGGCTTTCGCGGCGCCGCTCGGCGATCCGGGGGCGCTGTGCCGGCCCGGCCTGCCGAAAAAGCCAGCGTGACTTTCCTGCATCACCGCCGCTTCATGACTGGATGGGCGCCCAGCTGTTTTCCGGGCGTCACGTTCGTCTGATCGAAGGTGTTTTGATGAGTAAGTGAGGTTCTCATGAACGCTTGGTGGAGCGCGTCCGTCTGCATCAACCGGACACTTGGGGGACAGCAATCCGAGCCGCTTTGCTCGCGCGTCTATCGGCAGCCGCCATCCTTCTGGCGCAGCGCCTTCATGGCGCTGATGGACCGCGTCTTTGCCGAAACGGCGCATTGCGAGAGCATTCATAGCCGCTGGCGCGACCGCCGCGGCGCCTAGCGCCGGCCGGACAGGGTCCGTTCCAGCTCCTCCAGCGCGGCGATGGTGGCGTCGTAGCTGTCTCCGGCCTTGGGGAAACGCGCCCTGCGGCTGCGATAGAAGGCCAGCCATTTCGGCAATTCGTCCAGCGGATAGGTGGCGGACCAGATCTTGCCGGTCAGGGTAAAGGTGGATTCGTCATGCGTCGCTTTCATGCCCGCCTTTTGCGGTCCGGCGGCGGCCGTATCAAGATCCCGTCCGCCCCGGCGCATGGGCCGGCAAAATAATGCATGCGAAAGCCCCGGAAACACCTGCCGCCCCTTGTTCTTTCCCCGGCCCGCCCATAGAACGCGCCCCGGAAACTGCTGGGGGGCAAGGAATGCCGCTTCTGGTGATGAAATTCGGCGGCACCTCGGTGGCCGACCTGGACCGCATCAAGAATGCCGCGCTGAAGGTTCAGCGCGAAGTCGAGCGCGGCTATGACGTCATCGTCATCGTCAGCGCCATGTCGGGCAAGACCAACGAACTGGTGGGCTGGGTCGAGGCGACCTCGCCGCTGTTCGACGCGCGCGAATACGACGCCGTCGTCGCCTCGGGCGAGAACGTCACCGCCGGGCTGATGGCGCTGACCCTGCAGGAGCTGGGCGTGCCCGCCCGCAGCTGGCAGGGCTGGCAGGTGCCGATCAACACCACCTCGCAGCACAGCTCGGCGCGCTTCGTGTCGATCCCGCGCGACAATATCGACCAGAAATTCGCCGAGGGCATGCGGGTGGCCGTGGTCGCGGGCTTCCAGGGGCTCGGCTCAGACAACCGCATCACCACGCTGGGCCGCGGCGGTTCGGACACCACCGCCGTGGCCTTCGCCGCCGCCTTCGAGGCCGAGCGCTGCGACATCTATACCGATGTGGACGGGGTCTATACCACCGACCCCCGCATCACTTCCAAGGCACGCAAGCTTGACAAGATCGCCTTCGAGGAAATGCTGGAACTGGCCAGCCTGGGCGCCAAGGTGCTCCAGACCCGCTCGGTCGAGCTGGCGATGCGTTACAAGGTCCGGCTGCGGGTGCTCAGCTCGTTCGAGGATACGGATGAGACCAGCGGCACCCTGGTCTGCGATGAGGATGAAATCATGGAATCGAAAGTCGTCAGCGGCGTCGCCTATTCCCGTGAAGAGGCCAAGATCACCCTGGTCACAGTCGAGGACCGGCCCGGCATCTCGGCGGCGATCTTCGCGCCGCTCGCCGATGCCGGCGTCAACGTGGACATGATCGTCCAGAACATCTCGGAACGCGATTACGAGGACCATCCCGGCGCGGTGACCGACATGACCTTCTCCTGTCCGGTGAACCAGGTCGCCCGCGCCAAGAAGGCGATGGAGGAGGCCAAGGCCGCCGGCACCATCGCCTATGACGAACTGGTCGTGGATACCGAGGTCGCCAAGGTCTCGGTGGTGGGCATCGGCATGCGCAGCCATGCCGGCGTCGCCGCGCGCATGTTCAAGGCGCTGGCCGACGAAAACATCAACATCAAGGTGATCTCCACCAGCGAGATCAAGATTTCGGTGCTGATCGACCGCAAATATATGGAACTGGCGGTTCAGGCGCTGCATGATGCCTTCGAGCTTGAACGGGCCTGATCCCCGGCCCTCAGCCTGAAGCGGGAGGATCATGCCCGAACGCAAGGACAGTGACTCGCGCAAGCTGCTGCGGCGGCTGCGCGAAACCTTGGCCGCCCCCGGTGGCGGCCAGGACCGCCTGGATCAGATCACCCATCACATCGCCGATTCGATGGGGACCGAGGTCTGCTCGATCTATCTTTTCCGCGACCCCGACACGCTGGAGCTTTGCGCGACCGAGGGGCTGAAGCCCGAATCGGTGCACCAGACCCGGCTGCGGCTGGGAGAGGGGCTGGTCGGCCGCGTCGCCCGCACCGGGCGGCACGTCAACACCGCCAACGCCCCGGCCGAGCCGGGCTTCCGCTACATGCCCGAGACCGGCGAGGAGATCTTTTCCAGCTTTCTCGGCGTGCCGATCCAGCGCGTCGGCGAAAAGCTGGGCGTGCTGGTGGTGCAGTCCCGCGACGCCCGGCAGTTCAGCGAGGACGAGGTCTACGGCCTCGAAGTGGTCGCCATGGTGCTGGCCGAGATGGCCGAGCTGGGCGCCTTTCTCGGCTCGCAGGCCGACAGTCTGCCCTTGCAGCACCGCTTTCCGGTCATGTTCCGCGGCGGCACCGGCCAGGAGGGCTGCGCCGAGGGCCGCGTCTGGCTGCACGAGCCCCGCGTGGTGGTCACCAATCCGGTCGCCGACGATCCGCTGAAGGAAAAGGCCCGGCTGACCGAGGCCGTGGCCATGCTGCGCACCACGGTCGATTCCATGCTGGCCGCCACCGACATGGGTTCGGGCGATTCGGCCGAGGTCATGGAGACCTATCGCATGTTCGCCCATTCCCGCAGCTGGCTGCGCCGCATGGAAGAGGCGATCGAGCTGGGCCTGTCCGCCGAGGCGGCGGTCGAGAAAGAGCAGAGCCAGGCCCGCGCCCGGCTGGAAAGCGCCGCCGATCCCTATCTGCGCGACCGGCTGCACGACCTCGACGATCTGTCGAACCGGCTGCTGCGCATCCTGACCGGGCAGGGCCGCGATACCGGCGCCGAGATGCCCGAGGACCCGATCCTGGTTGCCCGCAACATCGGCCCGGCCGAACTGCTGGACTATGGCCGCAGGCTGAAGGGGGTGGTCCTGGAAGAGGGCTCGGTCGGCAGCCATGCCGCCATCGTCGCCCGGGCGCTGGCGATCCCGCTGGTGATCCATGCCGAGCGCGTCACCTCCGAGGCGCTGAACGGCGACCTGATCCTGGTCGACGGCGACATGGGCATGGTGCATCTGCGCCCCGAGGAAAGCGTCGCCAAGGCCTTCCGCGACAAGATGGCCATGCAGGCCGAGGCGCAGAAGCGTTACGCCGGGTTGCGCGACCTGCCCGCCACCGCGAAATGCGGCGCCACGATCCAGCTTTACATGAATGCCGGGCTGATGGCCGACCTGCCCAGCCTGGAAAGCTCGGGCGCCGAGGGGGTGGGGCTGTTCCGCACCGAGCTGCAGTTTCTGACCCGCACCCGCGTGCCGCGCCGGGGCGAGCTGGCGGCGCTTTACGCCCATGTGCTGGACAATGCCCATGGCAAGCCGGTGATGTTCCGCACGCTGGATATCGGCTCGGACAAGGTGCTGCCCTACATGAAGCCGCAGGACGAGCCGAACCCGGCCATGGGCTGGCGGGCGATCCGCGTCGGCCTTGACAAGCGCGGCGTGCTGCGGATGCAGCTGCAGGCGCTGATCCGCGCCGCTGTGGGCCGCCCGCTGCATGTCATGTTCCCCTTCATCACCGAGATGCAGGAGTTCGAGGAGGCGCACAAGCTGCTGATGGAGCAGCTGGCGCGCGAGCAGCGGCTGGGCCATGCCATGCCCTCGGACATCCGCGTCGGCGCCATGCTGGAAACCCCGTCGCTGGCCTTCGCGCCGAAGAAGTTCTTCGAGATGTGCGATTTCATCTCGGTGGGCGGCAATGACCTGAAGCAGTTCTTCTTTGCCGCCGACCGCGAGAACGAGCGGGTGCGCCGGCGCTACGACACGCTGAACACCTCGTTCATCACGCTCTTGGACCAGATCGTGCAGCGCTGCGACGAGGCGCGGGTGCCGGTGTCTTTCTGCGGCGAGGATGCCGGCCGGCCGATCGAGGCGGTGACGCTTGCGGCGCTCGGCTTCCGGCGGCTGTCGATGCGTCCGGCCTCGATCGGGCCGGTCAAGCACCTGATCCGGCGGGTGGACCTGAGCGAGCTGAAGCGGGTGATCGACGACGCCCGGACCCTGGGCGAGACGAACCTGCGGCGCTGCATCACCGAATGGCTCGCGCGGCAGTGACGGGCTGACGGCCTGCCCCTGGCGGCACGCCGGGGCGGTCCGGCGGCCGGGCTTCGCGCAGGGAAGATATCGCGATCCTGCGTTACATGACCGGACGCAGCCGGTTGCGCCGGGCCCCACGTGGCAAACGCCCGCCCGCATTCATTGAGGAATGTGCGAGGGTGATGCCCGGACTCTCATGCGCTTCGGGCATTCGGGAGCAGCCGGTGGCAACCGAAGGCTGCAAGCCGGTCCTGGAAGAGGGACCGATTCAACGGAAAGTTTCCGGAAGTGTTCAGATGCCACCGATACGTGACTCACTTCGTGCCGATACCCCCAAGCTTGGGATAGCTCGCGACCCAGCACTTCCCCCCAGGTCATGCATTTGCAACCCATATTGTGGGAGGGTCGCGTATGATTTCGGCCGCGGCTCGAAGTTGAAAGCCAACGGCTCTATCTCCGATATTCCGACGACATTCTGGTTCTCTGCGATCCGGCGCATGCGACAGCGGCTGCGATCATGGACTTCATCACAGCGGAGAGGCTGGAGGTTTCTCGCCACATGACCGAGAGGACGGAGTTCATGGGTACAGGCGCGCGTGTGGCAGGGAAAGCCGGGCAATGCCCTGCTTTGCGCTTCACGAAGCGGGCCCTCGGGCCGACCGTGGGCGCGCTTCTGCTCTTCATCGCCGGACAGTCCAGAACCTGGTCATGCGGACCGCGTTCGCCATCGCTAAGCTGGCGCTCGTCGCGCTGCTTTTTGGGGCGGTCAAATATGACCATTGCCCCCTAAAAGCCGTTGGATGCGCGTGTCATTGGTGCGGGACAAGCCGGCCTCGCGACCGCCCGGCATCCGCAGCGCGCGGGCCGGAACTTCCTCATTCTGGAAGCTGACCGATAAGCCGGCGACCGTCTCTGACCGGTTCCCAGGAACGGTCCCGCGTATTCGCTTGGCCCCCGAATGACGGTTCAGGCTGGTCTGTAAAATATTTACATATCGCATATCCATCCTGTCAATTTATTTACAAAATTCCCTTTATATATAAACACTTAACAGAATGGAGATGTTCCGCTTAACATGGCGTCGGAGCTCTCTTGCGCCGGCCCGGGCAAACGATGCCGCAGCCGCAGGGGAGGGGGAATGATGCGATCGCTGTGAGGGGGAGCCATGTCCATTGAATCGCTTGAGAAACATCCTGTTCCGTCTGGCTTTGCTGCTGCGCATGCGGGGCCTGGGGATTATGCGCGGCTCTATGCCGAATCGCTCTCGGATCCCGAGGGGTTCTGGGGGCGCGAGGGTCTGCGGCTCGACTGGATCGAGCCCTATTCCCGGGTGAAGGACACGGATTTCACCATGGGCCGGGTCTCGATCAAATGGTTCGAGGACGGGGTGCTGAACGCCTCGGTGAACTGCGTCGACCGCCACCTGCCCGAGCGGGCGAACCAGACCGCGATCATCTTCGAGCCGGACGACCCGGCCCGGCCGGCGCGCCACATCACCTATGCCGAGCTGTCCGACAAGGTGAACCGCTTCGCCAACGTGCTCTTGTCGCAGGGGGTGATGCGCGGCGACCGGGTGGTGATCTACCTGCCGATGATCCCCGAGGCGGCCTATGCCATGCTGGCCTGCGCGCGCATCGGCGCCATCCATTCCATCGTCTTCGCCGGCTTCTCGCCCGACGCGCTGGCCAACCGCATCAACGACAGCGGCGCCAAGCTGGTGATCACCGCCGACACCGCGCCGCGCGGCGGCCGCAAGACGGCGCTGAAGTCGAACACCGACGCGGCGCTTCTGCATTGCTCGGACCGGGTGCGCTGCCTGGTGGTCAAGCATACCGGCGACCAGACCACCTGGATCGAGGGGCGCGACGTGGACGTGCTGAAGCTGATGGAGGAGGTCAGCCCCGACTGCCCGCCGCGGCCGATGGGGGCCGAGGATCCGCTGTTCATCCTTTACACCTCGGGCTCGACCGGCAAGCCCAAGGGGGTGGTGCATTCCACCGGCGGCTACCTGCTGTTCGCGGCGATCACGCATCGATACGTCTTCGACTATCGCGACGGCGACGTGTTCTGGTGCACGGCGGACGTGGGCTGGGTGACCGGGCACAGCTACATCGTCTACGGCCCGCTGGCCAACGGCGCCACGACGCTGATGTTCGAGGGGGTGCCGACCTGGCCCGATGCCGGCCGCTTCTGGGCGGTCTGCGAGAAGCACAAGGTCAACCAGTTCTACACCGCGCCGACCGCGATCCGGGCGCTGATGGGGCAGGGGCCGGAATGGGTCGAGAAATACGACCTGTCCAGCCTGCGGGTGCTGGGCACGGTGGGCGAGCCGATCAACCCCGAGGCCTGGGTCTGGTACGACCGGCATGTCGGCAAGGGGCGCTGCCCGATCGTGGACACCTGGTGGCAGACCGAGACGGGGGGCCACATGATCACCTCGCTGCCGGGCGCCATCGAGACCAAGCCGGGTTCGGCGACGCTGCCCTTCTTCGGGGTCCGGCCGGTGGTTCTGGATGCCGCGAGCGGGGCGGTGCAGGAGGGCGACCCGGCCGAGGGGGTGCTGTGCATCGCCGACAGCTGGCCGGGTCAGATGCGCACGGTCTGGGGCGACCACCAGCGTTTCATGGAGACCTATTTCCAGCAATATCCGGGCTATTACTTCACCGGCGACGGCTGCCGGCGGGACGAGGACGGCTATTACTGGATCACCGGGCGGGTGGATGACGTGATCAACGTCTCGGGCCACCGGATGGGGACGGCCGAGGTGGAATCGGCGCTGGTGGCGCATGAGAAGGTGGCCGAGGCGGCGGTTGTGGGCTATCCGCATCCGCTGAAGGGCCAGGGCATCTATGCCTATGTGACGCTGATGAACGGGGTGGAGCCCAGCGACGAGCTGCGCGCCGACCTGGAGAAATGGGTGCGCACCGAGATCGGGCCGATCGCCAAGCCGGACCTGATCCAATGGGCGCCGGGTCTTCCGAAGACGCGTTCGGGCAAGATCATGCGCCGCATCCTGCGCAAGATCGCCGAGGACGATTTCGCCGCCCTCGGCGACATCTCCACCCTCGCAGACCCCGCCGTCGTCGACGAACTCATCGAAAACAGAATGAACCGGCACTGAACCGGGCACGGAAGATGCCCCCGGCCCTTTTCCGCCGGGGGAACGGAGGGGCGCAACCACGCCGGAAAAGACGGAACGACATGTCTGAAAAAGGGAGGATTTAAGGACATGAGTGACAGACAATCGTCAAACGCCTATTGGCAGGCCAACCTGAGGCTGATCTGGCTGTGCATGATCATCTGGGCCCTGGTCTCCTATGGTTTCGGGATCATCCTGCGGCCGTTGGTGGCCGGCATCTCGGTGGGGGGAACCGACCTGGGGTTCTGGTTCGCGCAGCAAGGCTCGATCCTGGTCTTCATCGCGCTGATCTTCTTCTACGCCTGGCGCATGAACAGGCTTGATGCCGAACACGGCGTGGACGAGTGAGGAGCATCCGATGAGCCAGTTCACCCTCAACCTTCTTGTCATCGGCGCGTCCTTCGCGCTTTACATCGGCATCGCGATCTGGGCCCGCGCCGGCTCCACGGCCGAATTCTATGCCGCCAACCGCGGCGTCAGCCCGGTCATGAACGGCATGGCCACGGCGGCCGACTGGATGTCGGCGGCCTCGTTCATCTCGATGGCGGGCCTCATCGCCTTCACCGGCTATGACAACTCGACCTATCTGATGGGCTGGACCGGCGGCTATGTGCTGCTGGCGATGCTGCTGGCGCCCTATCTGCGCAAGTTCGGCAAGTTCACGGTGCCGGAATTCATCGGCGACCGCTTCTATTCCGGCACGGCGCGGATCATCGGCGTGATCTGCCTGCTGATCATCTCGATCACCTATGTGATCGGCCAGATGACCGGCGTCGGCGTGACCTTCTCGCGCTACCTTGAGGTGTCCAGCTCGACCGGGCTGTGGATCGGCGCGGCGCTGGTCTTCGTCTATGCCGTGCTGGGCGGGATGAAGGGCATCACCTATACGCAGGTGGCGCAATACATCGTGCTGATCATCGCCTATACCATCCCGGCGGTGTTCATCGCGCTGCAGCTGACCGGCCATGTGCTGCCGCAGACCGGGCTGTTCGGCACGCTGAACGCATCGGACACCAAGTTCCTGGCGACGCTGGACCAGGTGGTCACCGATCTGGGCTTCCGCTCCTATACCGGGCATCACCAGTCGACGCTGGACATGGTGCTGTTCACCATGGCGCTGATGATCGGCACCGCGGGCCTGCCGCATGTCATCATCCGCTTCTTCACCGTGCCGAAGGTGGCCGATGCGCGCAAATCGGCGGGCTGGGCGCTGGTCTTCATCGCGCTGCTCTATACCGTCGCGCCGGCGGTGGGTGCGATGGCGCGCTTCAACCTGACCGCGACCATGTGGCCGGGCGCCGAGACGGGCCAGACCTTCAGCCAGCCCGCCGTGTCGCTGGAAGACATCCAGAACCGCGAGGACCTTCACTGGATGCGCAACTGGCAGGTGACGGGCCTGCTGAACTGGGAGGACAAGAACGGCGACGGCCTGATCCAGTACTACAACGAGGCCGGGGCGGCGAACGACCAGCTGGCCGCGGTGATCGCCGAGCAGGGCCTGCAGGGCAACGAGCTGACCACGGTGAACAACGACATCATGGTTCTGGCCAACCCGGAAATCGCCAACCTGCCGGGCTGGGTCATCGCCATCGTCGCCGCCGGCGGCCTGGCGGCGGCGCTGTCCACCGCGGCGGGCCTGCTTCTGGCGATCTCGGGCGCGGTAAGCCACGACCTGATCAAGGGCGCGATCAATCCCGGCATCAGCGAGAAGGGCGAGCTGTTCGCGGCCCGCGTCTCGATGGCGGTCTCGATCCTGGTGGCGACGATCCTGGGGCTGAATCCGCCGGGCTTTGCCGCGCAGACGGTGGCGCTGGCCTTCGGTCTGGCGGCAAGCTCGATCTTCCCGGTGCTGATGATGGGCATCTTCTCGGCGCGCATGAACAAGGAAGGCGCGATCGCGGGGATGCTGGCCGGCGTCATCGCGACGCTGGTCTACATCTTCACCTACAAGGGCTGGTTCTTCATCTCGGGGACCAACATGCTGCCGGATACCGCGGATGCCTGGCTGTTCGGCATTTCGCCGGCCTCGTTCGGCACGGTCGGCGCGGTGATCAACTTCGCGGTGGCCTATCTGGTGTCCAGCGCCACCAAGGAGCCGCCCGCCGAGGTGCGCGACCTGGTCGAGTCGATCCGCATCCCGCGCGGCGCCGGCGGGGCGCAGGCCCACTGACGAACGGCCGCGCCCCCTGCGGGGCGCGGCCTTTCCGCCGATCGGCAGGGCAGGACATGAACGACATCGCCGCATTCATCGCTTCGGTTCATCCTTATGACAGCCTGCCGCAGGACGAGCTGGCGCGGGCGGCGGCGTCGTTCAGGCGCAGGACCTATCCGGCCGGCAGCGTGATCTATCGCCATGGCGACCGGCTGGCGGGGCTTTACCTGATCGAGAGCGGCCTGGTCCGGGTCTCGGATGCCGCCGGGGATTCCGTTTCGGAACTGGTGGCGCGCAATTCCTTCGGCGAAAGGGGGCTGCTGCGCGACGGGGTGGCGGTGACCACCGCGACGGCCGTCGAGGATGCGACCGTGCTGATGCTGCCCCGCGCCGAGCTGATGCGGCTGATCGGCAGCCATCGCGCGGTGGCGCGCTTCTTCGACCGCAGCGGCCTGCCCGGCGGCCGCGAGAGCGATCTGGGGCTGCTCAAGGTCGGGGACCTGATCGGGCGGCAGGCGCCGCTGGCCTGCACGCCCGAAACCCCCGCCATCGAGGCGGCGCGCGCCATGCGCGACGCCCGCGTCAGCAGCATCGGCGTGCTGGACGGGGAGCGGCTGGTCGGGCTGGTCACCATCCGCGACATCTCGAACCGCATCGTCGCCGAGGGGCGCGACGTGAACGTGCCGGTCGCGCAGGTGATGACGCCCGATCCGATCACGCTTTCGCCCTCGGAGCTGGGCTATGACGTGCTGAACATCATGCTGGAGCGCCGCATCGGCCATCTGCCGGTGGTCGAGAAGGGCCGTTTCGTCGGCATGGTCAGCCAGACCGACCTGACGCGGGTGCAGGCGATCTCGGCCTCGGCGCTGATCCGCGACATCGCGCAATCCGAGGATGTCGGCGGCATGGCGGCGGCGACCGCACGCATCCCCGAACTGCTGGTGCAACTGGTCAACGGCCATCACCGGCACGAAACCGTCACCCGCATGATCACCGATATCGCCGATGCGGTGACCCGGCGCCTGCTGGTCATGGCCGAGGCGCGGCTGGGGCCGCCGCCCGGCCCCTGGCTGTGGGCGGCCTGCGGCAGCCAGGGACGGCAGGAACAGACCGGCGTGTCGGATCAGGACAATTGCCTGATCCTCGGCGACGATTGCGACCCGGACGATCCCTGGTTCGCCGAACTGGCACGCTTTGTCTGCGACGGGCTGAACGCCTGCGGCTATGTCTATTGCCCCGGCGAGATGATGGCCGTCACGCCGCGCTGGCGTCAGCCGCGCCGGGTCTGGCGCGGCTATTTCCGCGACTGGATCGCCCATCCCAGCCCCGAGGCGCAGATGCTCGCCTCGGTCATGTTCGACCTGCGCGCCATCGGTGGCGAGGCGGCGCTGCTGGACGGGCTGCAGACCGAGACGCTGCGGATGGCGGCGAAGAACTCGATCTTCGTGGCGCATATGATCTCAAACGCGCTGAAGCACCGCCCGCCGCTGGGGCTGATCGGGGGCTTCGCGACCGCACGCACCGGCGAGCATCGCAACCAGATCGACATGAAGCTTAGCGGCGTCGTGCCGGTATCCGACCTGGCCCGCATCTATGCGTTGCAGGGGCAGCTGACGCCGGTCAATACCCGCGCCCGGCTGGTCGAGGCGCAGGGGGCGGGCATCATCTCGGGCAGCGGCGCGCGCGACCTGATCGCGGCCTATGACCTGATCCAGACCACGCGGCTGGAAAACCAGGCCGCGCAGATCCGCGCCGGCGAACGGCCGGGCAACCACCTGTCCCCCGCCGCGCTGCCCGACTTTCAGCGCAGCCACCTGCGCGACGCCTTCGTGGTGGTGCGGGGGATGCAATCGGCGCTAGGCCACGGCAAGGGAATGTTGGGATGAGGGGCATATGACCGGGATCGGGGTCGAACTGCTGGGCGTGATCGCGGTCGGCGTGGGCGCGGCGGCGCTGCTTTATGCCGGGATGCATCTGCTGCGCAAGCTGGGGTGGACGCCGGCGCGCTGGCTGCTGCCGGCGGGCATCGGCCTTGCGATGGTGGCCTATGCGGTCTGGAACGACTACGCCTGGTATGACCGTGCGGTCGCCCGGCTGCCCGCGGATGCGCAGATCCTGCTGGTGGGCCGCGACAGCCAGCCCTGGGCGCCCTGGACCTATCTGGCGCCGGTGGTGATCCGCTTTGCCGCCCTTGATCCGGCCGGCATCTCGGAGACCGCCGAGGGCATCCGCCGGGCCGGGATCACGCTGGTCGAGCGGCGCGGCCCGACGCTGGTCGTGCCGCAGGAATTCGATTGCGCGAAGGGTCTGGTCCGGCCGGCGCGCGGCGCATGGTCTGCGTCCGGCCCCTCGGATCCGGCCTATTCCGCCGTCTGCGGGGGAGGAGGCTGATGGCAAGGATCCTTGTGGTCGAGGATGAGGACAATATCGCCACCGCCCTGGATTTCCTGCTGTCGCGCGACGGCCATCAGCACCGCCGCATGGCCACCGGCGCCGGCGCGGTCGAGGAGATCCGCGCCAGCCATCCCGATCTGGTGCTGCTGGACGTGATGCTGCCCGACGTCTCGGGCTACCAGATCGTGCAGGACGTGCGCGCCGATCCGGCGCTGAACGACGTGCGGGTGCTTTTGATGACCGCGCGCGGCTCGGTGGTGGAACGGCGCAAGGGGCTGGCGCTGGGGGCGGACGGCTTCATCGCCAAGCCCTTCGAGCTGTCCGAGCTGCGCGCGGAACTGGCGCGGCTCTTGGGCGGGCGATGCTGAGGCGGCTGTCGCTGAGGGCCCGGATTCTGCTGATCTTTGCCGGGCTTGCGGGCGCCGTCCTCGCGGTCCTGGCGGCGGGGCTGTGGGTCGCGGGGGCAAGCCTTGCGGGCCGGGGCGTCGCGGTCCAGGCGATGCTGGACGCGCTGGCGCTTGCGGCGCTGATCGCGGGCTTCGGTGCGCTGGGGATGATCGTCTGGATCTGGTTCCTGTTCGACCGCAACCTGGCCCGCCCGATCGAACTGCTGGCCGGCGGCTTGCGCACCGGTCAGGCGCCCGAGATCGAGGAGGCCCGCTATCTTGCCGATCTGGGCCCCGCCGCGCGCGACGCCGCCGAGGCGCGGGCGCGTTCGGCCGAGGCGCTGGCCGATGCCGTCGCCGAACATGCCGCCGACCTGCAACGCGAGAAGGAGACGCTGGAATCCATTCTTGCCGATATCGGCGCCGGCGCGGTGATGACCGATCCGGCCGGGCGGGTGATGTTCTACAACGCCTCTGCCGCGCATCTTCTGCCCGGCATCGCGCTGGACCGCCCCATCGAGCGCCACCTGCCCGGCGGCGCGTTGGAGGCCGGCGCGGCGCGTCTGGCGGCGGGGGCGGCGGCGACGGACCTGACCTGCCTGACCTCGGCCGGGCAGCGGCTTTGGGGGCGCATGCGGCGGGTCGATGGCGGCACGCTGCTGATCCTGAACGACCGCCCGCCGCAGCACCCCGCGCCGCGCGACCTGCTGGAGACTCTGCGCCGCCACGCTGCGACCCTGGTGCCGATGCTGGGTGCGTTGGAGGGGCCGATCCCGCCCGCGCTGGCCCAGGCGATCCAGAGCGAGGGGCAGGGCCTTGCCAATGTCCTGCGCGAACTGACCGAGGCGATGAGCGGCGACGCCCCGCGCGGAGGGGCGGGGCTGAACGAGCTGGCCGCCGGGCTGGACCTGGCGCCCGACCAGCCCCGGCTGGTGCTGAGGACCGACGCGGCCGGGGTGAACGGGCTGCTGCGCCATCTGGACCGCCGCCTGCGCGAGCAGGGCGCGGCCCCCCGCCTTGCCGCCGAGACCGAGGCCGGGGCCGAGGCGTCCGAGGCGCGGCTTTTGCTGCTCTGGACCGGGGCGCCGTTGCCCATGGACCGGCTGGAGGCCTGGCTGGCCGAGCCGCCCGACCCGGCCCAGCCCGAGCTGACCGGGCACGAGATCCTGGCCGCCCATGGCACCGGCATCTGGGCCGAGGCGCGGGACGGTCAGGCGCGGCTGGTCCTGCCGCTGCCCATCGCCCCGGGCCGGCCGGACAGCACCGGGCTGACCTATGATTTCGCCCTGTCGCGGCGCGGTGCGGCCTCGTCGCGGCTGGCCGACCTGACCTGCGTCGTCTTCGACACCGAGACGACCGGCCTTGACCCCGCTACCGACCGCATCGTGCAGATCGCCGGGCTGCGCATCGCCCGCGGCCGCCTGACCGGCGAGCGTTTCGACACGCTGGTCAATCCCGGCCGGCCGATCCCGCCCGCCTCGACCGCCGTGCATGGCATCACCGATGCGATGGTGGCCGACGCCCCCGACATGGTCGCAGCCCTGACCGCCTTTCACCATTTCGCCGAGGATACGGTGCTGGTCGCCCATAATGCGCCCTTCGACATGGGCTTCCTGCGCCGCGCGGTGCCCGAGACCGGGGCGCATTTCGACAATCAGGTGCTGGATACGGTGCTGCTTTCGGCGATGCTCTGGGGCCAGTCGGCGCCGCATTCGCTGGATGCGCTGACCGAGCGGCTGGGCATCGTCATCCCGCCCGAGGCGCGCCACACCGCCATGGGCGACGCCCGCGCCACGGCCGAGGCCTATCTGCGGCTGATCGCGGCGCTGGAGGCCAAGGGGCTGGACCGGTTCGAGGACGTGCTGGCCGAGGCGCGCCGCCACCGCCGCCTGATCGACGACGCGAACAGGCCGGCGGGCGACGCCGCCTCCGGTCCGTCAGCAGGCTGACCGTGCGGCCCCTCCCGGACCATGGGGGGATGGATGTCCGCCAGCCGGGGTCGTGGGAACGGACGCGCCGGGCGTCCCCGTTCCGATGCGGCACTGCCGGGTCAGGCAAGCTTTCGCCGCTCTTCGATCGGGGCCCTTCACGCTGGCGCCGCCGGGCGCCTGCCGGGCCATGGTGAAGGGGCCTGATCGAAGAGCGCCATGGTCCGCAAGGCCGCCACCCTGCCCGGCAAGAGCGGCATGGCGATGAGGTCCGTCGATTGCCGGAATCGACTGCCGGAAGATTTCCCGGCGGCCGTCGCGTTCAGTTCCGGCATTCGGCCACGGGTTGGACAAGGCCGTGGCCGAAGATCTCGTCCGGGCCGGCCTTGCCCAGGTCGCGCGCGGTTTCCTGCAATTGCGCCCGCACCTCGGCCGGGGTCAGGCCGGGCCGGGCTTGCAGGATCAACGCTGCTGCGGCGGTCACGAAAGGCGTCGCATAGGAGGTGCCGGTCTTCGTCCGCGCGCCGCTGATCGAGGCCGCGGTCCAGACATTCACTCCCGGGGCCGCCAGGTCGATATGCTCGCCCCGGTTTGCGCGGCGATAGACCTGTTCGCGGCGGTCCACGGCAGTCACGGCGATCACGGGCGCGAAGGCCGCCGGGAAAGCCGGCTTGGCCGCCGGGCCGCCATTGCCCGCCGCCGCGACAAGCACGATGCCCTGCCGGTCCATGCGGCGGATCTGCTGGCCCAGGGCGGTGTTCCGGGGGCCGGCCAGCGACAGGTTCACGATGTCCACGTCCTGCGCCGCCAGATAATCCAGCGCCTCGATCAGGGCGAAGGCGTCGGCGCGTTCGTCCCCGCCTCGCTTGTGGAAGGCATCGACGGCGACGAGTTCGGCCCCTGGCACCAGGCCGGGCGTGCGGCTGTCCGCCCGCCCGACCAGAAGTGCCGCGATGGCGGTGCCGTGCAGCGCGTCCGAGGCGGCAAGCCCGTCGCCCGGATCCAGCCGGTGGACCCGGATGCGCGCGTCCTTCAAAACGGCATGATCCGCGTTCAGCCCGGTATCGACCATGCCGATGCGCACCGGCCCGCCGCATCCGGCCGTATCCTGGGGCCAGGCGATCATCTGCCGCGCCGGACAATCCGCACCGCGGCACGAGGACGCGGCGGCGTTGCCGGGGCGGTAGAAATGGTTGAAATCCGCCGCCTCGGCCGAGCCCATCCGGCGCACCGTCTCGCGCGCCGCGTCCATCGTCATCGCGTCGGGCTTGCGCAGCCGGTGCAGCGGCCGGTCGGCGGCCAGCGTGACCTCTCGCAGCACGCGAAAGCCCGTATCCTCCAGCACGGTCAGGTCGGCTTCGGACAGTCCGCGCGCAATGACCTCGTTCGGGGCGCGGGTGGGCAGGGGCGCGGGCTGGACCCGTGGCGCGCGTCGTCGGACCGGCGCGTCGTCGTCGTCGTCATCATCGTCATCGTCGTCATCGTCGTCATCCGCCCATGCGGCGGATATCCCCCAGCCGGTCGCCTGCGGGCGCATGTCGGCCAGCAGGACGGCCAGGATCAGGGTCAGCAACACTATCGGCACGCGCATCGGCATCACCTTGCTATGAGACGGCTTCGGGACTTTCTACGCATTGCAGATTCCATTATTCCCTGCTCTGGTCAATTTTCCGACGCCGTGGAGAGGGTGAATGGACGCAGGCTTCGCCGAGGCCATGATCGCATTGCTGCCCAACCTGCGGCGCTATGCCCTGTCGCTGACCCGGCGCGGCGACCAAGCCGACGACCTGGTGCAGCAAACGGTCGAGCGCGCCATCGCCAACGCGGCCAGCTTCGACCGGGCGCAGCGGCTGGAGCCCTGGCTGTTCCGCATCATGCGCAACGCCTTCATCGACCAGACCCGCCGCCAACGCCGGGAAGGCACCAAGATCGACATCCACGAGATCCCCGAGGTCCTGCCGACCGACCCCGGACCGGGGCTGGAAGCGCGGCTGATGCTGCAAAGCGTCGAGGCGGCGATGGCCGACCTGCCCCCCGACCAGCGCGAGATCCTGCACCTCGTCTGCGTCGAGGAGATGAGCTATGCCGAGACGGCGCGGATCCTGGACATCCCCATGGGCACGGTGATGAGCCGTCTGTCGCGCGCGCGGCTGGCCCTTTCGGAAAGATTGGGAATAAGATGACGCCGGGTGCGTATTCGGGGCAGGACCGCGACAAGGATGGGGCGATGCAGATCGACGACGAAACCCTGATGGCACTGGCCGATGGCGAGCTGGACCCCGCCCGCGCGGATGAGATCCGGCGTGCCGTCGCGGGCGATCCCGACCTGCAGGCCCGCCTGCATCGCTTTGAGGAGACGCGGCGCCTGCTGGGGGGCCTGCGCAAGGATGCCGCCGGCGAGGACCCGCTGGCCGCGATGATCCGCGCCGCCACCGCCCCCGCGCCCCATCCGGTGCCGGAGGCGCCGCGTCCCGCCAATCTCAACCGCAGGCCCTGGCTGGCCGCGGCGGCCTCGGCCGCCGTCGTCGCGCTGGGGCTTGGCTGGTGGCAATGGACGGATGCCCCCGCGCCGGGGATCGGCGCGGCGGAACTGGCGGCGCTGGAAAGCCTGCCCTCGGGCCAGGTCCAGCCGCTGGAGGATGGCGGCGAACTGGCCATGATCGCGTCCTTCCGCGCCTCGGACGGCAGGCTTTGCCGCGAATACGAGACCGCGCGGGACGAGGCGCTGCGTATCGTGCTGGCCTGCCGCGAAGGCGATGGCTGGCAGGAACGCTTTGCCGCGACCGCGCAGCAAGGCGGCGCGGACTATCGCCCGGCCTCGGGCGAGGGGTCCATGGACGCGGCGCTCGCCGCCATCGGCGCCGCCGATCCGCTGACGCCCGAGGAAGAAGCGGCGATGCTGCGGGAATAACCCGCCGGGGCTGTCGTAATCCTGTCATGGAAATGCACAGGAGAACGCCATGACCGCCCGCAGCCTGTCCCCGCTTGCCGCCCTGCCGCAGCCAAGCCGGCGCCACCTTGCCGTCGCCGTCCTGGCCGCTGCCATCCCGCTGCTGGCCGGCCTGCCCCAGACGCTTTCGTCCGAGGGCCGGGTTGCCCTGGCCGTCTCGGGCCTCGCGATCCTTGGCTGGGTCGGCACGCGTCTGCCGGAATCGCTGGTGGCGCTGGCCGCCGTGCTGGCGCTGGTCCTTGGCGGCGTGCTGTCCGAGGCGCAGCTTTTCGCGGCCCTGGGCAGCGAGTTGATCTGGCTGCTGCTGTCGGCCTTCGTCATCGCCGCCGTGGCGAAAGAGGCGGGGCTGACGCAACGGCTGGTCGCGCCGCTGCTGGCGCGGGGGATGCGGGTCGTGCCCTTCTTCCTGTGGCTGACGCTGGCCATCGCCGGCACGGCCTTCGTGCTGCCCTCGACCTCGGGGCGGGCGGCGCTGCTGCTGCCGGTATTTGCCGCCATCGCGGCGGCCTTGCCCGATCCGCGCCTGCGCCGCCCGCTTGCCCTGCTGTTCCCGACGGTGATCCTGCTGTCGGCCGGGGCCTCGCTGATCGGGGCGGGGGCGCATCTTCTGGCGGCGCAGGCGATCCGGGGCGCGACCGGCATCCATCTTGGCTATGTGGAATGGGCGATGCTCGGCCTGCCGTTTTCGCTGTTGGCCAGCCTTGCCGGCGCGGGCCTGATCCTGTGCCTGTTCGTCCCGCGCGAGGCGCTGCTGGCGCCGTTGCCCCGCATCGTGGCGCCGGTGCCCGACCCGGCCACCCGCGCCCGCCAGCGCCGCATCGCGCTGGTGCTGGCGCTGGTCGTGGGCCTGTGGCTGACGGCCGGGCTGCACGGGACCGGCATGGCGCTGGTCGCGCTGATCGGGGCGCTGGTGCTGCTGACCCCACCCTTTACCAGCCGCAAGCCCAAGGAGATCTTCCGCGCTGTCGATACCGAGCTTTTGCTCTACATGACCGCGACGGTCCTGATGGCCGAGGCGATGGTCGCGACCGGCGCCGACCGCTGGCTGGCGGGGCAGGCGCTTGCCGCCTTGCCGCCCGGCCTGTCGGCCAGCCTGCCCGCCGTGGTGGTGCTGCTGTCGGCGGTGGCGGTGCTGGCGCATCTGGCGATCACCTCGCGCTCGGCCCGGGCTGCGGTGCTGATCCCGGCGGTGGCCCTGCCGCTGGCGGCGATGGGGCACGACCCGGCGCTGATGATCACGGTTGCGGTGATGGGCACGGGCTTTTGCCAAAGCATGATGGCCTCGGCCAAGCCGGTGGCGATCTTCGGCCAGGCCGAGGAAGCGGGCTTCTGCCAGCGGGACCTGATCCGGCTGGCACTGCCGCTGGCGCCGGTCGTGACGGCGCTGCTGATCGGCTTTGCCCTGCTGGTCTGGCCCGCGCAATTGGCGCAGATGCGGGACGATGCGCAAGCGTCGCCCGTTCCAGCCCTTCCGACCATCTCTGCCGCCATGCTGGTCGCGCCTGCCGTGGCCTTGCCGCCCCCTGCCGCCCCGGTGGTCGAGGCAGCGCGGCCCTTGCCCCGACCCCAGCGGCTGGTCCAAGCCACCTCGCAAAAATCCTCGCCCAAGGTCCGCCAGTCGCGCCCCGAGCCCGGTTTGCGGGCGTTGAACCGCGTCCTGCGTCCTGCGGGCATCCGGTTCGTCATCCGGTAATGCACTGCAAATGCGATGAAAGGGCGGCCCCGGGGCCGCCTTTTTTCAGCGCCTGGGCGGAATTTTTCGCCCCTGCCGGGAATAAGGCAGGGCGCGCGGGCGTAATCCCATCAGACAACCGGAAAGGATATGAAAATGTCTCTCACCGTCCTGATCGCGCCTTCGGGCTTCAAGGAATCGCTTTCGGTCCAGGATGTGGCCGAGGCCATCGCGCGGGGCGTCCGCCGCGCCGCCCCCCATGCGACCATCCTGACCGCGCCTATGGTGGATGGCGGCGAGGGCACGACCGAGGCGCTGGTCGCCGCGACCGGCGGCCGGCTGATGCAGGCCGGCGTGACCGGCCCGGTGGGCCAATCCGTGGACAGTTTCTGGGGGCTGATGGGCGGCGACGGGCCGCGCACCGCCGTGATCGAGATGGCCGCCGCTGCCGGGCTGTCGCTGGTGCCGCGCGACCGGCGCGACCCGACCCTGACCACCAGCCGCGGCGTGGGCGAGCTGATCCTGAAGGCGCTGGACCACGGCGTGGACCGCATCCTGATCGGCTGCGGCGACAGCGGCGTCAACGATGGCGGTGCGGGCATGGCGCGCGCGCTTGGCGCCCGGCTGCTGGACGGCGAGGGGCGCGAATTGCCCGAGGGCGGCGGTGCGCTGGAGCATCTGGCGCAGATCGACGTCTCGGGGCTGGATCCGAGGCTGGCCGGAGTCCGGATCGACGCGGCGGTGAACTGGCACAACATGCTGCTGGGACCGCGCGGCGTGGCTCGCGTCTTCGGCCCGCAAAAGGGCGCGACCCCCGAGCAGGTCGAGCAGCTCGACCGCGGCATGACCCGCTATGCCAAGGCGATCATGGCGGCCACGGGCCGAGACGTGGCGCCGATGCAGGGCGCCGGGGCCTCGGGCGGGCTTGGCGCCGGGCTGGTCGCCTTTGCCGGCGCGGCGCTGCATCCGCGTTTCCAGGTCATGCTGGATTACCTGGATTTCGACCGGCTGCTGGGCCGCGCCGATCTGGTCATCACCGCCGAGGGTGCGCTGGACGCGCAAAGTCCCTTCGGCAAGGTCCCCTGCGAGGTCGCCCGCCGCGCCGACGCGATCGGCATTCCGACCGTCGCGCTGGCGGGCACCATCGGCAAGGGGGCACGCCAGACCTATGAGCACGGGATCGGCGCCTATGCCTCGATCATGCGGCGGCCCTGCTCGCTGGAAAAGGCCATCGGCGAGGGCGCGAAACTGCTGCGCAACGCCGCCGAGAACACCATGCGGATGCTGCTGGTCGGCCAGCGGCTTGCCGCCCGTGCCTGAGGCACGACCCATTCCGCGCCCGGAGGAACCGGCAGCCGGGCGCGGATCACGGTTCGATCATGCCGGTCCAAACCAAGTGACGGAGAGAAACCATGGCCAGAATTCGTGGCAATGACGACGACAACCGCCTGGTCGGCACCCAGTTCGCCGACCAGATCTGGGGCTTCTCGGGCGATGACCTGCTCTTGGGCCGCGCGGGCAACGACACGCTGGACGGCGGAGAGGGCAATGACCGCATCGACGCCGGCGCGGGCCACAACCGCATCCTCGGCGGCTCGGGCAATGATGTGATCACGGCGCTGGGCGGCAACGACTGGATCACGGCGGGCGAGGGCAATGATGTCGTGCAAGCCGGGGGCGGCAACAACACGATCTCGCTCGGCTCGGGCAATGACCGCTCGGTCAGCGGCGGGGGTCGCGACACCATCGCCGGCGGCGAGGGCAACGACACCATCCGCGCCGGGGGCGGCAACGACCTGATCCGCGGCGGCGAGGGCGACGACCGCCTGTTCGGCGAGGCAGGCCACGACCGCATCATCGCGGGCGAGGGCAACGACACCCTGAACGGCGGCCGGGGCAACGACACGATGACCGGCGGGGAAGGCGCGGATGTCTTCATCTGGAACGGCGGGCGCGACCGGATCACCGATTTCGACCATGACGACGACGTGATCGACCTGTCCTTCTATGGCCGCTTCGACAGCTGGGCCGATATCCGCGCCGCCGCCAGCCAGGTCGGCAACAATGTCGTCATCACAGCGGGCGCCGACCGGCTGGTGATCGAGGACACGCGCCTCAACCAGCTTCGCAGCGACGATTTCGACTGGTAGAAGCCGGAAGATCGCCGGGGCCGGCGTGGCAGCGCCGGCCCCGGGCTGCAAAGCCGCCGTCCCGGCCGGCCGCCATCCTCGTCGCCCGGATCGTGATCGTCGCCTGTTGCGGCTGAAGCCCGCCGCCTTGCCGCGCCTCCTTCCGGGGTGCCGCAGCAGGGGCGTGATGGAACCGGCGGCAGGTCCTTGTTCAGCCTGCTGCATCGCTTTCGCAAAGCCGCATCAGCCCCGCGGCGAATGTGCTTGCGGCGGGGCCGAAGGGCTCGTCGAGGCGATGGGCGAGATAGCTTTGGGAGGTGACCTGGGCGTTGCGGCCAAGCGCGGCCGTATCCAGCCGGACCAGCCTGCCGGATCTCAGGTCATCCGCGACCAGCCAGGACGGCAGCCTGCCCCAGCCGACGCCCGACAGGATCAGCGCATGCTTGGCGCCCTGGGTGTTGACCCGGCAGGATTGGGGCGACAGCACGCCGAAATCCCGCCCCTCCGACAAGGGCGAGGGATCGGACAGCACGATCTGGACATGGTCGGCCAGATCCGGGATGCCGATCCCGCGCCCGGCGGCCAGAGGATGGCCGGCCGCCACCACCGCCACCTGCGAGACGGGCGACAGGGCCCTGAAGCTGATGCGGGGGTCGCGGAAATCCTCGCCGACCATGATGGAAAGCGTGCAGCGCCTTTCGGTCAGCGCCTGCAACGGTCCGCCAAGCGGCTGGATGGCAAGCCTGACCGCTACCGAAGGATAGGTCCTGCGCATCTCGGCCAGCGCCGCGCCGACCAGCGGGATCGGAAACAGCGTGTCGGCGGTGATGGACAGTTCCAGCTCGACGCCCTCGCCGAAGCCCCGCGCCCTGGCGCGCATCGCGTCGACCCGCAGCAGGATGTCGCGCGCATCGGCAAGCAGCATCCTGCCCTCGGCCGTCAGGACCGGGCGGTGGCCTGAGCGGTCGAACAGCTGCACGCCCAGCTGGGCCTCCAGATTGGCCACGCTTGCGCTGACGCCGGATTGCGCCCGCGACAGGCTGCCCGCGCCGGCGCGAAAGCTGCCTTTGTCGGCGACCGCGACGAAGGTGCGGATCTGGTCGAGGGTCAGGGCGTCCAGCATGATCGCTTCAGATGATCGAAACCATCGGAATTATATCACTCCTGCCGGTCATCCGTCACCCCTATCCTGGACGCGACAGGAACAGGAGGGAAACCGATGACCGATGTGCTGGTGCTTTATTATTCGTCCTATGGGCATGTCGAAACCATGGCCGCTGCGGTCGCCCAGGGCGCGCGCGAGGCGGGGGCGAGGGTCGCGGTCCGGCGCGTGCCGGAACTGGTGCCCGAGGCCGTCGCGGAAAGGGCGGGCTACAAGCAGGATCAGCGCGCGCCCGTCGCGACGGTGGGCGAGCTGGCCGATTACGACGCGATCATCATCGGCACGCCGACCCGCTTCGGCAACATGGCCTCGCAGATGAAGAATTTTCTGGACCAGGCCGGCGGGCTGTGGGCCGAGGACCGGCTGGTCGGCAAGGTCGGCAGCGTCTTCACCTCGACCGGCAGCCAGCATGGCGGGCAGGAGACGACGATCCAGTCCACCCATACGGTGCTGCTGCATCTGGGCATGATCGTGGTCGGCCTGCCCTACAGTTTCAAGGGCCAGATGCGCATGGACGAGATCACCGGCGGCTCGCCCTATGGCGCCTCGACGCTGGCCGATGACGGCGATGGCGGCGACCGTCAGCCAAGCGCGAACGAGCTGGACGGGGCGCGCTTCCAGGGGCGGCATGTGGCGGAAATCGCCGCGGCGCTGGTCGCGGGACGCAAGCGCGAGGCGGCGTGATGGCGACGCGCTGGGGTGCCGTCGCGCTGATCGTGGCGGCGGGGATCGCCGCCGCCCTGCAGGTCGGCAAGGCGGCCATCGCCGCGCCGATGCTGCAGGCCGATCTGGGGCTGGGCCTGTCCGCCATCGGCTGGCTGACCGGGGTTTTCGCGCTTCTCGGGCTGGTCGGCGGCATTCCGGCCGGCGCGCTGGTCGCCGTCATCGGCGGGCGGCGCATCCTTGCCCTCGGCCTGCTGGCGACGGCGGCCGGATCGGCGCTTGGCGCGTCCGCCGGCGGCTTCGCCTCGCTTCTGGTCTCGCGCATCGTCGAGGGAGCGGGCTTTCTGCTGATCACCGTCGCCGCGCCGTCCATCCTGGAGCATGTGGCCCAGCGGTCGCGCCGCGACCTTGTCTTTGCGCTGTGGAGTTGCTTCATGCCCGCCGGCATGGCCATCGCGATGCTTGCCGGCCCGCTTTTCGACGGCTGGCGCGGCATCTGGTGGGCAGGTGCCGGGCTGGCGCTGGCGGTCGGGATCGCGGTCCCGTGCGTGCTGCCGCCGGACGGCCAACGCAGGCGCTGGTCGTGGCAGGGCCTTGCCGCGGACGCGACCGCCACCGTCAGGGCGGGCGGGCCGCTGGGCCTTGCCGCCGCCTTCGCGCTCTACAGCCTGATGTTCTTTGCGCTGTTCGGCTTCCTGCCGGTGCTGCTGATGGAGCGGATGCAGGTCACGCATCAGATGGCGGGCCTGCTGAGCGCGCTGGCGACGGCGGCCAATATCCTCGGCAACCTGGCCGCGGGCCTGCTGCTGTCGCGCGGCGTCGGGCGCGGGGCGCTGCTGGCCGGGGCGAGCCTTGCGATGGGCGTGGCCGGGCTGGGGATATTCCTGCCGGTCTTGCCGGACATGCCGACCTTTGGGCTGTGCGTCCTGTTCTCGGCCGTCGGCGGGCTGATTCCGGCGGTGCTTCTGTCCTCGGCACCGCTGGCGGCGCCAACGGCCGGACTTGTTCCCGTCGTGCTTGGCCTGATGGTGCAGGGCAACAACCTGGGCCAGATCGCCGGGCCGGTCGCGGTCGGCAGCGCCATCCAGAGCCATGGCTGGACCGCGGCGGGGGTGATCGTCGGCATTGCCGCGCTGGCCGGCATGGCGATTGCCGTCACGCTTGGCCGCGCGCTGCGGCCCGCCCCTTGTCGGGCATGAACCGGTCTTGCTGGCGTGGCCTGCTGGCTCAGCCAGATGCTGGCGACCACGACCGTCGCGCCGATCATCTGCGATGCGGACAGCCCCTGGCAAGGATCGCCCAGCCAAGCAGGATCGCCGTCAGCGGGCTGAGAAACCCAGCGAGGACACTGCTGCCGGCTCCAGCCTCGCCACGCCGCGAAACCACAGGATATAGGTCAGGGCGGTGAACAGAACGATGCGGGCGCTGGATATTCCAGCGCCCGATGAACGTCTTCCTCTTGCCCGTCACGCCCTTCCGGTATGTGCGGCTGATCTTTGGGGTCGCGCTGGGTGTCCTTCTGTTCGGAGAGCGTCTCGCCACCCCGATGCTTCTCGGTTCGGCCATGATCGTCCTGTCCGGGCTGTTCATCATGTGGCGAAGCGGGTCCAAAGGGGCTTAGATTGCCGGAATCGCCGCATTGAGCATGAAACGTCGGTTCGGCGAACGGGCATCAGCGCCGTGCCTGGATGCCGCGTCGGTGCCGGGGGCCGCCGGTAATGAGGGCGCTTTCGCTTGACGGGCGAGGCCGGTCGCGCTTCCCTGCCGCGGCGCGGCACAGGAGGCAGGAATGGAACAGAGACGGCTGGGCGACCGCAATGTCGGCGCCATCGGCTTCGGCACGATGAGCTTTGGCGGCATGTTCGGCGCAACGGACGAGGCGACTTCGCTGGCCTGCCTCGATGCGGCGATGGATGCCGGAATCAGCCATTTCGACACGGCCAATATCTACGGCATGGGCGTATCGGAACAGATCATCGGCCGCTGGGAGCGTCGCGACCTGCATCTGGCCACGAAATGCGGTATCGTCAACGGGCCGCCGCGCGCGGTGCGCAATGACGAGCCCTATATCCGTCGATGCCTCGAGGAATCGCTGCGCCGGCTGAAACGCGAGCACGTGGATCTTTACTATATCCACCGCCGCCAGCCCGACATCCCTGTCGAGGACGTGGCCGGGACGATGTCGAAGCTGGTGCAAGAGGGAAAGATCGGCGGCTATGGCCTGTCCGAGATCGCGCCATCGACCTTGCGCCGCGCCCATGCCGAATATCCCGTGACCGCGGTTCAAAGCGAATTCTCCCTCTGGACGCGGCTGCCCCAGCTGGGCCTGATCCAGGCTTGCCGCGAGCTTGGCGTCGCCTTCGTCGCCTTTTCCCCGCTGGGCCGGGGGATGTTCGGGCGCGAACCGCTGAAACGGGATTTCCGGGCCGGCATCGATTTTCGCGAAACCAACCCGCGTTTCATCGAGCCGAACTTCTCGGCAAATATCGCCGCCATTGCGCCCTTCCGCGACTTCTGCGCCCAGCGGGGCTGGACGGTCCCGGGCGCGGCGCTGGCATGGGTTCTGGCGCAGGGGGATCACGTCGTTCCGATTCCCGCCACCCGGACGGCGGATCACCTTCGCGACTGGCAGGTTCCGGATCTTGCCGCTGCGGATATTGCGGAAATCGACCGTATCCTGCCTGCGGGGTTTGCCCATGGCGACCGCTATGGCGATCATCAGATGGCTTTCGTGGAGCGCTATTGCTGAACTCGGCGCTGGCCTTTTTTCGCTGCGCGTGGGCCTGGTGGCAGGCGGCCAAGGCGCAGTTTCGCCACAAGGCCGAGCCGCTGGACCTGACCCAAGCGGCCGGCAAGGCGGTGGGGCGTGCCCGGGTCTGCGGGATTTCCCAGGCAGCCCCGCCACGCTGACTTCATCTTCGGGCTGGCGGACCACGCTGCCTTTGTCTTTGGCACCCAAACCGTCACCTATGGCGAATTGGTTGATGAGGCGCGCCCGCTTGCCTCGGTGCTGCGCGACGCCGGGGTCGCAAAGGGCGACTGTGTGGCCGTGCTGTCGCCCAATCGGCCAGAGATTTTTTCGACCTATCTGGGCCTGACCATGAATGGTGCGGCCATCGTTCCGGTGAACGCGGAGTTTGCGCCTCATGAAATCCGCTATATTCTTGAGCACAGCGGCGCAAGGATGGTGGAAGGATGGTGGTCTGTGCGACCGAACTCGCCGATATCGTAGCAGAGGCGATTGGCTCCCTTGCCAGCCCGCCTGTGGTGGATGAATCTGGATGAGCTGACCTCTAGGCGGCGTCTTCATTTAAGGATTCCCATATTGCGTAAGTTCTGATTCAAGATCGAAAACGGAGGCGATCTTGAGCAGACGAACGCTGACTGACGCGCAATGGGAGCGGATCGGGCCTCTGCTGCCGGGCAAGGCCGGTGATCGAGGCCGCAGTAGCGCGGACAACCGGCTGTTCATCGACGCGGTGCTGTGGCTGGCACGGGGCGCCTCGCCCTGGCGCGACCTTCCGCCTGAACTGGGGCATTGGAAGAGCGTCTACACCCGGTTCCGCCGCTGGTCCCGCGCCGGGGTGTGGGGACGCCTTTTCAAGGAGTTGAGCGCCGATCCCGATTTCGAGTATGTGTTGATCGACGCGACCATCTCCAAGGTCCATGCCGATGCGACCTCGCAAAAAGGGGGCCTGAAGCTCACGCCATCGGCCGCTCCCGCGGCGGTCTGACGACCAAGATCCATGCGGCTGTGGACGCGCTCGGCCTGCCGGTCCGGTTCGCGATCACGCCGGGCCATTGGGCCGACAGCCCGCAGGCCGAGGGGCTGATCCGAGACCTGGCGGGCGTCGGCCATGTTATCGCCGACGCCGGATACGACACCGAGGCGCTGCGCAGGTTCATCGCCGATGACCTGCACGCCACCGCCCAGATCAAGCGCAACCGCAGCCGCGCCGGAAGCCGGCCGCTGGATCGGGCGCTCTACAAGGAACGCCATCT
This sequence comes from Paracoccus sp. MA, assembly GCF_020990385.1. Lineage (NCBI taxonomy): Bacteria > Pseudomonadati > Pseudomonadota > Alphaproteobacteria > Rhodobacterales > Paracoccaceae > Paracoccus > Paracoccus sp. MA. Next base: position 884,617 of record NZ_CP087598.1, read on the forward strand.
GGTCGAGTGCTTCTTCAACCGCATCAAACGGTTCCGCCGCATCGCGCTCCGCTGCGAGAAGACCGTCTCGTCCTTCAAAGCCTTCGTCGATCTCGCCTGCACTATGGCATGGATCGCCTAAATGAAGACGCCGACTAGGGCTTGGCAGTGTCCCATCTATACTGGGCCGCTGGCGGGGGGACGACGATCTGGCGCTGTTGTGCTATACCTCCGGCACAACCTCGACGCTAAAGGGGGTGGCGGCAAGCCATGCCAACGAACTGGCCTCGGGCCTGGCCTATAGCGGGATGATGGGCATCAACCCGCAGGACCGGATGCTGGTCATGCTGCCCTTATCCTTCAGCTATGCTTCCACGCTGCGACATATGTCGCGCTGCCCAGTGGGGCGACGGTCCTGTTGGCCGCAAGGGTTCATCCGCGTCTGGCGCTAGAGGCCATCGAGCAGTTGAGGTCCATCGTGTTTCTTAGGGTGTCAACGATATATGCCATGATGGCCGATGTCGCGTTGAAGAATGCGCGCCAATACGATACGTCATTCCTGCGCCTTGCAGCCTGCTCGGGCGCCGCGCTGCACGAGCAGGTCGTCACCGATTGCCGTGAGCGGCTGGGCTTTGTCGTCCGACCTTACTATGCCATGACTGAGGTGCGTCCCATCTTTTCCTTCGACCTGCGTGAGCAGCGCGAACCTTCCACTGGCTCGGTCGGGCGGCTGATCGCCCCGACCGAGATGCGGCTGGTCACCGAGACGGGCGATGATGCGCCGAGGGCCAGATGGGCGAGCTTTTGGTGCGCGGTCCCAGCTTTGCCGGCGCCTACTACATGGACCCCCAGCGCACGGCCGATGCGGTCATCGACGGATGGTTCCGCACCGGCGATCTGGTGTCCCGCGATGCCGACGGCTATTATTTCATTGTTGGCCGGACCCGCGACCAGATCATTTGTGGCGGAGCCAAGATCGCCCCGATCGAGGTCGAGGATGCCTTACTGACCCATCCCGGTATTGCCGCGGCGGCGGTCGTCGGCAGCCCGGTTCCCGTTTACGGTCAGGTCGTGAAAGGCGGTGATCGTAAAGGAGGATTCATCGCTGTCGGGGGAAGATGTTCTCACGTACTGCTCCGGGCGGATCGCCGAATACAAAGTATCGCGCATCATCACCTTCATGGATGCGCTACCCATTGCGCCGTCGGGGAAGATTCTCAAAACTGCACTGGTATAAAGGTCGTGGTCTCGGTTGTTTCAGATACCGGAGCAAGGATCCGTGGCGCGCTGGCCGGGCTAGCTGCCGCGACGATCTGGAGCGCATGGTATGTTCATGCCTGGCATGGTGTGACCGCAGGAGGTATGAACACCTATGATCTGGCCGCATTACGCTTTCTGGTAGCGACCCCGCTTTTGATGCTGATCTTGCGGCTTGCTCCCTCGGCACAAGTTACCGCTCGCTATCAGAGCAATTGGTGCGGGACCAGCCTTTGTCATCGTGGTCGGCAGTGGCTTTCTGTGGGCTCCGGCGAATTTCGGCGGTGCCATGACCGCCGTGTCAGGGGTAGCGCTCAGCCTGGCAGGTGGCAGGTTCATCCTGCATGAACGGCTGGGGCCGGTGCAGCAACTGGGAATGGTGATTGCCGTGGTCGGGCTGATCATTCTTGTTCTTGTTGCCGGGGCGAGCAGTCCCGGCCCCTTTGTCGCGGGCGGATTGCTGTGGGCGGCTTATGGTGTCGCCTTCAGGCTCAGTGGACTGTCCGCGCTTGAGGCCGTGACCTCGGTCGCCTTGCTGTCGGCGGCGATCTATCTTCCCGCGCTTGGAGCGACAAAGGGGGCGCTGTTTCAAAGCCTGGTTCCTGCCTTCACGCTGCTCCTGTCCTTTGCGTTTCTGAACAAGAGGACAGGAGGCGCCGAAATGATCGCCATCGGGATTATCCTGACCGGTGTGTATGCAGTCCTCAGGTTCTGCAGATAAAAAGAGCTTTGGCCGCCGACAACAGGGTCGGTGAAAAGGGGAGAGGCCGATGAAGCTCCTCGTGCCAGTGAAGCGCGTGATCGACTACAACGTGAAGGCGCGCGTGAAGAGCGACGGCTCCGGTGTCGATTTGGCGAATGTGAAGATGTCGATGAACCCGTTCGACGAGATCGCGGTCGAGGAGGCGATCCGTCTGAAGGAGAAGGGTCAGGCCGAGGAGGTGATCGCGGTCTCGATCGGCGTCAAGCAGGCGGCCGAGACGCTGCGCACGGCGCTGGCCATGGGCGCGGACCGGGCGATCCTGGTCGTCGCCGCGGACGACGTGCATCAGGACATCGAGCCGCTGGCGGTGGCGAAGATCCTCGCCGCGGTGGCCAAGGCCGAGGGCACCGAGCTCATCATCGCCGGCAAGCAGGCCATCGACAACGACATGAACGCCACTGGCCAGATGCTGGCGGCGATCCTGGGCTGGGCGCAGGCGACCTTCGCCAGCAAGGTCGAGATCGAGGGCGGCAAGGCCAAGGTCACCCGCGAGGTCGATGGCGGCCTCCAGACCATCGCGGTCAGCCTGCCGGCGGTGGTCACCGCCGACCTGCGGCTGAACGAACCGCGCTATGCCTCGCTGCCGAATATCATGAAGGCGAAGAAGAAGCCGCTCGACGAGAAGACCGCCGGTGATTACGGCGTCGACGTCGCGCCGCGGCTCGAGGTGGTCTCGGTGCGCGAGCCCGAGGGCCGCAAGGCCGGCATCAAGGTCGGCTCGGTGGACGAGCTGGTGGGCAAGCTGAAAGAAGCGGGGGTGATCTGATGGCTGTTCTGCTGCTTGGCGAAGTCACGAATGGCGAGCTGAACCGCGACGCGACGGCGAAGGCGGTGCAGGCGGTCAAGGCGCTTGGCGATGTGACGGTGCTCTGCGCCGGGGCCTCGGCGAAAGCGGCGGCCGAGGAGGCCGCGAAGATCGCCGGCGTGTCGAAAGTGCTGGTGGCCGAGGCCCCGCTCTACGGCCACCGCCTGGCCGAACCGACGGCGGCGCTGATCGTCGGCCTGGCCGGGGATTACGACCACATCGCCGCGCCGGCGACCACGGACGCCAAGAACGTCATGCCGCGGGTTGCGGCGCTTCTGGACGTGATGGTGCTGTCGGACGTCTCGGCCATCCTCGACGCCGAGACCTTCGAGCGGCCGATCTATGCCGGAAACGCCATCCAGGTGGTGAAGTCGCGGGACGCGAAGAAGGTCTTCACCATCCGCACCGCCAGCTTCGACGCGGCGGGCGAGGGCGGCGCGGCCAGCGTGGCCGAGACCGCCGCTGCCGCCGATCCCGGGCTGTCGGCCTGGGTCGCCGACGAGGTGGCCGAGAGCGACCGCCCCGAGCTGACCTCGGCCAGGCGCGTGGTCTCGGGCGGCCGCGGCCTCGGCTCGAAGGAGAGCTTCGCGATCATCGAAGAGCTGGCCGACAAGCTCGGCGCCGCGGTGGGCGCCAGCCGCGCGGCGGTGGATTCGGGCTACGCCCCGAACGACTGGCAGGTCGGGCAGACCGGCAAGGTGGTTGCCCCCGAGCTCTACGTGGCGGTGGGCATCTCGGGGGCGATCCAGCACCTGGCGGGGATGAAGGATTCGAAGGTGATCGTGGCGATCAACAAGGACGAGGAGGCGCCGATCTTCCAGATCGCCGATTACGGCTTGGTCGGCGACCTGTTCTCCGTCGTCCCGGAACTGACCGGGAAGCTCTGAGTAGGTTGAATCAGAGGAGTGACTACATGAGTCAGGAGCCGACTCCCTTCTCGTGGTCGGACCCGCTCCTGCGAGAGGATCAGCTGACCGGGGAAGAGCGGTTAACCCGCTAGACTCCAGCGCAGATATTTCGGAAGTGGCCTCGGTTCCGATTGAGGGTGTCACGTTCGGAAGAGCCTGGCTCAGTCCTCAGTTCGATCTATCGATTTTTTATTCTCAGTAGAGAAAATGACGCTCTGCCGAAGCCCTTTAGCCTTTCAAACCGACAGGCAGATGTATTTGATCTCGAGATAGTCCCCGATGCCGTAATGGCTGCCCTCGCGGCCGAGGCCGGATTGCTTGACGCCGCCGAAGGGCGCCACCTCGGTTGAGATCAGGCCGGTGTTCACGCCCACCATGCCGACCTCCAGCGCCTCGGCCACGCGCCAGACGCGGGACAGGTCGCGGGCGTAGAAATAGCCCGCCAGCCCGAATTCGCTGGCATTGGCCAGCGCCACCGCCTCGGCCTCGGTCTCGAAGCGCCAGACCGGGGCGACGGGGCCGAAGGTCTCCTCGCGCGCGATCTTCATCGAGGGCGTCATGCCGCACAGCACGGTCGGCTGGAAGAAGCTGCCGCCAAGCGCATGGCGCGCGCCGCCGGTGGCGATGGCCGCGCCATGCGCCCGGGCGTCGGCGATGTGGTCCTCGACCTTGGCCAGGGCCGCGTCGTTGATCAGCGGGCCGATCGCGACACCGTCGGCCTGGCCGTCGCCGACCGCCAGCGCCGCGACGCGGGCCGCGAGCTTCTCGACGAAGGAGTCATGCACGCCCGCCTGCACATAGATGCGGTTGGCGCAGACGCAGGTCTGGCCGGCATTGCGGAACTTGGCGGCCATGGCGCCCTCGACCGCCTCATCCAGGTCGGCGTCGTCGAAGACGATGAACGGCGCGTTGCCGCCCAGTTCCAGCGACAGCTTCTTGATCGTGTCCGCCCCCTGCCGCATCAGGATCTTGCCGACGCGGGTCGAGCCGGTGAAGGTGATCTTCGCGACCTTGGGATTGGCGCAAAGCTCGGCCCCCATGCCGGCGGCATCGAGGCCGGGCACGATGTTCAGGACCCCCACCGGAATGCCGGCGCGTTCGGCCAGCACGCCCAGCGCCAGCGCCGAAAGCGGCGTGAATTCCGAGGGCCGGGCGACCATGGTGCAGCCCGCCGCCAGGGCCGGGGCGATCTTGCGCGCCAGCATGGCATTCGGGAAGTTCCAGGGCGTGATCGCGCCGACGACGCCCACCGGCTGCTTCAGCACAATCAGGCGCTTGTCGGGCATGTGGCCGGTAATGGTGTCGCCGTAGACGCGCTTGGCCTCCTCGGCGAACCATTCGACATAGGATGCGCCATAGGCGATCTCGCCCCGCGCCTCGGCCAGGGGCTTGCCCATCTCGGCGGTCAGGATGCGGGCCAGGTCCTCCTGGTTGGCCAGGATCAGGTCGTGCCAGCGCCGCAGGATGGCGGCCCGGTCCTTGCCGGTGCGCGCCGCCCAGGGCTTTTGCGCGGCCTGGGCGGCGTCGATGGCCTGGCGAAGCTCGGCAATGCCCAGATCGGCTACCTGTGCCAGTTCCTCGCCGGTGGCCGGGTTCGTCACGCTGAAAACCTTGTCGGCCGAGACGTATGAGCCGTTGATGAAGGCGCTGCCGGTCAGCAGCGAAGGATCGTTCAGGTCAATCATTGCGGTTTCCGCTGTTGGCCGGTGCGAGGTGAGATCCGGCGGTGTGATGCGTTCATTCCTTGGTAAACACATGCGCATCCTGCGGCTGCCAGCGCACATGCAGCTTGTCCCCGCGGCTGACGCTGCCCATCATCGGATGGCCGAAGTTCAGCCGGATATAAAGCGGATCACCCCAGCTGGTGCGGGCAGTCACGGCGCTGTTGTTGCCCAGGAAAGTCACGTCCTCGATGGTCACGGGAAGCGAAGCGCCCGGCGGGCCCACCGTATCAGACAGGTCGATCCGTTCCGGGCGCAGCATCAGTTCGGCCTTGCCGCCCCGCGCGCCCGCGCCGTGCATCGGCACGTCGGCCAGATGGGTGCCGTCGGTGAAACGCAGCGTCGCGCGGCCTTCCTTCACCTCGGCCAGTTCTCCGGTCAGGAAGGCGCTGTCGCCGATGAAATCGGCCACGAAATGCGTGGCGGGACTGGCATAAAGCTCGGGTCCGGTGCCGACCTGCTCGATCCTGCCGCGGTTGAAGACGGCGATGCGGTCGGACAGGCGCAGCGCCTCTTCCTGGTCGTGGGTGACGTAGAGGATGGTCACGCCGGTCTGCTGGTGGATGCGGCGGATCTCATACTGGATTTCCTCGCGCAGCTTCTTGTCCAGCGCGGACAAGGGCTCGTCCATCAGCAGGACCGGAGGATCGTAGACCAGGGCACGGGCCAGGGCGACACGCTGCTGCTGGCCGCCGGACATGTTGGCGGGCATCCGGTCCTCGAACCCGTCGAGGCGCACCAGCGACAGGGCGCGCTTGACCTTGGCGGCGATCTCGGCTTGCGGTGCGCGGCGCACGCGCAGGGGAAAGGCCACGTTTTCGCCCACCGAAAGATGCGGGAACAGCGTGTAGCGCTGGAAGACCATGCCGATGTTGCGCTTGTGGGACGGCGTTTGCAGAATGGACTTGCCGCGCAGCCTGATGTCGCCAGCCGTCGGATCCTGGAAACCGGCCAGGATGTAGAGCGTCGTCGACTTGCCCGAGCCCGAGGGGCCGAGGAAGGTCATGAACTCGCCTTCGCCGATTTCCAGCTCGACATGGTCGGTGGCAACGACGTCTCCAAAGGTCTTGCGAATTCCGTTGATGTGCAGATAGGGGCTGGTCATCGGGATTTGCCTTTGCGGATCAGGGCGGCCGCGATCATCAGGACCACGGTCAGCAGGACGAGGAGGGTCGAGGCGGCGGCGATCACCGGCGTCAGGTCCTGGCGCAGCGTGGTCCAGACCTTGACCGGCAGGGTCTGCAGCGTAGGCGAGGCCATGAAGATCGCCAGCACCACCTCGTCCCAGGAGATCAGGAACGAGAAGATCGCGGCCGAGAACAACCCGTGGCTGATCGCGGGCAGGGTGACGCGGAAGCGTGCCTCCCAGGGGCTGGCGCCGCAGAGGATCGCGGCGTCCTCGATGGAGGGGTCGAAGGTTTCTAGCGCGCCCGAGATGGTGATGATCGAGAAGGGCAGGGCGACGATCAGATGCGCGATGACGAAGCCCACCAGCGTGCCGTTCAGACCCAGCCGCAGGAAGGCGGCGTAAAGCGCGACGGCGATGATGACCACCGGCAGGACCATCGGGGTCAGGAAGAATCCGCGCAGCACCGCGCGCCCGCGGAACCGGCCGCGCACCAGCGCCAGCGAGGCCAGCAGGCCGATGGCGACGGAGAGCACCATGACGATGGCGGCGATCTTGGCCGAGGTGAAGGCGGCCTGCAGCCAGCGCGGATCGGCGAAAAGCTCGCCATACCATTTCAGCGTCCATCCCGGTGGCGGAAAGATCAGCCAGCGCGAATTGCCGAAGGACAGCGCGACGATGAACAGGATCGGCAGCAGCAGGAACAGCGCCATCAGCGCGCAGATACCGGACAGGATCCAGCGCCAGGCGCCCAGCTTGTCGAAATTCATCAGCATCAGCGGGCCTTTCCTTCGAACAGGCGCAGTTGCAGGGCATAAAGCGCCAGGGTGACGACCAGCAGGATGAAGGCGGCGGCGCCCCCCATGCCCCAGTTCAGGAGGCTCTGCACCTGCTGCACGATCAACTCGGCCAGCATCATGTTGGCGGTGCCGCCCAAGAGCGAGGGGGTGACGAAATAGCCCAGCGACATGACGAAGACCATCAGCGCCCCCGAGGCGATGCCGGGCGTGGCCAGCGGCAGCAACACCCGCCGTAACGCCTGCCCCTTGGTCGCACCGCAAAGCGCGGCGGCCTGCAGGATCGCGGGGTCGATCTTCTTGATCACGCCGTAGAGCGGCAGGATCATGAAGGGCAGCATGATATAGACCATGCCGATGGTGACGCCGATCAGGTTGTTGGTCAGCTGCAGCGGTTGGTCGATGATGCCGGTGGCCATCAGCATCCGGTTGACCAGCCCGGTCTGTTGCAGAAGCACCATCCAGGCGTAGGTGCGCGCCAGCAGGTTCGTCCACATCGACAGCAGGATGATGGCGAAGACCACGGCCGCGACGCGGGACGGCATGATCGCCAGTGCCCAGGCCACCGGAAAGGCAATGAGCGCGGTGATCAGGGTGACGAGGCCCGAAACCAGGAAGGTGTTGAAGAATATCCTCAGATAGGTGGCCGAGCCGAGCAGGGTCTCGTAATTCTGCAGGCCCGGCACCGGTTCGGTCACCGAACGGCTCAGAAGCGCCGCGACCGGGATCACGAAGAACGCCAGAAGCAGCAGCAGGGCGGGCATGGCCATGCCAAGACCCGATCCTCGCCGGGCGGGTGTCAGGAAGGACAGCATCGGTCACCTCAGCAGAAAGAGACGGGATGGCGCAGCCCGCGAAAGCGGACTGCGGCGGGGCGACGGGTCATTCCGCCTGCCAGGCATACCAGCGGTTGCCGATCTCATCGCGATGCTCGGCCCAATAGGCCATGTCGGCATTGATCTGGTTGGCGGTCTGCGCGTCGGGCAGGGTGGCGCGCAGATCGGCCTCCATCAGCGCCGGCGAGTCGAGATTGATCGGGGCGTAGCCGGTCTTGGTTGCGAAATCCGCCTGCGCCTTGGCGCTGGTCGCCTCGGCGATGAAGGCCATCGCGGCCTCCTTGTTCCTGGCGCCCTTGGGCACGACCAGGGCATCGGCGGCGGTGATGTTGTCCTGCCAGCTGATGCCGACCGGCATTCCATCCGCTTGCAGCGCGGCCAGGCGGCCGTTCCAGAACAGCCCGATCGGCGCCTCACCCGAGGCCAGCAACTGCTGGCTTTGCGCGCCGCCTTCCCACCAGATGATGCTGGACTTGATCGTGTCCAGCTTCTTGAAGGCGCGGTCGAGGTCCAGCGGATACAGCTGGTCGGCCGGCACGCCGTCGGCCAGCAGCGCCGCCTCGATCACGCCCGGGGCGGACCATTTGTAGAAGGTGCGCTTGCCGGGGAATTTCTCGGTATCGAACAAGTCGGCCATGGTCTGCGGCTGGCTGTCGCCGGAGAAGTTCGCCGGGTTCCAGCCGATCACGAAGGAATAATAGAACGATCCCACCGCGTAATCCGACACGAAGCGCGGGTCCAGCTTGGCCTTGTCGATGACGTTGAAGTCGAGCGGTTCGAGCAGCCCGGCCTTTCCGGCCTGAAGCGCCCAGTCGAATTCGGTGTCGACGACGTCCCAGGCGACGGCGCCGGCCTCGACCATGGCCTTGATCTTGCCGTAGTCGGTCGGCCCGTCCTGAAGGACGGCGGTGCCGGATTTTTCGGTAAAGGGCGCGGCCCAGAACTCCGTCTGCGCATCCTGCGTCGTGCCGCCCCAGGAGGTGAAGACCATCTGCTGGGCGTTGGCTGCACTGGCCGCCATGGCGACGAATGCGACTGCGAGAAGCGATTTCATTTGCATTGTCAGTCTCCACTGTTGGTTGGTTGCGATTGTTGCCCGGCTTGTCCGGGTTCGTTCAGCGCATCACGAAAGGGTCGGGGATCGGATCGTCCGAGGTTCGCAGCCACACCGTCTTGACGGTCGTATAGTCCAGCGCCGCCGCCAGCCCGCCCTCGCGTCCATGCCCCGACAGCCCATGCCCCCCAAAGGGCGCGATGGGCGAGACTGCGCGATAGGTGTTGACCCAGACCACGCCGGCGCGGATGCCGCGGATCATCCGGTGCGCTCGCGTCAGGTCGCGGGTAAATACGCCCGAGGCCAGGCCATAGGGCGTGCCGTTGGCGATGCGCAGCGCGTCTTCCTCGGTGTCGAAGCCGACGACGGAAAGCACCGGGCCGAACAGCTCTTGGGTTACGCAGGGCGCATCGGGCACGGCGCTGCAATCAAGGATCGTTGGCGGGTAATAGAAGCCCTCGCCCTCTGGCGACTGCCCGCCGGTGATCAGCCTGGCCCCGATGGCGACCGATGCGGCGACGATCTCCTCGATCCGGGCGCGCTGGCGCAGGGTGCAAAGCGGCCCGACCTCGGTGGATATGTCGCCCGGGGCGCCGATGCGCACCGCCTCGGCCTTGGCCTTGAGCCGCGCCAGCATCTCGTCCTTGATGCCGTTCTGCACCAGAAGGCGCGAGCCGGCGACGCAGCTTTGGCCGGTCGCGGCGAAGATGCCGGCGACCTGGGCATTGGCGGCACTGTCCAGATCGGCGTCGTCGAAGACGATAAAGGGCGATTTGCCGCCCAGCTCCAGCGAGGTGCGCGACAGGTTCTCGGCCGAAGCGCGCACGATATGGCGCGCGGTTTCCGGCCCGCCGGTGAAGGCGATATGGGCGACCAGCGGATGCGTGGTCAGCGCCTTGCCGGCCTCGGGTCCGCCGGTCAGGATATTGACGACTCCCGGCGGAAAGCCTGCCTGCTGGACCAGCCGCGCGAATTCCAGCAGCGGCGCGGGCCCGTCCTCGCTGGCCTTCAGCACCGCCGTGCAGCCGGCGGCCAGCGCCGGCCCCAGCTTGACCGCCGACAGGAACAGCTGACTGTTCCAGGGCACGATGGCGGCGACGACGCCGACGGGTTCACGCCGGAGCCAGACCTCCATGTCGGGCTTGTCGATGGACAGGTGGGCGCCCTCGATCTTGTCCGCCAGACCGGCATAATAACGATAATACTCGGCCACATACGCGATCTGCGCGCTGGTCTCGCGGATGATCTTCCCGGTGTCCCGGGTTTCCAGCTCGGCAAGGTGCGGAGCCGCCTCGGCCACCAGATCGGCCAGCCGCAGCAACAGCTTGCCGCGCGCGCTGGCGGTCAGCCCCGCCCAGTCCGGCGCGTGAAAGGCGCGATGGGCCGCGCGCACGGCGCGGTCCACATCCGCCGCGCTGGCATCGGGCATTCTGGCCCAGGGCGCACCGGTGGCGGGGTCGAGGCTGTCGAAGCTGCTCGCGCCGTTCTCGAAGGCGCCGTCGATATAATGCTGGAACCGTTCCATCACGCGAAGGCCGGCATGACGTCGCCAAGGAAGCGTTCCAGCGAAGCGCGCTTGCGCTCGAAGCTCATCCCGCTGTCGATCCAGAAGCTGAACTCGTCATAGCCAAGCGCCTCGTAGGATTTGATACGCTCGATGACCTCCGGCGCTTCGCCGACGATCTGGTTCTTGCGCATTGCCTCGGGCGAATAGAAGGGGTGCTTCGCGGCCTCGGCGGGGGTGATCGTCTCGATCAGGCCCATCGAAATCGGCTTCTCGTTTTTGAACCAGGCACCGAAATAGTTGTAGAACATGTTCAGCTCTTCGGCGCCGCGCTGCGCATCCTCCTCGCTGTCGGCGACATAGGTATGGCGCAGGACCATGATCTTCGGGCGGGGCCGGCCGGAATGCTTTTCGCAGGCGGCGTTGAAACGCTCCATCAGGCTGACGACCTCCTCGTCGCCCTGATGCAGGGGCGTGACCTGGACGTTGCAGCCGTGCTCGACGGCAAACTCATGGCTGTTCGGATCGCGTGCCGCGACCCAGATCGGCGGATGCGGCTGCTGCACCGGCAGGGGCGAGGAGGTGGTCCTGGGAAATTGCCAGAATTCGCCCTGATGTTCGTAATCGCCCTGCCAGAGCTTCTGGATCGCGGGGATCAACTCGCGCATCCGCTGACCCGCGCCCCAGGCATCAAGCCCCGGCAGCATCCGCTCATATTCGAAGCTGTAGGCGCCGCGGGCGATGCCCAGGTCCAGCCGCCCTCCGGTGATGAGATCGGTCATCGCTGCCTCGCCCGCCAGCCGGATCGGATGCCAGAAGGGCGCGATCACCGTCCCGGTTCCAAGACGGACGTTCTTGGTCTGCCGGGCGATGTCGACCAGGTTCAGGAACGGGTTCGGAGAGATGGTGAAGTTCATCCCGTGATGTTCGCCCGTCCAGATGGCATGCATTCCGCCTTCGTCGGCGATACGGCAAAGCTCCAGCATCTCCTGATAGAGCTTCTTCTGGTCCTCGTCCGGCGAGACGCGCTCCATATGGATGAAGAGTGAGAATTTCATGCCCCTGCTCCCTGTTTATGCGTGACCTGACCTTCGATATGCGATCCGAAATAGACGCCGTAATTGCCAAGCCGTGATTCCGCCGCCAGCCGATCCAGCATCGACCGGGTGGCTGGATCGCTGACGGATTTCAGATGATCCGATTCCAGCGGGACAAAGCGTCCCTTCCGCGCATCGGTCGAGGTCGCCGGGCAGCGGAAGGCGATGTGCTGGCGGCCGGGCGCCGCGCCGTCGTAGACGGCATAGATCTCGCCCGGCGCGGCGTCGGGGGCGCTATCGCGCAAAAGCTGTGTCAAGGCGGCTTGCACGCCCTCGCGCCCGACCCGAGCTTCGGGCAGCGCCAGCCCGCCCTGTCCGTCCTCGACCAGCAGGACTTCACCCCAGGCCTCGACGATGGCGGCTATCATCACGTCAGGGCCGGTCGGCAGTTGCGCTGCGGTCTGCGCAGGCGTGATATAGGCGCCGCGGTAATATCCCAGGCCGGGCTCTTGCGAGGCGGCGAAGCCTTTGATCTCGCCGATCAGGATGGCGTGATCGCCCGCTTCGACCAGTTGCGAAAGCCGGCAGTCGAACCAGGCCGAGACGCCCGAGAGCACCGGCGACCCTGCCGGGCCGGGCGACCACTCCACCGTAGCAAAGCGATCCTCGACCGGGCGGGCGAAAGTGCCCGAGACATCCTTCTGGCTTTCCGCCAGCACGTTGATCGCGAAATGGCCCGCATTCACGAAATGCCCGAAGTTGCGCGATGTCCTGGCGATCGAAACCAGCAGGAGCGGGGGATCCAGCGAAACCGAAGAAAAGGAGTTGGCGGTGAAACCCAGCGGCATGCCTTCCGACGTGGTGGTCACGACCGTCACACCCGTCATGAAGCAGCCGAAGGCGTCGCGCAGCGCGCGGGGATCGAATGGCGTCATATTGGTTTCGTCCCATCTGAGCCAGTTTGTCAGGGCATCGTTCACGATGTAGGGTGCCGTCATGTTCACCATATGGCGATGCCCGGCGACGATCAGCGCACGGCCCAAGGGGATCGCATCGGCCATCTCGTGGCTCATCTGCGCGCTGGAGTTGCGGTCGCCGTCACCGGTCAGCACCAGCGTCGGGCAGGCGATTTCAGCCAGTCGGTCGGCATAGATCGTATCGCCCTCGGCAAAGGCGCGGTAAGCAGTGGCGTAACCCTGCGGGTCGATACCGTCCAGCCAGTGCGCCACCTTGTTGCGGATGGCGACCTGATTGGGGCCGAACCAGCGGATCAGCGGTGCTTCGTTGTCACCTTCGCCGCGGGCGATCTCGTCGGCGCGGGCCAGGACGGCGGCGCGAGCCTCGGGCGAGCGGCGATGGACCGCGTTGAGCAGTGCCAGGCGCCGGACCAGGTCGGGACGCTCGACCGCCAGGCCAGCCGCGACCAGCGCCCCCATGGAATGGCCGGCCAAATTGACCGGCCCAAGTCCCAGCGCCTCGACCAGACGCGCCGCCCAAGCGACGAAATCTGGCAGGTGCGCGTCTGCCGGCAGCGGGGACGAGGCACCATGTCCCGGCATGTCCACCGCGATGACATGGTGATGGGCGGACAGAGCATCTATCTGCGGCTCCCAGGCCTCGGCCCGCATGCCGACGCCATGGATCAGCAGCAAGGGCTCACCGCGCCCGGCCTCGATCAGCCGGACGGTGGCGCCGTCAGACAGCGGCAGGGTTCGAGACATCATGGCCCAGATCCTTCAGATCCTGATAGCGGTCTCCGATGCGGTGATGCGGGCGCCCGCCGATCGAGGCACCAAGCGCGACGACGATCTCGTCGGCGGCCGGGGCATCCGGGATCGCGAACTGGATCGTCAGATAATGCGAGCGGCGGCCCTCGTCGTTCTTGTCCATCAGCGGGATCATGATCGGGGCGTTCGCCGGGCCGCGGGTGTTGGTGAAGGCCAGATAGGATTTCGCCCCCACCGCGCTGCGGTAATGGTTGCCGAAGCGCAGCGTGTGGATCAGCGCGCTGGCATGCTCGACCTCGCCATCGAGGCCGACCACGGCGGCCTTGCCATAGGCTTCGACCTTGCCGCCGCCGCCGGCGGCCTCGATCACCATATCGGTCAGCAACTCGCCGAGGATGGGGGCGACGGCGTGGATTTCCGGCTTGAGGTCGTCGACATAACCGCGCCCCGCCCAAGGGTTCTTCAGCACGGCGGCGGCAGTGATCAGCTTCAAAGGCTGCGGCGCGGCGCGACCGCCTTCGATCAGCGTGGTCTCGATATTCAGCAAGGTCTTGCGGATTTCCGCTGTCATGGCAGCCCCCAGAGCGATTCGATGATCGGAAGATGGTATACCAACATGTCATATGTCAATATGAGATTGTATTGGCATTCCAGCTGCGCTAGTCTCGCACCATGACAAATGAACAACCCGCCAGCCTGCGCATCGAGCATGTGCCCCAGACGCTTCGCGAGCTTGCGGTGGAGCGCTTGCGCGCCGCGATCATGTCGGGGCGCTTTCCGTCCGGTTACCGGCTCGTCGAACGGACGCTGGTCGATCAGCTGGGCGTCTCGCGATCCGTCATCCGCGAGGCGATCCGCTATCTGGAGGCCGAGGGCCTGGTCGAGATCCGGCCCCGGCAAGGGCCGATCGTCGCGACCCTCGACTGGGACAAGGCCCGGCAGATCTATGACATCCGCCTGCGGCTGGAGGCGGCGGCGGCGGCGGATTGCGCCAGGCTTCTCGACGCGTCTGCCCGTGCCGATCTGCAGGCCGCGCTTCAGCGCCTCAAGGAAGCCTTTCTATCCGACGATCCTCAGGTGCTCTATGATGCGACGACGCGGTTTTACGAGGTTATCTTCGTCACCGCCGGGCATCACATCGCCTGGGAGATCGTCCAGCGCCTCAACGGGCGCATTTCGCGACTTCGGGCGCTGACACTGGCCTCGACCGACCGGCATGTATCGGGGCAGGCCCGGATGCAGCGCATTGCCGAGGCGATTTTCGCGCAAGATCCGGACCGGGCAAGCGAAGCCGTGCGCGAGCATCTGACCGAAGCCGCGGAAATCGCGAGCAAACTGCTGCATGTGGCCAATGAGGGCGCTCGAAGGACGGGGCAATGAGTGCATATTGGATCGCCCACGTGACTGTTCACGACCCGGCGGCCTATGCCGGGTATCAGGCGCTGGCTCCCAAGGCCTTCGCGAAGTTCGGTGCAGAGTTCCTGGCTCGCGGCGGCGCATCCGAGACCTTGGAAGGTCCCGTCCTCCAGCGCCATGTCGTGATCCGGTTTCCCGATCTGGCCCGTGCCCGCGACTGCTTTTATTCTCGGGAATATCAGGAAGCACGTGCTTGCCGCGATGGCGCATGCGAAGCGCATGTCGTGATTGTGGAAGGCGCTTCGGACCCGTCGTCCTGATGCGGGTTGGCTTGGAAGCCGGTGAATGACCAAGTGAGAAGGGATAGCGCGATGGCCGAAGATCAGGAACTGTTCGACAAGGGCCTGCCGATCCGGCGCGAGGTGTTGGGCGCGGACTATGTCGACAGTTCGATGCAGCGGGCGGACGACTTCATGATGTCGTTTCAGCGGGCGACCACGGCTTGGGCCTGGGGCTGGGCCTGGGGCGATCCGACCCTGGACCGCAAGACGCGCAGCCTGCTGAACCTTGCCATGCTGACCGCGCTAGGCCGCACCCCCGAGATCAAGCTGCATGTGCGGGGTGCACTGAACAACGGCGTCACCGTGGACGAGATCCGCGCTACATTGCTGCATGCCACGGCTTATTGCGGCATCCCGGCCGGCCTTGATGCCTTCAAGGCGGCGCATGAGGTCCTGTTGGCCGAAGGGGCCGTTCCCAAGCCGGATGCAGGCGAGTAGTATGCATCATGTTTCCCGCCCGCAGCCGAGTATCTCGCCAGTCCCTGCGGAGCGATAAAGAATCTTTCCCTCTCCCCCTCCCTTTGGTACGTCCATTTTGATTGTTGGTGATGGATTGGACGTCCCGGCAGTATCGTTGTGTCAAGGTAGGTGTTGACGATCTGCCTGCGACCCTTTCTGGAGTCGGCGCCGGCGTCCTGATCGTCGGTGTGCTTACGCTTGGCTTCTATGTCGCATCCGAGTTTCTGGGCGGACCCAAGGACCAGATGGTCAGCTATTTCGTCTCATCCACCGTAACCGTCCGGCCTGACCGCTACCCGTTCCATCGCCAGGGCAGCAGGTCGTCGACCTTGGTGATCCTGTAGTCTGGGATGCGGGCGATGGTGTCGGCGAGCCAGGCGTGGGGATCGATTGCGTTGAGCTTGGCGGTTTCGATCAGCGTGTAGGCGATGGCAGCTGTCTTGCCGCCCGCTTCTGATCCGAAGAAGAGGTAGTTCTTCCGCCCGAGGGCTATGGCGCGCATTGCGCGTTCGGCGGCGTTGTTGTCGAGCTCGAGGATGCCGTGATCAAGGTAGGGGGCAGGCGCTCCATGCGAGTTAGCGCATAGCGGATGGCGGCCGCGAGTGGGGATTTACCCGAGATCGTGGTGAGCTGCATGGCCAGCCAGACCTCGAGATCGTCGAAGACCGGGGCGGCATGGGCGCGGCGGAGTTGCGCGCGAGGGTCAGGCGGCGAGCCTCGGGCCTCCTTCTCGACGGCGTAGAGCTGGGCGATCCGGGCGATGGCCTCTTCGGCGATGGGGGACGCCTGCGACCGGTGGATGTCGACGAACTTGCGCCGGACATGAGCCATGCAGGCAACTTCGCGGATGGCTCCGGAGCGATAGAGGTCCTCGAACCCGGCATAGCCATCGGCATGCATCCAGCCGCGGAACCGGGCGAGGTGATCCTTGGGGTGCTGGCCCTTCCGGTCGCCGGAGAACCGATACCATGCCGCTGGTGGAGCATCCCCGCCCCAGGGGCGCTCGTCACGGGCATAGGTCCAGAGCCGCGCGGTCTGGGTCTTGCCGGTGCCCGGCGCCAGCATCTGAACGGGCGTGTCATCCACGAAGATCGCTTCGGCCGACAGGACATGGCGCCCGATGGCCTCGGACAGCGGTTCCAGCAGGGCGGTGGTCTTGCCGACCCAGTCCGCCAGAGTAGAGCGGTCGAGGTCGATACCTTCGCGCTCGAAGATCTGGCTCTGGCGATAGAGGGGAAGATGGTCGGCATATTTACTGGCCAGGACATGGGCCAGCAGGCCAGGCCCGGGACGGCCGCGCTCGATGGGGCGCGTCGGCAGCGGGGCCTGGACGAACCGTTCGCAGCAGGCGCAGGTCAGCCGGGGCCGCACGATCCGGTTCACGATGAAGCGTCCCGGCACATACTCCAGCTCTTCGGTCACATCCTCGCCGATCCGGCGCAGCCGCCCGCCGCAATCGGCGCAGGCCTCGGCGCCCGGGGTCAGTTCCACTTCCATCCGCGGGATGTGATCCGGGATCGGCCGGCGCTTGGGGCGGTCCTTCTCCTCGATGTCCGGCAGCTTCATCCGCGCCGTCATCGCGGCAGCGGCGATCTCGCTGGTCTCGAGCGCCAGTTGCAGCTGCTCGGCCGTCTCCGACGAGGCTCCGAACCGCTGCGCCCGGTGCCCGGCCAACTGGTGGCGCAGCTTCTCGATCAGGATCGCCTGCGCCTTCACCTCGGCCAGAAGCCGCGCGGTGAAGCTGCGAAGCTCCTCGGGGTCGTCCGGCAAGGTCAGGGTGTGATCGAGCATGGGAGAAGTCTATCTCACGGGATTCCTTGTGGGAATCCTGCGATTGCATGCCCCTTGGATTAGCCTGCCGCCAAGGGCCTCCAGGTCCGCTCCGGCGCGCGCCAGTCGATCCCTTCCAGGAGCATCGACAGCTGCGCCGGCGTCAGCGCCACCTTGCCTTCCTTCGCCGAGGGCCAGACGAACCGCCCCTTCTCCAGCCGCTTCATGAACATGCAAGCCCCTTGCCCGTCCCACCAGATGACCTTCACCAGATCGCCACGACGGCCCCGGAACACGAACAGATGCCCGGCGAACGGGTCCTGCTTCAGCACGGCCTCGGCCTGCGCCGCGAGCGCTGCAAAGCCCTTGCGCATGTCCGTCACCCCGGCCGCCAGCCAGACCCTCGTAGTGGCCGGAACCGGGATCACGCCGTGAGACCCCGGATCAGCCGCGCCAGCGCCTCGGGATCATAGCTCCCGCTGATCCGCATCCGGTGACCGCCGGCCAGCTCGATCTCGATGCGGTTCTCGGCGACAGGCGCTGCCGCAGGTGCTTGCTCTTCCGCGACTATCTCTACCGGCAAAAACCGCGCCTCCTCCGACGAGGCCGGAACCGACGCCGGGTCGGGCGCAAAGCGGGGATCGCGCAACCACTTGAAGATCAGGTTCGCATTGACCGCGTAGCGTCGCGCCACCTGCGCTACCGAAACGCCCGGCGCAGCCGTCTGGAAACAGATCGACCGCTTCTCCTCATCCGTCCAGAGCCGCTTCGTCCGACGCGCCACGCCATCACCATAGTGTCCACTATCGATGGTGGACACTATCCCGCACCCTCAGCACGCGGCAGGGCGGTCAGGCCGGACGGTTACCCGCGGCATGATGATGCGCCCGGATTACTGTGCTGTCGACCATCTGCAGCTTGTCCGGCGCAGTCCCCGCGTGGTTCGAGCCGCATCCAGGATATCCTCCCACAGCTCCGCCAAGGTCCAGCGGTGGAACTGACGGTAGACCGACGACCACTTGCCGAACTCCTGGGGCAGGTCGCGCCAAGGCGCGCCGGTTTGTGTTCGGCATGGCCTCGGACCGGTGGCGGCTCACGCCTCGCTCCAGAAAATCCCGTCCAGAACAAGACGATGATCCGCAGGCTTCCGCCCATTCGGCTGCCGGACGGCATGAATGAAGCCCTCGAAGAAGGCACCCACCACCGGGCGGTCAGAATACAGACGGATCCGTCAGCGCCGGGCCGGTGAAGAAGACATGCGGTCTTACTTTGTTACCCAGTGCAAGAAGGGCCGCGGCCGCGCCGGCGGCCTGAAGCATCGCCCGACGGCTTATTGCATTCATGGTCATGCAAGCTCCTTCCGAGCGATTGGAATGGAAACGGCCGGAGGCGTCTGCGGCCGTTGCGATTTCACGCCTCTTCCTCCTGGAAGGCCTCTTCGCGCTTCTTGCGGAAGCCGGGCAGGATCATCAGCGCCAGCAGGATCGCGGTCGCGATCAGCATCACCAGGCTGATCGGACGCTCGACGAAGATGCTGGCGTCGCCCTGGGTGATCAGCATGGTGCGGCGCAGGTTCGATTCCAGCAGCGGACCAAGGACGAAGCCCAGCAGCAGCGGACCCGGCTCGCATTTCGCCTTGCGGAAGGCATAGCCCAGCAACCCGAAACCGGCCGCCAGCAGCACGTCGAAGATGCGGTTGTTCATCGAATAGACGCCGACGCAGCAGAACAGCAGGATTGCCGGATAAAGCAGGCGGTAGGGCACGGTCAGCAGCTTTACCCACAGTCCGATCAGCGGCATGTTGATGATGACCAGCAGCGCGTTGCCGATCCACATGCTGGCGACCAGGCCCCAGAAGATCTCGGGCTGGTTGGTCAGCACGCTGGGTCCGGGCGTGATGCCGTGGATCATGAAGGCCGACAGCATCATCGCCATCATGTTGTTGGACGGGATGCCCAGCGTCAGCAGCGGGATGAAGGACGATTGCGCGGCGGCGTTGTTGGCGGCCTCGGGCGAGGCGACGCCCTCGACCACGCCGGTGCCGAACTTTTCCGGCGTTCTCGAGACCTTCTTTTCCAGCGAATAGGCGCTGAAGGACGCCAGCGTGGCGCCACCCCCCGGCAGGATGCCGAGGAAGGTGCCGACGCCGGTGCCGCGCAGCACTGCGGGCCAGGCGCGGCGGAAATCCTCGCGCGTCGGCCACAGCCGGGTCAGGCGGGCAACCGTCACGCCGGCCGAGCCGCTGCGTTCCAGGTTCGCGATGATCTCGGAAAAGCCGAACAGGCCGATGGCGATGACGGTGAACTCGATTCCGTCGAACAGCTCCAGCGATCCGAAGGTCAGGCGCTCGGCCCCGGTGGCCTGATCGGTGCCGACCATGCCGAACAGCAGGCCGATCAGGATCATGCCGATGGCCTTCAGCACCGGGCCGCTGGCCAGGATCGTCGCGGCCAGCAGGCCGAAGATCATCAGCGAGACATATTCGGCCGGCCCGAAATTCAGCGCAAAGCCTGCCAGTATGGGACCGGCGATGGCGATGCCGAAGGTCGCGACCGTGCCGGCAAAGAACGATCCCAGCGCCGCGACGGCCAGCGCCGATCCCGCCCGGCCCTGTCGCGCCATCTGGTAGCCGTCCAGCGTCGTGACCACGGCCGAGGCCTCTCCCGGCAGGTTCACCAGGATGGCCGTGGTCGAGCCGCCGTATTGCGCGCCGTAATAGATGCCCGCCAGCATGATGATCCCGGCAAGGGGCGGCAGGAAGAAGGTGATCGGCAACAGGACCGCGATGGTCGCGGTCGGGCCGATCCCTGGCAGCACCCCGATCAGCGTGCCAAGAAGCGCACCGATCAGGCAGAACCCGAGGTTTGCGGGGCTCATCGCCTCGGAAAACCCCAGCAACAGAAGATCAAAGATTTCCATGATGTTTTCCTCGGCTCAGAACGGCCAGATCGTCATCTGGACGCCAAGGCCGTAGATGAAGACCAATGCGCCAAACAGGGTCAGGCCGCCTGCCAGCAGCAATGTCGTGCGCCACCGCCCGCCGGGATCGGCCAGCGATCCGGCGATGATCAGCCACAGCGACGCGACGACGAAACCGGCATGTTCGGCAAGATAGGCAAAGCCGACGATCGACAGCACGATCACCGCCAGCGGCCGCAGCTTCATCGCCTCCAAGGGCTCGCCCTGGCGATGCAGGGCCGAAAAACCGATGACGGCGCCCAGGACGATCAGTCCCCCGCAGACAACGCGGGGCAGAAAGCCCGGCCCCATCTGCGCCAGCGTTCCCTGATCCAGCGGCCGCGAAAGCCACAGGCCGAGCACGCCGAATCCGATGAATAGCGCCGCCGTCAGAAGATCGGGCATGTCCCCCCTTTTCGTCGCGCCCGGCCCGGCCATCACTGTCCCTCTTTGATCAGCGCGAAGATATCGCGGTAGCGGTCCAGCCGTGCAGGCATGGCTTCCCTCCACTCGGCGCCCGACTGGAACGCCAGGGGCAGGGATTGCTGCTTGGCCTGGGCCTGGAATTCGGGGTTGGCCAGGGCCGCGTCGACGGCCTCGGCCAGGCGGGCGCGGATTTCCTCGGGCACTTCGCAGCGCGCGGCAAGGCCACGCTCGGAGGACATGATGACGTCGAAGCCCTGTTCCTTGGCGGTCGGCAGATCCTCGGCCAGGACCGAGCGTTCCTCGGCGAACTGGGCCAGCGCGCGCATCGCGCCCTTGTCGGCGGTGGCGTATTCGCCGACATTCAGTCCGATGGCGGTGATGTGGCCGCCCAGAAGCGCGGTCTTGGCCTCGTTGGCGCCGGCAAAGGGAACCGCCGTCAGGTCCACGCCCGCCGAACGCTCCAGTTGCAGCATCGCCAAATGCTCGTCGGTGCCGACGCCGGTGGTGCCGATGGACACGGCACCCGGATTTTCCTTGGCATGGGCGACGAGATCCTCCAGCGTCTGGAAGTCCGAGCCCGCGGGAACGATGAAGGTGCCGGGGTCCTCGACGATGCGCGCGATCGGGCAGATCTCCTCGGGGTCGAAGCGCGGCTTGCGGTCGATCTGCATGGTCAGGAAGCCGGGCGTATTCAGCGACGAGACGGTGTAGCCATCCGGCCGCGCCTGCGCCAGCGCGGTATAGGTGATCTCGCCTGCCGCCCCGGGACGGTTCAGCACCGGAAACTGCGTACCCAGTTCCGCCTCAAGATAGGGAGCAAGGGTGCGCAGCATGATGTCGGTGCCGCCGCCGGGAGCGAAGGCGACGATCATCTCGATCGGTCGATCAGTCGGCCAATCGGCATGGGCCATGGTCGCGGCCGATGCGAACAGCGCCGCAGCAAGCGGCAGACTCGTTTTAGCGGACATAGGTTTCCTCCCTTTGGTCCTGGCTGTTGGACTTAGATCCCTTCAGGGATCTCGCAGCCCAGTTTCTTCAGTGCGGCATCAACCCAGGAACGGTCGTTCGTCCCGGCCTCGATCGCCGCCATCTGCTTGGTTTCGGCGTCCTGCTTGGCGCTGGTCCTGGCATAGACCTCTTCCACGATGTCGAAGGGGACCGCCAGCACGCCGTCGCTGTCGCCCAGGACCAGGTCGCCCGGCTCGATCACCATGCCGTCGATGGCGATGGGCACGTTGATCTCGCCCGGGCCGTCCTTGTAGGGACCGCGATGGGTCACGCCTGCGGCAAAGACCGGCAGGTTGGTGGAAAGGAACGCGTCCGCATCGCGGATCGCGCCGTTCAGCACGAAGCCCGCCACGCCGCGCTTGACCGCATAGGCCAGCATCAGCTCGCCCATCAGCGAATTGGTCAGGTCGCCGCCCGCATCGACGACGATGACGTCGCCGGGCCGGGCCATGTCGATGGCCTTGTGCAGCATCAGGTTGTCTCCCGGGCGGGCCTTGACGGTGATGGCCGGGCCGGCAAGCTGGCCGTCGCGGTGCATCTTGGTCAGACGCGGCCCGGCGGCGGTCATGCGGTGCATGCTGTCGCTGACATTGGCGACGGGCAGTTTCAGAAAACGCCGCACCACGTCGGCGGAAACGGCGCGTTCGCGTTTCAGGACACGAAATCCGGTTGCCATGAAAATGTCTCCTTAGACGCTGATCTTCAGTTCTGCGCGGTTGATGATGCGCGCTTCGGGCACGGGACGGCCCTCCAGCATGTCCACGATGCCCTGCGCGGCCTCGACCCCGACGCGGATGTTCGCGGCTTCGGTGACGCCACCGATATGCGGGCTGAGGACAAGGCGCGGCTCTGTCCAGAACGGATGTTCGGCGGGGGGTGGCTCTTGTGCGAAGGTATCAAGCCCGGCGCCGGAGATCCGGCCGCTTGCCAGTGCTTCGGCCAGCGCGGGCTCGTCGATCAGCCCGCCCCGCGCGGTGTTGATGATGATGGCGCCCGGTTTCATCCGCGACAGGCGCTGTGCGTTGACCATGTTCCTTGTCATGGGCGTCAGCGGGCAATGCAGGCTGATGATGTCGCAACTGGCGAACAGCTCGTCCAGGTCATCGACCCGCTCGACCCCCTCGGCCGCAAAGGCCTCCGTCGGCGAGAACGGATCGTGGGCGCGAACGCTGATGCCGAGCCCCTTGGCAAAGCGCGCGGTCTGGCGAGAGATGGCGCCGAAGGCCACCAGCCCCATGACCGAGCCCGCCAGTTCGCGGCCCTGGAAGCCCGGCTTCTCCCAGCGGCCCTCTCGGATGCCGCGATCGAGCGGGATGATCCTCTTTGCCACGGCGAAGAGCAGCGCCATGGCCTGCTCCGCCACCGAGACCGCATTGGCTCCCGCCGCGTTCAGCACCGGGATGCCCCGTGCCGTGGCGGCCTCGACGTCGATATTGTCCACGCCCGCACCGTGCTTCGAAATCACGCGAAGCCGGGGCGCCGCCGCGAACACGGTTTCATCGATCCGACCCATGCGCGCCAGGATGCCGACCGGATCGGCCATGCGCACGACCTCGATCAGACCCTCGCCGTTGGTATAGGGCGGAACGTAGACCGGAACATAACCCGCTCGCGTCAGCACATCTGCGGCGGCGGGTGCCAAGCTTGGCCCCGTGATCAGGATATTCTGTGACATGATCCTCCGTGTGCCACACCCCGTGGCAGCTCCTCGGCTTGGAATTTATCATTTGAATATCTGAATGAAAGCGGATAATACTGTTTTGTATATTCAGAAAAACTGCATGAAATGGATACACGCCAGCTAAAGACACTTCTCGCCATTGTGGAAACCGGCAGCTTCGCCCGTGCCGCGAACCGCGTTGCGCTGACGCCCTCGGCAGTCAGCCAGCAGATCCAGGCCCTTGAAAACGAAGTCGGAGCTTCGCTTTTCAACCGCGAGAACCGCCCGCCGACGCTGACCGCGGCGGGACAGCAGATGGTCGAGGCGGCGGCAGAGTTGGTCAGGGCGGCGGAAAACGCCATCGATGCGATTTCAGGCCGCCGGATCGTGGGAAAATTCGTCATCGGCTCGGTTCGCACCAGCGCGATAGGGCTGCTGCCGCAAGCGGTATCGCGCGTCGTGGCGAATCATCCCGGCCTCAAGATCCGGCTTCTGGTCGGGAACTCGGAAAACCTGGTCCAGGATGTCTATGCCGGCAGGCTGGACGCCGCGATCATCGCCGAGAACAGCCTGTCCTCGCGCGATCTCGACTGGTCGCCCTTTATCCGCGAGCCGCTGTTCCTGATCGCGCCACCGGGAACCCCGGTCGTTGATGTCCGGCAGGCGTTGTCGGCGCTTCCCTACGTGCGGTTCCGCAGCAACGTGCCCCTGGCGCGGCTGATCGAAACCGAGCTGGGCCGGATGAACCTGCCGCTGAACGACATCGCCGAGATGGACACGATTTCAGCGGTGACCGCCTGTGTCGAAAACGGGCTCGGGGTGTCGATCGTTCCGCGGATCGCCGCGATCGAGCGCGGGGTGGACCTGGTCATGCTGCCCTTCGGCGATCCGCCGGTCTTTCGCCAGATCGGGCTGCTGCAACGCCCGAAAGGGCCTCGTGCCGGGCTGATCGCCGAATTGCACGAGCAACTGGCCCAGGTCAGCGGCGAGTATGGGGTCAAAAAAACCGCCTAAAGCCTTCCTGTTCTAACATCCTGCGGCCTTGGTGAAGGTTCGTGCGCCTATCCTGCGCATGTGAGGGATGGGCAATACGGTTGCTGCATCACCTGCCGCTCGGATCGGACCGAAATAGTACAGGGGCTGACGCCACAGGGCCGAGCGGTCCGGAACCACAGGCGAGGGCATCGGCCACGCGGCTTCTGTCCTTTTAGAAGACTTGGCTTACCCGGGATCGCCTCGGATGAAACTTCGGCCTTTGGCGAAAGCCTTGATCTGCGGGGCGAAAATAATCCGCGGCGATGTTAATGCACGAAGCCGCATCGCATTGGTCCCTTCAGGCCCGAAACCCGCGGCTAACGCGGACATTTCAATACCGACAAGGCCAGTTCGAGCGCGGGCGAGACAGTGGCGGAACGCATCCATGTCGCGCCGATTTCGCGCGTCATGGTGAAATCCTCGATGGCCAGGGGCGCGATCCGATCCCTGAGCGCAGGCAGCTCCATCTTCAGCCCCGAGATGAAGCTCAGATAGTCCGTCCCTGCGATCAGTTCCTCCAGGATGGCGATGGAGGACGTCTCGACATGCGGCTCCGGCGGCGCATAGCCCCGAGCAAGGAAAGCCGCGTCGAACCACTGGCGCATCGCGACCCGTTGCGAGGGCAGCACCCATTTCTGCGGCAGCACCTCCTCCAGGCCGACCTTTCGTCCCTGCAGCGGATGATGTGTCGCGGCGACGATCCGAACGCGGTCCTCCGCCAGGACATGGCATTCGGCGGCGGCAGGATCGCTCCGGTCGATCACCCCCAGCACCATGTCGATCTCACCGACGCGGAGGGCCCGGTGCAGGACATCGTTCATGCCGTTGACGATAGAAACGCGAAGATCCGGATGCGCGGAGGTCAGGCGGCGAAGGAACGAAGGCAGGTAAATGGCGGCCATTGTCGCCGCCACGCCCAGCCGGACGTGTCCGTGCCGCCCTTCGCTTACATCCCTGACCTGCCTGCGGATGATTTTCAGCTGCTCCACGACCCCCATGGTCCGTTCGGCAAGAAAGATCGCGGCCTCTGTCGGCTCGACGCCCCGGCCGACGCGCGTGAAGAGGGCAGCGCCCAATTGATCCTCCAGCCGTCGCACCGCCTTGGTCAGCGCGGGCGGGGTGCGCCCGACGGCGTCCGCCGCCGAGGCTACGCTGCCTTCGCGAATGATCGCGTGCAGATAGGCCAGATCCCGCACATCCATGACAGCGTCCCAGAAGTTTTCTTTTCCTGAATATAACTGAATTTTCTGATCCTGTCTTCTCTGTCATGTTCCCACCATGGAGGAGACTGGAATGCTGTCATTTGCCGGCTTCGCCATGATCGCGCTGTTTCTGGGGCTGATCATGACGAGAAGACTTTCCGCACTTGTCGCGCTGGCGCTGATCCCGGTGCTGTTCGGCCTGGTCATCGATCCCGCCGGTCTGGGCGAGATGATGCGCGAGGGTTTGGTCAAGCTTGCGCCCACCGGCGCCATGCTGATGTTCGGCATCCTGTTCTTCAGCATCATGACGGATGCGGGCCTGTTCGATCCGCTGATTTCCCGGGTGCTGCGAGTGGCCAGGGGCGATCCTCTGAAGATCCTCGTCGGCACGGCTGTGATCGGCACCTCGGTCGCCTTGGACGGCGACGGGGCGACCACCTACGTCATCTGCGTCACCGCGCTGCTGCCGATCTATCGGGCGATCGGTTTGCGCCCGCAATACATGGCGACGCTGCTGCTGATGTCGATCGGGATCATGAACATCCTGCCATGGGGCGGCCCCACGGCACGCGCGGCCTCGGCAATGCATGTGGACGTGGCGGATGTCTTCGTGCCGCTGATCCCGGCGATGGCGGTGGGCTTCGGCTACCTGCTGATCGTCGCCACCCTGTTCGGCTTGCGGGAGAGGCGGCGCGTCGGTGTCCTTTCCCCCGATCGGGAAGCCGCGCTGGAACATGACATGGAAGAAGCGCCCGCCTATCGCCGTCCGAAGCTGATGCCTGTCAATCTGGCGCTGACGGGTGGCCTGCTTGCCGGGCTGATCACCGGCATCCTGCCGCTGCCGATCCTGTTCATCCTCGCGACCGCGCTCGCCCTGGCAATCAACTACCCGACCCTCGCGGAGCAGCGCGAGCGGATCCAGGCGCATTCCTACAACATCGTCTCCGTCGTCGGCCTGATCTTCGCCGCCGCCATCTTTACCGGCGTGCTGTCGGGAACCGGGATGGACGATGCCATGTCGCAAAGCCTGCTGGCGATCATGCCCGACAGCCTCGGCCCCTACATGGCGCCGGCCACGGCGCTGTTCAGCGCCGCCGCGACCTATGCGGTGACGAACGACGCCTTTTACTTCGGAATGCTGCCGATCCTCGCCTCGACCGCCGAGGTCTATGGCATCAGCGGGGTCGAGATGGCACGCGCCTCGCTGATCGGGCAGCCGATCCATCTGCTCAGCCCGCTGGTCGCCTCCACCTACCTGCTCGTGAACCTTGTCGGTGTCGAATACGGCGACAACCAGCGTGCCTCGATCCTGTGGGTTGCAGGACTGGTTCTGGCGATGCTGGCCGGCGCCCTGGCCTTCGGCATCATCCCTCTTGCCGGAGCAATCGCATGAACGCGCAAACGGACATCACCTTGGGAAAAACCACCATGAAACCGCTGAACGGCATCCGTGTGCTGGATCTGACGAACGTCCTGGCCGGTCCCTTCTGCTGCCACCAGCTTGTCCATTTCGGGGCCGAGGTCATCAAGGTCGAAGCTGCCGGTCGCGGAGATCTGGCCCGCAACCTCGGCGCCGATGCCGCGCTGAACAAGGCCGGGATGGGCGTGTCCTTTCTGGCGCAGAACGCCGGCAAGAAATCGGTCACCGTCAATCTCAAGCACCCCGAAGGCAAGGCGCTGCTGAGGCGCCTGGTCCGGACGGCCGATGTGCTGGTCGAGAATTTCCGCCCCGGCGTGATGGACCGGCTGGGCGTCGGCTACGAGGTGCTGAAGGCCGAGAATCCCCGGCTGATCTATTGCGCCATCTCGGGCTTCGGCCAGGACGGGCCGTGGCGGGACCGCCCGGCCTATGACCAGATCATCCAGGGCGCGTCGGGGGTCATGTCGATCACCGGCGACAAGGACAGCGCGCCCCTGCGCGTCGGTTATCCGCTGGCGGATACGGTCGGCGGGCTGACGGCGGCCATGGCCATCGCGGCGGCGCTGAACGCGCCGGAGCGCGGCGGCTTCATCGACGTCTCGATGCTCGAAGCGGTGGTGGCGACGATGGGATGGGTGGTGTCGAACTATCTTGTCGCCGGTGTCGAGCCGCAGGCGAACGGCAACGAGAACGTCACCTCTGCCCCCTCGGGCGCCTTCGAGACGGCGGACGGCCCGATCAACATCGCCGCCAACAAGGACGAGCAGTGGCAGAGCCTGGCCAGCTACCTGGGCCGCGACGACCTGCTGGACGATCCGGATTTCGCGACGCGAGAGCTGCGCAAGGCCAATCGCATCCGCCTGCGCGGCGAGCTGGAAAAGACGCTGGCGACCCGCGGCGCCGAGGAATGGGCCGCGGACCTGAACCGCATCGGCGTTCCGGCCGGTGCGATCCTGACCGTGCCGCAAGTCCTGTCCGCCCCGCAGATCGCGGACCGGGGATTGCTGGCCACCTATCCCGCACCGGAAGGGGTCGGGCGCGACATCACCGTGGTGCGGACCGGGGTCAAGCTGAACGGCGCAGCGCCGGTGGTGGACAGCCCTCCGCCGCGGCTCGGGGCCGATAATGACGACATCTATGCCGCGCTGGGGATGTCCCCCAAGGACATCGCGCGGCTGAAATCAGAAGGGGTGATCTGATGGGCGACGACCGGAAACTGGCCGAGGACTGGTGGGCGACATCCATCATCAAGATGCGCCCCGGCGAAATCCGGATGCGCGGCTATGCCGTCGAGGATCTGATCGGGCGCGTCACCTATCCGCAGATGGTCTGGCTGATGACCCGCGGCGAACTGCCGACCGAGGCGCAGGCCCGGCTGCTTGAGGCGGCGATGGTGGCGGGCGTCGACCATGGCCCGCAGGCGCCCTCGATCGCGATCTCGCGCATCGCGGTGACGGGGGGCGTCGGGATCAACGGCGCGATGGCCTCGGCGATCAACGTGCTCGACGATGTCCATGGCGGCGCGGGCGAGCAGGCGGTGGAGCTTTATCACGAGATCGACGCGGCAGGCGGCCCCGAGGCGGTGCCGGAAGTGCTGGCGCGACAGGCGGCGGCCGGCATGAAATACTTGCCCGGCTTCGGCCACCGCTTCCACCCGGTCGATCCGCGCGCGCCCCGGCTTTTGTCGCTGATCGACGATGCCGTGGCGGCGGGAACGGTCGAGGGGCGCTTTGCCGCCATCGCCCGCGCCATCGACGCGCATCTGCGCCGGACGAAGTCGCGCCCCGTGCCCATGAACATCGACGGGGCCACGGCCGCGATCTATGCCGAGCTCGGCTTTGCGCCGCCGCTCTGCCGGGGGCTGTTCATCTTGTCCCGCTCGGTCGGGATCCTGGCGCATGCCTATGAACAAAGCCTGGGGTCGCAGCGCAACAAGGGGCCGATCCCCCGGCAATGGCTCTGGACCTATGAGGGTCCCGAGAACCGCAAGCTTCCGGGCGACGGGGACTAGTCGCGCGGGACCGCACCTTCAGGGAGGAGAAGAGACCATGAACCGCAGAAACTTCATGATGACGACCGGCGCCATCGGCCTGATGGCGGCCATGCCGACCTTGACGCTGGCGCAAGAAATCGGCTCGCTCGAGATCTTCGTGCCGGCGGCGCCGGGCGGCGGCTGGGACCAGACCGCGCGCGTGATGGACCAGATCCTGCGCGGCGAAG
The DNA here is from genome assembly GCF_020990385.1 of Paracoccus sp. MA. Taxonomy (NCBI): domain Bacteria; kingdom Pseudomonadati; phylum Pseudomonadota; class Alphaproteobacteria; order Rhodobacterales; family Paracoccaceae; genus Paracoccus; species Paracoccus sp. MA. Next base: position 913,986 of record NZ_CP087598.1, read on the forward strand.
GGCTGATCGGCTCGGCCCGGATCACCAATGTCGGCGGCGCCGGCGGCACCATCGGCCTGCCGCAGTTCATCAACCAGTATTCCGGCGAAGGCAATGCGCTGATGACCGGCGGCATGGTGATGATCGGCGCGATCATCACCAACAACGCGCCGGTGGACCTGACGATGGTGACGCCCATCGCGCGGCTGACGGGCGAATACCTGACCATCGTCGTGCCCGCCGCGTCCGACATCCAGACCATGGAGGACCTGGTGGCCAAGCTGAAGGCCGATCCCGGCTCGGTCTCCTGGGCGGGCGGCAGCGCGGGTGGCAGCGACCACATGCTGGCGGGACTTGTCGCCCAGGCCGCGGGCGTCGATCCGCTGGCGCTGAGCTATGTCGCCTTTGCCGGCGGCGGCGAGGCCATGGCGGCGCTTCTGGGCAACCAGGTCACCTGCGGCGTGTCCGGCTGGGGCGAGTTCTCGGAACAGGTGGGGGCGGGCAACCTGCGCGTCATCGGCATCTCGGCGCCCGAGCGGGTCGAGGGCATCGACGCGCCGAGCCGCGCCCCGACCTGATCCCCATGGCCTGGGTCGGCGGGGGCCTGGTCCTGAACCTGCTCCTGATCGCGCCCCTCGGCTTCATCCTGTCCTCCAGCCTGATGTATCTGATGGTCGCCAAGGGGTTCGGCGCCCGGCGCATCTGGCTGGCGGCGCTGATTGGCTTCGTCCTGGCACTCGTCGCTTATTACGGCTTCGCGCAGCTTCTCGGGCTTCGCATGGGCGGCGGACTTATCGAGGATCTCCTCTGATGGAAGGCTTCACCTCACTCCTGCACGGCTTCTCGGTCGCGTTGACGCCGATGAACCTGCTCTGGTCGGTCGTCGGTGTCACGCTGGGCACCGCGATCGGCGTCTTGCCCGGCCTTGGGCCCGCACTGACCATTGCCCTGCTGCTGCCGATCACCTTCCAGGTCGAACCGGCCGCAGCCTTCATCCTGTTCGCCGGCATCTATTTCGGCGCGATGTTCGGCGGCTCGACGACCTCGATCCTCATCAACACGCCCGGCGAAAGCGCGACCATCGTCACGGCCCTCGAGGGGCACAAGATGGCCCGGTCCGGCCGCGGCGGCCCCGCGCTGGCCACCGCCGCCATCGGCTCCTTCGTGGCAGGCACCATCGGAGTCGTCGGCATCACGGTCCTGGCGCCGATCATCGTCAAGCTGGCGCTGCTCTTCTCGCCCGCCGATTACTTCGCCTTGATGGTGCTGGCCTTCGTCACCGTCTCGGCGGTGCTGGGCACATCGATCCTGCGGGGGTTGTCCGCGCTGGCGATCGGCCTCTTCATCGGGCTGATCGGCGTGGACCTGCAGACCGGCCAGGCGCGGTTCACCTTCGGGCAGATGGCGCTGCTGGACGGGATCGACGTGGTGATCGTCTGCGTCGGCCTGTTCGCCGTGGGCGAGACGCTGCATCTCGCCTCGCGCTATCGTCGGGGCCAGGACGAGATCGTGCCGATCAAGGGCTCGCTGTGGATGAATGCGCGTGACTGGGCCCGGTCCTGGAAGGCCTGGCTCCGCGGCGCGCTGATCGGCTTTCCCATCGGCGCCATGCCCGCGGGCGGCGCCGAGATCCCGACCTTCCTGTCCTACTTCATGGAAAAACGGCTCTCGAAACATCCTGAGGAGTTCGGCAAGGGGGCCATCGAAGGCGTGGCCGGTCCCGAGGCGGCAAACAACGCCTCCGCCGCAGGCGTGTTCGTGCCGCTGCTGACGCTTGGGCTGCCGACCTCGGCGACCGCCGCGATCATGCTGTCGGCGTTCCAGAGCTACGGCATCAATCCCGGTCCGCAGCTTCTCTCGACCCAGCCGGATCTTGTCTGGGGCCTGATCGCCAGCCTCTATATCGGCAACATCATGCTGCTGGTCCTCAACCTGCCGCTGGTCGGGCTGTGGGTGCAGATCCTGAAGATCCCGGCGCCCTATCTTTATGCCGGCATCCTGGTCTTCGCCACCATCGGCACCTACGGGATCAGCCGTTCGGTCTTCGACCTGGCTCTGCTTTACGGCATCGGCGTGATGGGCTTCTTCATGCGGCGCTATGATTTCCCCACCAGTCCGGTGATCATCGGCATGATCCTCGGCCCCTTTGCCGAACAGCAGTTCCGCCGCGCGATGACCATCAGCCAGGGCGACATGACCGTGTTCGTCACGCGTCCCATTGCCGCAACGCTCCTTGCGATCGCATTCCTCGCGATCCTGGTGCCGGTGCTGTTCGAGGTAGCGCGGCTCTATCGGTACCGGAACAACACGAGTTCCGCTTGATCTGGTGAGCGTCCCGTATCCTGCTTTACCCCATGTCCTCCACCACAAAGTTGTAGGCGCGTGGATGCAGAGGGTGGTGTTACAGGAATGCCGGTCGGCACCGCACACCATATCGGCGCGCCTGCAACATGGGCGCGCCGTTTCACAGGCGCGTCCGGGTGCGGTGTGCAGGTCGCGGACCGCTGGCGCCTTCTCCGGACTGCGAGCAATGTTTTCCTGTCCGCTGTGCGCCGCGCCCTGCCTCGGATCCGCAAGGGGGCCTTTTTCCCATGGCCCTCACCCAGTCGCTCTTGCCCGGCTTTTCAGGGGCCCCAGCGCCGCCAGATGCTGGCGCATGAATTCCGAGGCTTCTTCGTTGCGGCCCATCAACACCAGGTGCAGCAGCTCGATATGCTCAAGGCAGCGTTCGCGCGCCACGTCGCGATCCAGCATCTGGCGATAGTCGATCAGGCGCCGCAGCCGGTCCACCCGCTTCAGCGCGTCGATGAAGAAGATGTTCTGGCTGCATTCGATGACCGATTCGTGCATGCCGCTGTTCAGCTCGAACAGTTTCGCATCCGGCACGGTCCAGATCCCGCCCTCGACCAGCCAGCGTTGTTCGGCCAGCCGGCTTTCCAGCACCGGGCGGTTCAGCTGGAAGCGCGGTTCCAGCAGCGCCGCCGGCTCGATCAGCTGGCGGAAGCGATAGCTGTCGCGATAGGATTCCAGCGAGGTCAGCACCGGCAGAAATTCCCAGCCATGACCCGGAAGGCGCTCGATCCACCCCTCCTGCGCCATGCGCCGCAACAGCTTGGCCAGCCGGCCCTTGGTCAGGTCGTATCGGCGCTGAAACTCGCTTTCCGTGATCCGCTCCGGCAGTTTTCCGGTGACGCGGTCGTCGGCGATCTGCAGATAGATCCTTTCATCTTCATCGACTTCCGCGACAGGGGCGTTGAACTGCTCGGCGGCTGCGGCATCGACCAGCCGATAGCCGCTGCGGTCGCCTGAGACCAGCACCCCGGCCTCTTCCAGCTGCTTCAGCGCCGCCCGCACCGGCGAGCGCGAGACGCGGAACTGCTCGGCCAGCTTGCGCTCGGTCAGCCGGTCGCCGGGTTGCAACCCGTCCGCACTGATATGCGCGGCGATCTGGCTGACGAGGGTGTTGGCGAGGTTGGTCATGCGAGCCTTTCCGAGGGGGTTTCCATGAAAATGGCATGCGGCAGGGCATCTGCCAAGACAATTGGTATTTTTGTATTGCAAAATTCCGAATCATTACGTATCTGGCATTTACATACATCAAAAGACCACTGGAGGAGGTCGCGCCGGAAACGCGGACGGGATACCGGCTCGCGTCCCGACAACTCTCCAGCAAACAACAAGGATGAACGACGTGCGCCTTCTGGTTCTGCCCGGAGACGGGATCGGCCCTGAAATCACTCAAGCCACCCTGCGCGTGCTGGATGCGGCCGACCGCCGTTTCGGCCTGGGGCTGCAGATCGAACAGGCCGATATCGGCCTGAAATCGCTGGCCGAGCAGGGCACCACGCTGTCCGATGCGGTGATGGAGCGCATCCCGCAGATGGACGGCGTCATCCTGGGCCCGGTTTCGCATTACGACTATCCGACACGCGACAAGGGCGGCATCAACCCCTCGGGCGAGTTGCGGGTCAAGTTCGAGCTTTTCGCCAATGTCCGGCCCTGCAAGTCGCGGCCCGACCTGACGGTGCTGCGTAAGCCGATGGACCTGATCATCGTGCGCGAGAACACCGAGGGGTTCTATTCCGACCGCAACATGTTCGCCGGAACCGGCGAGTTCATGCCCGACCCGGACATGGCGCTGTCGGTCCGCAAGATCACCGCGCGTGCTTCGCGCAATGTCGCGAAAGCCGCCTTCGAACTGGCGCGCGGCCGCCGCAAGAAGGTGACGGCGGTGCACAAGGCCAATGTGGTGAAGCTGTCGGACGGCCTGTTCCTGCGCGAGGTGCGCAAGGTCGCCGCGGACTATCCGGACGTCGCACTTGAGGAGCTGATCGTCGACGCGACGGCCGCGCTGCTGATCCGCAAGCCCGATGCCTTCGACGTGATCGTCACCACCAACATGTTCGGCGACATCCTGTCGGACGAGGCGTCCGAACTGTGCGGCAGCCTGGGCCTGGGCGGCTCGATCAACCAGGGCGCCGATGTCTGCGTGGCGCAGGCGCAGCACGGCTCGGCGCCCGACATTCAGGGCCAGGGCAAGGCGAATCCGACTTCGCTGATCCTGTCGGCAGCGATGCTTCTGGATCACCTGGGCAGCAAGCACGGCAAGCCGGTGCTGAACCAGGCCGCCCGCGCCATCGAGGCCGCCGTCGAAGTCACACTGGACCGGCCCGAGAGCCGCACCGCCGATCTGGGCGGGCCGCTGGGCACTGCGGCCTTCACCGACGCGGTCGTCGCCGCGCTGGCCTGATTTTTCAACGAACGGTCCGGGAGGGACCGAAAGGGAGGAAGAGCCATGACCAGGATCACCCGTCGCGCCTTTGCCGTGCTGATGGCCGGCGCGCTGAGCGTCGCAAGCCTTGCCCCGGCGCAGGCCGACGCACTGCTGCCCTCGCTGGAGCTGCTGGCCCCGTCCAGCCCCGGCTCGGGCTATGACCAGCTGGCCCGCGCCGTGCAGGGCGTCTTGCAGGCCCGCGGCACCGTGCCGGCGGTCGAGGTGACGAATGTCGCCGGCGGCGGCGGCACCGTGGGGCTGGCGCAATTCGTGACCTCGCGGCCCAGGAAGCCCTCGGCCCTGATCGTGGGCTTTGCGCTGGTCGGCGGCGTGCTTTCGACCAAGTCGGCGGTGACGCTGGAGGACGTGACGCCCATCGCCCGGCTGATGGGCGACGTCGATGCCATCGTCGTGCCGGCCAAGTCCGATATCAAGACGCTGGACGACCTGATCGCGAAGCTGAAATCCGATCCGGGCGCGGTGTCCTGGGCGGGCGGGTCCATCGGCGGGGTCGATCACATCACGGCGGGGCTGTTTGCCAAGACCGTGGGCGTCGATCCGACCGCGATCAATTACGTCGTCCATGCCGGCGGCGGCGAGGTTCTGGCCTCGGTCCTCGGCGGCCATGCCACGGTCGGGATTTCGGGGTATGAGGAGTTCCGCGCCCAGGTCGAGAATGGCGATCTGCGCGCTCTGGCGGTCTCGGGCGAGGAACGCATCGACGGCGTGGACGTGCCGACCTTCAAGGAGGCCGGGGTCGATCTGGCGGTGCAGAACTGGCGCGGGATCGTCGCCAATCCCAAGGCGAAGGATGCCGACCGCGAGGCGCTGAAAGCCGCCATCGACGACATGGTGAAATCCCCGGAATGGGCCGAGGCGCTGAAAGCCCGCGGCTGGATCGACAGCTATCAGCCGGCCGAGGAATTCGATGCCTTCCTGCAATCCGAGACCGACCGCATCGGCCAGGCCCTGAAGGACGCGGGCGTCCTGTGATCGGGGCGCGGAGGGCTTCGTCATGAAACGCTTGCTGCGTCCTCACAATGCCGAGCTGGTGCCGGGGGTCTTCTGCCTTGGCCTGGGCGCCTACATGCTGCTGGATGTCTGGTCGAAGCCCGGCATCGCCACCAAGGCTGCCGTCGGGCCGGGGCTGTTTCCGGCCATCATCGGCGCCGGGCTGGCGGCGGTCGGCGCCAAGCTTTGCCACGAGGCATGGCGCCGCCGGGGCCAGCTCGAACCTTTCCGCGAACTGGACCTGCGCGCGGCCTTCCAGGGCGCCATCGCCTTTCTGGTGATGATCCTGACGCTGGAATGGCTGGGCTGGGTCATCGCCGGGTCGCTGATGTATGCGACCGTCGCCCATGCCTTCGGCGAGCGCCGCATCGGCCGCTCGCTGGCGCTGGGACTGGCGTTGACCATCGTGACTTGGGGGCTCTTCGACCGCGTGCTGGATCTGGCGCTGCCGGTCGGCACCGTGGTCGAGCAGGTGCTGACCCATTTCGGCTACGAGATCTGAGGGGCAGGGATGGACACGTTTTCCGCATTGATGCACGGCTTTTCGGTTGCGACCACCATAGGCAACCTGGGCTGGTGCCTTCTGGGCGTGGTGCTGGGCACCGCCATCGGCGTGCTGCCCGGCATCGGCCCGGCGCTGACCGTGGCGCTGCTGCTGCCGGTGACCTACGGGATGGAGCCCGCCTCGGCCTTCATCATGTTCGCCGGCATCTATTACGGGGCGATGTATGGCGGATCGACCACCTCGATCCTGCTGAACACGCCGGGCGAAAGCGCCTCCATCGTCACCGCGCTGGACGGGCACGCCATGGCCCGGCAGGGACGCGGCGCGCAGGCCCTGGCGACGGCGGCCATCGGGTCCTTCGTCGCGGGCACCATCGCCACAGCCGCGCTGACCTTCGTCGCGCCGCTGATGGTCAAGCTGGCGCTGCTGTTCGGCCCGGCGGACTATTTTGCGCTGATGGTGCTGGCGCTGACCACGGTGACGGCGGTGCTGGGCGACTCGCTCTCGCGCGGGCTCGCCAGCCTGCTGTTCGGCCTGGCGCTGGGCCTTGTGGGCATCGACCTGCAGACCGGGCAGGCGCGCTTCACGCTGGGCATCCCCGAGCTGCTGGACGGCATCGACGTGGTCGTGGTCGCGGTGGGCCTGTTCGCCGTGGGCGAGACGCTCTACACGCTGGCCCGCCACCGCTACGAGAACGAGGAAATCTACGCCCTCAAGGGCTCGAAATGGATGGACCGCGAGGACTGGCGGCGGTCCTGGAAGCCCTGGCTGCGGGGCACCGCGCTGGGCTTCCCCATCGGCGCGCTGCCGGCCGGCGGCTCGGAAATCCCGACCTTCCTGTCCTACCTGACCGAAAAGCGGCTGTCGAAAAAACCCGAGGAATTCGGCAAGGGCGCCATCGAGGCCGTCGCCGGTCCCGAGGCCGCCAACAACGCCTCGGCCGCAGGTGTCCTGGCGCCGCTACTGGCGCTTGGCCTGCCGACCTCGGCCACGGCGGCGATCATGCTGGCGGCTTTCCAGCAATACGGCATCCAGCCCGGCCCGACGCTGTTCGACAAGCAGCCAGAACTGGTCTGGGGCCTGATCGCGAGCCTTTATATCGGCAACCTGATGCTTCTGGTGCTGAACCTGCCGCTGGCCGGGGTCTGGGTGAAGGTTCTGGCCGTGCCGCGGCCCTGGCTCTATGCCGGCATCCTGCTGTTTGCCACCATGGGCGCCTATACGCTGAACAACAACATCACCGATGTGGTGCTGCTCTGGATCATCGGCATCATCGGCTTCGGGATGCGTTGCTATGACATCCCCATCGCGCCCTGCATCGTCGGCCTGATCCTTGGCCCGCTGGCCGAGCAGCAGTTCCGCCGCGCGCTGACCATCAGCCAGGGCGACGCCACGGTCTTCTTCACGCAGCCCCTGTCGCTGTCCCTGCTGATGATCGCTGCGGCTCTTGTCGTCCTTCCCATGATCCTGCGCCAAAGGAGCAAGCCATGACGCAGCTTTTCACCGCCGAGGCGCTGACCGATTATGCCCGGGCCATGTTCCTCGCCGCCGGGCTGCGCGAGGCCGATGCCGCCCTGGTCGCGGGCGATCTGGTCAAGGCCAACCTGCGCGGGGTGGACAGCCACGGCGTCAGCCGCATCCCGATGTATCTGGAGCGGCTGCGGCGCGGACTCGTCAACCCGCGCCCCGCGATTCACGTCAGCAAGGTCGCCGGGGCGGTCGCCCATGTCGATGGCGACAACGGCATGGGCTTCATCGCCTCGGACGTGGCGATGAACACGGCCTGCGATCTGGCGGGCGAGATGGGAATCGGCCTCGCCGGCGTGCATCGCTCGACCCATTTCGGCATGGGGGCCTGCTATGCGCTGCGGGCGATCGAACGCGGCTATATCTCGCTGATCTTCACCAATTCCTCGCCGGCGATCCCGATGTGGGGCGGGCGGACCACCTTCCTGGGCGCTAGCCCCATCGCGGCGGGCATCCCGGGCGGCAAGCATCCGCCCTATGTCATGGACATGGCGATGACCGTCATCGCGCGCGGCAAGATCCGGCTGGCGGCGATGAAGGGCGACCCGATCCCGCCCGGGCTGGCGCTGGACGTGGACGGCAACCCGACCACCGATGCGGCCAAGGCGTTCGAGGGCGTCTGCCTGCCCTTCGGCGGCGTCAAGGGCTCGGTCCTGGGTACGCTGATGGACCTTTTGTCGGGCGTGTTCACGGGGGCCAATTTCGGGGGTAACGTGAAGTCGCTCTATTTCGACCACTCGGAACCGCAGAACGTCGGCCACCTGTTCCTTGCCATCCGGCCCGACCTGTTCATGGCCCTGACCGATTTCCAGGCGCGGATGGATACGTTCTATGAACGCATCAAGGCGCTGCCCCGCGCCGCTGGCGTCGATGAGATCATGCTGCCCGGCGAGCCCGAGCAGCGGCGCGAGGATCAGCGCCGCCGCGACGGCATCCCCGTCACCGACAACGTGATCGCCGATCTGACCGCCGAAGGCGCGCGGCTGGGCGTCGTCTTCCCTTCGGCGCTGGCGGCATGACCCGGCTTTCGGCCCATATCGGCTATCTCTACGCCGATGTGCCGCTGGCCGATCGGCTGGCGGCGGCCGCCCGCGACGGCTTCACCGCCGTCGAGCATCCGGGGCCTTACGAGATTCCGGCGGCCGAAATGCGCAGGCGGCTCGACGATCTGGGCCTGGGCTTCTCGCAGATCACCTCGGGGATGGGGCGCGAGGGCGAAAAGGGTCTTGCCTGCCTGAAGGGGCGAGAGGCCGAGTTCCGTGCCGGTTTCGACCGGGCGCTGGATTACGCGCAGGCCATCGGCTGCCCCTATCTCCACCCGATGGCAGGCGTTGTCACAGGGGGCTGGCTGGATGCGGGCGAGGTCTATCGCACCAATCTCGGCTGGGCGCTGGAGCACTGCGAAGGCACCGGCGTGCGCCTGCTGGTCGAGGCGATCACCATCCCCGGCTATTACATGGGCACGCTGCGGGCGGCGGCGGAATTGCAGGATGCCTTTGCCCGCCGCTTCGACCTGCTCTTCGACAGCTATCACGCCGCCGTCCTGGGCGAGGATCCGGCGGCGTGGGTTGCGGCCAATGTCGACCGCATCGGCCATGTCCATATCGCCGATCATCCCGGGCGGCACGAGCCCGGCACGGGGCGCATCGACTTTTCGGCTCTGCTTTCGGCGCTGGCCGGCGCCGGCTACGGCGGCGCCATCGGCTTTGAATACATCCCCAGCATCCCCATGGCGGAAAGCGCGCGCTTTCTGTCCCGCTGGAAGCGCCTCCTCCCCGGCGCTTCCAGCCTTTCAACAGGAGTCACCCAATGAGCACGATCACCTCTGTCAACCCAACGACCGGCCAGCCGATCCAGAGCTACGATTTGCAGGACGCCGCCGCCGTCGAGGCCGCGCTGGACGCAGCCGCGCGGGCGCAACGCGAATGGCGCCTTGTCCCCGTGGCCGAGCGCGTCACCCTGCTGACCCGCATGGCGCAGGTGCTGCGGGCAGACAAGACGCGCTATGCCGAGATGATCACCCGCGAAATGGGCAAGCCCATCGCGGAATCCGAGGCCGAGATCGAGAAATGCGCCTATAACTGCGATTTCTACGCCGAGCACGCGCCGCAATACCTGGCGGACGAGCCTGTGCCCTCGAATGCCACCGAAAGCGTGGTCGAATTCGACCCGCTGGGCGTGGTGCTGGCGATCATGCCCTGGAACTATCCGTTCTGGCAGTATTTCCGCTTTGCCGCCCCGGCGCTGGCCGCCGGCAACGGCGCCATCCTGAAGCATGCCAACAACGTGCCGGAATGCGCGCTGGCGGTGCAGGAGGTGATGGAGAAGGCCGGCGCGCCCAAGGGCCTGACCGCGACGCTGCTCATCGACAATTCGCAGGTCGCCGGCATCATCGCCGACGACCGCATCGCCGCCGTGACCCTGACCGGCTCGACCGAGGTCGGGGCCATCGTTGCCGCACAGGCAGGCCGCGCGCTGAAGAAGCAGGTGCTGGAACTGGGCGGCTCGGACCCGTTCATCGTGCTGGCCGATGCCGATCTGGAGGCCGCCGCCGAAACGGCCGTGAAGGCGCGCTACATCAATGTCGGGCAAAGCTGCGTCAACGCCAAGCGGTTCATCGTCGAGGAAAGCGTCGCCGACCGCTTCGTCGAGCTGTTCGTGCAGAAGGCGGCTGACCTGAAAATCGGCGATCCGATGGAGCGGGATACGAAAATCGGTCCCATGGCGCGCGGCAACCTGCTGGCCACCTTGCACGACCAGGTGCAGCGTTCGGTCGCCGAAGGCGCTGTGCTGAAGCTGGGCGGTGCGCCGGTCGAAGGTGACGGCTTCTATTATCCGCCGACCGTTCTGGATCATGTGAAACCCGGCATGGTCGCCTTCGTCGAGGAAACCTTCGGCCCGGTCGCCGCCATCGTGCGCGCCAGGGATGCCGACCACGCCATCGCCATGGCCAATGACAGCGAATACGGCCTTGGCTGTGCGTTGTGGTCTGGCGACGCCGCCCGCGCCCGCGAGCTGGCGCGGCGCATCGACGCCGGGGCGGTCTTCGTCAACGGCATGACCGCCTCGGACCCGCGCTATCCGTTCGGCGGCATCAAGCGTTCGGGCTACGGCCGCGAGCTTGGCGTCTACGGCATCCGCGAATTCGTCAACATCAAGACCGTCTGGATCGGTCCCGCAAAGTGAGGTGAAACCATGGCTGAACCCGCCATCCTTCGTCCGTCCGAACTGAAGACCAATGACCGCGGCGGCGGCGCGCGGACGACGCCGCTGGTCACGCGCCGCTGCGGCTCGACCAGCATGATCAACGGCATCACCCATTTCGACCCCGGCGCCGCCATCGGGCTGCACATGCACAATTGCGAGGAAAGCGTGATGGTGATCGAGGGCGAGGCGGTGGTCGAGATCGACGGCACCCGCCACCACCTGGGCACCTTCGACACCACCTGGGTGCCCGCGAACGTGCCGCATCGCTTCCTGAACGAAACCGACCGGCCGATGAAGATCTTCTGGACCTATGCCACGGTGGACGCGACCCGCACCATGATCGCCACCGGCGAGACGCGCAGCATCGATGCCGAACACGGCCACGCCAAGGCGTGAGTCCCTGCCGGGCCGGCATGGCCCGGCCTCATCCCGCAAACAGGAGTCCAGGCCATGTCCCATGTCCTTGAGGTGGCGGAGATTTCCGTGACCGAGCCCGCCGCATTCGAGCAAGCCGTTGCAGCCGCCCGCCCGCATTTCCTTGCCGCCGAGGGCTGTCTGGGTCTTGCACTGCGCCGCGTCGTCGAGGCGCCCGACACCTATCGCCTGCTGGTGAAATGGCGCAGCGTCGAGGATCACATGGTCACTTTCCGCGCCTCGGAAGGGTTCCAGAAATGGCGCGAACTGGCCTCGCCCTTCTTCGCGAAGCCGCCGGTCGTCACCCATTCCACAGAAGTCGAACTGGGCTGAGAGATGCCCGCCATGCTGCCCCTGGCTGGCCGGAAAGTGCTGACCCTTCTGCTGGGTCTGGGCGGAGTGGCGGCGTTCTGGCTGCTGGGGCTGCCGCTGCCTTTCCTGTTCGGACCGATGACGGCCTGCCTGGTCGCCGCGCTGCTGCGTGCGCCCCTGACCGGGCCGGGACGGATCTCGGTCGCGGCCCGCACGGTGCTCGGGGTCGCGATCGGCGCATCGGTGACGCCCGAGGTCATCCAGCGATTGCCCTCGATGCTGGCCTCGGTGGCGCTGGTGCCGGTCTATATCGTCGCCATCGGCCTTGTCGGGGTGCCCTTCTTTCGCCGGATCTGCGGTTTCGATCCGATAACGGCCTTCTATGCGGCGATGCCGGGCGGTGCGGCCGACATGACCATCTTCGGCCAGGAGGCCGGCGCCAATGTCCGGCAGCTGTCCCTGGTCCATGTCACCCGGCTGATGGTGATCCTGGTGCTGGTGCCGTTCCTGCTGGTCCATCTTTACGGTGTCGGCCTGGGCAATCCGGTCGGCCCGCCCGCGACCGACCTGCCTCTTTCCGAGCTGGCGACGATGCTGGCCGCGGCCATCCTGGGCTGGAAGGCGGCCGAGCGCGCCGGGCTTTTCGGCGCGGCCATCCTCGGGCCGCTGATCGTCGCCGCGATCCTGTCGCTGGCCGGATTCCTGCACATGCGCCCGCCGCGCGAGGCGCTTTGGGCCGCGCAATTCTTCATCGGGCTGGGCATCGGCATCGGCTATGCCGGCGTCACCCTGCGCGAGTTTCGCGACACCGTCATGGGCAGCGCGGCCTTCGTGCTGATCCTCGCCGCCCTGGCCGCGATCGTGACCGAGACCGTGACGCTGACCGGCATCGCCCCGCCGGTCGAGGGATTCCTGGCCTTTGCCCCCGGCGGCCAGGCCGAGATGTCGATGCTGGCGATCATTGCCGGCGCCGACCTGGGCTTTGTCGTCATCCACCACCTCACCCGCATCCTGCTGGTCATCCTGGGCGCGCCGCTGGTCGCCCGCTGGCTGATCCGCGTGCCGGACGAAAGGAAACCCTCATGACCGCACTTCCCGCCGGAGCCTGCGACAGCCATGTCCACGTCTTCGACCCGGACCATTTCCCCTATGTCCCGGACCGGGCCTATACGCCCGGTCCCGCCGGTTGCGAGGCATTGCAACAGCATATGGCGCGCCTTGGCCTGGGTCGGTGCGTCCTAGTGCAGCCCAGCGTTTACGGCACCGACAACCGCTGCCTGCTTTCGGCCCTGCAGGCGCTTGGCCCGCAGGTCTCGCGCGGGGTGGCGGTGATCGATCCGCAAACCGTCAGCGATGCCGAACTTGAGGCCCTGCACGCCGCCGGCATCCGGGCCGTGCGGGTGAATTTCGAGGCCGGTGGCGGCAAGGCGGTCGACAAGCTGGCCACGATTCAGGCCACGGCGCGGCGACTCGCCGGCACCGGCATGGCCGTGCAGCTTTACGTGGATACCGCGACTGCGGCCGCCGCGGTGCAGGCGGTCCGCGAGGTGCCGCTGATCCTTGACCATTATGCCGGCTTCAAGGCGGGAACTGAGGTATCCGGGCGCGATTTCACCGCCATCCTGCGGGCGCTGGAAAGCGGGAGGGTCTGGGTCAAGCTGTCGGCCCCCTATCGCTGCGGTTGCCGCAGCCCCGACCATTCGGAACTGCGCCCGGCGGCCGAGGCGATGATCGAGGCGGCGCCGCAGCGCATGGTCTGGGCGTCGGACTGGCCGCATACCGGCGGCGGCGCCGACCGGGCCGCCCGCAGCCCCGACCAGATCGAGCCGTTCCGCCAGATCGACAGCAACGCCGATCTTGGCCGGTTGCGGGCATGGGTGGCCGACGATGCGCGGATGGCCGCGATCCTGACCGCCAATCCGGCCACGCTCTTCGATTTTCCGTCTTTCGCCTGATCGCATTCCGGGAGGATGTCATGACCGCTTCTACCCCAACCCACGCCATTCCATCCGCCGAGCCGGAACGCCGCAGAAACGCATGGGCCCGCCTGATGGACCACGACCTCGGCATCATCCCGCTGCCCGCCTATGTGCTGCTGGTCGTCGTGCTGGCGAGCTTTGTTCATCTGGGCAAGGTCAAGGGCGACATTGCCACCGTCATCGGCATCATGGCCGCCTTCGCCTTCACCCTGGGCGAGATCGGCAAGCGCCTGCCCGTCGTGCGCAATATCGGCGGCGCGGCGGTCGTCGTCACATTCGTGCCGTCCTATCTGGCCTATAAGGGCTGGATTCCCGAGCAGATGACCTCGGTGGTCGAGACCTTCTTCAAGTCCACCGGCGTGCTTTACGTGTTCATCGCGGCGGTGATCGTCGGCTCGATCCTCAGCATGGACCGCTCGACGCTGATCAAGGGCTTCATGAAGATCTTCGTGCCGCTGGCGGTCGGCTCGATCTGCGCGGCGACGGTGGGCACCCTGGTCGGCACCTTGCTGGGGTTGGGCACTTGGGACACGTTCTTCTTCATCGTCGCGCCGATCATGGCCGGCGGCGTGGGCGAGGGGGCCATCCCGCTCTCGGTCGGCTATCATGGCATCACCGGCATGGACCAAGGCGAGGTGCTGGCCCGGGTGATGCCGGCCATCCTGGTCGGCAACCTGACCGCCATCATCTGCGCCGGCGCACTCAGCTGGCTGGGTCGTCGCAAGCCGGCACTTACCGGCAATGGACAGCTGCAACCGCATGGCGACGATGATCTTCTGGCCGGCGCCGAGCCGGTGAAACCCGACGGAAACGTCCAGAACATCGCTGCGGCCGGCATGATCGCGGTCACGCTTTATCTGGCGGGCGCCCTGTCCCAGCAGCTTTGGGGCTTTCCGGCGCCGGTGGTGATGCTGGCGCTGGCGGTGGCGCTGAAGTTGTTCCACGGCATCACGCCCCGCCTGCAGGCCGGCTCCTATACGGTCTACAAATTCTGCCTGACCGCAATCGCCTATCCCATGCTTTTCGCCTTCGGCATCGTGCTGACGCCCTGGGAAAAGCTGATCGAGGGCTTCGCGCCCGCCAATCTGATCACCATCGTCGCGACCGTGCTGACGATGACGGCCTCGGGCTTTCTGACCGCGCGGCTGGTCAATCTTTATCCGATCGAATCCGCCATCGTGACCAGCACGCATAGCGGCATGGGCGGGGCAGGGGATATCGCCATCCTGTCGGCTTCGAACCGGATGATGCTGATGCCCTTCGCGCAGATCGCCACCCGCATCGGCGGCGGCATTACCGTGGCGCTGGCGCTGATCCTGATGGCGGCACTGGCTTGACGCATCGCCGGCGGCGTGGCTTTCCGCGCCGCCGGTTCCCCTCGTCGGGTCAGTTCGCCGCCTTGGCCCGAGCCGCGCGGTCGAGGATCAGGGGCAGGAGGCCGCCTTGCGCCAGCGTCTCGATCTCAAGGCTGGTTTCGATGGCGGCGGTGGCGTCGAATTCCTCGACCGTGCCCGCGGTGCGATGGATCGCCACCGCGACAGGCGCGCGCGGTTGCAGCCGCGCCGGATCGAGCGCGATCTCGATCCGGTCGGCGACCGTCAGCGCCAGCGATTGCGGCGATGTTCCGGCGGGCAGGCGCAGCGGCAGGATGCCCATGCCGATCAGGTTCGCGCGGTGGATGCGCTCGAAGCTTGTCGCCAGCACCGCCCGCGTGCCCAGAAGCGCCGCCCCCTTGGCCGCCCAGTCGCGCGACGAGCCCATGCCGTAACGCTCGCCCGCGACGATGACGACCGGGGTGGAGCTCTCGCGGTAATGCTCGGCCGCGCGCCAGAGCGGCAGGATCCGCCCGTCGGGCAGGATGGTGCTGCCGGGCGGGATGTCCTCGGCCAGCAGGTTGCGCACCGATTTGTTGGTGAAGAGCCCGCGCAGCATCGCCTGCCAATTGCCGCGCCGCGAGGAGAAGACGTTGAGGTCGTCGGGCCTCTCGCCGCGCTCGATCAGGTAGCGGCCGGCCTCGCTGTCGGCCGGGATGGCGCCGGCGGGCGAGATGTGATCGGTGGTGATGTCGTCGCCCAGCACCAGGATCGGCGCCGCAATGATCTGCCGCGGCCGCGTGCCGGGGAAATCCGCGAAGGGCGGGCGGCGGATATAGGTCGAGGCCGGATCCCAGGGAAACAGCGGCGCGTCCGGGGCGTCGAGGTCGCGCCAGAGCCCGCTCGCCTCGGCCTGGTCATAGGCGGTGGCATAGTCGTCGGCATCCTGCGCCCGGGCCAGCGCCGCGTCGATCTCGGCCCCCGAGGGCCAGAGATCGGCCAGCCCCACGCCCGGCGCGATCTCGTCGTGCAGGATGTCGCGTTCGACGTCTCCGGCCAGGGCGAAGGCCACGACCAGCGGCGGCGAGGCAAGGAAGCCTGCCTCCAGCTGCGGATGCACCCGGCCGGGAAAGTTGCGATTGCCCGACAGGACCGCGACCTGCAGCCGTCCCGCGGCCTGTGCCTCGACGGCCGTGTCCGGCAGCGGACCGGAATTGCCGATGCAGGTGGTGCAGCCATAGCCGACGATGCCGAAACCGACGGCCTCCAGATCCTCCAGCAGGCCGGCGCGCTGCAGATAGCGTTGCGCGGTGGGCGATCCCGGCGCCAGCGAGGTCTTGACATGGGCGGGCGGGCGCAGCCCCAGGGCCCGGGCCTTGCGCGCGACCAGCCCCGCGGCGACCAGCAGGCGCGGGTCGCTGGTATTGGTGCAACTGGTGATGGCGGCGATGGCGACGGCGCCGTCCGGCGCCTGGCCCGGCGGGGCGGGAAGGGGCGCATGGCCGCGCATCGCCGCCGTGGCCTGGGCGGTGGCCGAGGCCGGGATGCGGTCCTGCGGCCGGCGGGGGCCGGCGACGCTGACCTCGACCGCGCCCAGGTCCAGGTCGATCACCTCGGTGAAGACCGGGCTCTGGCTTGGATCGAACCACAGGCCCTGACGGCGGCAATATTCCTCGACCAGCGCGCAATGGTCGGGCGTGCGGCCGGTCTGGCGCAGATAGGTGATAGTCGCCTGATCGACCGGGAAGAAGCCGGAATTGCCGCCGAATTCCGGCGTCATGTTGGCGACGACCGCGCGATCCCCGGCCGAGAGCGCCGAGACGCCGGGCCCGAAGAACTCGACGAAACGGTCGGCCAGATCGATGCGGCGCAGCCGTTCCGTGACGGTCAGCGCCAGATCGGTGGCAGTCACGCCCTCGCGCAGCCGCCCGGTCAGCCGCACGCCCACCACCTCGGGCACGCGCAGCATCACCGGCATGCCGAACATCACGCTTTCCGCCTCGATCCCGCCGACGCCCCAGGCCAGCACGCCGATGCCGTTGATCATCGGCGTATGGCTGTCGGTGCCGATCAGCGTGTCGGGCATGATCCAGCCGTCGCGTTCCGTCACCACCATCGCCAGCCGTTCCAGGTTCAGCGTGTGCATGATGCCGGTCCCCGGCGGGTGGGCGCGGAAATTCGCCAGGCTGTTCGTTGCCCATTTCATGAAGCGGTAACGCTCGGCATTGCGGCGGTATTCGTTCCGGATATTGCGGGCCATGGCGCCGGGGGCGGCATAGGCGTCCACCGCCAGCGAATGATCGGTCGAGACATCGACCGGCAGCACCGGGTTCAGAAGCTGCGGGTCGTGCCCGGCCTCGGCCAGGGCCGAGCGCATGGCGGCGATATCGACCAGCGCCGGGCCGCAGGTGGTGTCGTGCATCAGCACGCGGCCCGGCAGGAAGGGGATCTCGGCTTCCGAGCGGCCCTTTTCCAGCCAGGCGAGGATCGCGGCACGGGCGGCCTGCGGGTCGGGCGCATTGCGGAGCACGTTTTCCAGCAGCAGGCGATGGATATGCGGCAGGCGGATCAGGTCGGCTCCTGCGGCGGCGGGCAGGTCGATGATTTTCTGGTCCTGCCGCAACACGTCGGACTGCTCATGCGGTTCGGGCGCCGGAATGTCGCAGCGGTCCGGACGTTCGACGGCGTCAAAGCCGACGCGCCCTGCCGCACCCGGCCGCCCGGCCAACGGCAAGCCGCCATGCAGATGGGCAATATAAGCCGGCAGCCGGCTCATGTCGCAAAGCGCGGCAGGCCGCCGGGGGACGTGATCTTCCTGCGGATTTCGACACGACATGATCCCGGTGTTTCCCTGTGTGACATGCTCATTGTCTCCGGACCTTTCTGCAGCGTTGACCCGGACGGCTCATTCCGGGATGACCGCATCCGCCATGCCATGCCGCCGGAAACTGTCGGCCACCGTGCCGTCCGCCTTCATCCGTGCGATCAATTCGCTGGCGGCGGCCAGAGCCTCGGAACGCCCCTTGGGAACGGCAATCGCGGTTTCTGCGACATGGAAATTGCCTTCGGTGATACGGGTGCCCGGCAGACGCCGCACCAGATCGTCGAGCGCAAGCCGGCCAAGCGCCAAAGCGTCGCATTCCCCGGCCTCGAACGCCGCAACCGCCTGGGGCAGGGCGGCCGCGCCTGTCACCTGCGCGCCCGCTGCCGCCTTCTGCGCAGAGCGGATGGTCGCGGTTTCGGCCACGCCCATGATCCTGACGCCGGGGCGATGCAAATCCTCGGCCCGGAGGAAGGGGCTGGTCTCTCGCACCAGATAGCTGCTTTCCCCGACATGATAGGCCGGGCCGAAATCCACGATCTCGCGGCGGGCTGCGTCGACAGGGGTGAAGGACAGATCCCAGATGCCTTGGTCGGCGGTGGCGATGATCTCGCCCGAGCTGGACAGAGGCACCAGCCGCACCGGCAGGCCGGTGATCTCGCCGATGCGGCGGGCCAGATCGACGGTGACGCCTTCGGGTTCGGTCCCGCCCTCGGGGATCCGGGTCCAGACCGCGGATTTCGTCGGACCCACGGCGATCGCAATGCGGATTTCCCCGGTCGGGGCCAGAATTTCGAACATCTCGCTTCTCCTATCGCATGGCGGCGGCATAGCGCGCTTCCAGCGCCTCGATATCCGCGCCCTTCAGCAGGCGGACCTTGCGGCCAGCCAGCAGGACGGCCAGTTTCGCGGTTTCCTCCAGCTCCTCGGCGGCATAGACCGCCGAGCGCAGATCCCGGCCCGAGACGACCGGGCCGTGATTGGCCAGCAGCACGGCCGGATGCCGGCCCTCCAGCCCCCGGATCAGCTCGCCCGAGGCCGGATCGCCGGGGATGACATAGGGGATCAGCGGCACCCGCCCGACGCGCATCACCACATAGGGGGTCAGCGGCGGGATCGTATCTTCGGGGTCCAGATCCTCAAGGCAGGACAGCGCGGTCGCATGGGTCGAATGCAGATGCACCACCGCGCCGGTGCCGGGGCGGGTTTCGTAGAAGGCACGATGCAGGAAGACCTCTTTCGAGGGCCTGTCGCCGCCGACATGATTCCAGTCCCGGTCCAGCCGCGAGATGCGGTCGGCCTCAAGGAAACCCAGGCAGGAATTGGTCGGCGTCATCAGCCAGCCATCCGGCAGCGCCACGCTGATATTGCCGGCCGAGCCGACCGAAAAGCCGCGCTCGTAAAGCGAGCGCGCCAGGCGGACCAGTTCTTCGCGCAATTCCTGTTCGGTCATGCCTTGCCTCTCATCATGTCCAGAGCGCGGATGAAGAAATCCTCATCCCCAAAATTGCCGGATTTCAGCGCGAGGGCCAGCCCCTCCGCCGAGGTCAGGACCGGCACGCCGGGCGCGATCTCGGCTCCGATCTCCAGCGCGCCGAGGTCCAAAGCCGAGACCACCGCGCCCGAGGTCTCGCCCCCCGCAACCACCAGCCGGCCAACGCCCGAGGCGACCAGGCGGCGGGCGACATCGCCGAACAGGGCGTCAAGCCGTCCGGCGACCGCTTCGCGGCCATATCGCGCCTGCATCGCGGCGACCTGCCCGGGGTGGCCCGAAGAAAAGGCCAGAGGGGCGCGGTCCGGGTGATGCAGCAGGAAAGCGGCGATGTCATCCACGCCCAGCCGGTCCTGCATCACTGCCTCGACGTCGATTTCCAGCACCGGATGGTCGCGCCCATGCGCCTCGATCTGGCGGCGCGTCATGCCCGAGCAGCTTCCGGCAAGGATCGCGCCCGGCGCGTCATTGGCCCGGGCCGCCGCTGCACCGAGGCGGCCTGCGCCCGGGAAATTGCGCGCAAGGCCAAGCGCGATGCCGGAGCCGCCGGTCACCAGGCGCGCCCCGGCGACGGCGCGGCCGATCTGCATCAGATCGGCGTCGTCGATGGCGTCGACCACGACCAGCGTGGCATCGCTGTCGGCCAGCGCCTGCCGGATGGCGTCGGCGCCCTGTCGCACCACCGGCGCGGGCACCAGCCCGACCGGCCCCGGCACCTGATGGGACAGCCAGCGGCGGATATCCGGGTCGGTCATCGGGGTCAGGGGATGATCTTGCATCCCGCTTTCGCTCAGCAGGCGGTCATTGACGAAAAGGTGCCCCTGATAGATCGTGCGACCCATCGTCGGAAAGGCCGGGCAGACCACGACGCCGCTTGCGCCCAGCCGCTCGGCCAGCGCCTGCGCCACCGGGCCGATATTGCCCTCAGGTGTGGAATCGAAGGTCGAGCAGTATTTGAACACGATCTGCCGACAGCCCTGCGCCAGCAGCCAGTCCAACGCGGCAAGCGACTCCCGCACCGCCTCGGCCACCGGGGTCGAGCGGCTTTTCAGCGACACCACCCCGGCCTCGACGCCGGTATCGGCGGGCTGGTCGGGAACGCCCAGATATTGCACGACGCGCAGGCCGGGACTGTCCTCATGCCCCTTGGCCAGCGTGTTGGCGATATCGCTCGCCCCGGTAAAATCGTCCGCGATCACCCCGATCAGCATGGTTTTCCTCTCTGCGCTCGGTCAGGCGCCAATGCCGTAGAGCGCCGCCGCATTGTCCACGAACAGCTTTTGCCGCGCTCCTCCGGCGCGATCACTTCTTCAGCCCAGAAGGCTTCTCAGCCTTGCGATTGCCGCCGGCGGGCTGGCGAAGACCGGAATCTCCGTCACCGCCCGCACCGCCTCCAGCGCATGGGTCGTCGAAAAATGCGCCAGCGTGATCGCGTCGAAGCCGGTCAGCCCCTTGGCGGCCTCGGCCACCAGCCGGTTATGCGTTGCGATATCCCCGGCCCTGACCGCCTCGATGGCGCCGGGCGCGAGGATCGAGGTCAGGCGGGCATCCGGGTTCAGCCGGGCGGCCTCGTCGCGGAATTCCTCCTCCATCGAGGCGGCGGCGGGCGGGAAGGTATAGATCATCGCCACCCGGCCGCCGGCGCGGATCGCGGACTGGAACATCGCCTCGTTGGGCTTCAGCACCGGCACCGGGCATTCCGCCGCCGCAGCCTCGATGGCGCTGCCGAAGGCGGAACAGGTGAACAGCACCGCCCGCGCGCCCGTGCTGACGCCGTAGCGGGCCAGCGCCGCGATCCGCTCGGCCAGTTGCGGGGTGATCCCGCCGCCGGCCGCCCGGTCGGCCGAGAGGCTGTAATCCATGATGTCGATGGGCTCGGCCTCGGGCCAGTCGCGTGCGAAGGCGGCATGGATCGGGTCCACCGCGATGGGGGTGGCGTGGATCAGGGCAATACGGGGCGGCATCGGATGGTCCTTGGGAAAATGGCGGACGCGCGGTCAGGCGCGCCCTTGCGACGTCATGCGGCCTGTGCCGGGAACACCCAGACATGTTCGGGCGAGATGTCGGCATAGACCCGGCCGGCGGGCAGGCTGTGCGCCCCGTGGGCCTTCAGCGCGAAATCGCCGCGCCGCAGCCGGTATTCCCAGCGGTCGCCGAGATAGAGGCTGTCGTCCAGCTGCATCTCGATCCGGCCCGCGCCGGGCTCTTGCGCGACGCGGATCTGTTCGACCCGGATCACCGCCTGCGCATCCGCGCCGGGCGCAAGGCCGGCCGGATCGCGCACCGCCCCGTTCAGCTGCCAGCCGTCGCCGCCCAGCAGGACCTGGGGCCCGTTCACCG
This sequence comes from Paracoccus sp. MA, assembly GCF_020990385.1. NCBI lineage: Bacteria > Pseudomonadati > Pseudomonadota > Alphaproteobacteria > Rhodobacterales > Paracoccaceae > Paracoccus > Paracoccus sp. MA. The sequence continues at coordinate 935,660 of NZ_CP087598.1, forward strand.
ACAGCACCTTGCCGCGCGCGATATTGTTCGCGCCAAGGAAATCCGCCGCGTAGAAGCTGGTCGGGTTGGTATAGATGTCATGCGGAGAGCCGTCCTGCACGATCCGCCCGTTTTCCAACAGCAGGATATGGTCGGCCGCGGCCAGCGCCTCGGTCTGGTCATGCGTCACCAGGATGGCGCAGATCTCCAGGTCCAGGATCAGCTTGCGGATCCAGTAGCGCGCTTCCTCGCGCAGCTTGGCGTCGAGGTTCGACAGCGGCTCGTCCAGCAGCAGCACGCGCGGCTCGTAGACCAGCGCCCGGCAGATGGCCACCCGCTGCTGCTGCCCGCCCGACAACTGGCTGGGATAGCGGTCGGCCAGATGGCCGAGGCCAAGGCGGTCCAGGATATGCTGGATGCGCCTGCCCATCTCGGCCGCGTTCACGCCGCGCAGCTTCAGCCCATAGCCCACGTTTTCCTTGACCGTGCGGTGCGGCCACAGCGCATAGGACTGGAACACCAGCCCGATATTGCGCTGTTCGGGCGGCAGCTGGATGGCTTTCTCGCTGTTCAGCGCGATCTTGTCGCCGATCTTGATATAGCCGATCTCGGGCTGTTCGAGCCCCGCGATACAGCGCAAGAGCGTGGTCTTGCCCGAGCCCGAGGCGCCCAGCAGCGCCACGATCGAGCCGCGTTCCCCTTTCAGCGAGGCGCCTTTCAGGATCTGCAGGCCGCCCAGCCATTTCTGGACATTTTCAACGATGAGTTCAGTCATGGATTTTCGCTCCCAGACGAAGGGCAAGGGTCAGACCGGCGGCGGTCATGATGATCGAGATGAAGGCCAGCGCGGCGATCGTGTCCATCGCCCCGGTCTGCAGCAGCGTGACCATGAGCGAGCCGATCACCTCGGTTCCCGCGCCCATCAGATAGACGCCGGTGGCGTATTCGCGCAGGAAGATGATCATGATCAGCGCCCAGGCGCCGGCCAGGCCGGGACGCACGATGGGGATCACCACGTCGCGCCAGGTGCGGCCGATGGTGGCGCCGGTGGTGCGGGCGGATTCCTCAAGCTCGGGCGCGACTTGGATCAGCGTGCCCTGCAACAGACGCAGGCCATAGGACAGCCCGACGATCATATAGGCCACGAACAGCGCGATCAGCGTCGGGCGCAGCGGCGTCAGGAAGGGCACGAACAGGAACACCCAGAAGAAGGCCAGGCCGACCACCAGCCCCGGCAGCGCGCGCGGCAGCAGCACGATATAGTCCAGCACCGTGTTGCTGTGGCCGGTGTTGCGATGCCCGGCAAGGCCGATCAGCAGATAGAGGAACACCGCCGCCGCGCCGCCCACCACGCTGAGCAGCAGCGTGTTCACGATCCCCCGGCTGAGGCTGGGCACGCTGAGCATCCGGTCGAAATTGGCCAGCGTCAGGTGATCCCACAGGCTGATGCCCTGTCCCCAGGCGCTGACGAAGGCGCGCACGGTGATGCCGCCGATGGGCAGGACCACCGACACGAACAGCCACAGCCCGATGATGGACAGCGCGATGGTCTGACCCTTCGTTCCCAGCTTCAACCGCGTGGTCCGGGCGCCCTTGCCGCCAAGCGCGGCATAGCGGCGGCTGTTGCGCAGCAGGCGGCGCTGGAAGAAGACCAGCGGCAGGGTGATCAGGATCAGCACCACCGCGACCACCGCCATCAGCTGATAGGTCGGCACGCCGAACAGCGTCGTCAGCTTGTAGATATAGGTGGTCAGGACCAGGATCCCGTTCGGATCGCCCAGCACCAGCGGGATGCCGAAGGTTTCGAAACCCAAGAGCAGGTTCAGCGCGGCGGCGAAGATCAGCGCCGGCAGCACCATCGGCAGGGTCACGTCGCGCGAGACCTGCCAGATGCTGGCGCCCGAGGTGCGCGCCGCCTCTTCCAGGTCCGAGGGCAGGTTGCGCATCGCGGCCGAGACATACAGGTAGACATGCGGCACATGGCTGAGACCGGCGATCAGGATGATGCCCGGCAGCGAATAGAGGTTCCAGGGCACGAAGCCGAAGACGCTGCGCATCCACATCGACACGAAGCCCGACGGCCCGACCGAGACGGTATAGCCGAAAGCCAGCACGATGGACGAGATGAACATCGGCACCAGCACCAGGATTTCCAGCGTCCGCTTGAAGCGGATGTCGGTCCGGGTCAGCAGGAAGGCCAAAAGCCCGCCAAGCGGGACCGCGATCGCGACCATGCCGACTGCGAAGACGGTCGTCGTCCACAGGGCCTTCCAGAACATCGGGTCGGTCAGCACATAGCTGTAGGCGCTGAAGCTCAGCGTGGCGCGGGGGCTGAAGAAGGGCCCGTCGAGAAAGCTTTGATAGATGATGAGGCCGACCGGCGCCATGACGGCGATGGCGAGCAGGCCGATGACGATGATGCGATACAGGCCCGCATCGCTGCGATGGCGGATCTTCGGCGGCGGGGCGGGGATCCCGGTCCCGGCACTTGCCCGCGCGGCAAGGATGGAATTGGCGGTCATGTCTGGTTACTCGTCCTGCAAGGGGGTGCCGCGCAAACGGCGACGGCACCCGGGAGGATCATTTGCCGATGGCGGCGTTCCACTCGCGGAAGAACTCCACGCGCTTTTGCGGCGCCATGTAGGTCAGCAGGTCCTCGCTGACCGCGATGGGCTTCAGGCTGCCGCCCACGCGCTCGTTGAGCGAATCGATGTTCAATCCGGTCGTCACGTCGCTGCGCACCGAGGGCAGCCCGCCCGCCGCCAGGGCCGACTGCCCCTCATGCGAAAGCATGAAGTCGATCAGCAGCTTGCCGGCGTCGGGATGCGGGGCGCCCTTGGTCAGCAGCGCAAGACGCGAGAAGGCGGCGGTGTAATCCTCGCCGAAGGCGACGCCCAGGTTCGGGCTGTCCTCGACCCATTCCAGCGCGTAGGAGCCGATGATGTTGATCGACATGACATTCTCGCCCGACACCACGGTCTCGCGCATCGAACCGGAGCTGGAATAGGTGCGCACGCCGACGGCGCCCAAGGCCTTTGCCAGATCCCAGAAATTGTCTGTCTGCTCGACGTCGTTGGTGTGATGCAGGAAGCCGGTGCCGCTTTTTTCCGGGTCGAAGGTGGCGACCTTGCCCCGCAGCTTGTCCCGGTTTTCGTTCAGATAGGCGATCAGATCGGCCCGGGTCCGGGGGAATTCCTCCTCGGAGATCGCGCCGGTATTGTAGATGATCCCGATCGGCTCGACCGTGGTGGCATAGATCTGGTCCTGATAGACCGCCCATTCCGGCAGGTTGCCGGTTTCGGGGGACGCGTAGGTTTCCGCATAGCCGTCGGCGGCCAGCACCATCTGCAGGTCCATGGCGGAACTCCAGACGATATCCGCGCCCATCTGGTTCGCGGCGGCCTCGGAAATCGCGCGGTTATAGGCGCCATTGGTGCCCAGGTCGTTATATTCGACCTGGATGCCGTATTTCTGCGTGAAGGCGTCCAGCATGGCCTGGGCCTGGGCAATGTCGGTAGAGGTGTAGACCACCACCTTTCCCTGCGATTTGGCCGCCTCGACAAGTTGCGCATAGTCGTTGGGATAGCCTGCGGGAACATCCTGGGCCCATCCCGCCCCGGCCGCCAGGGCCAGAGCGCAGCCGGTTATCGCGAATGCGCGTCTTGTGAGTTTCATCGTCATTCCTCCCTGAATTACGAGATATGGTGATGCCGCTGCCGCCGATGCGCGGCTCGCCTGCCGATCTTTCCGGGCCCCTTCTGGCCCGATATCATTCGCGGAGCCCTCCTCCGGGCCCCGCGAAGCCGGTGCTGCCTCAGGCCGCCGACGAAGCCGCCGGCCTTGCGATCTCGGCCGCGACCAGCGCGCCGAAGGCGTCGGTGTTGACCGAGCCGCCCAGATCGCGGGTGCGGTTTTCCGGCCTTTCCAGCACGGCATCCACCGCGCGGTCGATCTCGGCCCCGGCGGCGCACAGCGCCTCGTTGCCGTTGCGCTCGCCCAGCCAGCTCAGCATCATCGCCACCGACAGGATCAGCGAGCAGGGGTTGGCGATGTTCTGGTTCTCGATATCGGGCGCCGATCCGTGCTGCGCCTGCGCGCAGACCAGCCCGGTTTCCGCATTGGCGTTGATCGAGCCGGCCAGCCCCAGGCTGCCCGACAGTTCCGAGGCCAGATCCGAGATGATGTCAGAATAGAAATTGGTCGAGACGATGACGTCGTAGCGCGAGGGGTCGCGCACCAGATGCGCGGCCATGGCGTCGATGATGACATCGTTCAGCTCGACTTCGGGGAAGTCCTTGTGGACCTTGCGCACCCAGTCGAGGAAGAAGCCGTCGGTGATGATGAAGTTGTTGGCCTTGTGGACCGCCGTCACCTTCTTGCCCCGCCGCATGGCCAGCTTGAACGCTTCGCGGGCGATCCGCTCGCAGGCCTTCGAGGTCAGCTTGCGCACCGACAGCGCCACGTCCTCGGTCGGCATGAACTCACCAAGGCCCTTGAACATGTTGCGGTCGGGATAGAAGCCCTCGGTCGCCTCGCGCATGATGACCAGGTCCATCTTCTTGCCCGGCAGGAAGGGCCGGGTCCGCGCCGGGCGGACATTGGCGTAAAGGTCCAGCCTGACGCGGAACCCGCCCGAGACGTTCACCCCGCCCTGGTCGCGCGGCGGATAGTCCATATGCGATTGCGGGCCAAGGATGATCCCGTCATAGGTTTTGGCTTTTTCGATCACTTCATCGCGCAGCGTCGTGCCGTATTTCGCCAGGCTGGGGAACCCAACATCCTCGTAGTCGCTGGCGATACCCAGTCCGAAGCGCGCATTGGCCGCCTCGAGAACTTCCATTGTGGCCTTGGTAATTTCGGGCCCGATGCCGTCGCACGGCAGGACGAGGAAACGCATTCATCTTCTCCCTTCTGCCGCGCTGCGAATCGAGGCGGCCTGCGGTCAGATTGGCTTTGTTGCGAAATAAAGGCAATCATAATTTTGGATTTGTGCGTCAAGAAAATCATCTGTAGGATAGGGCCATGAACAGCAGCAGGCGGAAAGCGATGCGAGACGAACCGGAAAGCAGCCGTTCCCCAGCCCCGACGCCGCTGGTGATCAGCCTGGCCGGCCGCATCCGGGACGACATCCTGGGCAAGGAGCTGCCGGTGGGGACGAAGCTCGTTACCCAGGGGCTGGCCGATCAGTTCGGGGTCTCACGCTCTCCGGTGCGCGAAGCCCTGGCGCTGCTTTGCGAGCAGAAGATCATCGAGCAGATTCCCAATCGCGGCTTTTTCACCTGTGCAGCGCCGCAGGAGGTGCTGAAATCCAGCGATCCGCTTCCCCGAGAGGCGAACCGGGCCTATTACAGGCTGGCCGACGACTGGATCGACGACCGGATCGAGGCCGATGTCACCGAGCAGATGCTGCGCGACCGCTATGGCCTGACCCGCACGCAGGTGACCGATATCCTGATGCGCGCCTCGCGCGAGGGCTGGGCCGAGCGCAAGCAGGGCTATGGTTGGCGCCTGCTGCCGGTTGCCAAGACCCCGGAGTCCTTCGAGCAGATCTATCGTTTCCGGATGATCATCGAGCCTGCGGGGATGCTGGAGCCCAGCTTCCGGCTCGACCGCCAGATCCTGTCCGAACAGCGCCGCATCCAGGAGCGGATGCTGGAAACCGACATTGCCAATCTTCCCGCCGAGCGGCTGCTGGAGAACGGCTCGCTATTCCACGAGGAATTGCTGCGCATGTCCGGAAATCCTTTCCTGCACATGTCGCTGGTGCGCATCAACCGGATGCGGCGCCTGCTGGAATATCGCGCCAATGTGGACCGCGACAGGCTCCGTATCCAGTGCTCGGATCATCTGAAGATCCTCGACGCGCTGGACCAGCATGAGGTGCTGGAGGCGTCCTATCTGATGCGAAAGCATCTCAGCGGCGCGCTGGAAAGAAAATCTCCGCTGCGTTGGACGCCCACCGGAGGCGGTTCACCAGAGGAAGCTTCCGATACGGCATAGCCGGAAAGCAGAAGTTGGGCCGTTTTGTCCGGATTGGCGAGCTTCCCCGCTTGCGCATGCCGGCGTGGCGAACGCAATGCCGCCGAGAAGGTCGGACCGGGCTTCGTCCCTGATGCGTTCCATCATGCGGACATAGCCCGCCCCGCCCACCGAGCGGGTGATGCCGCTGTCGGCAGCAGGTGCTGGAACTGCGCGCCGGTGGATCGCGATCCCCGATCCGAACCATGGAGGAGCGCATCGGCCTTCCCCCACCGCCAGCGGCAAAGACGCGCCTTGCCCCGGCTTCCTCAACAACGTCTCCTTGACCGAGGCAGGGAAGCACGCCGACCTCGGGTCCGGGCTCGTGTCCTGCCTCAGGCGACGGCCTGCGCGCCGGTGATCTCGACCAGAGAGCCGCACATGAAGGCGGCCTCGTCCGAGGCGAGGAAGGCGACCAGCGCCGCCACCTCCTCGGGCTTGCCGATGCGGCCGAAGGGCACCAGCCTGTCCAGGTCGGCGATGGTGCGGCCCGCGCGCCTGACCCCCGCCTCCAGCATCGGCGTGTGGATCTCGCCCGGACAGACGGCATTCACGCGGATCTTCTGGGGCGCATAGTCGCGGGCGAGGTTCTGGGTAAAGCTCGCCACTGCCGCCTTGGTCACGTTATAGGCGATATGGTTCGGCGCCGGATAAAGCCCCCATTGCGAGGCGGTGTTGACGATGGCGCCGCCGCCCGCCGCGATCATGTGGGGCAGCGCCGCCTGGCACAGGTGGAACATCGCATCGACATTGATGGCGAAGGACAGCCGCCAGTCCTCGGGCGTCAGCGCCAGCAGGTTGCCGCGCCGGTTGATGCCGGCATTGTTGCACAGCACGTCGATGGCGCCTTCGGTGGCGATGACGTTCTCGACGATCGCCCGGCAGCCTTCGGGCTGCGCGATGTCGCTGGCCAGCGCGCGAGCCTTGCCACCCTGCGCCACGATCTCGGCCACAGTCGCTTCGGCGCCTTCGGCGTTCACGTCGGTGACGACGACCTGCGCGCCCTCGGCGGCGAAGCGGGCGCTGATCGCCGCGCCGATGCCGCCCGCGGCGCCGGTGACGATGACGGTCTTGTTCTGGAAACGCATGGTGTTACCTCAGGTAGCTGCCGCCGTTCACATCCAGCACCGCACCGTTCAGCGACGCTTGCGAAGGACGGAAGGCGAAGGCGGCGATTTCGCCGATCTCCTCGGGCGCGGCCATGCGGGCAATGGGGATTCCGGCCAGCGCCGCCGCCTCGCCATGCTGGGCGATATAGGCCTCGGCCATCTCGGTGCGCACCCAGCCGGGCGCCAGGGCGACCGAGGTCACGCCTTCATGGCCATGGCTTTGCGCGATGGATTTTGTCAGGTTGATCAGCGCGGCCTTGGAGGCGCCATAGGCCATGGCGTTCGAGGCATAGCCGCGCTGGCCGGCGCGGCTGGCCATGTTGACGATGCGCCCGCCGCCATTTTGCCGGAAATGCAGGATCGCCAGCTTCGACAGATCCACGGCCGACAGGAAATTCACCCGCATCTCCTGCGCCCAGACCCGCTGCCATTCGTCCATCGGCGCGTCCACCGCGACCTCGGAACGGATGCCGGCATTGTTGACCAGCCCGGTCAGCCGCCCCGCCGCCGCCACGGCCCGATCCCACAGCGCCTGCGGGGCCGCGGGGTCGGACAGGTCGGCCGAAAGGCACCAGCCCCGGCCGTCCAGCGCGGCCAGCAGCGCCTCGGCCGCGTCGCGGTTGCGGCCGTAATGGATGACGACCCGCGCGCCCTCGGCCACCAGCGCATGGCAGATCGCCCGGCCGATGGCGCCGGTCGCGCCGGTGACGAGGATGGATTGCCCGGACAGCGTCACAGCTCGCCCACCTGCGGACCCCAGGTGTCCGACATGGCAAAGCCCTGCGCAAACGGATCCTGCGGATCCAGCCGCAATTGCTGGCGGCCGAAGATATAGCCCTGTCCGGTGATGCGCGGCAGGACGGCGGGGCGGCTGCCGACGGTGGTTTCGCCCAGGATCTCGGCGGTGAAGGTGCCGCCGATGATGCTGTGCGACAGCCGCTTGTCGCCGGTCTTCGCCAGCCCGCGCGCATGCAGCACCGCCAGGTTGGCCGACGATCCGGTGCCGCAGGGCGAGCGGTCGACCCGGCCCGGCTTCAGCGTGGTGCAGGTCACGACCGAGCCGTCCGGCTGGTAGTCGCGGAACATCACATAGGCGATCTCGTTCAGGCTGGCGATCTCGGGGTGCTGGACCGCGACCTGCTCGGCCAGCAGCGCCTTGATCTCGGTCCCGGCCTCGGCCAGGGCGCGGGCCGCCTCGGGCACGATGCGCAGGCCGACCTGGTCCACGTCGATCTGGGCGTAGAAGACGCCGCCAAAGGCGATGTCGGCCTGGATCGTGCCCCATTCCGGGGTCGAGACCGGAACGTCGAGCTGCTGGACGAAGGCCGGCACGTTGTCGAGGCTGACCGAGAGGCAGCGGCCGTTTTCGCATTGCGCGCGCGCCACGATCAGCCCGGCGGCCGTGTCCAGCCGCACCACGGTTTCCGGCTCGACCATCTTGACCCGCCCGGTTTCCAGAAGCGCCGTCACCACGCAGATGCAGTTCGAGCCCGACATGGGATGGGCGCGATCCGGTTGCAGCACGATGAAGCCCGCATCGGCATCGGGCCGGGTCGGTTCCAGCAGCAGGTTGGTGGTATGAACCACCTGCGCCCGCGGCTCGCGTGTCAGGAACAGCCGCAGCGAGGGGTCGACCTGGTTGAGGTGGTTCATCTTGTCGAGGATGGTGGCGCCCGGAATCTCGGGCGCGCCGCCGACCAGCACGTTGCCGCTTTCGCCCTGGCAATGCACCAGCAGGATGTCGAGGGATTTCTCGAAGGTCATTTCAGATACCATCCCCAGGGCTCTTCGCTGACGAAGCTGGTGATCTGCTTGGTTTCCAGATAGTTATCCAGACCCCAGCGGCCCAGTTCGCGGCCGATGCCGGATTGCTTGTAGCCGCCCCAGGGCGCCTCGGTGAAGGTGGGCTGGCTGCAGTTGATCCAGACGATGCCGGCGCGGAAGGCGCGGGCGACGCGCTCGCAGCGCGCCTCGTCGGCGGACATCACCGCCGCGGCCAGGCCGAAGCGCGAATCGTTGGCCAGCCGGACCGCCTCGTCCTCGGTGTCGAAGGGGCGGATGCAGACCACGGGGCCGAAGATCTCCTCGACCCAGGCGTCGCTGTCCAGCGCCATGTCGGTCAGCACGGTCGGCGCCACCCAGAAACCCTTGTCGAAGCCGTCGTAGCGGCCGCCGCAGGCGACGGTCGCGCCCTGTTCGACGGCGCGGTCGATATGGCGCAGCACGTCTTCATACTGGCTTTTGTTGACCAGCGGGCCAAGCAGGGTGCCCTCGTCCAGCCCGTTGCCGATGCGGATCTTTCCGGCTTCCTCGACCAGCCGCTCCAGCAGGCGCGGGTAAAGCGGCGCCTCGACCAGCACGCGCGAGGTGGCCGAGCAGACCTGACCCTGGTTCCAGAAGATGCCGAACATGATCCATTCGACCGCCTTCTCGATATCGCTGTCGGCGAAGACCACGAAGGGCGACTTGCCGCCCAGTTCCAGGCTGATGCGCTTCACGTCCTTGGCGCCCGTGGCCATGATCCGCGACCCGACCGGACCCGAGCCGGTGAAGGCCACCTTGTCGACCTGCGGATGCTCGACCAGCGCCTGGCCGACGACCGAGCCCTTGCCGGACAGGATGTTCAGCACCCCCTTGGGCAGGCCCGCGGCCTCGGCGATGGCGCCCAGTTCCAGCGCGGTCAATGAGGTGGTCTCGGCCGGCTTCAGGATCATGGTGCAGCCTGCCGCCAGCGCCGGGGCGACCTTCCACGAGGCCATCAGCAGCGGATAGTTCCAGGGCACGATGGCGACCGCGACGCCCAGAGGCTCGCGCACCGCCTTCGAAGCGAAGCGGTCGTCGGCCAGCTTCACCTCCTCGACCTCGCCGTCCAGCTCCTCGGCCAGATCGGCGTAGAAGTCGAAACAACCGGCCGCGTCGCTCAGATCCCATTCGGATTCGGGCAGCGGCTTGCCGTTGTCGCGGGTCTCGATATGCGCCAGTTCCGGCAGCCGGTCGCGGATGCCCTGGGCGATGGCGCGCAGGTATTTGGCGCGCTCGGCACCGGTCATGCGCGGCCAGGGACCGTTGTCGAAAGCCTCGCGCGCGGCGGCGACGGCGATTTCGGCATCGGGGGCGGTGGCGGCGGGGATGTGGTGGAGTACTTCCTCGGTCGCCGGGTCGATGACCGGCAGCGTCCCGCCCTCGACCGGGGCCACCCATTCGCCATTGATATAGAGTTTGGTCTGCATCTTGTTCCTCACATATGCCGGGTCAGACCGCCATCGACCCGAAGGCTCTGGCCGGTGATGTAGCTTGAATCGTCGGTCAGCAGGAAAGCGGCGGCCTTGGCCTGTTCCTCGACCTTGCCGATGCGTTTCAGCGCCGTCAGGTCGCCGAATTTCTCAACGTCCAGGCTGTCGGTGAAGCCCGGAAGCAGGCAGTTCATGCGGATGTTTTCCGGCCCGTAGCGGTCGGCGTAGAGCTTGGTAAAGGACGACACCCCGGCGCGATAGACGCAGGAGGCCGGAAACCACAGCGAGGGTTCGAAGGCCGCATAGGTGGTGATGTTGACGATCGAGCCGCCGCCCTGCGCCTGCATGATCGGCGTCACCAGCCGCGCCATGCGGACGACCGATTTCACGATCATATCGTTGGCAAGGTCCCAGTTTTCATCCGTGATCTCAAGCAGATCGCCTTTCGGCGGGTGGCCGGTATGGTTCAGCACCGCGTCGATGCGGCCATAGCTGGACATCGCCAGATCGACGATGCCCTTCAGGTCCTCGGCGCTTTGCGCGACCCCGCGCCGGGCCACGCCGCCCAGCTCCGCCGCCAGCGTCTCGCAGCTTTCCGAGGGCGACATCAGCGCCAGGCGGTAGCCGCGGGTCTGCATCTCGCGCGCGACGGCGGCACCCATGCCGCGGCCGCCGCCGGTGATCAGACAAACCTTCTGGGTCATGGGGACTCCCTTTCAGAAACGGTCGATGCGATAGGGGCGCATGTCGATGGGCGGGGGCGCCCCGGTGATCAGGTCGCCCATCAGCCTGGCATTGGTCGCGGCATAGGTCACGCCCAGATGGCCGTGGCCGGTGGCATAGAACACGCCCGGCACCTTGCCCGAGGCCGACATGACCGGCACGGTATCGGGGAAGGCCGGCCGGTGGCCCATCCATTCGGTGAAATCCTCGCAACGCAGGTTCGGCAGCGCCTCGCGCGCGCGCTTCACGGTGATCTTGCTGCGCCGATAGTCGGGCGGCGCGTCCAGCCCCGCCATCTCGACCGTGCCGCCGACGCGGATGCCGCCCGCGGTGGGCGTGACCATGAAGGCGCGGGCGGGCCAGATGATCGAATGCCGCATCGAGATGCCGGGCGCCATGATCTGGGTGTGATAGCCGCGCTCGGTCTCCAGCGGCATCGGCTCGCCCAGCAGTTTCGAGAGCCGGGCGCTATGGGCGCCGGCGCAGATCACCACTTCGTCGGCAGGGATGGTGCGGCCGTCCGTCAGCCGCACGGCGGTGATGCGGTCGCTGCGGTCGAAGCCGGCGACCTCGCCGCGCTCGATGCGGCCGCCAAGCGCGGCGAAGCGGTCGGCAAGGGCGACGACCAGCCGATGCGGGTCGCGCAGGCTGCGGTTCTGCGGGAACAGCACGGCGATGCCGATGCTGTCCGACAGTTCCGGCTCCAATTCGCGGGCCTCGGCGCCGGTCAGCCGCCGGTGCGGAAAGCCGAAGCGTTCGAGGATCTCGATATGCTCGCGGTCGGCGCGGAATTCGGCCTCGTCGCTGTAAAGCGACAGGCAGCCTTCCTCGGTCAGCTCGCCCTCAAGGCCCGTTTCGCGCAGCAGCGGCAGCAGGTCGTCATAGACGCGCGCGCACAGCGCCGCGCCCTGCGCCTCCAGCTGGCGCAGCTTCGAGGGGCGCGAGGCGGCGATGAACCGCATGAACCAGGGGATCAGTTTCGGCATGTAAGCGGGGCTGACGCGCACCGGGCCTTCGGGGTCCAGCATCCAGCCGGGGATCTGTTTCCAGACCGAGGGGCGCGAGGCGGGCATGAATTCCGTCACCGCGATCGAGGCCATGTTGCCATAGGAGGCGCCGCGCCCGACCTCGCCCTTGTCCAGCAGGATGACCTGCCGGCCGCGCTTTTGCAGCTCATAGGCAAGGCTTGTCCCGATGATGCCCGCGCCGACGATGACCGTGGCCATGCTTGTCCTCCTCCCGTTGATCGTGGGCCGGGCGGGGTCCGCCGCCCGGCCGGGTTGGCTTACCAGTTCAGGATCGGCTCCATGGCGGCGCGGAAATCGGCCTTTTCCTCATCCGTCAGCGGGCCAAGGGGCGCCCGGCATTCGCCGACCGGCATGCCCTGGATCTCGCAGCCGTATTTCAGCTTCTGCACGAACTTGCCCGATTCCAGAATGTTCATCGCGGTATAAAGCGTCGCCATCTGCGCGCGCGCCTTGTCGAGGTCGCCAGAGCGATAGGTGCGGTCGAGGTCGCAGACCGCCTTGGCCATGCAGTTCGCCGGCCCGCAGATCCAGGCGTCGGCGCCCCAGAACATGAAGTCCAGCGCGATGTCGTCCGAGCCCGAGACCAGCTGGATGCGGTCCTTGTAGCGGGTGGCGATGCCGATGGCGCGCTGCAGCGAGCCCGAGCTTTCCTTGATGCCGATGATGCGCGGATCGTCGGCCAGCGCGTCCAGCACCTCCCAGCCCAGCTCGATGCCGTCCTTGTCCGGGTAGCTGTAAAGCACGATGGGCATGTCGGTGGCTTCCAGCACCGTCTGGAAATGCTTGATCAGCTCGGCCTGCGTCGGCTTGGTGTAGAAGGGCGTCGCCAGCAGCACGGCATCATAGCCCATTTCCTTGGCGCGCAGCGTGTTGGCGATGACGCCGGCGGTCGAGGGCGCGTTGGTGCCGGCGATCAGGATCTCGCCCGGCTTGGCGAAGTCCTTGACGAATTTCAGCACGCTGTCGCGTTCCTCGTCGGACATGAAGTTGTATTCGCCCGAGGAGCCGCAGGGCACCCAGCCCGAGACGCCGGCTTCGCGCAGGTTGGTCAGCAGCTTCTCGAAAGCGGCGAAGTCGATCTTGCCGGCCGCGTCGAAGGGCGTGACAAGGGCGGGCATGACACCTTGCAGTTTCATGGTGTTTCCTTTCTTTTCAGATGATTATGCAGAGAATTTGCGCAGCAGCTTCTGCTCGACGACGGTGACGGCCCGCGTCAGGGGGAAGGCGATGACGAAGTAGATGCCGGCAACCACGGTCAGCACCTCGACCGGGCGGGCCGTGTTGTTCGAGATGTTCTGGCCGATGAACATCAGGTCGGCCATGCCCACCGCCGAGACCAGCGCGCTTTCCTTGAACAGCGACACGGCGTTGGACAGCAGCGTCGGCACGGCGCGCAGCACCGCCTGGGGCAGGATCACGTTCACGATCTGCGCCGCACGCGGCAGGCCAAGCGCCACGCAGGCATCCATCTGCTCGCGGCCCACCGAACGCAGCGAGGCGCGGAAGGTCTCGGAGGTGATCGCACCCATGTAGAGCGTCAATGCGATGGTGGCCGAGACGAAGTTCGAGAACTCGACCCCCAGGATCAGCGGCAGGCAGAAGAAGATCCAGAACAGCTGGATCAGCACCGGCGTGCCCCGGAACAGTTCGACATAAAGGCCCAGCAGGCCGCGGACGAAGGCATTGCCGCTGCTGCGCAGCAAGCCGATGACGAAGCCCAGCGAGGTGCCCAGGACGATGCACAGCAAGGTCAGCTTGATCGTGGTCCACAGCCCGATGGCCAGCGCATCGGTAAAGCGCAGCAGGATCGAGAAATCCAGTGTCATACCCATGATCGGTCCCCCTTACGAATGGCTCTGCCGGCGCTCCAGCCAGTTCACGAACTGGCCGACCGGGTAGGAGATGGCGAGATAGATCAGGGCGACGACCGTGAAGGTCTCGATCGGGCGATAGGTGGCCGTGGCCAGCGTCTTGCCCTGATACATCAGGTCGGCGACGCCGACGATGGCGACCAGCGCGCTTTGCTGGAAGATGCCGATGCCGTTGGTCAAGAGCACCGGCACCGAATTGCGCAGGGCCTGCGGCAGCACGATGTTCAGGATCCGCTGCGTCGGCGACAGACCCAGGGCGATGCCGGCATCCAGATGCTCGCGCGGCACCGCCTGGATCGAGGCGCGATAGGCTTCGGCATTGAAGGCGGTCAGGTTCAGGCCCAGGGCGATGATGCCCATGAAGACCGGGCCCCAGAACACGTTGAAGATCATCGGCACGCAATAGAAGAACCAGACGATCTGGACGATGGCCGGGGTGCAGCGGAAGAATTCCACGAACAGCATCGACGGCCAGCGCAGGAGGGCAAGCTTGCTGGTGGTCAGCAGGGCCAGCGCGAAACCGGCGATGACGCCGATGACATTGGCGGCCAGCGTCAGCTGCAGCGTCACCCAAAGCCCGTCCATGAGCGGGCCCATGTTCCGGGTGACCGCTCCCAAGTCGAGTGTGTAATCCATGACGCGCCTCAGGCCTTGATATGGAAGACGCGGTTGATGAATTCGCGGGTGCGTTCCTCCTTGGGATCGCCCAGCACCTGCTCGGGCGGGCCGTCCTCGACCACCACGCCGCCGGCGCAGAAGATCACCCGGCTGGCGACGTTGCGGGCAAACCACATGTCATGGGTCACCATCATCATCGGCATGCCCTGTTCGGCCAGCTGCAGGATCACCGCCTCGACTTCCGCCACCAGTTCCGGGTCGAGCGCCGAGGTCACCTCGTCGAAGAGCATCAGCCGCGGGTCCAGCATCAGCGCGCGGGCGATGGCGACGCGCTGCTTCTGGCCGCCCGACAGCTGGCTGGGATAGGCGTCGGCCTTGGCGCCCAGGCCGAAACGCTCCAGGATCTTCTGTCCGCGCTCGCGGGCCGAGGCGCGGCTTTCGCCGTTCACCTTGCGCGGGGCGAGGATCAGGTTTTCCATGATGCTCAGATGCGGGAACAGGGTGTAATGCTGGAAGACCATGCCGATTTGCTTGCGCACCTCGGTGTCGATGACGGTCTTGCCGCCCTTGGTCGAGATATAGGGCTTGCCGCCGAAGCGGATCTCGCCGCCCTGGATCTGTTCCAGCCCCATGACCACGCGCAAGAGCGTCGACTTGCCGCCGCCCGAGGGGCCGATGACCACGACGCGCTCGCCCGGCATCATCTCGATGTTGAGGCCCTTGAGAACCTGGATGTTCGGACCATAGCTCTTGTGAAGGTCGTGGATCTCGACCAGCGCAGACCCGTCCTGCATATCCGCCATAAGCCTCTCTCCCGAATATGGCTGTTCCGCGAACCGCCGCCTCCCGCGGCGGTTCGTTGTTTGCATGTCTTGTGGGGTTGGTCTCAGTTCCCGCTTGCGGCCAGAACCTCGTCGGCCGCCTTGGTGATCAGCGCATCGACGGCGCCGGTGGCGACCTTTTCCTCAAGGAAGATGTCCACGACGGCCACGTCCGAGGCGCGCAGGCTCAGCGGCAGGCCGAAGGACACGCCCTGCTTGGCCAGCGCCGGTTCGGGGTTCAGGGCGACCGCCCAGTCCGGGTTCGCCTGCGTGAACAGCAGGTTGGTGTCCGAGGCGTCGACGATGATATCGGCGCGGCGCGACTGCACGGCCAGGCGGGTCTCGTCGGCCGAGGGCAGGCGCAGGATGGTCGCGTTCTTGACCGCGGCCGAGATCGCCTTGTCCTGGGCGGTCCCGGCCATGACCGCCATGGTGACGCCGGCCACGTCGACATCCGCGACCGAAACCGGGTTCGCCGGGATCTTGGGGTTGTCCTTGTTGTAGACGAGCGAGATCTGGTATTCCATCGCCGGGATCGAGAACTGCACCGCCATGGCGCGCACCGGGGTGCGGTTCAGCGCCAGCGACATGTCCCACTTCCCGGCCTGAAGCCCGGCCACGATATTGTCCCAGGTGGTGTCGACGAATTCCGGCTGCACCTCCAGCACGGCGGCGAATTCGCGGCAGAGATCGGCGTAGAAGCCGGAATACTCGCCCGTTGCCGGATCGCGCATCACATAGGGCGGGGCGACGGCGGCGCCGCAGCGCAGCTTGCCGGCACTTTGAACCTTCTGCCAGTAGCCACCGGTTTCCTGGGCAGAGGCAACGCCTGCCGAGAGCGCGACGGCCAAGGCCATGATTGACGCCGGTTTCGAGATTTTCCTCATCAGCGTGTCCAGTCTCCTCCTGATCGTTGGACGGCTAATCTGTCGTCTTTGCGGCATTCCACTTGTCAACAACGTGCCGACATAAAAACAGCATGCCGACACAATGACGGCACGTCAATAAAAACTTTGTGTCGACAACACTGGCGCCGTCGCCCTATCATCGGGTGCATAAAACACCGGCAGGAGAACGCGTTTGGCCGACGAAGCTGAGATCAGGCATGCCAAGGGGACGGGCTGGCGCTTTGTCTACCAGACCTTGCACGACGAGATTCTGTCCCTGGTTCTGGAGCCGGGGGCGCTTCTGGACGAGACGACATTGGCCGAGCGATTCGGCATGTCGCGCTCACCCATCCGCGAGGCGCTGATCCGCCTGTCGGGCGACGACCTGGTGGTGACGCTGTCGAACCGCTCGACCATCGTGGCGCCGATCGACGTGCTGAGCTTTCCGAAATATGTCGAGGCGCTGGACTTGGCGCAGCGCATGAACACACGCCTGGCCGCCGAATTGCGCAGCGAGGCCGACCTGAAGGCCATTGCCGCGCGGCAGAAAGAGTTCGAGGCGGCGGTCAAGAGCGGCAACCACCTGCTGATGTCCGAGGCGAACAAGCAGTTCCACATGGCCATTGCCACCGCCGGCCGAAATCCCTATCTGGCCGCCTTCTACGAGCGGCTGCTGAATCAGGGCCGCCGCATGCTGCACCTGCATTTCGACTATATCGAGCGCAGCAACGACAGCTATCTGCTGACGGACGAGCATACCGAGATGCTGGAGGCCATCCGGGCGCGGGATGTCGAGCGGGCCGATGCGCTGGCCCATGCCCATACCCGGCAGTTCCGCGACAACTTCATCGAGTTCATGAAGGAAAACTATTCGCAGAACTTCTCCTTCGTCGGGAAGTAGGCACCCGATCTCCCGCGATGAGCCTGACTGACCCGGCATTCTGATGCCGGGTTTTTCCGTTCTGCTCCTGCGAGGGCGAATTTCCATGTTGCCGTCATAGAATCGTTGACGGTGCCGACATTCAGGCGACATATTGTTGGCGACACGTAGTCGGCAGTTGACCCACCTTTTCGCATCGCCGCCGGTCGGGGCCAAACCGTGCAGGGCGGGGGACATCGCGCGGCAAGGCGACCATGCGGCCCGGCTGCGGATCGCGTCAGAAACCTGTCCTGAAAGGAGACGAGATGCGCTGGAAGCGGACCCTGAACGTCGTCGACAGCCATTGCGAGGGCGAGATCGGCCGGGTGATCACCGGAGGGATCGGGCAGGTTCCCGGCCAGACCATGTTCGACAAGAAGCTCTGGCTTGAAAGCAACCTGGACGAGATCCGCAAGCTGGTGCTGTTCGAGCCGCGCGGTGCGGTCTGGCACAATGCCAACATCATCCTGCCGTCCAACCACCCGGAAGCGGCGATGGGCTACGTCATCCTCGAGACGACGGAATATCCGGCCATGTCCGGCTCGAACACGATCTGCGTGGCGACCGTCCTGCTGGAAACCGGCATTCTGCCGATGGTCGAGCCGGTGACCGAACTGGTGCTCGAGGCGCCCGCCGGGCTGATCCGGGTCCGTTGCGAATGCCGGGACGGCAAGGTGTTGAGCGTCCGCTTGGTCAACCAGCCCGCCTTCTGCTATCACCGGGACGCCATGGTCGAGGCGGCCGACCTGGGCTTTGCCATCGAACCGCACGAGGCCCGCGACCTTTGCGACCTGGGTCAGCGCCTGAAGGCGGCGGCGGTCGAGCAATTGCCTGTCGCCTATCCCGGCAACCCCGACATGCCGGGGATCACCAATACCGAGTTCATGGGGCCGCTTCGCCGCGAAAACGGCTGCCTGGTGGCGCGCAATACGGTCGTCGTCTCGCCCGGACGCTGCGACCGCTCGCCCTGCGGCACCGGCTCTTCGGCGCGGCTGGCGCTGATGCATGCCCGCGGCGAGATCAAGCCGGGAGAGACCTTCATCCACGAATCGATCACCGGCAGCCGCTTCACCTGCCAGATCGACGGGCTGACCCGGCTTGCGCAATACGATGCGGTGATCCCCGCCATCGCCGGGCAGGCCTGGATCACCGGCCTTTATCAGATGGGGCTCGACCCGACGGATCCCTATCCCGAGGGCTTCACGCTTGCCGACACCTGGTTCGACGGTTGACCGAGAGATGACATGATGACCTTTGCCCTTGACCCGAATGCCACGCATATCCCGTTCGACCTGCTGGTCCTGCGCCTGCGAAGCCTGCTGGAGGAGGCGGGTGCCTCGGAAGAGGTGGCGGCGATCCTTGCCCGGAACTGCGCGGCGTGCGAGCGCGACGGCACCTTCAGCCATGGCGTGTTTCGCATCCCCGGCTATCTTGCGACCTTGCGCAGCGGCTGGGTGGACGGCCATGCGCAACCGCAGATCGCTCGTGTCGGCGCATCCTATCTGCGCATCGACGCCATGAACGGCTTCGCCCAGCCGGCCCTGGAGGCCGCAAGCGAGGACATCCGGGCCATGATCGGGGAAAGCGGCGCCGCGATCGTCGCGCTGCGCAATTCGCATCATTTCAGCGCGCTCTGGCCCGATGTCGAGCCCTGGGCCGATGCCGGGCTGGTTGCCCTGACCATGGTGACCGGAGGGCCGGCCGTCATGCCGAGGGGCGTCGCCCGGCCGGTTTTCGGCACCAATCCGATTGCCTTCGCCACGCCGGTCGAGGGCGGCCTGCCCATCGCGATGGATTTCGCCACCTCGTTCATGTCGCAGGGCGACCTGCGCATCGCGCGGGATGAAGGGCGGCGCGTTCCTCTTGGCACCGGGATCGGGCGGCAGGGCAGGGATACGGAAGACCCCGCGGAAATCCTGGACGAGGGCGGCATCCTGCCCTTCGGCGGCCACAAGGGCGCCCTGTTGTCCCTGATGGTCGAGCTGCTCGCCTCGGCCCTGACCGGCGGGCCCTTCTCGCATGAGGTGGATATGTCCTCGGCGCCGGGGGCCGAGATTCCGCGCACCGGGCAGTTGCTGATCGTGCTGGATCCGCAACGCGGCGGCAACGATCAGTTCGGCCGCCGCGTCGCCGGGCTGGTGCAGATGCTGCGCGACGCGGGAATGACGCGCTTGCCCGGCGACCACCGCTACCGGCGGCGTTCCGAAGCGGCCGGGCGGGGAATCCCCGTAACCCCCGCGATCCGGGAATTGTTCGCCTGACGACATCGAGACCGACGGGCATGTGCCGTCCGGGTCAGTAGCCGAAGAATTGCAGCATCAGCTCAAGCTGGCTGTCCAGCATCGGCGCGCCGTAACGGATCTGGCAGCCCTTCGCCTGCGCGGCGCGCAGCAGCGGGGTTTCGCGCGGCTTCATGATGATGTCGGCGACAAGGATGTCGGGGCGCAATCGGGACAGATCGACCGGCGCCGGATCGGTTTCCGGGTGCAGCCCGCAGG
Source organism: Paracoccus sp. MA (assembly GCF_020990385.1). Lineage (NCBI taxonomy): Bacteria > Pseudomonadati > Pseudomonadota > Alphaproteobacteria > Rhodobacterales > Paracoccaceae > Paracoccus > Paracoccus sp. MA. The sequence goes on from NZ_CP087598.1 coordinate 955,364, forward strand.
GCGAGGCATTGACCAGCAGCTCGATCCCCTCCAGATCGTTCGACCCTGCGGTGGCACGCAGCTGCGGATAGCTTGCGGCGATCCTGTCGGCCAGCGATTGCGCGCGGGCCACGTCGGGATCATGCACCCGCAACGAGGCCACCCCGCTGCGGGCCAGGCCGAAGGCAATGGCGCGCCCGGCGCCGCCGGCGCCCAGAAGCAGCGCCTCGCGTCCTCTGGCATCGGCACCGCCCTGCAGCAGCCCTTGCAGGAAGCCGCGGCCATCGAAATTCTCGGCCACTATGGTGCCGTCCTCTTCCCGGCGGACGGTGTTCGCGGCGCCAAGCTCCATCGCTTCATCGCCGACGCGATCGGCCAGTTCTGCCACCTGTTCCTTCAGCGGCACGCTGACCACCATGCCGCCCAGGTTGCGCATCCGCTTCATCGCCTGCCAGGCGGCGGCGAAGTCTGCCGGCGCGTAATGAACCGGCACCATTACTGCGTCGATGCCCCGCGCCCTGAATAACGGGTTCAGCACCTCGGGGGTGCGGACGTGGTGGATCGGGTCCGCGAGCATGAAGAAGATCCGGGTTTTGCCGGTGATCATTCGTCCGTCCCTTTGTCTGCGAGCTCATCCTGCCAGCCGCCGGCCCTGCAATCCGGTTCCGCGGCTGGTTTGTGCATGCCTTGATCGGCGGCGGCGCGCGCCTCTTGCCCGCGCCGGCGCGTTTGGTCAGATCGCAGCCAGTGCGTTGCGGGTTTCGGTCAGCAGCCGGTCCACGTCACTTTCCGAGAACACCAGCGGCGGCCGGATCTTCAGGGTATTGGCGTGATGGCCGGTCGCCGAGATCAGCACCCGCCGCTGCCGCAGGCCGTCGATCACGGCCAGGGCCGTCGCCGAATCCGGTTCCTTGCTGTCGTGGTCCCTGACGAATTCGACCCCGATATAGAGGCCCGCGCCGCGCACATCGCCGATGCGCCCGTCTTCCTTGGCAATCTGGCGGAAACCGTCCTGGATCATCGCGCCGATCCGGGCGGCGTTTTCCTGCAACCCGTCGTCGCGGATCACGTCGAAGGTCGCCTGCGCCGCCGCGATGGCCACGGTATTGCCGCCGAAGGTGTTGAAATAGCGCATTTCGTTGCCGAAACGCTCGACCACCTCGCCGCGCAGCGCGACCGCCGCGACCGGAAAGCCGTTGCCCATCGGCTTGCCCATGGTGACGATGTCCGGCACCTGGCCGTGGCGCTGGAACCCCCAGAGCCGGTCGCCCGAACGGCCGAAGCCCGCCTGCACCTCGTCGGCGATGACCACGCCGCCGGCGGCATGGACGACCTCGGTAATCTGCTGGAGGATGTCGGTCGGATGGGCATAGATGCCATCCGAGGAGAACAGCGAATCCGCGATGAAGGCGGCGATGCCTTCGCCGCGACGTTCCAACTCGTCGATCTCGTGCCGGACCTGCCGGGCCAGTCGGGCGCCGATCTCGGACGGGTCCATGCGATAGGAGTCGGGTGTGGATATGCGGCGCACCCATTGCCCCAGCGGGCTTTTCCTGCCCAGCGAAGGCGACAGGCCCGCCGTCAGATGGGAATTGCCGGTATAGGCTTCCGAGGTGATGACGATGCCCTTGCGCCCGGTCTGGTGCATGGCGATGCGCAGCGCCAGATCATTCGCCTCGGAGCCGGTGCAGGTGAACATGATATGTTCGATCGGTTCGCCGAAACTCGGCACGATCTGTTCGGCGAATTCCAGGATTTCGTCCTGCACATAACGGGTATGGGTGCAGAGCGTCTGCATCTGCCGATGCACCGCCTCGACCACGCGCGGGTTGCAATGACCCACCGAGACGACGTTGTTATAGGCGTCCAGATATTCGTTGCCGTCGCGGTCCCACAGCCTGGTGCCCAGGGCGCGGCTGATCTGCACCGGATCGGCATACATCAGGCGATAGGCGGGACCCAGCAGGCGGCGGCGCCGGCGGATCAGATCCTGCATCGCCGGATCCAGGTTGCCCATGTTGTCCGGGTCGAAGCCGTTCACCATGCCGATGTTGATCCGGGGCTTGTCCTGCGCATTCATATCCGTGCTTCCTCTGTCGTGCGGGCCGCCTCGTTTGCGGCGCTTGGGGCGAATGTCCGGCTGATTTCGTCCAGCGGCAGGCTGAGAAACTGGTGCAGCTGCTTCCAGCCCTGATGGGTGTTTCGCATGATATAGGGCTCATTATCCGGGAATTGCCCGGCCCGCCATGTCGTGATCAGCGCGCGGGCGATGACCCGGGCCATGATCAGATGCGGCAGGACTTCCAGCTCGTCCGGGGTCAGGTCGGCCACCGAGAGATAGCCGCCCAGCAAGTCGCGGCCATGATCGAACATCGCCGGCCCGCCCTCGGGATCGAGTTGATTGAGCAGCGCGGTCGAAAGATCGATCACGATATAGGTGCGCACCGCATCGCCGAAATCGATCACGCCAGCGACGAAAGCCGGATCGTTTCGGTCGATGACGATGTTGGAGCGGCTGAAATCGTTGTGCAGCACCTGACGGCGGCAGGCTTTCAGCCTGCTCTCGATCTGGTGGAAGCGTTCCATCCCTTCGGCCAGCATGGCGCGATGTTCGGGATCGGCCACGCCGTCCAGCAGGAAGGCGAGCTTCGGCAGGTGCTGGACGTCCCAGGCGATTTCTCGGCTGTCATGCGGATGCGAGAAATCCGCCATGGCAAGCCGCAACCGTGCCAGGGTGGCGCCGACCCTGGCCCGTTCCTCGGCGGTCGAGGCGATCCGGTCCAGCGGCGTGCCCTCCAGATAGGTCAGCATCCGCACCATGCGCGGCTGGCCGTGGCTGTCGGTGATGGTGAAGAAGCCCTTGCCATCGCGGTTGCGCATCACGCGCGGCACCGGCAGGCCGGGATCGACGCGCGCCAGATGATCCAGCAGATCGGTCTGCAGCGACAGTTCGGCAGGATCCTCGTCGGGGTTCGAGACCTTGACGATGAAGCGATCCCCCTTGGGCGTGGCCAGCCGGAAGGTGTCGTCCTTTTCGGTGTCCAGGCGTTGCAGGGTGCCGGTCACGCCATAATGCGCATCCAGCACCGCCAGCGCCTCCTCGACGGGGATCGACCTGAACGGCGTGGCAAGACCGCCTGCCGACAGAAGGTTGGTTGAGGACATGGAATGCCTTTCGGATCGGCTTGGAAAAAGGGGGCGGGCGCCCCCAAAGGTTCAGGCGTTTGGCTGGCGTTGCGAGCTGTGCCAGGGCAGGGCGATCCGTTCCATCACGTCGACGGCATAGAACAGGATCGTGCCCATCACCCCCAAGAGCACCAGCGAGACGAAGACCCGCGTGGTGTCGAACTGGCCCTGTGCGGTCAGGACCAGGAAGCCCAGGCCGCGGCCGCCGGCGACGAACTCTCCGACGATGGCGCCGACCAGCGCGAAGGAGATGCCGACCTTCATGCCGGAAAACAGCGAGGGCAGGGCGTTCGGCACCCGGATCTTGTAGATGATGTCGAATTTCGAGGCCCGCGTCGCCTTGCCGAGGTTCAGCATGTCCGGGTCGACCGAGCGCAGGCCCAGCACCGTGTTGATGACGATGGGAAAGATCGCCAGCATCACCGCCACCGCCAGTTGCGACGACATGCCGGTGCCCAGCCAGATCACGAACAGCGGCGCCAGCGCCACCTTGGGAACCGAGTTGATGGCGATGAGCAGGGTGTAGACCGTGCGTTCAAGGAACTTCGACTGCACGATGCCGACGGCCATGACCACGCCCAGCACCACGGAAATGGCAAAGGCCAGGCCGGTGGTCATCAGCGTGTAAAGCATGTTGCGGATGAACACCCAGGGGCTTTGCATGAAGGCCGCCCAGATCGCCGAGGGGGCGGGCAGGATGATCGCCGGCGGATGGAACAGCCGCACGGCCAGTTCCCACAGCAGGATGGTTCCCAGAAGCACCAGGACGATGTCCAGCGAGCGGTTGTCCCGCATGATTTTCGCGATGAGGCTGTTCTTCATTCCTTGAGCACTCCCAATTCGGCGAAATGGTGACGGATACGCTGGGCATAGACGCCGAAGGCATCGGATTCGCGCACCGACAGCGGGCGCGGCCGGGGCAGGTCCACGTCGAACACATCGACAATGCGGCCGGGCGTGCGCGACATCATCACCACGCGGTCGGCCAGGAAGACCGCCTCGGAAATCGAATGGGTGATGAAGATCACCGTCTTGTTCGTTTCCTGCCACATCCGGGCCAGTTCGACGTTCAGATCGTCGCGGGTCATCGCGTCCAGCGCGCCGAAAGGCTCGTCCATCAGCAGAAGGTCGGGATCGCAAAGCAGCGCCCGGCAGATCGAGGCGCGCTGCCTCATGCCGCCCGACAGCTCCCAGGGATGGCGTTTTTCATAGCCCTTGAGCCCGAAGCGCTCCAGCAGCTGCAGGGCGCGTTCGCGGTATTGCTCGCGCGGATGGCCCAGGAACTCGGCCTGCAACAGCACGTTGTCGAGGATGGTGCGCCAGTCCAGCAGGACGTCGCGCTGGAACACCACGCCCATGCGATCCGGCGGGCCGGACAGCGGCTTGCCGGACACGGTGATGCCGCCCGAGGTGATGTTTTCCAGCCCGGCCAGGCATTTCAGCAGCGTGCTCTTGCCGCAGCCGCTGGGCCCGACGATGCTGAGGAACTCGCCCGGGCGCACGTCCAGGTTGATGTCGCTGAGCGCAACGACGGGCCCGTGCTGCGACGGGTAGGTCTTGCCCGCGCCCCTGATGCGCAGATAGGTGTCGGGGGTGGTGTCGGCCATCATGTTCATGCTCACCGCCTCATTCCGGGATCAGGTCGTTGGTGAAATAATCGGCGACCTGCCAGCCGGGGTTGACCACGCCGGCGCGCTCCATGCCCTTCAGCGCGGCTTCCCAATCCTCGTCCGCCTGCCAGCCGATCGGCTTGCCTTCGGTCGCCGGCGTGTCGAAATATTCCACGGTCAGGCGGATCTGTTCGCGCAGGACGTCCGGGTTCAGCATGGCATCGGGGCGCTGGGCCAGCATCGCCTCGACGCCCAGGTCGGGATTCCTGGCGATTTCCGCCCAGGCGCGCTGCTGGACCTCGGCCAGTTTCTTCAGCGCATCCGCCCGGTTCTCGATCGTGTCGTCCGAGGCGACAAGGCCGTAGCTGGGGAAATACAGATCGGCGGAATCCGAGGTCAGGCACTTGGACGGCCGCTGCGCCTCGGCCAGGGGCAGGGCCGAGGCGACGGTGGACATCATCGCGTCCGCGCGCCCCGAGGTATAGGTGCCCCACAGCGCCGAGGCATCGACGAATTCGATGGTGGTGTTGTTGCGGTCCAGACCGCCCGCGGCGAGGAAGGTGTCGATATAGGGCGTCCATGGGCTGGCGGCAAAGACGACCACCTTCTTGCCCTTGAGATCCGCGATCTGCTCGATGGGCGCGTCCTTGTCGACCAGCACGCAAAGATCGGTGCGGCGGTCCCAGCCGGCGATACCCTTGACCTTGGCGCCGCCCTGACGCGCCGCGGGGATCAGGCCCAGCTGGATCTGGCCGACATCGGCCTGCCCGGCATTGACCAGCTGCAAGGTATTGCCCGAGCCGCGCCCGTCCTGCACGTCCACGTCCAGCCCGGCCTCGTCGAACCAGCCCTGTTGCTGCGCAAGGTGCATGGCGGCGTGACTGCCCCAGGGCGAGAAGTCCAGCCGCACGGTCAGCTTGTCCTGCGCCAGGGCAGGCCCGGCAAGGATCAGCAGCGCGGCGACGGCGGCTGACGGCGAAATCTGCATCTTTCTCATTCGTCCTCTCCTGTTGTGCGGCCTGCGGCGAATCGCCGGCGGCTGTTCTTGTTTCCAATGTATTAATAGCACCACTAGTCCAATTATAATCAAGTTTCTTTGGTGTATTCGGAAAAAATAAACTTTAATATCTTGAAATATAAGGAATAAAAAATCGCTTGTCGGTTCGGAAATCTGCATGTTACTAAACTAACCAACTAGTCCAATAAGGGTGAGAATCATGACGGCTTCAGCGACCAGAACTGCGCGAATCGGCGTCGATATCGGCGGCACCTTCACCGATCTCGTGATGATCGAAGGCGACGGGCGGCTTTATCACGCCAAGGTGCCCTCGACCCCCGCCGCGCCCGAGGAGGCGGTGATCGCCGGCATCTCTGACCTGGTGCGGGATTCGGGCATCTCGGTCGCCGATGTGCGCGAGATCGTGCACGGCACCACCGTCGGCTCGAACACCCTGCTGCAAAAGGTCGGCGCCCGTGCCGGGCTGATCACCACGGCGGGATTCCGCGACGTGCTGGAGATCGGCCGGCTGCGCACGCCGAACATGTTTGACCTGCAATGGGACAAGCCCGTTCCGCTGATCCCGCGCCGCTACCGGCTTGAGGCGCAGGAACGCATCGCCGCCGACGGCACCGTCATCACGCCCCTGGACGAGGCGAGCGTCGTCGCCGCCGCCGCCGCGCTGGTCGAGGCCGGGGTGGAATCCATCGCCATCTGCTTCCTGAACAGCTATCGCAATCCGGTCCACGAACAGCGCGCCGAGGAACTGATCCGCGCGCGGTTCCCGAAGGTCCAGGTCACCACCTCGGTCTCGGTCCTGCCCGAGGCCAAGGAATACGAACGCACCAGCACCACGGTGGTGAACGCCTATGTCGGCCCGGTTCTGGCCGCCTATCTGGAGCGCCTGCAGACCGGCATCAAAAGGCTGGGCGTGAACGCGCCGCTGCTGGTCAGCAACTCGAACGGCGCGCTGGCCTCGGCCGAGACCGCCTGCGAGAAGCCGGTGTTCTTCATCTCCTCGGGGCGGGCCGCCGGCGCGGTCGGCGGCGCCCGCCTGGGCGAGGCGCTGGCGCAGGAAAACCTGGTCATCTTCGACATGGGCGGCACCACCGCCTCGGCCACGCTGGTCAATGGCGGCGAGCTGAGCCGGGTCAGCGAATACGAATTCCGCGCCGGCATCTCGACGCCCTCGCGCTTCATCAAGGCCGGCGGCTACATGATGAGCGTGCCGACCGTCGACGTGGCCGAGGTGGGCAGCGGCGCCGGCTCGATCGCCGCGCTGGACAGCGCCGGGCTGATCCGGGTGGGCCCGGTTTCGGCCGGGGCCGATCCGGGGCCGGTCTGCTACGGGCTTGGCGGCGACCAGCCGACGGTGACCGATGCGAACCTCGTGCTGGGCTATCTGCCCGAGGAGCTGGCCGGCGGGGCGCGGCATCTGGACAAGGCCGCCTCGGCGGCCGCCATCGCGGCGCGGCTGGGCGATGCGCTGGGGCTTGAGGCCGAGGATGCCGCCTATGGCATCCGCGAGGTGGTGAACGCCAACATGGCCCGCGCCATCCGTGCCGTGACCGTCGAGCGCGGCGTGGACCCGCGCGACTTCACGCTGGTCGCCATCGGCGGCTCGGGCCCCGTGCATGCCGCCGCCATCGCCTCGCTCCTGTCGATGGACAAGCTGCTGATTCCGGCCACCCCCGGCGTCTTCACCGCCATGGGTATGCTTTCGGGCGATATCGAGCGTTATTTCACCGCCCCCATCGGCCGCGTGGTCGAGGATGTCGATCTGGCGCGCCTTGCCGAGGCGACCGAGGATCTGCGCCGGCAGGCCATCGCCAACCTGCGCGAGGAAGGCATCCCGGAGGAGGCGATGGAACTGCTGCCCGAGGCGAACATGCGCTTCCGCGGCCAGGAAATGTCGCTGGCGATTCCCTTCGCCGAGCCTTTCGATCCGGCCCGCGTGCGCGAGGATTTCCTGGAGACCTATCGCTCGATCTACAGCTATGTGTCGTCCGATGCGGTCGAGGTGGTCGGCATCCGCATGACCGGCCGCGGGTTGCGGCAGGGGCGGCTGGACTTCCGCAAGCTCTCGGCGCCGGATCACGAAGAAGCGGGGCCTGTCTCGCAGCGCAAGGTCTATTTCGGCAAGGATGCCGGCTGGATCGAAACCCCGGTCTATGACCGCACCCGCTCGCCGCGCAGGCTGACCGGCCCGGTCGTCCTGGAATCGAACGACTCGACCGTGGTCGTGCCGCCGGATGCCACCGTCGAGCGCGACGACTTCCTGAACCTTCACATCCGTCTTTCGTAAGGAGCGCAGCCATGGCCGAGATTTCCGCCAATGACCCGATCACCTTCGCCGTGCTGAAAAGCGCCGTCGAATCCATCGTGGACGACATGGCCTATACGGTGATGCGGACGGCGCGTTCGCCCATCGTCCGCGACGTGCTGGATTATTCGACCACCATGTGCGACGCCAAGGGCCGCATCCTGGCGCAGGCCAAGACCGTGGCGCTGCATCTGGGGGCCGTTCCCGACGCGATGGAGGCGCTGCTGGCGCGGTTCCAGGGCGATCTGCATCCCGGCGACGTCATCATCTTCAACGATCCCTATGACGGCGGCATGCACCTGCCCGACATCTTCATGTTCAAGCCGATCTTCCACGGCGACGAACATCTCGGCTTTTCGGTGGTGATCTGTCACCACTGCGACGTGGGTGGCCGCGTGCCCGGCTCGAATGCCAGCGACTCGACCGAGATCTTCCAGGAGGGGCTGCGCCTGCCGCCGCTGAAGCTTTATGATCGCGGGGTCCGCAACGACATCGTGTTCCAGATCATCGAGCGCAATGTGCGCCTGCCCGACCTGGTCATCGGTGATCTTGAGGCGCAGCTGGCGACCTGCGCGCTTGGCGAGCGCGAGTTGCTGCGCATCGTCGACAAATACGGTGCGCCGACCTTCAACCGGTTCCTGGCCGATTTCCTCGATTACGGCGAGCGCCTAACCCGCAACGAGATCGCCAAATGGCCCGATGGAAGCTACGAGTTCACCGATTACATCGACGGCGACGGCTTCGACCCGGCGCCGATCCCGATCAAGGTGACGATCACCGTCAAGGGCGACCATCTGGACGTGGATTTCACCGGCAGCGCGCCGCAGGTCAAGGGCGCGATCAACTCGACTCTGTCCTTCGTGAAGTCCGCGACCTATCTGGCGATTCGCTGCACGCTGGACAGCGAGGTGCCGAACAATTCCGGCATGTATCGCGCCATCGACATCGCGGCCCCCAAGGGCTGCTTCCTGAACCCGCATTTCCCGGCGCCGGTGGCGGCGCGCGCCCTGACCGGCTATCGCGTGGTCGATACCGTGCTGGGCGCGCTGGCCAAGATCGTGCCGACGCGCGTCGCCGCGGCGGGCGAGGGCGGCAACTCGGTGGTCTGCCTGGGCGGCTATGACAAGGACACTCGCCAGCCCTTCGTCATGGTCGACATGATCAACGGCGCCCTGGGTGCACGTGCCACCAAGGACGGCATCGACGCGATCACCAACCCGTCGCAGAACATGTCGAACATGCCGGTCGAGCTGATGGAATCGACCTATCCGATCCGCATCGAGGAATATTCGCTGCGCACCGATTCCTGCGGGGCGGGCAGGCAGCGGGGCGGCCTGGGCGTGGTGCGCCTGTATCGCCTGCTGGCCGAGGATGCGGTGCTGCAGCTGCGCGCCGACCGCTACGAGCATCGGCCCTATGGGCTGTTCGGCGGCAATCCGGCAGCACCCTCGCGCAACCTGCTAAGCCTGAACGGCGGCGCGTTCGAACTGCTGGACAGCAAGGTCACGCGCAATGTCGCAAAAGGCGACGTGATCCGACACGAACAGGCCGGGGGCGGCGGCTATGGCGACCCGCTGCAACGCCCGCTGGAGCAGGTGCTGGAGGACGCGCTGGACGGCAAGATCACCCCGGCCTTCGCCCGCGAGCATTATCGTGTCGTGATCGAGGACGGCCGCATCGACGAGAAGGCCACGGCCGAACTGCGCAACCTGCAACCGGAGATGGTCTGATGCCCGATCTGCGCCGCTTTGCGATCAACCAGATCACCACGCGGGACTGGACCCTCGAGCAGGCGGTGAACGGCTATGCCCGGCAGGGCGTCGCCGGGATCGGGGTCTGGATGGAGTATCTGGACGCCGCCGGGATCGGGCAGGGCGCCCGGCTGATCCGCGATGCGGGGCTGTTCGTGCCCTGCCTCTGCACCAGCGCCTGGGTCAATATCGCGGACAAGGGCGGCTTTGCCGCCGCCCTTGACGAAAACCGCCGCCGTCTGGATGCCGCCGCCGAGATCGGTGCGCCTTGCCTGGTCGTCGTGCCGGGCGGGCTGGCGACGGGCGAGAAGGATCTGGCGGCGGCGCGGTCGCGGGTGATCGGGGCGCTGGAAGAGCTGTTGCCCCATGCCCGCAAGGTGGGGGTCAAGCTTGGCCTCGAGCCCCTGCATCCGATGTATGCCGCCGATCGCAGCTGCCTCAACAGCTTCGCGCATTGCCTGGATCTTTGCCGCAGCCTGGGCGAGGGCACGGGCATCGTCGCCGATACCTATCATTGCTGGTGGGACGCCGGCTTCATGCCGGGGCTGCGCGAGGCGGGGCCGGAAAATATCCTGACCTTCCATCTCTGCGACTGGCTTGTGCCGACCCGCGATGTATACCATGACAGGGGCATGATCGGCGACGGCGTGGTCGACTTCGCGGCTTACAAGGCGCTTCTCGACGAGATCGGCTATGACGGCCCCTTCGAGATCGAGCTGTTCTCGAAGTTCGACTGGTGGCTGCGCGACGGCAACGAAACGGTCGCCGTTTCGGTCGAGCGTTGCGCGCCCTTCGTGGCGGAAAGGCAGAGGGAGCCGTGCTGAACGGCCCTTCGATGGAAGTGGTGGGAGGGCAGATGGCGGAGAAACCCGCTATCCGGGATGCGATCCGGACGCAGGAAAAGATCCTGGCGGCAGCGCAGGCGGAATTCGCGCGCCGCGGCTATGACGGGGCCCGCGTGGACGCCATCGTGGCCCGGGCCAAGGTCAGCAAGAACCTGCTCTACCACTATTTCCGCGGCAAGGAGGATCTGTATATCCGCATCCTCGAACGCACCTACGAGACGCTCCGCCGCCGGCAGAGCGACGTCCCGGTCAACGGGCTCGATCCGCTGAACGCGATGATCCGGCTGTGCGAGAACACCTTCCGGGTCTTCGTCGAAGAACCCGACGTGATCGTGATGCTGAACACCGAGAACCTCTATCGCGCCCGGCATATCGCCAAGTCCACGATCATCCGCAGCATGTATGACCGGCTGTCGGAAAACCTGCGCGAGATCCTGCGCCAGGGCGAAGAGCAGGGCGTATTCCGCAAGGGCGTCGATCCGGTCGAGCTGTATATCTCGATCTCGGGCCTGGGCTATTTCTACCTGTCGAACCGGCACACGCTGTCGATGCTGTTCAACCGGAAACTGAGCGCCCCCGAGAATATCGAGCACCGCCAGGCGCATCTGGTCGACATGGTGATCAGCTATCTGACGCGCAAGCCCGAGCCCGGAGACTGGACGCCGGAACTGGCGCGCTGAACCCGGCGCGCCGGCAAGGATCATCCGACCGCGAGGATTGGCATGGCTGACCGGAATGCCGGCCGCTTCATCGGCACCGCCATCGGGCCGATGCTTTGGGGCACGACCTATGTCGTCTTTGTCCAGACATTGCCGACGGATCACCCGATCCTGATCTCTGCCCTGCGGGCGCTGCCGGCCGGGCTCTTGATGCTGCTTCTGGTCCGGCGCCTGCCGCCGCTTCGGATCCTGTTTCCCGTCACCGTCCTGGCGCTGACCAATATCGGCTTGTTCTTCGCGCTGCTGCTGATCAGCGCCGCGCGGTTGCCGGGCGGGATCACCGCGACTCTGGCCGCCTGCCAGCCGCTGCTGGTCGCGCTGCTGGCTTGGCCGCTGCTGGGACGGCGGCCAAGGATGGGCCAGATGGGATTGGCGGTGCTGGGCATGGCCGGTGTCGGGCTGATGGTGCTGAACGGCGGCCTCGCCTTCGACCCGGCCGGCGTGCTGGCCGGGATCGGCGCGGCATTGTCCATGGCGCTCGGCATCGTGCTGATGGAGCGCTGGCGCGATCTTGCGCCGCCGGTGCAGATGACGACATGGCAGCTGCTGATCGGCGGCGTCCTGATCCTGCCCTTTGCCTTGCTGGTCGAGGGCCTGCCCGCGCAGTGGGACATGCGGAACACCTTGGGCCTGGGCTATCTGGTGCTGTTCGCAACCGCCCTTGGCTATTGGCTTTGGGTGGGCGGGGTGCAGAGGCTGGGCAGCCGGGTTTCCGTGCTGGCCTTTCTCAGCCCCGTCGTGGCGCTGGCCCTTGGCATCGGCGTCATGGAAGAGACGCTGGATGCGCAGCAGGTGCTGGGCGTGGCGATGGTCTTCCTGTCCATCGGCCTTTCGGTAGGGAAAAATGCCTGCCCCCCTTAGGCATGAGCGGCGCAGCGCCAGCGTTAATCCGACATCGCAAAGGCCGCGGATGTTTCAGCAGGATGATGGAGCCGCAGCAATCGCTGCCCTGCGTGAGGCGCTTTCAGCGACGAAACGCTGCCGTGTCAGGGCAAGGAAATGCTCGTGCAGAGGGGAGAGATCGAAATCCCGCCGCCGGACAATCCCGATGTTTCGTTGAAAGTCGAAACCTTGAATCCGGAAACGTCCGATGCCGTCGAAACCGTGGCTGCCTGCGGTAAATTCGGGCACGACACTCAGCATGGATTGCCGGATGACCGCATATTTCAGCAGTTCGATGGAATCGGTGGCAAGGGAAACCACCGGAAAGCGGATGCCGGCAGAGGAGAATACGCTACGCAGCGCGCTCATCGCGGATTGCTCGATCAAGGGCATCGCCCAAGGATAACGGGCAAGCTCCTCGGGGTCGACCTTCCTGCTTTCGACCGGGTGGCCGGCAGGGCATATCCCGATGAAACCGTCCGTCGACCAATGCTCATAGGCAAGCTCGTTCCGGCGATCCTCTTGCTGGATGCCGTTATACATCGCCAGCACGATATCGATCCTGTTTTCCGCCAGAAGCTTGCCCAGATGCCCGGCAAAGCCGGTGATGACCTCCAGCCGGGCATCGGGATAGCCGTCGCGGAAGGTCGCCAGGACGTCCTGCACGGATTCGACATAGGGCGTGCCGATCCCGGCGATGATGCGCCCCGAAGCGCCTGCCGACACATCGCCCATTTCCGCCGCCGCGCGCCGGGCATCGACCAGGATGCGCCGGGCGTAACGCTCGAACGCGATACCGTGCGGGGTGGGGCGCACGCCGCGGGAAAGCCGCTCGAACAGCGTGACACCAAGCCGATCCTCAAGGGTCTTGATGCTTTTGCTCAGCGCCGGCTGGGTGACATTCGCTGTTAGCGAGGCCCTGAGAAAGCTCGACGTTTCCATGACCGCAAGGAAATGGACGATCTGGCGCAATGAGAAATCCATCCGATTTCCTCCAATTATGATATTCCTATTGGTTATATATCTATGGTAAAAATGCAATTGTTATAATAACGCATTGCCCCCATGTTGCCTTCCAACGGGCAGCGAGAAGTGAGCCTGCTTCGCAGTTGAACGTCAGGCGAGGCCGAAACCCATGGGATCGAACCGACAACCCATCCGCGCCGCCGATATCGACGGCGCGCGCTTCGACATCGTGATCATGGGCGCGGGCGCCGCCGGCAGCATCCTGGCTGCCCGTCTTTCCGAGGATGCGGCACTGAATATCGCGCTGATCGAGGCGGGCGGCGATCTGCCCCCGGGCGAGGAGCATCCCGACATTCTGGACCCGTTGCCAATCGCCTATGGGGTGGCGGGCCGGTCATGGTCCGAGCTGAGCGCGGACATCACCGTGCATGCGCGCAGCGCCCCGGCCCGGCGGACGAAGCGGTTCACGCAGGGCAGGGGAATCGGTGGCGGCTCGGCGATCAACGGCTCCTTCGCCTTCCGGGGGCAGCCCGAGGATTACGACGGCTGGGCGGCAGCCGGGGCCGCCGGCTGGGGATGGCAGGAGGTGCTGCCCTATTTCCGCAAGCTGGAGACGGATCTGGATATCGACAACGCCCTTCACGGCTCGGACGGACCGATGATGATCCGGCGCGAGCGTCGCTCGGCCTGGTCGCCGTTTTCGGAGCATCTTGCCGGTGCGTTGCAGAAACAGGGCTATCGCTGGCTGGACGACTACAATGGCGAATTCGAGGATGGCTATGCCGCGCCGCCGATGGCCAATCTGCCGGAACGCCGGATACCGACCTCGACCGCCTATCTGACTGCCGAGGTCCGTCAGCGCCGGAACCTGACCATCCTGCCGGATACCGAGATGCGGGAGTTGATCTTCGAGGGCCGGCGCGCGACTGGCATTCGCGCGGCGCTGCCCGACGGGACGGCCCGGATCTTCGCGCGCGAGGTGATCCTGTCCTGCGGGGGGATCTTCACGCCCGCACTGCTGCAACGCTCGGGGATCGGGCGGGCCGATCACCTGAAAAAGCTGGGGATCCCGGTCAGGGTGGACCTGCCGGCTGTGGGCGAGGGGCTGAAGAACCACCCCAAGCTGGACATCGCCTTCCATCTTCCCGATGCCTCGCGCCAGCGCGCCGATATCCGCAGCATCGGACAGGTTTGCGCGCGGCTGTCCTCGGGACGGCCGGGATGCATGCCGCATGACATGGGGCTTCTGGCCATCAACCGGACGACATGGCACGCGCTGGGGCGGCAGATCGGCGCGCTGATGCTGGCGCTTTACCAGCCGAAATCGGCCGGGCATGTGCGGATAACCGGGAGGCAGGGGCTGCCCTCCGAGATCGATATCGACTTCGCGCTGCTGGGTCACGACGATGACTTCCTGCGCATGCGCGACGGCCTGGCCCTTGCGCTGCGCCTGCTGGCCGGCGCGCAGGCGCGGGGCGTCATCAATACCGTCTTTGCGCCGAACCAGAAACTGGTCGCAAGGCTTCAGAAACACAATACGGCCAATGCGGTTGCGGCCGGGATCATCGGGGGCATGTTTTCCAGCAGCCTGATCCGCAGGCTTGCCCTCGGGCCCGGCATCATCGAGCCCGGGGCGCTGGCCGAAGACGCCGAGGGGCTGGAGCAGATCGTCCGGCGCCACGCCAACCTGTCCCACCATGTCTGCGGCACCTGCCGCATGGGGGCGGAGGGCGACCCGGATGCCGTCCTGACGCCCGATTGCCGGGTACGCGGGACCGAGGGGCTGCGCGTGATCGACGCCTCCATCTTCCCCGAGATTCCGCGGGCCGGGATGTTCGTGCCGGTGATGATGGCGGCCGAGAAGATGGCCGACCGGATCAAGCGGGAATGGCAGATACGGGCAGCATGAATGAAGGCCGAACCCCGGCAGGAGTTCGGCCTTTGATTTGCCCCATATGCGGACAGGGCTCGCGGTCGGGCGGCCGCTTATCCGGTGGCAAAGCCGATCGCGCTCACCAGTTCCTGGACCGTGGCATATTCCTCGGTGATCCTGTCCGCGAATTCCTGGCGCGAGATCTTGACCGGATTCACCATGTTGAGTTCCAGCGCCTTGAGAATATCGGGCGCAGACACGCAATCCTGGATGATCCGGTTCAGATCGTCGGCGATGTCGTCGGGGATTCCCGCTGGCCCCTGCATGCCATACCAGCCGAGCAGGCTTTTCATCCGCGGCAGCCCGACCTCGGTCGAGGCGGGAATGCCGGGGAAGTTGGGGTCTTCGGCATCGCCCACCGACAGCAGGGGCCGTATGTGCCCTTCCTTGTAGGCGCCCATGGCCAGGGCCGGGGTCGCGAAGCCCAGCTGAACGCGGTTGCTCATCAGGTCGGGCAGCATCGCGCCGCCGCCCTTGTAATGGACCGCATCCATCTTGATCCCCGTTTCCAGCGCCAGAAGTTCGGAGGCGAGGTGCTGTTGCCCTCCGATGCCGCTGGTGCCGTAAAAGATGGGTGCGTCACCAGCCTGCCCGAGCCGGATCAGATCGTCGAAGGTTTCGGCGGCGAAGCGGGAACTGGCCCACAGCAGATAGGGCGATTCGCCCACCAACCCGATATGCGTGAGCCCCTTGATCGGATCGAGGTTCAGCGAAGGCGTGGTCGCGGGCAGCAGCACGATCTGCGACTGGGTCGAGGCCAGAAGATGATAGCCGTCGGCCGGCTGTTTCGCCACCGCTTCCCAGCCAAGCGCGCCATTGGCCCCGGGCCTGTTCTCGACGATGGCCGGGCCGGGGAAGGTGTGGCCCAGATAGCCCGAAACCAGACGGGCGATGATATCGGCCAGCCCTCCGGGCGTATAGCCGCATGTCAGCGTGAACTGCTTCGAGGGGAAGGATTGGGCGAAAGCCATTCCTGTCCCCGACAGGCAGGCCGCGGCCAGGCTGCCGGCGATCAGGCCGCGCCGAGAAATTTCCGTCATTGTTTCCTCATCGGTAATGGATAAGCTTCATGGGGTGGGCCTTATCCGGTTATTTGAAACAGGACTCATGCGCATTCAGTTGGAAAAGCATGGTTCCAAGTGAATGAATCGGTTCCCCTTTCGCATCTTTTGCATATTAACTTCTGTCCGTTTCCAAGGATGGAAAAAATTCTCAGGCAGGGACAAAATTTATTTGTCGCGAAAATCTTTCAAAGCAGGATTGCCTGGAGTGCTCGCAGCATGGAGTCGGAGGATAAATCTTCCCTCTATTGAATTTATTTGACTTGGATCATCTATAGGAACGGTGATCCATAGGAGCAAATTCCAACCGCAGAGGCTTGACATGAACAGTCGGAATGAACGGACCGGGTTTCGCCGGCGTATCCTGGACGGTGAGAAACTTCTGGGAGCGTTCTGCCCCGCACCCAGTCCGGAACTGATCGAGGTCGCAGCCTATTCCGGCTTCGATTTCGTCGTGATCGATGCCGAGCATGGGCCGATCACCATCTCGGACGTGGTCCATATGACCCGCGCCGCCCATGCGGCGGGGGCGCCGGTGATGGTCAGGGTGCCGGAATACAGCGGCGAATTCATCATGCGTTCGCTGGATGCGGGTGTGGATGGAATCCTGGTGCCGCAGGTCGAGACGGCCGAGGAAGTGCAAAGGATCTTTCAGGCAATGCATTATCCGCCGGTCGGGGTGCGGGGCCTGGCCTTCTATGCCCGGGCGCATGGTTTCACGCGCAGAAGCGGCCCCGGCGTGATCCAGAGCGCGAACGAGCATGTCCTGACTTCGGTATTGGTGGAAACGCCGAGGGGGGTCGAGAATATCGACGAAATCATGGCAGTCGAGGGGCTGGACATGGTGCTGATGGGCACGGGCGATCTGGCCGCCAATATCGGCTACGGTCCCGAGACCGCCATGAAGGTGGACGACGCCGTGACCCGCGTGGCGGAAGCCGGCAAGCGTCACGGCGTGACGACCGCCATTGCCGTTCAGTCCTCGGAGGATGCGGCGAAATTCGCGCGGCGCGGCTACAAGGTCGTGGTGACCGGCATGCTGCCGCATCTGCTGCGCTTCTGCAGCGATTTCGTGGATGCCGCGCGCAAGGGCATGGCTGGGGGTTGATCCAGACCCTCCCGCCCGGCGGCTGGTCGCCGTCAGGCGGGGACAGGACTCATGCAGCCACCAGCGTCCCGGAATGCTCCGCTTCGCGTTGAAGCCAGGCCCAGAATTGCGCGACCGGCTTCAGGTCGAAATTGGCCGAGGTGCAGACGAAATCGTAGGTTCGCTTGCTGCGGTCGGAATAGTCGAACGGGTTGACCAGTTCGCCGCGTGCCAATTCGCTTTGGACCAGCACATCCTTGGCCAGCGCAACGCCATGTCCGTCGGCGGCATAGCGATAGGCGGTGAAGTTGTTGCTGAAGCGGATGCTGTCGCTGGTGTCGATGGGGCCGTGCCCGGCACCGCGCAGCCAGCTGTTCCAGTCAACGCCGTCGACCTGCTTCAGCCCTTCGTCGTGCAGCAGAGGGTGCTTGTGCAGGTCGGACAGGCTGCGGATCGCGTTCGGGCCGGTCAGCAGCTTGGGGCTGCAAACGGCGATGATCCGGTAGCCCAGGAAGGGGCGGCGTTCCAGGAAGGGCGGGGTCTCGGCGCTGCAAACGATGCCGATATCGCTGGTCCGCCAGCTTTTTTCCGACGTGACCGGACGGATCGAGACGGAAAGTTCGATCTTGCGCGTCGACTGGAAGCTTGCGATCCGGGGGACCAGCCATTGCGCGGCGAAAGAGGGCGGCGCCACCACCGACAGGCGGACACGATTGTCCGGGGTCGAGACCTTTTGCGACACGGCCCGGATCAGGTCGATGGCCTGGTTGGAGCCGACGAAGAACGTCTCGCCCGCCGGGGTCAGGCAAAGGGCCGAGCCCTTGCGGATGAAAAGATCGACGCCCAGCCAGCGTTCCAGCGCCCGCACCTGATGTGTCACCGCCGCCGGAGTCACGCATAGCTCATTGGCGGCTTCGGTGATGCTTTCGTGACGCGCGGCCGCCTCGAATGCACGCACTGCCGTCAGCGATGGCAAGCTTGTCGTCATGTCAGTTTCTCCTTTGCCGGCGCGGCGCGGCAGATGGTGCGCGCGCTTGTCTGTGAGTCTGGCCAGGGCCCTGCGAGGTGCCGGTCAGGATGGTTGTTCCGGAGTAATAACGACAGAAGTGATCGTCTTTATCAAGGGAAGGAAACCGTCTCAATACATCGGGACAAGGGAATATTTTTCGCTGCATGGCCCTGCTTTCATGTGCGGGCGGCATTCGCCCGGAACTTTCCCATCCGCTCGCAAAAGAACCGCATGCCATTGGCGATATGGGATTCCAGCAGGGCGGTTGCCTTGTCCACGTCGCCCTCTTCGCTGGCCTGCACGATCATCTCGTGCTTTCTCAGCGATCCCATCACGGTTTCGGCGTCGTGCTGAATGCGGTTGCGCAAAGCCGCAAGCCTGCCGCCGACACGTCGATAGGCCTCGATCAGGAACCGGTTGCGGGACCTGGACAGGATGGTTTCGTGAAAGCTGGTGTCCAGAACGCCGTAAGCCTTGCCGTTCCTGGTGACGATGCTGGCTTTCATCTCTTCCAGCAGGGCGTTCAGTTGCGCGCAGAGCCCTGCCGCATCCGATTTCAGCGCCGCCCGAAGCGCGGCGGTTTCCAGAATCGCGCGATAGTCGCCCAGTTCCTCGAATTCGGCTTCGTCCATGTCAAAGACGAAGGCGCCCCGAAACGGGACGATCTGGACAAGGTTCTGGCCTTGCAGCTCGATCAGGGCTTCGCGCACCGGCGTCCGGCTGACCCCCAGGCTTTCGCACAGGGCTTTTTCGTTCAGCGTCATGCCAAAGGCGAATGCGCCATCGATGATGGCGTCGCGCAGCGTCAGGGCGACGTTTTCCTGGGTCGAAAGCCGCCGCAATTTCAGGCCGTTTCCCGCTTGCACCATCCTGGACTCCTCCCGAATGCAGCTCACTCGACAAAATATTGCATACAATATTTTTGAGCAGCATTCAAACGATTCTGATGCCGCCTCTCAGGGGGAGATGCTGAATCCGTGGAAAAGAGGCGCCTTCAGCCCTGCTTTGCACGACTGACGAAATCCCGCCCCGCCCCCACGACCATCGCCATCGGGGGCGAGATCACCAGATGCGCGCCATCGGCAAAAGCCTGACGTGCACCTTCGGCATCCGAGGCCGAACAGGCCACCCATTTGCCATAGGCGCGGGCGCATTCGGTGACCTTTCGGGTGGCGGCAAGCACCTCGGGATGCTTGCGTTCGCCGGGCCGGCCCATGCTGGCCGCCAGATCGCCCGAGCCGATAAGCACGGCGTCGACGGCGGGCGAGGCGGCGATGGCGTCGACCGCCTCGATGCCGGCCATGGTCTCGACCATCGCGCCGCAAATGATCTGGGCATTGGACGCCGCCACGAAGTCGCGCGGTGCCATGTCGATGCCGTAATTCGCGACGCGGGTGATGGTCGTCAGCCCGCGGCTGCCCTTGGGCGGGTATCGCATCGCGACACCGGCGGCCTCGGCCTCTTGCACGGACTGGATATGCGGCACGAAGACTCCCTCCGCGCCCATGTCCAGGAATTGCTGGATCGCATGAGGCACGCCCGGCGCGCGCGCCAGGACGCTCATGCCGCCGGCCTGCGCGGTGCGCAGCATGATCTCGCATTGCATCGGGTTCAGGATGCCGTGCTCGCCGTCCAGCATGATGAAATCGAAGCCGGACAGGGCCAGCATGTCCACGAACCAGGGGCTGTCGAAATTGATCATCGTCCCCAGCGCGGGCTCTCCGGCTTCGAGCTTCGAGCGCAGGCGCTGGGTGCCTATCATCATCTCGGGACCCCTTCTTCGTGCATCAGCGCAGGCGATAGCGGCACGCGGCGTCCGACATGGAGAGCCCCTGTCGCAGGCTTTCCTGCATTTCCTGCTCGGCGTCGCAGATCTCGACCGCGCGCATCCAGACCATTCGTAGGTCCTTCTCGCCGACGACCACGATGCCGTCGGTATCTCCCAGGATCAGATCGCCGGGCTGGACCCGAACGCCGCCGCAGACCACCGGTTCATCGACCGAGACGCTGACGAGGTTGCCTTCGGACGGGATGAGCGAGCGGCCTGCCGCAAAGGTGCCGAAGCCGAGCGCCTCGATCTCGACCGAATCGCGGATCGCGCCGTCGGTCACGACGCCCGCCGCCCCCAGCGCCATGGCGCGAAGGGCGAGGTTGTCGCCGAAAGTGCCGATATGGCTGGCATTCTGGGTCGCGATGACCAGCACCTCGCCCGACGAGAGCGAATCCACCACTGCATCCAGGCTGGCTCCGCAGGGCGCGGCCTCGTCCCCGTCCGGGGCGTTTCGTGGACGGGGAATGCGGCCAAGCGTCCGGGCGTAGCCGATGATGCGCGGTCCGGCCATCTGGCGGATCGAGGGATCCATCACGCTGCAGGGCAGGCCAAGGCGATACATTGCGTCCACGACGCAGGACAGCGGCAGGGGGGCGAATTCGCGCAGGAATCCCTCGGTATCCCATTCCGTCGTCAAATGCCTGACCATATTTCGCGCCCAAATCAATTCCTGCTGTCCGTCGTGCCGCAATCCCCCCGCATCAGACAACTCAAATAAATTCAGCGCGAGCGAAAAACATTCAGCCAATTCCGATTCCCTGTCGAACCATATTTCAGGGGCGTTGAAATTTTTTGCGAAGGCGGCGATGCGCGCCGTGCTATCGCTGCGGAAATGTCCGGTGGCGGGCTGGCGACAGCTGCGGCGATCAGCCTGCGATGCCCTTGGTTTCCTGCCCTGTTGCTGTGACAGGGGGATCTACCGGGCCGAGATGCGCGATGGCCGGCCGTCGCGTCTGGCCCCGGCCGGTGATGATCCCGATCCCTCGCCGATTGCCGAGGGGATGCTGGACGCGCTGCACAGTCCGGCAAGGATCCTGAGGCCCGCGGTCCGGCACTCCTTTCTGGAAGGGAAAACGGGGCCGGGTCGCGGGGCCGAGCCTTTCGTCGAGGTGTCCTGGGACGAGGCGCTGGACCTGGCCGCCAGCCATCTTGCCCGGATCAGGGACGAACACGGCAATCGGTCGATCTTCGGCGGCTCTTACGGCTGGTCCAGCGCCGGGCGCTTCCACCATGCGCAAAGCCAGGTCCACCGTTTCCTCAACATGATGGGCGGCTATACGCGCTCGGTCCAGAACTACAGTTTCGCGGCGGCGGATGTCATCCTGCCGCATGTCACCGGGGATGCGCGGGGGTTGTCCAGGGATCACACGCTGTTGCGCGACATCGCCCGACATACCGAACTGCTGATCACCTTCGGGGGGATTCCCGCGAAGAACGCACAGGTCAGCGCGGGCGGGCTGCTGCGCCATATCCTGCCCGGCTCGGTCGCCGAGGCCGAGCGCAACGGCGCCCGACTGGTCAATATCAGCCCCATCCGCGACGATATCGAGGGGCCGCACAAGGTCGACTGGCTGCCGATCCGGCCCAATACCGATGTGGCGCTGATGCTGGGGCTTGCCCATGTGCTGGCCAGCGAAGGGCTGCATGACCGGGCCTTTCTGGACAGCCATGCCACCGGATACGACCGCTTCGAGGCCTATCTTCTGGGCCGGACCGACGGCACGCCGAAAACCCCGGAATGGGCGGCGGCCATCTGCGGCGTTCCGGCCGACCGCATCCGCGCGCTTGCCCGCGCCATGCCGCGCCACCGCACGATGATCATGATGGCCTGGTCGCTGCAACGCGCCGACCATGGCGAACAGCCCTATTGGATGGCCATCACGCTGGCCGCGATGCTGGGACAGATCGGCCTGCCGGGCGGCGGCTACGGTTTCGGCTATGCCTCGGTCGGCGGGATCGGCGCGCCGGCGGCGGCCGTCAAATGGCCCTCGCTTCCACAGGGCCGGAATCCCGTGGACGAATTCATTCCCGTCGCCCGCATCGCCGACATGCTGCTGCATCCGGGCGAACCCTATGACTATAACGGCCAATCGCGCATCTATCCCGATATTCGCGCGATCTGTTGGGCGGGCGGCAACCCGTTCCACCACCATCAGGATCTGAACCGGCTGCGCAGGGCATGGCAGAAGCCCGAACTGGTGATCGTCAATGATTCCTGGTGGAACCCGATCACGCGGCACGCGGATATCGTCTTCCCCGTCGCCACCGCGCTGGAGCGCAACGATATCGGCTGCTCGTCGCGCGACATCTTCATTTCGCCCTCGCACAAACTGGCCGAACCGGCGGGCGAGGCGCGATCCGATTACGACGTCTTTGCCGCCCTGGCCGAACGGCTGGGATGCGGGCGCGCCTTTACCGAGGGCCGCGACGAAGAGGGCTGGTTGCGCCATCTCTATGGTCTTGCCTGCGACGAGGCCGCGGCATCCGGCGTCAACATGCCCGATTTCGACACCTTCTGGCAGGGAGCGCCGCTGGAACTGTCCGAGGCTGCCGAACAGCCCCCCTTGATGGCCGCATTCAGGGCGGACCCGCAGGCGAATGCCCTGCGCACGCCTTCGGGCCGGATCGAGATCCATTCCCCGGTCATCGAAGGCTTCGGCTATGCGGATTGCCCGGCGCATCCGGCATGGCTGGAGCCGTCGGAATGGCTGGGCTCGGAGAAGACGCGCGACTATCCCCTGCATCTGCTGTCGAACCAGCCCAGGACGCGGTTGCACAGCCAGTATGACGTCGGCAGCCATTCGCGCGCCAGCAAGATACGGGGGCGCGAGCCGATGCGGATGCATCCGGGCGATGCCGCCGCGCGCGGAATCCGCGAGGGCGATGTGGTGCGGGTTTTCAACGGACGGGGCGCCTGTCTGGCGGGCGTCACCCTGTCCGACGCGCTGATGCCGGGCGTCGTGCAGCTTTCGACCGGCGCGTGGTATGATCCCGACGATCCCGCCGCCGAAATGCCTCTGGAAAAGCATGGCAATCCCAATGTGCTGACCCGCGATGCGGGCACCTCCGGGTTGGCACAGGGTCCAAGCGCCAACAGTTGCCTGGTCGAGGTCGAGCTCTTCCGCGACCGGGTCCCCGCCATCACCGCCTTCGAGCCGCCCGAGTTCCGGCAGGCGGGGTCCCAGGCGGCGGCTGCCCGCGGATGCGATCGGGAAGCGGATGGGGTCAAAAACTTTCAGGCATCCTGAAATCAGTTGAATTGGCTGATGTAACGGGCCGGGCCCATAGTCGGCCTGGTGAACGAATGGCGCGGGAGCGTGTTCCGGCTGTCCGGCCGTCGGAAGGAAAGGGAATAATTCCGGCTCGTCAGGATGGCTTCAAGCCCATGGCCGGGCCGCAGAATTCACCGGCCGCCCGCCCGGCCAGGGTGCCAGGCGCTCCGGCAGGGGTCGGAAAAAGAGGGAGGAACTCTTGATGATTGCCGAGCAAGACGGCGCAAAAAATCCCAGGCCGGACCCGCAACTGGTCATGAGATGGGACCGCACGCATCTGATAGGCGGCGCGATCCAGTCCCTGATCGGCCTCGGCGCTCTTTATGTCGCGTCGGGCTACAGTTTCGGATCCTCGGTCCAGATGGGGCCCGGCTATTTCCCCCGGATCCTCAGCGTGATCTTCGTCGTCCTGGGGCTGATCACCATGGCGACGGGGCGGCGCGCCGTCCTGCCCAGCGAAATTGCCGCAGAGAGGCAGCCGCTGAACTGGCGTCCGCCTTTGTTCATTTTCGGAAGCATCCTTCTGTTCCTGCTTCTGATCGACCGCGCAGGCTTCGTGGTGACGATCTTCGCGGTGACGGTGTTCGCGCGTCTTGCTGACCGCAACGTGAGTTGGAAGTCCACCTTGGTCGTGGCCGCGGTCACGACGGCGCTCAATGTCCTGATCTTCATCCTGGGGCTTGGAATGCCTCTGAAGGTCTGGTGGTAGTCGCGATGGAAAACCTGATCTCCAACCTTGCGACCGGTTTTGCCACCTCCATGACCCCCGCGGCGCTGATGTATTGCTTTGCCGGGGTGTTCCTGGGCACCTTCACCGGGGTCCTGCCCGGCATCGGGGCGATGGCGGCGATTTCGATGATGCTGCCGGTGACCTTCTACCTGGAGCCCACCCATGCGCTGGTCATGCTGGCGGGCATCTTCTACGGCGCCGAATATGGCGGCTCGACGGCGGCCATCCTGCTGAACCTGCCGGGAACGACCTCCTCGGCAGTCACCTGCCTCGACGGCAACCCGATGGCGCGTCAGGGCCGGGCGGGCGTGGCGCTGCTGGTCTGCGCGCTGTCCTCCTTTGTCGGCGGCAGCATCGGCATCGTCGCGATCACGCTTCTGTCGGGGGTCATCTCGCAATTCGCGCTGGCCTTCGGGCCTGCGGATTACTTCTCGGCAATGTTGCTGGGACTGATCGCCGCATCCTCGATGACGGAGGATCCGCCGGTCAAGAGCGCCAGTACCATCGTTCTTGGCCTACTGCTGGGGACGGTGGGCGCCGATGTCGAAACCGGCATCGCCCGGTTCACGTTCGGCTCGATCTCGCTTTACGATGGGCTCAGCATCGTGGCGATCGCAATGGGGCTGTTCGGTCTCCCCGAGATCATCAGCGCGATCCAGCAGGGCGACGGCTATGTCAGGCAAAGCCGCGTCACCCTCCGCTCGATGGTTCCGACGCAAGAGGACGTGAAGCGGAGCGTGGGTCCGACACTGCGCGGATCGGGACTGGGCGTGTTCTTCGGCGCGCTGCCCGGCACCGGGCTGTCGGTGGCCTCGTTCCTTTCCTATGCGCTTGAGAAAAGGGTCGCGAAGGACCCGAGCCGGTTCGGCAAGGGCGCGGTCGAAGGGATCGCGGGACCTGAATCGGCCAATAATGCCGCGGCGCAAGCGTCCTTTATTCCCACGCTGACCCTGGGAATTCCCGGCAGCGCGACGATGGCGCTGATGCTCGGTGCGCTGATGATCCACGGCATCGCGCCTGGGCCGGGCCTGATCCGCGACCACCCCCAGATGTTCTGGGGTCTCATCACCAGCTTCTGGGTCGGCAACCTGCTGCTGCTGGTGCTGAACATTCCGATGGTGGGGGTCTGGGTGCGCCTGTTGCAGATCCCGTTCAGCTACATGTTCCCCGCCGTCATCGGCTTCGTCTGCGTCGGCGTCCTCAGCGTCATGTTCAACTCTTTCGACGTCGGCCTGCTGCTGGTTGCCGGGATACTGGGCTTTGCCATGCGGGCTTTGCAATATTCGCCGGCACCGCTTCTCCTGGGGTTCATCCTGGGACCGCTGATGGAGGAAAACCTTCGGCGCGCGCTGGTCCTGTCGCGCGGGGATTTCTCGGTCTTCGTGACGCAGCCGATCAGCCTGGGCATGCTTGTGGCAACGCTTCTGGTCATGGGGCTGATGGTCGTGACCACGATTCGCAGGCGCAGGCATCAGCCCCCCCTGCTGCCCGTGGGCGAGGAAGAGTTCTGACCGCTCCGGCATCGCATGCAGGCCAGTGACTCAAAAGCCAGAGCCGGAATCCGACCCCCGGCTCCGGTGCAACGACCCGATAATCCAGACAGGGAGAGACCAATGAAGATCCGGTCCGTTTTCATGGCCGCAAGAACCGTCGCTGCTGCAGCAACCGTGATGGCTGCCCTTGCGGTGGCCGCGCCGGTTCAGGCTCAAGGCGACTATCCGACCCAGACCATTCGCCTGATCGTGGGCTTCGCCCCCGGCGCCATCGCCGACTTGTCCGCCCGGCAGCTTGCCCCCCGCCTGTCGCAGGAGCTGGGAGTCCCGGTCATCGTCGAGAACCGCGCGGGGGCGGCCGGGCTGCTGGCGAACGAGTTCGTCGCCCGCGCGGCCCCGGATGGCTATACGGTGCTTTATCACGACAGCGGGCTGGTGACCGCCCCGGCCTTGGGGCGCGATCTGAACTATGACTACAAGACCGACCTGACCCCGGTGGGCATCGCGGTTTCGGGGGCCTTCTTCCTCTATGGCAGCCCCGGCAACCCGGCCAATACCATCGAAGAGGTGGTCTCCGAGTTGAAAGAGAACCCGGGCAAGTATTTTTACGGCAGTTCCGGCAACGGGGTCCTGAACCACATCGCGTTCGAGATGTTTCTTCAGGCGACCGGCACCAAGGCCAACCACGTCCCCTATCAGGGCAGCGGCCCGGTCATGGTGGATATCATGGCCAACCGCGTCGATCTCAGCATGTCCAGCGCGCCTGGCGTCTTGCCGCAATACAAGGAGGGGCTGCTGAAGATCTATGCCTATGGCGGCGAAGAGCGATCTCCGCTGCTGCCGGACGTGCCGACGATCTCGGAGACCGTCGCGCCCGGTTTCACCGCCGCGAACTGGTTCGGGCTTGCGGTTCCCTCGGGCACGGAGGATGCGATCGTCGCGCGGCTCAGCGAGGCACTTGTCGCCAGCACCCAGGATCCCGATTTCGCTGCGTCGATGGAAAAGGAGGGTGCCGAGGTGGTGGGTATCGCCGGGGACGAGGCCCGGGACTTCATCGAGAAGCAGGCCGGCACCTGGGCCGAGGTGATCGAGCGCGCGGGCCTCAAGCAGTGATCCATTTGTGCCGGGTGCGGGCATCGGTGCCTTCGGAAATGCCGATGTCTGCCGGACCGTCCTTGCCTGCCTTCCGGCGAATGGGCGGCGGGACATCGCGCACCGTTACGATGGGCTTCGCAAAACAGGAACGCCGCCGGAAATTCCATGCCGGATTTTTCCCGGGCATGAAGCAGGAGGAACAAGAATGTCAGGATCTGAAATGAACCGCCGGGAATTCATGGCATCGGGTCTGGTTTGCGCAGCAGGGCTGGCCATCGGTGCGCCTGCCCTGGCCGCGTCCTATCCCAGCAAGCCCATTCGCCTGGTCGTGGCCTTTGCTCCCGGAGGCGCGACGGACACCGTAGCCCGCTTGGTCTCTCCCTATCTGAGCGAGGCTCTGGGAACGCCGGTGATCGTCGAAAACAAGCCCGGCGCCAACGGGGCCATCGCGAATTCTGCCGTCAAGAATGCTGCCCCGGACGGCCATACGCTGTTGTTGTCGAACAGTTCCTTCATCGTCGCCACCCCCCATGGTGCGACGGATGCCGATGTCAACCCAGTCACGGATCTGAAGCATATCGTCATGTTTGCGACGGGGCGGCTGATCCTTCTGACCAGTCCCGCGCTCAAGGATATGAGCCTTGAGGACATCGTCGCGCAGTCGAAGGCGGATCCTCGGGCCTTTGCCAATGCCGCGCCCGGCATCGGTTCGATCAATGAGCTTGCCTTCGAAATGTTCCAGCGCGCGGTCGGTTCGCAGATCATCACCGCCCAATATGCGGGGACGGGTCCGATCATGACGGACCTGCTGGCCGACCGGGTGAACATGACGGTCGCCGCGGAGGCCTCGGCTGAACCCTATCTGAAGGAGGACAGCCTGGGCGCTCTTTGCACATTCGGGGCCGAACGGTCGGCCTTTCTGCCGGATGTGCCGAGTTCCAGGGAGTTGGGCATCGAAGGGCTGGACGATCTGATGTTTTGGAACGGGTTGCATGCCCCCGTCGGGATTCCGGCGGAAATTGTCGTCCAGCTCGAAGAGGCCTTCGCCAGGATTCTCGAAAACGAGAATCTTCAGCAGCGGCTTGCCGACATGCGCCTGAAAACCGTGCTTCTGCAGGGCGAGGATTTCGAGAGGCGGGTCCAGCAGGACTGGGACATGTTCGGTAAAATCTACCGACAAACCCACGGTTAGACCGGCCCGCTTCGGTCCTGCGGCTCGTCTGGCCAGCCGCCGGGCGGAGTTTCGTTCTCCGGCCGGTTCGCGACGGGAAGGGGCGCCCTTGGGCGCCCCTGTCGTCACTCCATCTCGACCATGAGATCCTTGGCGTCGATCTGCTCTCCCGGCCTGACGTGGAGGGCTTTCACCACGCCTGGCTTGTCGGCATGGATGCCGGTTTCCATCTTCATCGCCTCGATGGTCAGCAGCAGGTCGCCGGGGTTGACCTTCTGCCCCTGCGTCACCGCGACCGAGGCGACGACGCCGGGCATGGGGGCGCCGAGATGGCCCTCGTTCGCGGGGTCGGCCTTGGGACGGGCGGCGGTCTGCGATTTCACCAGCCGGTTCGGCACCCGGATCACCCGCGGCTGGCCGTTCAGCTCGAAGAAGACCTTGACCTCGCCCTTCTCGTCGGTCTCGCCCACGGTCTGCAGCCGGATCTCCAAGGTCTTGCCGGGGTCGATCTCGGCCTCGATCTCCTCGCCCGGCTCCATGCCGTAGAAGAAGGTCCGCGTCGGCAGCGTCCGCACCGGGCCGTATTGCCGGTGCCGGCCCATGTAGTCGAGGAAGACCTTGGGATACATCAGATAGCCGTTCAGGTCCTCGTCATCGACCGCCTTGCCTTCCAGCTGGCGGATCAGGTCGGCGCGGGTGGCCTCGATATCCACCGGCGGCATGGCCGCGCCGGGGCGGGCGGTCAGCGGCGCCTCGCCCTTCAGGACCTTCTTCTGCAAGGCCGCGGGCCAGCCCCCGGGCGGCTGGCCCAGGTTGCCCTTCATCATGTCGACGACCGAATCGGGGAAGGAGACCTCGACATTCGGATCCTCGACCTGCGCCCGGGTCAGGCCCTGGGCCACCATCATCAGCGCCATGTCGCCCACCACCTTGGAACTGGGCGTGACCTTGACGATGTCGCCGAACATCCGGTTCACCTCGGCATAGGCCTGGGCGACCTCGTGCCAGCGGTCCTCAAGGCCGAGCGAGCGCGCCTGGGCCTTGAGATTGGTGAACTGGCCGCCGGGCATCTCGTGCAGCCAGACCTCCGAGGCCGGGGCCTGCAACCCGCTCTCGAAGGCGGCATAGTGCTCGCGCACCGCCTCCCAGTAGTTCGAGATCCGGCGGATCGCCTCGATATCCAGCCCGGTGTCGCGATCGGTGTGGCGCAGCGCCTCGACCACCGAGCCCAGGCAGGGCTGCGAGGTATTGCCGGAAAAGGCGTCCATGGCGCAGTCCACCGCATCCACCCCGGCCTCGGCCGCGGCCAGGATCGAGGCGCCGGCAATGCCGCCGGTGTCATGGGTGTGGAAATGCACCGGCAGGCCGATCTCCTCCTTCAGCGCGCGGACCAGAATCGAGGCCGAGGCGGGCTTCAGCAGCCCCGCCATGTCCTTCAGCCCCAGCACATGCGCGCCGGCGTCGCGCAGCTCGCGCGCCATCTTCAGGTAATAGTGCAGGTCGTATTTCGCGCGCGCCGGATCGAGCAGGTCGCCGGTATAGCAGATCGTGCCCTCGCAGATCTTGCCGCTTTCGATCACCGCATCCATGGCGACGCGCATGTTCTCGACCCAGTTCAGGCTGTCGAAGACCCGGAACACGTCCACCCCGGTCTTCGCCGCCTGGCGGACGAATTCCTGCACCACGTTGTCGGGATAGTTGGTGTAGCCGACGCCGTTGGAAGCCCGCAGCAGCATCTGCGTCATCAGGTTGGGCATGCGGGCGCGGATGTCGCGCAGCCGCTGCCAGGGGCATTCCTGCAGGAAGCGATAGGCGACGTCGAAGGTCGCGCCGCCCCAGCATTCGACCGAGAAGAGGCCGGGCAGGTTCGCGGCATAGGCCGGCGCCACCCGGATCATGTCGATGGACCGCATCCGCGTCGCGAGCAAGCTCTGGTGGCCGTCGCGCATCGAGGTGTCGGTGATCAGCAGCCGCTTCTGGTCCAGCATCCAGTCGGCGACGGCTTTCGCCCCGTGTTCCTCCAGAAGCTGCCTTGTCCCCGGCGCCGGCTCGGCCTTGGCGGGCGGCGGCACCGGGATGCGCGCCTCGGCCGGCGGCAGCGGCCGGCCGGCGGTCTCGGGATGGCCGTTCACGGTGATGTCGGCGATATAGACCAGGAGCTTCGTCGCCCGGTCGCGGCGCTTGCGGAACGCGAACAGGTCCGGCGTGGTGTCGATGAACTTGGTCGTATAGCTGTCGTCGAGGAAGGTCGGGTGCTTCAAGAGGTTGATGACGAATTCGATATTCGTCGCCACGCCGCGCACCCGGAACTCGCGCAGCGCCCGGTCCATCCGCGCGATGGCCTTCTCGGGCGTCTGGGCATGGGCCGTGACTTTGACCAGCAGAGAATCGTAATAGCGGGTGATGACGCCGCCGGAATAGGCGGTGCCGCCGTCCAGCCGGATGCCGTTGCCGGTGGCCGAGCGATAGGCGGTGATGCGGCCGTAATCCGGGATGAAGTTGTTCAGCGGATCCTCGGTCGTGACCCGGCATTGCAGGGCGTGGCCGTTCAGATGCACGTCGGACTGCGCGGCGACGCCGGTGGCCTCGGCCAGCGTCGCGCCCTCGGCGATCAGGATCTGGCTTTGCACGATGTCGATACCGGTGACCTCCTCGGTCACGGTATGCTCGACCTGGACGCGCGGGTTCACCTCGATGAAGTAGAACTGCTGGCTGTCCATATCCATCAGGAACTCGACGGTGCCGGCGTTGCGGTAGCCGACGGCGCGGCCGATCCTCAGCGCCAGCTCGCAGACCTCGGCGCGCTGTTCGGGGGTCAGGTAGGGCGCCGGGGCGCGTTCCACGACCTTCTGGTTGCGGCGCTGCACGGTGCAGTCGCGTTCATAAAGATGGTAGAGCCCGCCATGACCGTCGCCCAGCAGCTGCACCTCGACATGGCGGGCGCGCAGGATCATCTTTTCCAGGTAGCCCTCGCCGTTGCCGAAGGCGGCCTCGGCCTCGCGCCGGCCCTCGCGCACCTTCTCGGGCAGCTCCTCGGGGCCCATGATCGGCCGCATGCCGCGCCCGCCGCCGCCCCAGCTGGCCTTGAGCATCAGCGGATAGCCGATCTCGGCGGCCTCGGCCTTGATCGCCTCCATGTCCTCGCCCAGCACCTCGGTGGCCGGGATCACCGGCACGCCGGCCTGGATCGCCACGCGCCGCGCCGAGGCCTTGTCGCCGAGCGCCCGCATGGTGTCGGCGCTCGGCCCGATGAAGGCGATCCCCGCCGCGGTGCAGGCATCGACGAAATCGGGGTTCTCGCTGAGCAGCCCATAGCCCGGATGGATGGCATCGGCGCCGGATTCCTTCGCGACGCGGATGATCTCGGGGATGGACAGATAGGCCGCCACCGGCCCCAGGCCGCCGCCGATGCGGTAAGCCTCGTCCGCCTTGAAGCGGTGCAGGCTCAGCTTGTCTTCCTCGGCATAGACCGCAACCGTCTTCTTCCCAAGCTCGTTCGCAGCCCGCATCACGCGGATCGCAATCTCGCCACGGTTCGCAATAAGAATCTTTCGGAACATCAGTCCCCCCATGTTCGCCCGGCGGGCATCCTATCCATGCTGCGGTGCAGCGCAAGCACCCTTCGCGACGTTTTCATGACGCGGGTTTTCTCATTTCACCGGCGTTCGCGAAAGAATTCTTGCAGCAGCCGGCGCGATTCTTCTGCCGAAATGCCGTCCACGATCTCTGGCCGGTGGTGGCATTGCGGATGGTCGAAGACCCGCGCGCCATGGCGCACGCCGCCCATGCGCGGGTCATCGGCACCGTAATAGAGCACCGCGATCCGCGCCGCGGAAATGGCGGCGGCGCACATCGGGCAGGGTTCCAGCGTCACCCAGAGCCGCGCCCCCGGCAGCCGTTCCGACCCGAGGGCGGCGCAGGCGGCGCGGATCGCCAGGATCTCGGCATGGGCGGTGGGGTCGCGCATCTCGCGGGTGCGGTTGCCGGCGCGGGCCAGCACGGTCCCGTCCGCGCCCACCAGCACCGCGCCGACCGGCACCTCGCCGCGCCGGGCGGCGGCGCGGGCTTCGTCCAAGGCCGCGGGCATGCAAGAGGCGAATGTCATGCCCCCTTCTGGCCCGCCGTGCCGCGTCCCGCAAGAATGGATATTTATGCAAGAAAGAAGCCGGGGCTGCCGTCCCCCCTCCGGCCCCGGCTTCTTTCTTGCATAAATATCCTGGGGGGTGAGGAGCGCAGCGACGAGGGGGGGCAAAGCCCCACTCCGCACTTTCCTTTCCGCGGCCGTGCCCGTAGATTGCCGACTTTGCCACCGCAGCGATGCGCAGGAGACCGCCATGACCGAAGACAGCCCCGAAACCGCCCCGAATCCGCAGGCCGACCGCATCGCCAAGGTGATGGCCCGCGCCGGCGTCGCCTCGCGCCGCGAGGCCGAGCGCATGATCCTGGAAGGCCGGGTGACGGTGAACGGCAAGAAGATCGACAGCCCGGCGCTGGACGTGACCCCCGCCGACAGGATCCGCGTCGACGGCAAGCCGCTGGACGAGCCGCAGGAGACGCGGCTGTGGCTCTATTACAAGCCCCTGGGCCTCGTCACCTCGACCTCGGACGAGAAGGGGCGGCAGACGGTGTTCGACGCCCTGCCGCGCGACCTGCCGCGGGTGATGACCGTGGGCCGGCTGGACCTGAATTCCGAGGGGCTGCTGCTGCTGACCAATGACGGCGAGCTCAAGCGCCGGCTGGAACTGCCGACCACCGGCTGGCTGCGCCGCTATCGCGTGCGGGTGAACGGCCAGCCCAACGACCTGACCTTCGCGCCCTTGCGCCGCGGCGTCACCATCGACGGCGAGGATTTCGCGCCGATGGAGATCAGCCTCGACAGCCAGCAGGGCGCCAATGCCTGGCTGACCGTCGGCATCCGCGAGGGTCGCAACCGCGAGATCCGCCGTGCCATGGCCCATGTCGGGCTGATCGTGAACCGGCTGATCCGCATCGGCTACGGCCCCTTCAAGCTGACCGGGCTGGAGGAGAACGAGGTCCGCGAGGTCAAGCGCAAGGTGCTGCGCGACCAGCTGGGCGGGCTGTTGACCGGCGAGACCGAGGAAAAGCCGCGCAGCTTCCGGGAGCGGGGCGCCGCCAGGCCGGCCGAGGGCGATGCCCGGCCGCGCAAGCCGCGCGCCGAAGGGGATCGCAAGCCCTTTGTCCGCCGCGAAGAGGGCGACCGCAAGCCCTTTGTCCGCCGCGAGGAGGGGGATCGCAAACCCTTCGCCAGGCGTGCCGAGGGCGACCGCAAGCCCTTCGCCAGGCGTGAAGACGGTGCGCGTCCCTTCGCCAAGCGTGAGGATGGCGATCGCAAACCCTTCGCGCGGCGTGCGGATAGCGAGGGCAAGCCGGCCCGCGAGGGCGCGCGCAAGCCCTTCGGCAAGGGACCGCGCGACGAGGCGCGGCGCGACGGCGACCGGCCGCCGCGCGGCGGCAAGCCCGGCTTCAAGGGCGGCGCGAAAGCCGCCGAGGGCGGGCGCGGCTTCAAGCCGCGCGGCGACAAGCCCGAGGGCGGTTTCAAGCCCCGGGGCGAGAGCAAGCCCGGCCGTCCCTTCAAGCCCGGCGCGAAACCCGGCGCGAGGCCGGGGCCTGCAAAAACCAGTCGCGCCCCCGGGAAGGGAGCGCGACCAGAGGGAAAAGGCCCGCGGCGCGGCTGATCGCGCCGTTTCGGGGCAGAGGGCGCAATGCGCGGCCTTGGGGCGATGCGATGCGCGGCGCGCTCTGCCGCCTTCCGGCGATCATCCGGTGCGGCTGCCTCGCGCCGGCCTCATGCGGACCGGCCGGGCCGCGCCTCGCTCTTCACTTGGTCAGGATAAGCTTGCCGGCGCGGGTGATGCGCAGGTTGTAGACCTGATCGCCCAGGACGATCAGCGCCTGGTTGCCGCCAGCGGTCAGCATTTCGGCATCGTATTCGGGAAGGCGCTGCAGGGCGGTCACGCCGGGACGCGTGAATTCGGCGGGGCGGGTCGCGGTCATGTCCAGTTCCTCGTTTCTGTCGCGGTGATTGTAGCCTGACAAATTTCCTAAGGGATGTCAAAGGAAAATAGTCGGGAATTTTGCGCGCGGATAACCGCCGGTTATGAAAGAGAAAAGGCGGGCCTTGCGCCCGCCTTGCCGGTTTTCTCGTGTCGTTTCACCGGCCCTTCAACCGTCCGTCAGGCAGTCCGCCAGCGCCTCGCCCATGCCGCGCAGGATCTCGGCATAGAGCTGCGGTCCGGGGGCCGAGCCGCTGCCCTCGGGATCCAGTGGCGCGCCCTGCCGGGCGGCGCTGCCCTCGGTGACGGCGGCGATCAGCCTCGGGTCGTGATTCGCCTCGGGAAAGGCGCAGATGGCGGCCTTTTCGGCGATCTCGTCGCGAATCGCCTTGAGCCGCGCCGCCGAGGGGGTGGAGGCATCGCCCAGGCTGACGGCGATGGCCGGCTCCAGCCCATAATGCGCGGTGAAATAGCCATAGGCGTCGTGGAAGACCACGAATCGCCGGCCCTTGGCCGGGGCCAGCCGGAGCTTGAGCTCTGCGTCCAGCGCGGCGATCTCCTCGGCCGCCCTGGCGGCGTTGGCGGCATAGGTGGCGGCATTCTGCGGGTCGCGGCGGGACAGGGCTTCGGCGATGGCGTCCAGCCAGGCCCGGCCATTGGCCGGGTCCAGCCAGGCATGCGGATCGGTGCCGCTGTGGTCATGGCCGTGATCGTCTTGCGCCCCGGCATGATCGGCGCCGCCATCGTCGTGGTTGTGGTTGTGGTTGTGGTTGTGGTTGTGGTTGTGGTTGTGGTTGTGGTTGTGGTTGTGGTTGTGGTCGTGGTCGTGGTCGTGGTCGTGGTCGTGGTCGTGGTCGTCCGCGCCGCCGCCATAGTCGCGGCGATGCGTGCCGGGCAGGTCCAGCAGGGTCACGACCTCGTCCGGCGCGCCAAGGCTGGTCGTCGCCCGTTGCAGCCAGGGGGTCAGCTGGGGCCCGACCCAGACCAGCAGCCCGGCCTCCTGCAGGCTGCGGGCCTGGCTGGGGCGCAGCTGATAGCTGTGCGGATCGCCGCCGGGTTGCAGCAGGATCTCGGGCTGGCCCAGATCGCCCATCACCTGCTGGACGAGCGAGGCGGTGACGGCGATGTCGGTCACCACGCGCGGCACCTCGGCCCGGGCGGGCAGGGCGCCCGCGCCAAGCGCGGCGGCAAGGACAAGGAAAGAATATCGGTTCATGGCGGTCTCGCTTGCAGAAACGCCCAGGTTATTTATGTTATATCGTAACCCGTCAAGCAGAAATGTAACGATATAACATCATGTCCGACCCCGAAGCCGCGCCCGACCCGTTCCACGAGCACGACCATGCCCATTGCGCCGCCGCCGTGTTGCGCCGCGCCGAGGACCAGGCCAAGGCCGAGGGCGTGCGCCTGACCCCGGTGCGCCGCCGCGCGCTGGAGATCCTGCTGGAATCGCATCGCGCCATGGGCGCCTACGAGGTGCTGGAGCGGCTGTCGGCCGAAGGGTTCGGCAAGCAGCCCCCGGTCGCCTATCGCGCGCTGGATTTCCTGGTCGAGCAGGGGCTTGCGCATCGCGTGCAGCGGCTGAACGCCTATGCCGCCTGCCTGTCGGCCGAGCGCGACCATTCCCCCGCCTTCCTGATCTGCCGCGGCTGCGAGCAGGTGGCCGAGGCCGACGCGCCCGAGCTGCGCGCGGCGCTGGACCGGCTTGCCGCCGCCTCGGGCTTCCGCATCGAGCGCAGCACCGTCGAGCTGCTGGGCCTTTGCGCCCGCTGCACCGAGGCCGGCCTGTGACGGCGCTGATCCGCGCGGCCGACCTGTCGGTCAGCCATGGCGGCGACCTGCCGGTGCTGAGCCATGTCGATTTCCAGATCCGCCCGGCCGAGATCGTCACCGTGGTCGGTCCGAACGGCTCGGGCAAGTCGACGCTGGTGCGGGCGCTTCTGGGCCATGTCGCGCTGGCCTCGGGCCGGGTCGAGCGGGCACCGGGGCTGCGCATCGGCTATGTCCCGCAGCGCGTGCATATCGAGCGCGCCATGCCGATGACCGTGCGCCGCTTCCTGTCCCTGCCGCGCCGGGTGGGCGATGCCCAGGCCGCCGCGGCGCTGGAGCGGACCGGCGTGCCGGGGCTGGAGAGGCGGCAGATCACCCAGCTGTCGGGCGGGCAGTTCCAGCGCGTGCTTCTGGCCCGCGCCCTGCTCAGCGACCCGCAGCTGCTGGTGCTGGACGAGCCGACGCAGGGCCTGGACCAGCCCGGCATCGTCGCCTTCTACAAGCTGATCGAGGAGGTCCGGGCCGAGACCCGCGCCGCCGTGCTGATGGTCAGCCACGACCTTCTGGTGGTCATGCGCGCCTCGGACCGGGTGGTGTGCCTCAACGGCCATGTCTGCTGCGAGGGCACGCCGCAGGCGGTCAGCGCCGCCCCCGCCTATCGCGCCATGTTCGGCGCGGAATCGCAGGGCACGCTGGCGCTTTACCAGCATCACCACGATCACGACCACGACCATGTCGCAGAGGGCCACCACGGCCCGGCCTGCGCCCATTCGCATTGAGGCCCCATGCTTGACGATTTCCTGACCCGCGCCGTGCTGGCGGGGCTTGGCCTGGTTCTGGCGACCGGGGCGCTGGGGTCCTTCGTGGTCTGGCGCCGAATGGCCTATTTCGGCGATTCGACCGCGCATGCGGCGATCCTGGGCGTGGCGCTGAGCTTCGTCTTCTCGCTGCCGATCTATCTGGGCACGCTGGCGGTGGCCGTCGCCATGGCGCTGATCGTCGCGCAGCTGACCGGGCGCGGCCAGTCCATGGACACGGTGCTGGGGGTGCTGGCGCATAGCGCGCTGGCGCTGGGGCTGGTGGCGGTCAGCTTCGTGCCTTCGCTGCGCGTGGGGCTGGACGCCTTCCTGTTCGGCGACATCCTGGCGGTGACCCGCGCCGACCTGGCCTGGATCTGGGGCGGCGCCGGGCTGGTCCTCGGCCTGCTGGTCTGGCGCTGGCAGCGGCTGGTGACCGCCTCGGTCAACGAGGAGCTGGCCATGGCGGCGGGAATCGACCCGGCGCGCGAGCGGCTGATCCTGTCGCTGGCGCTGGCGCTGGTGGTGGCGATCGCGATTCGCATCGTGGGCGCGCTGCTGATCTCGGCCATGCTGATCGTGCCGGCCGCGGCGGCGCGCGGATTCTCGGCAACGCCCGAGCAGATGGCGGGTTCCGCCACCGCCATCGGCGCGGTGGCCGTGCTGGGCGGGCTTTGGGCCAGCCTGTGGCTGGACACGCCGGCCGGCCCCTCGATCGTGGCGATTTCTGCGGCGATTTATGCTGTTACTTTAGTGCTTTGCAGGAAATGACCTGCATTTCGCCGCTGGCGGAAACCCGCGGGTTTCCGCCGGTCCGGCGGCAGCATCCCGCCTAGCGCCAGGGGTGTTGGCTAATATGCAACAGTTGCCTGTGACGCGCATGTTTTCCCGATCAAGACCGCTTTCCAAGTCCTTGGGATTATGCGACTGTCGCAGCGATGTTGCCGGAATCGGCAGCCGTCAAAGTACTGAACGGAGCATGATCATGACCAAATTCGCTACCTTCGCCCTGGCCCTTGGCCTGTCGGCCTCGACCGCTCTCGCCGGTGGCTATGTTGCCCCGGTCGTCGAAGTCGAGCCGGTTGTCGTGGACGAAAAACCCGCTTCGACCAATGCCGGCCTCGTCGTTCCGGCCCTGCTGCTGCTGGGTGTCATCGCCGCCATCGCGTCGGATGATGACGATGATGATGACTCGACCCCGGCCGAATAATTTCGGTTCGACAGTC
This sequence comes from Paracoccus sp. MA, assembly GCF_020990385.1. Lineage (NCBI taxonomy): Bacteria > Pseudomonadati > Pseudomonadota > Alphaproteobacteria > Rhodobacterales > Paracoccaceae > Paracoccus > Paracoccus sp. MA. The sequence continues at coordinate 993,111 of NZ_CP087598.1, forward strand.
GTCGATAAAAGGGCTGGCCTTTCGGGTCAGCCCTTTTTTCATGCGCCGGCCTCGGCCGGTGCCGGTCCCGGCCACGCCTCTCGGCGGTGGTTGCAGCGCCGGTTCCAGACCCCGGCCGCGAGCCCTGAAGCTCCGGCTTCGGCATTCCTCCGCATCGGGGCAAATGAAAAGGCCCGCGCGCGCCGGCGAGCGGGCCGGGATCGCGATCCCCGGCTGCGGCCACGCGCTTGGCTGCCACTGCGGGGCCGGTTCAGGCTCCGGCGCCAGTCCTGAAGAGGCTCCGGCCGCGGCCTTCCGCCTTTTAGCGCCGCAAAGGAAAAGGCCCGCGCGTGGCGGGCCTCTGCGGTTCGGGCTTGCGGCTTGCGGCCCGCGTCAGGGCCGCAATTCCTGGATCGTCACATAGCCGAGCGCCGGCCCGATCCATTGGCGCGAAACCGTGGCGCGTCCGCCCTGCACCAGATAGCTGTTCTCGAAGGTCAGGCCGAAGCCCTGGCAGCGTTCCACCATCACCCCGGGCTTGGGACCGGGGCCGACCCGGCAGTCCAGGGGCAGCGGCCGCTCCAGCCCGTCTCCGGTCCAGTAGCGCATCACCCGCCGCGCCTCGCCGCTGCGGCCGGCCAGAACCAGCGCGGCCGAGCCGGACATCTCGGCCACCGAGAGGTCGTTGCCCAGCCCGCGCGTGCCGGCCAGCATGCCGTTGCGCAGGATCAGCGCCTGCTCGTTCTTGGTCATGTAGGTGCGGCGGCCGGCATTCTCGCCGGTCATGGCCATGACCTGGGTGCTGCCGGCGCTTTCCAGCCCGACCAGGATCAGCGGGCCGGGATTGACCCGCAGCGCCTCGGCCGCCATGGCCGAGGGGTCGGGGGCCGGGGCGGGCTCGGCATTGCGCTGCGCCACGCTCTGCCGGGCGGCCTGGGCCAGCTTGCCGAAGACCGAATCGTTGTTGCTCTGGTTGCCGCAGGCGGCCAGCGCGCCCAGCAGCAGGCCGCCCAGCAGTATCCGTTTCGTCCGGGTCATCGCCAGAACCTCCCCCAACCCTGGTAAAGCTGGCCCGAGTGGCTGTCGCGGACCTTGTCGTAAAGCCTGCCGCCGACGCGCAGGCGCGAGCCGCCGTCGCGCGACAGCGAGCGGATGTCGCCGCCGATGCGGCGCAGCGAGGGATCGCCGGTGCCCCAGCCCAGCGGGATCGAGATCGAGACGCCCTTGTCGAACGAGCCTTCGCCGAAATCCTCGGTGCTCATGTCGGTCTTGGTGACCCAGCCGCCGATGCGCCAGCCATTGGCGAATTCGCGGCTGAGCGTCAGCGTGGCGCCCTTGTCGCCGGCCAGATACTTGCCGACATCCAGCTGCGCGGTGATGCCGTTGCCGAATTCGTAATAGGCCGAGACATGGCCGGTCGTGGTCTCGTAGTCGCGGAAGGCGAAGGTGTCGCGGAAATCGCGCTTCCTCACCCGGTTGATCTCGGCGCCGATGGCCAGCGGCGAATTGGCCGGCCACCACAGAACCTCGCCCGAGACGCCGCCATAGGCGCGCTCCAGCAGGCCCACGGTCAGGCGGGAATAGACCGTCTCGGTCGGCTTGGCATACCAGGCCAGCGTCAGGCTGGAGACCCAGGGGCTCTTGTTGCCCGAATACATCCGGCCGTCCGAGCGCACGCGCGGCACGCCGTTCTCGTCGTAATCGCTGTCCAGCGCCTCGTATTCCTCGGGGGTCATGCCGCCGGGCGCTTCCTGCCTGGTGGTGCCCAGCACGCGCTGGCGCACCGATCCGGCCAGCACCAGGCCCGGGGTCAGCTCGTATTCCCCGGACAGCTCGGCGCCGATCTCGTAGCGGAGCGGATCGTCCGGGTCGAAGAGCGAGGTCGACAGATAGGGCTTCAGGCCCCAGCTGAAGCGCGGGAACAGGCCCGGGGTCATCACCAGGTTGCCGGGGCGCGGATCGGCGTCCCTCAGCTGCGCGGCATTGGCGATCTGCCCCGCCTCGGTATTCTCCAGCCGCTCGACATCCGAGCGGCGCAGCACCACCGAAGAGGTCGGCAGCCCGTCCTCGGAGGAGGTGATCACCAGCGTCTCGACCGAGGGCGGCAGGGCGCGGCTCATCAGCCGCGCCGTGCGGCCGACGGCCTCGGCCTGCTGGATATAGCGGTTGTTGCGGATGCGGACCTCGGCCCGGTTGGCATCCAGCGCCATGCTTTCCAGCACCTGGCCTTCCTTGGCCAGGGCATCCCCCAGCGCCTTCTGGATCGCCGGCTGCGCGGTCGGATCGGCCGACCAGGCCCCCGACCAGCCGTCGGGATCGGCCTGCCGCGCCGGGCGCGGCCGGACCGGGGCCGGGGCCTTTTCCAGCCCCGAGGGATAGGGCGCCTGCCGGGCGTTCATCGCCACGCTGAACTGCACCCCGAACTGCTTGCCGCCCAGGGCATAGCCGCCCAGCTGGTAATGCTCGCCCAGCTGATAGGTGAAGCCCAGGTTCAGCTGGTTCTTCAGCGCGTCCTTGTCATCCAGCCAGATCGGGCGGCGGCAATTCTCGGCATCGCCGGTCTCGCAGGCATAGTCGTCGCCGGAATATTCCGCGGTGAGCGTCAGCTTGTCGGTGGCCTGCCAGCTGGCGCTGACGAAGGGCGCCATCTCGCCGCGGAACCATTGGTCGATATTGGGCTTGCCGCCCTCGCCCTCGTCGGGGGCGGGGCGGTCGCCAAGGCTGCCGATCCCGCCGGTGCTGGCCAGCCGGCCCCAGCCCAGGCCGGCGCTGACGCGCAGGCGCGGGGTCAGCGTCTTGGTGGCCACCAGGTATTCGGCGCTGTAAATGCCGGTGCCCATGAAGTCCTGCAGGCCGACGGCCACCGCCGGACGCCAGCCATGCGGATCCTCGTCCAGGAACTGATAGCGCAGGTCGAAGCTGCGGTCCCAGATATAGCCGCGCGCCTCGTTCGTGCTTTCCACCCGCGAATAGCGCAGCGCGACGGTCAGCCGGGGCAGGGCCTGGAACACCATGGTGTTGCGCCGCGCCAGGTCGGAATAGGACAGCGTGGCGCCCAGCGTGGCGTCGGGCAGGACCTCGGCGCTGGGGGTGTCGATGCCGCCCGGCAGGCCGTAGCTGTTGAAATGGCTGCCGATCAGCGGATCGGCATGGGCCGGGCTGGTGCCGAGACCCAGAAGAAGCGCCACCGGCACGGTCGAGGCCAGCAGGCGGCGGGTAGGGATCGAATGGGCGCGCATCGGCGGGTCCTTTCAGGTCGTGGCCCGCAGCGGGGGCGGCGGGTGGGCCGGCGCCGCGCGGAGCCTGTCCGCGCGGCGCCCGGATCTTTCGGCTTATTCGCTGGGGGCGGGCGGCTCGGGCAGGATCAGCGCCGGAGCGGGAACGCCGCTGGCCGCGTCCGACCCGCCGCCGCTGGCTGCCGGGGCTTCCGCCGCCGGCGGGGTCGAGGGGCTCGCCGCCGGGGTCTCGCTCGCGCCCGCGCCGGTGGCCGGGGTCTCGGTGGCCGGCGTCTCGGCGGCTGGCGTCTCGGCGGGCGCGGCCGGGCTCGTCGTCGGGGCCGGCGGCATGGTCTCGGGCGCCGTGGTTGCCGGTGCCGGGGTGGCGGGCGTCGTGGTGGCGGGCGTGTCGGTGGCCGGGCCCGTCTCCGGGGTCGCTGCCGGTGCCGTCGCCGGGGTTTCGGCTTCGGTCGCGGCGGGTTTCGCCGCCGGCGCCGCCGGCTTCGGCTGGGCCTTGGGCTTCGGCGCCGCCGAGGAGGCGCGGACCTGGGCCTTGGGCATGCTGTCGGTGGGCGCCGCGCAGCCGCTCAGCCGCTGGCTGCCGACGCGCAGCCGCGCGGTGAAGGGCGTCTTCTGGTCGCCCGCCCGGCATTCCGCCGCCTGGATGTTCAGCGCGAAGACCGTGCCGTTCATCGAGCCGATGAACTCGACGCCGCGGCCATAGACCATGCGGCGCACGGTGACGCCGACCGAGCGCGCGCCCGGCCGCTCGTAGACGGCGATCTTGTCGTCCGCGGTCACGGTCCAGCCGGCGCCGGCGGCGCGGAACATGGCGGTGTTGAGGGTGCTGGCCTCGGCGGTGGCGACGGGCTTGCCCTCGCTGCCGGTCTCGATCGGCTGCTCCAGCGGCGAGACGCTGGGCGGGCCGGAATGGCCCTGCGCCTCGGGCTCGTCGGATTTCTGGAAGGGCAGGTCGCCGCAGGCGGCAAGGGCCACAGTCATCGAGAGGACGGCGAATGCCGAACGGAATTTCATCTGCTCTGTCCCGGTTCCATGGGTTTTGCTTATGCAGATTGGCTACAGGAAGCCCGGGACTTGGGCAAGCACAGACAGGCCCCGCGGGCCACCACAGCCGGGTTTTGCGCGATTCTTCGCACGCGGCTCAGCAGTTCGGCACGTTGACGGCCAGACCGCCCAGCGAGGTCTCCTTGTATTTGTCGCTCATGTCGCGGCCGGTCTGGCGCATGGTCTCGATGGCGGCGTCCAGCGGCACGAAATGCTGGCCGTCCCCGCGCAGCGCCAGGCTGGCCGCCGAGACCGCCTTGATGGCGCCCAGGCCGTTCCGCTCGATGCAGGGCACCTGCACCAGCCCCTTCACCGGGTCGCAGGTCATGCCCAGGTGATGCTCCAGCGCGATCTCGGCGGCGTTCTCGACCTGGGTGACGGTGCCGCCCATCGCGGCGCAGATCCCCGCCGCCGCCATGGCCGAGGCCGAGCCGACCTCGGCCTGGCAGCCGCATTCCGCGCCCGAGATGCTGGCATTGTGCTTGATCAGCCCGCCGATGGCGGCGGCGGTCAGCAGGAATTCGTCCAGCTGACGCTCGGAGGCGCCCGGAACGTGGTCCAGCCAGTAGCGGATCACCGCCGGCACCACGCCCGCCGCGCCGTTCGTCGGCGCCGTCACCACCTGGCCGCCGGCGGCGTTCTCCTCGTTCACCGCCATGGCATACATCGACATCCAATCGTTGATGACATGCGGCGCGGTCAGGTTCATGCCGGCCTCGGCCCGCAGGGCCTCGCGGATGCCGGCGGCGCGGCGACGGATCGACAAGCCGCCGGGCAGGATGCCGCGGGCTTCAAGGCCCCGGTCCATGCAGTCGCGCATCACCTGCCAGATGCGGCGGATGCCGGCGGAAATCTCGGCATCGCTGCGAAAGACCCGCTCGTTCTCGCGCTTCATCTGGGCGATGGACTTGCCCGATTTTTCGGCCATTTCCAGCATCTCGGCGGCCGAGGCGAAGGGGAAGGGCACCTTGGGCGAGGCATCGGTGCGGGTGTCGTCGCCGCGCGCCGCCAGCTCGGCCTCGGTCATCACGAAACCGCCGCCGATCGAGTAATAGACCTCGCGGAAGATCACGTCGCCCTGCGCGTCGGTCGCCATCAGCACCATGCCGTTGGCATGGCCGGGCAGGGCGCGGTCATAGTCGAAGATCAGGTCGCGCGCCGGGTCGAAGGCCAGATCGCCCAGCCCCTGGGGCGAGAGGACCTTCGTCTCGCGGTTCTTCTCCAGCGCCGCCTCTGCGGCTTCGGCATCCATGGTTTCGGGCAGGAATCCTGCCAGGCCCAGGATGGTGGCGCGGTCGGTGGCATGGCCCTTGCCGGTAAAGGCCAGGCTGCCATGCAGGCTGGCGCGCAGCCCGTGGGCGCGGAACGGCTGCCCGCGCAGCGCGTCCAGAAAGCGGCCTCCGGCCACCATCGGCCCCATGGTGTGGGACGAGGACGGGCCGACTCCGATCTTGAATATGTCGAAGACGGAAAGAAACATCGCGGACTCCCAGGCTGGCGCGGCAAGCCTAGCCGCGGACCCGCCGGCAAGCCAGAGCGGTTGCGACAGCCGGCCTGAAGCTCCGCGACATTTGACGAAACGGCGCCTGCCCCCTATTTAGGCAGCAAGCACGAAAAACCGGCAAAACCCGCCGCGGCAGGACCGCCTGCCGACCGGGCATGCGCCGCATTCTTTCGCATTCCCGCCGGCTGGCATACGAGTTCTCCCATGACATTGCCCGAACCCATCACCCTCGGCACCACGCGGCTCGGCCCGCCGGTCTTCCTGGCGCCCATGGCCGGGATCACCGACCTGCCCTTCCGCCGCGCCGTGGCGCGCCATGGCGGGGCCGGGCTGATGGTCAGCGAGATGGTCGCCTCGACCGAGATGGTGACGCCGCGCCCCTCGACCCGCGCCGCGGTGCGCGCCAAGGCGCTGACCGAGGGCGCGCTGCCGGTCTCGGTCCAGATCGCCGGGCGCGAGGCGGGGGCCATGGCGGAAACCGCGCGAATCGTCGCCGGCATGGGCGCGCGGATCGTCGACATCAACATGGGCTGCCCGGCCAAGAAGGTCACCGGCGGGCTGTCGGGGGCGGCGCTGATGCGCGACCTCGACCACGCGCTGGGGCTGGTCGAGGCAGTGGTCGCCGCCGTGCCCGAGTTGCCGGTGACGCTGAAGATGCGGCTGGGCTGGGACGCGGATTGCCTGAATGCGCCCGAGCTGGCCGCCCGCGCCGCCGGGGCCGGGGTCAGGATGCTGACCGTGCACGGCCGCACCCGGGCGCAGTTCTATACCGGCAGCGCCGACTGGACGGCGATCCGGGCGGTGGCGAACCTGCCGGGCCGGCCGCCGCTGGTCGCCAATGGCGATGTGGTGGACGCGGCCAGCGCCCGCGCCGCCCTGTGTCAATCGGGCGCCGATGCGGTCATGGTCGGCCGCGGCGCCCAGGGCGCGCCCTGGAAGCTGGCGCAGATCGCGCATGAATTGTGGAACACGCCCGCGCCGCTGGTGCCGCAAGGCGCGGCGCTGGCCGAGGCGGTGGCCGAGCATTACGACGACATCCTGTCGCTTTACGGGCGCGAGCTGGGCCTGCGCGTCGCCCGCAAGCATCTGGGCTGGTATGCCGAGGCGAACGGCGCCCCGAACCGCGCCGAGCTTCTGCGCGCGCCCACGCCCGAGGCGGCGCTGGCCGCGATCCGCGCCGGTTTCGGCGATGCCGATGCCGCGCTGGCCGATGCCGTCCATGCCAACGCCCAGGCGACCGAGGTGCCTTCATGACAGCCCGGGCCAGGTCCGACATGCTGCCCGATCCCGAGATGGAAGCCGGCGGCGGCTTCGTCCCGGCAGAGGTCGGGCCGAACTGGTCGGCGCTTCCCCTGCCCGCGATCATCCTGGACGCGCGGGGCCGCATCGCGGCGATGAACGACCTGGCCGAGGCTTTCCTGAACATCTCCTGCCGCTCGTCGCTGGGACAGGCGCTGGAGGGGCCCGAGATGCGCAAGCGGCTGCGCATCGTGCCGCGGCTGGGCGCGATCCTGGAGCGCATGCGCGAGGGGCACGAGGCGCTGAACCGCGCCGGGGTGCGCTTCGAGATCGGCGACCGCTCGGGCGGGCATACCGACCGCATCGCCACCGTCCATGCCGGCCAGGCCCCCAGCCCCGAGGGCGGCACCGTCATCCTGCTGGCGCCCGCCGATGGCGGCGGCCGGCTGGGGCAGGGGCAGGCGGCGCGCTCGGCCGCGCGCTCGGCCATCGGCATGGCCGAGATGCTGGCGCATGAAATCAAGAACCCGCTGGCCGGCATCCGCGGCGCGGCGCAGCTGATCGGCATGAACCTCAAGGCCGAGGACCGCGACCTTGCCGACCTGATCGTCGCGGAATCGCGCCGCATCGTCGAATTGCTGGACCAGGTGGAACGCTTCGGCGACACCTCGGCGCCGCGGCTGGCGGCGGTCAACATCCACGACGTGCTCGAGCGGGTGCGCCGCTCGGCCGCGGTGGGCTTCGGCAAGGGGCTGCGCATCGTGCCCGATTACGACCCCTCGCTGCCGCCGGCGCTGGTCGATGCCGACCAGCTGGTGCAGGTCTGCCTGAACCTGGTCAAGAACGCCGCCGAGGCCATCGGCCGGGCGGGGCAGGGCGGCAGCATCCGCCTGCGCAGCTTCTACGACGGCACCCTGCGCCTGGCCCCGACCGAGGCCGAGCCGCAGGGCCGCAGCCTGCCCCTGCAGATCGAGATCGAGGACGACGGCCCCGGCATTCCGGACGCCATCCTGGACGAGGTCTTCGAGCCCTTCGTCTCGGGGCGCGAGAACGGCACCGGCCTCGGCCTTGCGCTGGTGTCCAAGATCATCACCGACCACGGCGCCTGGATCGCGCTGGAATCCCGCCCCGGTCGCACCGTTTTCCGCATTTCACTGCCCAAAGCCTGAGGTTTTCCCATGGACGGCACCGTTCTGATCGCCGACGACGACCGCACCATCCGCACGGTGCTGACCCAGGCCCTGACCCGCGCCGGCTGCCGGGTCCATGCCACCGGCTCGCTGGCGCAGCTGCTGCGCTGGGTCGAGGAGGGCCGGGGCGATCTGGTCATCACCGACGTGATGATGCCCGACGGCAACGGCATCGACATGATCCCGGCGATCCGCAAGGCGCGGCCGGACCTGCCGGTGATCGTGATCTCGGCCCAGAACACCATCGTCACCGCCATCCGCGCCACCGAGGCGGCGGCCTTCGACTATCTGCCCAAGCCCTTCGACCTGCCCGACCTGATGACCCGGGCCGGGCAGGCGCTGTCGCGCGTGCGCAGGTCCGAGCCGGCCGCGGCGGCTTCGGCCCCGGCCCCCGCCGCGGCGCCGGAATCCGGCGCCGATCCGGCCCTGCCGCTGATCGGCCATGCCCCGGCCATGCAGAACCTGTTCCGCATGGTGGCGCGGGTGCTCAACGCCGACCTGCCGGTGATGATCGCGGGCGAGGCCGGGGTGGGCAAGACCGTGGTCGCGCGCTCGTTCCACGATCTTTCCGACCGGCGCGAGGCGGGCTTCGTGGTGCTGACCTCGGCCGACCTGTCCGAGGAGACGATCCACAGCGCCGCCGAGCGCGCGCAGGGCGGCACGCTGCTGATCGAGGATCCGGCCGGCTTCGACACGGCCGCCCAGGCCCGGCTGATCGGCATGATCGAGGCCTGGGAGGTCGGTCCCGGCCGCAACCTGATGCCGCGCCTGGTCTCGACCACCGGGCCCGACCCGCAGGCCGACGTGGCCTCGGGCCGGCTGCGGGCGGACCTGTATTACCGGCTGGCGGGGGTGACGGTGACGGTGCCGCCGCTGCGGGCGCGGGTGGACGACATCCCGCCGCTGGCCCGGCACCTGCTGGCCCGCGCCGCCGCCCAGGGCCTGCCGCAGCGCAGCCTGTCCGAAGGCGCGACGGCGCTCATCCGCGCCTATCCCTTCCCGGGCAACGTGCGCGAGCTGGAAAACCTGATGCGCCGCCTGGCCCTGACCGCCGCCGCGGCCGAGATCACCGAGGCCGAGGCCGCCGCCGCGCTGGCCGAGTCGAGCCCGATCGTGCCGCCCGCCCCGGCGGCGGCGCCCGCCGCCCGGCCGGCCGCCGCGACCGCCGCCGGCCCAGCGGCCGCTTCGGCCAATCCGCTGGGCGAGCCCGCGAACATGCGGCTGGCGCAATCGGTGGAAATGCACCTGCAACGCTATTTCGACCTGCATGGCGACGACCTGCCGCCGCCCGGCCTTTACGACCGCATCCTGCGCGAGATCGAAAAGCCGCTTCTGGAGATCGCGCTGGACGCCACCGGCGGAAACCAGCTGCGTTGTGCCGATCTTCTGGGCATCAACCGCAATACGCTGCGCAAGAAACTGACCGACCTGAATATCGAGGTGACACGGCGGCGCAAACTGATGTAAAATGGCCACAGATGGCCTTGCGAGAGTCGCTGAACGGCCACAGAACGGCCGCGGACACAGCGGCGAAACCGTGAGGACGGGCAAGGTGGCGGGAACGCTGTCCAGGGGCACATGGGAACGCGTCGCACGGTTGCGGCGCCTGCGGCTCTATCGCAATGCGGCGACCCTTGGCCTGGTGCTGCTGGGTCCGGCGCTGGCGGGGCTGACCTTCGCGGTGATGGGGCCCTTCGCCAATGCCGTTTCGGGCGGTTCGCTGCTGCGGCTGGTGCTGCTGGCCGATCTGCTCTACCTGATCGTGCTGACCGGGCTTGTCGTGGCGCGCATGGCGCAGATCGTCGCGGCGCGGCGCAAGTCGGCGGCGGGCTCGCGGCTGCACATGCGGCTGGTGGGGGTCTTCGCCACCATCGCGCTGGTGCCGACGGTGCTGGTGGCGCTGTTCGCCGGCCTGACGGTGAATATCGGCCTGGAGGGCTGGTTCTCCAACCGCGTGCAGCAGGTGGTCTCGACCTCGCTGGCGGCCGCCGAGGCCTATCAGGACGAACATCGCCGCGACCTGACCAATGACGCCAAGCTGCTGGCCGGGGCGCTGACGCAAGAGGCGCGGCGCAACCCGATGCTGGACGACGGCGAGCTGCGGCTGCTGCTGGGCCAGTTTCAGGCGCTGATCCAGCGCGGGCTGCGCGAGGCCTATATCATCGACGGCCGCGGCACCATCCGCGCCCGGGGCGAGCGCAGCTATCAGTTCTGGTATGAACAGCCCGGCCCCGCCCAGTTCGACGAGGCGGCGACCCGCGGGCTGGTGCTGATCGAGGACTGGCAGAACAACGAGTTCCGCGCCCTGGTGCCGCTGGCGCCGCTGGCCGACCGCTATCTCTACGTCACCCGCGACGTGGACGGCAGCCTGCTGGGCCTTCTGGACGACACCCGCCAGACCGTCGGCGAATACCAGCGGCTGGAGCAGGAGCGCGGCCGGGTGCTGTTCGAGTTCTCGCTGCTCTATCTGGGCTTTGCGCTGCTTCTGGTGGCGGCGGCGATGTGGCTGGGCCTGTGGTTCGCCGACCGGCTGTCGCGGCCCATCGGCCGGCTGGCCGAGGCCTCCGAACAGGTGGGCGAGGGCAATCTGGACTTCCAGATCCCCGCCCCCGACACCGGCGACGAGATCCAGACCCTGGGCGAAAGCTTCAACCGCATGACCCGGCAATTGAAGCAGCAGCGCCAGGAGCTGGTGGAGAGCTACCGCGCCGCCGACGACCAGCGCCGGCTGTTCGATTCCGTGCTCTCTTCGGTCACCGCCGGGGTGATCGGCCTCGATGCGGCGGGAGAGATCGACTTCCTGAACCGTTCGGCGGCGCGGCTCCTGGGCCTCGATCCGGCGACGGCGCATGACCGGCTGCTGTCCGAGGCGGTGCCGGAATTCGCGCCGCTGTTCGAGCGCCTGTCGCAATCGGTCAACGAATCGGTGCAGGACGAGATCCGCCTGACCCGAGAGGGCCGCGTCGAAAGCCTGCTGGTGCGCATGGCGATCCGCCGCGGCGCCGCCGGGGGGCTGGAAGGCTATGTCGTGGCGCTGGACGACGTGACCGACCTCGTGTCGGCGCAGCGCATGGCGGCCTGGGGCGACGTCGCCCGCCGCGTCGCGCATGAGATCAAGAACCCGCTGACCCCGATCCAGCTTTCGGCCGAGCGGCTGAAGCGCAAGTTCGGCCCCATCGCCGGCGAGGAGCGCGAGGCCCTGGAGCAATATACCGAGGTCATCATCCGCCAGACCAACGACCTGCGCCGCATCGTCGACGAGTTCAGCCGCTTCGCCCGCATGCCGGAACCCGACCGCAAGGAAACCGACATCGCCAAGCTCCTGCGCGATGCCGAGCTGATGCAGCGCGACGCGCTTCAGGGCGCTCTCGTCTCGGATATCCCCGACGAGCCGGTGATCGTCGATGCCGATGCCGGCATGATGCGGCAGGTCTTCACCAACCTGCTGAAGAACGCCGGCGAGGCGCTGGACGAGCTGCGCGCCGACCCGCCCGAGGGCTGGCAGCCGCAGGTCCGGGTCATGCTGCGCGTGGCCCCCGATGCGGTGACCATCCGCATCACCGACAACGGCCCGGGCCTGCCCCAGGACCGCACCCGGCTCTTCGAACCCTATGTCACCATGAAACCCGGCGGCACCGGGCTCGGCCTGCCGATCGTCAAGAAGATCGTCGAGGAACACGGCGGCAGCCTGATGCTGACCGACGCCCCCGAAGGACGCGGCGCCATGGCCGAGATCCGCCTGCCGCGCGAGCGCCAGCCGGTGCGCCTGTCCGCGCGCCGCCACAAACACGAGCAGGAAGCATTCAAATGAGCGATATTCTGATTGTCGATGACGAGCGGGACATCCGCGAGCTGATTTCCGACATCCTGCGCGACGAGGGCTTCTCGACCCGCCTCGCCGCCAATTCCGACCAGGCGGTGGCCGAGCTGAACGCGGCCGAGCCGGCGCTGATGATCCTCGACATCTGGCTCAAGGACAGCAAGATGGACGGGATCGACATCCTCAAGCAGGTCAAGCGCAACAATCCCGACGTGCCGGTGGTCATCATCTCGGGCCACGGCAATATCGAGATCGCGGTGGCGGCGATCAAGCAGGGCGCCTACGACTTCATCGAGAAGCCCTTCAACATCGACCAGCTGCTGGTGGTGATCCGCCGCGCCATGGAGACGGCGCGGCTGCGGCGCGAGAACTCGACGCTCAAGCGCGGCGAGGCGCGGGCCTCCGAGATGCTGGGCAATTCCGCGCCCTTCCGCCGGCTGCGCGAACAGCTCGACAAGGTGGCGAAATCGAACGGCAGGGTGATGCTGACCGGCGAGCCGGGGGCGGGCAAGGAGATCGCCGCGCGCTATGTCCACGCCCACAGCCCGCGGGCGCGCGAGCCCTTCGTCACCGTGCCCTGCGCCACCATCGAGCCCGACCACATGGAGGAGGTGCTCTTCGGCCGCGAGACCCCCGAGCGCGGCATCGAGCCGGGGCTGCTGGAGCAGGCGCATGGCGGGGTGATCTATTTCGACGAGGTGGCGGACATGCCGCTGGGCACCCAGCCCAAGATCCTGCGGGTGCTGACCGAGCAGCAGTTCCAGCGTTCCGGCGGCACCGACAAGGTGCGGGTCGACCTGCGGGTGATTTCCTCGACCAACCGCGACCTCGCGGCCGAGATCGCCGCCGGCCGCTTCCGCCAGGAACTCTACGACCGGCTGAACGTGGTGCCGGTGCCGGTGCCGTCGCTGGCCGACCGCCGCGACGACATCCCGATGCTGGCCGAACATTTCATCGAGAGCTTCCATGCCGGTCAGGGCCTGCCGCTGCGCGCCCTGCCCGAGGAAACCTGCGCGGCGCTGCAGGCGATGAACTGGCCGGGCAATATCCGCCAGCTGCGCAACGTGATCGAGCGGGTGCTGATCCTGGGCGACGGCACCGGGCCGATCCAGCCCGCCGAGCTGGAAACCCAGAACGGCGGCGCCAGCACCGGCGAGGCCCTGGCGCTTGGCCCGCAGATCACCAGCCTGGCGCTGCGCGAGGCGCGCGAGCTCTTCGAGCGGGAATACCTGCTGGCGCAGATCAACCGCTTCGGTGGCAATATCAGCCGCACGGCGCAATTCGTCGGCATGGAACGCTCGGCCCTGCACCGCAAGCTGAAGTCGCTGGGCGTCGTCGGCGGGATGCGCGTCGAGGAGGAGCTGATGGGGAAATGACGGCGGACCCGCGCCGGTGGCGCGGTCGCATGAGTATTTGGAAAACGGTGAATGGCAGATGCTGCGCCCCGGATCACCGGGAGTTCTGCAGATCACTCCAGGGCGACCCGGGGCGCTTTCACCGTTTGCGGTCATCGGCTCTCCAGCCTGTACCGCATGGTCTGTCTACAGGGGCGAGGTTAAGAAAAGCCTAACCGCTTCACCGTTTTCCAAATACTCATGCGGCGGTGTTTCCAAATACTCATGCGGCGGTGGGACAGGCGCTGCGGCTGCACGGGTGGCCCTGATGTTTTCGCTGTATCCGTCGCCCGCGCCGCGCGATAGGATCGCGCTTCACGAAGGGCATGGACCGGGGCCGGAATGAAGATCATCATCTGCGGGGCGGGGCAGGTCGGCTGGCATATCGCGCGCCATCTGGCGGGCGAGCGGAACGACGTCACCATCATCGACACCAATGCCGAGCTGGTCCGGCGCGCCACCGATGCGCTGGACGTGCAGGGCGTCACCGGCTTTGCCAGCCATCCCGACGTGCTGGACCGCGCCGGGGCGCGCGACGCCGACCTGATCATCGCCGCGACCCATTCCGACGAGGTGAACATGGTCACCTGCCAGGTCGCGCATTCCGTCTTCCAGGTGCCGCGCAAGATCGCCCGGCTGCGCAGCTCGGCCTATCTGGATGCGATCTATTCCGATCTCTACCGCACCGACCACCTGCCCATCGACGTGGTCATCAGCCCCGAGCGCGAGGTGGCGCGGGCGGCGATCCAGCGGCTCTCGGCGCCCTCGACCTTCGATGCCGAGACCTTTCTCGAGGGCCGGCTGCACCTGCTGGGCATCCTGCTGGAGCCGGACAGCCCGGTGCTGAACACGCCGCTGCGCCAGCTCAACGACATGTTCATCAGCCTCAGCGCCATCGTCAGCGGCGTGCGGCGCGGCGGCAAGCTCTTCGCCCCCGAGCCGGGCGACCAGCTGTTCGAGGGCGACCAGGTCTATGTCTTCACCCTGGCCGAGGACGTGCCGCGCACGCTGGAGATCTTCGGCAAGCCCATGGCCAAGCAGGAAAGCGTGGTCATCATCGGCGCCGGCAATGTCGGCCTTGCCGTGGCCCAGGCGCTGGAGGCGCGGCCCGAGCGCATCCGCGTCAAGCTGATCGAGCGCAGCCGCGCCCGGGCCGAGGATGCGGCCGACGCGCTGAACCGCACCATCGTGCTGAACGGCGACGGGCTTTCGGCCGAGCTGCTGGAGGAGGCGGCCGTGCCGCGCGCCGATGCGGTGCTGGCCATCACCGACGACGACAAGACCAATATCCTGGCCGCGGTGCGCGCCAAGCAGGCCGGCGCCAAGCTGGCGATTTCGCTGGTCAACGATCCGACGCTGATGTCGCTGATGGAGCCGCTGGACATCGACGCCTTCATCAATCCGCGCGCCAGCACCGTCTCGACCATCCTGCGCCATATCCGGCACGGCCGGGTGCGCGACATCTATTCCATCGGCGATGCCGAGGCCGAGGTGATCGAGGCGCAGGTCCTGTCCACCTCGCCCATCGCCGGCCGGGCGGTGCGCGACATCGAATTCCCCGAAGGCGCGCTGATGGGCGCGGTGCGCAAGGGCGAGCGCGTGATCAAGCCGACGGGCGACCTGCGCATCGAGGAGGGCGACATCGTGGTGATCTTCGCCCTGACCTCCGACATCCCCGAGGTCGAGCGCCTGCTGCAGGTCTCGATCGACTTTTTCTGAGGCGTCGGCATGAAGCTCCTGCTGCGCCTGCCGCTGATCGTGCTCCTGGGGGGGATCGGGGCGCTGGCCATGGTGCTGCCGGGGCTTTACGCCCATGCGCAGGACAGCCACAAGATCGGCTCGATCTTCCTGGGCGCGGCGGGGCTGTTCGTGCTGCTGGCGGCGATCCTGGGCATCGCCACCGCCGGCACGCCCGAGGGGCCGCGGGCGCGCAGCGTGCTTCTGACCATGCTGGGCACCATGGCGCTGCTGCCGGCCATGCTGGCGGTGCCCTTCGCCCTGGCCCTGCCCGATACCGGGTTCTTCAACGCCTGGTGGGAGATGATCTCCTGCCTGACCACCACCGGCGCCTCGCTTTATTCCCCCGAGCTGCTGCCGGCGCCGCTGCATCTGTGGCGGGCGCTGGTCGGCTGGCTGGGCGGGCTGTTCATGCTGGTCGCGGCCATCGCGCTGCTGGCGCCGCTGCGGGTCGGCGGGTTCGAGATCATGTCCTCGCCCTATGGCCGCAGCGAGCGGTTCGAGCGCCTGCCGCGCTCGGCCGAGGGCCCGGACGCCCTGGCCCCGCTGACCCATCCCGCCTTCCAGACCGAGCTGGCCGATCCGGCGCATCGGGTGATGCGGGCGGGGCGGGTGGTGCTGCCGGTCTATGCCGGGCTGACGCTGCTGATGTGGATGCTGCTGCTGATGCTGGGCGAAACCGGTCTGGTGGCGCTGACCCGTGCCATGGGCACGCTGTCGACCAGCGGCATCAGCCCGGTGGGCGGCCCGGCCGGGCAGGGCAGCGGCATCGCCGGCGAGGTGGTCATCTTCCTGTTCCTGATCCCGGCGCTGTCGCGCCGGTTCTGGCCGGGCGGCGGCGAGCTCAGGGCCAGCGAGAGCTGGGCCGGGGATCCCGAGCTGCAGATGGCCGCCGGCGTGGTGCTGCTGGTCTCGGTCGTGCTGTTCGCGCGGCATTTCGCCGGCGCCATCGGCGTCTCGCCCGAGGGCGGCATGGGGGTGCTCGGCACGCTGGACAGCGCCGCTTCGGCCGCCTGGGGCGGGATCTTCAACGGGCTGAGCTATCTGACCACCACCGGCTGGAACTCGGTCGAATGGCAGGGGGCGCGCAACTGGTCGGGGCTCAGCTCGCCGGGGCTGATGCTGGCGGGGCTGGCGATGATGGGCGGCGGCGTCGCCACCACGGCGGGCGGGGTCAAGCTCCTGCGGGTCTATGCCCTCGCGCGCCATTCCGAGCGCGAGCTGGAGCGGATCGTGCATCCCAGCTCGGTCGGGGGCGGCGGGCTGATGGCGCGGCGGCTGCGGCGCGAGGGCGCCTATCTCGCCTTCATCTTCTTCATGCTCTTCGCCAGCTCCATCGCGGTGACGGTCATGCTGATCTCGCTGCAGCGGGTCGAATTCGATTCGGCGACGATCCTGTCCATCGCGGCGCTGACCAATACCGGGCCGCTGGCCGGCGCGATTCCGCTGACGCCGACCTTCCAGGGCTCGGCCGGCATGGCGGGGGCGCCCTGGGCGGGCTGGGCCGGGCTGCCGGGGCTGACCAAGGCGGTGCTGGCCGGTGCGATGATCGTCGGCCGGGTCGAGACCCTGGCGATCCTGGCGCTGGTCTCGCCCGAATACTGGCGCCGTTAGGGCGGACACATGCTTGCAAGCGGCTGCCCGCTCGCCTAAGTCTTGAAAACCAGCGATAAGAACAAGGTGCCCCGAATGGCCGGCGACAAACAGAACCTCCAGGACGCTTTTCTGAACCATGTGCGCAAGGGCAAGGTCCCGGTCACGATTTTCCTTATCAATGGTGTGAAATTGCAGGGTGTCATCACCTGGTTCGACAATTTCTGCGTGCTCCTGCGCCGCGACGGACAGTCGCAGCTGGTCTACAAGCACGCCATTTCCACCATCATGCCGGGGCAGCCGATCAGCCTCTATGACGGCGAGGATTGATTGGCCGAGCCCTCGGAAACCCGCGAGCGGCCGACCCGCGCCTATGTGATCCATCCCGATCTGGGCAATTCGCGCACCCGCCGCTCGCCCGAGCTGGCGCTGGAAGAGGCCGTGGCGCTCGCCCATGCGCTGCCCGCCATCGCGGTGACGGGGGCCGAAGTGGCGCGGCTGCGCAATCCCGATCCGGGCATGCTGTTCTCCAAGGGCAAGCGCGAGGAGATCGGCGAGCACCTGCAGGCCGCCGCCGAAGGCGAGGGGGCGGAACTGGTGCTGATCGACGGGCCGGTGACGCCGGTGCAGCAACGCAACCTGGAAAAGGAATGGGGCGTCAAGATCCTCGACCGCACCGGGCTGATCCTGGAAATCTTCGCCGACCGGGCGCAGACGCGCGAGGGCGTGTTGCAGGTGGAACTGGCGGCGCTGGCCTATCAGCGCACCCGGTTGGTCCGGGCCTGGACCCACCTGGAACGCCAGCGCGGCGGGTTGGGCTTCGTCGGCGGCCCCGGCGAGACTCAGATCGAGGCCGACCGCCGCGCCATCGACGAGCAGGTGATCCGCCTGCGCCGGCAGCTCGAGCGGGTGGTCAAGACCCGCGAGCTGCATCGCAAGGCCCGCGCCAAGGTGCCCTATCCGATCGTGGCGCTGGTCGGCTATACCAATGCCGGGAAATCCACGCTGTTCAACAGGCTGACCGGGGCCGAGGTCCTGGCCCAGGACCAGCTTTTCGCCACGCTGGACCCGACCATGCGGCAAATGGTGCTGCCGGGCGGGCGCCGGGTGATCCTGTCCGACACCGTGGGCTTCATCAGCGACCTGCCGCATGAGCTGGTCGCCGCCTTCCGCGCCACGCTGGAAGAGGTGCTGGCCGCCGACCTGATCCTGCACGTCCGCGACATCTCGCATCCCGAGACCGAGGAACAGGCGGGCGATGTCGGCGAGATCCTCGAATCGCTGGGGGTCGAGGAGGACGTGCCGCTGATCGAGGTCTGGAACAAGATCGACGCGCTTTCGCCCGAAACCCGCGCGGCGCTGCGGCGCACCGATGCGCGGACCGCGGGGGTTCAGGCGATCTCGGCGCTGTCTGGCGAGGGGCTGGAGGCATTGCTGGCCGCCATCGAGGCGCGGCTGGCCGAGGCGCTGGACGAGCCGCGCCTGGAGGCCGAGCTGGTGCTGCCGCATTCGGACGGCCGGCGCCGGGCCTGGCTGCATGAGCGCGGCGTGGTGGTGGCCGAGGAACTGGCCGAGGACGGCGTGCATCTGCGCCTGCGCTGGACGGAGCGGCAGAAGGCGGCCTTCGAGGCGCTTTGACCGACACCGTCGCGCGGGCGGCTTTTGAAAGACGGCAGCGGCCGCAAGAGCCGGGCGCGGCCGGTGCCGATTGAGCGGCTGCGATTTGGGTATTTGGGAAACAGAGAAGCCAAGGCCGGGCCGCAGGGCGCGGCCTCTTCGCTTTCACGGTTTCCCCAATGTCCGAATTCCGTCCTGCCGGTCGGTTTGGGGCAAAGGCGGCTTCTCTGTTTTCCAAATACCCATGTCGCGACGGAACGGCTAGGGCCGAGGCTTCCCGTCTGGGGTCAGGCCGGCAGGGCGGAAAGCTCGTGCGCCCAGGGCGGGTTGGCGCCGGGGCGCGAGACGGTGATCGCCGCCGCCCGGGTGCCGAGCGCCAGCGCCTGGGCGACGGCCTCCGGCGTCAGGCGCTCCAGCCCCTCGCGCGTCAGCACGCCCGCGCGGTCGAGCGCGGCCAGCACCCCGGCGTTGAAGGTGTCGCCGGCGCCGATGGTGTCGGCGACCTCGACCCGCAGGGCCTGGGCGGCCAGCGGCTCGCCCGACCAATGCGCCCGCGCTCCCGCCGAGCCGCCGGTCTGGAAGACCACCCGCGGCCCGCGTGCGAGGATCGCGGCGGCGGCCTCCTCGAAGCTTGCGCCCGGCATCAGCCAGTCGAGGTCGTCGCCCGAGAGCTTGACCAGGTCGGCCATGCCGATCAGCCGGTCGAGCCGGGCGCGATAGGCCGTCTCGTCGGCGATGAAGAAGGGGCGGATGTTGGGGTCCAGCATCACCGGGATGCGGTGGCGGACGCGTTCCACCAGCGCCTCGACGGCGGTGCCGCAGGGATCGGGGACCAGGCTGATGCCGCCGATGAACAGCGCCGAGACCGCGTCGGGGATCTCGGGCAGGTCCTCGGGCGCCAGCATCCGGCCGGCCGAGCCCTCGTCGTAGAAGGCATAGCGCGCCTCGCCCCCGGTCAGGGTCACGAAGGCCAGCGTGGTCAGCCGGTCGCTGCGCGGGCAAAGGCCGGTATCCACCCCCGCCTCGGCCAGCGGGCGCAGCAGCATCTCGCCGAAGGTATCGCGCGAGATCGGCCAGAGATAGCCCGTGTCGATGCCCATGCGGCCAAGCGCGATGGCGGTGTTGTAGACCGCGCCCCCGGGCAGGGGCCGGTAATGGGCGCCCTCGGGCACCATGTCGATCAGCGATTCCCCGGCGCAAAGGATCATCGGCTTCCCCTCCCGTTTCTTAGCCGCTTCGGACGGCGGGACCGTCCGCTCCTGTCTCCTGATAGCGGTAACTGCCGCTGATGGAAATATCCGGCGTCAGGTCGGCGGCGCCGAAGCGGATGAAACCGCCGCGCTCGTTCAGCCAAAGCGCCGCCAGAAGCAGCGCCAGCGCCAGCAGCACGGCAAGGGCGATCTTCCAGGCAGACCAGGGCCGCTCGCCCTGCACGCGGCCGGACTGGCCGTTGACCACGAAACGATAGCTCTTGCCGTTGTAGCGATAGGCGGCGGTCCAGACCGGCAGCAGGATATGCTTGAAGGTCTCGTTCGCGAAGCGGGTCTCGATGCCGGTGACGCGCTGCTCGTTGCCGCCGATGGCGCGGCGCACATCCATGGCGATCACCCCGGCCATTTCCTGCCGGGCGATGCCATGACCCGAGCCGAGCGGGATCGTATAGCCCTCGGCCAGAAAGCCGGCCAGGTATTCGGGTTGGTAGGGCACCAGATGCGACAGGTCCCAGGGCGTCAGCGCATCGGTGATGCGGCGCGGCAGCGCGCTGGAGGCGAGCACCAGCACATCGTCGAAATTCCGTGCCACCTGGCCCGAAACCGGGGTCCAGCGCGTCTTGCGCACCTGCCGCGCCACCCGCTGCTGGCGGCCGTTCACCATCTGCGTGACGTAGACGGTTTCGTAATACCAGTCGCCGCGCGCGCCACTGTAGCGCGAGGCGGTGTCGGCGTCGAAGGTCCAGAAGGGCGAATAGACCCCGCTCATCTTCTTGCCGCGCCGGGCATAGGCGGTCAGGCCCGAGGGGGCGAACCACAGCCCGCGCAGCCAGTCCTCGAGCGCGGCTTTCGCCTGCGCCTCGGTGATGACGAAGGGCAGCACGCCCTGCGGCTTGATGTGGCGCGTCGCGCCGGTGTCGGTGACGACGGCGGTGGCGCAGAACGGGCAGGCCGAGGCGTGGCGGTCGCTGGTGATCTCGACCTTGGCGCCGCAATTCGGGCAGGAGAGGGTGCGCACCGTCTCGGTCAGGTCGCTGTGCCGGTCCAGCGAAAGCCCGTGCTCCAGCGGCAATTCCTGTAGTTGCGGCGACTTGTGCCCGCCGTCCCATTGCAGCGCCCGCCCGGTCGCCGGGTCGAGCAGGATGGCGCTTTCGCCCCATGGCCCCTGCTGGCTTTGGCGGGAGGGCGCGCGGGCGGGGCCGGGGCCGATATGGCTTTCATGCCCGCAATAGGGGCAGACCAGGCTTTGCTGGCCGGGCGAGAATTCCAGGCTGGCGCCGCAATTCTCGCAAGGATAGCGGTATTCCGAGGGCGGCGTCGGCATTCCGGCGGCTTACTCCGCCTTCGGGATCGGCGGCGGGGGCGGCGGCGCGACGGTGAAGAGCTGGGCGAGTTCGGCGACCTCCTCGGCCGGTTTCCAGCCGTCCTGGCCGGGGGTCCAGACCAGCGTTTCGCGGGTGAAGCCGCCTTCGCGCACCAGGCGGCCGAGATGGGCGCGGCCATAGGGGCCGTCGGCCTGGCCGTTCACGGCGATATGCCAGACGGTTTCGGGATGCAGCGGCGGCGGGGTCTGCGGCGCCTGCTGCTGGGGCACGGCGCCCCAGGGGCCGCGCTGCGCCATGGCGGCGCCCATGCCCGCGCCAAGCCCGGCGCCGATGCCCGCGCCCATTCCCGCACCCATGCCGCCGGGCTGGTTCGAGGCGTTCAGCATCGCCTCGGATGCGGCGTATTGGCCAAAGCGGTTCAGGTCGCCGACGATGCCCATCGATGTGCGCTTGTCGAGCATCCTTTCCACCTCGTCGGGCAGGCTGATGTTCTCGATGTAGAATTCCGGGATGGTCAGGCCATAGGCGGCGACGGTGGGGCCGATCGCCTTGGCGACCATCTGGCCCAGATCGCCGGTATTCGCCGCCATGTCCAGCACCGGGATGCCCGAGCCCGCGATCATGCGCGAGAATTCCTGCACGATGATGTTGCGCAGCTGGAAGCTGATCTCGTCGCGGGTGAATTCGCCGTCGGTGCCGACGATCTCGGTCATGAAGCGGCCGGGGTCGGTCACGCGCATGGAATAGGTGCCGAAGGCGCGGATGCGCACCGGGCCGAATTCCGGATCCCGCGCGATGACCGGGTTCTTGGTGCCCCATTTCAGGTCGTTGAAGCGGGTGGTGTTGACGAAATAGATCTCGGACTTGAAGGGCGAACGGAAGCCGTGGTCCCAGTGCTGCAACCGGGTCAGGATCGGCAGGTTGTTGGTTTCCAGCATGTAGAGGCCGGGCTGGAACACGTCCGCCAGCTGCCCCTCGTGGATGAAGACGGCGGCCTGGCCCTCGCGCACGGTCAGCTTGGCGCCGTATTTGATCGCCTTGCCGACGGTCGGGTAGCGATAGACCATCGTGTCGCGGGTGTCGTCGGTCCATTCGATGATCTCGATGAACTCGCCGCCGAGGATGTTGAACAGGGACATGGGTCTGCCTTTTTCGTTGCGAGGCCGCGGGCTGCCCTTGAGGATAGTGCCGAGGCCGCCCCGCTCGTCAAGCGAGGAGAGGGTGGCGATGGCGGCGCGGATTCATCTTTTCTTGAAGAAAGGGTGATAGCCAGGCGGAAATGCCGCCCCGCCCCCGATCCCGGATATGTGCCATGCCGAAGCCGCCGGACCGCCCGCCCGACCGAGTTCTGCGCCTGTTGGCGGGGATTGCGGCCTGGCTGGGCCTGGCGTTCCGGTCGCTGCGGGGCGGGGCCCTGTCACACCTCGGTTCCCAGCAGCTCGCGGGCGATCTGCAGCACGATGGGGCGGGCCTCGGCCTCGGTCATGCCGGGGCGCAGGCGGGGGTCGTAGAGGATCTTCAGCAGCAATTCGTCATGCTGCGTGAGATAGGCGAATTCCTCGTCGTCGTTGAAGATCGAGGGACGCACGCGCGGGCTGTCATTGGCCAGGCCCATGCCCTGCGCCAGTTCCTCGTGGATGCAGGAGCGGCGCAGGCGCGGCGGCAGCTCGGACCGGATCAGCGCCACGGCCTGGGCATAGGCCGGGGAGTTGCCGTTGGAATAGGCGAAGACCGTGCAATAGTTCTGCGGCGCCAGGTCGCGCAGCGCGGCGATGTCGCCGGCCGGGATGCCGGGCACCAGCGAGGACAGGCGCGGGCCGATGGCGCGGCGCTCGTCCTCGTTCAGGATCAGCACGTTGAAATTGCCCGAGGCGCCGGTCAGCGCGACCGGATGGCCGGTGATGCGCTGGAGCCGCGCGGCATAGCCGGCGATCTCGGCCCGGTCGCGGGCCCGCTGGGCGGGGGCGACCGAGTCGCCGAATTCCAGCCGCACCCGCACCGGCTGCTGCCAGCGCCGCAAGGGCGCGGGCGTCGGGCGCGAGACCAGCTTGCCGCCCTCGCGCACATATTCGTCGTGCAGCGCCACCTCGATGAAATCCTCGGCCAGCTTTTCCGGGGTCAGCGCGATCTCGGTGCCGGGATCGGTGCGCAGCCGGCCGCGGGCGATCAGCGCCTCCTCGACGCCGGCGAGATAGTCGCGCATGTTGCGGCTGGCGGGCGAGGCGGCGGCGGCCTCGGCGCGCGCGGTGGCGGCGCGGGCGCTTTCGGCGCGTTCGCGGCGCAGCGCGGCCTGATCGACCGGCGGTGGTTCGGGGCGCTCGGGCGGCGGCGGGGCCTCGACCGGGGGCGGCGGGGCCTCGGCCGGGGGCTCGGGCGCGCAGGCGGCCAGCAGCGCCAGCAGGGCCAGCGCAAGGGTCAGGTGCAGGGAGGGACGGGCAGGCAGGGTCACGATGGCGTCGATGCTGGGTTGGGGGATCGGGCGCTGGCCGAGGCGAGGGTCTTGCGCAGCTCGGCCTCCATCGCCTTGAGGTCCTCTTCGGCGGCGGCGCGGCGGGTGCGGCCCTCGTCGGCGATGCGCAGGCTGTCCTCGATGGTCGAGATCAGCTCGGCATTGGCGGTGCGCACCGCCTCGATGTCGAAGACGCCGCGCTCGACCTGGGTGCGGATCTGGGCATTGGCCTCGCGCAGGTTCTTCGCGTTGGCGGTCAGAAGGTCGTTGGTCAGGTCGTTCGCCTCCTTGACCGCGCGGGCGGCCTCGGCGCTGCGCTGGATGGTCACGGCCTGCGCCAGCTGCGTTTCCCACAGCGGCACGGTGTTGACCAGCGTGGAATTGATCTTTGTGACCAGGGACTTGTCGTTTTCCTGCACCAGCCGGATCGAGGGCAGCGACTGCATGGTCACCTGCCGCGTCAGCTTGAGGTCGTGCACCCGGCGCTCCAGGTCGTCGCGGGCCGAGCGCAGGTCGCGCAGTTCCTGCGCGGCCATGACCTTGTCGTTCTCGGCCGCGGCCTCGACAGCCGCTTCCCTGGCGGGGATCTCGTCGCGGTCGATCTGGGCCAGCTTCTCCTCGCCCGCCGCGATGTAGAGCGCGAGCTCGTCATAGAAGTTCAGCGTGCGGTCATAGAGCAGGTCGAGCGACTTGATGTCCTTCAAGAGCCGGTGCTGGTGCTGATCGAGATCGGCGGTGATGCGGTCGATCTGGCCCTGCACCTGTTCGTAATTGGCGACGAACTTGGCGAAGGGCGCGGCGCGGCCCAGAAGCTTCTCCCACCAGCTGCGCTGGCGGCGCACGTCCAGCTCGCTGACCGAGAAGCCGCGGATGGTGGTCACGATCTCGCGCAGGGATTCGCCGGCCGGGCCCACATCCTTGTTCTTGACGTCGGCCAGCATGGCCTGGCTGATTTCCTGCAGCTCGTTCTGGGCCCGGGCGCCGAAATGCACGATCGAGCCGGAGTCGCGGATGTCCACCTCGGCCATGCGCTTGCGGATCTCTTCGGCGACGGCGGGCTCGGCCTCGGCCAGTTTCGGGGCGGCTGCGGGGGGCTCGGGCAGGACGACCGCGGTCACGGTCTGGATCTCGTCCAGGGCGGCCTGGGCGCTGGCCTGTGTCTGCGTGGTCATCCGGCGTCGTCCTTTCCTATGGGAGCGTCTGCAAGAGAGGGGCTCGGCCGCAGAATAGGCCGATTCCCGATGAGTTCAACGAGCGCCCGCAGGTGCGGTTCCCATTGCTTTCAGGGGTGTTGCCATCCTGCCCGAATGGCGCCGGACCGGTGGGGCGGCGGCTTGCCGGCCCAGGGCCGCTTTGCGTTGCGCGGCGGGCGGCGCGCGTGTAGAACCTGCCCGATTGAGCGTTGCGAAGGGAGCCCGTGCATGCGCAGAGTTGTCGTCACCGGTCTGGGGATGGTCACGCCGCTGGCCTCGGGGGTCGAGGAGACCTGGTCGAGGCTTCTGGCCGGAGAATCCGGCGCCGGACCGATCACCCGGTTCGACACCGCGAATGTGGCGACGAAATATGCCTGCGAGATCCCGTTCGGCGACGGCACGGGCGGCAGCTTCAACCCCGACGACTGGATGGAGCCCAAGGACCGGCGCAAGGTCGACGACTTCATCCTTTACGGCATGGCCGCCGCTGCGCAGGCGGTGAAGGATTCCGGCTGGGAGCCCGCGAACGAGGACGAGCGCGAGCGCACCGGGGTGATGATCGGCTCGGGGATCGGCGGGCTGTCCTCGATCGCCGACACGGCGGTGCTGATCAAGGAGCGCGGGCCGAAGCGGGTCAGCCCCTTCTTCATTCCCGGCGCGCTGATCAACCTGGTCTCGGGCCAGGTCTCGATCCGGTTCGGCTTCAAGGGGCCGAACCATGCCGTGGTCACGGCCTGCTCGACCGGCGCCCATGCCATCGGCGACGCGGCGCGGCTGATCATGCTGGGCGATGCCGACGTGATGGTCGCGGGCGGCACCGAAAGCCCGATCTGCGAGATCGGCATCGCCGGCTTCAACGCCTGCAAGGCGCTGTCGACCAAGCGCGAGGACGATCCCAAGGCTGCCAGCCGCCCCTGGGACGAGGACCGCGACGGCTTTGTCATGGGCGAGGGCGCCGGCGTCGTCGTGCTGGAGGAATACGAGCACGCCAAGGCGCGCGGCGCGAAGATCTATGCCGAGATCCTGGGCTATGGCCTGTCGGGCGACGCCTATCACATCACCGCCCCCAGCGAGGACGGCGACGGCGGATTCCGCAGCATGACCAATGCCTTGAAGCGCGCCAACCTGTCGCCGGGCGACCTGGACTATATCAACGCGCATGGCACCTCGACCATGGCCGACGTGATCGAGCTGGGCGCGGTCGAGCGGCTTCTGGGCGAGGCCGCGGGCGATGTGGTCATGTCCTCGACCAAGTCGAGCATCGGGCACCTCTTGGGCGCGGCGGGGGCGGTCGAGGCGATCTTCTGTATCCTGGCGCTGCGCGACCAGATCTGCCCGCCGACGATCAACCTGGACAATCCGGCGCGCGAGACCCCGGTCGACCTGGCCGCCAATGCCGCCGTGCGGCGCAAGGTGGATTACGTGCTGTCCAACAGCTTCGGCTTCGGCGGCACCAATGCCAGCCTGGTGATGGGGCGGGTCGAGGAATGATCTGGCGCCATATCGCGTCGAACTTCCTGACGCTGCTGATCGTGATCCTGATCGCGGTCGCGGCGGCCATCGCCTGGGGCAAGCACGAATACACCAAGCCCGGTCCCAGCGCCGTGGCCGCCTGCGTCCGGGTCGCCCCCGGCGCCAGCCTGAACGCGGTCAGCCAGCAGCTGGCCGAGCAGGGGGTGGTGTCCAATGCCTATGTGTTCCGGGCGGGCGCCGATTATGCCGGGAAATCGCGCGATCTGAAATACGGCTCCTATCTGATGCCGCCGGGGGCCAGCATGGAGGAGATCGTCCGGGTCATCACCGCCGGCGGTCCCAGCACCTGCGGCACCGAGGTGGTGTTCCGCATCGGCGTGCGGGAAAATTCGGTGATCCTGCGCGACATGGATGCCGAGACCGGGGTCTTTGCCGAGCAGGCGAAATACAATCCCGCCAGCGAGCCGGCGCCCGAGGTCATCGTTGCGGCGGAAGCGAAGCCGGACGCGCGGCTGCGCATCTCGGTCGCCGAGGGCGTCACCAGCTGGCAGGTGGTCGAGGGGCTGAAGCAGGCCGGGTTCCTGGGCGGCGAGGTTTCGAAAGTGCCCGACGAGGGCATCCTGGCGCCCGACACCTATGACGTCGAGAAGGGCGCCGAGCGCGCCGGGCTACTGGCCGAGATGGAGCGGCGGCAGGCGGCGTTCCTGGCCGCGGCCTGGGAGAATCGCGAGCCGGATCTGCCCTACGAGACGCCGGAAGAGGCGCTGATCATGGCCTCGATCATCGAGAAGGAGACCGGGGTGCCGGACGAGCGCCGGGTGGTGGCCAGCGTCTTCGTCAACCGGTTGCGGCAGGGCATGCGGCTGGAGACCGACCCGACGGTGATCTATGGCGTCACCGGCGGCAAGGGGGTGCTGGACCGCGGCATCCGGGGGTCCGAACTGCGGCGGCGGACGCCCTACAACACCTATCAGATCGACGGGTTGCCGCCGACGCCGATCGCCAATCCCGGCCGGGCGGCCATCGCGGCGGCGCTGGACCCCGAGGATACGGATTACGTGTTCTTCGTCGCTGACGGGTCCGGCGGGCACGCCTTTGCCCGCACGCTGGAGGAGCACAACCAGAACGTCGCGCGCTGGCGCGAGATCGAGCGGCAACGCGGGCAGCCGCTTTCCCCGGTGCAGGGGGATTGACCGGCGCCGGCCCTTGGCGCGGGCCGGCCGGTTTTTTTTGAGTATTTGGGAAACGGTGAAGGCACGGCAGTGCCCCGGCGGCGGGTGTTGCGCCGGGCGTGCGTTGCGGTGTTGCGTGAGGCAATCGATTGTTATTGCGGGGGAAAACGGCGCTGGGCGATGCAACCTTTGGTTTTGCGTTGGCTCAGCGAACGCCCTGAAGTAGAAATTACCCATGCTGGGAGAGATGGGCAAGCGGCCGGGTCGATGACCTTGGGCCGCTTTTTTCATGTCTCGCTCGTGCGGACAGGCACACGAGGGCAGGGCGATCAAGAATGACCATGAGTTTCGATCCGGGGCCGGAGGCGCCGGAAGGGCCTTTCGTGCCCGGCGCCGCCACGGCGCCCGACATGAGCGTGCTGGACATCGCGGACGGGCTGTTTCGGTCCTATGCGGCGGATCTGACCCGGCTGCGGGAAAAGATCCAGGCAGGCGAGACGGGTGAGTTGAAGGAATCCGGCAAGCTGGTGCGTGACCTTCGGGCCGCGACCCAGATGGTGCTGGAGGAAAGGAGCAGGGTTGACAAGCTTCGCAAGGATGCTGCCGGACAGGTCGGTGCAGGCGCACTCGACCTTGTCGCGGCACGAGACGAGATCGGGCGCCGCCTGGCTTGCCTGCGCCGCGCCGCAGGAGGTTGATGATTTCCTGGGCGGGCTCAGCGACAATGCGCTGGCCGCGCTGCCCTGGCTTTTCGAGTTCTGGGCGCTGCCGCATCAGCTGCCGCCCGAGGGCGACTGGAAGACCTGGGTGATCATGGGCGGGCGCGGCGCGGGCAAGACCCACGCCGGGTCCGAATGGGTGCGCGCGCAGGTCGAGGGGGCGACCCCGGACGCTCCCGGGCGGGCGCAGCGCGTGGCGCTTGTGTCCGAGACCTTCGATCAGGCGCGGGACGTGATGGTGTTCGGCGAGTCGGGGATTCTGGCCTGTTCTCCGCCGGACCGCCGCCCGGTCTGGGAGGCGGGGCGGCGGCGGCTGGTCTGGCCCAATGGTGCGACCGCGCAGCTCTATTCGGCGCATGAGCCCGAGGCGCTGCGCGGGCCGCAATTCGACGCGGCCTGGGTCGACGAGCTGGCGAAGTGGAAGAAGGCCGAGGAGACCTGGGACATGCTGCAATTCGCGCTGCGGCTGGGGCAGCATCCGCAGCAGGTGGTGACCACCACGCCGAAGAACGTCGCGGTGCTGAAGCGGATCCTGGGCAATGCCTCGACCGTGACCACCCATGCGCCGACCGAGGCCAACCGCGCCTATCTGGCCGAGAGCTTCCTGGCCGAGGTCGAGGCACGCTACGCCGGCACCCGGCTGGGACGGCAGGAACTGGAGGGCTTGCTGCTTGAGGATGTCGAGGGGGCGCTGTGGACGACCCCGATGCTGGAGCGTTGCCGGGTGGAGGCGGCGCCGCGGCTGTCGCGCATCGTGGTGGCGGTCGATCCGGCGGTGAGCTCGGGCGCGGCCTCGGACGAATGCGGCATCGTGGTCGCCGGCGTGGTCAGCGAGGGGCCGGTGACGGAGTGGCGGGCCTATGTGCTGGAGGATGCCTCGGTCCGGGGCGGGCCGCTGGACTGGGCGCGGGCCGCCGTCGCCGCGATGCAGCGGCACGGCGCCGAGCGGCTGGTGGCCGAGGTCAACCAGGGCGGCGACCTGGTCGAGAGCGTGATCCGGCAGGTCGATCCGCTGGTGCCGTTCCGGGCCTTGCGGGCCGGGCGCGGCAAGGGGCTGCGGGCCGAGCCGGTGGCGGCGCTTTACGAGCAGGGTCGGGTGCATCACCTGCGCGGCCTGGGCGCGCTGGAGGACCAGATGTGCCGCATGTCCGTGGCGGGCTATGACGGGCGCGGCTCGCCCGACCGGCTGGATGCGCTGGTCTGGGCGATCCACGAGCTGGTGATCGAACCGGCGGCGTCCTGGAGGCGGCCGGCGGTGCGGGGGCTGTAGCGCCGGACCGGGGCTCTGCCCCGGACCCCGGGATATTTACGCAAGAAAGAAGGGCCGTTGGGGGTCCGTGGAGGGTCGCGCGAGCGGCCCTTTTTCATTGGAGATTCAGGAGGGACCGATGGCATTTCCCTGGTTCGGGCGGGGGGCTGCGCCCGCGGAGGTCGAGAAGAAGGCAAGCGCCGCGGGCAAGGTGGTGGCGCTGGCGGCGGGTTCGGGGCGGGTGGTCTGGTCGCCGCGCGACACCGCTTCGCTGACGCGGACGGGCTTCGTCGGCAATCCGGTCGGGTTTCGCGCCGTGCGGCTGATCGCCGAGGCGGCCGCCGCCGTGCCGCTGGTCTGCCAGGATCGCGAGCGGCGCTATGACCTGCATCCGGTGCTGGACCTGCTGCGCCGGCCCAATCCGGGCCAGGGCCGGGCCGAGCTGTTCGAGGCGCTGTTCGGGCAGATCCTGCTGAGCGGCAACGGCTATCTGGAGGCGGTGGGCGAGGGCGCCGGGGGGCTGCCGGGCGAGTTGCATGTGCTGCGCTCGGACCGGATGGCGGTGGTGCCGGGGCCGGATGGTTGGCCCGTCGCCTATGAATATGGCGTGGGCGGGCGCAAGATGCGCTTCGACATGGCGGGCAGTCCCGATCCGATCTGCCACATCCGCAGCTTCCATCCGCTGGACGACCATTACGGGCTGTCGCCGATGCAGGCGGCGGCGGTGGCGGTGGATGTGCACAACAGCGCATCCGGCTGGTCGAAGGCGCTGCTGGACAATGCGGCGAGGCCGAGCGGCGCCATCGTCTACAAGGGCGCGGACGGGCAGGGCAGCCTGTCGCCGGACCAGTACGACCGGCTGGTGACCGAGATGGAGATGCACCACCAGGGCGCGAGGAATGCCGGGCGGCCGATGCTGCTGGAGGGCGGGCTCGACTGGAAGCCGATGGGGTTCTCGCCCGCTGACATGGAGTTTCACGAGACGAAGCTGGCGGCGGCGCGGGAGATTGCGCAGGCCTTCGGGGTGCCGCCGATGCTGATCGGCATTCCCGGCGAGGCGACCTATGCCAATTACGCCGAGGCGCATCGGGCCTTCTACCGGCTGACGGTGCTGCCGCTGGTCTCGCGCGTGGCCAGCGCCGTGGCCTGGTGGCTTTCCGAGCATCTGGGGGCCGAGATCGACCTGCGCGCCGATCCCGACCAGGTGCCGGCGCTGGCCGAGGAGCGCGACAGCCATTGGCGGCGTATCGGCGACGCCGCCTTCCTGACCGAGGCCGAGAAGCGCGCCGCGCTGGGGCTGCCGCCGCTGGCGGAGGAATGAGATGGAGGGCTCGCGTTTCGTGAAGGAGCCCTTCGACTGGCACGACCAGCGTTTCGACACGCAGGAGCGGATCATGGCGCTGCAATTCGGCCAGGTGGAGCGGCGGCTGGAGCGGATCGAGGCGCTGATCGAGGGGCTGGAGCGGCGCCTGTGGATGACGGTCTATGGCGTCGTCGCGGTGATCCTGACCCAGGCGGTGCAGTCGATCCTGGAATATGCGCCGAAAGGAGGTTGACGTGAATTCAAAGGATTACGGGCTGGAGTTGAAATATGCGCAAGGGGGCTCTCTGGTCGCCGATGGCACGCGGATCGAGGGCTATGCCAGCCTGTTCGGCCTGGCCGACCAGGGCGGCGATATCGTGGTGCGGGGCGCCTATGCGGCCAGCCTGAAGCGGCTGGTGGCGCGGGGGGACAAGGTGCGGATGCTGTGGCAGCACGATCCCGCCAAGCCCATCGGCGTCTGGGACGAGATCCGCGAGGACGAGAAGGGGCTTTGGGTCAAGGGGCGGCTTCTGCCCGAAATCGCCCAGGCGAGGGAGGCGGCGGCGCTGGTCGAGGCCGGGGCCATCGACGGGCTGTCGATCGGCTATCGCACCGTGAGCGCCGAGCGTGACGGCAAGGGCCGGCGGCTTCTGTCCGAGGTCGAGCTGTGGGAGGTGTCTCTGGTCACCTTCCCGATGCTGGCCGAGGCCAAGGTGGGCCCCAAGTCCGATGGCGCATTGGAATTGGCGGCGGCCTTCCGGGCCGCGACGCGGGCGCTGCGCGCCGAGTGAATTTCACCAGATGGAGGGGACCATGACCGAGGTGAAAGCCGCGGCCGGGGCGGACATGCCCGGCGAGCTGGGGGTCGAGATGCTGGGGTTCGTCAATGAGCTCAAGGCATTCCGCGCCGATATTCAGAAACGACTGGAAGCACAGGAAGAACGCATGACCATGCTGGACCGCAAGACCATTTCCCGCGCCCGCGCCCCTCTGTCGGCCGAGGCCGATCAGGGCGCGCCGCATCAGAAGGCCTTCGACGCCTATATCCGCCACGGCGACGACGGCGCGCTGCGCGGGCTGCCGCTGGAGGGCAAGGCGATGACCACCACCAGCGACGGCGGCTTCCTGGCGGCGCCGACCGTGGCCTTGCAGGTGCAGGAGGCGCTGAACGTCACCGCCTCGCTGCGCCGGGTCGCCAATGTGGTGACGGTGGAATCGGCGACCTACGAGGTGCTGGTCGATATGGGCGATATCGCCCATGGCTGGTCCACCGAGGCCGGCACCCAGGGCGAGACCGGAACCTCGACCGTGCAGCGGGTGGTGATCCCGGTGCACGAGCTTTCGGCCATGCCCAAGGCCAGCCAGCGGCTGCTGGACGACAGCGCCTTCGACGTCGAGACCTGGCTGGCCGGCCGCATCGCCGAGAAATTCGCCCGCGCCGAGGCCACGGCCTTCGTCAATGGCGACGGGGTCAACAAGCCCAAGGGCTTCCTGACCCATACCAAGGCGCCGAACGGCACGGCGACCAATGTGCAGATCGGCACCATTCCTTCGGGCGGGGACGGCGATTTTGCCGCCAATAACCCGGCCAATGCGCTGATCGACCTGGTCTATGCGCTGGGTGCGCAATACCGGGCCAATGCCAGCTTCCTGATGAACTCGAAGACCGCCGCGGCGGTGCGCAAGATGCGCGATGCGGATGGCCGCTTCCTGTGGGCGGACAGCCTGGCCATGGGGCAGCCGGCGCAGCTGCTGGGCTATCCGGTTCTGGTCTGCGAGGACATGCCGGACATCACGCGCGGCTCGTTCTCGATCGCCTTCGGCGATTTCCGCTCGGCCTATACCATCGTCGAGCGCCCGGACCTGCGCGTGTTGCGCGATCCCTTCTCGGCCAAGCCGCATGTGCTGTTCTATGCCACCAAGCGCGTCGGGGGCGGCGTCACCGATGCTCGCGCCGTCAAGCTGATGGTCTTCGGCTGATCCAGGGCCGAAGCGGGGGCCGCGCGGGCAATGTCCGCCGGACCGGCAAGCCACTGTCCGCGCGCGCGAGGGCGGATATGCGCGGCCCCCTTTTCGTCCAGAGGATGCGGCACCCCTGCGAGTGGGAGAGATGAAGATGATGCTTGTGGAAGTGACGGCGCCCGCAACCGAGGCGCTGCCCGTCGCGGGGTTGCGGGACCATTTGCGGCTGGGAACGGGTTTCGGCATGACCGAGGACGCGGCCGAGACCGCGGCGCTGGCGGGTTTCCTGCGCGCGGCCATCGCCACCATCGAGGCGCGCACCGGCAAGGTGCTGCTGGCCCGGCAGTTCCGGCTGCGGCTGGAGGAATGGCGCGACCCCATGGGCCAGCCGCTGCCGCTGGCCCCGGTCGAGGCCGTCGAGCGGGTCGAGATCGCCGACGCGGCGGGTGCGGTGACGCTGGTCGATCCGGCGCGTTACCGGCTGGTGCCGGATGTGCAGCGGCCGATGCTGAGGCCGGTGGGGGCCTTCCTGCCCTCGGTGCCTTCGGGCGGTTCTGTTTCCATCACCTTCCTGGCCGGCTTCGGGACCGCATGGTCGCGGGTGCCTCCTGATCTGGCGCAGGCGGTGCTGCTGCTTGCCGCGCGCTATCACGAGGACCGAAGCTTCGAGGGCACGCAGGGCGCGATGCCCTTCGGGGTCAGCGCGCTGATCGAACGCTGGCGCCTGGTCCGGGTGTTGGGGGGGCGCGGCACTCCGCGCGGCCGGGCATGAGCGCGCCGCGGCTGACGGTGCCGCTGGTCCTCGAATCTCCGGTCCGCGAGCCGGACGGGATGGGCGGCTTTGCCCTCTCCTGGCAGGAGGTCGGGCTGATCTGGGCCGAGATGCGGTCGGGCGCGGGGGCTGAGCGTTTCGCCGAGGTGGGGGCGCAGAGCGTCGTGACCTGGCGGATCACCGTCCGGGCGGCGCCCGCCGGCGATGCGCGCCGCCCGCGCCCCGAGCAGCGGCTGCGGCTGGGCGAGGGGGCGGATGCCCGGCGCTTCCGCATCGAGGCTGTGGCCGAAAGCGACCCGCAAGGGCGCTGGCTGGTCTGCGTCGCGAAAGAGGAGGCGTTGGCATGAGCTATCTGGGAACGGCCGCGCTGCAGGCGGCGGTCTATCGGGTGCTGCGCGAGGATGCGGCGCTGCACGAACTGGTGGGCGACGCGATCTATGACGCGATGCCGGTGGCGGCGCCGGCGGGCCCCTATGTCTCGCTGGGCCCCGAGGAGGTGCGGGACGCGGGCGACATGACGGCGGCGGGAGCGGTGCATGATTTCGTCGTCTCGGTGCTGTCGGGGGCCGAGGCGGCGGGCGGCTTCGGCGCGGTCAAGGCGGCGGCGGTCGCGGTCAGCGAGGCGCTGGAGACGGCCGAGATCGCGCTGCACCGGGGCCGGCTGGCGGGGCTGTGGTTCCTGCGCGCCCGGGCGCGGCGGGCGGAAAACGGCGCGGGGCGGCGGGTCGACCTGACCTTTCGCGCGCGCATCGACCTGGGTTGAGGAGAGACGGTGATGGCGGTGCAGAACGGACGCGACCTGCTGATCAAGATGGACATGACCGGCGACGGGCATTTCGAGACCGTGGCGGGGCTGCGGGCGACCCGGCTGGGCTTCAATGCCGAGACGGTGGACGTGACGAGCCTGGAGAGCGAGGGCCGCTGGCGCGAGCTGCTGGCGGGCGCGGGGGTGCGCTCGGCCAGCATCTCGGGGTCGGGGGTGTTCCGGGACGGGACCACGGACGAGCGCGCGCGGCAGGTGTTCTTTGACGGCGAGGTGCCGCGCTTCCAGGTGGTGATCCCGGATTTCGGCACGGTCGAGGGGCCGTTCCAGATCACGGCGCTGGAATATGCGGGCAGTTACAATGGCGAGGCGACCTATGAGATTTCCATGGCAAGCGCGGGCGCGATCAGCTTCGTCGCGTTCTGAGATGGCCAATCCGCTGGCGGGCGAGGTCGAGATCTGGCTGGACGGGCGGCGCCATGTCGCCCGGCTGACGCTGGGCGCGCTGGCCGGGCTTGAGGCCGAGCTGGGCGCGGAAAGCATGATCGCGCTGGTCGAGCGCTTCGAGGGCGGGCGGTTTTCCAGCCGCGACGTGATGGCGGTGCTGGTCGCGGGCCTGCGGGCGGGCGGCTGGCCGGGCGGCATGGACGCGCTGGCCTCGGCGGACCTGCGCGGCGGGCCGGTCGCCGCGGCCCATGCGGCGGCGGCGCTGCTGGCGCGGGCCTTTCGCATCGAGGGCGCATGAGCGGCGGGCTGGACTGGCCGGGGCTGATGCGCATGGGCCTGGGTCCGGCGCGGCTGGGCGGGCTGGGGCTGACGCCGGCCGAGTTCTGGGCGCTGACCCCGGCCGAGCTGGCGTTGATGCTGGGCGTCGAGGCGCGGGGCGCGGCGATGACGCGCGACCGGCTGGCCGAGCTGGTCGCGCGCTATCCCGACCGGCCCGCCGGTTAGCATGAGGGAAAAGGAGGCGCCGTCATGGCGAACAAGGACGGATTGGACCGGCTGGACGAGGACGGTCCCGCGCTGGGCCGGGGGCTGGAGCAGAGCGCGCGGCTGGCGGCGGCGTTCGACGCTGAGCTGGCGCGGCTGCGGGCCTCGATGGTCCATACCAACCGCGAGGTGGGCACGCTGACATCGGGCATCGGCAGCGGGCTGCGCCGGGCGTTCTCGGGGCTGGCCTTCGACGGCATGAAGCTGTCGGACGCGCTGAAGGGCATCGCGCGCAGCATGGCCGACAGCGCATTCGCCGTGGCGATGAAGCCGATCGAGCAGGCGCTGGCCGGGGCGATCGCGCAGGGGGTGAACGGCATGGTCTCGGCGGCGCTGCCCTTTGCGGATGGCGCCGCCTTCGCGCAGGGGCGGGTGATGCCCTTTGCCAAGGGGGGCGTGGTGAGCCAGCCGACCTATTTCCCGATGCGCGGCGCGACCGGGCTGATGGGCGAGGCCGGGGCCGAGGCGATCATGCCCTTGCGCCGCGGCGCGGACGGGCGGCTGGGGGTCGCGGCCCAGGGCGGGGGGCGGCCGGTCAGCGTGACCTTCAACGTCTCGACCCCCGACGTGGCGGGGTTCCAGCGCAGCCAGAGCCAGATCGCCGCCCAGATGGGCCGGCTGCTGGCGCGCGGGGAAAGGAACGGGTGAGCCATGGCATTTCACGAGATCAGGTTCCCGGCGAACCTGTCCTTCGGCTCGGTCGGCGGGCCGGAGCGGCGGACGGAAATCGTCGCGCTGACCAACGGCCACGAGGAGCGGCGCACGCCCTGGGCGCATTCGCGGCGGCGCTATGACGCCGGGCTGGGGCTGCGCTCGCTGGACGATGTGGCGGCGCTGATCGCCTTTTTCGAGGCGCGGGCCGGGCAGATGCACGGCTTTCGCTGGAAGGACTGGGCGGATTGCAAGTCCTGCGCCCCAAGCGCGGCGGTGAGTTTCCTGGATCAGGAGATCGGCATGGGCGACGGGGTGCGGCGGGAATTTGCGCTGCGCAAGGCCTATGCCTCGGGGCCGGCGCGCTATTGGCGGCCGGTGGCGAAGCCGGTCGAGGGCACGGTGCTGGCCGGGGTCGGCAATGTCGAACTGCGCGCCGGGGTGGATTTCGCCGTGGACATGGCGACGGGGGTCTTGCGCTTTGCCGCGCCGCCCGAGGCCGGGGCCATGGTCACGGCGGGGTTCGAGTTCGACGTGCCGGTGCGCTTCGACACCGACCGCATCGCGGTCTCGGTCGCGTCGTTCCAGGCCGGCGACCTGCCGCAGGTGCCGGTGGTGGAGGTGCGGCTATGAGCGAGACGATTGCGCGGGCCTGGGCGGTCCGGCGGCGGGACGGGGTGGTTCTGGGATTCACCGATCACGACCGGCCGCTGTCCTTCGAGGGCATCGCCTTCCGCCCCGACAGCGGGCTGAGCGCGCGGGCGGTGGTGCAGGGGCTGGGCCTGTCGGTCGACAACAGCGAGGCGGTGGGTGCGCTGTCGGATGCGGCGATCACCGAGCGCGACCTGATGGCGGGGCGCTGGGACGCGGCCGATGTGCGGCTGTGGGAGGTGGACTGGGCCGATACCGCCAACCGGCGGCTGATCTTTCGCGGCCATCTGGGCGAGGTGGTGCGCAGCGGCGCGGCCTTCCGGGCCGAGCTGCGCGGGCTGTCCGAGCCCCTGAACAAGGCGCAGGGGCGGGTCTATCATCCCCGCTGCTCGGCGGCGCTGGGCGATGGACAGTGCCGCTTCGACCTGACGCGTCCGGGCTATTCGGCCGAGGGGGCGGTGGTCTCGGAGGAGGGCGGACGGCTTATGCTGTCGGGCGTGGCCGGGCATGATGCGCGCTGGTTCGAGCATGGCCAGCTGGTGGTGCTGACGGGCGCGGCCGCGGGGCTGTCGGGTCTGGTCAAGGCGGATGCCGTCCTGCCGGGCGCCCGGCGCGAGGTCGAGCTTTGGACGGCGCTGGGCATCCGGCCGGCGGCGGGGGACCGGGTGCGGCTGGTCGCGGGCTGCGACAAGCGGGGCGAGACCTGCCGGATGAAGTTCCTGAACCACCTGAACTTCCGCGGCTTTCCGCATCTGCCGCCCGAGGACTGGCTGATCGCGCCCAAGGTGAACCGATGAGCGCGGCGGCAGAAGCGGCGGTGGTGGCGGCGGCGCGGGCCTGGATCGGCACGCCCTATGTGCATCAGGGCTCGGTCCGGGGGGCGGGGACGGATTGCCTGGGGCTGGTGCGCGGCATCTGGCGCGAGTTCTTCGGCGCCGAGCCCGAGGCCATGCCGGCCTATACGCCGGACTGGGGCGAGGTCGGCGGGGTCGAACTGCTGCTGGGCGGCGCGGCGCGGTTCCTGCTGCCTGCGCCCGCCGAGCGACCGGGCGACGTGCTGGTCTTTCGCATGCGGGCCGGGGCGGTCGCCAAGCATATGGGGATAGTGGCGGAATCCGGCGAGCGGGCCAGCTTCGTGCATGCCTATGACCGGCATGGCGTGGTCGAAAGCCCGCTCTCGGCGCCCTGGCGGGCGCGGATCGCGGGACGGTTCCGGTTTCCGCCGGTTTGAGGGAAAGGTGAGGGCGCAATGGCGACGATTCTGCTGGCGGCGATGGGCGCATCGCTGGGTGCGGGCTTTGGCGGCACAGTTCTGGGGCTTTCGGGCGCCGTCATCGGCCGGGCCGTGGGCGCGACGCTGGGGCGGGTCATCGACCAGCGCCTGCTGGGCGGCGGCTCGAAGGCGGTCGAGACGGGGCGGGTGGACCGGCTGCGCATCCAGACCGCGGGCGAGGGCACGCCGATTCCGCGGCTTTGGGGACAGATGCGGGTGCCGGGCCATGCGATCTGGGCGGGTCCTCTGGTCGAGACGCGGCGCAGGCATGGCGGCGGCAAGGGCGCGGGGCCCAGCGTGACCGAGATCGGTTATCGGCTGAGCTTTGCGCTGGCGCTGTGCGAGGGGCCGATCCTGGGCGTGGGCCGCATCTGGGCGGATGGCGAGGAGATCCCGGCCGACGAGCTGAACATGCGCGTCTATCCGGGCGACGAGGACCAGCTGCCCGACCCGGCCATCGCCGCGCAGGAGGGCGAGGCGGCTCCGGCCTATCGCGGCATCGCCTATGTCGTCTTCGAGAACCTGGCGCTGGAGCGTTGGGGCAACCGGGTGCCGCAGCTGTCCTTCGAGGTGACGCGGGCGGCGAAGCAGGGACGGGGTCTGTCGCGCGAGGTGCGGGCCGTCGCCATGATTCCCGGCACGGGGGAATATTCGCTGGCGACCACGGCGGTCAGCTATGACCTGGGTCTGGGCGAGACGCAGGTGGTCAATCACAACACAGCCGTGGCGCCGACCGATTTCCTGGCCTCGATGCGGATCTTGGGCCGGGAATTGCCGAATGTCGGCTCGGTCTCGCTGGTGGTGTCCTGGTTCGGCGACGACCTGCGGGTCGGTGAGTGCTCGGTGCGGCCCAAGGTCGAGGACCTGTCGCGCGACGGGCGCGAGATGGCCTGGCGCGCGGGCGGCATCGGCCGCGAGGGCGCGTCCGAGGTGGCGCGGGTGGAAGGCAGGCCGATCTATGGCGGCACCCCGGCCGACGGCTCGGTGATCGAGGCGCTGCGGGCGATCGCCGAGAGCGGACGCAAGGCGGTGTTCTATCCCTTCATCCTGATGGAGCAGCTGGCGGGCAACGGCCGGCCCGATCCGTGGAGCGGCGCGGCGCATCAGCCGGTCATGCCCTGGCGCGGGCGGATCACCACCAGCATCGCGCCCGGTCGCCCGGGCAGTCCCGCCGGCACGGCCGCGGCCGAGGCAGAGGTGGCGCGGTTCTTCGGCGCGGCCGAGGCGGGGGATTTTTCGCGCGATGGCCGGACGATCACCTATAGCGGGCCGGAGGAATGGTCCTATCGCCGCTTCATCCTGCATTATGCGCATCTCTGCGCGGCGGCGGGCGGCATCGACGCCTTTCTGATCGGTTCCGAGATGATCGGCCTGACGACGATCATGGGGGCCGGCCATTCCTTTCCGGCCGTCGCACAGCTCAAGCGGCTGGCGGCGGATGTGCGCGGCACCCTGGGTGAAGAGGTCAAGATCGGCTATGCTGCTGATTGGTCAGAGTATTTCGGCCATCATCCCGGCAATGGCGACGTGCATTTCCACCTCGACCCGCTCTGGGCGGATGAAAATATCGACTTCATCGGCATCGACAATTACATGCCGCTGTCCGACTGGCGCGAGGGCGAGGATCATCTGGATGCCCATTGGGGGCGCATCGACGATCCGGCCTATCTGCGCGCCAATGTCGCGGGGGGCGAGGGCTACGACTGGTATTACGCCAGCGAGGCCGACCGGCAGGCGCAGCGGCGCACCGAGATTCGCGACGGCGCGCATCACGAGCATTGGGTCTGGCGCTACAAGGATATCCGCGGCTGGTGGCAGAACCGGCATCACGACCGCATCGGCGGGGTGCGGCTGGCGCAGCCGACGGCATGGGTGCCGCGCTCGAAACCGGTCTGGTTCACCGAGATGGGCTGCGCGGCGCTGGACAAGGGCACCAACCAGCCCAACAAGTTCCTGGACGCGATGAGCTCGGAATCGATGCTGCCCTATTTTTCGGACGGGCGGCGCGACGACGTGATCCAGGCGGCCTATGTGCGGGCGATGACCGAGTTCTGGTCGGACCCGGCGAACAACCCGGCCCGCGCGGCCTTCGGCCGGACCGGGGCGGGGCGGATGATCGACATGGGCCGCGCGCATGTCTGGTGCTGGGATGCGCGGCCCTATCCGGCCTTCCCGGCGCGCACCGACCTGTGGTCGGACGGCCCGGCATGGGAGCGCGGGCATTGGCTGAACGGCCGCGCGGGCGCCGTGCCGCTGGCCGATGTGGTGGCCGAGATCTGCCGTGAGGCGGGGGTGCGCGCCTTTGACGCCGAGGGGTTGCGGGGGTTGGTGCGCGGCTATGCGCTGTCGGGGGCCGAGAGCGGCCGAGCGGCCTTGCAACCGCTGATGCTGGCGCATGGTTTCGATGCGGTCGAGCGCGACGGCGTCCTGCGCTTCGTCATGCGCGGCGCGCGGGTCGACGCCGAGCTGGGCCCCGACGACATGGCGCTGGCCGAGGAGGTCGATGCGGTCGAGGTCTCGCGCGCCGCCGATGCCGAGATGGTGGGCCGCATCCGGCTGACCCATGTCGAGGCGGGCGGCGACTATGCCGCGCGCACGGCCGAGACGATGATGCCGGGGGCGGAGTTCCTGGCGGTCTCGGACAGCGAATTGGCGATGGCGCTGACGCGCGGCGAGGGGCGGGCGCTGGCGGAACGCTGGCTGTCGGAAACGGCGGTGGCACGGGACGGGGTGCGCTTTGCCCTGCCGCCCTCGCTGGGGCATCTGGGGCCGGGGGATGTGGTGCGGCTGGCGGAGCCGGGTGCCGGGGCGCGGCGCTGGCGCATCGACCGGGTCGAGCGGGCGGGCGCGATTACCGTGGACGCGGTGCGGGTCGAGCCGGGGGTCTATCGGCCGGCCCGCGTGGTCGAGGGCGAGGCCGCGCTGCGGCCCTTCGTGCCGCCGATCCCGGTCTGGCCGGTGTTTCTGGACCTGCCGCTCTTGCGCGGAGACGAGGCGCCGCATGCCCCGCATCTGGCGGTGACGGCGACGCCCTGGCCGGGGGCGGCGGCGGTCTGGGTCTCGACCGAGCAGGCGGGAGGATACGGGCTGAACATGACGCTGGCCGAACCGGCGATCATGGGGCGGACCGAAGGTCCGCTTTCGGCGGCGCGGCCCGGGGTCTGGGATCGCGGGCCGGCGCTGCGGGTCCGGATGAAGGGCGGCACCCTGGAATCCGCCTCGCCCGAGGCGCTGATGGCGGGCGCCAACCTGCTGGCGATCGGCGACGGTTCGGCCGAGGGCTGGGAGCTTTTGCAGTTCGCCGAGGCGCGGCTGGTCTCGGCCGGGCTGTGGGAGATATCGACCCGGCTGCGCGGGCAGGCGGGGACGGATGCCTTCATGCCGGCGGTCTGGCCCTCGGGCAGCGTGGTGGTGCTGCTGGACGGCGCGGCGCGTCAGGTGGAGCTGGCGCCCTCGGCCCGCAACCAGTTGCGGCATTGGCGCATCGGGCCGGCCACGCGTGCGCCGGACGACCCGAGCTATCGCCATGTGGCCGCGGCGTTCCGGGGTGCCGGGCTGCGGCCGCTGTCGCCCTGTCACCTGGAGGTCCGCGGCCGGGTCGTGACCTGGATCCGGCGCACGCGGGTGCAGGGCGACGGCTGGGACGGGCCGGACGTGCCGCTGGGCGAGGCGCAGGAGCGTTACTCGGCCCGGCTGGTCCGCGACGGGCTGGTGCTTGCCGAGGCTGTGGTGGCGGAGCCGCGCTGGGTGGTGCCGGAGAACAGCTGGTCCCAGGCCATCGCCGGGGGCGGCTTTGCCATCGAGGTCGCCCAGCTTTCAGACACGTTCGGGGCCGGGCCCCATGCAAGGAGGATGATCGATGCCTGAGAACACGACCGCCAATTGCGCCCTGCCGCTGCTGATGCCGGCGCAGGCGCAGAAACATGTCACGGTGAACGAGGCCCTGCTGCGGCTGGACGGGCAGGTCGATCTGGTGCTGCAGAGCCTGACCCGCATCGCCCCGCCCGAGACGGTGGTGGACGGCATGTGCTGGGCCGTGCCGCCGGGTGCGGTCAATGCCTGGGAGGGGCAGGGCGGCAAGGTGGCCATCGGCGCGAATGGCGGCTGGATCTTTGTCCAGCCTGCCTATGGCCGGCGCGCGGTCATCGCCGATCAGGGGGTGGTGGCGATCCATGACGGCACGGTCTGGGTGCCGGGTGCGGTCACGCTGGGCCAGCACGGCTCGGGCCTGCTGGCGCGGCAATTGTCCGAGGACGTGACGCTGGGCAGCGGTGCCTGGTTCGAGACCGCGATGGTCATTCCGCCGGGCGGGCTGGTCATCGGGGCGACGGCGCGGGTGCTGCAGGCGATCACCGGCAGCGCGGCCTCGTGGTCGCTGGGCACGGCGGGCGATGCCCAGAGTCTTGGCCGGTTCGGGCAGGGGCTGGGCAAGGCGCAGGGTTCCTGGGCGCGGGGGGTGCTGTCGCCTCCGACCGCCTTCTGGGAGCCGGTGCCGCTGCGGCTGACCGCCACAGGCGGGCAGTTCACCGGCGGCCGGGTGCGCGTCGTGCTGCATTGGTGGGAGTTGCGGCTGCCGGACTGACAGTCTTTTCGCGCCCGTCGGTTTCCGCTAGACTCGGGGGATGAAACTGACGGGCGCGCCTGAATGAACCTGCAGAAAGACATGATCGAGCCGCTTTCCGACGCTCGGGACGCCCCACGCGATTCGGTCTGGGGGCGCATCCAGCGCGAGGCGCGGATCGCCGTGCGCGACGAGCCGCTGCTGGGCGCGCTGATCCATGCCGGGCTGCTACACCATGCGACCTTCGAGGCGGCGCTGGCCTATCGCTTTTCGCTGAAGCTCGCCTCGCGCGAGATGAGCGAGCAGATCCTGCGCGAGATCGCCGACGATGCCTTTGCCCGTGCGCCGGAACTGTCGGCGGCGGCGCAGGCCGACCTGCTGGCCGTCTATGACCGCGACCCGGCCACGCATCGGCTGATGCAGCCGATCCTGTTCTTCAAGGGCTACCAGGCGCTGCAGGCCTATCGCATCGGTCATTGGCTGTGGCAGCAGGGCCGCCGCGACATGGCCTATTTCGTGCAGATGCGCTGCTCGGAAGTGTTCGGGGTGGATATTCATCCGGCCGCCCGCATCGGGACCGGGGTGATGATCGACCATGCCCATTCCATCGTCATCGGCGAGACGGCGGTGGTGGGCAACGACGTGTCCATGCTGCATTCGGTGACGCTGGGCGGCACCGGCAAGGAAGACGGCGACCGCCATCCCAAGATCGGCAACGGCGTGATGATCGGCGCCGGTGCCAAGGTGCTGGGCAATATCCGCGTCGGGCATCACTCGCGCATCGCCGCCGGTTCGGTGGTGTTGGCCGAGGTGCCGCCCTGCAAGACCGTGGCCGGGGTGCCGGCGCGGATCGTGGGCGACGCCGGCTGCTCGGAGCCGTCGAACACGATGAACCAGCTTCTGGGTCACGAGGACCTGTTCTAGGGCCAGTCCGCGTTGCCGCTGCCGGTGAGTTCGGCCAGCGTGACATTCTCGCGCGCGAGCCGTTCGTCAAGGTCGTGGGCGATCCGCGCGGCGAGCGAGAATCCCTGATAGATCAGCGCGGAATAGATCTGGACGGCCGAGGCGCCGGCACGCAGCTTCTGCCAGGCCTGCTCGGCCGAGCCGATGCCGCCGACGCCGATCAGAGGCAGGCGGCCCTGCGTCTCGCGGTAGAGCCGGGCGAGGATGCGGGTGGCGCGGTCGAAGAGCGGCGCGCCGGAAAGGCCGCCGGCTTCCGCGGCATGGGGCGAAGCGAGCCCGTCGCGCGAAAGCGTGGTGTTGGTGGCGATGATCGCATCGACCGGGGCAGCGAGGGCCACGGCGGCGATGTCCGCCAGGGCGGCGTCATCGAGATCGGGAGCGATCTTGATGAACACGGGCGGGCGGTTCGGCAGCGCGTCGCGCGCGGCCAGAACCCCTTGCAGAAGTGCTGACAGGGCCTCGGGTCCCTGAAGATCGCGCAGCCTCTCGGTATTCGGCGAGGAGACGTTGACGGTCAGGAAATCGGCATGGGCACCGGCAAGGCGCACGACCTGCGCGAAATCGGCGCTGCGGTCGGCGCTGTCCTTGTTCGCGCCGATGTTCAGCCCGACCGGGATGCCCGCCGGGCGCCGGGCAAGCCGGTCTGCGATGGCCGGCGCGCCTTCGTTGTTGAAGCCGAAGCGGTTGATGATGGCGCGGTCCTCGGTCAGGCGGAACAGGCGCGGCCTGGGGTTGCCGGGTTGCGGGCGCGGGGTGGCGGCGCCCACCTCGACGAAGCCGAAGCCGGCACGCATCAGCGCGGGCAGGGCGCGGGCGTTCTTGTCGTAGCCGGCGGCGAGGCCGACCGGGTTCGGCAGGTCGAGGCCGGCCAGGCGGCTGCGCAGCCGGTCCGAGGTGACGGGCTTGCCGGGCAGCGGCACGAGCCCGCGTTGCAGCGCGAGGATCGAGAGATCATGCGCGCGTTCCGGGTCGAGGCGATGCAGCGCGGCAAGGCCCAGCCGCTCGATGGGGCTCATGCAAGGTCTCCGGTGTCGTGGCCGTCGGGTCCGAGGGGCAGGGGGCGGCTCCAGAGCACATCTCCGGCGCGCAACTCCCGATAGAGATGCGGGAAGAGGTCGCCGCCGCGCGAGGGTTCCCAGCGCAGCTGGGCCAGCGTCTCGGCGTCGAGCGCCAGCAGGTGCAGCCCCTCCTGTCCGGCGAAATGGCGCGCGAGCGTGCCGGGCAGCTGTGCGGCGGTGGAGAGATGGATATA
Source organism: Paracoccus sp. MA (assembly GCF_020990385.1). Taxonomy (NCBI): domain Bacteria; kingdom Pseudomonadati; phylum Pseudomonadota; class Alphaproteobacteria; order Rhodobacterales; family Paracoccaceae; genus Paracoccus; species Paracoccus sp. MA. The sequence goes on from NZ_CP087598.1 coordinate 1,037,396, forward strand.
GCCGTCCTGCAGGTCCACCGGCGCACCGGCACTGCGACCCTGCCGTTGGAAGGCCTGGAACTCGGCCGCGCGAAAGATCTTGTAAACCAGCATGGCCGGTTCATGCGCCGCGCCGTGCGGGCCGTCAAGCCACGGCTTCGTCAATTGACGGCGTCACTGCCATCCCGCAATCTGCCCCTCGTTCAGACATTCGGGGTGAGAGGGATGGAGATGAAGGGCTGGCTTCTGGTTTCGGCGGCTGCCGTCGCGCTGTCTGCGGGCGCGGCGCAGGCGGATTACACGCTGCATGTGCTGCATATCAACGATTTCCACAGCCGGATCGAGCCGATCAACGCCTATGACAGCACCTGCGATGCCGAGGCCGAGGCGAAGGACGAATGTTTCGGCGGCGTGGCGCGTCTGGCCACCAAGATCCGCGAGTTGCGCGACGGGCTGAAGGCCGAGGGGCAGAACGTGATCGTGCTGGATGCCGGGGACCAGTATCAAGGCAGCCTGTTCTATACCACCTACAAGGGCAAGGAGACGGTCGAGTTCATGAACGCCATCGGCTTCGATGCCATGGCGGTGGGCAATCACGAATTCGACGACGGGCCGCAGGGGCTGCAAATCCTGGCCGAGGGGGCGAAGTTCCCCATCGTCTCGGGCAATCTGGACCTGTCGCAATCGCCCGAGCTGAAGGACAAGATCGACGACGTGCTGGTGCTGGAGGTCGGCGGCGAGAAGATCGGCATCGTCTCGGCCCTGGCGATGGACACGCCCGAGACCGCCTCGCCGGGCGAGAAGGTGATCTTCCTGGACGACATGGACAGCCTGAAGGCCGATGTTCAGGAGCTGACCGAGGAAGGCGTGAACAAGATCATTGCCCTGACCCATTCCGGCTACAAGCGCGACCAGGAATTCGCGGCCGAGGTGGCCGGTCTGGACGCGGTCATCGGCGGGCACAGCCATACGCTGCTGGGACAGTTCGAGGGTGCCGCCGGGCCTTATCCGACTATGGTCAAGGGCGCCGACGGCGCCGAGGTGCCGGTGGCGACGGCCTATGCCTATGGCAAGTATCTGGGCCATCTGGTGCTGACCTGGGACGACGACGGCAAGCTGGTCAAGGCCGAGGGGCAGCCGATCCTGCTGGACGGCTCGGTCGTGCCGGACGAGAAGCTGGCGGCGCGGGTCAAGGAGATGGGCGCGCCCATCGAGCAGCTCAAGCAGAAGCGCGTGGCCGAGATCGCGGCGCCGATCGACGGCAGCCGGGAATCGTGCCGCGCACGGGAATGCGAGATGGGAAGCCTGGTCGCCGACGCCATGCTGGCGCGCGTCAAGGACCAGGGCATCACCATCGCGATCCAGAACGGCGGCGGCTTGCGCGCCTCGATTCCGGCAGGGGAGGTCACGATGGGCGACGTGCTTTCGGTCCTGCCTTTCCAGAACACCCTGTCCACCTTCCAGCTGAAGGGCGAGGACGTGGTGGCGGCGCTGGAGAACGGCGCGAGCCAGATCGAGGAGGGCGCGGGGCGCTTCGCCCAGGTGGCGGGGCTGAAATACGCGCTGGATCCCTCGGCCCCGGCCGGCAGCCGGATCAGCGACGTGCAGGTGCGCGACGGGTCGGACTGGGTGCCGATCGACCCCGCAGCGGTCTATGGCGTCGTGTCGCAGAATTACATGCGCGCGGGAGGGGACGGCTACCGGGTCTTTGCCGAGAAGGCGATGAACGCCTATGATTTCGGGCCCGATCTGGCGGATGTGCTGGCGGAATACCTGGCCAGGCAGGGGCCGGGCTTTACGCCGAAGCTGGACGGTCGCATCACCGTGAAATGAAGACGGCGCCGGGCCTTGTGCCCGGCGCTTCTTGCGTTTTCCGGGATCAGGCCGGCAGGAAGGCGCGGCTGTTCTTCAGGTGGCGCTGGATCAGCCTGCGGCCCTCGCGCCCGGTCGCCAGGACGCGCGCGGGCGTGGGCGCGCCGTCGGGAAGCCCGGGAACAGCGCGAAGATCTCTCGGCGCGCGGCGGATGAGAGGCCGCTCAGCGCCTGCGGGCCGGTCAGCAGCGACTCGGTCCAGCAGCCGTTCGACAGCACCAGCTCGTGCCGGTCGAAGAGCAGGTGCAGGTAGGTCACGCCCCCGGCGGGATGGAGCGGGCGGATGCCGGGCAGGGCGGTCAGCTGCCGGGCGGCGACCAGAATCTCCTCGGTGCCGAACATGCGCCGCGCGATGGCCGAGCGCAGCAGGATGCGATGCTGGGGCGAGACGACCAGGTCGTGCGCCGGCAGGCCCGGCCCCAGCGCGCCGCCTGCGATCAGGATCGGGCGGAGGTTCGGCTGCAGGTCCAGCCGTGCGGCGTCGAGCTGCGGGCCGCCGATCCAGCGCAGCGGCCGGAGCCCGTGGTCGCGGGTCAGCACCAGATCGCCTGCCGCCAGCGTCTCGACCGGGCGGGGGCCCAGGCCGGTCTCGATCAGCGTGCCGGGGGTGAAGCAGGGCGGTGCCTTGACGGTCTGGTCGTAGGGGAGGGAGGTCTGGCCGATGCCGATCTTGTAGCTGCCGACGAACTGGTAAAGCGCGTCCTGCCGGAATGGCGGCCAATGGCTCTGCCCGTCGGCATCCTGGCGCTGCCTGGGGATGATCAGGACGGTATGGCGGTCGCCGATCTCGATCGGATAGCCGGTGATGTCGTAGTCGACATAGGTGGGGAAGGTAACGTAGAATTCGTTGCCCTGGGCATCGCGCAGGATGGCGGCGTCCTGGAGCGAGATGCGCTGGCCGGCGGCCAGCATCTGCGCGCCCGCGCCATGGCCGAAACTGGCGCTTTCGGCCAGGGACTGCCCGCCCTCGCTGCCCGGATCGTCATAGAAGCTGCCCGAGCCGCCGCGCGAGAGATAGCCGAAGGCCGGGTCGTCGTCCTCGATCCGGATCTCGGCCATGTCGGCCTGCGAGAAGTCGATGTCGCGCCGGTTCAGGAAGGGCAGGTATTTGTCCGACCCGGTGGCCCCGGGATCGTTGGGGACCTGGGTTCCAAAGGTCGCCGTGATGATCCGGTATTCCATGGATCCCCCTTTGGCAATTCAAGGTTGTGCATATTGGTTTAAATGCAACCTTGCATTTATCAACAAAAGCACGATTTGTCTTTATAGATGCCGCCGATATGTGGCGATTGCGCAACTTTTGTCGCTATTGCGCGGGCAATCGGGGTCAGGCCTTGGCTTCTTCGCCATCTGTCAGCGCCAGGGATTGGCGCAGGAACCGCTCGAAATCGTCCAGATCCACGGGTTCGAACTGGCCGAAACCCTGCATCCACACCGACGCGCTGCGCAGCCCGTCGGGTTCCAGTTTGCACCAGATGATCCGTCCGCGACGCTCTTGCCGGATCAGCCCGGCGGCCGCCAGCACGGCGAGATGCTTGGAGATCGCCGCCAGGCTGACCTCGAACGGCGCCGCCACGTCGGTCACCGCCATGTCGTCCTCGAGCAGCATGCCGAGGATCGCCCGCCGCGTGGGGTCGGCGAGAGCGGAGAAAATGGCGTCGAGGCTGGGTTGCTGAGCGGACATCGGCTTTGCTTAACTTGCCGGTTGAATATGCGGCGGATGCGCCCCGGACCGCAAGACCGGGTTTTCCGTCGCGCCGGGCTTTTCACGTATTCAATCTTTTCAATAGCTTGACTGATCCGGTCGCTTGCTTGACTCGGGGGGCGCGAGTCCCTATCACCGCGCCAACCGATAACGGGGGTGTGAGCCGTGGCCGAGGACGACCATGACGCCGCGCGGACCCGGGACGCGGAGCGGCTGCGCGCGCTGGAGGCCCGGCTGGGCAAGAAGGCGGCGGACAAGGCCCCGTCGCGCGGGGAAGAGCATTTCAGCCAGGCCAATATGGCCTGGCGCATGGTGACCGAGCTGGTGGCGGGACTGGCCATCGGCTTCGGGATCGGGTTCGGGCTGGACTATCTGACCGGCCTGCGGCCGGTCTTCATGGTGGTTTTCGTGCTGCTGGGCCTGGTGGCCGGCATCAAGACCATGATGCGGACCGCGAACGAGATAGGCAAGACACCGGGGCGTCCCGGCGACGACAAGGGTGAATGACGATGGCAGAAGAAGAAGCAGGTGGTCTGGTTTTCCATCCGATGGACCAGTTCGTCGTCAAACCGCTGTTTGGCGAAGGGCCGGTGAACTGGTATACGCCGACCAACGCGACGCTGTGGATGGCGCTGGCTGCGCTGGCGATCACCGCGCTGCTGGTCTTTGGCACCCGCGGCCGGGCCATCGTGCCGAACCGGGTCCAGTCCATCGCCGAGCTGCTCTACGGCATGGTCCGCAAGATGGTCGAGGACGTGACCGGCAAGGACGGGCTGAAATACTTCCCCTATGTGATGACGCTGTTCTGCTTCATCCTGTTCGCCAACTTCCTGGCGCTGCTGCCGAAAAGCTTCTCCCCGACCTCGCATATCGCGGTCACGGCGGTGCTGGCGGTTCTGGTCTTCCTTGGCGTCACCGTGCTGGGCTTCGTCAAGAACGGCGCGCATTTCCTGGGCCTGTTCTGGGTCAGTTCGGCGCCGCTGGCGCTGCGCCCGATCCTGGCGGTGATCGAGCTGATCTCGTATTTCGTGCGGCCGGTCAGCCATTCGATCCGTCTTGCCGGCAACATCATGGCGGGCCATGCGGTGATCAAGGTCTTCGCCGCCTTCGCCGCCATCGCCGCCATCGCGCCGGTTTCGGTCGTCGCCATCACCGCCATGTATGGGCTCGAGGTGCTGGTCGCGCTGATCCAGGCCTATGTCTTCACCATCCTGACCTGCGTCTATCTGAAGGACGCGCTGCATCCGGCGCACTGAGCCGAGCTCGCAAGGTCTGAAAACGAAAACCCTTTCCAAAGCCTCAAGGAGCATGAACATGGAAAATCTGGGTCAACTGGGACAGTATCTCGGCGCCGGTCTGGCTTGCGTCGGCATGGCCGGTGCGGCCATGGGGGTGGGCAATGTTGCCGGCAACTACCTGGCGGGCGCCCTGCGCAACCCGTCGGCCGCCGCTTCGCAGACCGCCACGCTGTTCATCGGCATGGCCTTCGCGGAAGCCCTGGGCATCTTCTCGTTCCTGGTCGCGCTGCTGCTGCTGTTCGCAGTCTGATCCTTTTGCCATCCTTGCGGTTGGGTGGGGGCGTCACGCGCCCACCCGATTGTGAAACGACCGGCATGGGGTAGGATATGTTCAGCCTGTTGCAACAGACCGCGCCCGTCGTGGTCGAAGAATCTGAAACGGTGGTCATCACCGAATCCGCCGAAGCGGCGGGCCATGGCGCCGATGCGGCCCATGCCGCGGCCGGTGCAGCGGATGCAGCCCATGGCGCGGCTGGCCATGCCGCCAGCGCCCCCGGCATGCCGCAACTGGATTTCACGACCTTCGGCAACCAGATCTTCTGGTTGCTGGTCATCCTGGCCGTGATCTACTGGGTGCTGTCGCGGATCGCGCTGCCGCGCATCGGCGGCGTCATCTCGGACCGCCAGGGCGCCATCACCGGCGACCTGATGGCCGCCGAGGAGTTCAAGCAGAAGGCCAAGGAGGCCGAGGCCGCCTATGACAAGGCGCTGGCCGATGCCCGGGGCGAGGCCCAGAAGATCATCGCCGCCAACAAGGCCGAGATCCAGAAGGAACTCGACGCCGCCATCGCCCATGCCGATGCGGAGATCGCCGCCCGCGCGGCGGAATCCGAAAAGCGCATTGGCGAGATCCGCGCCTCGGCCGTCGAGGATGCACGCATGGTCGCCCGCGAGGTGACCGCGGCGCTGGTGGAGAATTTCGGCGGCAAGGTCGATCAGGGTCTGGTCGATACCGCGGTCGATCAGCGGCTGAAGGGGGCGCTGCAATGAAACGTCTGAGCGTTCTCTTCGCCCTGATGGCGAGCCCGGCCCTGGCGGCCTCGGGTCCGTTCTTCTCGCTGCGCAATACCGACTTCATCGTCACGCTGGCCTTCCTGCTGTTCGTCGGCATTCTGGTCTATTTCCGCGTGCCGCAGATCGTCGGCGGCCTTCTGGACAAGCGGGCCGAAGGCATCCGCAACGACCTGGCCGAAGCCCGCCGCCTGCGCGAGGAAGCGCAGGAGATCTATGCGAGCTACGAGCGCCGCCAGCGCGAGGTGAAGTCGCAGGCCGACGACATCGTCGCCAATGCCCGGCGCGAGGCGGTTTCGGAAGCCGAGAAGGCCAAGAAGGCGCTGCAGCTTTCGATCGAGCGGCGCCTGAAGGCGGCCGAGGAACAGATCGCCAGCGCCGAGGCCGAGGCGGTGCGCGCCGTGCGCGACCGGGCCATCCAGACCGCGGTCACCGCCGCGGCCGAGATCCTGGGCAAACAGGCGACCGCCGAGCAGCGTGCCGCAGGCATCGACAAGGCCATCGACGAAGTGGCCCGCCGGCTGAACTGAGGCCGCGAGGCTTGAACGAAGAAGGGTGCGGTCGAGCATCCTCACGGGACAGTGATCGGACCCCTGGGGCGGAGACGCTTCGGGGGTCCTTGCTTTTCCACCCGAAGTCCACCTGACGCTTTTTCCGTTCGCCGCCTTTTCCGTCCGTCGCGGGCGCAAAGCAAAAGGCCGACAGCCTTGCGGCTGCCGGCCCGCGCCTCGTCTTTCCGGCCGCGATCAGTTGGTCGGGACGATCAGGATTTCCACGCGGCGGTTCTGCGCCCGCCCGGCCGCGGTGTCGTTCGAGGCCACCGGCTGGGTGGCGCCGCGCCCGGCGGTGGTCACGCGGTTCTGCGAGACGCCGCCAGCGGTCAGGATGCCGGCGACCGAGCGTGCACGGCGTTCGGACAGGTCCTGGTTATAGGCGGCCGAGCCGGTGCTGTCGGTATGGCCGATCACCTGGATGCGGCTGTTCGGATATTGGTTCAGGTTGCGGGCGATGGTGTAGAGGTCGTTCTGCCCCTGCGCGCCCACGGCCGCCGAATCGGTGGCGAAAAGCGTCGTCTCGGGCATGATGACCGACAGGTGCGTGCCGTGGTTCACCACCCGGATGTTGGGATTGTTCAGCGACTGCTGCAGCGCGCGCTGCTGCTGGTCGAGGATCGAGCCGCCGACGGCCCCCGCCGTGGCGCCGATGATCGCGCCCTTGACGGCGTTCGAGCGGCTTTCGCCCGCGCCGATCAGGCCGCCCACCACCGCGCCCGCGACGGCGCCCTGCTGGGTGCGGCTCATTTGCTGGGGCTGGCCGGAAGGATCGGTCGGCGCGCAGGCGCTGATGGCAATCACGCCGGCAGAGGCGAGAAGCAGCGAAATACGGGTCTTCATTCTTTCACCTTTCTTTTGAGGGCGATCCACCGCCGCCTGTCCTTGCGACGCGGCCGGCCCTGCCGTTTCCGGAAGGCCGGCGACTGATGCCCAAACGCGGCCACATTGGCATGGGTTCCGGGCCAACTCCACCGGAATAGACGGAAAATTCCCCGCCTCGGCTCACAAAGCGGCGATGGCGAGCGGCGCGATGCTCGCGCCTTCGCGCGCCAGCAGCGCGCGCTTGACCGCCTCGCCCCAGTGATAGCCGCCGATGGCGCCGCCGGTGCGGGTGACGCGGTGGCAGGGGATCGCCCAGGAGACCGGGTTCTGCCCGACCGCCGTGCCGACGGCGCGCAGGGCCCTCGGCCGGCCGATGCGCTCGGCCAGCATGGCATAGCTGATCACCTGCCCGGCCGGCACCTGGGCCAGCGCCCGCCAGACCTGCAGCTGGAACGCGGTGCCGGTCAGCCGCACCGCGATCTCGCCCCGTCCGCTCAGCAGCGCCTGGATGGCCGGGGCCAGCGCCTCGGGCGCCTCGACCGTCCGGGCGCGGGGAAAGCGGGCGGTCAGGTCGGCCTCGACCTGATCCTCGGTCATCGGTCCGGCGAAGCCCAGGGCCCAGAGCGCGCCGCCCGAGCCATAGGCGACGACCGTGCCGAGCGGTGTCGGGAAGCGACCGCGGCACAACACCGTGCCAAGATCGTCGGCCGGCTGGCTGCTGATCGCGACCCGCAGCCCGTGCTCGACCGGGGCGAAGGAGAAGAACGTCCGTGTCATCTTTGCCTCGCAACTGCTTTCCGTGGCAGAGTAGCGCGGTCTCGCGGCAAATCCACGCGGGAATGCTTGCGCAGGACCGCCGGGCAGGGCATCTGGGCGCCATGGCACGCAGCATCTCCCTTCGTCTTCCGCCGGCCTTGCCCTATGCGGCGCAGGTCGAGATCTTTTCCCGGTTCCGCGAGGCGAATCCGCAGCCGGTGACCGAGCTGGAATACACCAACGCCTTCACCCTGCTGGTGGCGGTGGCGCTGTCGGCGCAGGCGACCGATGTCGGGGTGAACAAGGCGACGAAATCGCTGTTCCGGCGCGTCGGCACCCCGCAGCAGATGCTGGATCTGGGCCTTGAGGCGCTGACCGAGGAGATCCGCACCATCGGGCTTTACCGGCAGAAGGCGAAGAATGTCATCGCGCTGTCGCGCCGGCTGGTCGAGGAATATGGCGGCGAGGTGCCGCAGTCGCGCGCCGCGCTGATGACCCTGCCCGGCGTCGGGCGCAAGACCGCGAATGTGGTGCTGAACAGCGTGTTCCATTTCCCGGCGCAGGCGGTCGACACGCATATCTTCCGGGTCGGCAACCGCACCCGCATCGCGCCGGGCCGCGACGTCGCCGAGGTCGAGCGCGCCATCGAGGACAACGTCCCCGTCCCTTTCCAGCAGAACGCGCATCACTGGCTGATCCTGCACGGCCGCTATATCTGCCAGGCGCGGCGCCCGCGCTGCCGGATCTGCCCCATCGAAGACCTGTGCCCCTATGAGGAGAAGACCGAATGACCACCCCCTATGTGATCGGCATCGGCAATGCCGTCATGGACGTGATCGCCCCGACCTCGGATGCGACGCTGGCGCGGCTGGAGGTGGAAAAGGGCATCATGCAGCTGATCGACCGCGAGCGGTCCGAATTCCTGATGGCGGCGCAATCGGCCGATCCGCAGGCCGGCAAGGCGCGGCTGGTGCCCGGCGGCTCGGTCGCCAATACGCTGGCGGGGCTGGGGATGCTGGGGCTGCGCACCGCCTTCATCGGCAAGGTGGCCGGCGATCCCCTGGGGCTGAGCTATGCCGAGCAGACCGAGGCGCAGGGCACGGTCTTCGTCAATCCGCCGGTGGCGGGAGAGGTGGCGCCGACCTCGCGCTCGATCATCTTCGTGACGCCGGACGGCGAGCGGTCGATGAACACCTATCTGGGCATCTCGGCCGAGCTGGGGGCCGATGACGTGAACCCCGCGACCTTCAGCGGCGCCGGCTGGCTGTTCCTGGAAGGCTATCTGTTCGACAAGGATGCCGGCAAGGCGGCCTTCCTCAAGGCGGCCGAGGCCTGCCACAAGGCGGGCGGACAGGCGGGGATCGCACTGTCCGACCCGTTCTGCGTCGACCGCCACCGCGCCGATTTCCGCCGGCTGGTGGCCGGGCCGATGGATTACGTCATCGGCAATGTCCACGAATGGCAATCGCTCTATCAGGTCGAGGATCTGGAGGAGGCGCTGCGGCTGGCCGCGGCGGATTGCGGCACGGTGATCTGCACCCGCTCGGGCGAGGATGCGATCCTGATCCGCGGGGGCGAGCGGGTGACGGCGCCGGTGCATCGCGTGGTGCCGGTGGATGCGACCGGGGCGGGCGACCAGTTTGCCGCCGGGCTGATCTACGGGCTGGCCGTGGGCGCCGATCTGGCGGCGGCGGGGCACATGGGCTGCATCGCGGCAGCCGAGGTGATCAGCCATGTCGGCGCCCGGCCGGAAAGCGATCTGTTGGCGGCCTTTCGGAACGAAGGGCTGATCTAGCCGCCAGTGGTGCGGGCAGCATGGGTATTTAGGAAACAGAGAAAGCCCGAGCGGTCGAGGCGATCGGCGCCTCTCGGCATGCGCCTTCTCTGTTTTCCAAATACCCATGCGACGTTTCGGACAAGGCCGGGGGTGGCGGCCTTGTCCGGTGGTTCCGGGCTAGGCCGCCTTGCGGGCGGTCTTGCCGTAGAAGCTTTCGCCTTTTGCCGCCATATCCGCCAGAAGCTGCGGCGGGGCGAAGCGCGGGCCGAACTTCCCGGTGAGATCTTCGGCGATCTCGACCGCGCGCGGGGCGCCCAGCATGTCGAGCCAGCCGAAGGGGCCGCCCGACCAGGGCGCGAAGCCCCAGCCGAGGATGGCGCCGACATCGCCTTCGCGGATGTCCTCGAGCACGCCTTCCTCGAGCGCCCGGACCGCTTCCAGAGATTGCGCGAACATCAGCCGGTGCTGGATCTCGGTCAGTTCCGGCTGGCTGTCCGCTTCCGGCCATTCGGTCGCGAGGCCGGACCAGAAGCCCTGGCGCTTGGCCCCCTCGTCATAGTCGTAGAAGCCTGCCCTGGTCTTGCGGCCCAGCCGGCCCTGGTCGGCGAGTTTGAAGATCACCGCATCCACCGCTTCGTCCGGATAGGCGTCGCCCATGGCGGCCTTCGTCGCCTTGGCGATCTTGACGCCGAGGTCGATCGAGGTCTCGTCCACCAGTTGCAGCGGCCCCAGCGGCATGCCCATCATCTTGGCGGCGTTCTCGATCAGCACCGGGCTGACCCCTTCGGCCACCATGCGGATGCCCTCGTTGATATAGGGGATGATGCAGCGGTTGGCATAGAAGAAGCGCGCGTCGTTGACCACGATGGGGGTCTTGCGGATCTGGCGCACGAAATCCAGCGCCTTGGCCACGGCGCGCGGGCCGGTCTGTTTGCCCTTGATGATCTCGACCAGCAGCATCTTGTCCACGGGGCTGAAGAAGTGGATGCCGATGAACTGGTCGGGGCGGGCGCTGGCCTTGGCCAGTTCGGTGATCGGCAGGGTCGAGGTGTTGGTGGCGAAGATCGCGTCCTGCGGGATCACCGCCTCAGCCCGTTTCGTGACCTCGGCCTTGACGGCGGGATCCTCGAACACCGCCTCGACCACCAGGTCGCAGCCTTGCAGGGCGGCGTAATCGGTGGTGGGCGTGATGCGGGAAAGCACCTCGGCCTTCTTCTCCTCGGTGGATTTCCTGCGGCTGATCGCCTTGTCGAGCAGGCCGGTGGAATAGGACTTGCCGCGCTCGGCCGCCTCTTGCGTCGAATCGATCAGCACCACCTCGATCCCGGCCATGGCCGAGACATAGGCGATGCCGGCGCCCATCATGCCGGCGCCGAGGATCCCGACTTTCCTCACGCTTTGATCGGGGGCTTCGGGGCGGTTCGCGCCCTTTTCCAGCGCCTCCTTGTTGATGAAGAGGCTGCGGATCATCGCGGTCGAGCTGGGGTTCATCAGCACCTTGGTGAACCAGCGCGCCTCGATCTTCAGCGCCGTGTCGAAAGGCACCATGGCGCCCTCGTAGACGGCGCTCAGCAGCGCCTTCGCCGCCGGATAGACGCCGAGCGTCTTGCCATGCACCATGGCGCTGGCGCCGACGAAGGTCATGAAGCCGGCCGGGTGATAGGGCTCTCCGCCCGGCATCTTGTAGCCCTTGGCGTCCCAGGGCTTGACCAGATCGGCGTCGCTGGCCTTCAGCACCCAGTCGCGGGCCGCGGCGAGCGGATCGGCCACCACCTCGTCGATCAGCCCGGCGGACTTGGCCCTGGCCGGGTCGCTGAGCTTGCCTTCCAGCAGGAAGGGCGCCGCGCCCATCGCGCCCAGCTTGCGCACCAGACGGGTGGTGCCGCCGGCGCCGGGAAAGATGCCGACCATGATCTCGGGCAGGCCGATCTTGGCCTTGGCGTTCTCGGCGGCAAAGATGCGATGCGTGGCCAGCGGCAGTTCCAGCCCGATCCCCAGCGCGGTGCCGGGCAGGGCGGCCGCGACGGGCTTGCCGCCCTTCTTGGTCTTGGGGTCCATCCCCGCCAGTTCGATCTTGCGCAGCAGGTGATGCAGCGTCATCACGCCGTCGAACACCGCCTGCGCGCCGCCCTGCTTCATGCCGGCGATGACGTTCAGGTCCATGCCGGCGGCGAAATCCTTCTTGCCGCTGGTGATGACCACGCCCTTCACGGCCGCGTCGGCCAGCGCATCGTCGATCAGCGTGTTCAGTTCGGCGGCACCGTCCAGCGACAGCACGTTCATCGACTTGCCCGGCACGTCCCAGGTGATGATGGCGACGCCGTCGGCGCCCTTATCCATGGTGAAATCGGTCATCTTCCCCTCCCTCAGACGCGCTCGATGATGGTGGCCGCGCCCATGCCGGACGCGATGCAGAGCGTGGCGAGGCCCACGGTCTTGTCCTGCCGCTCCAGCTCGTCGAGCAGCGTGCCGATGATGATGGCGCCGGTTGCGCCCAGCGGGTGACCCAGCGCGATGGCGCCGCCGTTGACGTTGACCACGCCGGGATCGACCTGGAAGGCCTGCATGAAGCGCAGCACGACCGAGGCGAAGGCCTCGTTCACCTCGAAGAGGTCGATGTCGGAAATCGCCATTCCCGAATCGCGCAGAATCTTTTCCGTCACCGGCACCGGGCCGGTCAGCATGATCGTCGGATCGGTGCCGATCTTGGCGGTGGCGCGGATGCGGGCGCGGGGCTTCAGCCCGTGGGCCTTGCCGAATTCCGCATTGCCGATCAGCACGGCGGCGGCACCGTCCACGATGCCCGAGCTGTTGCCGGCATGGTGGATATGCTCGATATGGTCCAGATGCGGGTATTTCAGCATCGCCACCTTGTCGAAGCCGGGCATGGTTTCGCCCATCTCCTTGAAGCTGGCCTTCAGCTTGGCCAGATCCTCCAGCGTGGTGCCGGGCCGCATGTATTCGTCGCGGTCGAGGATGGTCAGGCCGTTCTGGTCCCTGACCGGCACGATGGACCTGGCGAAGCGACCCTCCTCCCAGGCGATGGCGGCGCGGCGCTGGCTCTCGACGGCCAGGGCATCGGCCTCTTCGCGGGAAAAGCCGTATTCGGTGGCGATGATGTCGGCGCTGATGCCCTGCGGCACGAAATAGGTCTTGAAGGTCAGGCTGGGATCGACCGCGATGGCGGCGCCGTCGCTGCCCATGGCGACGCGGCCCATCATCTCGACGCCCCCGGCGATATAGGCCTGGCCGGCGCCGCCCCGGACCTGGTTCGCGGCCAGGTTCACCGCCTCCATGCCCGAGGCGCAAAAGCGGTTGATGGCGAGGCCGGGGATGCTTTCGTCCAGGTCGGATTCCAGCACCGCCGAGCGGGCGAGGCAGCCGCCCTGTTCCTTGACCTGGGTGACATTGCCCCAGATCACGTCCTCGACCGCATGGCCGGTCAGCCCGTTGCGTTCCTTGACGGCGTTCAGCAGCCGGGCGGAAAGCGCGACCGAGGTGACTTCGTGCAGGCTGCCGTCGGGGCGGCCCTTGCCGCGCGGGGTGCGGGCGGCGTCGTAGATATAGGCTTCGGTCATGCGTCCTCCTTCGCGGCCCGGTCCGCGGGGTTGCCGGGCATCAGGTCATAGGGGGGTTTCCAGCCGGGCAGCGCCTGAATGCGGCCCAGCCAGGCGTCGATATGGGGCCATTCGGCGCGGTCGAAGCCGAAGGGCTCCGGGTAATAGAGATAGCTGCAGCTGGACAGGTCGGCGATGCTCGGTCCCTCGCCCGCCAGCCAGGCGCGGCCGGCCAGGTGCCCGTCCAGCGTCTTCAGCGCCGCCCTGCAGCGCCCTTGCAGCCAGGCGATGACCTCGGCCGGGCGCTTCTCGGGCGGCAGGAAGTTCATCAGGAAGCGCAGCGCGCCGAATTGCGCCGAGCCCTTGTGATTGTCCCAGAACAGCCAGCGCAGGATCTCGTCGCGATCGCCATCCAGGAAGCGCCCGGTCCTCTCGGCCAGATGCAGCAGGATGACGCCCGACTGGGTCAGCCTGCGGCCGTCCTCGACGAAGACCGGCGCCTCGCCCATCTCGTTGAGCGCCTGGTATTCGGCGCCGCGGGTGGCGCCGCCGAAGAAATCCACGAAGACCGGGTGCCAGGGATAGCCCGTCAGCTGCATCATCAGGGCCACCTTGTAGGAATGGCCGGATTCTCCGAAACAATGAAGCTGGGCGGTCATCTGGGCTTCCTTTTCTGCTCGGGACGGGCTGTTGAACACTTGGGAATGGGTATTTGTGAAACAAAGAAGGCTTTAGGGATTTCTTAACGCTTCCGTCCTAGTGTCGGTCTCGCGGTACAGGCTGGGGAGCCGATGACCGCAAACAGAGAAGGCGCTTCGAGTTCCCCGCTTCTCTCCTGTCTCTCAGGCGGAGCCGGGTCCTCGAAGCCCACCTTCGGCTTTCTCTGTTTTTCAAATACCCATGCGGCCTTGCCTCCTGGCGTTCCCGCCGTTGATTTCAGAACTGCGTTGCATCCAGCGCCATCACCGGCTCGGCGCCTGAACGGATGCGGGCGAGATGCATCCCGGTCGCCGACAGTTGCCGGGCCATGTAATAGCGGCCCGTCGCCAGCTTGGTCTCGTGGAAGGCGGCGTCCTGCGTGCCTTCGCTCAGAGCCTTGCGCGATGCGGCGGCCATGCGGGTCCACATCAGACCCAGCGCCACATGGCCGAACAGATGCATGAAGTCGTAGGAGCCGGCCAGCGCCGCGTTCGGGCTCTTCATGCCCTGCTCCATGAAGAACATCGCTGCCGCCTGCAGGTCCTTCGAGGCGGCCTTCAGCGGTTCGCAGAAACCCGCTTTCAGCGTCTCGTCGGCTTCATGCGCCTTGATCTCGGCCTTGACCAGCTCGAAGAAGGCCATGATCGGCTTGCCGCCCTCGGCCGCCAGCTTGCGGCCCACGAGATCCAGCGCCTGCACGCCGTTCGCGCCCTCGTAGATCATGGCGATGCGCGCGTCGCGGACGAATTGCGACATGCCCTGTTCCTCGATATAGCCGTGGCCGCCGAAGACCTGCTGGGCCTGCACCGCCGATTCGAAACCCTTGTCGGTCAGGAAGCCCTTGATCACCGGCGTCAGCAGCGAGACGAGGTCGTGCGCCTCCTTGTCCTCGGCCAGCACCGCGCGGTCGATCAGATGCGCGCCCCAGAAGGCCAGCGCGCGCGCGCCTTCCAGGAAGCTTTTCTGGTCCATCAGGTTGCGGCGGATGTCGGGATGCACGATCAGCGGGTCGGCCGGTCCCGCGGGGTTCTCGTCCCCGGTCACGGCGCGGCCCTGCAGCCGGTCGCGGGCATAGGCGACGGCGTTCTGATAGGCGGCCTCGGCCACCGAATAGCCCTGCAGGCCGACGCCGATCCGGGCCTCGTTCATCATGGTGAACATGGCGCGCATGCCCTTGTGCAGCTCTCCCAGCAGCCAGCCTTTCGCGCCGTCATAGTTCATCACGCAGGTGGCATTGCCGTGAATGCCCATCTTTTCCTCGAGATTGCTGACCGAGACGGCGTTGCGCTCGCCCAGGGAGCCGTCCTCGTTGACCAGGAATTTCGGCACGATGAAGAGCGAGATGCCCTTGGTGCCCTCGCCGCCGCCCGGCGCCTTGGCCAGCACCAGGTGGATCACGTTCTGCGCCATGTCGTGGTCGCCGGCCGAGATGAAGATCTTCTGTCCGGTGATCCGGTAGCTGCCATCCTCCTGCGGCTCGGCCCTGGTGCGCAGCAGGCCCAGGTCGGTGCCGGCATGGGGCTCGGTCAGGTTCATGGTGCCGGTCCATTCGCAGCTGACCATCTTCGGCAGGTAGGTGGCCTTCTGCTGGTCCGTGCCATGGGCGTGGATGGCGGAATAGGCGCCATGGGTCAGGCCCTGATACATGGTGAAGGCCATGTTCGAGGCCGAGAACATCTCGCCCGCGGCCAGGCCGATCACATAGGGCATGCCCTGGCCGCCATAGTCCGGGTCGCAATCGAGCGCGGTCCAGCCGCCCTCGCGCATCTGCCCGAAGGCTTCGAGAAAGCCCCTGGGCGTGTGCACCACCCCGTTTTCCAGCCTGCAGCCCTCGCGGTCGCCGACGGCGTTCAGCGGCGCCAGCACCTCGGAGGCCAGCTTGCCGGCCGCCTCCAGCACGGCCCGGGTGAAGTCGCGGTCGAGCTCGCCATAGCCCGGAAGATCCTGCTTCGAGATCTCGAGCACGTCATGCAGCACGAACTGCATGTCGCGGACAGGGGCGGAGTAGGTGGTCATCGGTCCCTCCCAGGGGATATGCCGTCAGGCATCGGATTTCAGTTTCTGCAGCGAGACTTCGCCCTCGGCGATCTGCTCGCGCAGTTCGGCGATGGCCTCGCCCAGTTCGAGATGCTGCCGCTCCATGTCGGCAAGCCGCTCGCGGGCGGTGGCCAGGACGGCCTCGGTCTGGGTGATGTTGCGTTCGGCCGGATCGTAAAGCTCCAGCAGCTGGCGGATCTGTTCGAGCGAGAAGCCGAAGCGCTTGCCGCGCAGGATCAGCGTCAGGCGGGCGCGGTCCGAGCGGCCGTAAAGCCGGTGCTGGCCGCGCCGCTGCGGAAACAGCAATTCGCGGGACTCGTAAAAGCGCAGCGTGCGCGGCGTGACGTCGAAGGCGTCGCACATCTGGCGAATGGTCATCAACGCGTCGCTCATGGCCAATCCCTCCTGTTCGACACCGTCGCGTGACGGGGAATATAGGACAGGTTGACGTTCGCGTAAGGGGCGACGTGGCGTCAGTCCGCGGCTCGGTCGCCTTTCGCCGCCGCGGCGTTTTCGCCGGGTCCCATGCCGTCGAGAAGAGAGACCGTTTCGTTGCGCAGCGTCAGCAGCTCGGACATCGAGGCTTCGAGCTCGTCGCGCTGCTGGCGCAGCACCTGGAGCTGGCGGTCGGCCAGTTCGATCCAGACCCGGTATTGTTCGCGCGTGCCCTTCTCGCCATAGATCAGCAGCCATTGCCGGATGTCCTCGAGCGAGAAGCCGAAGCGGCGGCCGCGCAGGATCAGCTTCATCCGGGCGATCTCGCGCGGGCCGTAGAAGCGCGAGCGGCCTTCCTTGCGGGGGCTGAGCAGCTCGATATATTCGTAATAGCGCAGGGTCCGCGGCGTCACGTCGAAACGTGCGCACATTTCCTTGAAGCCAATGTATTCGTTATCGGACATCGGATGAACTCTATCCTCGGACGCGCTGCAGCCTAACCCGGCGCCGGTCCAAACTCAACCATCGGCGGCTTGCCTGCGTGCCGCGGGCTGCTACCATCCCGCAGCAAGCCAACGAGGGAGCCCGCGCCATGAGCAGAGCATCGGACGAGGACGAGCAGGAGCAGCGCCGGCGGATCGCCCGCCAGTTCATCGAGGTGATCCCGCATGCCCGGGCGCTTGGCATGCATCTCGACCAGCTGACGGGCGAAGGGGCCGAAATATCGCTGCCCTGGCGCGAGGACCTGGTCGGCGATCCGCGCAACGGGGTGATCCATGGCGGGGTGATCTCGGCGTTGATGGACACCTGCAGCGGCGCGGCGGTGATGGCGCATCCGACCGGGGCGCGCTCGACCGCGACCATCGACCTGCGCATCGACTACATGCGCGCCGCCACGCCCGGCCAGACCATCCGCGCCAAGGCGAGCTGCTATCACATCACCCGCTCGGTCGCCTTCGTGCGCGCCTGGGCGATGGATGACGACGAATCCCGTCCCGTGGCCTCGGCCACCGGGGCCTTCACCATCGAGCGTTGACATGGCCGGACGCAACGAACCCCTCGACGCCATCAAGACGCGGCGCAACAACACGCTGAACGCGCTGGTGACCAGCGTGCCCTATATCCGCTGGCTGGGCATCACCTTCGACCGGCGCGGCGACGAGCTGACCGCGGTGCTGCCCTTCGACCAGAAGCTGATCGGCAATCCGATGCTGCCCGCGATCCATGGCGGCGTGACCGCGGCCTTCCTGGAGGTCACCGCCATCGTCGAGCTGACCTGGACCGCGATCTGGGAGGACATGGAGCAGGGCCGCATCGCCCCCGACGCCGCGGTGCCCGAAAGCCTGCCGCGCCTGCCCAAGACCATCGATTTCACCGTGGACTATCTGCGGTCCGGCCTGCCGCGCGACGCCTATGCGCGGGCGCGGGTGGTGCGGTCCGGCCGGCGCTATGCCAGCGTGCATGTCGAGGCCTGGCAGGACCAGCGCCAGAAGCTTTTCGCGCAGGCGACCGGGCATTTCCTGATGCCGCAGGATGGTTGAGGCGCTGCCCGGCCAGCCCGGGGCGCGCGCGGCCGCCGAGATCTCGAACCGCCGCGTGCTGGCCATCGCCCTGCCGGTGGTGCTGTCGAACGCGACGATCCCGATCCTGGGCGCGGTGGATACCGGCGTCATCGGCCAGCTGGGCGAGGCGGCGCCCATCGGCGCGGTCGGCCTTGGCGCGGTGGTCCTGGCCTCGCTCTACTGGATCTTCGGCTTCCTGCGCATGGGCACTTCGGGGCTGGTGGCGCAGGCGCATGGCGCCGGGGACGATGGCGAAGCCGGTGCGCATCTGCTGCGGGCGCTGGCCATCGGGCTTGCGGCCGGGCTGGTCTTCATCCTGCTGCAGGGGCTGCTTTTCGCGGGGGCCTTCCGGCTGGCCCCGGCCTCGGCCGAGGTCGAGGCGCTGGCCCGCCAATATCTGGGGCTGCGCATCTGGGGGGCGCCCGCCGCCATCTCGCTTTACGCCGTGACCGGCTGGCTGATCGCCATCGAGCGCACCCGCGCGGTGCTGGTGCTGCAGCTGGTGATGAACGGGCTGAACATCCTTCTGGACCTGTGGTTCGTGCTGGGGCTGGGCTGGGGGGTGCCCGGCGTCGCCGTGGCGACGCTGATCGCGGAGTGGACCGGGCTGGCGCTGGGGCTGTGGTTCGCCCGCCATGCCCTGCGCGCCGCCGTGCAGCGTGCCGGGCTGCTGGCCCGCAACCGGATCGAGGAGCTGGCGCGGGTCAATGGCGACATCATGATCCGCTCGATCCTGCTGCAGGGCTCGTTCACCACCTTCATGTTCCTGGCCGCGGGGCAGGGCGACGTGACCCTGGCCGCGAACCAGGTGCTGCTGCAATTCCTGGAGATCGTCGCCTACGGGCTGGACGGTTTCGCCTTTGCCGCCGAATCGCTGGTCGGTCAGGCGGTGGGGGCGCGGCGGCGCGACCGCCTGCGCCGGGCGGCACGGCTGGCCTCGGCCTGGGGCGTGGCGGGGGCGGGGCTGCTTTCGGCCGCGTTCCTGCTGGGCGGGCCGGCGATCATCGACCTGCTGACCACCTCGGCCGAGGTGCGGGCCGAGGCGCGGCGCTTCCTGTCCTGGCTGGTCGCGGCGCCGCTGATCGGCATCGCCTCGTGGATGCTGGACGGCATCTTCATCGGCGCCACCCGCACGCGCGAGATGCGCAATGCCATGCTGGTCTCGGTCGGGATCTATGCCGTTCTGGTGCTGCTGCTGCCGCCGGCCTTCGGCAATCACGGGCTCTGGGCGGCGCTGATGGCGCTCAACGCGCTGCGCGGCCTGACCATGTGGCGGCTCTATCCCCGGGTCGAGGCGGCCGCGGCCTGAAAGGGCGCCGCCCTCGGGGGCGGCGCGCCGGTCCCGGGCTTAAAGCTCGTCGACGATCTGCTGGCGGGCGGTGGCGCGCAGCTCGACCATCTTGGCGCGGATGGCTTCCTCGTCGGCCTTGCCTTCCAGGTCGGCCGCCAGCTTGCGGAACACGTCCTCGTCGCCGGGTTCGGTGAAATCCGAGGTGACCACGGTCAGCGCATAGGCGCGGGCCTCGTCGCCCGTCTTGCCCAGCAGGCCGGCGGCCCATTCGCCCAGCAGCCGATTGCGGCGCGCCTCGGCCTTGAAGTTCAGTTCCGCATCATGGGCGAATTTCGCCTCATGCGCGCGCTCGCGGTCGTCAAATGTGGTCATGGCGGCCTCCGGCTTGGGATTATCCCGTGGATATTGCGCAGGATATGCCCCTGCGCGCGCCCCATCGCAAGCCCGTATTGCCCCTGACCCCGTTTCTGGCCTATAGCCGCATAAAGATTGTCACCTTGCGGACGGGAGACGCGCAGCATGGCACCAAGGCGCAAGAAAATCTACGAAGGCAAGGCCAAGATCCTTTACGAAGGCACCGAGCCCGGCACGCTCATCCAGTATTTCAAGGATGACGCCACCGCCTTCAACGCCCAGAAGAAGGCCACCATCGAGGGCAAGGGCGTGCTGAACAACCGCCTGTCCGAGTTCTTCATGACCGGGCTGACCAATATCGGCGTGCCGAACCACTTCATCCGCCGCATCAACATGCGCGAGCAGCTGGTGCGCCAGGTCGAGATCATCCCGCTGGAAGTGATCGTGCGCAATTTCGCCGCCGGTTCCATCGCCAAGCGGCTGGGCATGGAGGAGGGCACGCCGCTGCCCCGCCCCATCGTCGAATACAGCTTCAAGAACGACGAGCTGGGCGATCCCTTCGTGTCCGAGGAATACATCATCGCCTTCGGCTGGGCCAGCCAGCAGGACCTGGACGACATCGTCAGCCTGGCGCTGCGGGTGAACGACTTCCTGTCGGGCGTGTTCTTCGGCGTCGGCATCAAGCTGATCGACTTCAAGATCGAGGTCGGCCGCATCTGGGACGGCGATTTCATGCGGCTGGTGGTCGCCGACGAGATCAGCCCCGACAGCTGCCGGCTCTGGGACGTCAAGACCGGGCAGAAGCTGGACAAGGACGTGTTCCGCCGCGACCTGGGCAGCCTGACCGATGCCTATACCGAGGTGGCGCGCCGGCTGGGCCTGATGCCCGCCAACACCACCTCGCTGACCAAACCCACCCTGATCAACTGAGAGGCCCGCAGATGAAAGCCCGTGTCACCATCATGCTGAAGGATGGCGTTCTGGACCCCCAGGGCGAGGCGATCCGGCACGCGCTTGGCGGGCTGGGCTTTGCCGGGGTCTCGGGCGTGCGCCAGGGCAAGGTGATCGAGCTGGACCTGGCGGCATCGGATGCCGAGGCGGCCAAGGCCGAGGTGGCGCGCATGTGCGAGGGCCTGCTGGCCAATACCGTGATCGAGAAATACGCGGTCGAGATCGTCTGATCCGCCGGATGATCCGCCGGGCCGGGGGCTTCGCGCCCCCGGACCCCCGCGGGGTATTTGGAAAACGGAGAAGGCCGGCCGGGCGGGGAGGGCGGGTCCGTGATCGACAAGCTTTCCATGTTCATGGCCCTGGCGCGCGAGAAGCATTTCGGCCGCGCCGCCGAATCGCTGGGTATCACCCAGCCGACGCTGTCATCCGCCATCCGGGCGCTGGAGGAGCAGCTGGGCGTGCAGCTGGTGCGGCGCGGCTCGCGTTTCCAGGGGCTGACGCCCGAGGGTGAGCGCGTGCTGGGCTGGGCGCGGCGCATCGTCGCCGATGCCCGCGCCATGCAGGCCGAGATGCAGGCCAGCCGCAAGGGCGTGTCGGGGCGGCTGCGCATCGGCGTGATCCCCACCGCCATGCCGCGCATCGCCGAGTTGACCGGGCCCTTCCTGAGCCGCCATCCCAATGCCGGGGTCTCGATCCTGTCGCGCAGCTCGGACGAGATCCGCGACCAGATCGAGGCGCTGGAGCTGGATGCCGGCGTGACCTATCTGGACAGCGAGCCCCTGGGCCGGGTGCAGAGCCTGCCGCTGTATCGCGAGACCTATTGCCTGATCGACCGCAGCGAGCTGGGCGATCCGGTGGACTGGGCCGAGACCGCCACCCGGCCGCTCTGCCTGCTGACCCCGGACATGCAGAACCGCCGCATCGTCACCCGCCACCTGGTCGAGGCCGGGGCGGATGCGCTGCCGCGGGTCGAGTCGACCTCGATGCTGGCGATCCTGTCGCATGTGGCGACCGGCGACTGGGCGGCGATCCTGCCGCGGGCGCTGGCGCGCGGCCTGCCGCTGCCCGAAGGGGTTCGCGCGCGCGACCTGACCGGCGAGGGGCATATGGTGGGGCTGGTCGTCGCCCGGCGCGAACCGCATCCGCCCCTGGTCGAGGCGCTGATCCGCATCGTCTCATCGATTGATAGTTTCAATCGATAAACGATATATCACGATTGTTTCGTCTATCATCGGTCTCTAGTCTGGACAAAACAGCAGAGCCCGGACCACCTAGCCATGACCTCACCAGCGACCGACGCTGATTTCCTTCTGCGTCTCGACGAAATCATCGCCGCCCACAAGGGTCGCGAAGGGCCGCTTCTGCCCATCCTGCACGACATCCAGGCGGAATGGGGCCATGTTCCCGAGGAGGCGCAGCCGGTGCTGGCGGCCGCCCTGGGCATGACCCGCGCCGAGGTGCATGGCGTCGTCAGCTTCTATCACGATTTCCGCGACCATCCGCAGGGCCGGCATGTGCTGCGGCTGTGCCGGGCCGAGGCCTGCCAGTCGATGGGCGCCGATGCGCTGGCCGAGGAGGTGCGCGCCGCGCTGGGGATCGACTGGCACGAGACCACGCCGGACGGGCGGCTGACGCTGGAGCCGGTGTTCTGCCTGGGGCTTTGCGCCTGCGCGCCCTCGGCGCAGGTCGGCGACAGGCTGCTGGGCCGGGCGAATCTGGCCAAGGTGCGGCAACTGGTGGCGGAGGCGGGCGCATGAGGGTCTGGGTTCCCCTGGATGCCGCCGCAAGGGCGCTGGGTGCCGACGCGGTGGCCGAGACGCTGGGGCGCGAATTCGCCGTCACCCGCAACGGCACCCGCGGCATGATCTGGCTTGAGCCGCTGGTCGAGGTCGAGCGCGACGGCGTGCGCCACGGCTACGGGCCGGTCGGGCCCGAGGATGCGGCCTCGGTCGCCGAGGCGATCCGCACGGGCGGCGAGCATCCTCTGGCGCTGGGGCCGGTCGAGGAATTGCCCTGGATGAAGGCGCAGAGCCGGCTGACCTTCGCCCGCGTCGGCGTGATCGACCCGCTGTCGGTCGAGGAATACGAGGCGCATGGCGGGCTGGCCGGGCTGCGCCGCGCCCTCGGCATCGGGCCGGAGAAGATCGTCGAGGAGGTCACCGAATCCGGGCTGCGCGGCCGGGGCGGCGCCGGGTTCCCGACCGGGATCAAGTGGAAGACCGTGGCCGGCGCCAAGGCCCCGCGGAAATACATCGTCTGCAATGCCGACGAGGGCGATTCGGGCAGCTTTGCCGACCGCATGCTGATGGAAGGCGATCCGCTGGTCCTGATCGAGGGCATGGCGATCGCCGGCATCGCCGTGGGCGCGGTGCAGGGCTATGTCTATATCCGCAGCGAATATCCCGACGCGATCCGGCTGATGGAGGCCGCCATCGGCAAGGCGCGGCAGGCCGGCATCCTGGGCCAGTCGGTGCTGGGATCAGACCATGCCTATGACATGGAGGTGCGGGTCGGCGCCGGCGCCTATGTCTGCGGCGAGGAGACCAGCCTGCTCAACAGCCTGGAGGGCAAGCGCGGCGTGGTCCGCGCCAAGCCGCCGATCCCGGCGCTGGAGGGCTTCCTGGGCCGGCCGACAGTGGTGAACAACGTGATCTCGCTGGCCTCGGTGCCCTGGATCCTGACCCATGGCGGGGCGGAATACGCCAAGCTGGGCATCGGGCGGTCCAAGGGCACGATCCCGATCCAGATCGCCGGCAACGTGAAATATGGCGGGTTGTTCGAGGCCGCCTTCGGCATGAGCCTGCGCCAGATCATCGAGGAGATCGGCGGCGGCACCGCCTCGGGCCGGCCGGTCAAGGCGGCGCAGGTGGGCGGGCCGCTTGGTTCCTACATCCCGCATTGGAATTTCGACGTGCCCTTCGGCTACGAGGAACTGGCGACGAAAGAGGGCCTCTTGGGCCATGCCGGCATCACCGTCTTCGACGACACGGCCGACATGCTGAAGCTGGCGCGCTTCGCCATGGAGTTCTGCGCCGTGGAAAGCTGCGGCAAATGCACGCCCTGCCGCATCGGCTCGGTCCGGGGCGTCGAGACCATCGACCGCATCGCCCAGGGCGACGAGACGGGGATCCCGATCCTGACGGATCTGTGCAACACGATGAAATGGGGCTCGCTTTGCGCGCTGGGGGGCTTTGCGCCCTTCCCGGTCATGTCGGCGCTGACCCATTTCCCCGAAGATTTCAGCGGGCGGCGAGAGCCGCGCAAGGAGGCCGCAGAATGAAAGATTTCATCATTCCCGACCGCGACATGGGCACCCCGGCGGTCAAGTCCGACGTCACCGTGAACCTGCTGGTGGACGGGATACCGGTTTCGGTCCCCGCCGGGACATCGGTGATGCGCGCCGCTGCCGTGGCCGGGATCTCGGTGCCCAAGCTCTGCGCTACCGATCATCTGGAAGCCTTCGGCTCCTGCCGGCTTTGCGTGGTGCAGATCGAGGGCATGCGCGGCCTGCCGGCATCCTGCACGACCCCGGTGGCCGAGGGCATGGTGGTCCATACCCAGACCGACGAGGTCGCGCAGATCCGCAAGGGGGTAATGGAGCTTTACATCAGCGACCACCCGCTGGACTGCCTGACCTGCGCCGCCAACGGCGATTGCGAGCTTCAGGACATGGCCGGCGCCGTGGGCCTGCGCGAGGTGCGCTATGAGCCGGGCGCGAACCATTTCGCCCGCCGCGACGCCGAGGGGCCGAATCCGGAATACCGGCCCAAGGACCAGTCGAACCCCTATTTCACCTTCGACCCGGCGAAATGCATCGTCTGCTCGCGCTGCGTCAGGGCCTGCGAGGAGGTGCAGGGCACCTTCGCGCTGACCATCGAGGGGCGGGGCTTCGACAGCCGCGTCTCGGCCGGGATGGAATCGGACAGCTTCCTCAGCTCGGATTGCGTCAGCTGCGGCGCCTGCGTGCAGGTCTGCCCGACCGCGACGCTGATCGAGAACAAGGTGATCGAGATCGGCACGCCCGAGCATATCGTCAAGACGACCTGCGCCTATTGCGGCGTCGGCTGTTCCTTCGACGCGCATATGCGCGGCGAGGAGGTGGTGCGCATGGTGCCCAGCAAGGACGGCAAGGCGAACCACGGCCACAGCTGCGTCAAGGGCCGCTTCGCCTGGGGCTATGCCACGCATCGCGAACGCCAGACCCAGCCCATGCTGCGCGAGCGGATCACCGATCCCTGGCGCGTGGTCAGCTGGGACGAGGCGCTGGACTTCGCCGCCACCCGGCTGCGTCAGGCGCAGGACGATTTCGGACGCGATGCCATCGGCGTCATCACCTCGTCGCGCTGCACCAACGAGGAAACCTATCTGGTGCAGAAGCTGGCGCGCGCCGTCTTCCACAACAACAACACCGACACCTGCGCCCGGGTCTGCCATTCGCCGACCGGCTACGGGCTGAAGACCACCTTCGGCACCTCGGCGGGCACGCATGACTTCGATTCGGTCGACGATACCGATCTGGCGCTGATCATCGGCGCCAACCCGACCGACGGCCATCCGGTCTTTGCCAGCCGGCTGCGCAAGCGGCTGCGCGAGGGGGCCGGGCTGATCGTTCTCGATCCGCGCCAGATCGACCTGCTCAAGACCCCGCATATGGGCGAGGGGCTGCACCTGCCCCTGCGGCCCGGCACCAATGTCGCCGTGCTGACCGCCATGGCGCAGGTGATCGTGGCCGAGAAGCTCTATGACGAGGCCTTCATTCGCGAACGCTGCGACTGGGACGAGTTCCTGGCCTATGCCGAGTTCCTGATGGACCCGCGCCATGCGCCGGAAGAGGTCGAGAAACTGTCCAAGGTCCCGGCCGAGCTGATCCGCAAGGCCGCCCGTGCCTATGCGGCCGCGCCGCGCGCCAGCATCTATTACGGCTTGGGCGTGACCGAGCATTCGCAGGGCTCGACCACGGTGATGGCCATCGCCAACCTGGCGATGATGACCGGCAATATCGGCCGGACCGGCACCGGCGTGAACCCGCTGCGCGGCCAGAACAACGTGCAGGGCTCCTGCGACATGGGCAGCTTCCCGCATGAATATCCGGGCTATCGCCATGTCTCGGACCCCGAGGCGCGGGCGATCTACGAACGCGCCTGGGGCGTCGAACTGTCGCCCGAGCCGGGCCTGCGCATCCCCAACATGTTCGACGAGGCGCTGGCCGGCCGCTTCAAGGGGCTTTACTGCCAGGGCGAGGACATCGTGCAATCCGACCCCGACACCCGGCACGTCACCTCGGCGCTGTCGGCGATGGACATCGTCATCGTGCAGGACCTGTTCCTGAACGAGACCGCGAACTATGCGCATGTCTTCCTGCCCGGTTCCAGCTTCCTGGAAAAGAACGGCACCTTCACCAATGCCGAGCGGCGCATCAACATGGTCCGCCGCGCCATGACGCCGAAGAACGGCTACGAGGACTGGGAGGTCACGCAGCTGCTGGCCAACCGCATGGGCGCGGCCTGGTCCTATACCCACCCGCGCGAGATCATGGCCGAGATCGCGCTGACCACGCCGAGTTTCGCCGGGGTCAGCTACGACCTGCTGGACCGCGAGGGTTCGGTGCAATGGCCCTGCAACGACAAGGCGCCGCTGGGCACGCCGGTCATGCATATCGACGGCTTCGTGCGCGGCAAGGGCAAGTTCGTCCATACCGAATATGTCGCGACCGAGGAACGCACCGGGGCGCGCTTCCCGCTCTTGCTGACCACGGGGCGGATCCTGTCGCAATACAATGTCGGCGCGCAGACCCGGCGGACCGACAACAGCGTCTGGCACCCCGAGGACATCCTGGAGATCCATCCCTCGGACGCCGAGAACCGCGGCATCCGCGAGGGCGACTGGGTGCGCGTGGCCTCGCGTTCGGGCGACACCTCGCTTCGGGCGCATATCACCGAGCGGGTGGCGCCGGGGGTGGTCTATACGACCTTCCATCACCCGACGACTCAGGCCAATGTGGTGACCACGGACAATTCCGACTGGGCCACCAACTGCCCCGAGTTCAAGGTGACGGCCGTGCAGGTCAGCCCCTCGAACGGCCCCTCGGAATGGCAAGAGGAGTATCGCCATCATTCCGACCTCGCCCGCCGCATCCTGCCCACCGCTGCCGAGTGACGGCATGCGGGACGTGACGGCCGGCGTGCTGCGCTGGGACGGCGAAGGCCGGGGCGGCGGCTGGCGGCCCATCGAGCCGCCCCCGGCGCCGCAGGAATGCCCCGTGGCCATCGTCATCGACGGCATGAGCCAGGCGGTGCTGATGGCGACGCCGCATGACCTGCGCGACTTCGCGCTGGGATTCGCCCTGACCGAGGGGCTGATCGCCGCGCCCGGCGATGTCGAGGGCTTCGAGGAGGCCGAGGTCGAGGCCGGCGGCTTCCCGGCGCGCGAGGCGCGGCTGTGGCTGCGCCCCGGCCTTGCCGCCCGGCTGGCCGAACGGCGGCGCAGCATGGTCGGCCCGGTGGGCTGCGGGCTTTGCGGCGTGGACAGCATCGAGGCGGCGCTGCCCCGGATCGTGCCGGTCGCCTCGGACTGGTCGATGCCGCCCGAGGACGTGGCCCGCGCCATGGCCGCGCTGTCCGAGGGCCAGGTCCTGCGCCGCCGGACCCCGGCCATCCACGGCGCCGCCTTCTGGGACGGCGCCCGCGCCGTGACGCGCGAGGATGTCGGCCGCCACAATGCGCTGGACAAGCTGGCCGGGGCTTTGGCCCAGGCCGGGCTGGCGGCGGGGCAGGGCGCCGTGGTCATGTCCTCGCGCCTGTCGGTCGATCTGGTGCAGAAGGCCGCCCGCATCGGCGCCCCGATCCTGATCGGTGCCAGCGCGCCGACGGCGCTGGCGCTCGGCTGGGCCGAGCGCGCCGGCATCACCCTGATCGCCCGCGCCCGGCAGGCGAGCTTCGATCTTTACACCCACCCCCGGCGCATTGCCGGAAGCTGAGGCGACATGTCCCACGACCATTCCAAGCTGATCCGCATGGCCACGCAGATGGCGCAGTTCTTCACCAGCCAGCCCGACCGGCCGGCGCCCGAGGCGGTGGCCGCGCATATCAACGATTCCTGGTCGCCGCGGATGCGGCAGGATTTCGTGGACCAGATCCGCGCCGGGGCCGAGGCCGACCCGGTGGTGCGCGAGGCCGCGGCCTTCGTCCGCCTGCCCGCCGCCTGATTTTGCCCCTGCCGCCCCGTCCGGCAGCATGCTAGCGTGACGGCATGGCACAGCTACCTTCCCGTCAAGAGATTCTCGACTGGGTGTCCGCCCATCCGGACGCCACCGCCAAGCGCGACATCGCGAAAGCCTTCGGCATCAAGGGCGCCGAGCGCATCGAGCTGAAGCGGCTTCTGAAAGAGCTGGAGGCCGAGGGCCTGCTGGAACGCCGCCGCCGCCATTACCACGATGCCGAGCGGCTGCCGCCGGTGACGGTGCTGCAATTGCTGCCGCCCGACCGCGACGGCGACATCTTCGCCAGGCCCTTGGAATGGCAGGGCGAGGGGCCGATGCCGCGCATCCTTTACGCGGCGCTGAAATCCGATCCCGCCGTGGCGCCGGGCGAGCGCATCCTGGCCCGGCTGATCGAGACCCGGGGCGAGGATCACGACTATCAGGCCAGGCTGATCCGCCGCATCGGCACGGTGCAGCACCGCATCGTCGGCATCTTCCGCGCGGCCACCGGCGGGCCCGAGGCGGGCGGCCGCATCCTGCCCATCGACAAGGGCCAGGACAAGGAATGGCAGGTGCGCCCCGGCGATGCCCATGGCGCGAAAAGCGGCGAGCTGGTCGAGGCCGAGCAGGTCGGCCCGCGCGGCCGCCTGGGCCTGCCGCTGGCGCGGATCGTCGAGCGGCTGGGCGACCCCTCGGCGCCCAGGGCCGTCAGCCTGATCGCCATCCACCAGCACGGCATTCCCGACGATTTCCCCGATGAGGCGATCGCCGAGGCCGATGCCGCCCGTCCCGCGACGATGAAGAACCGCGAGGACCTGCGCCACCTGCCCTTCATCACCATCGACCCCTCGGATGCCCGCGACCGCGACGATGCCGTCGCCGCCGAGACGCATGAGGATGGCGGCGCCACGGTCTGGGTCGCCATCGCCGATGTGGCGCATTACGTCCGCCCCGGCTCGGCCCTGGACCGCGAGGCGCGCAATCGCGGCAATTCCACCTATTTCCCCGACCGGGTGGTGCCGATGCTGCCCGACATCCTGTCGAGCGACCTGTGCTCGCTGCATCAGGGCGTGGACCGGCCGGTGATCGCGGTCAGGATGCGGCTGGACGCGCAGGGCAACAAGACCGGCCACAGCTTCCATCGCGGCATGATCCGCTCGGCCGCGAGCCTGGCCTATGAACAGGCGCAGGCGGCGGCGGACGGCAATCCCGACGAGCAGACCGCGCCGCTGGTCGAGCCGGCGATCCGGCCGCTCTGGCATGCCTACGGGCTGCTGAGGGCCGCGCGAGCGCGCCGCCAGCCGCTAGAGCTGGACCTGCCCGAGCGCAGGATCGTACTGACCGCCGACGGAAGGGTGAAATCGGTCAACTTCCGCGAACGCTACGATGCGCACCGGCTGATCGAGGAATTCATGGTGCTGGCCAATGTCGCCGCCGCCGAGGAACTGGAACGGCTGCGCCGGCCGCTGCTCTATCGCGTACACGAGGAGCCGACGGTGGAAAAGCTCGACGCGCTGCGCGAAGTGGCCGAGGCTTCGGGATTCACGCTCGCCAAGGGCCAGGTCTTGCAGACGCGCCACCTGAACCGGCTGCTGGAACAGGCCGAGGGTTCGGAATTCGATGAGCTGATCAACATGACGGCGCTGCGCTCGATGCAGCAGGCCTATTACAACCCCGAGAATTTCGGCCATTTCGGGCTGGCCCTGCGCTCCTATGCGCATTTCACCTCGCCGATCCGGCGCTATTCCGACCTGATCGTGCATCGTGCGCTGATCATGGGCCATAAATGGGGCGATGACGGGCTGTCGGCGCAGGATATCGAGATGCTCTCGGATACCGCGCAGCATATATCCGAGACCGAGCGGCGCTCGATGGCGGCGGAACGCGACACCACCGACCGCTATCTCGCCGCCTATCTGGCCGACCGGGTGGGGGCCGAGTTCACCGGCCGCATCAGCGGCGTGCAGAAATTCGGCGCCTTCGTGCGGCTGGACGAGACCGGGGCGGACGGGCTCTTGCCGATCCGAGAGATCGGCCGGGAATATTTCCATTACGACCCGGATGCGCAGGTGCTGATGGGCTCCGAGACCGGCCTGGAAGTCGGCATCGGCCAGCGCGTGACCGTGCGGCTGACCGAGGCGGTGCCGCTGACCGGCGGGCTGATGCTGGAACTGCTGGAAGTCGAGGGCCGGCCGCTGCCGCAAGGGTCAGGCGGCGGGCGCGGCAAGGGACCGATGCGCAAGCGCGCCACCCAGGCGCGGCTGGCCGAGATCAAGCGCGCGCAGAAGCGCCGGCGGGTGCGGCGGCAACATTGATAAGAGGGGGCTTTGCCCCCGCGCGTTCCGCGCTCCCCCAGGGTATTGGGAAAACAGAGAAAGCCGCGAGGGATGCAGGGCTTCTTTCTTGCCCAAATATCCTGCGGGGGAGTCGGCCGCAGGCCGGCGGGGGCGCAAAGCCCCCTTAGGCGGTGCCGAAAGCGAAAAGGGCGGCCCCGTGGGACCGCCCTTCGCATCATCTCTCCGTCAGGCTTCAGCCGATGGCGGCGGCGCGGACGTCGTCGTCGATCTTGTCGGCATATTGCGCGAAATTGTCGCTGAACATGCCGACCAGCTTGCGGGCCTGGGCGTCATAGGCGGCACCATCCGCCCAGGTCTGGCGCGGGTCGAGCAGCCGGTCCTCGACGCCGGGCACCGAGACCGGGACCTCGAAGCCGAAATTCGGATCCTTGCGGAACTGGGCGTTGTTCAGCGAGCCGTCCAGCGCCGCGGTCAGCAGGGCGCGGGTGGCCTTGATCGGCATGCGCTTGCCGGTGCCGAAGGCGCCGCCGGTCCAGCCGGTATTGACCAGCCAGCAGGCCGCGCCGGTCTTGGCGATCTTTTCCTGCAGCAGCTTGCCATAGACTTCCGGGCGGCGCGGCATGAAGGGGGCGCCGAAGCAGGTCGAGAAGGTCGGCGTCGGCTCGGTCACGCCGACCTCGGTGCCGGGCGTCTTCGAGGTGAAGCCCGACAGGAAGTGATACATCGCCTGCGCCGGGGTCAGCCGCGCGATCGGCGGCAGAACGCCATAGGCGTCGCAGGTCAGCATGATCACGTTCTTCGGCTGGCCGCCCAGCGAGGTCGGCGAGGCGTTCGAGATCTGCTCCAGCGGATAGGCGCAGCGCATGTTGTCGGTCAGCGAGTTGTCCTCGAAGTCCAGTTCCAGCGTGTCGGGGTCGTAGACCATGTTCTCGATCACCGTGCCGAACTTGTAGCAGGTGGCGTGGATCTCCGGCTCGGCCTCGGCCGAGAGGTTGATGGTCTTGGCGTAGCAGCCGCCCTCGAAGTTGAAGATGCCGGTGTCGGACCAGCCATGCTCGTCATCGCCGACCAGCGTGCGCGAGGGATCGGCCGAAAGCGTGGTCTTGCCGGTGCCGGAGAGGCCGAAGAAGATGGCGCTGTCGTCCGGGTTGCCGAGCGCGTGGTTGGCCGAGCAATGCATCGGCATCACGCCCTTTTCCGGCAGGATGTAGTTCAAGAGCGTGAAGACCGATTTCTTGTTCTCGCCGGCATAGGCGGTATTGCCGATCAGGATCAGCTTCTTGTCGAAATTCAGCGCGATCACGGTTTCCGAGCGGCAGCCGTGGCGGGCCGGATCGGCCTTGAACGAGGGGCAGTTGATGATGGTGAATTCCGGCGCGAAGCTGGCCAGCTCGGCCGCTTCGGGACGGCGCAGCAGGTTGCGGATGAACAGCCCGTGCCAGGCCAGTTCGGTCACGACCCGGACGTCGAGGCGCAGGGCAGGATCCGCGCCGCCGTAGAGGTCCTGAACGAAATAGTCCTTGCCCTTCATGTGTTCCAGCATGTCGGCATGCAGCCGGTCGAAGGCCTCGGGCTCCATCGGGCGGTTGTTTTCCCACCAGATGCTGTCTTCCACCGCGGGGGTGCGCACGACATGTTTGTCCTTGGGCGAGCGGCCGGTATGGGCCCCGGTCGAGACCAGGAAGGTGCCGCCAAGGCCCAGCTTGCCTTCGCCGCGCTGGATGGCCGCCTCGATCAGCGCCGGTTCGAGCAGGTTGTAGTGGACATTGCCGAGCCCCGTGATCCCCTGGTCTTCGAGACGGCAATTCGGATTGACGCGCGGTTCGCTCATGGCACCTGTGCTCCTGCTTGAATTCCGGGCCGGCAACCGGCCGTTGCGCGTCCTATAACACGGCATTTCCCGGGCGAAAGCGCACTTATGGACAGGGTTAGCGCAATCAGAGACGGTTAGCGCTATCATTTGCCGAAGCGTGGCCTTGCCCGCAAGAATCCGCCACAAGGACAGCCGGCCCGGCATCGCGGATCGGGGCGATTCGGCCGGGGGTGAAACGGAGGCGCGCGCGATGATCCTGCATGCATCCTGCATTGCCCATCGGGGCAGGGGGCTGCTGATCCTGGGGCCTTCGGGATCGGGGAAATCCGGCCTGGCGCTTGAAATGATGGCCCTGGGCGCGGCGCTGGTGGCGGACGACCGCACCGTGCTGCGCCGCGAGGGCGCCGCCGTCATTGCCGATGCGCCCGATTCGATTCGCGGCCGCATCGAGGCGCGCGGCGTCGGCATCCTGCATGCCGTGCCGCACGGGCCGGTCGAACTGGCGCTGGCGGTCGATCTGGAGCGCCCCGAGCCGGACCGCCTGCCGCCCGACCGCCGCCTTGACCTTATGGGCAGGTCCTTGCCCCTTGTCCTTGGCGCGGGCCGTGTTCATCTTGCGTCAACATTGTTGCAATATCTTGTGGCCGGACGGGCGGACACGGATTTGCGCGAGAGGTAGGCCGAACCATGCCGGAGGCGAGAAGCCCCTTGGGCAGTCAGGACGAGCAGGCCCAGCGGCTGGTGCTGATCACCGGGCCGTCCGGGGCTGGGCGCTCGACGGCCATCAACGTGCTTGAGGATCTGGGCTACGAGGCCATCGACAACCTGCCGCTGTCGCTGGTGCCGCGGCTGCTGGACGGGCCGGCCCGGCCGGTGCCGCTGGCGCTGGGTCTGGATGTCCGCAACCGCGACTTTTCCGTCGCCAACCTGACCGAGCTGATCGACAAGCTGACCCGGCTGCCCGAATACGCGCCCGAGGTGCTGTTCCTGGACTGCACGACCGAACAGCTTCTGCGACGGTTCAATGAAACCCGCCGTCGCCATCCGCTGCGGGCCGAGGGCTCGCCGCTGGACGCCATCCGGGCCGAGCGCGACATGCTCGCCCCCATCCGGGCCCGGGCCGACGTGCTGGTCGACACCTCGGACCTGTCGCCGCATGACCTGAAGGCGGAACTGGCCCGCTGGTTCGAGACCGAGCCGGGGCGGCGGCTGACCGTCTCGGTCCAGTCCTATTCCTACAAGCGCGGGGTGCCGCGCGGCGTGGACATGATGTTCGACTGCCGATTCCTCGCCAACCCCCATTGGCGGGCGGAACTGCGGCCGCTGGACGGCCGCGACCCGCCGGTTCAGCAATATGTGATGGCCGATTCGCGGTTCGACGAGTTCTTCCGCAAGGTGCTGGATCTTGTGCTTTTCGCCCTGCCTGCCCATCTGGAAGAGGGAAAGGCCCACCTGGCGATCGGCTTCGGCTGCACCGGGGGGCGACACCGTTCTGTCACAATGGCGGAAAAAATGGCAGATGCGCTTGCGAAAGCAGGCTGGCAAGTGTCAATTAGACATCGGGAACTTGAACGCCGTGAAAAGGCGCCGGCACCTGGGGATGAGGGTCCTGTTCGGGCCTCTCGCACAGCTTTGGCGCAAGGGTGAACGGCTGGTGCGTGGTGAGGCGAATTGATCGGAATTGTCATCGTGGCGCATGGTGGGCTGGCCAGGGAATATCTCTCGGCGGTCGAGCATGTCGTGGGGCCGCAGACCGGGATCAAGGCCGTGACGATCGAGGAAAACCATGATCGCGGCGAGAAGCAGGCCGAAATCTGCGCCGCCGCCGATGCGGTGGATGCGGGCGACGGCGTGGTGGTGGTGACGGATCTGTTCGGCGGCTCGCCCTCGAACCTGTCGCTGATGGCCTGTGCGATGCGGAATCGCTCGATTCTCTACGGGGCGAACCTGCCGATGCTGGTCAAGCTGGCCAAATCGCGCAAACTGCCGGTTGCGGATGCGGTATCGCTGGCCAAGGATGCGGGACGCAAGTACATCAACAGCTATGACGTCCTGCCTGCCGATGTGCTTCCCATCCCGAACCGTGCCGCTTCATGAATGACATGACCAACGGGGCCGTCACCCGCGAATTGGCGATCATCAACGAAAAGGGCCTGCACGCGCGGGCCAGCGCGAAATTCGTCGAGACGGTCGAGCGTTTCGACGCCCAGGCCACCGTCGAGAAGGACGGGATGAGCGTCTCGGGCGATTCGATCATGGGCCTGCTGATGCTGACCGCGCCGCGCGGCAGCACCATCCGCGTCACCACGCGCGGCGCGCAGGCGGCCGAGCTGGCCGATGCGCTGAGCGCGCTGGTCGGGGACTATTTCGGCGAAGGCATGTAAGGGCCGGACATGGCCCGATCCTCCTATCACCATGGCAACCTGCGCCAGGCCCTTGTCGAGGCCACGGTGCGGCTGATCGAGGAGAACGGCCCGCAGGCCTTCACCCTGGCCGAGGCCGCGCGGCTGGCCGGGGTCAGCGCCGCCGCGCCCTATCGCCATTTCACCGGCCGCGAGGACCTGCTGGAAGAGGTCGCCCGGCAAGGGTTCGAGGAATTCGCCGACAGGCTGGAGACCGCCTTCGACGAGGGGCGCCCGCGGCCGCTGACCGCCTTCCTGCGCATGGGACAGGAATACCTGAGCTTCGCGGCCGAGCGGCGCGGCTTCTACATCGCCATGTTCGAATCCGGCATCTCGATCGCCGGCAATGCCGGGCTGTCGCAGGCCTCGGAACGGGCGCGCGGCATCCTGGTGCGCGGCGCCGAGGCGCTGTTCGCGCAGCTGCCCGCGGGGCGCCGCCCGCCGCCCGGCATGGTCGCGGACCACATCTGGGCGCTGAGCCACGGCGTGGTCGAGCTGTTCGGCCGCGGCAAGCCCGGATCGCGCTCGCCCATCTCGCCGGCCGACATGCTGGAAAGCGGCGCGCTGATCTATCTGCGCGGCCTGGGCGTGATCCCCGACTGAACGCGGCCCGACCGGCGAACCCGCCACCCGAAAATCCGGCAGAAAATTTTCGCCGCTTCCCTTGAACCCGGCGGACTCGGCTCCATCTATGTAAATGTGATTAACATTCACATCGGAAAGGGACCGCAATGAACACTGACATCGCCCCGCGCCCCTCCGCCTTCGACCGGATCGGCGCAGCACTGGCCGGCATCCGGGACTGGCTGGACGAACGCGGGAAGGGCGCCTGGATCGCCGCCATGATCCTGACCTTCATCGCCTGCTGGCCCTTGGGCCTTGCCATCCTGGGTTACATGATCTGGAGCAAACGCATGTTTTCCTGTCGCCACCGCCATCATCACCACGGCCGCCATTATCGCCACGGTTTCGGCGCGCCGACCGGCAACAGCGCCTTTGACGCCTATCGCGAGGAAACGCTGAAGCGGCTGGAGGACGAGCATCGCGAATTCCTCGACTTCCTGCAGAAGCTGCGCGAAGCCAAGGACAAGGCCGAGTTCGACCAGTTCATGCAGGGCCGCAGCCAGCCGCAGCCCCCCGCGCCGCAGGCGTGAACCGGCGCAGGCGTGATGCGAACGTGATGCGAAAAGGGCCGGGGATCACCCGGCCCTTGGTCAATAGGAATACTCGGCGTAGATGCGGCTGAGATCGCCCGCCCATTCGCCGTGATATTTCTCCAGCAACTCGTCGGCGGGCACCTTGCCCGTCTCGACGCTTTCCCTGAGCGCGTTCAGGAAATGCGTCTCGTCCGGGACCAGTCCGCCCGAGCCGGTGCGGGCCCGCGCCTTCAGCCCGGCTTCCGAGATCGCCAGCACCTCGCGCGCTAGGTCGCGCATCTTCACGCCGTTCACCTCGGCATCCAGCGCCTTGAGCCCGGCGCCGCGCCGCCAGGCCTCGCGCGTCTCGGCATCCCAGCCCTTGACCAGGTCCCAGGCCGCGTCCAGCGCCGACTGGTCATAGACCAGCCCCACCCAGAGCGCCGGCAGGGCGCAAAGCCGCCGCCAGGGGCCGCCGTCGGCGCCGCGCATCTCGATGAATTTCTTGACCCGCGCCTCGGGGAAGACCGTGGTCAGGTGGTCGGCCCAGTCCGACAGCGTCGGGATCTCGCCCGGCAGCGCCGGCAGCTTGCCCTGCAGGAAATCGCGGAAGCTCTGCCCCAGCGCGTCGATGTATTTGCCGTCGCGATAGACGAAATACATCGGCACATCGAGCACGTAATCGACCCAACGCTCATAGCCGAACCCGTCCTCGAAGGCGAAGGGCAGCATGCCGGTGCGCGCCGCGTCGAGATTCTGCCAGATATGCGCGCGCCAGCTTTTCCAGCCGTTCGGCTGGCCGTCGAGGAAGGGCGAATTGGCGAAAAGCGCATTCGCCACCGGCTGCAGGGCCAGGGCCACGCGCAGCTTCTGCACCATGTCGGCTTCGCTGGCGAAGTCGAGGTTCACCTGCACGGTGCAGGTGCGATACATCATCTGCGTGCCCAGCGTGCCGACCCGGCCCATGTAATCGGTCATCAGCCGGTAGCGCCCCTTGGGCATCATCGGCATCTGCTCCTGCGTCCAGATCGGCGCGGCGCCCAGGCCGATGAAGCCCGCGCCCAGCTCGTCGGCGACGGTCTTGACCTCGGCCAGGTGGCTGTTCACCTCGTCGCAGGTCTGGTGGATGGTCTCCAGCGGCGCGCCCGAGAGTTCCAGCTGCCCGCCCGGCTCCAGGCTGACATTGGCGCCGTCCCGCTCCAGCCCGATGATGTTGCCGGCCTCCAGCACCGGGGTCCAGCCGAAGCGGCTCTGCAACCCCTCCAGCATGGCCTTGACCGAGGGCTGGCCGGGCGCGGCCTCATAGGGCAGGGGCATCAGGTCGGCATGGCGATAGCCGAATTTCTCGTGCTCGGTGCCGATGCGCCAGGCGTCGCGCGGTTTTTCGCCCGCGGCGAGATACTCGGCCAGTTGTTCGGGACGCTCGATCGGGCCGCCGCCCTGTTGGGGAATGGACATCGGTGGCCTTTCGTTTGCCTTGCGTGCCACAGGTGGCAAGCGCGGCGCGTCAAGTCAAGCGGGCGCGAACCGGCCTCGTCCAAACGGTCTGGATCGCGGGCGCATCCGGCGCCAGCGCCGAGGCGAGGCGCCCCATCTCGATCCCCGGCAGCGTGGCGAAGGCACCGGCCAGATGCTCGGCCCCCGCCGCATCGACGGGGATCAGCAGCGCCTGGCCGTCGCCGCTTTTCAGCCGCCAGTGCCGGCGGCCGTTCAGCCGCATCAGCCGGATCTCGGCCAGCTCGCGCAGCGCGATCTCGCCGCCCAGCAGCCGGCTGGGCGACAGGTAGCGGATCGCGCCCTCGTCCAGCTCGACCATGCCGGGGCCGAGCGTGTCGTGGCGGAAGCGCATCCGCCGCCGCGCGTCCAGCGCCCAAAGCGCCGAGGCCGCGGCAATGACCGCGCCGATGGGCCACAGGATCCAGCCGCCCAGCGAGAACACCCACAGCCCGAACCCGGTCGCGGCCAGCGCGGCGCCGGTTTCGGCCCAGGGGCGCAGCTTCTCGGCCAGTTCCGGGCGGATCATCAAAGCTCCAGCGCCATGTCGCGATGCGGGATGCCGGCGTCGTCGTATTCGGGGCCGTAAGCGGCAAAGCCCAGCTTCTCGTAAAAGCCGATGGCATGGGTCTGGGCGCCCAGCTTGGCGCGGGTGACGCCGGGCAGGGCGCGCAGCTCGTCCAGCGCCGCGCGGATCAGCGCCGCGCCGGTCCCGGTGCCGCGCGCCGGTTTCAGCACCGCGACGCGGCCGATCTTGCCGGTCGCGCCCTCGACCAGGATGCGGGCGGTGCCGACGGCCCGGCCGCTGTCATCCCGCGCCAGCAGGTGGATCGCCGCGTCGTCGCGGCCGTCCCATTCCTCGGCCTCGGGGACGTTCTGCTCGACGATGAAGACCTCGCGGCGGATGGCGCGGCAGGTGTCGAGGTCGGTGGTCTTCTCGATCATGCGAAATAACGCTCCAGGATGCGGCGATAGATCCGGGCAAGCTGGCGGACCTGATCGGCCGGCACGCGCTCGTCCACCTGATGCATGAAATGCCCGACCAGCCCGAATTCAAGCACCGGGCAATGATCCTTGACGAAACGCGCATCCGAGGTGCCGCCCGAGGTCGAGAGCACGGGGATCAGCCCGGTCTCCTCCTGCACCACCTCGGCGACCAGATCGACGAAGGGGCCGGGCCGGGTCAGGAAGCTTTCGCCCGACACATCGGTCGAGATGGCGAAATCCACCCTGGTCTCGGCCGAGATCGCCGCCGCGCGGGCGCGGATCATCCGGTCGAGGCTCTCCGAGCTATGGGCGTCGTTGAAGCGGATGTTGATCACCGCCCGCGCCCGTTCCGGGATCACGTTCGAGGCCGGGTTGCCGCAATCCACCGTCGTCACCTGCAGGCCCGAAGGGTCGAAATGCTCGGTCCCCTCGTCCAGCGGCGTCTCGGTCAGCTCGTTCAGCAGCCGCACCAGCGCGTGCAGCGGGTTGCGGGCGCGATGCGGATAGGCGGCGTGGCCCTGGATGCCATGCGCCTCGATCTGCAGGGTCATCGAGCCGCGCCGGCCGATCTTGATCATCTCGCCCATGCGGTCGGGATTCGAGGGCTCGCCGACGATGCAGACATCCATCCGCTCGCCCCGCGCCGCCATCCAGTCGAGCAGCGCGCGGGTGCCGTGCTTGCCGGGGCCCTCCTCGTCGCCGGTGATGGCCAGGATCACCGCGCCGTCCGGCGGCGGCGTCTCGGTCACGAAACCGATGGCGGCGGCGGCGAAGGCGGCGACGCCGGATTTCATGTCGGTGGCGCCCCGGCCCCAGATCCAGCCGTCCTGCTCGTGCCCGGAAAAGGGCGGATGCGTCCAGCTGGCCGGATCGCCGGGCGGCACCACGTCGGTATGGCCGTTGAAGCCGAAGCTGCGCGCGCCCCTTGCCCCCCAGCGCGCGAACAGGTTCGGCACCCCCTCGCGGTCCACGCGGTGACATTCGAAACCCGCCGCGCCCAGCACGGTCATCAGCAGGCTCAAAGCGCCGCCCTCGTCGGGCGTGACCGAGGCGCAGCGGATCAGCCTTGCGGTCAGTTGGGCGGGGTCGGGGATCAGGGTCATGGCGGGCCTTTCGCTTTTGGCCTGTGGTTACACCGCCGGACCCGCAAGCTCCAGCGCGCGGCGCAGCAGGTTGGCGCCGGTCAGCGCCAGCAGGATCAGCGTCCAGCGCCGGAACCGCGCCGCGTCCAGCCGGTCATGCGCCAGATAGCCCAGCCCCATGCCGACCAGCGCCGGGACGACGAGGATCGCCGAAAACGGCAGGGTCTGGGCGTTCAGCAGCCCCGATTGCAGATGCGAGACGGTCAGCACCGCCGCGCCCAGGAAGAACACCACCCCCTGCACCCGCATCTGTTCCTGCTTGGGCGCATGCAGCGACAGCAGCAGCACCAGCAGCGGCGGCCCCCAGATGCCCGAGATGCCGCCGATCAGCCCGCCGACGACCCCGGTCGCGATCTCCATGCGCCGGCGGTGATGCACCGGCAGGACCAGGCTGCGGCCCAGGATCTGCCACAGTGCGAAACCCGAGATCGGCAGGCCGATGATGGCATACATCAGCCATTGCGGCACCCGCGGGGCAAAGAAGGCGCTGACCGGGATGAACAGCACCACCATGCCGATATGCCAGCGATAGGCCCAGCTTGCCTGCCAGGCCGGCCGCCAGCCGCCGCGCAGCGCCTGGCGGATATTGGTGACCAGCACCGGCAGGATCACCGCCGCCACCGCCTGCTGCGCGGTCAGGAAGGACCCCAGCGCCGCCAGCATGATCATCGGCATGGCAAAGCCGATGGCGCCCTTCACGAAGCCGGAAAACAGCGTGATCGCGATGGCGGTCCAGAAATGGAAGGGGTCGAGGCCGAACATGGCCGCAGGTTGCTGCGCCACGCCGCCCGCCGCAAGGGCCGTTCTTGCGCAATCTGCGGGACATTTTAGTTCGCGTTTCGTCTGGATTTCGCATGATAGTTGCGCTGCGGTTGCGAAACGGCTAGTCATGCTGCAACGCCGCACAAGGAGTCTGCCATGAAGGACATGCCCCCGATGCCCCCGATGCCAGCCGATACGCCCTCCGCCCTGCTGGCGCTTGCCGCCGCGGCCCTGCCGGAGCTTGAAACCCTGCAATCGCGCGCCACCGAGGCGCTGCGCGCGCTGGTCGCCCCCTCGGGCAAGCCGCAGCCGGCCTTGCTGGAACAGCATCAGCATGCCGCCCATGCGCTGTCCTGGCTTGCCACCTATGTCGAATCGATTCGCCAGCTGACCGGCTGGGCGGCGCGGCTGGCCGAGGCGGGCAGCCTGGGCCGGACCGAGGCGCTGATCCTGCAGATCGGCCTGGGCGAATACCTGACCCAGATCGCCGGCGGCATCCCGATGAGCCAGACGGAATTCGCCCGGCTTGCGGACCTCGGGATCGACTGGCAGCCGGGCGAGGCGGCGGCGGGGCTGATGCGCGGCAACACCGCGCCGGCACGGGCCGAGCTGGCGCGGCTGATGCAGGACAATCAGGGCCGCGCCACCTTCGGGGCCACCGGGCTGGACGAGGACCTGGAGATGATCCGCGACCAGTTCCGCCGCTATGCCGAGGAGCGGGTGATCCCCAACGCCCATGAATGGCACCTGAAGGACCAGCTGATCCCGATGGAGATCATCGAGGAACTGGCCGAGCTCGGCGTCTTCGGCCTGACCATCCCCGAGGAATTCGGGGGCTTGGGCCTCTCGAAAGCCTCGATGGTGGTGGTGACCGAGGAATTGTCGCGCGGCTATATCGGCGTGGGCAGCCTCGGCACCCGCAGCGAGATCGCGGCCGAGCTGATCCTCTGCGGCGGCACCGAGGAGCAGAAAGCGAAATGGCTGCCGGGCCTCGCCTCGGGTCAGATCCTGTCGACGGCGGTCTTTACCGAGCCGAACACCGGCAGCGACCTGGGCAGCCTGCGCACCCGCGCGGTCAGGGACGGCGACGACTGGGTGGTCACCGGCAACAAGACCTGGATCACCCATGCGCAGCGCACGCATGTCATGACGCTCCTGGCCCGCACCGACCCCGAGACCACCGACTGGCGCGGGTTGTCGATGTTCCTGGCCGAAAAGACACCGGGCACCGACGACGATCCCTTCCCGACCCCCGGCATGACCGGCGGCGAGATCGAGGTCCTGGGCTATCGCGGCATGAAGGAATACGAGCTCGGCTTCGACGGCTTCCGCGTCAAGGGCGAGAACCTGTTGGGCGGCGAGCCGGGGCGCGGCTTCAAGCAGCTGATGGAGACCTTCGAATCGGCGCGCATCCAGACCGCCGCCCGCGCCGTGGGCGTGGCGCAATCGGCGGCCGAGATCGGCATGCGCTATGCCATCGACCGCAAGCAGTTCGGCAAGTCGCTGATCGAATTCCCGCGCGTTGCCGACAAGCTCGCCATGATGGCGGTCGAGATCATGGTCGCCCGGCAGCTGACCTATTTCAGCGCCTGGGAAAAGGACCACGGCCGGCGCTGCGACCTGGAGGCCGGGATGGCCAAGCTTCTGGGCGCCCGCGTCGCATGGGCGGCGGCGGACAATGCCTTGCAGATCCACGGCGGCAACGGTTTCGCGCTGGAATATGCCATCAGCCGCGTGCTGTGCGATGCGCGCATCCTCAACATTTTCGAGGGCGCGGCCGAGATCCAGGCCCAGGTGATCGCGCGCAGGCTGCTGGACTGACCGCGACGGCCCCGCTCTGCGGCGGGACGGCTGTCCCTGCCGCCGGCCGGGCAGGGCGCGCTGCCGGCGCGCGGGTTCAGGACCGGCCGCTGCCGCGGTCGTCCCGCCGTCCCCGGCGCCAGGCCCAGAAAAGCCAGCCGGCCCATAGCGCCGCCAGCGAGAACCAGGTCAGCGCATAGCCCAGATGGCTGTTGCGGAAACGGATCACGGTCAACCCGCCTGTGGGTTGCGCGCCGTCGCCCTGGGCATCGGCGTCGAGGAACCAGGGCGCCACCGGGCCCAGCCCCTGCGCCGCGGCGATGGCGGCCGTGTCGCGGGAATACCAGCGCCCGGCCCCGGGGTCGTTGCCGCGCAGGAAGGCGCCGCCGGGCTGGCTCATGCGCAGAAGGCCCGTCACCGTCACCTCGCCGCCCGGCAGGGGGCGGTCGTCGCGGGCGGCATCCGCGACGAAGCCGCGATTGACCAGCACGGTCCAGCCCTGCGCGGTCTGCATCGGTGTCATCACCCAGAAACCCGGGCCGCGTTCCGTCACCGCCTTGACCAGCGTGTCGCTGTCCGCGCGATAGGTTCCCGTCACCGCGATGCGGCGATATTCCGCATCGCGCGCGTCCATCCCCGCCCATTCGGCAGGTCCGGGGGCGGGGGCGGGCGGCTCGGCCAGACGCGCCTCGACCCGGGCGATCAGGTCGGTCTTCCAGGCCAGCCGCTGCACCTGCCAGACCCCCAGCGCCATCAGCGCCAGGAACACCGCCAGCGCCCCGGCCGGCGCCGCCAGCCGGCGCAGGGTCACGAACCGAAGCCCTGCATCAGCTCATGGTCCATCTGCGGCATCATGTTGGTGTTCATGTGATACATGACCCAGAGCGAGCCGGCCAGCAGGATGACCACCACCACCACGGTGAAGATGGTCGAGAGCATGGTCCAGCCCTCTTCCTGCCTGCCGTTCATGTGCAGGAAATAGACCATGTGGACCAGGATCTGCACCACGGCGAAGCCGATCACCGTGACGGCGGTCAGCGCCCGGCTTTCGAAGCCGCCGGCCATGACCAGGCCGAAGGGGATCGCGGTCAGGATCACCGAGAGCAGGAACCCCTTGAGGTAAGAGGCATGGCTGCCATGGTCGTGGCCGTGATCGTCGTGATGCGCATGAGCGTGTTCGGCGGACATCAGATCATCCCCAGCAGATAGACGAAGGTGAAGACGCCGATCCAGATGACGTCGAGGAAGTGCCAGAACATCGACAGGCAGACCATGCGGCGCTGGTTCGCCGGGATCAGCCCGGTGCGGGTGATCTGCACCATCAGCGTCACCAGCCAGATCGAGCCGAAGGTGACGTGCAGCCCATGCGTGCCGACCAGCGTGAAGAAGGCCGACAGGAACCCGGACCGCTGCGGCCCGGCGCCGATATGGATCAGGTGGTGGAACTCGTAAAGCTCGATGCCCAGGAAGCACAGGCCGAAGAACAGCGTCACCGCCAGCCAGCGCAGCGTGCCGCGCTGGTCGCCCTTGCCCATGGCCAGCATGGCGAAGCCGAAGGTGATCGAGGACAGAAGCAGCATGGCGGTGTTGACCGCCACCAGCTCCAGGTCGAACAGATCCTTCGGTCCCGGCCCGGCGGCGAAGCTGGTGCCCAGCACGCCATAGACCGCGAAGAGCACCGCGAACATCAGGCAGTCGCTCATCAGGTAGACCCAGAAGCCCAGGCTGGTCGAGGCGCCCTCGGGGTGGTGATGGGGCTCAAGCTCCCAGTATTGGCGCATGGTGTCGGTTGTCGCGTGGCTCATCTCTCAAACCCCCTGCGCAAGCTGGCGCGTCCGGGCATCCTCGGTCGCCTCGATCTCCGAGGCGGGGATGTAATAGTCGCGGTCGTAGTTGAAGGTATGGGCGATCCCGACGGCGATGATGCCCAGGAAACTAGCCGCCGCCAGCCACCAGACATACCAGACCAGCGCCATGCCGCAGATGGTCGCCAGCGCGGCCAGGATCACGCCGGTGCCGGTGTTCTTCGGCATGTGGATGGGCATGAAGCCGGCGGTCGGGCGGGCGGCGCCCTGCTGCTTCATCTCCCACCAGGTATCCAGCCCGTGCGAGATCGGGCTGAAGGCGAAGTTGTAGGCCGGGGGCGGCGAGGAGGTCGCCCATTCCAGCGTCCGCCCGTCCCAGGGATCGCCGCTGACGTCGCGATAGTCCGGGCGGTTGCGGCGCAGGATCGAGACGCCGAACTGCACGAACATGGCCGCGATGCCCGCCGCGATCAGCACCGCGCCGAAGGCGGCGATGGCGAACCAGATCCGCAGGTCGGGATCGTCGAAGACGCGCAGCCGCCGGGTCACGCCCATCAGGCCCAGGATATAGAGCGGCATGAACGCGACCCAGAAGCCCACGACCCAGAACCAGAACGAGACCTTGCCCCAGAACACATCGAGCTTGAAGCCGAAGGCCTTCGGCCACCAGAAGTTGATCGCCGCGAACAGGCCGAACAGCACGCCGCCGATGATGACGTTGTGGAAATGCGCAATCAGGAACAGCGAGTTGTGCAGCACGAAGTCGGCAGGCGGCACCGCCAGCAGCACCCCGGTCATGCCGCCCA
Organism: Paracoccus sp. MA; assembly: GCF_020990385.1. Taxonomy (NCBI): domain Bacteria; kingdom Pseudomonadati; phylum Pseudomonadota; class Alphaproteobacteria; order Rhodobacterales; family Paracoccaceae; genus Paracoccus; species Paracoccus sp. MA. Next base: position 1,081,698 of record NZ_CP087598.1, read on the forward strand.
CGACGAAGGTCAGCATGAAGGCCACCGTCCACATCATCGGCAGCTCGTAGCGGATGCGGCCGCGATACATGGTGAAGAGCCAGTTGAAGAGCTTGGCCCCGGTCGGGATCGAGATGATCATCGTGGTGATCCCGAAGAACGAGTTCACCGACGCGCCCGAGCCCATGGTGAAGAAATGGTGCAGCCAGACCAGATAGCTCAGCACCGTGATGCAGACGGTGGCATAGACCATCGAGGAATAGCCGAACAGCCGCTTGCCCGAGAAGGTCGAGGTGACTTCCGAAAACACGCCGAACAGCGGCAGGATCAGGATATAGACCTCGGGGTGGCCCCAGATCCAGATGAGGTTGATATACATCATCGGATTGCCGCCAAGGTCGTTGGTGAAGAAATTGGTGCCCACGTAGCGGTCCAGCGTCAGCAGGATCAGCGTCATGGTCAGCACCGGGAACGAGGCGACGATCAGGATATTGGCGCAGAACGAGGTCCAGGTGAAGATCGGCATCCGCATCATGGTCATGCCCGGCGCCCGCATCTTCAGGATCGTCACCAGCAGGTTGATGCCCGACAGCGTGGTGCCGACGCCGGCGACCTGAAGCCCCCAGATGTAATAGTCCACCCCGACCCAGGGGCTGTAGCCGATGCCCGACAGCGGCGGAAAGGCCAGCCAGCCGGTCTGCGCGAACTCGCCCAGAAACAGCGAGGCCATGGTGATGACCGCACCCCCCACCGTCATCCAGAACGAGAAGTTGTTGAGGAAGGGGAAGGACACGTCGCGCGCGCCGATCTGCAACGGCACGACATAGTTCATCAGCCCGGTGATGAAGGGCATCGCCACGAAGAAGATCATGATGACGCCATGCGCCGTGAAGATCTGGTCGTAGTGATGCGCGTTCAGGTAGCCCTCGGAGCCGCCGAAGGCCCAGACCTGCTGCAGCCGCATCATGACCGCATCGGCAAAGCCGCGCAGGAACATGATCAGCGCCAGGATGATATACATGATGCCGATCTTCTTGTGGTCGACCGAGGTGAACCACTCGCGCCAGAGCCAGCCCCAGAGCCGGTATCGCGTCAGCGCCGCAAGCAGCGCGATGCCGCCCAGGGCGACGACGACGAAGGTGGCCCAGACGATCGGCTCCTTCGGGATCGCGTCCCAGTTCAGCCGGCCGAGAAGAAAGGTGGTCTCGTTGGAAAAGGTAGCCATGCTTTGCGTCCGATCAGAAGTTCCGCGCCCGGCCCTCGGTCGGGTCCAGCAGCGTGACGGCATTGTCTTGCGAAGGGGCGAAGGGCCCTTTCGGCGGCACCAGCGCATGGCCGCGCAGCGGGGCCGTGTCCAGCGGCGCGCGGGCCAGCTCGGGCGATTGGCCGAACATCAGCGCCGAATCCTCGGGCGTGCAGAACGAGGCGACCTGGAACGGCTCCCAGCCCAGCACCGGCGCGCGGGTGCCGCGGCGCTGATGCTTGTCATAGGTCAGCTGGGTCATGTTCATGGTGCCGGCCAGCCCGGTGCCGCCCTGCGCGTCCAGCGCCATCATCTCGGCCATGCAGATCTTGCCCGGCTCGACGCACATGTTGACGATGCGCTGGAACAGCTGCGGATCGACCTCGGCGAAGGACATCGGCGGCACGTTCTCGCTGGGCGCCTCCAGTTCCAGGTAGCGCGGGCGGTCCAGCGTGCCGCCCGAGGCCCGCGCCTTCTCGACCCAGGCGTCGAATCCCGCCTCGTCGGTGGCCAGTGCCTTGAAATGCATGCCCGAAAAGCCGTGCCCCGAGTAATGCGAGGCGATGCCCTTGTATTCGCCGGGATGGTTGAAGACGCCGTTCAGCTTGGTCTCCATCCCCGGCATGGCATAGATCATCCCGGCCATCGCCGGAATGTAGAAGGCGTTCATCACCGAGGTCGAGGTCAGGGTGAACGCGACCGGGCGATCCACCGGCACCGCCATCTCGTTGACCGAGGCGATGCCCTGCTCGGGATAGATGAACAGCCATTTCCAGTCCATCGCCACCACCTGCACCGGCAGGGGCCTGTGCTCTTCGGTCACCGGCCGGTCAGAGGCGATGCGGTCCAGCGGCCGGTAGGGGTCCAGAAGATGCGTGCCGACCCAGGTCAGCGCGCCCAGGGTGATGATGATCAGCAGCGGCGCCGCCCAGATGACGAATTCCAGCTTGGTCGAATGGTCCCAGTCCGGGCGGTAGACCGCGTCCCTGTTCCTTTCGCGGTAGCGGCGGGCGAAGACCACGGTCAGCACCATCACCGGCACGATGATCAGCAGCATCAGCAGGGTCGAGATCACCAGAAGGTCGCGCTGGCGCGCGGCGATGTCGCCTGCCGGGGCCAGGACCTCGGCCTTGCAGGCGGCAAGGGGAAGCAGAAGGGCAAGCCATGGCAGGCGGGCGAATGTTCGTTTATGGGTCATGGAACGATCCGAGGTCCGTGAAGCGTCGAGGCAGACGGCGGGAAAGGGGGCCGAGTCGCGGATGCGCGGCACGATATCAGGTTAGTTACCTTGACCTGGATCAAATCGGTATGCGACGATTTGCCGTATGCTTTTTGCCCCCCGCTTGCGGCAGCAATAGGGACGGAAATGCCGCGGCGGGCTTGGTCCATGCGCGGTGCGGATCTGGATCGGATCGGATTCTTCGGGAACATGAGCACAACCTCCTCCATGCCCGCCGGGCAAGCCGCGCAATCGCCCGCCTCGCCGGGGCGTCACAAGGTCTCGCCCTCGGATATCGCCGTGGGCGTCATCATCGGGCGCACCTCGGAATTCTTCGATTTCTTCGTCTTCGCCATCGCCTCGGTGATCGTCTTTCCGCAGCGGATCTTTCCCTTCACCGATCCGCTGACCGGGACGCTGTTGTCCTTCGCGCTGCTGGCGCTGGCCTTCGTCGCCCGGCCGCTGGGCAGCGCGCTGTTCATGAGCATCGACCGCCGCCACGGCCGCGTCACCAAGCTGACCGCGGCGCTGTTCCTGATGGGGACCGCCACCGTGGCCATGGGCCTGATCCCCAGCTACGAGAATGTCGGCGGCTGGGCCGTGATCATCCTGGCCGTGCTGCGCATCGCGCAGGGCCTGGCACTGGGAGGGGCCTGGGACGGCATGCCCGCGCTTCTGGCGCTGACCGCGCCGCGCAGCCGCCGCGGCTTTTACGCCATGGTGCCGCAGCTGGGCGCGCCGATCGGGCTGATCGTCGCCACGCTGCTTTTCGCCTATCTGGCGGCCAACCTGACGGCGCAGGATTTCCTGGACTGGGGCTGGCGCTATCCGTTCTTCGTCGCCTTCTCGGTCAATGTCGTGGCGCTGTTCGCGCGGCTGCGCATCGTCGCCACCGAGGAATTCGCCGAGCTCTTCGAATCGCGCGAGCTGCAGCCGACCCGCATCGGCAGGACCCTGCGCGAGGATGGCGGCGCCATCCTGCTCGGCATCTTCGTGCCGCTGGCCAGCTTTGCCATGTTCCACATGGTCACGGTCTATCCGCTGTCCTGGATCTTTCTTTACACCAACGAGACGCTGCTGAGCTTCCTGATCATCGAGGCCGTGGCCGCGACCGGCGGCATCGCCGCCATCCTGCTGTCGGGCTGGCTGGCCGACCGCATCGGCCGGCGGCGCCTGCTGCTGATCGGGGCGCTGCTGATCGCCGGCTTCGCCGTGCTCGCGCCGCTGCTGCTGTCGGCGGGCAAGACCGGCGAGGTGGTCTACATGATCGTCGGCTTCTTCATCCTGGGCCTCAGCTTCGGGCAAAGCTCGGGCGCGGTCGCCTCGCTGTTCGAGGCGCGCAACCGCTATACCGGCTCGGCCATCGTCTCGGACCTGGCCTGGATGTTCGGCGCCGGCTTCGCGCCGCTGACGGCGCTGCTGCTCTCGACCTGGCTGGGCCTGCCGGCGGCGGGGCTGTATCTGCTGTCGGGCGCGGTCTGCTCGACCATCGCCATCCTGCTGTCGGGCCGGCTGGATTTCCGCGACGCCGGAACCTGAGATCCGGCGGGCGGAGCCGGCGCCCCCCCTATCCCGCCATCTCGCGCAGCGCATCGCCGATGCGGCGGATGCCCTCGGGGATGCGCTCGGCCGAGATCGAGGAATAGGCGAGGCGATAGAAGCCGCTGCCGCGACCGGGAGAGGCGAAGAACGGCGCCCCCGGCTCGATCAGCACCTCGCGCGTCTTGAGCCGGGCCGCAAGCGCGGCCGAATCCACCCCCTCGGGCGTTGCCAGCCAGAAACTCGACCCGCCGGTCGCCCCGGGCGAGGCGAGGCGCAGCCCCTCGCGCGCGATGGCGGCCAGCATCACCTCGCGCCGCCGGGCATAGGCGCGGCGCATGCGGTTGGCCTGCGCGTCGTAATGGCCCAGCGACAGGAAATGCGCCAGCGTGCGCTGCATGTGGCCGGGCGGGTGGCGCAGCACCATGCCGCGCAGCGCCCGCGCCTCGGCGATGAAACGGGGATCGGCCACGACATAGCCCAGCCGCACGCCTGGAAAGACCGATTTCGAGAAGGAGCCGATATAGATCACCGCCCCGGCCCGGTCGATGGCCTTGAGCGCGGGCGAAGGCGCGCCGGCGAAGGACATCTCGAATTCGTAATCGTCCTCGACCACCGCGAAGCCCTGCGCCTGGGCGCGGGCCAGCAGTTCCTTGCGCCGGGCCAGCGGCATGGTGGAATTGGTCGGGCATTGGTGGCTGGCGGTGGTGAAGACCGCGGCGATGCCGGGCGGGATGGCGTCGGGCGGCAGGCCGCGCGCATCGACCGGGACCGGCAGGATGCGGGCGCGGCTGGCCAGCAGGATCTCGCGCTGGCCGGGATAGGAGGGATCCTCGACCGCGCAGGAGGTGCCGGGGCGCAAGAGCAGCTGCGCCACCAGCCACAGCGCGTTCTGCGCCCCCATGGTCAGCAGGATCTCGTCGCGCCCGGCGCTGATGCCGCGCCGGGGCAGGATCTGGCGGGCGATGTGATCGACCAGCTCCGGGTCGTCGGCATCGTAGAGATCGCCGGTGACGGAATCGAATTCGCGCCGGCCCAAGGTGCGCATGGCGCAGTCGCGCCAGGCGGCATGGTCGACCAGCGCCGGATCGGCCTGGCCATAGACGAAGGGATAGGCGAAGCGGCGCCAGTCGCGCTCGCGATCCGTGCGGGCCGCGCGGGCGAAACGGCCTTCCAGCTGGCTGTCCCAGTCGAAGCGCGGCGTGTCCGGGGCGGGGGGCTCGGCCTCCAGCCGCCGCTCGATGCCGTCCGAGATGTAATGGCCCGAGCGGTCGCGGCTGGCCAGGTAATCGGTCGAGACGAGCTCCGCGAAGGCCTGCGCCACGGTCACCCGCGCCACGCCCAGATGCCGGGCCAGCGCCCGGGTCGAGGGCAGTTTCTCGCCCGCGCGGAAGCGGCCGGCGGTTACCGCGGCGATGATCTGGCGGCGCAGCTGCACCTGCAGGGGCAGGCCGGCGGCATGGTCCAGGAAGAAGGCGTCGGGGGGAATCGGCATGGGGTGATCCGCGGCGGCTGACGGGGTCCATCAGTTCCCCGAATGCCGCCGCGGATCAAGGGTCAGGCAAAGACCTTGGTCAGGGCGTTGTCGATGGCATCGGTGATGCGGTCGATGTCGTCGGCCGTGGCGATCAGCGCCGGCGACAGGCAAAGCGTGTTGTTGAAGCCGGGCAGCGAGCGGTTGGTCGCGCCGATGATGACGCCCTGCGCAAGGCAGTCAGCCACGACGGCCTGCACCTTCTTCTCGTCCATCGGCTCTTTCGTGGCGCGGTCCGAGACCAGCTCGGCGCCGCAGAACAGGCCCTTGCCGCGCACGTCGCCGATGACCTTGTGCTTTTCCATCAGCGCGTTGAGGTTCGCCAGCGTGCGCTCGCCCATGGCGACGGTGTTGTCGAGCAGGCCCTCGTCCTCGATGATGCGCATGTTCTCGATCGCCGCCACCGGCCCCGAGGTGCAGCCGCCGAAGGTCGAGATGTCGCGGAAGAAGCTCATGCCGTCCTCGGGCGCGTCCTTGAACATCTCGAAGACGCGTTCGGTGGTGACGGTGCAGGAGATCGCCGCATAGCCCGAGGCGACGCCCTTGGCCATGGTGACGAAATCCGGCTCGATCCCGTATTGCTGATAGCCGAACCAGGTGCCGGTGCGGCCAAGCCCGCAGACCACCTCGTCGATATGCAGCAGGATGTCGTATTTGCGGCAGATCTCCTGCACGCGTTGCCAATAGCCTTCGGGCGGGGTGATGACGCCGCCGCCGGCCGTCACCGGCTCCAGCACGAGGCAACCCACGGTATCGGGGCCTTCGCGCAGGATCACCTCCTCGATGGCGTCGGCGGCGCGCTCGCCATAGTTTTCCACGTCCCATTGCTTGCGGTATTCAAGGCAATGCGGCACGCGCACGAAGCCGTCGGGGAAGGGACCGTAGGCGATGGCGCGCTGGTCCTGGCCGCTGGTCGCCAGCGTGCCGATGGTGGTGCCGTGATAGTCGCGGTCGCGATAGAGGATCTTCCATTTCTTGCCGCCATGGTGGCGCGCCGCGATCTGGCGCACCATCTTGTAGACCTTCTCGTTCGCCTCGGAGCCCGAGTTCGAGTAATAGACCCGGGTCATGCCCGGCATCTTCTCGATCAGCTTTCGGGCGAAGACGGCGCCCGGCACGGTGCCGGCGGCGCCTGCGTAATAGTTCAGCTTGACCAGCTGGTCGCGGATCGCATTGGCGATGCTTTCGCGGCCGTAGCCCACGTTCACGGTCCAGACGCCGCCCGAGACGGCATCGAGGAACTCGCGCCCGGTGGCGTCCCACAGCCGCATGCCCTTGCCCTCGACGAAGACGCGCGGGTCGATGGTCTCATACTGCTTGTGCTGGCTGAGGTGGTGCCAGACATGGGCGCGGTCGGCGGCCACCACATGCGACATGTCGTTGGGGTTCAGATCGAGCGTCATGGCCGGACTCCTGCGCAAAGGGGTTTTCTTCTGACTGCGCCCGAACGCGGCAAAGCGATAGAGCCAGATTGTGCCAATACATGGGGCCAGTTTGGCGAGCCTGGGCCGAATCGGATGCGGTGGCAGGCCCTTGTCGCGCATTTCCACGCGGCCGCTTTTGCGGATGCGAAAGTATTGCTGCGTCGCAGAAACAGTTAACAGATTGATTTAAAACTGAAATATTTAGAGCGCAAGGCGAGACCGCTTATAGACAGATAATCATATCTATCCGTATAGTTTTGAAAGTTGCCTCCCAAGAACCAATGCAACGCCAACAACAGGGTTTGCTCATGCTCAATCGTCGCCGTTTCCTGACCACATCCACGCTGGCCGCGGCCTCGCTCGCCGCGCCGGGGCTTGTCACCCGCGCCCTTGCCCAGGGCGAGGCGCTGAAGATCGGCGTGCCGGTGCCGATCTCGGGCGCCTTCGCGGCCAACGGCAAATTCGCCACCATCGGCGCGGTGATGGCCGCCGAAGAGGTCGCGGCCGCGCATGGCGTGCAGGTCTCGACCCTCGACCTCGATACCGAGGGAAAGCCCGCGACCGCGGTGCGCAAGGTGCAGGATGCGCTGGCGCAGGACGGGGTGAAGCTGTTCGCGGGCGGCATCCTCTCGTCGGAATCGCTGGCCATGGGCAAGGAGGTCGAGCGCGGCGGCGGCGCCTTCATGACCACCGCCGGCGCCGACGAGATCACCGGCGTCGATTGCAATAAGGCCACTTTCCGCTGGTCGGTGCCGACCTATGGCGCCATCAACGAAACCGTGCGCCCGATCATCGACGCGCTGCCCGATGCCAAGAAATGGTATACGATCACCCCGCAATATGTCTTTGGCGACGGGCTGCTGAACGCCGCCAAGGATGTGTTCGCGGAAAAGGGCATCGAGCATGTCGGCAACAGCTACCATTCGCTGACCGACAAGGAATTTTCCGGCTACCTGACCAATGCCATCGCCGCGCAGCCCGACGTGCTCTTGCTGCTGAACTTCGGCGCGCAAAGCTCGGACACGCTGCGGCAGGCGGTCAGCTTTGGCCTCAAGCAGCGCATGACCATCGTCGTCGCCTGGGCCTCGGGGCTGGAGCAGTTCGAGGCGCTGGGGCCGGATATCTGCGAAGGCGTCTATTTCGGCGCGCAATACTGGCACGGCGCCGATTCGGCGCTGAACCGCGAGCTGGTCGCCAAGGTGCAGGAAAAGCACGGCTTCAACCCGAACTATTCCTTTGCCGGTTCTTATATCTGCGCGAAACTGCTGCTGGAGGCGGCGGTCAAGGCCGGCTCGCCGGATGGGGCGGGCGTCGCCGCGGCGCTGAACGGGCTGAAATACCAGGGCCTGACCGGCGAGGAAGAGATCCGCGCCGCCGACCACCAGGTCATCAAGGACTACTACCTGCTCAAGGGCAAGGCCAAGGCCGACATGGCCGACAAGGACGATTACGCCGAGATCATCAGCGCCGGCAAATCCTTCCTTGCGCCAGAGGATGCCGGCTGCGCCATGCCCGCCTGATTCCCCGCCTCCCCGCGCGATTGCGGTCGCGCGGGACCTTTTCGCCCGGTTTTAGGGAGAAGCCCGTGATCTACCTTTTCCAGGTTCTGAACGGCATCGGTCTGGGGATGCTGTATTTCCTGCTCGCCGTCGGCCTCAGCGTCATCTTCGGCCTGTTGCAGTTCGTGAACTTCGCCCATGGCGCCTTCTACCTGCTGGGCGCCTATCTGACCTATGACCTGACCATGCGCGGCTTCAGCTTCTGGGCCGCCATGCCGCTGGCCACGCTGATCGTCGCCGGCCTTGCCGCGCTGATCGAGGCGGTGCTGCTGCATCGCATCTACAAGCTGCCGCATACCTTCCACATCCTGGTGACGGTCGGCCTGGCGCTGGTCGTGCAGGAACTGGTCATCATCGCCTGGGGGCCGCTGGGCGGCTCGGTGCCGGCGCCTGAGGGGCTGCAGGGCGTCGTGATCCTGGGCGATTTCATCTATCCGCAATACCGGCTCTTCACCATCGGCTTCACCGCCGTTCTGGCCGGGCTGCTGTGGTGGCTGCTGGAGGGCACGCGGCTGGGCGCCATCGTGCGCGGCGGGTCCGAGTCGCCGGCGAACATGGCGCTGCTGGGCTACAACACGCTGCGCATCAACACCGCCGTCTTCGGTTTCGGCGCCGGGCTGGCCGGGCTTGCGGGCGCGCTGGCCGCGCCGATCCGCGGCGTCGAGCCCTTCATGGGGATCGAGGCGCTGTCGGTGGCCTTCGTCGTCGTCGTGATCGGCGGCATGGGCAGCTATACCGGCGCGCTGGTCGCGGGCCTGCTGGTCGGGGTGGTGCAAAGCGTCATGACCACGCTCTGGCCCGAGGGCGCGCGGCTGATGATCTATGTCGGCATGGCGCTGGTCATCGCGCTGATGCCCCGCGGCCTGTTGGGGAGGGCATGAGCATGAACCCGCTGGACAAACCCTATGCGCAGCTGGCGCTGGCGCTGCTGACCGTGCTGGTCCTGCCGCTGTTCCTGAAATCCGGGATCCTCGCGACCGAGATCCTGATCTTCGCCATGGTCGTCGCGGCCTGCAACCTGCTGCTGGGCTATACGGGCCTGCTGTCCTTCGGGCAGGGCATCTTCTTCGGCATCGGCACCTATGTCGCGGGCATCTGCCTGACGCGCTGGCAGGTCCCGGTGCCCCTGGTGCTGGCCGGCGCGGCGGTGCTGGGCGCGGCCGCGGCCACGCTGGTCGGCTGGCTGTCGATCCGCCGGCAGGGGGTCTATTTCGTCATGCTGACGCTGGCCTTTTCGCAGCTGTTCTATTTCGTCGCCTATACGTTCAGCGGCGTGACCGGCGGCGACAACGGGCTGCTGGGCGTGCCGCGCCCCTCGGTCGGCGGCACGGCGCTGAACGCGCCCTGGTCCTATTACACCTTCGTCGCCATCTGCTTCGTGGCGGTCTTTGCGATCCTGGTCATGGTCACGCAATCGACCTTCGGCCGCACCCTGCTGGCGATCCGCGAGAACGAGGGGCGGGCGGCCGCCATCGGCTTCCCGACCAAGCTGTTCAAGCTTGAGGCTTTCGCGATCTCGGGCGCGGTCACGGCCTTCGGCGGCGCGCTGCACGCGATGCTGATCGGCGTCGCGCCCTTGTCGAACATCGAATACCACACCAGCGAGCTGATCCTGATCATGACCATCATCGGCGGCAGCTCCAGCCTCTTCGGCTCGGTGCTGGGGGCGGGGTTCTACCTGCTGCTGGCCGATGCGCTGTCCACCGTCTGGCCGCGCTGGCTGCTGCTTCTGGGCCTGGTGCTGGTCACGGTGGCGCTGTTCCTGCAGCGCGGGCTCTGGGGGCTGGTCGAGCGGGGCTACGACCTGGCCTTCCGCCGCGAGCGCGCGCCCGAAACCCCGGCCGAGGAGCATTGAGATGACCGACATCGCCTTGCAGACCCGCGGCCTTGGGGTCAAATACGGCACCTTCCACGCGCTGGCCGAGGTGGACCTGCAGATCCGCCGCAACTCGGTCCATTCGATCATCGGGCCGAACGGGGCGGGCAAGACCACGCTGTTCCACGCGCTGACCGGGCGGGTGCGGGCATCCTCGGGCCGGATCGAGCTGGACGGGCGCGACATCACCGACACCTCGGACGACGACCGGGTGCGGCTTGGCATCGCGCGCTCGTTTCAGGTCACAAGCCTGTTTCCCAACCTGGCCCTGCGCGAGAACCTGCGCCTTGCCGCCCAGGGCCGGACGCCCTGGCAGGCGCTGGCGCCCTGGCGGCGGGCGGAAGCCAATGCCGAGGCGCTGGCCATCGCCGATGAGGTGATCGAGCGTCTGGCGCTTGCCCGCGTGGCACGCCGGCTGGCGGGCGAGCTGTCGCATGGCCAGCAGCGCCGGCTGGAGGTCGGCATGGCCATGGCGGCGCGCCCGCGCGTCATCCTGCTGGACGAGCCGACCTCCGGCATGGGCATCGACGATATCGAGGCGATGAAACAGCTGATCCGCGACCTCGGCCGCGACCATACCGTGCTGTTCATCGAGCATAACATGGGCATCGTGATGAACATCTCGGACATGGTCACGGTGATGCGGCTGGGCCGCAAGCTGGTCGAGGGTCCGCCCGCGCAGGTCCGCGACGACCCCGAGGTGCAGCGCGCCTATCTGGGCAACATGATTACGGGGGACATCGCATGACCGCCGCGCTGAAACTGACCGACCTGCACGCCTATTATGGCAAGAGCCACATCCTGCAGGGCGTCACGCTGGAGGTCGGGCCGGGCGAGATCGTCACCCTGCTGGGCCGCAACGGCGCCGGCAAAAGCACGACGCTGAAGACCGCCGTGGGCCTGATCGCGCCGCGTCAGGGGCGCGTCGAACTGGCCGGCCGCGACGTCACCGGCCAGCCGGCGCATCGCATCGCCGCGGCGGGGCTGTCGCTGGTGCCCGAGGATCGCGGCATCTTCCAGCTGCTGACCGTCGAGGAGAACCTGCGCATCGCCGCGCGCCGCGGCTCGCCTTGGGCTTTGGCCGACATCTACCGCATCTTCCCGCGGCTGGAGGAGCGCAGGAAGAACGGCGGCGGCCAGCTTTCGGGGGGCGAGCAGCAGATGCTCTCGATCGCCCGGGCGCTGCTCAATGGCCCCAAGGTGCTGATGCTGGACGAGCCGGTCGAGGGCCTCGCCCCGATCATCGTCGAGGAGATCGTCGCCCAGATCCGCCTGATCCGCGAGGCCGGCGTGCCGATCCTGCTGGTCGAGCAGAACCTTGCCGTCTGCAGCCAGCTTGCCGACCGGCATTACATCCTGGAACTGGGCCGCATCGTGCATTGCGCCACGGCCGGGCAGTTCCGCAGCGACCCCGAGACCATCGACCGCTATCTGGGCGTCAAGGCGTAAGGAAAACCCATGTCCAACCTGAATATAGACGCTGCCCGGCTGTGGGACAGCCTGATGGAGACGGCGCAGATCGGGGCCACGCCCGATGGCGGCATCGCCCGCCTGACGCTTTCGGACGAGGATCGCCGCGTGCGCGACTGGCTGCGCGCCCAATGCGACGCGCTGGGGCTGGAGATGGTGGTGGACGAGGCCGGCAACATGTTCGCCACCCGTCCCGGTGCCCGCGCGGACCTGCCCGCCATCGCCATGGGCAGCCATCTGGATACCCAGCCCACGGGCGGCAAGTTCGACGGCGTGCTGGGGGTGTTGGCCGGGCTTGAGGTGCTGCGCACGCTCGACGCCGCCGGCTACCAGACCGAGGCGCCCTTGATGCTGGTCAACTGGACCAACGAGGAGGGCTCGCGCTTTTCGCCGGCCATGCTCGGCTCGGGCATCTGGGCCGGGGTCTACAGCCGCGACTATGGCGACGGGCGGGTGGACGCCCGCGGCGACAGCTTCGGCGCCAGCCTCGACCGCATCGGCTATCGCGGCGAGGCCAAGGCGGGGTCGGTCCGCTTCGGCGCCATGTTCGAGCTGCATATCGAGCAGGGCCCGATCCTCGAGGCCGAGGGCGCGCAGATCGGCGTGGTGCAGGGCATCCAGGGGATGCGCTGGTTCGACCTGACCCTGACCGGCACGGCGGCGCATACCGGCTCGACCCCGATGGGGATGCGCCGCAATGCGCTGCTGGGCATGGCGCGGGTGATCGAGGGCATCGACCGCATCGCCAAGGCGTATGAGGACGCGGTGGGCAGCATCGGCTTTCTGGAAATCGCCCCGAATTCGCATAACGTGATCCCCGGCCAGGTGCGCGCCACCATCGACCTGCGCCATCCTTCGGACGCGGTGCTGGATCGGATGCAGGCCGAGGTCGAGGAACTGGTGCGGGATGCCGCCCAAGCGGTCGGGCTGGAAAGCCGGCTGGAGCAGATCTCGCGCACCGCGCCGGTGGTTTTCGACGCCGAATGCATCGCCTCGGTCAGGGCGGGGGCGCAGGCGGCGGGCTATGCGACGCGCGACATCATCTCGGGCGCCGGCCATGACGCCGCCCATGCCGCAGCGGCGGCGCCGACGACGATGATCTTCGTGCCGTGCAAGGACGGGCTGAGCCACAATCCCGCGGAATCGACCCAGCCCGAGGAATGCGCCGCCGGCGCGCAGGTGCTGCTGGAGGCGGTTCTGGACTATGACCGCCGCATGGCCGAGGCCCGCAAGGAGGCCGCCGCATGACCCGCCTTGTCCTGGCCCGGCTGAACCACGAGACCAACAGCTTCTCGCCCGTCAAGACGCCGCTGGCCGCCTTCGCCCCGAAATGGGGCGAGGAGGCGCTGGCCGCGGCCGGGAACTATCCGGCCGCCATCGGCGCCTTCCACGCCTTCGCCCGCCGCATCGGCGCCGCGGTGGAGGTGCCGTTGATCGCCCATGCCATGCCCTCGGGGCCCGTCGAGGACGAGGCCTTCGAGGCCATGGCGCAGGCGATCCTCGCGGCGGTCGAGAAGGGTTGCGACGGCATTCTGCTGGATCTGCACGGCGCCATGGTCACCCGCAGCCATGACGATGGCGAGGGCGAGCTTCTGCGCCGGGTCCGCGCCGCCGCGCCGGGCGTGCCCATCGGCGTGGCGCTGGACCTGCATGGCAACATTACCCAAGCGATGCTGGAGCATTGCGACGTGATCGTCGGCTTCAAGACCTACCCGCATGTGGACATGGTCGAGACGGGCGAGCATGTGCTGCGCCTGTTCCAGCCGCTCCTCTCCGGCGCAGCGCGCCCGGCCATGGCGCTGTGCCATCCGCCGATGCTGGCGGCGACGCTGTGCATGAACACCACGACCGATTGCGCCATGACTGACCTGATCGCGCTGGCGCGGCGGGCCGAGGCGCGGCCGGGCGTGCAGGCGGTGACGGTCTTCGGCGGCTTTCCGATCTCGGACCTGGCCGAGACCGGCCTGTCCATCGTCACCGTCGCCGACACGCCCGAGCTTGCCCGCGAGGTCGCGCGGGAACTGGGCCGCGAGGCATGGCGGCGGCGCGCCGAATATGTCTATGCCGAGGAGCCTCTGGCGCAATCCATTGCCCGCGCCGCCGCACTGGCGGACGGTTCGGCGCCGGTGCTGCTGCTGGATCATGGCGACAATTGCATGTCGGGCGGCAGCTGCGACGTGATGGACGTGCTGGAGGCGCTGCTGGCCGCCGGCCATGACGGGATCATGGTCGGCCCGATTGCCGATCCCGAGACCGTGGCCCGGCTTTTCGCGGCGGGCGAGGGGGCCGAGGTCGAGATCCGGCTGGGCAACAAGACCCCGGCCGAGGGACTGCCCGCGCCGCGCCCGCCGCTGCGGCTGACGGGCCGGGTCGCGGCGCTGTCGGAGGGATGCTATCGCGTCTCCGGGCCGATCTATCACGGGCAGGAGCTGTCGATGGGCCGCGCCGCCGCCTTCGACACCGGCGCCGCCCGCATCGTCATCTGCGAGCAGCCGCACGAGCCGCTGGACCTGGGCTGTTTTTCCTGTGTGGGCCTCGACGCCGCGCAGGCGCGCTTCCTGCACCTGAAATCGCGCATGTATTGCCGCCCGGTCTTCGAGCCGCTTGCGCAAGCCGTGGTGGAATGCGCAAGCTCGGGCGTAACCGCTTCGGATTACGATCTGTTCGCTTTCAAAAAACTCGCCCGGCCCATATATCCGCTGGACCCCGGGACAATCTGGCAAGGCTGAAGGACCGCATGGATCAGGACGCGCCGGCAGGCAAGGAACGCAGGCTTACCCGCATCAAGCTGTCGGACCAGGTGGCCGAGGACATCCGCCGCCGCATCGCCCGCGACGGGTTGCTGCCCGGCGACCGCCTGCCGCACGAGCGCGCGCTGATGGAGCATTACGGCTGCTCGAAAGGCACCATCCGCGAGGCGCTGAAGGCGCTGGAGGTCGAGGGGCTGGTGCGCATGCTCTCGGGTCCGAACGGCGGGCCCGAGATCCAGCCCGCCTCGATCGACATCGTCACCCAGCAGCTGCGGCAATACCTGCATTTCCAGAAGATCGACTTCGCCCAGGTCTACGAGCTGCGCCAGTCGCTGGAGGTCAGCCTGGCCCGCAACGTCATCGGCAAGCTGACCGAGGCGCATTTCCGCCGCCTGGAAGAGAACATCCGCATTTGCGAAGCGGCGAACGCGGCGCAGGACCGCGCCGTGGTGCGCCGGGCCGAGACCGAGTTCCACGACATTCTCTGCGAGGCCTCGGACAACGTGATCCTGGTCTTCATGTGCCGCTTCCTGAACAGCATGCTGCGCGATCTGGTCAGCTATCGCAGCGAAAGCATGCGCGAGCACGAGATCTTCGGCGAGGCGAATATCGAAAGCCACCGGCAGCTGCTGGCCGCCTTCCGCGCCGAGGACGGCGATGCCGCCGCCCGGATCATGCACGATCACATGTGCTGCGCCGAAAGCTACATGCGCCGGCTGGATGCCTCGTTCCGCTCGGACCTGCTGAGCCGGTTCTGAAACGGAAAATCCCGGCCGCGAGGGGCCGGGATTCGTGGGACCGGATTTGGCATCCGCGATCAGAACGGGATGTCGTCGTCGAATTCGGGACGGTTCTGCGACTGCCCGCCGCCGGACGCGCTGCCGCCCGAGGAGGCGCCGCCGCCATAGCCGCCGCCCCCGTAGCTGCCGCCGCCATAGCCCTCGTCGCGGCCACCGCCGCCGGCGCCGCGGCCGTCAAGCATGTGCAGCTCGCTGCGGAAGGGGCGCAGGGCGACCTCGGTCGAATAGCGGTCGTTGCCGCTCTGGTCCTGCCATTTGCGGGTTTCCAGCTGGCCCTCGACATAAACCTTGGAGCCCTTTTTCAGATATTGCTCGGCCACGCGGACCAGCGGCTCGGAATAGATCGCCACCGTATGCCATTCCGTGCGCTCGCGCCGCTCGCCGGTATTGCGGTCCTTCCAGGTTTCGGACGTCGCGATGCGCAGGTTGGCAACCTTGCCGCCGCTGGGGAAGGTGCGGACTTCCGGGTCCTGACCCAGATTGCCGACCAGGATCACCTTGTTCACGCTGCCTGCCATGCTGCGGGTCCTTTTCGTTGGGGTTGTCTTGCGCGGAGGTGTAGCGCGGAGGCCCTGCTTAAGGTAGCGCGCCGGCGAGCGGAAGAGGATATCGGCGGAAATCCGCCGAAGATTCCGGCGTCGGCCGCGTCAAGGAATCCTCTTGCGGCGCCCGCCCGGCTTTGCGCTATAGTGCCGCACAAAAAAAGACGACGGCATGCATGAGGGACCAGAGATGCTTTCACGCAATCGGGCGATGCTGCGCCAGTTTGGCCGGGCCGCGATGGCCCTGACGATTTCGGCCGGGCTGGCCGTTCCCGCCGCGGCCGATGGGCTGCGGCTGCAGGCGAAAAGCGGCAAGTCGCGGCTGGCGCAGTTCGAGCGCCAGACCCGGCTGATGGATTCGCGCCTGGCCGGGCAATACCAGCAATCGGCGCGGCTGCGCCCAGGCGGCACCTCGACCAAGAGCGTGGTCGAGCTGGACCTGCCGACCGCAGTTCCCGCCTATAACGGCAACCGGCGCAGCCAGTATCTGCCCCATGCCCGCGCCATGGCCCGAAAGCACGGCATCCCCGAGGACCTGTTCCTGCGGCTGGTGCAGCAGGAATCGGGCTGGAACCCCTCGGCGCGCTCGCACAAGGGCGCGCGGGGGCTGGCGCAGCTGATGCCGGGCACCGCCGCCAAGCTGGGCGTCGATCCGAACGACCCGATCCAGAACCTGGAAGGCGGCGCGCGCTATCTGCGCATGATGTACAACACCTTCGGCAACTGGCGGCTGGCCCTGGCGGCCTATAACGCCGGGCCGGCGGCGGTGGCGAAATACGGCGGCGTGCCGCCCTATCGCGAGACGCGCAACTACGTGCGCATCATCCACGGCAGCTGAAGCACAAAAGGCCGGGCAGGGCGCCCGGCCTTTCCGATTCCGGCTGCGGGCCGCGGCCTCAGAAGGTCGAGGGGATGATGCGGGTGTATTTCGTCCCGGCGATCGAGGCGCCGGCCATCAGCCCGGACTGGCCGAAGACCATCGCCACCACCGGCTGCTGCGAGGTGATGGTGTCGGTGCCCATCGAGACGCCGCCGGCGGGCAGGGCGTAATAGGCCCCGGCCTCGGCCACCCAGCCGGGCGCCTTGCGGAAATCGGCCAGCGCCGCATCGGTCTGGAAGATCAGCACATGCGCATATTGCTGGGCGCCGATCTGCAGGCCGACACTGGCCTGGGTCGCTGAATAATAGTCCACCGTCACGTTGTTGATGCGCAGCGCGCCCTGGCCGTAGGCGCCGCCGACGCCGAATCCCGCCTCGGTCATCAGCGGCATGTAAAGCACGCCCTTGGCGTTCTGCACCATGGGCGCGACATTGGGATAGCTGCGCAGCAGGAAGTCCCGCGTCGCATCCACCCGCGCGTCCAGCCGCGAGGGCGCGTCCTGCCCGACCGCGTTCGAGCAGCCCGCAAGCCCCAGCGCCGCGCCGCCCAGCAGCAGGCCGCCCCGCAGCACAAGGCGCCGGCTCATCCCTCTGGAATTCATCATCTTTCGCCCTCGTTCCTGTTCGGCGGCTGGCCCGCCTGTCAAGGCGGCGATGATAAAGGACCGCCCGCCCTCATGCCAGCCTTTCGGCGATCTGCGGCGCGTAATAGGTCAGGATGCCGTCGCAGCCGGCGCGGCGGAAGGCGAGCAGGCTTTCGGCCACCACATCGCGCGACAGCCAGCCGTTGCGGATCGCGCCCTCGATCATCGCGTATTCGCCGCTGACCTGATAGGCGAAGGTCGGCGCCGCGAACTGGTCCCTGACCATGCGGCAGATGTCCAGATAGGGCATGCCGGGCTTGACCATGACCATGTCGGCGCCCTCGGAGAGGTCGCGGGCGACGCAGCGCATCGCCTCCTCGCGGTTCGCCGGGTTCACCTGATAGGTCTTCTTGTCGCCCACCAGCCGCCCCGAGGCGCCCACCGCGTCGCGGAACGGGCCATAGAAGCCGCTGGCGAATTTCGCCGCATAGGACAGGATCGCCACGTCCTTGTGGCCGTTCGCCTCCAGCAGGCCGCGCAAGGCGCCGATGCGCCCGTCCATCATGTCCGAGGGGCCCAGGATATCCGCCCCCGCCTCGGCCTGAACCAGCGCCATGCGGCCGAGCGCCTCGACCGTCTCGTCGTTCAGGATCACGCCGTCGCGCACCAGCCCGTCATGGCCGTTGGCGTTATAGGGGTCCAGCGCGACGTCGGTCATCACCGCCAGCTCGGGCGCGACCTGCTTGATGGCGCGGATGGCGCGGTTGCCGATGTTCTCGGGGTCCCAGGCGCGCTCGCAGCTCTCGGTCTTCAGGTCCGGATCGGAATGCGGAAAGATGCAGATCGCCGGGATGCCCAGCCGCATCGCGGTTTCCGCGGCGCGCTTCGCGCCGTCCAGCGTCAGCCGCTCGACCCCGGGCATCGAGGGGATCTCGCCCTCGCCGCCGGCGATCTCGGTCACGAAGATCGGCCAGATCAGGTTGGCGGGGGTCAGGTTCACCTCGGTCACCATGGCGCGCAGCGCCGGCGTGCGGCGCAGCCGGCGCAGGCGGGCGGCGGGGAAGGGGGCGGCGATCGGGGTCGGGGACATGGCGGGGCCTGTGGCTGCGGGGATCTGGACCCGAAACTGCACCCTGGGCCGGCAGCGTGCAACCCCCGTGGCGCCCTCCGCCGCCGGTGGTGGAAAATCGTGGTTTTCCTTTGCGTCACGCCCGGTTAGTTTGCCTGTCGCAACCGATGCAAGGAGAAGACGTGCTCCGACCCGAGGGAATCCTCGCCCTGCTGGACAGCCGATCCTTCGGCTCGATCTGGTTCTGGGTGATCCTGACTCTGGCCTGGACCATGGCGGGGCGACGCATTCTCGGCGTGCCCTCGGACGTGATCGCGGGGGCCATCGGCGCCGAGCCGGGCCCCGAGGACGATCCGGCGGCGCTGACGCTGCTCGACTGGCTGTCGCTGACCCTGCCGCGCTGGCGCGTCGACCGGCGCGAAGGCGCGATCCTCCTGGGGCTGGGCTCGTTCCTGCTGACGACGCTGGCCATCCTGGGCTTCGGCTACGGGCTTGAGATGGCGCAGGCGCTGGTGCTGCTGGTCCTGCCCTTCGCACTGCTTTTCGCGCTGGAACTGCGGCTGGCGCGGCGGCTGCGCGCGGTGCTGGCCCGCGCCGAGGTCGGCCAGCCGGTGAACGAGGCCGGGGCCGAGGCCGCGCGGCTGATGCGCCGCCACAGGGCGGTGATCGTGGCGATGTCGATCCTGGCCGTGGCGCTGACCGCCTTCTACGGCGCGGTCTGGATGATCGCGCATCCCTTCGGGTTCTGAACCGGTCTTGACTTCGCCCGTGCCGGCTTTACCTCGGGGCGCATGGCACCGCATCCCGAACACCTGATCCTGTCCGGCGCGCCCGAAGGCATGGACGCCGCGCTGGTCGCGCGCGAACTGGCTCGCGGCAATCCCGTCATCCACATCGCCCGCGACGACCGGCGCATGGCCGCGATGCGGGCGGCGCTGGGATTCTTCGCGCCAACGGCCGCGGTGCTGGAGTTTCCGGCCTGGGACACCACGCCCTATGACCGGGTCTCGCCCGCCGCCGGGGTGATGGCGGCGCGCATGGCGGTGCTGACGGCGCTGGCGCATGGCGCGCTGAAGGGACCCTTCGTGCTGCTGACCACGCTGTCGGCCGCGATGCAGCGCGTGCCCGCGCGCGAGGCGCTGCGCGACGCCGGATTCTCGGCCGCCGTGGGCGACCGCATGGACGAGGCCGCGTTGCGCGCCTTCCTGGCCCGCATGGGATTTTCCCAGGCCCCGACCGTGACCGAGCCCGGCGATTTCGCGGTCCGGGGCGGCATCATCGACATCTTCCCGCCCGGCGAATCCGGGCCGATCCGGCTGGACATGTTCGGCGACGTGTTAGAGGGCGCGCGCAGATTCGACGCGGAAACACAGCGTTCCATCGAAAAGCTCGACCGGATCGAGCTTGCGCCCATGTCCGAGGTGATCCTGGACGAAGCCGCCATCACCCGTTTTCGCCAGAACTACCGCGTGGAATACGGCGCCGCCGCCAACGATCCGCTTTACGAAGGCATCAGCGCCGGCCGCAAGATGGCGGGCATGGAGCATTGGCTGCCCTGGTTCCATGCCCGGCTGGAAAGCCTGTTCGACTACCTTCCCGACGCCTCGGTGGTGGCCGACGACCATCTGGACCAGGTCCGCGACGCGCGCTGGCACACGATCTCGGAACAGTTCGAGGCCCGGCGTGAGGCGCTGGCCCGCAAGGGGGGCACCGACACGGTCTATCGCCCGGTCCCGCCCGCCGAGATGTTCCCGGACGAGGCCGAATGGTCGCGCTGGCTGGCCGCGCATCGGGTGCTGCGCCTGTCGGTGCTGCCGCAGCCCCCCGGCCCCGGGGTGCTGGATGCCGGCGGCCGGGTCGGTCGTAGCTTCGCGCCCGAGCGGCAGGCCGAGAAGGGAAACCTTTTCAAGGCGCTCGCCGATCATATTCGAAGCCTTCAAGCTTCGCGCCGGGTGGTGATCGCCAGTTTCTCGGAAGGCGCGCGCGAACGGCTTGCCGGGCTGATCGCGGACGAGGGCATCAAGGGCGCCAAGCCCATCGCCGACCTGCGCGACCTGCCCGGCCAGCCCGGCGCGCTGGGTCTGGCAGTCTGGCCGCTGGAGGAGGGCTTCACCTCGGACGGCGCGGCGACCGGCGCGCTTGCGGTGATCTCGGAACAGGACGTGCTGGGCGACCGGCTGATCCGGGGCGCGAAACGGCGCCGCAAGGCCGAGAATTTCCTGCGCGACACCACCACGCTGACCCCCGGCGACCTGGTCGTGCATGTCGAGCACGGCATCGGCCGCTATACCGGGCTGGAAACCGTCAAGGCGCTTGGCGTGCCGCATGATTGCGTGGCGCTGGAATATGCCGGCGGCGACCGGCTTTACCTGCCGGTCGAGAATATCGAGCTGCTCAGCCGCTACGGGCATGAGGAGGGGCTGCTCGACAAGCTGGGCGGCGGCGCCTGGCAGGCGCGCAAGGCGCGGCTGAAGGAACGGATCAAGCTGATCGCCGACCGGCTGATGCGCGTCGCGGCCGAGCGTCTGCTGCGGCCCGCCCCGGTGCTGGAACCCGAGCATCACGAGATCGAAAGCTTCGCCGCCCGCTTTCCCTATGCCGAGACCGAGGACCAGGCCAGCGCCATCGCCGACGTGGCCGAGGATCTGGCCGCCGGCCGGCCGATGGACCGGCTGGTCGTTGGCGACGTGGGCTTCGGCAAGACCGAGGTCGCCATGCGCGCCGCCTTCATCGCCGCCTCGCAGGGCCGGCAGGTCGCGGTGGTGGCGCCGACCACGCTGCTGGCGCGCCAGCATTTCCGCACCTTCGCCGAGCGCTTCCGCGGCACCGCGATCAATGTCCGGCCGCTGTCGCGCTTCGTCTCGGCGAAAGACGCGGCCGAGACCCGCAAGGGCCTGGCCGAGGGCACGGTCGACATCGTCGTCGGCACCCATGCCGTGCTGTCGAAGCAGGTGCGGTTCAAGAATCTCGGGTTGCTGATCGTCGATGAGGAGCAGCATTTCGGCGTCGCCCACAAGGAGCGGCTGAAGGAGCTGCGCAGCGACATCCACGTCCTGACCCTGACCGCGACGCCGATCCCGCGGACCTTGCAACTGTCGCTGACCGGGGTGCGGGACCTGTCGATCATTGGCACGCCGCCGGTGGACCGGCTGTCGATCCGCACCTACGTATCGGAGTTCGACAGCGTGACCATCCGCGAGGCGCTGCTGCGCGAGAAATATCGCGGCGGGCAGAGCTTCTTCGTCGTCCCGCGCCTCTCGGACCTGCCCGAGGTCGAGGAGTGGCTGAAGGAACACGTCCCCGAGGTCAGCACCATCGTCGCCCATGGCCAGCTGGCGGCGGGCGACCTGGACCGGCGCATGAACGCCTTTTACGACCGAGGGGCGGATGTGCTGCTGGCGACGACCATCGTGGAATCGGGGCTGGATATTCCGACCGCGAACACCATGGTGGTCTGGCGCGCCGACATGTTCGGCCTGGCGCAGCTTTACCAGATCCGCGGCCGGGTGGGGCGTTCCAAGACCCGGGCCTATTGCTACCTGACCACCAAGCCGCGCGTGCCGCTGACGCCCCAGGCGATGCGGCGGCTGAAGTTCCTGGGTTCCATCGACAGCCTCGGCGCCGGCTTCAACCTCGCCTCGCAGGACCTGGACCTGCGCGGCGCCGGGAACCTGCTGGGCGAGGAACAGTCCGGCCATATCAAGGAGGTGGGCTTCGAGCTTTACCAGCAGATGCTGGAGGAGACCATCGCCAAGCTGAAATCCGGCGAGATCGAGGGCACGCCCGAGGACGAATGGGCACCGCAGCTGAACCTGGGCGTGCCGGTGACGATTCCCGAAAGCTATGTGCCCGACCTGGACGTGCGGCTGGGCCTTTATCGCCGGCTGGCCGAACTGACCACAAAGGTGGAGCTGGAAGGCTTCGCCGCCGAGTTGATCGACCGGTTCGGCCCGCTGCCGCGCGAGGTGAACACCCTTCTGCTGGTCATCCGCATCAAGGCCATGGCCAAGCGCGCGAACATCGCCAAGCTGGACGCGGGGCCGAAGGGCGCGACCATCCAGTTCCACGGCGACAAGTTCCCCAATCCGGCCGGGCTGGTCGAGTTCATCCACGACCAGCGCGGCCAGGCCAAGGTCACCGACAACCGGATCGTCGTCCTGCGCGACTGGCCGACGGATGCCGACCGCATCAAGGGCAGTTTCGCCATCGCCAAGGAACTGGCGGCGAAGATCAAGGAAGGCAAGGCGAAGGGCTGAGGCCGGCCTGGCTTTGGCGGACCGCGCGGGCTTTTTCCGCCGCACCGGGGGCGCCGCCCCCGGACCCCCGGGATATTTCGGCAAGAAAGAAGCAGGCGGTCGGCCGGGATGCGCAAGAAAAAGGCGGCGCGCGAGGCGCCGCCCCAAAGGCTTTGGGCGGTATCAGTCCGCCGTCAGCAGCGGCGGCTTGGAATTGCTGATCCTGGGCGTTTCGGGTCCGGTGATGTCGAAGACGGGCTTGTCGTCCTCAATCCTCACCCGGACCACGCCGCCCTTGGTCAGGCGGCCGAACAGAAGTTCCTCGGCCAGCGGTTTCTTGATCGATTCCTGGATCACCCGGCCCAGCGGGCGGGCGCCCATCTTCTCGTCATAGCCGCGTTCGGCCAGCCAGTCGGCGGCTTCCGGCGTCAGCTCGATATGCACGCCGCGGTCGATCAGCTGCGCCTCGAGCTGGAGGACGAACTTCTCGACCACCTGGACGATGATCTCGCGCGAGAGCGGCGCGAAGCTGATCACCGCATCCAGCCGGTTGCGGAATTCCGGCGTGAAGGTGCGCTCGATGGCGGCGGTATCCTCGCCCTCGCGGCGCTCGCGGCCGAAGCCGAAGGCGGCCTTGGCCTGGTCCGCCGCCCCCGCGTTCGAGGTCATGATCAGGATCACGTTGCGGAAATCCACCTGGCGGCCGTTATGGTCGGTGAGCTTGCCGTGGTCCATGACCTGCAGCAGGATGTTGTAGACATCCGGATGCGCCTTTTCGATCTCGTCCAGCAGCAGCACGCAATGCGGATGCTGGTCCACCCCGTCGGTCAGAAGCCCGCCCTGGTCGAAGCCCACATAGCCCGGAGGCGCGCCGATCAGCCGGCTGACCGCATGTTTCTCCATGTATTCGGACATGTCGAAACGCAGCAGCTCGACGCCGAGGGTCGCGGCCAGCTGCTTGGCGACCTCGGTCTTGCCGACGCCGGTGGGGCCGGCGAAGAGATAGTTGCCGATCGGCTTTTCCGGCTCGCGCAGTCCGGCCCGGGCCAGCTTGATCGCCGAGGACAACGCCTCGATCGCCGCATCCTGGCCGAAGACCAGGCGCTTGAGCGTCGCGTCGAGGTCCTTGAGCACCGCCGCATCGTCCTTGGAGACGCTTTTCGGCGGGATGCGGGCGATCTTGGCCACCACGGCCTCGATCTCCTTCGGGCCGATGGTCTTGCGGCGCTTGCTTTCGCTGACCAGATGCTGCGCCGCGCCGGCCTCGTCGATCACGTCGATGGCTTTGTCGGGCAGCTTGCGGTCGTGGATGTAGCGGGCCGAGAGCTCGACCGCCATCTTGATCGCGTCATTGGTATAGCGCAGATCGTGATGCTTTTCGAAGCTGGGCTTCAGCCCCATCAGGATCTTGATCGTGTCGGGCACGGTCGGCTCGTTCACGTCGATCTTCTGGAAGCGGCGCGACAGCGCGCGGTCCTTTTCGAAATGCTGGCGGAACTCCTTGTAGGTGGTCGAGCCCATGCAGCGCAGCTTGCCGCCGGCCAGCGCCGGCTTCAGCAGGTTCGAGGCGTCCATGGCGCCGCCCGAGGTGGCGCCGGCGCCGATCACGGTATGGATCTCGTCTATGAAGAGGATGGCGTCGGGATGCTCTTCCAGCTCCTTGACCACCGCTTTCAGCCGCTCCTCGAAATCGCCGCGATAGCGGGTGCCGGCCAGCAGCGCGCCCATGTCGAGCGAGAAGATGGTCGAGCCGGCCAGCACGTCCGGCGTCTCGCCGCGGGTGATCTTGAGCGCCAGGCCCTCGGCGATGGCGGTCTTGCCGACCCCCGGATCGCCGACCAGCAGCGGGTTGTTCTTGCGCCGGCGGCAGAGCACCTGGATGCAGCGCTCGACCTCGTCGGCGCGGCCGATCAGCGGATCGACATCGCCCTTGGAGGCCTTCTTGTTCAGGTTCACGCAATATTTCGCCAGCGCGGATTCGTCCTTGGCCTGCACCTGTTCGGCCTGGGCCTGTTCGCCCTGCTGCTCGGAGCCCTGCACCGGGCGGTTTTCCGAGAAGGACGGGTTCTTGGCGACGCCATGGGCGATGAAGTTCACCGCGTCGTAGCGGGTCATGTCCAGCTCTTGCAGGAAGAAGGCGGCGTTCGATTCCCGCTCGGCGAAGATGGCGACAAGGACATTGGCCCCCGTCACCTCGGTCCGCCCCGAGCTTTGGACATGGATCGCGGCGCGCTGGATCACGCGCTGGAATGCGGCGGTGGGGACGGCCTCGGAACCCTCGACATCGGTGATGAGGGTCGAAAGGTCGTCTTCGATGAACTCGACCAGCATCCGGCGCAACTCGTCCAGATCGACATTGCAGGCCCGCATTACCTTCACGGCATCGGGCTCCTCCGTCAGCGCGAGCAGCAGGTGCTCGAGCGTGGCAAGCTCATGGCGATGTTCGTTGGCCAGCGCAAGCGCGGCATGGATGGCCTGTTCCAACGAGGTCGAAAAGGACGGCACTTCAAGCTCCTGTCAGTCGGCTGGCGGTATGGGCCGCCAGATTTAGCGGTCCACCTGACCAGACTGTCACGATACAGTTAAGATTTGGTGGATTTGGCCGCAATTCAAGCGGTATTTGCTTTTACGCCTGCGGATTTTCCCGCGGTTGAGGCAGATGTGATATCCCCGTGGCCAGATTTCAAGCAGATGGTCCGGCGCAGGCGACCGGCCGCGCGCGGGGCCGGCCTGCCGCCGAATAATCTTGCCGCGTTGCAGAAATGGTTCAGAATCGGTCCTTCCTGGCGCGCAGCTCGGCAAAGACCCGGGCATCGGTTTCCCCGGACAATCCAAGGGAATCAGCAAGTTCCGCGACTCGCAGGAAGGGATTCGTCGCCCGTTCCTCGGCCAGGGTCGAGGGCGCGCAGGGCCGGGCGCCCGAGGCGGTTTCGGCCAGTCTTTTCTGCAGCGCGGCATTGTCGGGATCGACCGAAAGGGCGAAGGCGCCATTGCCGCGGCAATAATCGTGGCCCGAGCAGACCAGCGTCTCGGCCGGCAGCGCATTCAGCCGCGACAGCGAGGCCCACATCATTTCCGCATCGCCCTCGAACAGCCGGCCGCAGCCGAGCGCCATCAGGCTGTCGGCGGTGAAGACCATGGCCGAGCCCGGCAGGTGGAAGGCGACATGGCCGACGGTATGGCCGGAGACGTCGAGGACCTCGGCCGTCTCGCCGCACAGGGCGAAACGCTCGCCGGGGCGGACCGGGCGGTCCAGCGGCGGCAGGCGGGCGGCGTCATCGGCATTGCCGATCACCTGCGCGCCGGTTTTCCCGACCAGCTCGGGCACGGCCTGGATGTGGTCGGCATGGTGATGGGTCAGCGCGATCTGGTCCAGCGACCAGCCACGCGCCTGCAGCTCCTGCAGGATGGGCGCGGCCTCGGGCGCATCGACCAGCGCCGTCTGCCCGTTTCCGTGCAGCAGCCAGGCATAGTTGTCGGTCAGGCAGCGGACGGGAACCAGCTCCAGCGGCATTGGCAAACTCCTCTCTTTGCCGCAGTCTGGCCCCGGGAGGCCGGAGGCGCAATGCATCACGACGTGTTCGAGCTGCGGAAATTCTACTACACCCGCGCCCTGGGCCGGGTGGTGCAGCGCGTGCTGCGCGACCGGCTGACGGCGCTGTGGCCGCCGGAGCAGACGCAGGGCATGACGGTCGCCGGCTTCGGCTTCGCCGCGCCGCTGATGCGGCCCTATCTGGCGCGGGCGCGGCGGGTGGTTTCGCTGATGCCGGGGCCGCAGGGGGTGATGGCCTGGCCGGCCGGGATGCCGAACTGCTCGGTGCTGTGCGAGGAGACGGCCTGGCCGCTGGATACCGGCAGCGTCGACCGGCTGGTGCTGCTGCATGCGCTGGAGACGGCGGACCATCCGGCGGTGCTGCTGGACGAGGCCTGGCGTGTCTTGGGGCCGGGGGGGCGGATGCTGGCCATGGTGCCGAACCGGGCCGGGCTCTGGGCACGGTCCGAGTCCACGCCCTTCGGCCTTGGCCGCAGCTATACGGCGGGCCAGCTCGAGGTGCAGGCGCGCGCCGCCGGCTTCGTCACCGAACGCACGGGCGCGGCGCTCTACATCCCGCCCTCGGACCGCCGCTTCTGGCTGAAAAGCGCGCAGATGTGGGAGCGGGCCGGCCTGCGCATCAGCCAGGTGCTGGTGGCGGGGGTGGTGCTGACCGAGTTTTCCAAGCAGGTGCAGGCGCCGGTCGGGCCCGGACGGCGTGTCAGCGTGCCAAGCCCGCTCGACGTTCTGGAGGGGATCGCCCGGCCGCGGCCGGCGGGGCAGGGCGCAGGACGCACGGCCCGGGATCCCGGCTGACGGGGCCGGCGCTGCTCGGGTTCCGGGCGAATCCCGGGGGGTTGGGCAGGGGGCGGCGAATCCTGTTCGCGCGCCGGCCGGGCCGCGGGCCCGGTTCCGGCGGCTGCGGCGCGCCGAGGCGCAGCTGCGCGGGCCCGCCTCGGTGCCTTTCGGACACGACGGGATGGGAAAAAGGGAATCTGTTCGCGCGCGCGAAGGGCGGGGTGGGCCGCATGTTTGCGCAATCGGTCGCCGCGCCGCTCCGCCAAGGGTCGCAAAGCCTCATATTTCCGTGTTCAAGGCGGTTGCGGCAGGGAAAATCACCTGCTAGAGACGCCGCAGATTTCGGGAAGGCCTCAGCCCGATCCATGCTAGGGCCGACCCTTGACCCGCGCTCCGCGACAGACCGGCCCGCCAGCCGGCCCGCCAGCGGAGCTTGCGCTAACCGGAAGGATGACCGTGGCCAATTCCGCTTCGATTTCCGCTGATATCGCCGGGCGTTACGCGCAGGCCCTGTTCGATCTGGTTCGGGACTCGGGCGGCCTCGACGCCCTCTCCGCCCAGATCGACGATCTGGCCTCGGCCTTTGACGCCAGCGAGGATCTGCGCGCTCTGACCGTCTCGCCCCTTTACGACCGTCAGCAGCAGGAGGCCGCGATCGGCGCACTGGCCGGGCGCATGGGCCTGTCGGCCGAGCTGGCCAACACGCTGCGCCTGATGGCCCGGAACCGCCGGCTGTTCGCCCTGCCGCAGTTCGTGGCCAAGCTGCGCGGCCTGATCGCCGACGCCAAGGGCGAAGTCACCGCCGACGTGGTCAGCGCCCAGGCGCTGAGCGACGAACAGAAGACCCGCCTTGCGGACACGCTGGCCGCGAAATCGGGCAAGAAGGTCAAACTGAACGCGCGCGTCGATGAAAGCCTCATCGGCGGCATGATCGTCAAACTGGGCTCGCAGATGATCGACAGCTCGATCCGCTCGAAGCTCGCCTCCCTCCAGAATGCTATGAAAGAGGTCGGATAATGGGAATCCAGGCAGCCGAAATCTCGGCCATCCTCAAGGATCAGATCAAGAATTTCGGTCAGGACGCCGAGGTGGCCGAGGTCGGGCAGGTGCTGTCCGTCGGTGACGGCATCGCCCGCGTCTATGGCCTGGACAAGGTTCAGGCCGGCGAGATGGTCGAATTCCCGGGCGGCATCCGCGGCATGGTGCTGAACCTTGAAACCGACAACGTCGGCGTCGTGATCTTCGGCGACGACCGCGACATCAAGGAAGGCGACACCGTCAAGCGGACCGGCGCCATCGTGGAGGTTCCCGCCGGCAAGGAGCTGCTGGGCCGCGTCGTGGATGCGCTTGGCAACCCGATCGACGGCAAGGGCCCGCTGAACGCCTCGGAGCGCCGCATCGCCGACGTCAAGGCCCCTGGCATCATGCCGCGCAAATCGGTGCACGAGCCGATGGCGACCGGCCTGAAATCGGTGGACGCCATGATCCCGGTCGGCCGCGGCCAGCGCGAGCTGATCATCGGCGACCGCCAGACCGGCAAGACCGCCATCGCGCTGGACACCATCCTGAACCAGGCGAACTACAACGGCCGCGAGGCCGATGGCATGAAGACCCTGCACTGCATCTATGTCGCCGTCGGCCAGAAGCGCTCGACCGTGGCCCAGCTGGTGAAGAAGCTGGAAGAGACCGGCGCCATGGCCTACACCACCGTCGTGGCCGCGACCGCCTCGGACCCGGCGCCGATGCAGTATCTGGCGCCCTATTCGGCGACCGCCATGGGCGAGTATTTCCGCGACAACGGCATGGATGCGCTGATCATCTATGACGACCTGTCGAAACAGGCCGTGGCCTATCGCCAGATGTCGCTGCTGCTGCGCCGCCCGCCGGGGCGCGAGGCCTATCCGGGCGACGTATTCTACCTGCATTCGCGCCTGCTGGAGCGTTCGGCCAAGCTGAACGAGGCCAATGGCGGCGGCTCGCTGACCGCGCTGCCGATCATCGAGACCCAGGCGGGCGACGTGTCGGCCTATATCCCGACCAACGTGATCTCGATCACCGACGGCCAGATCTTCCTGGAAACAGAACTGTTCTTCCAGGGCATCCGCCCGGCCGTGAACACCGGCCTGTCGGTGTCGCGCGTCGGCTCGGCCGCCCAGACCAAGGCGATGAAATCCGTCGCCGGCCCGGTCAAGCTGGAACTGGCCCAGTATCGCGAGATGGCGGCCTTCGCGCAGTTCGGCTCGGACCTCGACGCCGCGACGCAGAAGCTCCTGAACCGCGGCGCCCGCCTGACCGAGCTGATGAAGCAGCCGCAATACTCGCCGCTGACCAATGCCGAGATCGTCATCGTCATCTATGCCGGCACCAAGGGCTATCTGGACGGCATCCCGGTCCGCGACGTGACCAAGTGGGAGCAGGGGCTGATCCAGTATCTGCGCAACCAGAAGGCCGATCTGCTTGAGGACATGACCAGGAACGACCGCAAGGTGGCGGGCGAGCTTGAGGATGCGATCAAGGCAGCGCTGGACGGCTACGCCAAGACCTACGCCTGAGGGGAGGGATAGATGCCCAGCCTCAAGGATCTCAAGAACCGGATCGGCAGCGTCAAGAACACGCGCAAGATCACCAAGGCGATGCAGATGGTCGCCGCCGCGAAACTGCGCCGCGCGCAGGAAGCGGCGGAGGCCGCGCGCCCCTATGCCGACCGGATGGCCTCGGTGATGGCCGGGCTGACCGCTGCGGCGGCGGGCTCGGACCTGGCGCCGCGGCTGCTGGCGGGGACCGGCGAGGACCGCCGTCACCTGCTGGTGGTGATGACCTCGGAGCGCGGGCTTGCGGGCGGGTTCAACTCGTCCATCGTCAAGCTCGCCCGCCAGCGCCTGCAGGACCTGCAGGCGCAGGGCAAGCAGGTGTCGATCCTGACCGTCGGCAAGAAGGGCCGCGAGCAGCTCAAGCGCGAATATGGCGAGCTCTTCGTCCATCACGTCGACATGAGCGAGGTCAAGCGCATCGGCTATGACAATGCGCGCGCCATCGCCGACGAGATTCTCGACCGGTTCGACGCCGGCGGGTTCGACGTGGCGACGCTGTTCTACAACCGCTTCGAATCCGTCATCAGCCAGGTTCCGACCGCCCGGCAGATCATCCCCGCCGTGGTCGAGGAGGGCGAGGCCGAGGCCTCGGCGCTCTATGACTACGAACCGGACGAGCACGCGATCCTGAACGACCTGCTGCCGCGCTCGGTGGCGACGCAGGTCTTTGCGGCGCTGCTGGAGAACGCGGCCTCGGAACAGGGCGCGCGGATGACCGCCATGGACAACGCCACGCGCAACGCCGGCGACATGATCGACAGGCTGACGACGGAATACAACCGCTCGCGTCAGGCCGCGATCACCAAGGAACTGATTGAAATCATCTCGGGCGCAGAGGCGCTCTGACACGTAGAGGTAGAGACATGGCAGAGGCCAATGGAAAAATCACGCAGGTGATCGGCGCCGTCGTCGACGTGCAGTTCGACGGCCAGCTTCCCGCGATTCTGAACGCTCTGGAAACCGAGAACAACGGCAAGCGCCTGGTGCTGGAAGTGGCCCAGCACCTGGGCGAGAACACCGTCCGCACCATCGCCATGGACGCGACCGAAGGTCTGGTCCGCGGCCTGCCGGTGAAGGATACCGGCGGCCCGATCATGGTTCCGGTCGGCGATGCGACCCTGGGCCGCATCCTGAACGTCGTCGGCGAGCCGGTCGATGAAGGCGGCCCGGTCGAGGCGTCCGAGACCCGCGCCATCCACCAGCCGGCCCCGGATTTCGCCGCCCAGGCGACCGCGTCCGAGATCCTGGTCACCGGCATCAAGGTCATCGACCTGCTGGCCCCCTATTCCAAGGGCGGCAAGATCGGCCTGTTCGGCGGCGCCGGCGTCGGCAAGACGGTTCTGATCATGGAACTGATCAACAACATCGCCAAGGTGCATTCGGGCTATTCGGTCTTTGCCGGCGTGGGCGAGCGGACCCGCGAAGGCAACGACCTTTACCACGAGATGGTGGAATCGGGCGTCATCAAGCCCGACAACCTGTCGCAATCGCAGGTGGCGCTGGTCTATGGCCAGATGAACGAGCCTCCCGGGGCGCGGATGCGCGTGGCGCTGACCGGCCTGACCCTGGCCGAACAGTTCCGCGACCAGTCGGGCACCGACGTTCTGTTCTTCGTCGACAACATCTTCCGCTTCACCCAGGCCGGTTCCGAGGTGTCGGCGCTTCTGGGCCGCATCCCCTCGGCCGTGGGCTACCAGCCGACGCTGGCCACCGACATGGGCGCGCTGCAGGAACGCATCACCTCGACCAAGGCCGGCTCGATCACCTCGGTGCAGGCGATCTACGTTCCGGCCGACGACCTGACCGACCCGGCGCCGGCGACCTCCTTCGCGCACCTCGACGCCACGACCGTGCTGTCGCGCGCGATCTCGGAGCTTGGCATCTATCCGGCGGTTGACCCGCTCGACTCGACCTCGCGGATCCTCGATCCGGCCATCGTCGGCGAAGAGCATTACCAGGTCGCCCGCGACGTCCAGGGCATCCTGCAGAAATACAAGTCGCTGCAGGACATCATCGCCATTCTCGGCATGGACGAGCTGTCGGAAGAGGACAAGCTGACCGTGGCCCGCGCCCGCAAGATCCAGCGCTTCCTGTCGCAGCCCTTCGACGTGGCCAAGGTCTTCACCGGCTCGGACGGCGTGCAGGTGCCGCTGGAGGACACGATCCGCTCGTTCAAGGCGGTGGTGGCCGGCGAATACGACCACCTGCCGGAAGCGGCCTTCTACATGGTCGGCGGCATCGAGGAAGTGAAAGCCAAGGCTCAGCGTCTCGCCGCTGACGCGGCGTAAGGAGGCGACATGGCCGACACGATGCAGTTCGACCTCGTCTCGCCGGAACGGAACCTGGTTTCCGTCCCGGTGCGCGAGGTGCGCCTGCCCGGCGCCGAGGGCGACCTGACGGCGATGCCCGGCCATGCGCCGGCCATCGTCAACCTGCGCCCCGGTCTGGTGACCGTGGTGGCAGGCGACGGGTCCGAGACGGAATTCGCGGTGACCGGCGGCTTCGCCGAGATCAACAACGACTCCGTCACCCTGCTGGCCGAACGCGGGCATCCCCGCGCCGAGATGACCCAGGAGGTCTTCAACGAGATGATGGCCCAGGCCCATCGTCGCGTTCAGGCCGCCAAGGAACGCGAATCCGCCGGAGAGGAGCTGGTCGCCGCCGCGGTCAAGCTGCTGGCCGACATGGAGGCGCTTGGCACCCATATCGGGCTGGACCCGAACCAGGCCAATTTCCCGCATTAGCTGGATATTGACTAAAAGGATAATAAGCCCCGGTTTTCCCGGGGCTTTATTTATCCGCTGCCGTGGAATTTCATGGTGCGAAGGGAGGAGCGCGCCTTGAGACGTTTTGGACATTTCGCCGTGGGCGTCGCCCAGGGCTCGGCCGAGATGTTTTCGGCCTTCGAGAGCGGCGGGCCGATGTGGACCGGCCACGGCCCGCGGGTCGAAACCCAGGACGTGCGCTTTGACGAAAGCTTCGCCGAGCCGCCGGTGGTGCATGTCTCGCTGAGCATGTGGGACATCGACCGCAACGCCAACCAGCGCGCCGACATCCAGGCGGTGAACATCACCCGGCAGGGTTTCGCGCTGCAGTTCCGCACCTGGGGCGACACCCGCGTGGCGCGGGTGCGGGCCAGCTGGATGGCCGTCGGCCCGGTCCGGCATGAAGAGGACTGGGATCTGGAATGATCCGCCGCTCAGGCGCGGTCCAGATTCAGCCCGATCAGCTCGGCCACCTGCCGGGGATGGGTGATCGGCAGCATGTGGCCGGCCCCCGGAACGCGGGCGCGCCCGACATCCGGCAGGCGGGCCGCCAGCGCGTCGGCGATTGCCGGGATCACCGGCGGCGATTCCTCGCCCATGACGATCAGCACCGGCGCGTCGATGGCCTCCAGCCCGCCCTCGCGCAGGATATTGGCGGTATCCTGGCGCAGCGCCTCGTTGCTGGCCTGGACCAGATGGATCTGCCGCGCCAGACGCGCCTTGCCCGCGGGGGTCTGCGATTGCCAGTCGAGCCCGCCCCAGATGGCCAGGAAAGCCTCGGCCGCCTCGGCATCCGCGCCGGCGGCAAGCCGCGCCGCGATATCGTCCAGCAGCGCGTCGTTCATGGCCTCGGGCGCGGCGGCGAACAGCACCGGCTCGATCAGGGTCAGGCTGCGCACCGCCTCGGGTGCCGCCACGGCGATGCGCAGCGCGACGGTGGCGCCCATGCTGTGCCCGATCAGGTCCAGCGGCCGGTCGATCAGCGACGCCGCCTCGCGGGTCACGAAGGTATGGTAATCGGGCGGCCCGCCGGCCCAGTCGGGGCTCTGGCCATGGCCGGGCAGGTCGGGTGCGGCGATCTGCACGCGGTCGTGCAGATCCGCGGCGATGGGCCGCCAATAGCGGGCATTGCCCATCATGCAATGCAGCGCCAGGGCCGGGCGGTCCTCGTGCCCCGGCCAGCGCCTCAGATGCAGCGCGCTCACAGGCTTTCCAGGTGCCGGTCGAGGAAATCCAGCCGGTCCTGGCCCCAGAAACGCTCGCCGCTTTCGCGCACCACATAGAAGGGCGAGCCGAAGACGCCGGCCTCGACCGCCTCTTCGAGGTTGCGGCCGAAGGTCTCGGCCCCGACAAACAGGCCCTTGTTGGCAAGCTCGGGATCGAAGCCGGCGGCGGCGAGCCTGTCGCGGATCACCGCGTCGTCGGCGATGTCGGCATCCTCGGCCCAGACCGCGCGCAGGAAGCCCTGCACCAGCCCCGGCAGGTCGCCGCCGCCGGCCTGTTGCGCGGCGATGATGGCATAGGAGGAGGGCGCCGGGTTCACCGGCCAGAAGGCGGGCTTCAGCTTCAGGGGCATGCCCAGATGCTCGGACCAGCGCCGCAGCTCCTGCGCGCGGTATTCCATCCGCGAGGGGTGGCGGTTCGCCGGCCGCACGCCGCCGGTGCGGTCGAAAAGCTGCAGCAGATCCACCGGCTTGTAGGTGATCGTCGCGCCGTGGCCCGCGGCGACCCGTTCGAGCCGGTCGCCGGCCAGATAGGCCCAGGGGCTGGGTGTGCCGAAGTAATAGTCGATATGCGCCATGGGTGTGCCTCCGGGGTTTGCGGGCAGGCTAGCCCGGTGCTAAGCGGGGTGCAATCGCACGAATCCAGACAGGGAAAGCCCATGCCGGCCATGACCGAACCGAAGCTCATCGCGGGGAATGCGAACCGGCCTCTGGCCAATGCCATCGCCCGCCGCATGTCGATGCATCGCGGGATGAATGTCGCCCCCGTCGAGGCGCGGGTCGAGCGTTTCAACGATCAGGAGATCTTCGTCGAGGTCTATGAGAACGTCCGCGGCGAGGACATGTTCATCATCCAGCCGACCTCGAACCCGGCCAATGACAACCTGATGGAGCTGCTGATCATGACCGACGCGCTGAAGCGTTCGTCGGCGGCGCGCATCACCGCGGTGATCCCCTATTTCGGCTATGCCCGCCAGGACCGCCGCGCCAAGGCCCGCACGCCGATCAGCGCCAAGCTGGTCGCCAACCTGCTGACCGAGGCGGGGGTGGACCGGGTGCTGACGCTGGACCTGCATGCGGCGCAGATCCAGGGCTTTTTCGATATTCCGGTGGACAACCTCTATGCCGCGCCGGTCTTTGCCCTGGACATCAAGCATCATTTCCGCGAGCGGCTGTCCGATCTGATGGTGATCTCGCCCGATGTGGGCGGCGTGGCGCGGGCGCGGGAACTGGCGCAGCGCATCGGCGCGCCCTTGGCCATCGTCGACAAGCGCCGCGAGAAGCCGGGCGAGGTGGCCGAGATGACGGTGATCGGCGACGTGACCGGCAAGACCTGCATCATCGTCGACGACATCTGCGATACCGCCGGCACGCTGTGCAAGGCGGCGCAGGTGCTGACCGAGCACGGCGCGACCGAGGTGCATGCCTATATCACCCACGGCGTCCTTTCCGGCCCGGCGGTCGAGCGGGTGCAGGGCTCGGTGATGAAATCGCTGGTGATCACCGATTCCATCGAGCCGACCGAGAAGGTGAAATCCGCCTCGAACATCCGCATCGTGCCGACCGCGCCGATGTTCGCCCAGGCGATCCTGAACATCTGGAACGGCACCTCGGTCAGCTCGCTTTTCGAGGTCGATACGCTGGGGCCGATCTACGAAGGGCTCTATTCCGGCGTCTGACCGCAACCCGGACAAGGCAAGGCCCCGGATCCCAAAGGTCCCGGGGCCTTTTTCATGCGCTTCGGGCCGCGCTAGAGAAAGCGCGGGAATTCGATCTTGGGGCAGCGGTCCTCGATCACCGTCAGGCCGCGGGCGCGGGCGCGGCTGGCGGCAATCGGGTGGCGGATGCCAAGCTGCATCCAGATCGTGCCCAGCCGGGGCAGGTGGCCCATGGCTTGCTCGACGATGGCCGGCACCGCCTCGGGGCGGCGGAAGATGTCCACCATGTCCACCCCGGTTTCGGGCGGAATCGCCCGCAGGTCGGGATAGACCCTTTCGTCCAGGATGGTGCTGCCGGCATGGCCCGGATTGACCGGGATGATGCGGTAGCCCTGCGATTTCAGGTAACGGGCGACGCCCCAGGATGGTCGGGCCTCGTTCGGCGACAGGCCGACGATGGCGATGCAGCGCGCCGTGCGGGCGATGCGCGCAATGTCGTCATCGACCGGCGAGGTGCCGATATCGCGAAGTATTGCCAGGCTCATATGATCCTCCCCCAGATCTCAACCGAAAGTGGCATGGAAAAAGCGCCCGGTCCAGTGGTCTGGCCGGGCGCAAGTCGCGGAACGAGGGACAGTGATCTGAACATGACCGTTCCGTGGTCATGTCCGGTAAATAAATGGGAACCGTGGCCAAAAAGTTCCACCCCCATCGCAAAAAAGTGAGTTTCAGGGGTTCATGCGCGACCAGACGGCCTTGGCGCGCATCAGGATTTGCTGCGGATCGGCAAGAAGCCGCTCACGTGCCTGTTCCGAGCGCAGCAGATAGGTGCGCTGGCCGATCACCACGAAATGGCGCGGATTGCCCGGCTCTGACCGGCCCTCGGACAGGGCGACCACGCAAAGGCCGCCCAAGCCTGGGGCGTAAGCCTTTGGATTGGCTTCGAAAAGATTGCGGTTATGCTCGCTGGCGAAATGCCAGGCCTGGCCGCGCCAGACCGTGACCAGGTCGGTGCGCCCCGGCACCGCGGCGTTCTCGGTCCCGTAGGAAACCGGATCCATGCCGTCGAGGGCCCAATTCTGCGCCATTGCCCCGGAAACGGGCAAGGCGAGCAGCAGGCTGGCGAGAAACGGTCGAATCATGGCGGCGCTGGGGTGAGGGGCGATGCCTTCGATCTGGCAAAGCCATGGCCGATTCTCAACCCGGCCGGGCGATTTCTAGCGCCGATGTGATGGCCGCGCTCAGCTCTGTGATGCGGCATAGAGCGCCACCGCCGCCGCGTTCGAGACGTTGAGCGAGCCGAAATCCGCGGCGAAGGGAATCCGCAGGATGCGATCGCAGATTTCTCGGGTGCGCTCGCGCAGGCCGGGGCCCTCGGCCCCCAGCACCAGGCAGAGCGGCCGGCCCGCCAGTTCGCGCAGCCCCTCGGGCAGGGCCTCGGTGCCGGTGCCGTCCAGCCCCAGCACCACATAGCCCATGGCCTGCAGTTCGATCAGCGCCTCGGCCAGATTGGTGACCCGCAGATAGGGCTGCCGCTCCAGCGCGCCCGAGGCGGTCTTGGCCAGCGCCCCGGTCTCGGGCGCCGAGTGGCGCGCCGGGGCGATGACCGCGCGCGCGCCGAACACCTCGGCCGAGCGCAGGATGGCGCCGACATTATGCGGGTCGGTCACCCGGTCCAGCGCCACCAGCAGCGGTCGCCCCGGGCCCGACAGCGCCAGATCGGCCAGGCTGTCCCATTTCAGCGGCTTCACCTCCAGCGCCGCGCCCTGATGCACGCTTTCCGGCGGCAGCGGCACGGTTCGGTCGAAGCTGCGGGCATCCGCGATCTCGGCTTCAAGCCCCTCGGGCAGGGGGCCGAGGCGGTCCAGCGCGTTGCGGGTCACGACCAGCCGCAGCTTCTCGCGCCGCGGATTGGCCAGCGCGTCGCGCACGGCGTGCAGGCCGAACAGCCAGACGGTTTCGGCCGCGGCGGCGCGGCGGGCGCGTTCCTTGTCGATGACCCAGGCGGGCTTCTTGGTCTTCTGCGGTTTTTCGGCCATGTCGGATTCCCGGTTATGGTTCCGACTGCGCAGAAATCGCGGCCGAATGCAAGTTTTCCGGCCGCCGCGCCGCCCGGCCCAGAAAGCGCAAGATTCTGGCCGCATCCCGCTTGACGCCCCCGAGCGGGCGGGATAATCACCCCTCCACGCCGAGAGCGTTCGGCGGGCGACGTGCTGCAAGGTGCGGCAGCGGACTGTAACTCCGCCGGGGAGACCCATGCCTGGTTCGATTCCAGGGTCGCCCACCATTTTCCCAATCCCCGGAACCGGATGGTGAGACCAGTCGAGGCCGGATGACGGATCGCTGACCGCGATGCGCCGCCGTGCGTTTCCGCCACGGCCCACGACCGCGCCTCTGCAGCCATCGCCCTCGCGCAATGGTTGCATAGCAGGGTCGAGCGCCCTGCGCCGGCCCAAGGCCGGGTCCTCGATATCCGTGAAAAATACCCTAAGAACCGGCTGAACGGGCGGGCAAAAAAAATGCGCGCCGCGATGGGTTAACGTTTGCGTGAAAAGATCGAATCGCGCATAAGTTGATAGCGGGTTGCCTGGTTTCCTTTTTCCTTGTGCCGCAGTCACGCCATTCCCCACCGCAGGGGTGGCGCGAACTCGTCAACCCAATCGACCGCAATTGCTGCAGGTCTGTAACAAGGTTTATCCTATGCCCTATTTCACGGAAATTCCCCCCAGTTTGATCACGGTGGGGCTCGATGGCGAGATCGCCTTCGTGCCGAACACCTCGCTGCTCAACGCCTTCGAGAGCTCGCAGGAATTCGCGCAATATGACGTCGATGCCACCAGCGCGACGACGCTCAGCGCCGGCGACAACCTGACCCCGGTGGACGATACCGGCAATCCGCTGACCGCTCCCGGTACCTATCAGGGCTCGGCCACGGTGGCGAATGCCGCGGCCAGCGTGGGCATCCCCGGCGTGGCCACCGTCAGCCTGCAGGTCAATCCGATCAGCGGCCACCTGATGGAGGCCGATGGCACCTATTACTTCATCAGCGAAGAGCCGCTGGACGACGACCATCTTGCGGTGACCGCCAGCCTCACCTTGCCCGTTCTCGGGCCGATTTCGGTGACCGGGCCGATCTCGGGGATCGCCGATCAGCTTGCCGCCGCGGTCGGGCCGCTGCTCGGGCCGCTGGTTCTTCAGTCGGCCGACCTGCTCCAGAACACCGCGAACGGTGTTGTCGTGACCATGAATCACGACGTCAACGGCACGCTGACGCTGACCGATGACGAGGTGTTCTGCTTCGTCGCCGGCACCCTGATCGAGACCGACAAGGGCTTCGTTCCGGTCGAGGAGCTGAAGCTGGGCGACATGGTGGTGACCCGCGACAACGGCCTGCAGCCCGTCCGCTGGATCGGCTCGGTCAGGCTGAATGCGGCCAGTCTGCGGGCGCAGCCCAAATTGCGCGCGATCCGCATCCGGGCCGGCGCCCTGGGCCGCAACACCCCCTCGACCGACCTGCTGGTGTCGCCGCAGCATCGCGTGCTGGTGCGTTCGAAGATCGCGATGAAGATGTTCGGTGCCATGGAGGTTCTGGTGGCGGCCAAGCAGCTTCTGCAGGTCGAAGGCGTCGATATCGCCGAAGACCTGACCGAGATCGAGTATTTCCACATCCTCTTCGACCGGCATGAGGTCGTGAACTCGAACGGTGCGGCGACCGAATCGCTCTATACCGGGGCGCAGGCGCTGAAATCGGTGGGCCGCGCGGCCCGGGAGGAGATCTTCACCCTGTTCCCGATGCTGCGCGATGCCGGTTTCACGCCGGAAACGGCGCGGCATCTGCCTTCGGGCCGGCAATCGCGCAAGCTGGCCGTCCGCCATGCCCAGCATGGCCGGCCGCTGGTGCAGCACTGAACCAGGACGGGCTGCGGCGCATGCCGCGGCCCGTGCCGGACCGTCCCGGCGCGCTTGCCCGATTGACAGGGCACCGGGCGCCAGCAGAATGGAGGCAACCCCCTGAACGGAAAGGAAGGGTCGATGTTGCGCCGGTTCTGTTTGCTAGCCTTTTCGACGATCGGCGCTGCGGCGCTCTTGCATGGCGGCCCCGCCCGGGCGCAGATGGATGCCGGGCAGCTTTGCGTCAACCAATGCCTGTTCCACCATGGCCCCGCCTCAAGCCCGGCCTATCACGCCTGCGTGGCCGAGATCTGCGAGGGCAAGGGCCAGGTCCCCGGCGGACAGGCCGCGCCCTCCCGCCAGTGGCCGTCCGGCCCGGCCTGGGTCAGCGGCGTGGCCGGCGGCGGCCAGGGGCGGTACGCCGGCATCGAATCCGGGCGCCATTCGCTGAGCTACATGTGCAAGCGCGGCGAGAGCGGCATCCTGGCCGTCGAGGGAATGGCCGGCTCGGGCCGCTCGCTTGCCATTCGCGTTGACGGAACCTCGTTCCGGCCGCAATTCATCAGCAGGGGCGGCATGCGCTATACCAGTGCGGCCAGGGATTCTGCCTTGCTCCGCGCCCTGCTGTCCGGAAATGCGGTCGAGATTTCGGACGACCGCGGGCGCGTCCGCTTTTCGCTGTCCGGTTCCGGCGCGGCGATCCGCGCGGCGATGGCGGGTTGCGGCCTGTAAGACCGGCCG
The DNA here is from genome assembly GCF_020990385.1 of Paracoccus sp. MA. Lineage (NCBI taxonomy): Bacteria > Pseudomonadati > Pseudomonadota > Alphaproteobacteria > Rhodobacterales > Paracoccaceae > Paracoccus > Paracoccus sp. MA. The sequence continues at coordinate 1,121,599 of NZ_CP087598.1, forward strand.
GGGCAGGGGTGTGCCCGCGCTTCGAATTGCGCCTTTCACGAAGCACCCTCTACCGCTTTTCGCACCGTCCCGACTGTCGTGGGAACGAGGGGTCCCCCGCCGGGAGCACGTATCCGGGTACGCGGCAACCGCCTTCCCAACTGCTCGGGCCCGGGCGCACAGGGGGACAAGCCGCAGAGCTGGGCGACCGGTGGCGTCTGCCGATGGACGACGCCGGAGGCCATCACCGGCCCATCGGACTGTTGCGATATTCTGGAGAAATGGTGCCCGGAGGCGGATTCGAACCACCGACACGCGGATTTTCAATCCTGCCTTCGCGTTCATGCTGTGGAATGAGAAATCCGGAGGACTCTCTCTAGAGGGTGAAAAATATACTTCTAATCAAGGCGCTACAGGTGCGGATCGCATCGTGTCAAGCGCCATGCCGTGCCGGGTTGGACGGCGAGTGGCTATTTTGGGGACAAAGTCCGGCGTGATCTGGTGTCCCCGCGGTGTCCCCAGTATGCTGCCGGCAAGAATGACGAGCTGAAGGGGCAGGACGTGGCGAAGGTCGATCTCACCGATCACATGATCCGACGTTTGGTTGTCGAGGCCAGGACGGACTTCCCTGATGCCAGGGCGCCGGGCTTGTCTTTGCGCGTTACACCGGCCGGAGCGAAGAGCTGGGCCGTGCGCGGGACGGCTGCAGATGGCGCGAAGCAGAGGATCACGATCGGCACTTACCCGGACATGTCGCTTCGGGACGCCCGTGTCCGGGCGGCGGCGGTCCTGTCGGAGATCCGAGGTGCATCGGGCAACCTCAACGCCGCAAAGCGCGAGGCGGCCACGGCTCGGTCGGGCGACCCGACATTGGGCGAGCTGATCGCAGAATACGAATCCGGACCCGGCGCCGGCAAGGCAATTTGGGCCAGGACGAAGCGAGGCATGGATTCTGAAGCTCGGAAGCGGATCCGGACTGTGTTTTCCGGATTGCTCGGCACCCGTGTGAGCGAGATTCCGGATGAGGATTTCGCGGATGCAATGCTGACTTACGAGCCAAAATCCGGAGCCGTGACGGCGAACGGGCAGGTCTCGAAAGCCAGGGCCTACCTGATGCCGGTCCTGGACTGGGCTGCGGGTCGCGGCCGATTCCGGGTCGCGGGCAAGCGCCGGCGTCCGTCGCTGGACGTAGCAGATATAAAGGACACGCTGGATCCGGCGGCGGATGACGAGGAAATTTCAGGGACGCGGGATCGGGCGCTGAGCGTCGACGAAATCAAGAAAATCTGGCCTCTCCTTGTCTATCCGGCCCCGGAATCACTGAAAATGAAGGCGCATCCGGACTTTGACGTCCGGCCGATTGCGCTGAGATTTATCATGCTGACGGGTGCCCGATTGTCGGAAGTCTGCGCGGCGAGGTGGCAGCATATCGATTTTGACGCAAAAACTTGGTTCAAGCCGTCCGTCAAATCCGTCCGCGGCGGGGCCCGGTCGCAGCTCCTGCCGATCCCGGATTCGGTGATCGCGCTCCTCGATGAGATTCCGGAATATCTCGGTCGGGGTCCTAATGACCTGATTTTCCCGGGTCAGGCCGGCACCGAGCTCGGGAACTGGACCCGGATCACGTCAGCTATCATGCGGGAATCCGGGACATCCGGCTGGCACCGGCACGATCTCCGGCGGACCGCTGCGACGATCATGCGGGCGGGTGAAGTGGAGCTCTCTACTATCGACCGGATCCTGGGCCACCGAACGGACCACCGGCGGGAAGAATCGAGCCGGGCGATCAATGCATATTTGGCGGATATCGACCTGTCCGGAATCGTCGAGGATCCGCAGCGCAAGGCGCTCGAACGGCTCGCAGAGATCTATGATCAGATCAGTCGTAGCTGAGCGCACCGTCGATAGCCTCGCGGACCATGTCCGGGGTCACGCGCAGCAGGACGATCTCGGCCTCTCCCCTGTTATCGCAGCAGAATGCGACCTCCTCCTTGGACACGGTGATTTCGTAGACGTAGGGATCATCATGAACGAAACCGCGGTGCCCTTCCGCGAAGCCTTCCGCGATCGTCCTGTCGGTGGACCAGGCCAAGCCGAAGGCATCGCCGGCGTCCTGTCCGCGATAAATCCGGATTTTATCTGGAAGGCGCTCGATGAGGGACGCCGGGCGGCTTGAACGGAACCTTCGGAAAAGCTTGCACATGCGATAGTGGTCGATGCGGTCGAAGCCGGACCATTCGGCGACCGCCGCCGACCAGAACGCGGATCCGGCGGCTTTCGTGCGCGGCAGGCTCTCCGCCCAGGCCGCGAAGGCCGCGGGCCTGGTGGAGCTGTTGTAGTGCCGGAGGAGATCGGGGAGCATGGTGGCGTTACCGACCCTTGGGCTGGAAATCGGCGCAGAAACTCGCAAAGGATGCGCGGAACCCCTGCGACATCAGCCCCTTGAATCCCTCATACATCCAGCCGAGCTTGGGATCGTAATACATCTTGAGGTTACGATCGCCTGCCCAAGACGGGTCGTAGCCCGTGAGGCCGACATAGATGCGGCGGTCCTGCCAGACCTTGGCAGTATAGACATCAGGGCGATCCAAGAGCTGCTTTGCCATGGTCGCCAGATCAGCAGTCTCGATATGCGCGGTGGTCATGTGTGTCATCCTAATTCTGGGCGGCGCCATTGCCGCCCTCGATGACTTAAAGATACCCCTCCGGCACCGCCGGCTCAACAACTTTAAGGTGTAACATCTATATCTATCAATGGGTTAGGAAATACTTTATCCGATGACGCGGGCATCGCGGGGCCGGCGGAAACCCGGAAATGCTGGGCGTTTCGGGAGGTGCCGGAGGCGGGCCGGAAAAAGGATAGGTGCAAACATTCAGTCGGGGCTTGCGGGTAACAAAACCGTGAGACTCAAGTCTGCCGTAAGTTGGGCGGCAGGATCGCCTTGAGTAAGAACGATCGTAGAACAAAAATCCGGAAAACTCTTGCCGATCCTCCCGGCAGGGTTTGCGCCTGCAGCTGCCTCAACATATAGTTAGCCCGGTAACGCGCTGCAGGAGTGACCATGAACCAGCTCTCTCTCTTCGATGAGCCGCAGGCCGCCGCCCTGATTGCACCGCTTTCCGAGCGAGTGCTTGAGGATTTCATCGACGATGTGGCTGAGTTCGACCAGTTTGGAAGGAAGACGGCGCGCGACATCGTCGACGATATCCCATACTTTGTGAACGAATTTTGGACTGCAGGGCAGCGGCAAGCGCACAGCATTCACGAAATCAGCTATCGCGCGTGCTTCAAAGCCCAACTTCCCGAGTTCTTCATTGAGCGGCTAACCCGGCCTGGTGATGTGGTGCATGATCCGTTCATGGGGCGCGGAACCACGCCCGTGCAGGCGGCACTCATGGGCCGCCAAGCTTTCGGAAACGACATCAATCCGCTGTCTGTTCTGCTGACCAGGCCGCGGCTCGCGCCGATCAATCAGAGGTCTGTGGATGAGGCGCTTCGGTCTGTCGACTACGGATCGGGTGAAATCCGGCGTGATGACCTTCTGGCCTTCTATCATCCGTCCACGCTGGCCGGCCTCGAAGCCTTGCGAGACTGGATCGATGAGAGGGCCCCGATCAATTCGGACAGGCCGGATCCTGTTGCAGACTGGATTCGTATGGTGTCGATCAACCGCTTGTCCGGCCATTCCCCTGGTTTTTTCTCTGGTCGTTCTATGCCGCCGAACCAAGCGGTCAGCGTGAAGGCCCAACTGAAGATCAACGAGAAGCTGGGCGTTACGCCGCCACCCCGCGATATCGCGAAGGTGGTGTCGAAGAAGACGCGAACACTCCTCAAAGATGGCCAAGCACCCTCGCAGGTGCGGCATTCTCTGCATGTGGGGGCAGCATGGGATACGCCCGGTATCGCTGACGGTGCAGTGGACCTGGTCGTTACGTCGCCGCCGTTCCTGGACATCGTGCAATATGCTCTCGACAACTGGCTCCGCTGCTGGTTCGCGGGGATCGACCCCGAAGACGTGAAGATCGCAATGCATCGCACCGAGGAATCCTGGACAGAGATGGTCCACAACGTCCTCGCGGAGCAGGCCCGCATCCTTCGTTCGGGCGGGCATGTCGCGTTCGAAGTGGGAGAGGTTCGCAACGGGAAGGTGTTGCTCGAAAAGCTTGTTTGGAGGGCCGCGGAGGGCCTTCCGTTCGATAGGCTAGGGGTGATGATCAACGATCAGGAGTTCACGAAGACGGCGAACTGCTGGGGCGTGGATAACGGTTCGAAGGGCACAAATACGAACCGGATCGTCATTCTTCGCCGGCATTAGGGCATGAGAACGATGGTGTGAGCGCCCTCAGATAGCAGCTTCTGGGATGTTGAAGCCTCGAGCCTGATATTCACTGGCGTATCCGGCTCCAGGAAATCCAGTCTGACGCCGGTAACCACTGCATCGTTGTCGGAATAGAGGACCGTGCATATGAAATGTGCGGGTGGGTTCCCGACATGCGCTTCCTGGATTAAAGAGCGCAGCTTAGAGGTCGAACTGGTCAGCACCCGTCGATTGCTATCCCCTGCCTTCCAAGCAGATGTGGCTTTAAACTCCATGCAGAAGGAAGCACCATCGAGCGAAAATATCATGTCCGGGTAACCCTTACCCGGCGCGGTCGCAATCTTTCCCGAGTTCCCCATATGTCCAGCGATTGCACCGAAGAGGAAATCGGCCGCCTGATTGCCCTTTGATTGATTTGTTCCTTTGAAATCAGGTATTTGCTTTCCGATAACACCGGATAGATCGATCGCGCTCCTGATCTTGTTGGTGACTTGGTCACGCTCCTCTTGTGTCCAAGCCCGTATCAGCTCTTGAGCATCGACGCCCTCGCGCTCAAGGGCCTCGACGAAATATTCAGCGAACGTGGTCAAGATGTCCTCCTTGATGAATCGGTCCGCGACGTGCCATCCCTGCAGTAGACATGCAGGAGGCACACTTGAAGAACAAGTTTCGAATATCGTGGAACGAACAGGAGCTGGCCCGCGCGATGCGCGTCAAGGTCGAGGACGTTCGGGAATATTTCATGGACGGGCGAAGGGTCTCGTTCATCATCGAACGCCGGCTGAAATGGGATCATCCAGGCTGGCAACTAGCCCCCTCTGAGGGTGCAGGATATGACCTACTCGACCCGACCGGCGGGATGTGGGAAGTCCGCTCGATCACCGGAGGAGGCGTTTATTTTAACCCTTCAAATCAGGTGGGCTCTGGACGGAAGTTCAACGAGGAAGGTTTCCAAGCGAAACTCGGCGGGGTGAAGGGCTTCATACTGACAGATATCATGCAGTTTCCGGACATGGACGTTTATGTCGTTCCGGTGCAGAATGTGCTTCGCTGGCATGCTGCCGGACAGCTGGGCGCCAACGCCAAGGTCTCCAGGGCGCGCTTCCTGAAGAACCTGGTTCCGGACATACAATACCCCGACCTGGATTCAAAAATTGCCGCCGATAGCATGGGCGTCGATAGAACCTGAAACATCGATAGGCCCCGCACGGGGCCTCTGGGCTGGCGGCGGGTCAGTGGACTTTATCGAGCCACACGAGCCAGTCGTAACCGACCTCAGTTTCATCGCTGTCGATGATGCGCAATTGCATACGCCGGCTGCTCTCGGTCAGTGTGATGCCCATGCGATCGTGAGCCTCATGTGCGCGCACCGCGATGACCTTGATCTGATTATCGATTTCGTCGTCCGTCGCGCCGTCGCGCTTGAGGGCGATCATGCCGGCAACGGCGTTTCTGAACCCGTCACTGACTGTCGGATCATCCGTAATCTCGCGCTCATCCATCTCACATCTCCTCGGTATTATGGCCAGGGCGGGTCTCGTCGGCCCCGGCATCGACGACCATGTCATCAGCGAAGGAGGCGCCGACCATGGCTGCGGGCGTTGATCATGACTGCAGCACGACCCGCTAATCTGCATCCGCGCTATCCTGATCTGGAGATCGGGCCCCGCACGGCCGGGGAAAACTGTCCCGGCTCTATCACCCCCGAGCCGGGAAAGGGGCAGCAGTGATCAACAACGGAGGGTGCCATGAGGCTGCACCAGGGCGCGCTGCTGACCCGCGCCATCCTTGAATCATATGCGCCACCCAGGAAGGGCGGCGCGGTGGGAAAGGCAGTCAGGCATAACGCGAATAGATGGTGCCAAGGCGGAGCTGGTAGAGCTCCATTTCGATGAGCGCGTCGACCATGTCCGCCGACAGCCTGACCTGATCCGGCGAGACGGACTGGACATCGATGAGCGCGCCGAGGTCAGTGATCAGCTGCGTGACATGGTCGTGCGGCATCAGATGCGCGATGTCCTCGATCAGCAGCGAGACCCCGGAGATCCGCATCCGGGCCTGTCTGCGCAGCCCTGCGGCGACCGAGGCCGGGGCACCGGCGGCGGTGTCCAACGCCTGGGCGGCGTCGGCGAGCATCTCACCGGCGACCGCGGCAAAAGCGGTCAGCTTTTCGTCGGCCTGGAAGGCGGTTTGCGGGATGGCGGTGGCGGGAGGCGTGTCGATGGGGGTCATCATGGTCATGGCAGGGGCCTTCTGTTCTGGGGGTTGGTCTGGTCAGCTGTCCAGGAGGGCCTCAGCCAGCTGGCGGCGCCGCGAGGGGGTGAGTTTCATCGCGGCTTCGTAGGCTTTGGTGTAGGCGGTTTTGCGATCGGCCATCCTGGCGCGGTATGCGTCGGCACCGCGGGCCTCGGCGCGCCTCTTGATTGCCGCTGCGCGGCACTGCAGGCGATCGATGATCTCCGCGTCGATATGCTCGGAGCGATGGCGCGCGTCACGGGCGATATTGCAGAGATTGATATAGTCGCGATGCTCGCGTGCGTCATTGATGATGTCGATGTCGATCGGATTCAAGGCGGGCACGAGCGCGCGGAGCGTGTCGGAGACGAGCCGCTCCGCTTCAGGGTCCCCCTTGGCGGCTTTGAGGGGCGCGATTTTCAGGTCGCGGATGCCGTCGCTCAGCGCCATGAGCGCGGCGGAGCGGCGCTGCTGCGTCTCGATCTGCTCCATGATGATCTCGAGCTCGGTGGGGGCCGGGGTGATGGGGGTCTGGATGGTCATTTTCGATCTCCTGGGGTGCTGCGGGCCAGTCCCGCTGCTATGAGATCAATATAGCCCGACTGAACCGGGTCACAAAGCAAAATCGCAAAATTAGTCAACAAAAACAAGGACTAAGTATTTCCTAGAGGGAGAAATCCATATCTTTCCCTCTACGGAGGGAACGGGCGCGAAGGCTGGCAGATTGGGGCGGGTGAGGCTCCGGGGCGGGAATGTGGAGATCTCGTTCGAGGGAGGGAATTTTATGGATTTTGGGCGGGTGGCGTTTGCGACCAGGGAGAGTCAGGGGGCGCCAGGAGGGCCGTTTTGAAGGGCAGACCAGATCAGGGCCAGCACGGCGGTCACGAGGGACCCGATGACCGTGGTCTTGACAGATAATCCCAAGCGGCTGGAGCCTTCTCGGGCGGCGCGCGTCCACTGCCTGTCTGCGTGCCAGCTGACGAGATCCGAGGGGTCGCGCACATCGAGGCCGAGGCTCCGGAAGACGTCGTCCACGGCCTCCCGGGCGGCGCGGGCGGACGCCTCGCGGGCGGCACGGGCTGCGACGCGCTCGACCAGGGCCTCGACCTCAGCATCGGAAAGGCGGCGGGATGGCTGGGGTGGCTGGGGCATGCTTGGGGCTCGTGATCGGGGGTGGTGGCCAGGGCGGTTAGCGGGGGAGCTGAGGGGCGAGGAGATGGTCGAGGGCGTCGTCGATGATCGACAGCTCCAGCAGCTCGACGGCGGATAGAGGCACTGGCGGGCGGGATGGACCGGGCGCCGGGTTGGCCGTCAGGGCAGCGTCCAGGGCGCGCAGGGCGGCCTGGCGGGCGTCGGGGGTGATCCGTGGCAAACGGTAGGCGGGCATGCGGCGCGGGCTCCGGCGGGCTGGTGCGGTCGCTGGCATGCTATGGCACCGCGGCGAAGGGAGGCGCGGTGCGGAGACGGTGCTCTATGTGCGTGCGCGCGCGGGCCTGCGCGCGAGGGAGGCCCTGGCGGGCCTCTGGAAAGTTCGAGATGGTTCGGGAGATGAGGGGGCCGGCCGAGGCCGGCAATGATGGCCCTAACGGGCCTTTAGGATTCTATGAAATAAAGAGATGGAGGAGGCTTTTTGGCGTGGTGATGAAAAGGAAAGGTTGCTTTTGCTTTTGCTGCTGCTGGTGATGAAGGTGGGTTCTTTTTGATGACGATTCTGGGGTGAATTCTTCCCGCCTTTTTTCTCCTAGAATCCTGCCGGCGTCAGCCGGCTTCATTGCCGCTTGCGGCCCCCTGATCGGGACACGTGTTGCATTCATGCAACTAAAATGCCCGATCGGATGAAAAAACACTTGCAGGGATAAAAATATTTGGCCGTGACCCCTTGAAAAGGCCGAATCGGTCACTAGCTCTTAAGATAACTCTTAAACCCTTCAACGAAGGGACCGGGCTGATCTGCGTCAGCAAGATCAGAGCCGGGACATGAAGGGGAAGGGGTTTAAGATCTTAAGAAAAAGAATCTTAAGATCTAGGTCGTGTTGACAAAAGGGATTCCTCTGGCAGTCGTCCTATGATTCAAGCTCATCTCTACGTGGGAGATGAACTTGGCACGCAACCTGATATCCGACGATGAGTGGACCTTCTTCGAGGGCTTCATTCGTGCCGTCCGGCACCCTAACGGGCGGAAACCTGCGGACCATCGTCTTGTTCTGAATGGTATATTCTGGATCGCAAGGACTGGTGCGCCATGGCGCGATCTGCCCGAAGAGTTTGGCAAGTGGTCCTCGGTCTACCGTCAGTTCCGCCGCTGGACTTTGGCGGGACTGTGGGAGGATATCCTGGATGCGCTGAACCACGCTGGGATCGCGCCAGACAAGCTCCAGATGGTTGATAGCACTGTGATCCGCGCCCATCATCATGCGGCGGGCGCAAAAGGGGGACTCCGAAAGAGGCTCTTGGCCGTTCGAGAGGTGGCTTCTCGACCAAGATCCATCTCCGCGTCAACGGCGCAGGCCTCCCGATGAGGACCGAGATCACGCCGGGGCAGGATTCCGACTACACCGGCTATGATATGGTGATGGCCGACAACCTGCCGCAACCAGCAGTTCTGGTCGCCGACAGGGGCTATGACTCTGATAAAATTCGGGAAGACATCGAGAGCCGCAACGCCCTGCCCATGATACCGATGCGAAGGAACCGAAGGGTGCGCAAGGCTGTCGACATGACCATCTACACCCTGCGCAACATGGTCGAGCGCTGCTTCAACAAGCTGAAAAATAGCCGCCGCCTTGCAACCCGCTACGACAAAACCGCCGAAAGCTTCCTTGGCTTCGTCGACGTCGCCTGCATCAGGCTCTGGCTCCGCCATTTGTCAACATGACCTAAGACTCCTCACATCAATAGATGGGACGAAAAAGTCTAGTCGAAAGGGCTGTCCCGGCTCTGATCTTGCTGACGCAGATCAGCCCGGTCCACCCTTTCGACTGCCTTTTCCTCCGCTATACCCCTATATACCCGCGCCAGTTGCCCTGGCCTCGCCGCGCCCCGCCCGGCCCGCCCGCGCTACGCTGCCCCCATCATGCAGCACACCGACCCCCCCGCTCTCGACGCCCCGGTCATCCGGCTTCAGCTGTCCCCGCACCTGCCTGCCGCCGTCCTCCAGCGCCGCCTCCAGGGCCTCCCTGCTGCCCGCTTGGCCGCCGACATTGGTGTGCCCATGGGCGGCTCTGCAGGGCTGTCCGCGTCACTGGGCGACGCTCATGCATCAGCCGCTGATCTCTCCGATCTCCGCGCCTCCGGTGGCCTTTCCGCCGCCCGCATCCGCCCCTGCCTGTGCTGCTCCCGCCCCATCATTTCCGCGCACTCTGGCGTCCGCATGTGCCGCCCCTGTCGCCGCGGTGACATCGACTGGCGGATCCGCTGATGGCGACCGTCCGCATTGATACCGGGGCGCTCGAACGCCGCCTCCGCGTGGCTCCCAGCAAAATCAAAAGGGTCGCTCGGAACAGCCTGAACGACACTGCGAAGGAACTGAGGGCGGCAACTCCCGACATCATGAAGAGGGTCATCGACCGGCCCACGCCCTTCACGTCGAAGCCGTCCGCGGTGCTCTATAAAGCGGCATCGTATGAAGATCTGACCTCCTCATTGCGTTTCAATCGGATCCAGGCGCGCTACCTGGGGCCGGGGGAGTTCGGGGAGCGCGCGGAGCGGATCCACACCCCAATCCACGCGCGCGTCAAAGAAGCGAAATTCGGCAACCTGGGCAAGAAATGGCGGTGGTCACCGGCGGAGCGGGCGAAGCTGCTTGCCGCTAAGCACGTCATACCCGGCAAGAGGACCGCCACGAGGGAGATCGGGCAGTATTTCTTCGGCCGACCCCGCGGAGCCTACACGAAAGCCGGGCTTTTCCACAGGCCCAAGGACCCGTCAAAACCGCTGCAGCGGCTCACCGTCTTCACGCAGACGCGCCGCTATCGGGAAATATTCGGGATCCGCAAAGAGTGGCGCCGCCTCGGCGGCCCGATGCTCGAGCGGCATCTGCAGATCCAGGCTAACCACCCCGCCAACCGGCTTTGATTTCGCAGCCCGGCTATATAGTCTGTGACGGACACTGCCATGTGAGTAAATCCGATGCATCCGCCCGAGCGAATCCCGACACCCATTATCGGCCTTCTGAGTCAGATATTTCCCGACCGTTACACCGTGGCAGGCCTCACGTCGCTATTTCAGATGTCAGGCGCTCCTGATCCAGTGCCTGAGGGCAGTAAATCCGTGAAGGTGCAGTCGTGGCTTCGCCAGACGAACCAGCTTACCTCGGAGCCGCTCAGGGTGCTCGGCGCGATCCTTGATGATTTCTTTTCGATGGAGGTCGAGAACCGGTCTTACTGGTCTGGTGAGAGCGAACAGGTCCAGAAGCTGGATGCCGAAAAGCAGCGGGTCCGCGAGGCCTTGTCCGCCAATGGTCTGACATTCATTCCCGGCGGCACGATCACCAAGGGCGGGGCCGTGCCGACACTATCGCTCGATGAGAACGTGAAGAAGCACGGCCTCGCTTCGGTCGATATCGAGATCAAGCGTGCTTTCACGATGATCGAGCAGGATCCTCATCAGGCCGCGCAATATGCGGGGAATGTCCTGGAGGCCACGTTGAAGGCCTACCTCGATCATAAGAAGGTCACCTATAAGAGCGGCGACACCCTGGGTGACCTATGGAAGCTCTCGGCGGAACAGATTGGGCTTCGGGCAGCGGACTGGGACAACAAAGACCTGAAGAAGATCGCATCGGGATTGCACAGCATCGTCGACGGAATCGCGCACCTCAGGAACAATAAGAGCGGCGCTCATGGTCGGTCGGAGGAGCAGCGGCAGAACATCACCATCAAGCCGCGCCATGCCCGACTGGCCATCCACTCCGCGCATACCGTTGCCGCTTATGTCCTGGAACTGATCGAGTAGCATCAGGCCACCGCGCCGGGGGTCTCGGAGCTCGGATATCATGGAGGAGACCCAGCCAAAGGAGTCCCACCATGGACCGTTTCATTGAGATCTGCTTCGCGACCTTTCTGCTATGCATCGCTATCTGTGCAGTCGTCGTGACGTTATCTGTGGTTCCGGCGCTCGCGCCAGCATTTGCTCGCGATGTCGCGGAGCTTGTTGGCTCCATTTCCGCGACCACAGAGCCTGCTGCATGCCTGTCGCCCCGGCCATAATTGGCCCGTAAGATACCAAAATTCCTGGAAATTTTTACGGGTCCTCCCAGGGGGCATAGGGGTATTGAGGTGGTTTTGCCCAGGTCACTTTGTTTCCACCTGTGAATCGAAAAATTTTGGTTTGTTTGGAGCACGAAAATGGCGAGACAGCCCACGCGCCAGCGCAATCCCGACGGCCAAACGAAGGTCGTCACCGTTTTGCCGGACGGCACTATGACAGTGCGCGATGCGGCCGATGCGATCGGTATCACCGCACAGACGATCAGGAACTGGATCGAGGCTGGCGCTCCACACATCGCCGGCGGACAGGGCCGAACGAATCCGGCCAGGGTCCGCATCAGGGATCTGATTGCGTGGCGCGAGGCGCAGGCGCTCGAAGAAGCCGGGCTGGCGGACGGCGAGACGTATCACGAGGGACGAGCTAAAGCGATGGACTGGCACTACCGCGCGATCAAGAGGCGCGCCGATGCGTGCCGGGAAATCGGGACGCTCATCCCGGTCGACCTGATTGCCGATGTCTGGGACGACCAGAACCAGCGCGTCCGCTCGTCCCTGATGCCAATCGGATCCCGCCTGTCCATCACTGTGGCCGCTGAAACGGACCCGGCCGCTGTCAAGCGCATGATCGACGACGAGATCTCCGCCGCGATGACGACCATCTCATCTGCAGCTGCGGCAATCGAGAAGGCCGGCGGCAATCCGCACGCATCGATACACGACCACCTGGATCTTGATGACGACGATCCGGTTGACGGCGAGGACGACTATGACGACGATGCTTGACCTGGTCGCCCCGGCTGACATCCTCCGTCGCGCCATTGCCGCAAAATGCGCTCGCGCTTACCAGCCTCCGCCCAGGCTCACGGCGGACGAATGGGCGGATGAATACCGTATTGTTCCCACGGAGTCCTCAGCCATCCCGGGTCGCTGGAAGACCTCGAACTTCGAGATCGGTCGCGGACCGATGCGCGCAATATCTGATCCGTCAATCCGTGCCATCATCGTGATGGCCGGCGCACAGCTAATGAAGACCACATCCCTGGAAACGGCTGTCGGCTACCACATGCATCTCGACCCGTGCCCCATGCTTTTCTACTCATCCGGGCAGGATACGATCGACACGACGGTCACGCAAAAGATCGATCCGATGATCGTAAATACGCCGGAATTGGCTGCCCTTTGGGGCGGTGCCAAGGCCCTTGAAACGAAGAACGAACGGTTCACAAAGGGGCTCAAACGGTTCGCTGGCGGGTTCTTGGAGCTCATGACGATCGGCAGCACCGCGAATCTGCGCAACAGGTCCGCGAAAGTCGTCCTCGTCGACGAACTCGACGACTGCGCCGAGACCGTCGATGGCGATCCGGTCGCCCTGGCGTCGTCGCGCGCAACCCAGTTCAAGGGTCGCGAAAAGCTTGTCCTAGTCAGCACTCCAACTATCCGCGGTAAATCGCGGATCGAACTGGAGTATCAGAAGAGCGACATGCGGAAGCCGTATATCGCATGCCCATGCTGCGGCGAGATGGACTACCTGAAATGGAAGCGGGTGAAATTCAAGGACGCGGAAGGCCGGATTCGTCCGGAGATCGCACATTATGAATGCGAGCATTGCGAACAGCCCTGGGCTGAGGCGGATAGAATCCGCCTGCTGACGACGAAAGGCGCGATCGTCTGGCGCCAGACAAAGCCGTTCGAATGCTGTGGCGAACTCCAGTCCCCAGAGACCGAGCGGCTGTGGAATGGCGAGGGGCGCGCTATGTGCAAGCATTGTGGCCGTCGCGCTGTCCCCGTTACGCGCGCGGGTTTCTGGGGGTGGATCGGATACAATCCCGGGTGGTCCCTGGAGGCCGTTGTCCGTGATTTTCTCGATTGCCAGGGCGACAAGGCAAAGCTGAAGACCTTCGTCAACAACCGCCTGGGCGAGAGCTGGGAGGAGCACGAGGACCAGCTCGCCGAGGTTGACCCTACGCAATTCGCGGCGCGGGTCGAGCCAGCCTGGGATCTCCTTCCTGCCGGTGCCCTCGTGATCGTCGCCGGCGTCGATGTCCAGCCGATGGGCAGCCGTGGAAACGGGCGACTGGAATGTGAGATCGTTGCGTTTGGCCAGGGCGATGAGACGTGGTCCGTGGCATATCACGTCATCCCTGGCGACCCCACCGAGGGCGGCGCATGGGCGGTTCTCGATGATATTCTACTGAAGGAGTATCGAACGGAGGATGGTCGCACTATCCGAGCCCAGGCCGCATGCATCGACACCGGCGGGGATAATGGCGGAGGCGACGGTAGCATCATTGACGCCGTGACCGCCTTCGCTGGCGCTCGCACCCGCCGCCGCATCTGGGCCGTTAAGGGCGCATCAGAGGCGACCCACAGGCAGCCGATCTGGACGGCGTCCGCGCCAACGATCAGGAATGGAGCGAAGCTCCATCTCGTTGGCGTCCAGGCGGCCAAGGACTGGGTGGCGACCTGCGTGTCGAAGACGCAGCCCGGCCCAGGCTTTATGCACGTCCCCGCGGACAGGCCGGCAGCATGGTTCGAACAGGTCACAAACGAAAAGCGGTCATACAGCTACGACAAGTCCGGCCGTCGGAAATCGCGCTGGAAGCCACGTTACGACGGGGCTCGGACCGAAGCGTTGGACGCGAGGGTCTATGCCAAGGCGGCTTGGGAGGGCTTGAAACTCGCCGTCCCTGGTATTGCTCGCCGCGTCCAGTCCGCACCGGCCGCCGCGATCCCGGCTCCGCAGCCATCCGCAGGTGGTGATGACCAGCCTATAGTTACCGGCGCAGCACCCGCGCAGGCAGCCCCGATCCGGCCCCGCAAAAAGATCGTCCGGAAGTCTTCAGCAGCGGCAAAGGCTTTTTGGGGCCGCTGATCCATCACCTCAGCCATCATTCGACGATGAGCATCTCTTCTTGCTCATTCGCTGGCATATCCGATTCATCGCTCCGAGCGACTGGACGACGAATGGAACCCGCTCACCATCGTGCCGCGACATGTCAGAGGCAGCCCAGAGAAGGCCGAGAGTGATGACGCCATGATACCGGAGCTGGCGCTCCAGCGCCTCCGGCGTCATGGATGGGGCCCCCTCTTTTCCGGCATACAGCGCCTGATTTCGGAAATCAGCTTTCCGTTCCAGTGCTCGGACCATTTCAATGTCGCCAGGATAGGTTGACATGAACGCGCCCTCGGCGGCGTCTGGATCAGTATCCCCCTCATCCTTGTTATAGGAGATCAGCCCCAAATTCAGGTGCCGATACTGAAACTCCCCCTCAATCTTCACTCGCGCGAACAGGTCATCCTTTTTTGGGTGATACGTAAAGCTGATACCGGCGCGCCCAGCCTCGTCAGCGATCATGCTCGCAAACTCTGACACCACCGCCTTATGCTTGTGATCGCGTGGGCTGATATCTTTCGCCAGATCCTTGTATCCATGCGCGCGAGCTGACCAAAGGAATGCGGCCACGGCTTCTTCCGTCGAGTGGGATGCGCAGAAGTATGAGACCGTCGGGACGTGTTTTACGGCCTCTGCCCTGATCAGGAAATTCCAAGCATTGATGCCGCAATACAGCGCCCTACCGGTCAAGCGCGCCCTGACCTGATCGTGGATACAGCGCCCTGCAGGCGCATTTGTCAGCTGCTCGATGATAGACAAAACCCGCTCCGGTTACCTGTGTTCGGACCTTATCCACCATAACCACGTTCACGCTTCAGCTTCATTGAAAAAAGTTTGTTGAGAAAACGAGCCGGGAAAACCCAGCAATATCAGGGCCGCCGGATATTATTCCGGCGGTCATAATTTTTCGCATCCAGAAAATCCGGATAACTCGTTGTTCCCTTTTACAAAAAGCGGAGTCATGATGATTCGTGAAGGGCTAGAACGGCCATCAGAAACGCAACAAGGATGACCGACATGACCCGCAGAATTGACCCGACCGACATCACCACGCGCGACCCGGCGCCGGCCTTGATCGCCCTTGGCTGGACGCTCAGCGCGCCCAAATCGAACCGCTGGTCCTCCCCTGGGCGGAAGGACCTGAGCGTCTTCGCCGGGCGGGGCGGCGATTGGCTGATCAAGGATTTCGGGACCGGTAAGACTGGAAACCTCATCATCTTTATCCGTGCCCTCGAACCTTCCCTCTCTTTTCCCGCCGCTTTGATCCGCGCCGACGATCTGCTGCGCACCCCCGCCACCAAACCCACCACCACCGCCGCTGACACCGCCATCAACTTCGACGACGACACCTCCCCTGCCTCCATTCCTTCTCTTTCCAAGAATCCACCTTCCGCCGCCGCGGCGGCTCTCAAAAGGGCTGTCGCAGACAGCTCTCAGCAGATCGGGCACCTGACCCCTGATCAGGTCCATCAGAAATATGTCGCCGGGGCGGAGATCTGGCACCCGGGCTTCTCCATTCCGCCCGCGTTCCGCGACGCCGGGATCACGCACATCGGCGCAAAATTCGCCGAGTCATTCTCCGTCTCAAGCGAGGACTCCGCACGCATCCCCGAGATCCTCCTTCGGGACGACGGCCAGCCCGAGCTTGTCGGATACGAAACTCGCCGTGAGAATGGCCGCGTCTACAAGCTCCGCGGTGGCCGCGCAGGCATCTCGATCACGTGCGGTCTGCATCTCGCGACGAGCGTCGTTATTGTCGACAGTCTGCCCGACGCCCTGGCGCATGACCTGATCAATCCGCAGGACCCCCTGCGCGGCTATATCGCGGTCAGCTCCGGCGCTGAGGAGACCGCCGCGCGGCTGATCCGCGGCTTGATCGAAACCGGCGTTCCGATCGCCCGAGTCATCATCAGCACCGCGAACGCGGCCCCCGGCATGCTCACGGCGCACAAGATCATGTCCCGGCTCGACCAGATCGAGGGTCTTTACCTGCGTTACGAGCCCCCTGGCGGCGGACTGCGGACGCACACTGATGTGCTCCGCGAGGTGCTGGTGTCGACCGCACTCAAGCCGGTCCGTATCCGCGAGGACATCGAGCGCCGCATTGCTGCCGATGCCTACCGCCATCCGGGGGAATATCGCCCCGAAACCGCCTACGCGGCAGAGTAATCCGCGAGCTGGAGCTCGATGACGAGGCAGAGCTGCGCGAGGCCTGCCTCGCCAGCCGCATCCCGCTCCCGCTCCGCGCACCGCGCCTCCCTTTTAATTTGCCCCGTAGAATCTGGGGCATGAGCGCAAATGGCACCCCCCCAGGTCTTCTGACCAATGAGCAAAAGCGCGGCTACTTGGCCGCGTTGGAGGCCGCATATTACCGCGGCGTCGAATACGTCAGCTATGCCGGCGATCAGATCAAATACGTGTCCCGCGATGAAATGCGCCGGGCGATCGACGAGCTGCGGGCCGAGCTGGGCCTTCCGGGCCGCCAGCGTTTCCGCCCGCGCCCCCGGCGCATCGTGATGCGAGTGCGCTGATGATCATCGCCGCTATTGACCCCGGCCTCAAAGGCGCCCTGGCGCTCGTCGATCTCGACGACATGTCTGTCATCGGGCTTGATGACATGCCCGTCGAGACCTTCATTGACGGTCGTGCCGTTCCCGATGGCCGCGCGGTCCATGACATTCTTTGTTCATGGAATCCCGGCCTGGTCGTTCTCGAGCATGTCGAGCCGCGGGGCGGTGAAGGCCGTGCATCGCTTTGGCGCTTCGCTGCAGGCTTCGGCTCCGTGATGACGGCCGCTCAGCTTTACTCCGGGCACGAGCGCCGGCTGACGCTAGTGCGCCCCGCGGTTTGGAAACCCGCGCTCGGCCTGTCGCAGGACAAACGCGAGAGCCTCAAAATGGCCCGCGACATTTTCCCGGATGCCGCCGACATGCTGAGCCGTGCGAAGGACGACGGCCGCGCGGAAGCACTGCTACTCACTGAATATCACCGAAAATTCGTGGCGCCGCGGGCGTCTGTGGAGGTCTTCTGACATGGGCGTTTTCGATTTCCTGCGCAAAAAGAAGCCCGCCAAATCCCGCCGCGCCGGCCGTGGACTGTCCAGGCGTTACCTGCGCGCACCCACAATTCCGGGGACGGAGGGTGGCTGGAATCCGATCGGCGGTATGGAGCGGGCCTTTGGCGATCTGCCGAAAGTCCGCGCCCGCGCGCGCGATAACGCCATGAATACCCCCTACGGCGTCCGCGCTGTCCGGACGCTTACCGACCATTCCGTGGGGTCCGGCATCCGGTATCGGGTGGCTGGCGATCCGGAATATCGCGCCGCCCTGAACGCCTGGGCGGGTTCGTCGGATTGCGATCATCGCGGCACGCAGACGCTTTACGACTTGCAGGCGACTGCCGCCGAGACGCTTTTTTCGGGCGGCGATGTCCTGTGGGTTTTCCGGCATGTCGAGAATCCGGAAACCGGGCGCCTGGAGCTCACGATACAGATCATCGATCCGGAGCAGATCGACACCTGGGCCCCGGCCCGGCACCCCGGCAACGAGGTTCAGCAGGGCGTCGAAGTCGATCCGGATGGCCGGGTGGTCGGTTATCATGTGCGCGCGTCCATGGATAGCACGCTACCCGGAAACTGGGAGACAGAATTCATTCCGGCCAGCCGCTGCATCTTGATGCTTGAGCGCCGCTATCCGGACCAGATCCGCGGAATCCCGCGCGGCGCCGCCGCGTTGGAGCGGCTGCACCAGGGCGACAGCCTTTTCGTCTCTGAGCTCGCGCGCGCCAGGACGCAGGCGGCCTTCGGGGTCTTCTTGAGAGTGCCGGAATCAGAGGACGGCGCAAAGGGACTCTTGGGTGAGATCGATCCGAATGAGGATTCAGATGACGCGGTCCCCGAGGTGCTGGTCCCCGGATCAGTCACCGTCTTGCCTCCGGGCTATGAGCCCACCATGGCCACACCGTCGCAAAGCGGCGGTTTTACTGATCACATCAGGAAAACGATCGAGGCGGTCGCCGTAGGCTACGGGGTGCTTTATTACCACATTTCCGGCGACGTGACCGGATTCAATTACTCGTCCGGAAAACTCGGCGAGACCGACTTCCGGCGCAGTATCGATAGCCTGCGCGCTCATACCATCTATCCGGTCTTGCTCCGGATCGAGCGGGAATTCCGGGACGTTTACGAGATCAACGAAATGCGGGACGTGGACGTCGCCGTCCGCATGGTCCCGCCCGCCCGGGAGTCGATGGAGCCCGCGAAGGAAATCGCGGCGGAGCTGTCCGAACTGGCCGCCGGCCTGCTTCCGCTGGAAGAGGCATGGCTTCGCCGGGGATACGATCCGGATGATATGTGGGCCGCGCTCAAAGAGCAGGGCCAGAAGTTGGCCGAGCTGTCCGCTTCCGGGATGCCATTGAAATTTGGCAGCCTGGATCTGACCGCCACGCTCATCGCCGCGCAGAACGCGGAGGACGATTCCGGGGCATCGTTGCCCGGAAATCCGGAACCCGACTGACCTCGCCGCGCACCGCGCCGCCCCTGATTCCGCCGCCTTATTATCACCCAAACAGCAACCCGGAAGACCTCCGCATGAAAGCGAAACGTCCCAAAACGCAGACCCGGACCGCGCGCGCCGCTACGTCGTATGACGAGGATGCCGGCACGATCGAGGTCATCTATGCGACGGAGACCCCGGTCGACAGATACGGATATTTCGAGGTGCTCCGGGTCGACGATGCATCGATCGATGTCACCCGTCTGGATTCCGGATCCGTCAATTTTCTGATCCAGCACGACGCATGGGGGCCGCTTCCGATCGGGACCGTCGTTGCGCATCGCATTGAGGATGGTCGCGCATATGCGACGATCCGGCTGAGCGTCGACCCCAAGCATTCCGGAATCGTCGAGGACCTGAAGGCCGGAGTCCTGCGCTCGGTCAGCGTCGGCTACGCGATCCAGGAGGCCAGCGAGGCCGTCGATGACGACGGAATCGTCACTCAGACGGTCACGCGCTGGCAGCCGGCCGAGATTTCATTGGTTTCAGTTCCGGCAGACCCGCACGCGCGGGTCCGCTCCACCCCCGCCGACAAGATGTCCCGGCGGACTACCACCCAGCCCGCCGACAAGAAAGGCAAATCCATGAAAAACAAACGCAATCTGAAGGCCAAGACCGCCCCGAAGACGGTCCGCAGCCGCAAATTCCGCAACGCGGTCGAGGCCGCTGTGGATGCCGTGGCCGCCGAGGTTGAGGAAGATCTGACCGAGGAGCAGCTCGCCGCGATCGAAACTGCGGTCGTCGAAGCCGCTGAGGTGGTCGCGGAGGACGCTGCGGAGATCGCCGTCGAGGAGATCGAGGACGAGATCAGCGGCGAAGCTGCCCGCGGTCGCGGCCGCGGCAAGGGTCGTGCTCGTGCCGGTCGTGCCGATGGCGACGAGGAGCTGGTCCCGGCCGCCGAGGTCGACGCCATCGTCACCGAAGCCGTCGCTGAAGCCGTTGCCGATGTCGTGTCGGATGAAGAGGCTCGCGCCGATGGCGATGAGGAGGAGCTGACCCCGGAGGAGCAGGCCGCAGCGGATGCTGAGGATGAGGAGGAAACCCGGAAAAAATCCGCGCGCTCCGCGACTCTCACCCGCATCGCTCGTCGTCATGGCCTCGATGCCCGCGCTCTCCAGTCCGCCGTCCGGACCGCCCTGGTCCAGCGCTCGCCCGGCCGCATCGGCTCTGGCGCCCGCATCATCCGGGATGAGCGCGAGACCACGCAGCGCCAGGCCGAGGCCGCGGTGTTCGGACTGCTGTCCGGAACTCCGGGCGCCGACAAGGACGCTGGCGCCCTGCGCGGCCTGCGGATGATCGACCTTGCCCGCCGCTCGCTCGGCTCGACCGCCCGCGGCCGTTCGGATCGCGAAGTGCTCTCGATGGTGCTGCGTTCCGGTTCGCACTCCAGCTCCGACTTCTCGTTCACCTCCGCGGCTAGCGTGGCGATCGAGCGTCGCGTTCGCGAAATTTTCGCATCGCTCGAAATGCCGCTGCAGCCTCTGATCCACGAAACGTTGGTCTCCGATTTCCGGCCTGTGGATACCTACTCGATCGGCGGATTCCCCGAGCTGAAGGAAACCGTGGAAGGCGCGGAATACGAAGCGGGCAGCGTTGTCACGGATGCCGGCTCGTTCAGGATCGCCAAGTTCGGCAGGGTCCTGCGCCTGACTTTCGAAGCGCTGATCAACGACGACTTGCGCCTCCTGGACACCGCAATCCGCGGCGCCGCGGCGAAGGGCATCACGCTGCGCAACAAGAAGGTTCGCGAAGCTTTCGGGGCGAAACTTGCCGACAACAAGCCGCTCTTCCATGCTTCCCGCGGCAACCTGATCAACGATCAGCTCACCGTCGAGGGGCTTTCGAAGGCCCGCACCGCGCTCCGCAAAGTCCGCGATCTGGATGGCGAGCCGATGAACTTGACTCCGAAATACGTTGTCGTTGGTCCGGATCTGGAGACCGAGGCGCAGCAGCTCATCAGCCCGATCATGGCCGCCGTGACTGGTGCCGTGAACCCGTTCGCGAGCTCGCTTGAGCTCATCGTGGACCCGTTCCTTGAGGGCGAAGAGTGGATGGTCGCCGCCGATCCGAATTACGGCGACGCAATCGAGCTGGCCGATCTGCGCGGCTATGAGGGGGTCCGTGTGGAAGAAATTCCGGATCACCTGGTCGACGGCCTCAGCTACCGGGCTCGCACCTTTGCGGGCGCCCACCCGACCGGCTGGCGCGGCTTCGTGAAGTCGACCGGCACCGGCGCGTAACGAACCCGGAATTCCGGATCCCGAGCAACTCGGGGTCCGGACCTTCATCCTGAATCCCCCGAAATATCCGGAGAAATCCCCATGAAACATTATGTGCAGGCTGGCAGTGTGATCACCATCACCGCGCCCCGCGATGTCGAGAGCGGCGAGCTGGTCGCGATCGGTGCCCTCGTCGGTTACACGCAGACCGCCGCGCTCGAAGGCGAGTCTGTCGCGATCGTTACGGATGGCGTCTATGCCGTCTCCGTCGCCGCTGAGGCCGACGTTGCCGTTGGCGATGTGATCTATCTCGACGGTCAGACCCTGACCACCGCCGCTGATGACGGCGAGGAGGCCCCGACCGCTTATCCGCGCGTGGGTATCGCTGTGACCGCCGGCGTTACCGACGGCGCACTGGCCGGCGTCAACGTCAAGCTGGGCGCCTGATCCGGAGTCCGATCCCCACGCCCTTAGCCTGTCCGGATTCCGGGCAGGCAACCACCAGCCCGCATCCGGAGACAGCCCCATGAAACGCTACAAGGCCGCCCAGACTCTCAATATGGAGCCCTTGCCGATCGTCTCGCTCGATTGGGCATCCGGAACGCGCATCGCGGCTGAGGCCGGGATCGCCACTGCATCCGGAAGCCTTCCCGCGGGGGCCTACATGATCACCGCTACGGCGCCGATCATGCTGCGCGGCGACGGCCAGGCGGCAGGTCAGATGGCCGGGTCGATCTATATCGCGGCGGGGCTGCCGGTGCATTTGATGCTGCTCGATGGGCCGGTGTCCGTCTATCCGGTCGATTCCGCGGCGGACGTCTATGTTGTGCCGTTGAGCTGATCCGATGCTTGTCCGCCCCACCACGCTCCTGGGAATCTTGCTCAGCACCGCCGCACCCGCGCCGGTTGGCGGCCCCGCGCAGTTCCGGATGGCCGCGCTCGACGCCGTGGCCGCCCAGGCATCCGGAGCGCCGAGGGTTCGGATTGCCGGATCTCGGATCGTCGCCCAGCAGGGCGTCAGGGCCACCAGAGCCCGGCCGTCCATCGCGTTTACCCGCGAGATCGGAGCGGAAAAAGCGGTCTTCCGCTCCGCGCGGACTGAGGCCGTCGCTCGCGTCGCGGGCGGCCCGACGACAATCGGCACGGTCGGCGTTGACCGCCTGCACCGCATCGAGACCGGCGCCGCGCAGCCGAATGTCGCTCAAGTCCACGCTGTGGCGAGCCGTCGGACTGGCTCTCACGTCACACGCTACGCGGCTCTGAGCTGCGTCACTCAGTCGATATAAATCGGAGACTATCTCAGATGCCCGACATCACCTTTTATGACGGCCTCCACGACTATGCAGCGGACACAGATATGTCTGCGCGCTGGTCCCTCCCCGCTTCTGCCGGCCGCATCGCGATGACCACCCTTGGCCGCGCGAGCGGTCCGTCTTTCCGTCCCGGGCTTGGCAGCGGGATGGCGGCCATTGCCTCGATCCTGCCAGAGTCCACCCAGAAATTCGGAGTCCAGTTCCGGATTCGCGGGACCTCCGTCGGCAATACGCCCGCATTTTTTGCCGCCGGATCGCTCGCCAGGGCGGCGGTTTATCGCGATGTCAACGGGACGTTTTCCGCCGGTTCGTATTTCAAAGGCACTGATGTTGCTGACCTTTTGTCGCTCCGTTTGTCTTCCGGCCGGCAGGTCGAGCTGTGTCACGCGGTGCAGACTGACGGCACCGCATCGGCGCTGATGTCGACGCTTGTCGTCGGCACTAGCGCGACGGCTCTCACGACCTCATCGCAGCTCTACCACGTCGAGTTGGTCGCCGATCTGTCGACCGCGGACGCGCGGATCCTGCTTTATATCGACGGTCAGCTCGAGATCGACGCGACGATCAACCGCGATCGCGTGGCGCCGGTAGCCGGTCAGTCCGTCGACAGGATCGAGTATTTTGCATTCTCGGGGACTCACACGACAGCCGCATCGAACCCCAGCTTTTCCGACGTGATCGCATATTCATATTCGCCGGAAGAAGCCCTGGCGGGGATGGGGCCGCTGGCCGTCGATACCGTCTACCCCGCTGGACTCGGCAATCCGTCGGGCACCGGGGTGACCGTCGCGTCCGGATCAAGCGTCATCCGCGACATCGATTCCGGTGCGGTGACGACCGGCGAAGTTTACGCTGCGAGGTTGACGCTGCGGACGACGCAGGGCCAAGTCGACACGCCTTACCGCGCCCGACTGGGACTGATCGACGGGGAATCGGAGATCGCTCACATCGACACCGATCGCGTCGAGACCGCTTCGCCCGTGATCCGCTCTGTCGACATCAGCGACCTGGCGACGACCGTCGAAGCGATGCTGGGCATGCAGCTCAACATCGAGGCGCTCTGATGACCCAGCCGCCGTTTGACGAAATGTTTGCGCACATGTCCGGAATCTTCGCGGAAATCTGGGGCGCGCCGCGCGCGCTCCGGCTCACCGATGGGCGCGAGGTCACCGTTCCGGGCATCTGGCGGCCGGACCACGTCGAACAGCAGATCGGGGACTATGTCTCGCAGCGCGACGCCTGGCCGCGTCTCGATCTGCGGCGGCAAGATCTGATAGCCGCCGGGGTCACTGATCCGGAATCCGACTTGCATGATGCGATTGTCGAGATCGACGGCAAAACGCGACGCCTGGTAGAAATCCGCGATGACGGGCGCGCTATGGTCAAATGTCGCTGCGCGCTGGATGACTGATCAATCGGGGGCTCTGCCCCCACACCCCCGGATTCTTCAAAAGCTGAAGCTTTTCCGCAGGCGCTGACACCTCCACTTTCTCACCACCCCCCTAAAAAACTCCACCCTCTTTTTTCTCCATGAATCCTGGCCCGCGAGGGCCATCTCAAGTGCCGGCCTCGGCCAGCTCTGAAAGCGCGCCGCGCACCGCGCCGCCTGGTCGCGCGCCTTGATAGTATGCCCCCATGACACACCCGCGCACCGAAATAAAAAATAATATCAAGGCGTTGCTCGATCCGATCGGGCCGCCGGTCTATGTCTCTCGCGCGCGGGATCTCCGGAAGGGCGAGGATGAGGCGATCATCATCTATGCGCCACAAGAGACGCTGCGCCGCGGGCCGGGCACCGGCGAGATGCGACCCGGAATGCCGGTTTTTCGCGCCACTACCATCGAGATTCTGGTGCTGACCCGCAAGCCCGGAGACGGACAGGAGGCGGCGGAGCGCGGGGACGAGCTGGCCAGGGCGATCGAGCTGGCTCTGAACGATGGCGCTCCGGCGCTGGCCCCCACCGCCGCATCCCAGGCATTTTCCGAGGCTGAGCAAACGCAGTGCCTCACCGCCATCACCTACGTCATCGATCACATCGACAGCATGAAAGGCTCCGCCGCATGAGCACGATTCTTACCCCGCTTGACGGCCTTTACACGATCGGCAAGGGCGTCGCGCATTTTCGCCCCCGCGATAGCGTTTCTGGGCTGTTTTTCCGACTCGGCGACATGGACAATCTCGACATCAACGTCGAAGTGACCGAGACTGAGCGATATTCAAACGAATACAGCGTTAAAACGCTGTCCAAAAAGCTCATCGATCAGATCAAGGTCACCGTCACGATGGGCCTGGCGCAGCTGTCAGACCTTGCCCGCGCCGCTGCGGTGATGGGCAAGTCGGAGACTTATTCGCAGGAGGCTGAGACCGGCAAAACCCTGTCCGTCTCCGAGCCCGGAATCTACAAGCTCGACGGATACGGCATCCGGAACCTCGATGTGGATAAGTCCGGGGTTCCGGCAGTGGAGGGCGTCGACTACAAAGTCGACCCGGCTTCAGGGTTTTTCGAGGCACTGACGTCCGGCCTGGAGCTCACCTACGACATCCCGGAAATCTCGGATCGCTGGGCGACTGGCATCGCATCCGGAACCGGCATCCGGGGCACCTTGATCTATCGCGGCACGAACGCTGAGGGGGTCCGCGTCTTGGTCGTGCTGCATGATGTCGAGCTGCGCCCGTCCGGCGCTCGGTCCTACATCTCGGCATCCGATATCCAGATCGTGAACTTGACCGGCACCGCGTATCCGGTCGGCGATGAGACCCACCCGATCGGCTACGAGATGCTGCTCGACGACGAAGCCTGATCCGTAACCAGCGGCCCCGCCTTCCGGGGCCGCGCCGCCACCCCCATTCCGGATCCGGAGTCACATTATGTCCGACATCGTCTCTCTTCTCGACATCGCCCCGCTGGAATTCCACGCGGAGCTGAGCGTCGGCAAGGTCCGCGTCTATCGCCTCGGCGCGGGCGACATCGCCCAGATGTTTTTGATCTTTCCGGGAATCCGGGCGATTTTCAGTGATAGGCCGGCCGGCCCGGGCGAGATGGTTCGGCTTGCTCAGGAGCTTCCGGACGCGATACCGTATCTGGTTTCCTATGCCTGCGGCCTTCGCGGACCGGACGGAATCGCCGCGGCCAGAAATCTCCCCGCCGCAGATCAGATGATCGTCATCGAAAAAGTTAAGGAAATTTCTCTGCCCGAGGGTGGTCGGGATTTTTTCGCCGCGGCGGAGCGCCTGCTGCCGCAGCAGGCCGAGCCAGGCGCGGGAACGAAGAGCCGGAAGAGCCCGGCGAAGCCGGCCGCGCCGGTTCCGGACGTCGCCGACATGGCGGATTTGATGCGACCCTAGCCCGGCTTGTCCAAGCTGCGATCAGGGCGGGATATCCGCCGGAGCAAGCATGGCGCATGTCGCCGCGCGAGCTCGTCGCTGTGTCGCGTATCATCGCTGATGAGAAACGCGCGGATCTGCTGATCGGCGCAATGGCGGCCAGAGTCGGCGTCAACGCTGACAAACGCGCCTTCGAGAGGTTCGCCGGGGAGATGTCCAGATGAGCGGTAAGAACGCTGATATTGCCGTTAAATTTGGTGTCGAGGGCGAAGATGCGGTTGCCCGCGCAATCGGAAAGGTGCGTCAAGAATCTGACCGCACGAGCGCGCCGATGGTCGATGACCTGCCGCAGCTGCGCGATGTCGCCGCCACGATCGGCAAAATCGGCCTAGCTACCGCTGCGATTGGCGGGGCCGGCCTTGCGGCGTTCAGTGCGGCGCTTGGTAAATCGAAAGAAATTGCAACCGACGTCGCGGGTGAGCTGCAGGCCCTACACGATGGGGCGAATAAGCTGGGATCGGTCTCCGCAAACAATCTCGGCGGCTTCGCGTTCGCGGTCAAAGCTGGCGGGTTGAACGGGCTTTCGGACGTGATGTCGCTCGGTGAATCCTTGCTCGATGTCGCCCGAAAAGTTCGGGACTACGACGAGGCGACGGTAGAAGCGTTGCACAATATCGGCTCTGAATACCAGGATCTTTTCGAGTTTGATCCGGACGAGTTGCGCTGGAGCGGCCGGTCACTCGGTGCCGACGACATGCTGCTAGCGACGATCAATCGACTTCAGATGGCCGGGACTACGGTCGACGAGGTGATGGAGAAGTTTACACCGCTCATTGGTCGGAGCGGGGCCGCTCAAATCGCCGGTCTGCTTGAGGCGGGGTCTGATCAGCTCGAGGGGCTGATCGACTATTATGATCTCCTGGCGAACATACAAGAGGATGACTACGCGGCCGCATTTGCATTCCAGAGATCGATGGAGGTGCGCGAGGCGGCGATTTTCGGCTTGAAGATGGCATTTGCCCGCGAGCTTTACCCGACATTAACGGAGAGCAATCAGAAGTTCGCCGACTTCGCTATCGCCAATCGCGACAGGATCGGGCTGCTGGGTCAGGCATTTGCAGATTTCAACGGCGTCGTCGGGTCTCTTTTCTCAGAGATTGGCGAGCAAATCCTCAATGTCGTCTCCGGTTCGGAGATCAGCGAGGATACTCCGCTGACGCGCTGGATGGAGCGCGTTGTCGAGCTGGCCGTCGCCCTGAAAAATGGCCTGATCGACGTTATGGACTACATGACAACTGGCGAGACGGACGCACCCTGGCTGCAGTCGACATTGTCGTTTTTCGAGGAGCTAAGCCAGATCACCACGCAAGTAATGGCCGAACTCGCGGAGTTCGGGGGCGTCCTGAAAGAGAAGGTCTGGCCGCACCTGAAAGCGTTCATTGAGTGGTCGAATAAGATGCTCGAGTCTCTGACCGGCATCGACAATTATTTCGCGACCGGGGCGATCATCGCCGGGCTCGTCCTCTTTTCTGGCACGATCGCGACGGTCGCGGGCAGCGTCCTCACGCTGACCGCCGGCGTTCTCAAGCTGAGCGGGGGGCTGGCCGGGCTGGTGACGAGGCTCGGGCTGCTTTCCGGAGCCGGGCGACTGGCGGCGGGCGGCGTTGGCGCGCTCGGGGCCGGACTCGCAACCGCGGCCAGGACCGGATTCATAAGCGCGGGCTTGGGCGTTGACGGCTATCTGTCGCGCATGGGCGCGTCCAGCGTGGTCGCTGGCGGCGCCGGGGTTGCCGCCGGTTCGCTGGTCGGGGGCGCGATTGCGCTCGCACCCGGCGCAACGGCCGGCTGGCTGGCAAAATCGTCGGCAGATCTGGAAGCGGGCTTCGAAGTCGTGTCCGCGCGCGCCGAAGAGATAGCAGCGGAGCACGGCCAGGCCGCGGCGGCCGCATACATGCAGGCGTTTCTGGACAATCGCCCTGACGAACAAACCGGATTCAAGGTCGCAAACTGGATGGCCGGACTCGTCGGCATGGATGTCGATTTAGATGGCGCCCGCGACGATCTAAACAAAATCATGGAGGGGGCCGACCCCTCGCTTCTTGCCGCCGGATATGCCCAAGGCATGCGTGAATTCGGGTGGTCCGTTGATCCGTCAGGCACCGTGCAGATCGGTGCGGAGCTGACTGTCAGCGGGGTCGATCTGGACGCGGCGGGTCGCCAGTCGCTGTCCGACATGCTGCTGGTCTCCGGCCTGTCCGCCGAAATGTCCGACGCGATAAATCCGCAGATTCCGGATATCGGTGCCGAAATGGAGCGTGCGCTGCGAGATGCGGGCGTGACCCCCACCGCCGCGCAAACGCCGGTCATCATTCAGATCCCGAGCGGCGAAGAGATTCCCGGATTTTCCGGGTCGCCCGACGCGATCAGTCAGCTGAGCCGCGCCACATCTGCAGCAACGAGAGCCCGCTCATGAGCAGCCTGATTTACGATATCCGCCCGAAAGTGACCTCTCTGCGGCTGAGCGGCATCGAGTTGCCGCCGGGGTCCGACGGCGATATCTCGGTATCTGTCAGCCCCATCAGCGGCGCGTCGGACCTGCGCCGGACTGTCAATGCGGATCTCGTGAATCTCGCTCGCGCAGTGTTCCAGAAGTATGCGGTGCAGATCACCGGATCCGGAATGATCCCGCCGGCGATCCAGGGACTGATGCCGGGCGATTACATCGAGTGCATCACGCCGGAGCCCTTCCGGATCTCCGTCCGCACCCCGTCGACAGCCGTAGAGCTGCCTCGCGCAGCAATCGCCGTATCCGGCACGGCATATGATGGGCGGACCATCATGCCTGTCGCGCAGCCGCCGGACCGGTCGTCGTTGCGTGTGGTTCAGTCGTCGTCGCGGACAAGCCAGCTCCGGACTCGGCCGGTCGTGACCTTCCCGGAAGCGGTCTATGCAGTCCGCTACCGCGCCGTCCTCGCTTGCGCGGTCATAGACTGGTCCGTGGATAGCGATGAGCGCCTGGCGGATTCCAGGTGGTCCTTGTCGATCGAGGAGATCTGATGTCAATCACGACTACGACATACACCATAGCGCTTGGCGGATCGCTTGAAATCCGGACGCTGTCCGGCGGCGACACCGTGACCATCAGCTCAGACAGGCCCGTGTGGATCTACTACATAGATGATGGGAGCGGTCGGATTGTCGGTAGCGCGAACGCCGAGAGCTCGAAGACGTTCACCTTCGATGGTGCGTATCATGGCGTGAAAATCTGGGACGGCTCATACAGCGGCGACATCACAGTGACCGTCGCGGTGTCATCCAGCGATGACCCCGATCCCGAACCAAACCCCGATCCTGACCCTGATCCGGAGCCGGACCCCGATCCGGAACCGGGCGGAGGCGATTCCGGCACGCCGGGCGGCACGTCGAGCGGTCAGCTTGGGATGATGTATTTCGCACGCGTTTCCGACGTTGGCATTGCCTTCAATCCGGCCGTTCATGCCGTCGAGGATCTCGAGATTTTCGAGGCCCGGGTCAGCCACGCGCGCGGCGAATGCGCCATCATCACGCTTGACTGCCGCTATCCTGAAGGCGGGCTTCTGTCCGGGCCGATGTCCGGAATCCTGTCGATCGAGCACAACGGCACCCTGAAAGAGATCGCCCGCGGCACAATCACGGGATTCCCGATCGCCCTGGCCGGGCAGACGGTCAGCGTCGAGCTGATGTGTCGCAGGCACAATCACGTCGAGCTTGTCGATGATTTGTATGCGACTCGCGATGCGGAGGTCCCCGTCGAACTGCTCGACGAAAGCGTGGAACGTCGGGCGCAGGCCTATATCCTGGATGACGTCTATCACGACCGGCGCAGCCTCATCCCGACCTTCGACCCGATCGCCGGGTCCGCCGCGCCGGCGCTTACAATTTACGGCGAGGGCGCAGCGGCAGGCCAGTCGCAGATTCTCGGCATGGACATCTCGATCAACTCCACGCCGGTCTCGACAGTGGCCGCGAATCTCGAGGTGGCGTTTGAAGAGATGGCTTGGGGCCAAGTCGATATTGGCCAGCAATTCGACACCGTCTCGCCGGACAACCGGGCAACATACACCCCCGAAGAGCTGAGGAATTCGCTGCAAAAGATCACGCTCGACGGCGGCTATGAGCTGCTGGGCGCGACGATGGAGACGACGGAGCTCGCGGAAAAGGTCACCGTCTATACGACGGCACGAAAAGTCGATGCGCAGAGCTGTGTGGTCACGCCGGCTGAGACTGTCGACATTCACAAGCACCGGATCGATGACATCGTTCTGGATTGCGCGGTCCGCGCAACGCAGCCGAGGCGCGAAATTCTCACTGTCACCGTCGAGACCGGCATCGGCGAATATTCCGGCCGAACGGAAAAAGTCGAAGAAACCCTCTATATGTCCGACGGCGAGCGGCGCGCCCGTTCGACACGGATCTTGTCCTACAAAACCGGACGCTACACGATGAGACAGATCGCCCGCAGGGGCGTTTCCTCCTCGGTCTTCCGCTCTGGCGGACAGTTCCGGGAGAGCTGCAGAGACATAGTCGAGGCGGTCGCCCGCTATGCGGCGCGCATCGCAATCGAGCGCGCCCATTGCGTGTGGCTCCGGATCGACATCCCAGCGACGCACATCCTCGATCTCACCCTCCGCGACCGGGTCCGCGTCTACGACACCCGGCTGCCGGGCGGGATGGTCGTCGGAAAAATTATTGGTTGGGATATTCAGATCGGCCAGTCCGCGCCCGGCCAGCTCGTCCTTGCCTGCCCGATCAGCACCGGCACCGGCAACGCGGCGACGATGGATACATCGACAATCGACATTGATGGTGATGTTTCCATCGCATCAACGACCGCGATCAGCGCCGTGCAAAATGACGACGCGATGGCGCTCGTCACCCGTTTCGCGATGATCGACGCCGCCCCTTCGCAGGCCGCGGAGCTGGGCGCATCGACGGAGACCAGCCCGATCGCGAATCCCGAGAGCTCCGTGTCGAAGACCGGCATCGAAGTCGAGTTCTTGGACCTGACCCCTGTCGATTATGACGATCTCGCACCGACAGAGATCGCCCTGGCCCCATTTCAACTCAAACTTCCGCAGGGGATCAAACTATGACCGCATGGATCGGCCCGGACGGCCCCATCAAAAATATCGCGCTCCCGGATTCATCGGCATCGAAGCGGAAGATTTACCAGTCTTTTGATGGCGTTATTACCGGATCGGATTGGGATTCCGTGGCCCGGCTTGGCACGCTCGGCATCTACCATCCGCAAAAATCCAGCGCCCCGAAGAGGACATTTCGCCAGACTTTTACCGGGGTAATCTCCGCCAAGCCGCTCGAGACGGAGGACAAGCGGAAGGAAATCAAGCCGATCCCGATCGAGCGGGACAACGCGATTCATGGCGTTGTCGCCGCCGGGATCTCCCTTAATTCCCTGCGCCCCTTGCAGCCTTACGGCACGATATGGGATGTATTCTCGTCGCCGGTTGCCGTCCTGGATGAGAGCCTCGCCGGATTCCGGTTGCCGGACCCGAAGCCGACGATCAATCGGTATATCAAAGGGCCGAAGCTCGAAGATGACGGTGACGAGGATACGGATGGCGACGACATCGAATACGATGCAACATGTCTTCTGACAGAATCCTCCCCGACCCGGCAGCGGCTGCCGAACCAGGGCATGCACAACAGCTACGCCCTGGAGGCCCGCGCCATTTTCCGCGGCCTCCCCGGCCAGACGGATGTCCGAAGCCTCTTTTCTGCGGCGGCCGCCGCTTCCGGCGCGACGATGCTGGCGATGGAATGGGCCGGGCCGTATTCTGGCGACGAGGCCCGCGTTGGCCGGGTCCGGATCGCGCCCCACCCGTCGCAGTGGGGAGATAGCGGCATGATCGTTCCGGAGCTCCGGCACACCGCGCCGGACAGCGTCGAGGAGCCGGAGCTCGAAATGGTCGCGCCGGATCCCGGAGTAGTCGACGCATCATCGACAGCGATTTTCGAGCTTATGTTCTATTCAGTTGATGGCGGGTCGTGGCGCCTCATCGTGACAAGGATCAGATGACATGAGCACGGACGAGAAAAAAATCCTGGCCCGAGCGGCCAGGGAAAAGATCGTCATCAAAGGCGGGCTGGGGTCTGAATCCCGTGAAAAGCGACGAGAAATGACGATCAACGCGCTTGGCAGCGCAATGCAGCGCCTCGAGATCGAGCGGATAAAGCAGGTCCGCCGGCGGCTGTCCGGCGTGAAAATCGCACCGGATCCGGTGCGGCAATCCGGATCGGTGCGATACAGCGCCGAAAGCCAGGCACCGAAGATCGCATCGACCGTTCCGGAATACGTCCCGAAGCGTGCCGTCCCAACACAGACCATCCGGGCCCTTGAGGCGGCCGGCGTCCAGCGATCGACAGTCGAGCTCAACTCGATGCGCCCGTTGCAGGTGCTGGCGGACGGGGGCACCTGGTCGCTTATGCAGCATCCAGTCGCCCTGATCCCGGCCTCGGCCTTCGTCGACCCCGGAGACGGCGGGGCCAGTGGCGCATCTATATCGATCATGCCGATGCCGAGTCCGGACGTATCTCTGCGAGATCATGTAGATGAGCTGTGCGCGTCTACCCTGCCGCCGGATGGCGCGATCCACCTGTCCGGCCGGCTGATCGTCGAAGCCCCGACAGATATGGACGTTGGCGTGGACATCTCGATCCCCGGCCCGCTGATAACGACGGGATGGTCCGGCTGGCCGTATGTCGACGCAAACATGAGCGCCGGCAGCGGCAAATGGTCGACCGCGATCGAGGATCACGAAATGCTCGGACGGCAGATCTCGCACGACGTGACCAACATCGAGATGCGGCGTCCCTGGATCCACTCGCTCGGCGTCAGCAGGGCGCGGAAAGTGGCGGTCTACGAGATCGCGATGTGGCGCGCCGCGGCGGGCGGGACCACGTTCGCGGACATCATCCGAAAAATCTGATACCCGCCCCGGCCAGGCAGGGGCGGGGCGGGCTGGCTTCGGGACCGTGCGACGATCAGAACGGCGTGTCGTCGTCCGCCGCAGCACCTGCAGTCTGTATCGGCTCGCCCCGCTGCGCGGCATCGTGGAGCTCGTGCATGCGATCGCGCAGCTCGTCCACCGGATAGTCCCCCTTCCGGATCTTCAGCTCCTCCCCGGTCAGCGCACGATAGCCCGCCGGATCCGCGAAATTGCCGCCAGGCACACAGTAGACCATCGCGCCCGCGGCCCGCGTGTCGCTGCATTCGACGATTTTGCCGACGCGCAGAAGAGCCTCGAGCGCGCTCGTGATAAGTCCGTCACTGAGCCGAAGATCCCCAAAAATACCAGACATCGGGCCGGTCAGCATCGTCTGCAAAGAGAACCGGTTCCGCTTCGACACAGGGAACGGTTTGCACGCCTCTGACGCGGCGCGGATCAGGTGCGGGAGATAGTCGCAGAGCGTTTTGAACGCAGCCTTGCTCGCCAGATCGGCTTCATCCGCCAGGGCCTTGCCGGCGCCGTAGGCGGTCATGATCATGCGCGCGCTATCGCGGACGATGGGGAAAAACTGGTTATTGTATTTCGCATTCTGAAGATTGCATTTGGTCGTGCCGATCCAGACCTCATCGCCGGCTGCGACCTGAATGCCCGGATACATCCCGGCCGGCGCCCTGGTCGCGACAATAAGGGACCTCGTGACGTTTTTCAGCTGCGCCGAGCCGCGCGACAGCGCCAGCAGCTCGCCCGGGCTTGATTCCGGTCCGAATTTGCCGCCCGCGTCTTTCGTGAGATGCAAGTAGGCGATTGCGGTGCACCTGTTCCGGGCGCAGAACCCATTCAAGATGTTGAGCGTATTCCGCGGCGACAGACTGTCCAAATACTCGCTGTCAGACATCGAGCCCAACGTGTCAAAGACAACGAGATCGGGCCGGAAGTCGGCCAGATCCTGGAGAATCGTGACGCCCGTCGGCGTCAGCCTGCCCTCTTTGTCGAAAATAGACTCAGGGCGCTCCGCCCGCTCCATATAGTCGAGCATAGAGACAATCAAAAGCCGGCCCGTTTTGATAGCGGTCATATAATGCTCATAAGCGCCAGGAATGGACATGATCGACTGACTGATCTGCTCGCCCGTCTCCTCGCCAAAAAGCAGGGCAACGCGGAGCGGCTTATCGTGCTGACGCTCCCCGAGCATATCGAAAAGTCCGGTTGCGGCCGCTTTGATGCCGGCGTGGCGGATCGACGTCGATTTACCCGCGCCGCCGTCGAAACCGATGAGATTCGTAGTGCCCTCCGCGATCACCATGCCGTCAAGATAGCGCTGCGGCCTGACCTGACCGGCGGCGATGGCGACCGGGTCGACCTGCATCGAGAGGAGCGCCGACGGCATGCCGGCGGCGCGCTGCTGCGCGATAATGTCCACGGGGACGGCGGTCGCGGTTTTGACGGGCGTGGCGTCGTCGAAATTGAGGTCCTGGGTAGTCATGGCATGCTTCCTTCGGCCCCGGTCGCGATCATGCGCCGGGTGATTGTGGGTTTGGTTGAGGCTGGGGGTTGGGGTTAGCTGAGCGCGAAAAGCTCAGCCGGCGGCGGGTGCGGTTCTCCGCTAGATTCTTTGCTGGGGCCCAGATCGGGCAGCGGCGGCCACTCGTGAGCCGCGAAAAGCTCCTCCGCGGCCAGCTGTGCGTCACCCACCGGATCGCCGGTGCGGCCGAGCCCGGCCGTGATCGCGAGGGCGGGCTGGATGTGCGCCGGGGCTGCGTCAAGGGACAGGACGAGGATCGCGAGGGCGCGCTTGAGATCAGCGGGGATATTTGCGCGATAAATCGATGACTGCAGATATGGCCTGGCGAGCAGCAGGGCGCGGAGATGATGCATCGCCGCTGTCAGCGCGCAGCCAGCAGCGGTGTGCTCCTCGACGATCTCCATCCGCCACAGCTCGCCGGGGCGGCGGAAGCTGGTCAGCGATGCGGTCTCGGCGGTAGACAGCGCGACATCGATCAGATCGCCGTAGCGCTGGCGATCACCGTCGAGCCACGCGACCAGGCGCCGGGCGTCAGACGACGCGCCCAGGCGATCCGCGAGGATCTGGATGTCGCGCATCATGCGATCGTAGACGCGAGCCGGCACATCGCTGACAGCGTCCGCGTCGAGCAGCAAATCAAAAAAGTCGATGGTAGTGTGCATGGTGTCGGTCTCGTCTATCGCGCGGCGACCAGATCGCCTTTGATAGAATCAGAATACACCGACCCATCCTCACCCTATAATGAAAAATGTGGTTTGCGAAATACTTTATGTAGAAAAATCAGTAACATGCGCGTGATGGCTGAGATGATGCCTGCTTTTTAGGCACTGGCACGGGTCGGCAGACGAGGCTGCGCGGCCAAACGGAACAGAGCGAGAACTAAAATCCGGAGAACTCTCTCTGGCGTCGCTCAGCCCTTCCGCTGGCCGCGTCTCGATGATTCGTCAGGCGCTACTCTGGCCCCATCCAGATCCTGCCGCCCCTCGCGCGCGTGCGCGCACACGTAGGCGCGCGCGTATATAGAGAGGGTGCTCGATGCTCATGCATGGCAAAACGGCGGTCGACGAGATCATCATACACTGCGCCGCGACCAGGCCGGGCTGGATGGCCGGCAAGCCGCTGGCCGCAAAAGTGACGGAGATCCGGCGCTGGCACGTCCGCGATAACGGGTGGTCTGATATCGGGTATCACTGGATCATCGATCGCGATGGCAAGGTCGCGCCAGGGCGTCCCGAGGGCACGCCGGGCGCGCATGTCGCGGGCCACAACACGGGCTCGATCGGCATCTGCCTGATTGGCGGGCACGGCTCCAGCGCCGCAGACGATTTTCACGAGCATTACACCGTCGCCCAAGAAGACGCGCTCGTTCAGCTGATCGAGAGCATCAAGAAGCGCGCGAAGATCGCGAAGATCAGCGGGCACAATCAATATGCCGCCAAAGCGTGCCCCGGGTTCTCCGTCCCAGACTGGTATCCTGAGGCCCGCGACCACTTTATCCGAGCAGCCTCCGCAACCAGGAATCCGGCCCAGCCCGCCGCGGCTTTCGGCTCGAAAAGCGCGGTCAATAAACCGTCGATTTTCGGCATGATCCGGAAACTACTCGGCGTAAAGGGGTGATCCGGATGCAGAAAGGGCAGGAAAATAAGACGGATGCAGGCAAGCGGACGTTTACTAAGCGGCTCGTGTCCCTGAATACGGGTGCGGCCTGGGGTTCGATTTTGCTGTCGATATACACCGGCGAGGCCGCGGTCGTGGTGCCGTCGATGTGCATGCTGATCGCGGGCCTGCTGGGCGTCTACTCCGGCACCGGGCATCTGGATTACCGGGCCTTCGTCCAGGGGCGAACCCGGAGTCCGGATCAATGATCAACTGGCTTTGGATCAATCGCGGCCTTTCCGGGTCGGTCCTCCTGGCCGCTCTGATCGCGGCGGCGGCGGTCTACGTAATGACACTGCGCGCGGACAATGCGGCGCTGGCCGCCGGGCTGGCCGCGGCTGAGGCCCGGGCCTCGTCGGCCGCTGCCGGTGCGGAGCGGATCCGGATTCAGGCTGAGGCTCTGATCGCGTCCAGGGAGGCCGCGGCGGCGGAGTATTCGGATACCCTGGACCGGATCAGGGCGGCCGCTGATGCGTGCCTCGATCAGCCGCTTCCGGGTGAGCTGCTCGATAGATGAGAGCGCCCCGAGGGCGCGTTGAGATTTCCAGAGCCGGCGCGGGCCGGCTTTGAGATGGCCCTCTCGGGCCAGGATTCTTTGAAAAAAGGAAGTGGGATGGGGTGGAAGTTTTTGGCGGTGGCGCTGCTGGCTCTGGCGGGGTGTGGGGGTGGTGAGGTTGAGGAAGGGCCGCTGCCGCGGATTGAAATCACATGCCCGGATCCAGATGGTCGGGCGCGGCTTGTCGAGGGTGCGACGTATCGAGATCTGGCGGCCAGCCGGGCGGAGGCTATGAGCGGATGGCGGCAGTGCCATGATGCGCTGACCATCGCCCAGGAATGACAAAGCCCCGCTTTCGCGGGGCTGATGTCCCTTATGGGGGACATTAAGCCGGTTAGTGTAACCTGTGTGGGACAATTGCGCTCACCATTCCGCATCATAAAAAAGTCCGATGGCGATGAAAATCGTGCCGTAGAGCACCGCCACGCTCGCCGCGGTAGCGATCACGAGCAGCAGAAGGCCGACGTTACCGAAGAGCATAAGCAGACCCAGGATCCCGGCGCAGAAAATCGCGGTCACGAGAAGGAGCGGCAGCTGGATCAGCAGGCTGCCCGCGATCAGGTATAGCACCGACAGGGCAGGATGCCCTAGGGCGATCGCTCCGATGCTCACGGCGATCGTCTGGGACGCCAGCCATTTCAGGGCATCCAGCAGCAGCGGCCAGTTCCGGAACGGATGCTGGGGAGATGCACCGTCCATCACTCGCATAAAGTCGTCCCAGAACGGGGCGGTGGATTCATACGCCCACCAGGCTGCGACAGCCGCGATTGCAATGCGGATGAGCCATTCGGCGGAAAAGCGAAAAACTTTCGCCATTTGCGAGCTCTCCTTTAATTAAGCACGGGCTGGCGCATTACCTCGCGCAGCCTCATTTCAACACGATCCAGAACGCGCAACGTATGCCGCCCGGCCTCGATTTCGGCATGGACTTTATCGATCACCTCTTCCGATGCGCCGCATTTGATCAGCCGCTTTTCGATCAAATCGCGCAGATGTTTCCCTCGCGGATAACGGACCTCAAAAACTCGAACGCGATCAAGCAGCGGGGCGGGGATTTGCCAGATTTCATTCGCCGCAAATGCGTAGCTCACGAAAGACAGATCGACCTGGGCACCAAGCGATTGATCAAAAAAAGTCCGTGCGGTGTCGCGCTGGAGCAGCGGAAGAAGCGCATGATGCGGGTCCGACGCCCCGCTATTCTTTTTCGCCTTTTCGATTTCATCGATGAAAAACAGCGGGTTGGCGCAGCCGGTCTGGGCGATAGTTTCGACAATCGCGCCGGGCCGCGAGTTGCTCCAGCGTGCGTCGGTCCCCGCGATCGACATGCCGCCCTCGACGCTTGAAAAATCGAGGCGGCGATATTCAACGCCGCTCAGTTCAGCGAGCCTAGAAAGGAAATGTGTTTTGCCGCAACCGGGCGGACCCCAAATCAGGATCGGCGGGATTTGAAACCAGGGCCGTCCATCTTCGATTGCGTCCTGGCGGCGCTTCCAAATATAATCCAGCGGTTCCGCAAACCAGGGGTGCTCCTCATAGGCAATTGAAATTGCCTCTGTAGCTTCGCTTTCCGTTGCAACGCCGCGCAACTCCAATTTCTTTTCGAGATCGTCAGATGTTTGTTTTCGAGCATCATCGACGCGCGAGAATTTTTGCGTCGCCTTGTAAATGCGAACGGTCGGAATATCGCCAGGAATTACCTCGCCGAGGCCGGGCTCGTCAGAGATAGTTTTTCCGAAATGCTCGTCGTCGAGCCAGCTCAGCAGACCGTCGTCCTTTGCCGCCTGTTCCTGTTTCTCCTTTTCTTTTTCCGATGCGCGCGATTGCAATAGATTGCTCAGCGCCTGGTCTTGCGGCTTGTCATGATCGTAATACGCTGCGACATGAGCTGACGTCAGTGCCCGAGCGCGCGCCTCCTCTGTGCCCGGCAGGGGCTGCCCATCGTCCGCGAAGATCCCGTTCCTAGACAGTTGCACGAGGACGGTGCGCCGGCATTCCGCGGCGAGAACGCGCGGATCGATGCCGTCGTCGCGGAGTCCGCGGCAGATACGATGATACTCCGCCTCTGCGGCGGCGGCGGTCTCGAGTGCAGTCCAGCGGACGAGCTGCTGAGCGTAGTCCATGCATTGGCCGTCGCTCTGGATGAGCGCGATCTGTCGGGCGTGGGCGTGGTGCAGTTCGAGTCGTAGATCCGCCATCGCCGCGGAGATGCGGCGGATATTGTTTGGCGCAAACTCAACCTCCAGCCGCTCCATCGTCGCGTAGGCCGGATGCTCCCCGAAAAGAATGCGACCGCCGACGCGGAGCGCCCACTCGGGCAGCCCGTTAAAACGATTTTCCATTGATTTTGCTCATTTTTTTGGTAGGAGCCGCCGGAGTCGAACCGGCCCGTCTACGCTGATCTGGCGCACCCGGGGGTATAAACCCCAGCCGCACACCGGTGCTGGCTCCCGGAGAAAGTTTGGCAATTATTCCGCCGCGGGGACGTCGATCGTGATCGGCACCGCAAGGCGGATCGTCAACTCAAGGGAGCCGCCAACTTCGCGGGCGGACGTGATCGTCAGGGGCGGGATGCATGCGTTTTGGACACCGCCGTCCAGGAAGTCCGCTGCATAGAGCAGGTGTTTACCGGTGATTGGGTCGGCAAAATCGATACCGAAGCCATACGCGGAGGGGGAAGCAAAGACGTCCGGAAATGCCACCAGAGCGGCGGCCGCATGAGGATTCCACGACATAGGCTGAGACCTTCCTTCTGATGATAGCCAATCAAAAAGGGGCGCTATCTTCAGAGCTGATTTCGATACGCACGTCATCCGTGCCGCCGGAGCGGGGTCAGGATATCGAGCGTATGATCAGCGAGTAGGTCATGGGCCGGATAATGATTCGGAGCCCGGAAAAGGTCAACAGCTTTTTTCGAGGAATCTATTCTCTCGCCACGGCAAGCCGTGGCCCAGCGAAGAGGGGCTAGTAGCAGCTAGATCATGTGCGGAAGGGGTCAGTGTCCCCAAAGTGTCCCCGACCGGGACGGGTCCAGTGCGCATGCCAAGGAGGACCTGGCAACCACCTGTTTTCTCTAGGGAAAAATGGTGCCCGGAGGCGGATTCGAACCACCGACACGCGGATTTTCAATCCGCTGCTCTACCAACTGAGCTATCCGGGCGCCGGAGCATCTTGCTTCGGACTGGCGCGTTGTTATGGCAGCTCCGGGCCGGTGTCCAGAGCCAAAAATGAAATTTTCACTCTTCCCCGTCACTCTCGGGAACCGGCTCGCCGGGAATGCGGTAATCGCCGCGAAACCAGCGTGCCAGGTCGACATCCGCGCAGCGGCGCGAGCAAAACGGCCGGTAGCGATCCGAAGCGGGTTTTCCGCAGATCGGGCATTTCATCGCCGGTCCTCCGCCGTCAGCAGCCGCGCCAGCGGCATGCGGTCACGCTTGCGGCTGATCTCGTAAAGCCCCATCGCCGTCCAGCCGATCAGCACCGTTTCGGCCGATTCCGAGCGGAAGGCGGCGCGCAGGGTCTGTTCCAGCGTGCCGCGGTCGCGCTTGGGCATCGGGGCGAAATCCACCACGATCTGGCCGCCCAGGCCGCGCAGCCGCAACTGGCGCGGCAGATCGCGGGCCAGGGCGATATTGGCCTTGAGCCCCGCCG
Organism: Paracoccus sp. MA; assembly: GCF_020990385.1. NCBI lineage: Bacteria > Pseudomonadati > Pseudomonadota > Alphaproteobacteria > Rhodobacterales > Paracoccaceae > Paracoccus > Paracoccus sp. MA. The sequence goes on from NZ_CP087598.1 coordinate 1,162,030, forward strand.
CCGGCGAATGGTCGCTGCCGGTATTGACGTCGACGGCCACCAGCGCGCGCAGCGCCTCGATCTCGGCCCAGGCGCCGCCGCCCAGTTCGACCCGCGGCTGCAGCATCTGCTGCACCGCCGCCTCCGCGCCGGTCGCCTCGAAGGCATCGGCGCCGTCCTCGATGCTGTCCGGCGGCGGATCGGCCCAGTCCTGCCAGGCCTGGTCGGCAGGTTCGGGCGCGTCGAGCAGAAGTTCCGGCCCGCCTTCGCGATCCGCCAGGATCGCCTGCGCCAGGTCCAGAATCTGCCCCAGCTCGGCGGCGATCTCGTCGTCCGGGGCGGTGGCCGCAATGCTGCGGAAGACGATGCCGGGCGGATCGCTCCGGCCGGCCAGCGCGGCTTCGCCCAGCCGCACCAGCAGGTCGCGCAGCGCATCGTCGCGAATCCGGCGCGAGACGTTCACGCCGGGCGCGCCGGGCGTCACGATGACATGCCGGCCGCGGAAGTTCAGCCGGGCGGAAACCGGCACCGCCTTGCCCTCCTCGGCGCTGCCGCTGACCTGCACGAGCAGGGTCTGCCCCTCGCGCAGCCCGCCGCGGTCGCGCAGGAAGCCGCGCGCGCCTTCGGGCAGGCGCAGGAAGACGCCGCCCTGTCCCTTGACCAGCCGGTCGACCCGCGCGCGGCAGATCGCGCCCGGTGCCAGGGGCGTGGCGCCGGCCGGATCGATGATCAGATCCTCAAGCCTGCCGTCCTGCATCAGCGCCGCAGCAGCGCGGCCAGACAGCTGCCCCAGGACGATCTGGCGTCCCCTCATACCGGTTTCCCCCGAATTCCCACCGCCTCGAGCAGGGCTGCGGTTTCGGCCAGCGGCAGGCCGACCACCCCGCTGTAAGAGCCCTGCATCCAGGCCGCGAAGGCCGAGGCATGGCCCTGGATGGCATAGGCGCCCGCCTTGCCCTGCCATTCGCCGGTGGCGATGTAATGTTCGATCTGTGTGGTGGTCAGCGGGCGGAAGCGGATGACGGTTTCCACCAGGCGCTCGCGCAGCCGGCTGCCATGGGCCAGCGCGACCGCGGTCAGCACCCGGTGCCGACGCCCGGAGAGCAGCCGCAGGTGCCGCCGCGCCTCGGCCGCATCGGCGGGCTTGTCCAGGATTCTGCGGCCCGCGACCACCACCGTGTCGGCGCAGAGAATCGCCCCCTCGGCGCGGCCGGCCAGGGCCGCTGCCTTTTCGCGTGCCATGCGCCGGGCATAGTCGCGCGGGCTTTCGCCGCGCAGCGGGGTTTCGTCGATTTCGGCCGGCAGGATGCGGTCGGGCACGATGCCGATCTGGGCCAGCAGCTCAAGCCGGCGCGGACTGGCCGAGCCGAGGACCAAGGCCGGCACCCTCTCCCTCTCTGCCGCCAGGGATGCGGGGCGTCCTGTCGCATCCGGCATGACATCCGGCGCCGTCGGGTCGCGGTCCGGATTGCCGGCGGTCTTACTTGAAGCGGTAATTGATCCGCCCCTTCGTGAGGTCGTAGGTGTTCATTTCCACCTGAACCTTGTCGCCGGCGAGGACGCGGATGCGGTTCTTGCGCATCTTTCCTGCCATATGTGCGATGATCTCATGGCCGTTTTCTAGCTCGACCCGGAATGTCGCATTCGGCAGGAGTTCCTTCACGACGCCGGGAAATTCGAGCATTTCTTCCTTGGCCATGTTCTCTCCTGTAGGGGTGACCCGCGCTGCAGCGGGCGCAAGCTACATGCGTCCAGACGGGGCGTTTTTCAAGGGGAATCTGGACTTGGCCGGGGTTTCTGCGGCTTGATGGCGCATTGCGGCGGTTAATATCGTGGAAAAGTTGCGGGATTGCGACGGTCCGCGCGTGGGCAAGGCAGGACATTCAGCCCGCCCTGGCCGCCGGCGCGGAAGGATCCAGCGCGCGAAAGGCATCCGGATGGCCAAGATCGGCGAGCGGCGGTTCGGCCTGGTCCGGCAGGATCGGCAAGATCGGCAGCGGGCCGGCGGGCGGCGAGGCGAAGCCCGCCTCGCCGGGCGTCCCGGAGGGCGCGGCGGCCGCCGGCCCGCTGCCGATATCGCGCAGCCGGATGGCGTGGAAGCCGTCCTTTTCCCCCAGCCGCCCGCGGGCGAGCAATTGGCCCCGAACCGTTTCCACCCTGGCCTCGTCCAGCACGTTCTGCGGCAGGGGCAGCAGCGATCCGGGCGTCAGGCCGCGCAGCTGGTGCAGGCTGAGCCTGCGGCGGCAGAGGATGCCGGCCAGCCGGATCGGCGCGGCCTGCACCGCCTCGGCCAGCGACGCCTTGGCGGGATGCGGCCCGGCGGCCCGCTCCGGCGGCTGTATCGGGTCCATCCCGGAAGAGGGCGGCGGCCCCGCCAGCATTCCCGCTTCGGCCGGCAGGGCGATGGTCACCGTGCCGTCGCGCTGCCCGCCGGGACCGATGCGGAACCGGAAGGTCAGGCGCGTCATCTCGCCATCCTCCAGCATCAGCGCCAGCGGGCGCGGGTCGTCCATATAGGTGGCATAGCGAAAGGCGCCGAAATCGGGGCAGCCGTCCCGCGCCGCGCATTCCCGGGCCAGTTCGGCCAACAGCGCATTCACGAAATCGGCCGAGATCGTCGCATCGGTCCGCGTGGGCTTTCGCGGCGGCGCCGGGCGCGACGTCACGCGGCCGATGGCCTGCATCTCGATCAGCGATGCCAGCAGGCCGGGGCAGATGGCGACCACGCCCAGGGCGTCGCCGCGCCCCTGCACCACCGCAAGCAGGGCGCGTTCCGGCAAAAGCTCGGGCAATTCGGAGAGGGTCATGCGCGCCAGTTCGATCCTTTCGACAAAGACCGGCAGGCGTGCCTGTTTCTCGGCCGCGCGGGCGAGGGCGGTGGCGGCGGCACGTTCCAGCCGGAATCCGGCGCTGGCCTGCGGCTGCCCGGCCGGGACGTCGCGCATTCTTTCCCGTTCCGCGATCCAGCGGCGCAGGACCCGGCCGGATGCCGCCGTCGCGGGTCCGTTCCGTCCCGTCCCGGCATGTTCCGGGCCGCCCGCCTGTTCCGTTGCTGCGCTTTCCATACCCGACCGAATCGATACTGCCTTTGGCGCAGGATGGCACGGACTGGTTGCGGAAAGGTTTAACCCGCGGCATTTTCCGGATTTTCCGCCCGGCGCGGCGGTCGCGGCGGCAGGGCGATGCGGAAACAGGCGCCGCCCTGGCCCGGCAGATAGCTGATCGAACCGCCCAGGAAGCCCATGATTTCCTTGCAGATCGCCAGGCCCAGCCCGGCGCCTCCGGCGCGCGACGGATCGTCCAGCCGGGCGAATTTCTCGAAGATCAGCGCCCGGTCTTCCGGGCCGATGCCCGATCCGTTGTCGTGAATGTCGATCTCGGTCCCGCCGCTCGCCGTGCGGCGGGCGTCGATGCGGATGGCCGGCTCTGCGGCGTCGCAATATTTCCGCGCATTCGCGATGACGTTGATCAGCACCTGCAACAGCCGGTCCGGGTCGGTGATGACCGGCAGATGCTCGGCCAGGGGGTTGCGGCGGATGGCGAAATCGCGCCCCGCGGCATTCGCCCCGGCCGCGGCCAGCGCCCGCTCGATCAGGTCGTGCAGGTTGGCGACGCCGGGCTTGAGCTGCGCGCGGCCGGATTCCAGCACCGAGATGTCCAGCAGATCGTCCAGCAGCCGGGTCATGCGCCCGGCCTCGTCCTGGATGATGCCGGCGAAGCGGGCGCGATCCTCGGCCGGCAGGTCCGGCTCCATCAGGATCTCGGAAAAGGCGCGGATCGAGGTCATCGGCGTGCGAAGCTCATGGCTGATCTGGCCGAGGAACGCATCCTTCTGCTCGGACAGCGCGGTCAGTTTTTCGTTGCTTTCCCGCAGCATGGCGGCGGTTCTTGCCAGTTCTGACGAGGTCTGCTCCAAGCGGCGGTTGTCCTCGCGCGCCCGGCTCGCCTCGTCCGCGACCTCCATGAGTTCGGCCACGGTGACGCCGCCGCGCCCGCCCACGCGGGTCATCAGGGCCGAGGCCGTCGCCGCGCCGACCGTGCCGGCCAGATGGCGTTCGTAATCGGCGAGGAAGCGCGGGGTCAGGTCGGGAAGATAGCCGGATTTCCCCTGGTCCTCGGCCGCCCGGCGGAACACGTCGAGCGCATGTTCGTTGCCCCAGATCCGCCCGGCCAGCGTCAGCAGCGCCTCGGCCTGCACGGCGGCGCCGGCCTCGCTGGCCGAGGCGTCGGGCGCGATGGCATGGACGAAGGACAGCGCCTGCAGCCGCTCGGTCGGATCGGGGAAGTCCATCAGCGAAATCATGGTCATGAGCAGAAGGTTGACCGCCAGCGCCAGCAGCACCGCCCCGGCGAAAGGGTCGATCCCGGCCGGCATCGCCGGCGGCGCGGCCAGCCCCAGCGAGGGCAGGAAGATCATCCGCCCCCAGATCAGCGCCCCGGCGAGGATGCCGGCGATGGCGCCGCGCCGGGTGGCGCCGCGCCAGATCAGCCCCGCCACCATGGCCGGCAGCACCTGCGCCATGCCCGAGAAGGCGACCGTGCCCATCGCCGCCAGCGCCGTGGTGCCGCCGGTGCTGCGGTGATAGAGCCAGCCGGCGCCGATCACCGAGACGATGGCCAGCCGCCGCGCGTTCAGCATCAGCGCGCCCAGATCCTCGCGCGCCGCGGCCGGCTCGGACAGCGCCGCCTGGCGCAGCCACAGCCACAGCGGCACCAGCCAATGGTTCGCCATCATCGTCGACAGCGCGATGGCGCTGACCACCACCATGGACATGGCCGAGGAAAAGCCGCCCAGGAACACCAGCGCCGCCAAGGTGTCGCGCCCCTGCGACAGGGGCAGGGCCAGCACGTAGAGATCGGGATTCGAGCCCCGGGGCAGCAGGTCCGCGCCGACCACCGCGATGGGCAGCACCAGAAAGGACATGGCGGCCAGATAGGCGGGAAAGGCCCAGCCGGCCTGGCGCAGCCGGTCCTCGTCGCTGGCCTCGACCACCAGGACGTGGAACATGCGCGGCAGCACCATGACCGCCGCGCCCGAAAGCATGATCAGCGCGAACCAGCGGTCGGGCCGGATCAGCCAGCCCTCTCCCCCGGCCGAGACCGCCATGCGGTCGATGCGCGCCAGCACGTCGGCAGGCCCGTCGGCGATGCCCCAGAGCACATAGGCCCCGACCGCGACGAAGGCGGCGAGCTTGACCACCGCCTCGACCGCGATGGCCATGATGACGCCGTGATGGCGCTCGTTGGCGGCCAGGTGGCGGGTGCCGAACAGGATGGCGAAGGCGGCCAGCCCCAGCGCCACCCACAGCGCGACGTTGCCGGGCAGCGGATGGCCCGGCACGGCAAAGGCCGAGAGCGCCATCGAGACCGACTGCAGCTGCAGCGCGATATAGGGGGTCGAGGCCAGCACCCCGATCAGCGTCACCAGCGCCGCCAGCCCGGCGGATTTGCCGAACCGGCTGGAGATCAGGTCGGCGATCGAGGTCACGCGATGCAGCCGCGCCACGCGGACCAGCCGCCGCAGGCCCCACCAGGCGCCGGCGAAGACGATGCCGGGGCCCAGGTAGATGGTCAGGAATTCCAGACCCGAGCGGGTGGCGTAGCCCACGGCGCCGTAGAAGGTCCAGGCCGAGCAATAGACCGACAGCGACAGCGTATAGATCGCCGGGCGGTTCATCCAGCGCCAGCGGCCGGCCGCGGCGGCGCGGTCGGCGGCATGGGCCAGAAGGAACATCAGCGCGACATAGGCGACCGAGGCGGCGCCGAGGGTTTCAGGCGTCATCCTCGTCCTCCGCCCCTCCGCCCCCGATCGCGCCATGCAGCGCGGCGGTGACGGCGATGGTCAGCGCCCAGCTGGCGGCCAGCCAGACCGCACCGCGGGCATAGCTGAAATATTGCGGCAGCCACATCGGCGGCAGCACGGCCAGCAGCGCGAACAGCACCGGCAGGACGCGGGTGGCATCGCCCAGCCGCCGCTTGCGATAGGCGTCCCGGCCCAGGAACAGGCGGCGCATCCGCGCTCTCATTCCGGGCCGAGCAGCTCGCGCACGGCGGCGCGCAGATCGGCATTGGCGAAGGGCTTGGCCAGGATGCGGTCGGCACCCTCGGGCAGGTTGGCGATGCCGCGCGCCGTCAGCAGCAGCACCGGCAGCGCCGCCAGCCCGGGATCGGCGCGCAGATCGGCCAGCACCTCGGCGCCGCTGCGGCCGGGCAGCATCAGGTCCAGGATCACCAGCCGCGGCGCCAGGGCGCGGATGCGCTGAAGGGCGCCGTTGCCTTCGGGCCATTGCTCGCATCGCCAGCCCTCGCGCGACAGGATGAAGCGGACCGCTTCGGCAATGCTGGGTTCGTCCTCGATCAGCAGCACATCGACGGTTGCGGTCACGGGCGGCACTCCTGAAGCTTTGCGGCGATCATGGCGGGGGGCGGGGGCGTTGTCAAAATCAGACCGGCCCCAGGATCGAGGGCTCGTGCCGGGCCGCGCAGGCCGGGCGCGGGCAGATCCGGCAGGCCGGCCCCACCCCCAGCGCCGGGCGGGGGTCGCGGCTGGCGGCGGGGCGGACCAGCATCTGCGCGCGGCTGAGCGCCGGGCCGTCGAAGCCCATCGGCAGCAGGCGTTCGGCCACGGCCCAGGCGGCGAAACGGTTGCCGTTCGTGGTCTCGATCAGCCGGGCCACCGGCAGCTGCGGCTGGGCCAGCGCCTCGAACAGCGGCCAGAGCGCGCAGCCCTCGCCCGGGCGCGGCAGTTCGAAGCCCGGCGCGGCCTGGCGGAACAGCGGCGCGCCCGAACCGTCGCAGACGATCAGCCCGGCCTGCGCCCAGGGGCCGGGGCGCAGCATGCCCAGCCGGCGCAGCACCAGATCCAGCGGCCGGCCCAGCCGCGCGGCGACCAGCGCCGGGTCGCAGGCCGCCTCGCCCGCCTCGTCCACCACCGCCGCCAGCGCCGCGTCGGGCAGGGCGGCGCGGTCGCGCGCCTGTGCCGTCAAGAGCTCCTGCGCGATGACCCGCGCCGCGTCCGAGACGAGCTCCGCCGCCTCGCCGGGCTCGGGTTGGCCGGCGGCGATCCAAGCCTCGACCTCCTCCTGCGGCGACATCGGCACCGCCTCGTCCTCGAAACTGTCGAGATAGGCGACCAGCGACTGCGCCGTTCGCGACAGGCGCTGGCTGTCCGTGTCCAGGTTGGCGTGGAAGCGGTCGCGCCATTCCGGCTCGATCTCGGGCGTCTCGGCCAGGATCGAGGCGGTCGAGCGCAGCGCCGTCACCGCCGATTGCACCTCGTGCAGCGTCGCCAGCAGATAGGGGTCGCGGGTCATGCGGTCCGACAGCGCGACCAGCCGCCGCTCCAGCGCGTCGGCGCGGCGCGTCGTCCCGGCCAGGGCCGAGGCCCAGCCGGGAAACCGGGCGGCGAATTCGGCGATCTGGTCCAGCTCGACCGGGGCGCCGGGCTGTTCGGCGGCGCGCGCCGCCGCCTCGCGCAGCGCGCCGATCAGCGCCTCCTCGCGGTCCGAGGCCAGTTCGGTCGCGTCGATCTCCAGCGCCTCGGCCAGCCGCGACAGCAGCTCTTCTCCGACCGGGCGGCGGTTGTGCTCGATGAGGTTCAGATAGGCGGCCGAGATTTCGGCCCGCCGCGCCACCTCGGTCTGGCGCCGGCCGAGCGACAGCCGGCGCTCGCGGATGCGGGTGCCGATCAGCGGCCGGGCGACGGGGTGGCGGGGCAAGGAACGTGGCATGGCTCAGATCCCGTCGCGGGTCTCCTCCAGATGGCGGATCGCCTTGACGACCAGATCGGCGAAGCTTTGCGCCGACAGCTTGTCCTTCAGCGTCTGGCTGACGTTCGACACCGTCTTGTAGCTGATATTCGCCCGCTCGGCGATCTCTCGATAGCTGAGCCCCTCGGCGATGGCGCGCAGGATGTCGAGCTCGCGCGGGGTCAGGCGCGGGCGCGGCGGCGCGGCGCCGGGCCGCTCCAGCAGGGCGATGCGGCGCGCGAGATCGGCCGGGACGTAGTCGCCGCCGCCCGCCACCGCGCGCAGCGCCTCGCAGATCTCCTCCGAGGGCGAGTCCTTCATGGTGATGCCGTTGCAGCCGGCCTGCAGCGCCCGCCGCGCGATGATCGGGCTGCGATGCATGGTGAAGACCAGGATCGGCTGGCTGGCCCCGGCGGCGCGCAGACGCTCGATCAGCCGCAGCCCGGCCAGCCTGGTCTCGCCCATGGTCAGGTCCACGACGATCACGTCCGGCGCCTGGCGTCGCCAGGCCCGCCAGCCCTGCGAGGGCGTGGCGGCGGCGATCACCTCGCAATCCAGCCGGCCGCGGGTGATCCATTCCCAGCCTTCCGCCACCACCGGGTGGTCGTCCACGATCAGCACGCGCAGCGGCGGGGTCAAGCAGGGGGCGGTGGCGGTCATCGGGCTGTTCCTTGGTCGGGCGGGCAGGGCAGGTGGAATTCGGTGAGGGTCCAGCCCCCTTCGCGCCGGGGCGGCAGGTAGCGCCCGCCAAGCGCGCTGGCGCGGTCGCGCATCCCGGTCTGGCCCAGCCCGGGGCGGCCCGCGGCGGCGGGGCCGCCGCCATCGTCGCCGATCCGGGCGGCGATGCCCCCGTCCTTGCATGCAAGCCGGATCCGGATCGCGCCGGGCGCGGCATGGCGCAACGCGTTGAGCACGCTTTCCCGCACGAAGCGGTAAAGTGCGATCCGTCCGGCCTCGCCCGGCTCGGGCAGATCGGGCGGGCAGTCCAGCGCGATGGCGGTATCGGGCGCGATCTCGGCGAACTCGACCAGCAATTCCTGCAGCATCTCGGGCAGGCTTGTGTCCTCGGCCGGGGCCAGGCGCAGGTCGTCGATGGCGGCGCGGGCGCTTTGCCGGATCGCCTGCGCGTGGCGGGCGACGGCGGAAAGCGCTTCGGCCAGCGCCGGGTCGCGCGCGGCCCCGGCGGCGCGGCCGGCCTGGCCCGCCGCCGCCTGCAGCGCGAAAAGCTGCGGGCCGATGCCGTCATGCAGGTCGCTGGCGATGCGGGCGCGCTCGGCCTCGGCCAGGGTCAGCATCCGGCCCTGCAGCTGGCGGTTGCGGGCCCGTTCCTCGGCCAGATGCGCGGCCAGCGCGTTCACGCCGTCGGTCAGCACCGCCAGCTCTGCCAGCCCGGTCTGCGGCGCGGGGTGGTCCAGATCGCCCGCCCGCATCCGGTCGAGCGCCGCGCCCAGCAGGCCGAGCCGGCGCAGCACCAGCGCGGTGATGGCCATGGTCACGCCGATCGCCGCCAGCGCCGTCGCCGCCAGCAGCGGCAGGATCAGCCGGGAATTCTCCCAGGCCTCGGCGATCTCGTCCTGCGGGTCGGTGCGGATCTCCAGCACGCCCAGCACGTTGGGATATTGCGCGACGGCGATCATCTCGCGCAGCGGCTCGGGGCGGATCAGCCCCGCGAACCATTCCGGCACCCGCTCGGGCGGCAGGCGCGGCGGCAGGGCCAGCGCGACCGGCCGGCCCCCGGCATCGCGCAGCTCGGCGGACAGGTGGCGCTGCGCCTCGATCTCGGCGGCGATGCGGGCGGCCTCGGCCATCATGTCGCGCCGCTCGAAGGCGGTGGGCAGGTGCAGGGTGGCGAAGGCATTGGCCAGCCGGAAGGCCGATCCGGTCTCGTCCCGGACCGAGCCGCGGGCGTTCAGGATCAGCACCGAGGCGACGATGGCGACCATGGCAAGCCAGGCCAGCGCCGAGCCGCCAAGCGCCAGCGACCGCAGCGCCACGCCGCGCCCGCGTCGGGCCGGCGCGTCCCCCACAGCCGCGATATGGCCGGTTGCGTCCATGATCCTCCCTGCCGCCGCGGCGGCCCCTCGGGGAAAGACTAGGACGCGGATGGGGGCGGGGCAAGCGGGCGCGATGCGCCATGCGAAAGGGGCGGGGCGCGGCATCCCGCCCCCTTCCGGTTCAGGCGCGCGAGCCGGCGGGCTCGGGCGCCTCGGGCCGGCCGAGCGCGCGCCGCACCAGCACGAAGAACAGCGGCACGAACAGCACCCCCAGCACCGTGGCCGCGACCGTGCCGCCCAGCACCGTGGCGCCGATGGTGTTGCGGCCGTTTGCGCCGGCGCCCGTCGACAGCACCAGCGGCAGCACGCCCAGCGAGAAGGCGACCGAGGTCATGATGATCGGCCGGAACCGCTGCCGCGCCGCCTCGACCACCGCGGCATAAAGCGGCTTGCCCATCTCGGCCTGTTCGCGGGCGAATTCGACGATCAGGATGGCGTTCTTGCCGGTCAGGCCGATCACCGTCAGCAGGCCGACCTGGAAGAACACGCCGTTGTCGAAGCCGCCCAGCCAGGCCCCGACCAGCGCGCCCAGCACGCCGATGGGCATGGCCAGCATGACCGCGAAGGGGATCGACCAGCTTTCGTAAAGCGCCGCCAGGCACAGGAACACCACCGCCAGCGACAGGCCATAGAGCAGCATGGTCTGGTTGCCGGCCTGCTGCTCCTCGAGCGAGAGCCCGGTCCAGGCCACGGCGAAGCCCGCCGGCAGCTGCGCCGCCAGTTCTTCGACCGCCGCCATGGCCTGGCCGGAGGAGACGCCCGGCGCCGGGCTGCCCTGGATCTGCATGGCCGGCACGCCGTTATAGCGGTCCAGGCCCTGCGGCCCGTAGCTCCAGCGTCCCTCGGCGAAGTTCGAGAAGGGCACCAGCCCGCCCGAACTGTTCCGCACCCGCCACTTGTCGATATCGGTCGGCACGGCGCGGGATTCGGATTCGCCCTGCACATAGACGCGCTTGATGCGACCGCGGTCGATGAAGTCGTTCACGTAGCGCCCCGCCCAGGCGACCGAGAGCAGGCTGCCCACATCGGTGGCCGAGACCCCCATCGCGCCCGCCTTGCGCCAGTCGACGTCGAGATTGTATTGCGCCGCATCCTCCAGCCCGTTGGGACGCGCCGAGGCGATGCGGTCGTCCTGACCGGACATGCCCAGCAACTGGTTGCGGGCGTCCAGCAATTGCTCATGCGCCTGCCCGGCGCGGGCCTGCAGGTAGAAGTCGAAGCCCGAGACGTTGCCCAGCTCGATCACCGAGGGCGGCACGATGGGAAAGACCATGGCGTCGCGGATGCCCATCAGCGCCGGGAAGGCGCGCCCGGCGATGGCCTGCACCGACTGGTCGGCGCGCGGCCGCTCGTCCCAGTCCTTGAGCCGCAGGAAGGCGATGCCCATGTTCTGGCCCGATCCGGCGAAGCTGAAGCCCGAGACGCCGAAGAAGGACTCGACGTTCTCGGATTCGTTTGCCGCGAAATACTGCTGGATCTGGTCGATCACCGCATCGGTGCGCTCGGTCGTGGCGCCGGTCGGGCCCTGCACCAGCACGAACATGATGCCCTGGTCCTCGTCGGGCAGGAAGCCGGTGGGGGTGCGCAGGAACAGGAAGACCATGGCCGCGCCGATGCACAGATAGATCAGCATCATCCGCAGCGGCCGGCGGATCAGCCAGTTCACCGAATTGCCATAGCCCTGCATGGTGCGGTCGAAGCCGCGGTTGAACAGGCCGAAGAAGCCGCGGGTCTTGTGGCCGTGCTCGTTCTTCAGCAGCGTGGCGCAGAGCGCCGGCGTCAGCGTCAGCGCCACCAGCACCGACAGGCCCATGGCCGAGGCGATGGTGATGGCGAACTGCTTGTAGATCACCCCGGTCGAGCCGCCGAAGAAGGCCATCGGCACGAAGACCGCCGAAAGCACCAGCGCGATGCCGATCAGCGCGCCGGTGATCTGGCCCATGGACTTGCGCGTCGCCTCGCGCGGCTCCAGCCCTTCCTCCTCCATGATGCGCTCGACGTTCTCGACCACGACGATGGCGTCGTCCACCAGCAGGCCGATGGCCAGCACCATGGCCAGCATGGTCAGCGTGTTGATGGTGAAGCCAAGCGCCGCCAGCACGCCGAAGGTGCCCAGCAGCACCACCGGCACCGCCAGCGTCGGGATCAGCGTCGCGCGCCAGTTCTGCAGGAACAGCAGCATGACGAAGAACACCAGCACGATGGCCTCGATCAGCGTCTTGACCACCTCTTCGATCGAGATCAGCACGAAGGGGGTGGTGTCGAAGGGGATCACGTAATCCATGCCCTCGGGGAAGAAGCGGGCGAATTCCTCCATCCGGTCCTTGACCCGCTCCGCCGTGTCCAGCGCGTTCGCCCCCGAGGCCAGGCTGATCGCCAGGCCCGAGGCCGGCTGGCCGTTGTAGCGGGCATTGGTCATGTAGTCCTCGGCGCCGATCTCGACCCGGGCCACGTCCTTGAGCAGGATCAGCCCGCCGTCCTGTTCGGCGCGCAGCACGATCTGCTCGAAATCCTCGGGCGTGGACAGCAGCGATTGCGCGGTGATGGTGGCGTTCAGCATCTGCCCCTGCGGCGCCGGCTGGCTGCCGAAGGAGCCGGCCGAGATCTGCGCGTTCTCGGACGAGACCGCCGCCACCACGTCCGAGGGCGTCAGCTCGTAGGCGGCGAGCTTCGAGGGATCGAGCCAGATGCGCATGGCGTATTGCGCGCCGAAGACCTGCACCGAGCCCACGCCTTCGACCCGCGAAAGGTCGTTCACGAGGTTCGAGATCAGATAGTCGGCCAGGTCCACCTGCTCGTAGCGGTTGTCGGTCGAGGTCAGGCCGATGACCATCAGGAAGCCCGAGGCGGATTTCTCGACCGTGATGCCCTGGCGCTGCACCGGCTCGGGCAGAAGCGCGGTGGCCTGGGCCAGCTTGTTCTGCACCTGCACCTGGGCGATGTCGGGATCGGTGCCGGTCTCGAAGGTCAGAGTCGTGGTCGAGGTCCCGGCCGAGGTCGAGCTGGACGAGAAATAGCGCAGCCCGTCCAGCCCGGTCATCTGCTGCTCGATGATCTGGGTGACGGTATTGGCCACCGTGTCGGCCGAGGCGCCCGGATAGGTGGCGCGGATGGTGACCGAGGGCGGCGCGATCTGCGGATATTGCGCCACCGGCAGGGACGCGATCGACAGGAGCCCGAGCCCCATGATGAGGATCGAGATCACCCAGGCAAAGACCGGACGGTCGATGAAGAAGCGGGCCATGTGCTGTTCCTGTGCTGTTCCCTCGCGGCGTTCGGGGTCAGTCCGCCGGCTGCCCGGTTTCGGCCTGTTCGCCCGGCGCGGCGGCCGCGGATTCGGCTTCGGTCCCGGAGGCCGGCGGCTGGGCCGCGGACTCGGCTTCCGGTTGCGCGGCGGCCTGTCCCGCATCCCCGGCTTGCGCCGCCGGCGGCGCATCGGCGCCTTCTGCGCCCGGCTCGGCCCCTGCCTCTGGGGCCGCGTCCGCGTCCGCGGCGGATTCACCCTCTGCTGCGGCGCCTTCTGCGGGGGCCTCTGCGCCGGCCTGGCGTTCTTCGGGGGCGACGGTCATGCCGGGGCCGATCTTCTGCAGGCCCTCGACGACGATGCGGTCGCCGTCGGCCAGCCCGTCGCTGACCACCCATTTGTTGCCCAGATCCTGCAGGATGGTCAGCGCGCGGCTTTCGACCACGTTCTCGGCATTGACCACCAGCGCGATGGGCTGGCCGCGCCGGTCGCGGGTGACGCCCTCTTGCGGGGCCAGCACCACGTTGCGCGCCGTCGCCTGCTGCACCACCGCCTGCACATACATGCCCGGCAGCAGGGTGCGGTCGGGATTGGCGAAGGACAGCCGCAGCGTCACCACGCCGGTCGTCTCGTTCACATAGGGCTCGGCGGCGGTCAGTGTCCCCTCCTGGTCGAATTCGGTGCCGTCGGCCAGGCGCAGCGTCACCTTGCGGTCCGGCTGGCCCGCGGCGTCCTGCGCCGCCATCTCGCGGCGAAAGCGGATGAGCTCGGCCGCCGATTGCGTCACGTCCACATGCACCGGGTCGAGCTTGCGGATCACGGCAAGCGGCGTCTGCTGGCTTGCGGTCACCAGCGCGCCCTGGCTGGTCTGCGCCAGGCCGATCTCGCCGTCCAGCTCGGCGCGGATCGTGGTGCGGTCCAGCTCGATGCGGGCGGTCTGCAGCTGCGCCTCGGCGACCTTGACCGCGGCCTCGGCGGCGTCGCGCGCCGCGATGGCATTGTCGGTCGAGCTTTCGCTGGCGACGCGGCGGTCGCGCAGGGCGCCGACGCGCTCGGCTTCGCGGCGCGCCGCCTCGGCCTGGGCGCGGGCCTGGGCCACGGCGGCCTCGGCCTGTGCCACCGCCGCCTGATAGGTGGTCGCGTCGATGCGGAACAGCGGGGCGCCGATCTGCACGTGGCTGCCTTCCTCGAACAGGCGCTCGGTGACGATGCCGTTGACCTGCGGCCGCACCTCGGCCTCGGCCGAGGCGGTGACCCGGCCGGGCAGGGTGGTGGTCAGGGCCACGTCCTGCGCGTGCAGCGTCACCACGGTCACGGGCGGGGGCGGCATCTGCGACGGGTCCTGCGCCATCGCGGCCGCGGGACAGAGCCCCGCCGCGAGCGGGAGGATCACGGTAATCGCCAAGCGGCGCGATAGCGCGAACATCGTTGTGCTCCGGAGATGTGCTGACGAAGCATAACGAACAGTTTAGGTCCGGATGATCAATCCCCAAATCGCTTCGCGCCCCATCGTCGCATCGCGGCCGATAGCCATGGCAAAGCGCCGGATGACTGCATAGTCTCGCCCGCGGAGTGGCGCGGGGGCCCGCGCCGGACGAAAAGGGGGAACCGATCATGCCCAGCTATGACATCTACAGCCAGGGGCTGGACATCTGCCCGGCCAATTACGAGCAGCTGTCGCCGCTGCGCTATCTGGAGCGGACGGCGCATGTCTATCCCGACGCGCTGGCCGTGGTGCACGAGGGCGTGCGCCGCAGCTGGGCCGAGACCTATGCCCGCTGCCGCCGCGTGGCCGGCGCGCTGGCCGGCCGCGGCATCGGCAAGGGTGACACGGTCGCGATCCTGGCCGCCAACATCCCCGAGATGTTCGAGAGCCATTTCAGCGTGCCGATGACCGGCGCGGTGCTGAACGCCATCAACACCCGGCTGGACGCCGAGGCGGTGGCCTTCATCCTGATGCATGGCGAGGCGAAGGTGCTGCTGGTGGATCCCGAATTCGCCGAGCTCGCCGACCGCGCCGTCAAGATCGCGCGCGGCCGCGAGATCCTGGTCGTCGACATCCTCGACCCGTCCTTCGCGGGCGGATACCGGGTCGGCAGCCTGACCTATGACGAGCTGCTGGCCGAGGGCGATCCGGAATACGACTGGCAGATGCCGGAGGACGAATGGGACGCCATCTCGCTGAACTATACCTCGGGCACGACGGGCGATCCCAAGGGCGTGGTCTATCACCATCGCGGCGCGGCGCTGAACGCCATGGCCAACATCGTGTCCTGGGGCATGCCGCACCATGCGCGCTACCTGTGGACGCTGCCGATGTTCCACTGCAACGGCTGGTGCTTTCCCTGGAGCATCGCCGCCAATGCCGGGGTCTGCATCTGCCTGCGCGCCGTCCGGGCCGAGCCGATCTGGCGGCTGATCCGCGACGAGAAGGTGACGCATTTCTGCGGCGCGCCGATCGTGCTGAACATGCTGGCGAACGCCCCGGACGAGATGAAGGACTTCGACCACGAGATCAGGGTGATGACCGCCGGCGCCGCGCCGCCCGCCGCAGTGATCGCGGCGATGGAGGCCATGGGCATCTCGGTCACCCATGTCTACGGCCTGACCGAGACCTACGGCCCCTCGGTGGTCTGCGCCTGGAAGGAGGAATGGGACGCCCGCCCCGCCGAGGAGCGGGCGCGGCTGAAATCGCGCCAGGGCGTGAAGAACCAGGCGCTTGGCGGGCTGATGGTCGCCGATCCCGCGACGCTGGAGCCGGTCCCCGCCGACGGGCGGACCATGGGCGAGATCTTCATGCGCGGCAACAATGTGATGAAGGGCTATCTGAAGAACCCCTCGGCCACGGAAAGGAGCTTCCGCGGCGGCTGGTTCGCCTCGGGCGATCTGGGGGTGATGCATCCGGACGGCTATGTTGAGCTCAAGGACCGTTCCAAGGACATCATCATCTCGGGCGGCGAGAACATCTCCTCGATCGAGGTCGAGGACGTGCTCTACAAGCATCCCGACGTGATGGAGGCCGCCGTGGTCGCCCGACCGGACGAAAAATGGGGCGAGACCCCCTGCGCCTTCGTCGCGCTGAAGCCGGGACGCGCGCTGGCCGAGGCCGATCTGATCGCCTTCTGCCGTCAGAACATGGCGCATTTCAAGGCCCCGAGGGCGGTGGTGTTCGGCGAGCTGCCCAAGACCTCGACCGGCAAGATCCAGAAGTTCCTGCTGCGCGAGCGGGCGCGGGCGCTTGGCTGACGCCGCCGCCCTGCGGCTGTCGGAAAGGCCGGAACCCGGGCGGGGCGGTCCCGGCCCAAACGGGGCCGGACGAAACGGCCCCGCGCTCTTCGGCCGAGGAAGAGCCGCCGGCGCAAATTGGCCTTGCGGCGGCGGGCGCGAGACAGTAAGCAATCCGGGCCCGCGGGTGTAGCTCAATGGTAGAGCCGCAGCTTCCCAAGCTGAAGACGAGGGTTCGATTCCCTTCACCCGCTCCAGACTCTCCCCGAAACGCCGCGATTCCGGTTCAGCGCAGGCCCATGTCGGCCAGGGCGCGGGCGATGTCGGGCGGCAGGTCCGGCTCGGCCTCGCGGCTTGCGGGGAGGTCCGGCGGCGCCTCGGTGCCGGGCAGGTAGCGCCAGCCCTGGAAGGGACGGCGCGGCACGGCGGCCACGCGCACCAGAACCGGATCGAGGATCAGCGCGCAACGGCGGATGCCATCCTCGCCCTGCACCTCCTGCAGGTCCAGGATGCGCTGGCGGGCCTGCATCACGCCCTTGAACACCCAGTAGATCGAGCCGCCGTCCAGGATCTCGGCCGCGCGCTTGGGCCACATGCGGGTGACATGGCGCGCCGGGCCGCCCTGGAAGCGGTGCTTCTGCCAGGCGGCCAGCTCGGCCGGGTCGTCGCAGCCGACGCAGAGTTTCATCAGGTTCAGGGATGCGGTCATGCGCCAGATATAGCCCGGCTGCCGGCGGGCGCAACCGGGCGTCCGGGGCCGGGGGCTTGCACCCCCGGGCCTGCGGCGTTACGCCCCGGGGGGTGCCCTGACGTGGAAGCCACCATGCCCGATCCCGCCGCTCGACCGATACCCAGGCAGCCCCTGCCGGAATTCATCGCCATGCTGGCGCTGATCTTTGCCGTCATCGCCTTTTCGATCGACGCGATGCTGCCTGCGCTGCCCGAGATCGCCGCAGCCCTGACCCCCGGCAATGTCAACCGCGCCCAGCTGGTGCTGACCGCCTTTGTCGGGGGCATGGGGTTGGGCCTTCTGGTCAGCGGGCCGCTTTCGGACACGCTGGGCCGCAAGCCGGTGATCACCGCCGGCTTCGCGCTTTACGCGGCCGCCGCCGTGGCGGCGATCTTCGCCGATTCGCTCGACATGCTGCTGGCGGCGCGTTTCGTGCAGGGCCTCGGCGCCGCCGCGCCGCGCATCGTGGCGCTGGCGATGGTGCGCGACCTGTATCAGGGCCGCGAGATGGCGCGGATCACCAGCTTCGTGATGATGATCTTCATCCTGGTGCCGGCGGTGGCGCCCTCGATCGGCGCGGTGGTGATCCATTTCGTCGGCTGGCGCGGGGTCTTCGGCTCCTTCGTGGTGCTGGCGCTGATCGGCAGCCTGTGGCTGAACCTGCGCCGCCCCGAGACCCTGGCCGAGACCGCGCGCCGGCCGCTGAACCCGGGCAGCCTGGGCGGCGCGGCGCGCGAGGTGCTGGTCAATGGCCAGGTGCAGCTGGTGACGGTGGTGATGACGCTGGGCTTCGGGCAGATGTTCGCGCTGCTGAGTTCGGCCCAGCAGCTGTTCGTCGACACCTATGGCAAGGGCGAGTCCTTTCCGCTGTGGTTCGCGGCCATGGCGCTGCTGTCGGGCACCGGCACGGTGCTGAACGCGCGCTATGTGGTGCGGCTGGGCATGCGGCGCATCGTGCGCATGGCCTATGGCATGCAGGTGGTGGTCTCCGGGGTGATGACGCTGCTGGTCTTCTGCGACCTGCTGCCCGAGGCGCTGCGGTTCCCGGCCTTCTTCTTCTGGGCGGTCAGCGTGTTCTTCATGGCCGGGGTGACCTTCGGCAATCTGAACGCGCTGGCGCTGCAGCGGATGGGCCATGTGGCGGGAATGGCCGCCTCGGTCGTGGGGGCGGTCTCGACCCTGGGGGCGGTGCTGATCGCGGCGCCCGTGGGGCTGCTTTACGACGGCACGGCGTGGCCCATCGTGCTGGCGACGCTGGTCTGCTCGGGCCTGGCGCTGCTGCTGATGCGCCTGGTGCGCGAGGCCTGAGGCAGGGCGAGCCCGGGCGAGTTACCCACAGCGGAATGCGCCCGGCCCCTTGCAGCGGAGGCGGGCCTGGCTTAAGAGCGGGCTTGCCGGCATGGCCCGTTCGTCTATCGGTTAGGACGTCAGGTTTTCAACCTGAAAAGAGGGGTTCGACTCCCCTACGGGCTGCCATTTTCACGAACTCTTCCTTCCCCGGCGGATCTTGCAAGACGTCCTTTGTCCCGGCCCGTCGGACGGATGGGGCTGCTTCGTGCCGGTTTCCTTCCCCGAGACCACGCCGGCGCTATGGCCTCTGCGCGATGAGCAGCATCCGGTCGGCAGGGAGGTTGCGCGACTCGTCAGCGCGGACATGCCTGCGCATCTGTCTTGGCGCTGCGGTCCTTCAGCCGCCGCAGCGTCGCGGTCGGGCGAGGGCCGCCATTCTGCCGGCCGCGCCCGGAAGGGGATGGCGGAATGGCACGGCCCGCGCTCCTGCAAGCCAAGCCTGGCGGTCCTGCGGTCGATATGCCGGCCGACCCGGATGGGCGGGCAACATGCCGGTCACCGTGCATCTGCCGGAATGGTGCCGAGCGGCTGGAACAGGATGCCGCCGGGTCCCTGCGCCAGATGGGCGGTGATGCCGAAGACGCGGGCGAGGTTTTCCGCCGTCAGCACCGTCCCGGGCGGGCCGTCGGCGGCGATCTTGCCCTGATCCAGCATGACCAGCCGCGTGCAATGCCGCGCCGCCAGCCCCAGGTCGTGCAGTGAGGCCAGGACGGCATGGCCCTGGTCGGCAAGCCGGCGAAACAGCCGCATCACCTCGATCTGCGCCGCCGGGTCCAGCCCGGCGATCGGTTCATCGGCGATCAGCAGCGGTGTTTCCTGCGCCAGCGCGCGGGCGATCAGCGTGCGGGCCTGCTCGCCCCCCGACAGCTCGGTGGCGCGGCGGTGGCGCAGCGGGTCCAGATGCAGCGCGGCGATGGCGCGTTCGATGGCGGCGCGGTCGGCGCTGCCTGCGGAATGCGGATGGGCGATGCGGCCAAGCGCCACCAGCGCCTCGACCGGCATCGGCCAGGCGATCTCGCGGCCCTGCGGCATATAGGCGGCGGCGCGGGCGCGCTCGCGCACCGGCAGCGCGGCCAGCGAGCTGTGGCCCCGCGCCGGCAAGAGCCCCAGCGCCGCGCGCAAGAGCGTGGTCTTGCCGGCACCGTTCGGACCCAGCAGGCCGACGAACTCGCCGCCGCCAAGGCGCAGGTCGATGCCGTCCAGCACCGGACGGCCGGCGCGGTGCAGGGACAGGGCGCGCAGCTCCAGCATGGTCACAGCCCCTCGCGCCGGGTTTTCAGGATCAGGTGCAGGAAGAAGGGCGCGCCGACCAGCGCCGTCAGCACCCCAAGCTTCAGGTCGCGGCCCGGGGCGATCAGCCGCACGGCGATGTCGGCGGCCAGCACCGTGGCCGCGCCCCCCAGCGCCGCGGCGGGGACCAGCCGCGCCGGGCTGGCGCCGACGGCGCGGCGCAGCACATGCGGCACCACCAGCCCGACGAAGCCCACGGTGCCCGCGACCGCCGTGGCACTGCCGATCAGCGCGGCGATGCCCGCGACCAGCATCAGCCGCAGCTGCCCCAGATGCACGCCGCTGGAGGCCGCCGCATCCTCGCCCAGCGTCAGCGCCTGAAGCGCCTGGCGCGTGGGCCAGAGCACCGCGAAGCCCAAGCCCATGAACGGCGCCGCGATCCAGACATGAAGCATCGAGCGATCCGCCAGCGAGCCCATCATCCAGAACACGATCTCGTTGGCGGCGAAGGGATTGGGCGACAGGTTCAGCACCAGCGAGGTCCCGGCACCGGCCAGCGCCGAGATGGCGATGCCGGCCAGGATCAGCGCCAGCGTGCCGCCGCGCGGCCCGGCCAGCGCCAGCACCAGCAGCACCGACAGCGCCGCGCCCGCCAGCGCCGCCAGCGGCAGGCCCAGCGGAAAGGCCGCCGACAGCCCGGTCTGGATCGCCAGCACCGCCCCCAGCGCCGCCGAGGCGCTGGTGCCGATCAGCCCCGGCTCGGCCAGCGGGTTGCGCAGGAAGCCCTGCAGCACCGCGCCCGACATTCCCAGCGCCGCGCCGACCAGCAGGCCGAGGATGGCGCGGGGCAGGCGCAGCTCGCGCATGATCAGGGCAAGCGTCCCGTCGCCCCCGCCGAACAGCGCGGCGAGGCTCTGGCCCACGCCGATCCCGGCCGGGCCGGTCAGCAGCGATGCCAGAAACAGCACTGCCACCAGCGCCGAAAGCGCGGCGATCAGCAGCGGATAGCGCGGCCCGCTCATCGCGCCTCTCGCAGGGCCAGGCGCGCGGCGCGCAGCTGGGCCACGGCGCGCAGGATGAAGGGGGTGCCGCAGACCCAGTCGGGATCGGCCATGACCTCGGCGGGCCTGCCGGCGGTCAGCGCCTTCAGCGCCGGGTGGTCCAGCACCTCCTGCCCGCGGGCGTGGCCCGGGTAGCGGCGGCCCTCGACCAGCAGGTCGGGGTCGGAAAGCAGCAGGGTTTCCAGCGCCAGCACCCCGCCCGTGGGCAGGCCCAGCTCGTCCGCGACATTGTCGAAGCCGGCCAGCGCCACGATCTGACCGGCCAGGGTGGCCGTGCCAGAGCTGTAGCCGTTCACCGCGTAAAGCGCGGCGCGCGGGCGGGGGGCGGGCGGGGCATCGGCCAGCCGCGCCAGATCGGCGTCGAAACGCGCCAGCAGCGCCTCGGCCGCCGCCTCGCGGCCCAGCACCTCGCCCATGCGGCGGATATTGGCGCGGATGCCGGCAATGTCGGTCTCGACCGGGAAGACCTCGACCGGGACGTCCAGCCGCTGCAACAGCCGGATCGTCCCCGATGCGGTCCAGCCGCCGGCCAGCACCAGATCGGGCCGCATCAGGACGATCTCCTCGGCCAGGCCGTGATTGACGGGCAGGCGCGCGGCCTCCTCGGCCATGGCCGAGGCGGTCGGATCCTGCGCCAGATACGAGACCGAGACCAGGTGCCCCGGCGCCGCCAGCAGCATCGCCAGCTGGTCGGTGCAGAGGTTCATCGACAGCACCCGGCGCGGCGGATCGGCCGCGGCGGGCTGCAGGAAGCCGGGCAGGGCCAGGCCGGCCAGCAGGCAGGCGGCAAGGCCGAGCCGCCCTACCATTGCGCCGTCACCCCGGCATAGAGGGTGCGGCCCTGGCCGTAATAGCCCCAGGCCTCGGAATAGTCCCGGTCGAACAGGTTCACGACGCGGCCGGTCAGCCGGACATTGCCGGTCAGGTCATAGCCGGCGGCCAGGTTCACGGTCACGTAATCCGGCAGTTCGGTGGTGGGCGGGGTCCAGTTGCGGAACCATTCCGTGCCGTAGTTGCCCGCGACATAGCGCAGATCGGCGGTGACCGAGCCGCGGCCCTGCGCGAAGCCGGCCGTGGCACGCAGCCCCAGCAGGTGGCGGGGCTGGCCGGCGATGGGTTCGCCTTCCGCGGTCTGCGCATCGGCATAGGTATAGTTCGCGCCGAAGCGCAGCCGGTCGCTTGCCTGCAGATCCAGTTCCAGCTCGAATCCCTTGCGGGTACTGGTGCCGGCGATGTTCGTCGAGGTTTCCCCGGCCCCGGCGATCATGTCCTCGACCTTGCTGGTGAACAGGGTCGCCCCCAGCCGGCCCCTTCCGGCGGCAAAGCCCAGATCGGCGCCGATCTCATAGCCGCGGCTGGTCTCGGGCAAGAGGTCCGGGTTGCCGCGATAGGTGCCGGGCGTATAGCCGTAAAGCTCGAACATGGTGGGGTTGACGATGGCCTTGCCGGCGGCCGCGCGCAGGCGCAGGTCGCGGTCGGGCATTTGCCACGCGCCGGCGACGTTCCAGGTGGTGGCGTTGCGGAAATCCTCGTTGAAATCGCGCCGCAGGCCGGCCTGGATGCCGATCCCGTTGTCGAACCGGCCCTGATATTCCAGCGCGGCCGATCTCGTATCACGCTCATACCGGCCGCCCGGTGCGAAGGAGGCCTCGTAGATATCTCGTTTCTTCTGCAGCGCGACATTCAGCTTCTGCGCCGAGTTGCGGGCATCGCCGCCATCAAGCGCCCATGTGCCGGTATATCTGAGATCCCGCAGCCGCGAGGCGTCGTCGTAATCCGGCCGGCCGTCGTAGAAATGCGCGGTGGCCTGGTTGCTGCCCGAAAGGGCGAAGCGGTTCAGCAGCCGACCCCCCAGCGCCTCGGCTTCGAGCCAGAGCGAGCCGTAGGTCTCGTCCCGGTCGGCGGTCCATGGCTCGTCCCGCAGGTATTCGTCGGGCGAGGCGACGAAGGACACCGATTCGTCATAGCCGTATTCCTGCCAGCTGCGGCGCAGGGTGAAGCCGGCGGTTACCGCCTCGCTGATGTCGTATGAGCCGCCGAGGGTCAGGCTGTCGCGGTCGTTGAACTCGGTATCGCCGCCCGGCGTGCGCGAGGCGTCCTCGCCATCGGTATGGCGCGTCGCGGCCGAGAGGCTGATCTGGCCGCGCGCGCCCATGGCGCGAAGATGGGCGCTGGCGGCGCGGGTGCCCTGGCCGCCGATCTCGACCCCGCCGCCATAGCTCAGCCCCGGGGCATTGGTGCGGCGGGTGGTGATCGCGATCACCCCGGCGGCGGCATTGGCGCCGTAGATCGTCGATTGCGGGCCGCGCAGCACCTCGATGCGCTCGACATCCTCGGTCAGCAGGCCGCCGAACACATAGTCGCCGCTGCCGGGGGCATTGGCCTCGACCCCGTCGATCAGCACCAGCACGTGATTGGCTTCGCCGCCGCGGATGCGGACCTTGGTCAGGGCCTCGCCGGTCGAGGTCACGGCCAGGCCGGGCAGGTCGCGCAGCGCGTCCTGGACGGTGACGAAGCCGCGCTCTTGCAGATCCCCGGCGGTCAGGATGCTGTGGGCGCGGCCATAGGCGCTTTCGGCGACCGGCGACAGGCCGCCCGACAGGATCACGGGGTCGAGCATGACGGGCGCCTGGCTCTCCTGGCCCGTGGCGGCGGCGGGAAGGAGCAGGGCGGCGGCGGCCAGCAGAGAGACCGGGGTTCTGAACATTCCAAAGCCTTTCCAGCACGGGGCCCGGCCCCGCGATTTGCAGAACTGCCCTGCGGACAGGCCCGACAGCCCGGCCGCGGGACGGCGACTGTCACCTCTGCGGAACGGCCGCTTCCCGGGCGCGCCCCGCGCCGGAAATGGGTGATCGCTGCGGCAGGTCTCCTGGCTTGCGGATCGTTGCTCGGGCCGGCCTTCCCGGGGGTTGCCCAGTGGCGCCTGCGGCCTTCGCTCACCGCATACAGTTGCGGGGGCAGCCCCGGCCTTGCCCTGGCCGTCTTGCGGCCGGCGGGCGCACCGGTGTTCCCTTTTCATCCGGCATGGCGCCGGAACCGTAGCGGCCTTGCATTGCCGCAGGGCGCCGCGGGCTGTCAAGCGCCAATCCGGTGCCGCCGCGGGGCCGCGACAAT
This sequence comes from Paracoccus sp. MA, assembly GCF_020990385.1. Taxonomy (NCBI): domain Bacteria; kingdom Pseudomonadati; phylum Pseudomonadota; class Alphaproteobacteria; order Rhodobacterales; family Paracoccaceae; genus Paracoccus; species Paracoccus sp. MA. Next base: position 1,185,765 of record NZ_CP087598.1, read on the forward strand.
CCGCCGGGTGGGGACCGGGCCCTGAAGCCCGCCGCGCGGGGGCAAGGACGCTTTGGTGCCGGAGGGATCGGTACCCCTCTGCCTGCTGCGGGATGGAACCGGCGGAATCCGCCCGCCTGCGGCGCGGGAAGGCGCCGCCTGCCGGAAAGCGGCCGGAATCGGGAATCTGCCGCGGGCTCCGCGCCGGCCCGAGAACCTCGCCACTGCCGGAGGGCGCGGCCGGGCGCCGGCCACGGGTGGCACGGGCGTGCCGCGCATTCCTGAGCGTTTTCCACGGGACGCAAAACCCGAACCCGACAGTTCGCATCAGGAAAATGTCACCGAGGAATTCTGTCAACTATATGTTTTTGCTAGATTATTCGTTGACCTTCCGCCAATCCCTCTCTATATCCGGCTCAAGGTCGCCAGCCAGCGGAAAGCCAGCCAGCCACCACAGGACCCAGCCAGACAGGAGAAACCAACATGGCAAAGACCGCTTGCAACGCCTGCGCGTTCTATGAGGATCACGTCGCCAACTCCGCCAGCACGCTTTCGGATTCCGGCCTGTGCCGCGCCAACCCGCCGGTCACCCAGAAGGATGCGGATACCAGGGGCTATTGGCCGGTCGTCAAGTCGAACGACTGGTGCGGACAGTTCGCCACCAGCTTCGCGGCCGAGTGAAGCGTCGCCACCGACGTTGCAAGGCAGCCTCCGGGCTGCCTTTGGCGTTTCGGGGTCGTGCACCGACCCCGTCCATCTCGGCACGGCAGGCCGGATCGGCGGCGTCGGTCAGATTCGCTGGCTGAAGGTGGGGATGGGCGTGACGCGCCGCACGGTGATGAACTGGATCGCAGCCGGGCGGATCGAAAGCAGCCGGCACGGGCAGCCGTCCTGGTGCGCTCACGGCCCTGCGACAGATCGCGCGGGCGGGGCAGGGGCTGGCTCTGATCCATTCCAGCGCGTGGCGCATCCGCATCACTCACGACCGCAATCGGCAGCAGCCAACCGCAGACATAAAGGCGGGCATGATGGCGGGCATGCCGCCGAATGGCGGTTTTTCTTATAAATATCAATTGATTATGGCGGATGGAGTGGGATTCGAACCCACGGAACCTTTCGATTCGCTGGTTTTCAAGACCAGTGCCTTAAACCACTCGGCCATCCATCCGCATCAAGCCCCCAGGCCGGCGCTCCTGCCGGGCAAGGCATGGCAACGGCTTGCCGCTTGCGACGTTCACAGACCCGACATGAAACCGGAAGTCAAGCCTGCGCGTCGGCCCGGATGCGGCGTGCTAGCGCGCCCCCTTCGGCAAAGCCGGAATGCCCGGCAGGCACAGGGCCGCGCAAAGCCCGCCCAGGGCCGAACGCTCAAGCGCCAGCCTGCCGCCGTGCAACGCCGCAAGGTCGGCGACGATGGCTAGGCCGAGCCCGCTGCCGGGCGGGCCGGCCTCGTCCAGACGGGTGCCGCGGGTCAGAGCCCGCGCGTGATCCGCATCCGACATGCCGGGCCCGTCATCCTCGATCAGCAGGCGCAGCCGCTCGCCCTCGGAAAGGGCGGTGATGCGGACCCGGCGCGAGGCCCATTTCACCGCGTTCTCGACCAGGTTGCCGATCATCTCCTCAAGATCCTGCCGCTCGCCGGCGAAGGCGGGGTCCGCTTCGGCCCGGATCTCGACCTGCAAGCCTGCCTCGCGGATCGGGCCGCCCAGCACCAGCAGGATGTCCCGGATCACCGGGACGACCGGAGTATGCTGGCCCAGCAGGCGCGGCGCGGCCGAACTGCGGGCACGGCGCAGATGCCAGCCGATCTGCCGGTCCATGCGCGCGATCAGCGCATGGCCGGGATGATCGGCCGGCAGGGCATTGTCCAGCGCCGCCAGCGGCGTCTTGAGCGAATGCGCCAGGTTGCCCACATGCTCGCGCGAGCGGGCGAGGACGGCGCGGTTCTGTTGCAGCAGCCCGTTGATCTCGGCGGCCACGGGGCGCAGCTCGGCCACGCCGGGCAGGGGCAGCGCCTCGGCCCGGCCGGCGCGGATGTCGCGGAGGTCGCGGCCGAGCCGGTCGAGGCTGCGCAGCCCCGCCGCCACCTGCAGAAGGCTGGCCAGCGCCAGCGCCAGCCCCAGCACGGCGAGCGAGACCGCCAGCGGCCGGCGCAGCCGCGCCATGGCGGCGTCGATCTCGGCCCGCGGCGCGGTGACGGTCACGGCCAGCGCCGAGGCGGAATCGGGCAGGGTGAAGGCGTGGCGCGCCACCCGCAGCGGCTCGCCCGCGGGGCCAAGGCCGGGGCCGCCCTGAAAATCCGCCTCGGGCGGGTTCAGCACATTGTCGAAGAGCGAGGGCGATTTCGCCACCACCTGGCCGTCCTGGGTCAATTGCCAGAACCAGCCCGAAAGCGGCATCTCGAAACGCGGATCGGCGGGCGCGGGACCGGCCGCCAGCCGGCCGTCGGCGCCGATCGTGGCGCCCGCGATCAGCGCGTCGGCCACCGCCTCGGTCTCGGCGTCGAAGCGGCCGGTGATGAAATCCTCGAGGATCGCGGCGATGGCCAGATAGCCCGCGACCAGCGCCACCCCGGTCAGCGGCGCCGCCAGCCCGATCAGCCGGGCGCGGATCGAATCGCGCGGCAGGATCAAGCGTCGGCCCTCAGCACATAGCCCTCGCCGCGCCGGGTCTCGATCAGCCCGTCGCCGATCTTCCTGCGCAGCCGGCCGATCACCACCTCGATGGACTTGAAGTCGCGGTCGGCGGCGGAATCGTAGAGGTGATCCGACAGCTCGCTGCGGCTGACCACGCGGTTCTGGTGATGGATCAGATAGGCGAGGATGCGGGTCTCGAATGCGGTCAGCTTCAGCGCCAGCCCGTTGCGGGTGATGACCCCCAGCTGGGTGTCGAGCCGCAGCGGCCCGGCCTTGATCACCGCCTGCGCATGGCCGGCGGCGCGGCGCACCAGGGTCTGGGCGCGGATCACCACCTCTTCCAGCCGGAAGGGCTTTACCGCGTAATCGTCCGCGCCGGCGCGGAACCCCGCCACCTTGTCGGTCCAGTCGCCGCGCGCGGTCAGGATCAGCACCGGCATGGTCACGCCGCCCTCGCGCCAGCGGGTCAGCACCTCGATGCCGGGCAGGCCGGGCAGGCCGAGGTCGAGAATCGCCAGGTCATAGGTCTCGGTCGAGCCGAGGAACTCGCCCTGCGTGCCGTCGGCGGCGATGTCGCAGGCGAAGCCGCCGTCGCGCATGGCGGCGGCCAGCTGCGAGGACAGCGTCGGGTCATCCTCGACGATCAGGCATTTCATGGCAGGCATTTCATGGCAGGCACTTCATGGTTTCGGACCCTTCCGGCGGGCATCGGTCAGCCCGGCCCCCGCCACTTCCAGGAAATCGCCGCGATGCGCGTCCAGCCGGATCAGCAGCACGTCGCGTTTCGGCGTCAGCAGGCGCAGCTCGTGCACCAGCACCACGCCGCGGGCGCGCTCCTCGGCGCGGGGCGGCACGATGCGCGCGGCGATCAGCCGGCCGCGGAACCGTTCGGCGACGATCTCGGCGGCGCGGTGCAGCGGCAGGATGCGGAGATCGCGCCGCTCCAGACTTTCGAACTCGGGCGCCCAGTCCTCGGGCCATGGCGGGCCGCGGTCGTGGCGCTCCTCGGCCAGCGCCGGCAGGGCCAGCACGGCGGCAAGGGGCAGGGACAGGATGCGCATACGGTTCATCGCCCCTATCTAATGGGCGAAATCCAAACGAAAGCCAAACGGGTCGTTGGCATTCGGTTGGTCGGGCGGCGGCTATCAAGCGATTCGTCCGGGGCCGCTGAAGATGCCCCGAGAAGGAAGGAACCAGAGATGAGCAGAACATTCTCGACCTCGATCGCGCTTTCGGCGCTGCTGGCCGTGCTGTCGGCGCCGGTGCTTGCGCAGGAGACGCCGCCGGCGGCACCGCCCGCCGCCGAGGCGCCGGCCCCGGTGGCCCTGCCGCAGGCGCTGCAGGACGCGGGGCTTGGCGACGTGACCAGCAAGCGCGGACCGCGCGGCAGCACAAGGATCGAGGGCAAGCTGGCCGACGGCACGCAGATCGACGCCATGCTGGACGCCGAAGGCCAGCTGCGCGGCCTGCGCGCCCGTGGCGAGGACGCCTTGCCGCAGGCGCTGATCGATCAGCTCGTGCCGCAAGCCGTGCGCGACAGCGCGGTCTTCGGCGAGCTGGGCACCCTGCAGGCGGTGTTCTCGGGCGAGCGCGGCGTGATGCTGGCGGGCCGGGACGGCGACAAGAACAAGGTCCGCGCCGCCTTTGCCCAGGACGGCACGCTGCTGCGCTTTGGCCGCGGCGATGCCGATCGCGGCGAACGGCATGGCAAGCGCCATGACGACCGGCGGGACAAGGGCTTCCATCACCGCGGCCATGACCGGCGCGAGGGTCATCGCGACCGGCACCAGGGCCCGCGCGGGGATCGCGGCGGCGAACGGCCCGCGCCGGGCCGCGACATGCCGCCGGCGCCCGCCGGGACCGCGCCCGAGGCGCCCGCGCCGCAGCAGCAGGGTGCGCTGTCCCCCGTCCAGCTTGACCGGGGCGAACTGCGCATGGCGCTGACCTCGGCCGGCTACAGCCGCATCGGCGAGATCATGCAGGACGGTCCGCGCGTCGTGGCCCTGGCCGTGAACCCCGAAGGCGAGCCGGTCGCGGTCGAACTGAACCCGCGCGGACAGGTGATGCGGGAAATCAACCGTTAAGGCAGGATACGGGCAAGACGGGCCGCGCGGGCTTTCCGGCGCGGCCCTTTCCCGCGCGTTTTCGATCAACTCTCGGCAAGAGCCTGCCTTTCGACGCGAAAAGGCTTGCCTGATCCGCGCGGCAATGCGAAATCCCCCCGGAATTTCCGGGCTTTTCCGCCCGAAGAATGGGGTCGGTCGATGCGTCGTCGCGAATTTGTCATCTCTGCCGGAGCGGCCATGACGGCCGTCAGCGCGCTGTCTTCCTCGCTGGGGGCGGCCCTGGCGCAGGAAAGCCCCGAAGCCCCGCCGGAACCCGCCGCCGAGCCGGTCGAGACGGTCGAGACGGTCGAGGAGGCCGCGCCCTTCGGCTTCGAGAACGTGGTGGAGATGGCCCGGGACCTGGCCGCCAAGCCCTATGAATATCGCGATGCCGAGCTGGTCGGCAGTTTCGCCAACCTGACCTATGACCAGTATCGCGGCATCCGCTTCCGCCGCGACCGCGATCCCTGGGCCGGCAGCCGCGACTTCGCGCTGGACCTGCTGCCGCCCGGCGCCATCTTCCACGAGCCGGTGGATATCAGCCTGGTCGACGAAGGCGTGGTGATCCCGGTGCGCTTCGATCCGCACATGTTCGACTTCGACCCGGCGCAATTCCCCGACGGCGTGGATTACGAGACGCTGGGCAGCATGGGCTGGTCGGGATTTCGCCTGCGCGCGCCGCTGAACCGCCCCGACGTCATGGACGAGATCGCGGTCTTTCAGGGGGCGAGCTATTTCCGCGCCGTGGCCCGCGGCACGCTTTACGGGCTGTCGGCGCGCGGGCTGGCCATCGGCACCGGCAGTGCCGAGGGCGAGGAATTCCCGCTGTTCCGCGGCTTCTGGATCCACAAGCCCGCCTCGCAGGACCGCTCGGTGCTGGTCCATGCGCTCCTGGACAGCCGCTCGGTCTCGGGCGCCTTCCAGTTCCGCATCATTCCCGGCGCCGAGACGGTGTTCAACACTCGGGTGGCGCTGTTCCCGCGCCAGGACATGCGCAATGTCGGCATCGCGCCGCTGACCTCGATGTATTGGTTCGGGCCGACCGACCGGTCGCGCGTGGACGATTACCGCCCCGCCGTGCATGACAGCGACGGGCTGCAGATGCTGACCGGCAGCGAGCAGCGGCTGTGGCGGGTGCTGTCGGGGCACAGCACGCTGCAGATCTCGGCCTTCATGGACAATGATCCGCTGGGCTTCGGCCTTGCGCAGCGGGCGCGCGACTTCGAATCCTACAAGGATGCCGAGGCGCGCTATGAAAAGCGGCCCTCGGCCTGGATCGCGCCGCAGGACGACTGGGGCAAGGGCACGGTCACGCTGGTCGAGATCCCGGTCGAGAACGAGTTCAACGACAACATCGTCTCGTTCTGGCAGCCGGCCGACACGCTGCGCAAGGGCAATCGCTACGATTTCGACTACATTCTTACCTTTGCGGCGGAAGTGCCTGACCGGGCGCCGATTTCCCGCGTGATCGAGACGATGTCGGGCAAGGCGGTCAACAATGCCAATGCCCGGACCTATATCGTCGATTTCGATCTGGATCTCTTCGGCTCGGAGGACCCGGTGCCGCAGCTGCGCGCCTCGGCCGGCCGCATCGGCCACAGCTATCTGCTGCGCCTGCCCGAACAGGGGCGGATGCGGCTGGCCTTCGAATACCTGCCCGAGGGCGCCAGGCTGGCCGATCTCTCGGCGGTTCTGAACGGCCCCAACGGGCCGCTCAGCGAAACCTGGATCGCCCGTTGGACCCGCGAGTGAGCAGGGTGAGCGCGACATACAGCCCCGGCCCGCTGCCCCTTGCGGCGGAGGAGAGCTGGGAGGCGCTGGACCTGCCGCAGCCCGAGGGGCCGGCGACGCCGCCCGAGGCGCCGCTGGAGATGCCCGAGCAGGATTTCCGCGGCCGCCCGCCGCAGGGACCGGACAGCCGCTGGCCTTCGCCCGGCACCGTCGCGGCGCGGCTGGTGGCCTTCGGCGGCGCGGCGGCGATCGCCTGGATGGGCTGGCGGCAGATGGTGCTGACCTTCGGCACCAGCACGACCTGGCTGCAATCGGTGCTGCTGGTGCTGTTCGCGCTGACCTTCACCTGGGTCGGCTTTTCCTTCGCCTCGATGCTCGCCGGGCTTTTCGCGCGGCGGCTGCGCACGCCCGACGGGCCGAACGAGGCCAGGATCGCCGTGATCATGCCGGTCTATCACGAGAACGCGGCGGCCACGACCGGGCTGCTGGCCGCCCTGGCGCGCGACCTCTATCGCGTCGGGCTGGCCGGGCGGGCCGAGATCTTCGTGCTCTCGGACAGCCGCGAGCCGGGCGCCGTCTTCGAGGAGATGGCGGCGGTCAGCCGGCTGCGCGACATCTCGCCGGTGCCGGTCTGGTATCGCCGCCGGCGCAGCAATACCGGCCGCAAGGCGGGGAATGTCGGCGAATTCGTGCGCCGCTGGGGCGGGCGCTACGACCAGATGGTGGTGCTGGACGCCGACAGCATCCTGGGCGCCGCGACGATCAAGACGCTGTCGGCGCGGATGAACGCCGACCCGGCCATCGGCCTGATCCAGACCATGCCCATGCTGGTCGGCGGCCAGACCATCTTTGCCCGGCTGACGCAATTCGCCGGCCGCATCTATGGGCCGGCCATCGCCCGCGGCGTGTCCGCCTGGTCGGGCGACAGCGGCAATTTCTGGGGCCATAACGCCATCATCCGGGTCGCCGCCTTCGCGCAATGCTGCGGGCTGCCGGAACTGCCCGGCAAGCCGCCCTTCGGCGGCACCATCCTGAGCCACGACTTCGTCGAGGCGGCGCTGCTGCGCCGCGCCGGCTGGAAGGTGCGGCTGGACCACGACCTGCGCCAGAGCTTCGAGGGCTGCCCGCCCACGCTGCTGGACATGGCCGTGCGCGAGCGTCGCTGGGCGCAGGGCAACCTGCAGCATGCGCGGCTGATCTTCTCGCGCGGCTTCGCCTGGATCAGCCGGGTGCATTTCGTCATCGGCATGCTCGGCTTTCTGATGTCGCCGATCTGGCTGGCGATGATCCTCGTCGGCCTTGCGCTTTCGGCCAACGTGCTGCTGTCGCGGCCGGATTACTTCCCGCAGACCTATCAGCTGTTCCCGACCTGGCCGACCTTCGACCCGGTGCGGATGCTGTGGCTGTTCGTCGCCGCCATGTCCTTCCTGCTGGTGCCGAAATTCATCGCCATCTTTCGCGCCTGGCTGCGGCCGCTGGCCAAGGATTCGGGCGGCAACGTGCGGCTTCTGGCCTCGGCCATGTTCGAGATCGTGCTTTCGGCCCTGATCGCGCCGGTGCAGATGCTGATCCAGACCCGGCAGATCGCCGAGATCCTGCGCGGCCGCGATTCCGGCTGGGAGGCGCAGGTCCGCGCCGGGCAGATGCCGCCCTGGCGCGTGGTGCTGCGCCGCCATGCCATCCATGTCGTCACCGGCACGGCGACGCTTCTGGTGCTGGCCTTCCTGGCGCCCTGGCAGCTGGTCTGGCTGTCGCCGATCCTGGCCGGGCTGATCCTGTCGCCGCTGACCTCGCGCTGGTCTGCAAGCCCGGTCTTCGGCCGCTGGGCGCGCCGGCAGGGCCTGCTGGTCACCCCCGAAGAGCGCGAGCCGCCCGAACTGCTGACCGCCGCCAATGCGCTGGACTTCCGCATCGGCGGCATGCTGCCGCGCGAGGGGCTGGGCCAGCTGGGCCGCGACCCGGCGCTTCGCGCCCGCATCATGGCGCTGCTGCCCGAGGCGCCGCGCACCCCCATCGCCGAGCGGCTGGACGCGATCTCGGCCGAGGCCAAGATCGGGCATGCCGGCTCTCAGGCCCAGGCGCTGAGCTTTCTCAGCCCGGCCGAGCAATTGGCGCTGATCGAGAACCGCGCGCTGATCGAGGCCTTCGCAAGGCTGCCGCAATGAACCGTATCGTCGCCCTGGACATGCTGCGCGGCTATGCGCTGGTCTGCATCATGCTGGACCACATGCCGATCGGCGTGCTGCGCAAGCTGACGCTGACCAATTTCGCCGTCTTCGACGCGGCCGAGCTGTTCGTGCTGCTGTCGGGATTCCTGGTCGGCATGGTCTGGATCAAGGTCGAGGCGCGCGAGGGCCGGCGGGCCGCGCAGATCCGCTTCCTGCGCCGCGCCGCGCAGGTCTGGCTGGCGCTGATCGCCGGGGCGATCCTGCTGGCGCTGTTCTCGGCGCTGCTGTTCAAGCTGCAGATGAACCATACCGCGGTCTGGTTCCAATACGCGCGCTGGATCGTCGAGCATCCCATCGGCTATGTCGCCACCGTGGCGCTGATGTGGATGCAGCCCAACCTGCTGGACGTGCTGGCGCTTTACGTGCTGCTGATCGCCACCGTGCCGGTGACGGTGCCCTTCATGCTGCGCTGGCCCTGGCTCGCCATGGCGGTCTCGGTGGTGGTCTGGATCTTCGCCCAGCCGCTGAACGCGCTGATCCCGAACCAGCGCCCGGGTCCGGGGCTGCTGTTCAACCCCTTCGGCTGGCAGATGCTGTTCTTTGCCGGCGTGGCCATGGGCGCCTTCCGCGACCGCATCATGCCGGTGCTGCGCCGGCATTCGGCGCTGCTGACCTGGATCTCGGCCGGCGTGCTGCTGTTCGGCCTGACCATCGTGATCGCCTGGAAGATCGGCGCGCCCGCCAAGCCGGTCAGCCAGTTCCTGCGCCAGATCACCGGCGGCATCGACAAGTGGTCGCTGGATTTCATGCGCTTCACCGCCATTCTGGCGGCCAGCTGGATCGTGGCGGTGCCCTTGGCGCGGCCCTTCGCCTGGATGGCCGCGACCGCGCCGGGCGTGGCGCTGGCCGAGATCGGGCGCGGCGGGCTGTTCTCGTTCATCGTCTGCGTGATGCTGTCGATTTGGGGCGACGCGCTGGACATGACGGCTCCGGCCGGGCCGCTGAATTTCTGGCTGCGGCTCGGCATCGACATCTGGCTGGTCACCGCCTTCTGGGCCATCGCGGCGGTCTGGATGCGCCGCGAGGGCTGGCTGCCGCCCCTGCAGGCGCGGCTGGGACTGCGCTAAGGCGGCGGCGGGGGCTTGCTTCGCCCGGCGCAAGCCGCTCAACTGTCCGCGCAAACCGAGGAGGGATCATGAAATCGGATATCCAGATCGCCCGCGAGGCGCGGAAACTGCCCATCGCGCAGATCGCCGGCCGGCTGGGCCTGGCCGAGGCCGATTTCCTGCCCTATGGCCATGACAAGGCCAAGGTTTCGCATGAGGCCGTCGCCGCGCTGGCCGGGCGGCCCCGGGGCCGGCTGATCCTGGTCACCGCGATCAACCCGACGCCGGCGGGCGAGGGCAAGACCACGACCACGGTCGGTCTGGGCGACGGGTTGAACCGGATCGGCAAGCGGGCGACGGTCTGCATCCGCGAGGCGAGCCTGGGGCCGAATTTCGGCATGAAGGGCGGGGCGGCCGGCGGCGGCCATGCGCAGATCGTGCCGATGGAAGACATGAACCTGCATTTCACCGGCGATTTCCACGCGGTGACCAGCGCGCACAACCTGCTGGCGGCGATGATCGACAACCATATCCACTGGGGCAACGCGCTGCGCATCGACCCGCGGCGGGTGACCTGGCGGCGGGTCATGGACATGAACGACCGGGTGCTGCGGCAGATCGTGGTGGCGCTTGGCGGGCCGGCCAATGGCGTGCCGCGCGAATGCGGCTTCGACATCACCGTCGCCTCCGAGGTGATGGCGATCCTGTGCCTTGCTTCGGACCTGGCCGACCTGCAGGCGCGGCTGGGCCGCATCGTCATCGGCCAGACCTTCGAGCGCAGGCCGGTGACGGCGCGCGACCTGGGGGCCGAGGGGGCGATGACGGTGCTGCTGCGCGACGCCCTGCAGCCGAACCTGGTGCAGACGCTGGAGAACAACCCGGCCTTCGTCCATGGCGGGCCCTTCGCCAATATCGCGCATGGCTGCAACTCGGTCATGGCGACGCGCACGGCGCTGGCGCTGTCGGATTACGTCGTGACCGAGGCCGGCTTCGGCGCCGATCTGGGGGCCGAGAAATTCCTGAACATCAAGTGCCGTCTGGCCGGGCTGCAGCCCGACGCGACGGTGCTGGTGGCGACCGTGCGGGCGCTGAAGATGAACGGCGGCGCCGCCCGCGCCGATCTGGGGACCGAGGATGTCGCGGCGCTGCGCGCGGGCTGCGCCAATCTGGGCCGGCATATCGAGAACCTGCGCCGCTTCGGCCTGCCGGTGGTGGTGGCGATCAACCATTTCGCCGGCGATACCGAGGCCGAGATCGCGGCGCTGACCGATTATTGCCGCGCGCAGGGCGTGCAGGCGGTGCTGTGCCGGCACTGGGCCGAGGGCGGCAAGGGCGCCGAGGACCTGGCCCGCGCCGTGGTCGCGCTGGCCGAGGGGGGCGCGGATTTCGCGCCGCTCTATCCCGACGACATGCCGCTGGCCGGGAAGATCGAGACCATCTGCCGCCGGATCTATCGCGCGGGCCAGGTCGAGTTCCTGCCGCATATCATCGAGCGGCTGGAGGAATGGCAGGCGGCGGGCCACGGCCATCTGCCGGTCTGCATGGCCAAGACGCAATATTCCTTTTCCGCCGATCCGGCGGCGCTTGGCGCACCCGATGGCTTTACCATCCCGGTGCGCGAGGTGCGGCTGGCGGCCGGCGCCGGCTTCATCGTGGCGATCTGCGGCGACATCATGACCATGCCCGGCCTGCCGCGCGAGCCCTCGGCCCTGCGGGTGGGGATCGATGCCGACGGCCATGTGCAGGGCCTGTTCTAGGGCATGCGGGCAGGCTTTCCCATCGCCCGGCCGGGGATGACGGTCGGTCTTCTGGGCGGCTCGTTCGATCCGGCGCATGAAGGCCATGCGCATATCACCGAGGAGGCGCTGCGCCGCTTCGGCCTCGACCGGATCTGGTGGCTGGTCAGCCCCGGCAACCCCCTGAAGCCACACGGCCCGGCGCCGCTGGACGAACGCATCGCGCGGGCGCGGCGGATCATGCGCGATCCCAGGGTCGAGGTCACCGGCATCGAGGCGCGGCTGGGCACCCGCATGACCCGCGACACCATCGCCGCGCTGCAACGGCTTTATCCCGGCGTGCGCTTCGTCTGGCTGATGGGGGCGGACAACCTGGTGCAGTTCGACCGCTGGGACCGCTGGCAGGACATCGCCGCGCGGGTGCCGATCGGCGTGATCGCGCGGCCGGGCTGGCGGATGCCGGCGCGGTTCTCGCGCGCGGCGCGGATGCTGTGGCGCGCGCGGCTGCCCGAGTCGCGCGCCCGTGAACTCGCGCGCGCTAGGCCGCCGGCCTGGGCGATGATAAACCTGCCGCTGAACAAGCTGAGCTCCACCGCGATCCGCGCGCTGGGGCCGAAAGGACGCGCATGAACGGATGGACGCGGCGTGGCTTCATGGCCGGGCTGGGGCTGCTGGCGCTGGCGCCCCGCATGGCGGCGGCGCAGCAGGCGGCGCCCGCCGGCTTCGACGCCGAGGCGCTGGTGGCCGGGGCCGACCTGGGCGGCGCGGTGGGCTGGGCGGTGATCGACCCCGCCTCCGGCCAGCTCATGGCCGAACGGCAGGCGGACGGGCCGATGGCGCCGGCCAGCACGCTGAAGGCGGTGACGGCGCTTTACGCGCTGGACCGGCTGGGCGAGGGGCACCGTTTCGCGACCCGGGTCATTCGCGCCGGCAACACGCTGATCCTGGCGGGCGGCGGCGATCCGGTGCTGGACACGGATGCGCTGGACGCGCTGGCCGCGGCAACCGTCGCGGACGAGCAGGCCGCGGGCCGCGCGGCGCCGACCGCCCTTGCCGTCTGGGGCGGGGCGCTGCCGCGCATCGGCCGGCTGGACCCGGCGCAGGACGAGCATCTGCCCTACAACCCCTCGATCTCGGGGATGATCCTGAACTTCAACCGCGTGCATCTGGACTGGCGGCGCGGCGACAAGGGCTATCAGCTGTCCCTGCAGGCGCGGGGCCGCAAACTGTCGCCGCGGGCCTATACGGCCTCCGTCGCCGCGGTGGACCGGGCCCTGCCGCTGTTCACCTATGAGGCGGGCAAGCTGGAGAGCTGGACCATCGCGCGGCGCAGCCTCGGCAAGTCCGGCAGCCGCTGGCTGCCGGTCCGCCGCCCCGAGCTTTATGCGGGGGACGTGTTCCAGACCCTGTGCCGGGCGCGCGGGCTGGCGCTGCCCAATCCCGAGGTGATCGAGATCCTGCCCGAGGGGGTCGAGATCGCGCGCCACGAAAGCCCCGAGCTGCGCCGGATCGTGCGCGACATGATGGAATATTCCACCAACCTGACCGCCGAGGTGATCGGGCTGGCCGCCAGCCGGGCGGGCGATACGGCGGTCTCGGCCGCTTCCATGGCGGACTGGCTGCGCGGGCAGGGGATCGCCGGCGACTTCGCCTTTCACGACCATTCCGGCCTGTCGCCCCGGAACCGCGTCACGGCGCGCGTGCTGGCGCAGCTGGTCGCCGGGCCGGGCGCGGCGCGGGGGCTGCGCGGGCTGATGAAGACGATCCCGCTGCGGGACGCGCAGGGCAAGCGCAAGCAAAGCGACATCGCCGTCGAGGCCAAGACCGGCACCTTGAACTTCGTCTCGAACCTGGCCGGCTATGCGCAGCGCCCGGGCGGGCGGGAGCTGGCCTTCGCCATCCTGACCGGCGACGAGCCGCGCCGCGCGGCCAGCGAGGGGCAGGAGCTGCCCGAAGGCGTCACGGGCTGGACCAAACGCTCCAAGACCCTGCAACAGGCGCTGATCGAGGGCTGGGTCGGCGAGTTCGGCGCCCCGGCGATCGCCACGGCCGCGCCCGAGCTTGAGGGCAGGCCCTAGAGCAGGCGGTGCCGGGCGCGGGCCGCCAGTTCGATGGCCGCGGCGTGCAGGCGCTCGATATCGAGCTGGTCGCGGATCTCGGCCAGCATCTCGGCCTCGATCTCGCCCAGCCTTCCGTCCGAGGCCGCCACGTCGCAAGCGAGCACATAGGCGGTGTCATAGAGCTTTTCCGGCAGCGCGTCGCGGACCAGGCCGAAGAGGGCGTCCAGCCCGTCCTCTTCCTCGAACAGCGTCACCACGGTCTGCGACACGGCGCGGATGCGGTCGATGTCGTAATCGGCAAAGACCGGGGTATGGTTCACCGCGCGCTCGATGGCCAGCAGTTCGGCGGTGCGCGGGTTCTGGTCCGAGGCCGAGACCGCCACCATGACCGCGACCAGCGCGTCGCAGGGCGAGAACGAGGGCAGGCTGTCGGTCATGGCATTTCTCCTTGCGTTTCCGGGGGTAATTATTGACCATCCGCCAGCGTTTCAATACGGGGAAGTTCCGAGCCAATGGAGACCCGAAAATGACCGCCCTGCGTGACGCCGCGATGAAATCCAAGGCCTGGCCTTTCGAGGAGGCCCGCCGCGTGCTGAAACGCTATGAGAAGAAGGACCCCGAAAAGGGCTATGTGCTGTTCGAGACCGGCTACGGCCCCTCGGGCCTGCCGCATATCGGCACCTTCGGCGAGGTGGCGCGCACGACCATGGTCCGCCGCGCCTTCGAGATCATCTCGGACATCCCGACGCGGCTGTTCTGCTTTTCCGACGACATGGACGGCATGCGCAAGGTGCCCGACAACGTGCCCCAGCAGGAGATGCTGCGCCAGCACCTGCAGGAGCCGCTGACCACCGTCCCGGACCCGTTCGGCGAATATGACAGCTTCGGCGGGCACAACAACGCCATGCTGCGCCGCTTCCTGGACACTTTCGGTTTCGAATACGAGTTCATCAGCGCGACCGAATTCTACAAGTCGGGCCAGTTCGACGAGACGCTGCTGAAAGCGGCCGAGAAATACGACGCCATCATGGAAGTGATGCTGGCCAGCTTGCGCGAGGAACGCCAGCAGACCTATTCCTGCTTCCTGCCGATCAGCCCCAAGACCGGCAAGGTGCTTTACGTGCCGATCAAGCATGTCGATGCGAAAGCCGGCACCATCACCTTCGACGACGAGGACGGGCAGGAGCTGACCCTGCCGGTCACCGGCGGCCATGTGAAGCTGCAGTGGAAGCCGGATTTCGGCGCCCGCTGGGCGGCGCTGGATGTCGATTTCGAGATGTATGGCAAGGATCACAGCACCAATACGCCGATCTATGACGGCATCTGCAAGATCCTGGGCGGGCGGCCGCCCGAGCATTTCACCTATGAGCTGTTCCTGGACCAGCACGGTCAGAAGATCAGCAAGTCCAAGGGAAACGGCCTGTCCATCGACGAATGGCTGACCTATGCGGCGACCGAGAGCCTGAGCTATTTCATGTTCCAGAAGCCCAAGACCGCCAAGCGGATGTATTTCGACGTCATCCCCAAGGCGGTGGACGAATACCACCAGCAGCTGCGCGCCTATCCCGACCAGACGGTCGAGCAGCAGCTGGCCAACCCCGTCTGGCACATCCATGGCGGGAAGGTGCCGGAATCGGACATGGTGGTGCCGTTCCAGATGCTGCTGAATCTCGCCTCGGTGGCGGGTGCCAAGGACAAGACCGGGCTCTGGGGCTTCATCCGCCGCTATGCGCCCGAGGCCAGCCCCGAGACCAACCCGGCGCTGGACCAGGCGGCCGAATTCGCCGTGCGCTATTTCAACGATTTCGTCGCCCCGACCCGGACCTATCGCCAGCCTTCCGAGATCGAGCGCCGGGCGCTGGAGGATCTGGCCGGACGGCTGGCCGCCTGGGAGCAGCCGGCGGATGCCGAGGCCCTGCAGACCATGGTCTTCGCCATCGGCCGCGAGCATGGGTTCGAGCCGATGAAGGACTGGTTCCAGGCGCTCTACCAGGTGCTGCTGGGTGCCGATCAGGGGCCGCGCTTCGGCGGGTTCATCGCGCTTTACGGCGTGGACGAGACGCGGGCGCTGATCGAGCGGGCACTGGCCGGCGAGCTGGCGGGTGAGGCAACCGCCTGATCCTGCGCAGGAATCTCATGTTGCGCGCGGCCGCGTTGCCGCGCGCGCATGGTTAACGACCGGTTAACGCGACATTGCCAGAGTCCTGACAGACCGCGCGGGCATCCGCCTCGCATGATCTGGAATAGGGAGAAATTGGCATGACCATTGCGATTATCGGCAACCAGTCGTTGATGCCGCGCGCCTTCCGGCTGGGCCTGAATCAGTGGTCCCAGACCGATGGCCGGGCCGGGTCTCCGACCTGGGCGGGTGCGGCGAACGCGGCGGTCGTCCCGGCGGACGAGGATTTCGGCAGTTGTCTCGAAATCCTCAAGCTCGAGACGGTGACATCCATCCGCTACATGCAGCGCACGCCGATCAATCCCGGCAGCTATCTGCGCGTCTCGGCGCGGGTGAAGGCCATCGCCGGCAACCTGCCGCAGGTGCGCATCGCCGCCTTCGCCGGCAATGCCGCGGGCGAGAATGTCGCGGGCGTGACCCAGATGGGCCCCGCGGCCACGCTGCCGGGCTATGGGCAGGTGGTCGAGGTCTCGGCCATCGTCGGCACCGGCCGGCGTGCGGGCGTGGACATGCCCTGGGGGCGCAATGCCGCCTTCGGCCATTTCGGCCTGGACCTGACCGGCGACAACAACGGCTCGATCCGCATCGAGAGCATCGTCATCGAGGACGTGACGGCGGCCTTCGTGCCGGGGATGCTGGACTGGGTCGACGTGCGCGATTTCGGCGCCATCGGCGACGGCGTGGCCAATGACCGGGGGGCCTTTGTCGCCGCCGACCAGGCCGCCGCCGGGCGTCAGCTGCTGGTGCCCGAGGGCCGGTATTTCATCGGCTCGGACCTGAGCCTGTCCGCGCCCGTCCGCTTCGTCGGCACGCTGACCATGCCGCGCGCGGCGCGGCTGGCGCTGACGCGCAGCTTCGACTACCCGACCTATGCCGCAGCCTTCGGCGATGAGACCGAGGGGATGAAACGCGCGCTGCAGGCGCTTCTGGGCTTTACCGACCATTCCATGCTGGACCTGTGCGGCCGCAACGTGCATCTGGTCGAGCCGATCACCATTCCCGGCTCGGCCCCGGGCATGACCAGCTTTGCCAACCGCCGGGTCATCGCCAATGGCCAGATCAGCATCGTGCCCGGCCCGGCCTGGGACAGCCGGGTGGTGAGCTCGGTCGCGACCTACAATCCCGGCCAGTCGCTGACGCTTTCCGCGGTCGGCAATATCGCCAATATCGAGGTCGGCTCGCGCGTCAGCGGCAACGGCGTCGGGCGCGAGGTCTATGTCATGGCCCGGAATGTGGCGGCCGGCACGCTGACGCTGTCGCAGCCGCTTTACGGCGGGCAGGGCACGCGCAGCTATACCTTCACGCGCTATCGCTATACCATTGATTTCTCGGACATGGAGCAGCTCAGCCGCTTCAATTTCGACGATATCGAGTTCCTGCTGGAGGGCAATGCCAGCGGCGTCATGCTTGCCAAGACCGGCAACATGAACTGTTTCCGCGACTGCTATTTCACCCGGCCCAGGGATCGCGGCATCACCTCGATCGGCTCGGCCTGCCAGGGGATGCTGGTCGATCGCTGCGAGTTCCTGTCCAACGAGATGGGCGACCTGGCGCAGAACCGCACCACCGTCGCGCTGAACGTCAACAACAACGACACCAAGATCCGCCACAGCCGCTTCATCCGCTTCGCGCATTTTGCGGTGATGAACGGCGGCGGCCACATGATCGAGGGCAATCACTGGTTCCAGGGCGACAACGCCCAGAACGGCGTGCGCTTCGGCGGGCTGATCCTGACCCAGACCAATGTGCAGACCACGGTGACCGGCAATTACATCGACAATTGCTCGATCGAGTGGACGAACGAGCACGACCCCCGCCCGAATTTCGAGGGCGAGGAATATTCCTTCGGCGGGCTGACCATCACCGGGAACACCTTCCTCGCCTCGAACACGACGCTGGGCTTCAACTGGCTGGTGGTCAAGCCCTACGGCACCGGTCATTTCATCCACGGCCTGGCGGTGATGGGCAATGTGTTCAAGTCGCTGTTCAACAAGATCACCCGCATCGACCGGGTGGACACCACCTTTGCCGACCTGAACTATCAGCGGATGCGCAACATCCAGTTCCAAGGCAACATGTTCAACGGCGTGAACACCTATGTCGCCAACCCGGTGGACATCACCCACAGCCAGGCCACGGCCTCGAATCGCTGGCTGATCACCGTGGACAAGGCGCTGCCCTTCAACGGCTGGGTGCGCAATGTCGAATCCGTGGTCGCGACCAGCGCCATCACCAATGCCGCCAACGCCCGGATCAGCGAGATGCCCTGGGTGCAGACGCAACTGGCGGCGAACCAGCGCCAGATCGCGCTGAACTGGAACGCGGCGGCGCGGGGGGCGGTCAGCATCCGGGCGCGGATGGACAACCCGGACTAAGGCGGTCCTTTCAGGATTTCTCCCAAGGCTCCCGGCGGATCACTCTGCCGGGGGTTTCAGCATGTCCGGCGGCCGGAGCCTGAACGCCTGCCCGAAACCGGCATTGAGCAGGCCCGAAAGCGGCTCAATGCGCCAGAAGCGGAAGTCCGGCAGGTCGAGATAGACCTTGGCCTTGGGATCCTTCGCCAGCCAGCGGGCGCGGCGGTCCTGGTCCGGGTCGGCGGGGACGGCCCGGCCGAGGACCGACAGGCGCGCATGGGTCATGGCGTCGCCCTTGGCCGCTTCGGCCGCGATCAGCAGCCCGGCCCGCGGGTCGGCCGCCAGCGCGCGGGTATGCGCCGCCAGTCCCGACAGCAGGGCCAGCGGCGTGCCGTCCGCATCGGTCTGCAAGGCGATGCGGGTGACCAGCGGCACGCCCGTCTTGGGGTCGAGCGTGCCGAGGCTGGCATGGCGCGCGCCCTCCAGCAATTGCCGGGCCAGAGCGCGGGCCTCGTCGGTGGTTTCGCGAATCGGGTCCATCTTCATGGCGCCATGCTGCGCCGGTCCCGACCCGGCCGGCAACCGGTCTTTGACGGCATGGGTCAGGCGCTCGCCGCCAGTTCCTCGGGACGCAGCGCGCCGGGGAAATGGCAGGCGGTCAGGTGGCCGTCGCCCAGAAGCGCCGGCCGCTCGGCGGCGCAGAGGGCCTGCGCGCGCGGGCAGCGGGTGCGGAACACGCAGCCCGAGGGCGGGTTCATCGGCGAGGGCAGCTCGCCCCGCAGCGGGATCATCCGCTTGTCGCGTTCCAACTGCGGGTCGGGGATCGGCACGGCCGAAAGCAGCGCCTGGGTATAGGGATGCTGCGGATCGGCATAGAGCGCCTGCGACCCGGCCAGCTCCATCACCCGGCCCAGATACATCACCAGCACCCGGTCGCTGATATGCTTCACCACCGAGAGGTCATGCGCGATGAAGATCAGCGCCAGGCCCAGATCACGCTGCAACTCGTCCAGCAGGTTGATGACCTGGGCCTGGATCGACACGTCCAGCGCCGAGACCGGCTCGTCGCAGATCACCAGCTTCGGCTGCACGATCAGGGCGCGGGCGATGCCGATGCGCTGGCACTGGCCGCCGCTGAATTCGTGCGGATAGCGGTTGATCTGGTTCGGAAGCAGGCCGACGCGGTCCATCATGTCCTTGACGCGGCGCTTGACCTCGTCGCGGCCCAGGCGCTTGTGATGGGTAGTCAGCGGCTCGGCGATGATCTGGCCGACGGTCATGCGCGGGTTCAGGCTGGCCAGCGGGTCCTGGAACACCATCTGGATCTGGCTGCGGTATTTCAGCATCCCTCGCGCCGAAAGGCCGATCAGGTCGGTGCCGTCCTGCCAGATCGCCCGGCCGGTCGCCGGGACCAAGCCGGTCAGCGCCCGCGCCAAGGTCGATTTGCCCGAGCCGGATTCGCCGACGATGCCCAGCGTCTCTCCCGGCATCAGGGTG
This sequence comes from Paracoccus sp. MA, assembly GCF_020990385.1. Taxonomy (NCBI): domain Bacteria; kingdom Pseudomonadati; phylum Pseudomonadota; class Alphaproteobacteria; order Rhodobacterales; family Paracoccaceae; genus Paracoccus; species Paracoccus sp. MA. The sequence goes on from NZ_CP087598.1 coordinate 1,205,316, forward strand.
AAATCCACCCCGCCGACGGCATGCAGCAGGCGCGGCCTGGCCCAGGGCAGGGCGCCTTGCGCGGGAAGCTGGAAGGTGACGCGCAGGTCGCGCGCCTCGATCAGCGGCTTGGCGGTCATGGCTTGGCCTCCTGAAGCATCCCGGCCGGCGCCTCGTCCAGATCGGCGGCGGCGGGCTCGGGCAGGTCGGGCTGCGGGGCATGGCCGGCGCGCACCGCGGCAAGGCCGGCATGGCAGGCCCGCTCGCGCCCCGGCGCGAAGGGGTCGAGCGGCGGCATGGTCTCGCAGACCGGCATGGCATAGGCGCAGCGCGGCGCGAAGGGGCAGCCGGGCGGCGGGTTGGTCATGTTGGGCGGGCTGCCGGGAATGGCGGTCAGCCGCTCGCCCTTCTGGTCCACGCGCGGGATCGCCGCCAGCAGGCCCTGGGTATAAGGATGCGCGGGGTCGGCGAAGATCGGCCCGACCGGCGCGCGCTCCATCACCCTGCCGCCATACATGACCATCACCCGCTCGCAGGCGCCGGCGACCACGCCGAGATCATGGGTGATCAGGATCATCGCCATGCCGAATTCGCGGCGCAGATCGGCCAGCAGTTCCATGATCTGCGCCTGCACGGTCACGTCCAGCGCCGTGGTCGGCTCGTCGGCGATCAGCAGGTCCGGACGGCAGAGCAGCGCCATGGCGATCATCACCCGCTGCCGCATGCCGCCGGAAAACTCATGCGGATACAGCCGGATGCGGCCGCGCGCGTCGGGGATCTTCACCGCGTCGAGCATCCGCGCCGCCTCGGCCACCGCCTCGCGCCTGCCTAGGCCCTTGTGCAGCATCAGCACCTCGGCCATCTGGTCCGAGACGCGCATATAGGGATTCAGGCTGGTCATCGGGTCCTGGAACACCATGGCGATGCGGCGGGCGCGGATGCGGTTCAGGACCTTGGGCGGGGCGTTCAGGATCTCGGTGCCGTCGAAGCGGACCGAGCCTGAGGCGCGGCCGTTCCGCGCCAGCAGGCCCATGATCGAGAACGCCAGTTGCGACTTGCCCGAGCCCGATTCGCCGACGATGCCCAGCGTCTGGCCGCGTTCCACGTCCAGGTCGATTCCGTTCACGGCCGAGACCTCGCCGTCGGTGGTGGCGAAGCGCACGGTCAGGTCGCGGATTTCCAGCAGCGCCATGTCAGCGATCCTTCGGGTCCAGCGCATCGCGCAAGCCGTCGCCGACGAAGAAGAAGGCGAACAGCGTGATGCAGAAGAAGAACAGCGGAAAGGCCAGCTGCCAGAGCGTGCCGTAGTTCATCGTCCCCGCCCCTTCGGAGATCAGTGCCCCCCAGGAGGTCAGCGGCTCCTGCACGCCAAGGCCCAGGAAGCTGATGAAGCTTTCCGACAGGATCATCAGCGGCACCAGCAGCGTCGCATAGACCGCGACCACGCCCATCAGGTTCGGCACGATATGGCGCAGGATGATCCGCCATGCCGGGACGCCGGTGGCGCGGGCGGCCTCGATGAATTCGCGGTTCTTCAGGCTCAGGGTCTGGCCGCGCACGATGCGCGACATGTCCAGCCAGGAAATCAGGCCGATGCCCAGGAACAGCATGGACATCGAGCGGCCGAAGACCACCAGCAGCAGGATCAGCACGAACATGTAGGGGATCGACATCAGCACATCGACCGCGCGCATCATCACCGCATCGGTGCGCCCGCCGACATAGCCTGCCGTCGCGCCGTAAAGCGTGCCGACGACGACCGCGATGCCGGCGCCGATCAGCCCGACCATCAGGCTGACCTGCGTGCCCTGCACGGTGCGCGAGAACAGGTCGCGGCCCAGGTCGTCGGTGCCGAAATAATGCCCGTTCGACCAGCTGGGCGCGCCGAGCTGCGCGGCCTGGCCCATGATCGAGAAGTCCATCTCCTCGTTCGACCAGGCGGCCAGCTGGTTGCCCAGCAGCGCGAACAGCCCGACCAGGACCAGCACGGCCAGGCTGACCATGGCGGCCTTGTTGCGGCGAAAGCGGCGGCGGGCGTCGGCCCAGGGGCTGCGGCCCCTGACCTCGGGTTCGGCAAGCCGCGCGGCCAGCGATTGCATCTGACGGCTGTCGATCATGGCTCAATACCGGATCTTCGGGTCGATCCAGGCGTAGAGCACATCGACCACGAGGCTGAAAAGGATGGTCAGCGCGCCGACCAGGATGGTGATCCCCATCATCACCGCATAATCGCGGTTCAGCGCCGAATCGACGAAGCTGCGGCCGATGCCGCCGGTCGAGAAATACATGTCGATCACCACCGATCCGGTGATCATGGTGACGAAGGCGGGGCCAAGGTAGCTGATGACCGGCAGCATGGCGGGCTTCAAGGCATGGCGCAGGATCACCGCGCGTTCGGGCAGCCCCTTGGCGCGGGCGGTGCGGATATGGTTCGAGCCCAGCACCTCAAGCATCGAGGACCGCGTGATGCGCGCGATCGAGGCCATGAAGCTGGTGGAGAGCGCCACGACCGGCATGATCCAGTAGATCGGCCCGCCCCAGCCGCCGCCCGGCAGCCAGCCGAGCCACAGCGTGAAGACCAGCACCAGCAGCGGCGCCATGACGAAGTTCGGCAGCACCTGCGCGCCGATCGAGATGCCGACGGCCAGGTAGTCCATCCAGCTGTTCTGCCGGATCGCCGCCGCGACGCCCAGGGCCACGCCGACCGCCACCGCCACGACAAAGGCGATGCCGCCATAGGTCAGCGTCACCGGAAAGCCGGCGGCGATGATCTGGTTCACAGAACGGTCGGGATAGACGAAGCTGGGACCGAAGTCGAAATGCGCCACGATCCCCCAGACATAGCCCGCGATCTGCCGCCAGAGCGGCTCGTCCAGCCCGTATTTCGCGTTCAGGTTGGCCAGCACCTGCGGCGGCAGGGCGCGTTCCTGCGTGAAGGGCCCGCCGGGCGCGGCATGCATCAAGAGGAACGAGACGACGATCAGCAGAAGCAGCGTCGGAATGGCGACCGCGAGCCGCCGCAGGATGAAGCCGAACATGCGCAGGTTCCCGATGACAGGTGCCGGACGTGTTCAGGGGCGGCCGCGCGGCCACCCCCGGGGGTCATTTCTGGATGCGGTAGATGTCCTTGGCATACCAGTCGTTCATCACGTTCTCGGTCGGCAGGCCCTTGATGTCGTCGCGGATCATGTCGACCTTGGAATATTGATAGACCGGGACCAGCGGCATGTCCTCGGCCAGGATCTTCTCGGCCGCGGTATATTGCTCGTTCGGGTCTTCCGAGGTCTTGGACTGGTCCATCAGCCTGTCGAATTCCGGGTTGGAATACTTGCCGTAGTTCATGCCCGTGCTGCGGAAATAGTCGAGGAAGGTCGAGGCCTCGTTATAGTCGGCGCACCAGGCATAGCGGGCCATCTCGAAATCCTGCGATTGCATGCGGTCGGTATGCACCTTCCATTCCACGTTGTTCAGCGTCAGCTCGACGCCGATCTGCTTGTAGAACTGCTGCGCGGCGACGGCGATCTTCTTGTGGTTCTCGTCGGTATTGTATTGCAGGGTCAGCTTCAGCGGCTTGTCGGAACCGTAGCCGGCCTCGGCCAGCAGCGCCTTGGCCTTTTCCAGCCGCTCGGCCTGGGACCAGCCGGCATAGTCGATCTCGGGCATCTGGAAGCCCTCGATGGCCCAATGCGTCCAGTTATAGGCCGGCTTCTGGCCGCCCTGCAGGATCTGGTTCACCACCACGTCGCGCTGCATGGCATAGCTGAGCGCCTTGCGCACCCGCACGTCCTTCAGCGCCTCGGGGCCTTTCTCGCTGACGTTCAGAAGATAGGCATAGGTGCAGGAATAGGGAATCGAGACCGCCTGGTCGGGGAATTGCTCCTTGAGCCGCGGATATTGCCCGGCCGGGATCTGCACGCGGTCGAGCTCGCCCGCCTGATAGCGGGTCAGCGCGACGTTGTTGTCGTTCACCGTCAGGCCCTTGATCCGCTCCATGATCACATTGTCCGCGTCCCAGTATTCCGGGTTCTTCTCCATGCTGATCTGCACGCCCAGGTCGTGGCTTTTCAGCACATAGGCGCCGTTGCCGACCAGCTTGCCGGGCTGGGTCCAGCTGTCGCCCTCGGCCTCGACCACCTTCTGGTGGACCGGGAAGGTCGAGCCATGCGTGACCATTTTCGGGAAATAGGGCGTGGGGGTGGTCAGCCTGACCTCCAGCGTGTGGTCGTCCACGGCCTTGACGCCCAGCTCCTCGGGCGTCTTCTCGCCCTTGACCACCGCCGTGGCGTTCTCGACGTTCATCAGCTCCATGAACCAGGCATATTCGCTGGCGGTGGCCGGATCGGCCAGCCGCCGCCAGCTATAGACAAAATCATGCGCGGTGACCGGATCGCCATTCGACCATTTCGCCGCGGGGCGCAGGTGGAAGGTATAGGTCAGCTTGTCCTCGGACAGGTCGAAGCCGGTCGCGACGCCGGGAACCGGCGCGCCCTTCTCGTCCTCGTTCAGCAGGCCCTCGAAGAGCTGGCGGATGATGTCCGAGCCCTCGACATCGGTGTTCTTCTGCGGGTCGGCGGTCTTGATCGCATCCAGCAGCCAGAAGGTATAGGACTGGTTCTCGGCCAGCTTCTCGCCCTCGGCGGGCTTCACGGCCAGCGCAGGCAGGGCCATGCCTGCAACCAGAGCGGTCGTCAGGAACAGTCGGATCATGGGGCACCTCTCTGTTGTTCATAGCGCGGTTCTTGCTGTCCATGCCGCGCGGATGACCGAAATTGAGCCCAAAACCTGTAAGACAGCAAGAGAGATTTCCGGCTTTCGCAGGGCCCGCCCATGTGAAACAACACGGACATGAGCAGCGATCCGCGCATCACCATGGTCACCGGCGGCGCCCGTTCGGGCAAGTCCGCGCTGGCCGAATCCATCGCCGCCCGTCACCCGGGCGCGCGGATCTACATCGCCACGGCCGAAGCCCGGGACGACGAAATGACGCAGCGTATCGGCCGGCACCGCGACCGGCGCGGCACCGGCTGGCAGACGGTCGAGGAGCCGCGCGATCTGGCCAGCGCGCTGGCGCGCACGGACGGGCAGGGGGTGCGGCTGGTCGATTGCCTGACGCTGTGGCTGTCGAACCTGATGGCCGACGAGGATCGGCCCGACCCGCAGGTGCGCCGGCTTTGCGCGGTGCTGGGCGCGCAGCAAAGCCCCGTGGTGCTGGTGACGAACGAGCTGGGTCTGGGCATCGTGCCCGAGAATGCGCTTGCCCGCCGCTTCCGGGACGAGCATGGCTGGATGAACCAGGCGGTGGCCGGGGTCGCGGACGAGGTCTGGATGGCCGTCAGCGGCCTGCCGCTACGCCTCAAACCGCAAAGAGGGACATCGTGAAAGAGTTCGACGAGACCGCCGCCGCCGCCGCCCGCGACCGCCAGGACCAGCTGACCAAGCCCCCCGGCTCGCTGGGCCGGCTCGAAGAGCTGGCGGTGTTCATGGCCGGCTGGCAGGGCCGCGAGCGGCCGGCGATCGAGCGCGCGCAGGCGCTGGTCTTTGCCGGCAATCACGGCATCACCCGGCAGGGCGTGAACGCCTTCCCGGCCGAAGTCACCGCCCAGATGGTCGAGAATTTCCGCAAGGGCGGCGCGGCGATCAACCAGCTTTGCCGGCTGGCCGGGGCCGAGCTGCAGGTCATCGCGCTGGACCTGGACCGGCCGACCGGGGATTTCACCGAAGGCATGGCGATGGAGGTCGACGAGCTGGTCGCCGCCATCCAGACCGGCAAGAACGCCGTGGACCCCGAGGCGGACGTGATCCTGCTGGGCGAGATGGGGATCGGCAATTCCACCGTCGCGGCGGCGCTGGCGGCGGCGACCTTCGGCGGCACGGCCGAGGACTGGGTCGGGCCCGGCACCGGCGCCGACGACGCGGTCATGGCCAACAAGCTGCGCGCCGTCGCGGCCGGGCTCAAGCGCCACAAGGGCGCTGCGACGGCGGCCTCGATCCTGGGCTCTTATGGCGGGCGCGAGCAGGCGGCGATCTGCGGCGCGGTGATCCGGGCGCGCGAGCTGGGGATCCCGGTGATCCTGGACGGGTTCATCTGCTCGGCGGCGGCGGGCGTGCTGCTGGTCAACGACCGCAACGCGCTGGACCATTGCCTGATCGGCCATGAAAGCGCCGAGCCGGGCCATCGCCGCCTGATCGCGGTGATGCAGAAGAAGCCGGTGGTGACGCTGGACATGCGCCTGGGCGAGGGCTCGGGCGCGGCGGTGGCGCTGATGATCCTGCGCGCCGCGCTGGAATGCCATAACGGCATGGCCACCTTTGCCGAGGCCGGGATTGGCTAGGCTTCCGGCCGAGGCGGCGCTGGCGCTGGTCTGGCTGACCCGGCTGCCTGCGGGGCGACTGTTGCCCGCGACGCCGCCCGCCCTGGCGCGGGCGGCCTGGGCCTTTCCGCTGGCGGGGCTGGCCGTCGGGCTGATCGGCGCCGCCGTTCTGGCGCTGGCCGCCTTTGCCGGGTTGCCGGCACCGGTCGCGGCGCTGCTGACGGTGGGCGCCATGATCCTTGTCACCGGCGGGCTGCACGAAGACGGGCTGGCCGATTTCGCGGATGGCAGCGGCGGCGCCACGCCCGAGCGGCGGCTGGAGATCATGCGCGATTCCCGCATCGGCAGCTATGGCGTCCTGGCCCTGATCGTGACCATCGGGCTGCGCGTGGCGGCGGTTGCGGCGCTGTTCGGCGACCCGTGGCTGGCCGCGGCGGCCCTGGCCGGGATGGCGGCGGCCTCGCGTGCCGGCATGGCGGCGGGGCTGGGGCTGATGCCGCCGGCGCGGCGCGACGGGCTGGGCCATGCCGCGGGCCGGCCGGGGCGCGGCGCCGTCGCAGCGGCGCTGGCGTTGGGCGCCGCGGCCTTGCTGCCGCCGGCGCTGTGCCTGCCGCATCCGCCGGCGGCCTGGCTTCTGCCGGCGGCGGCCATGGCGGCGGCGCAGCTCTGGCTGGCGCGGCGGGCGATGCGCGGGCTCGGCGGGCAGACCGGCGACGTTCTGGGCGCCATGCAGCAGGCGGGCGAGGTCGCGGGGCTGGTCGCCCTGACCGCGCTGGCCTAAGCGCCGTTACGTCGCTTTGCTTTTTCTTGACCGCCTTTAGGGGTTCATTCATACGAAGCGGCTACATCAAGGGGGAAACCCCTGCTCGCGGGCCACAAGAACATTGAGGGAGGTTTTCACATGGGCGCCCTGCTGGGGCTTTCTCGCGGCATCGACCGCGTCAATTCGGTCATCGGCCGAAGCGTGAGCTGGCTGATCCTCGTCGCCGTTCTGGTCAGCGCCGGGAACGCGGTCATCCGCAAGGTGCTGAACACCTCGTCCAACGCCTGGCTGGAACTGCAATGGTATCTCTTCGGCGCCGCCTTCCTCGGGGCCGCCGCCTATACGCTCAAGGAAAACGAGCATATTCGCATCGACATCATCTTTGGCCTCTGGAGCCGGCGCCGCCAGCACTGGATCGACCTGATCGGGCATGTCTTCTTCCTGATGCCCTTCGTCACGCTGATGATCTGGTATCTCTACTCCTGGGCGATGCGCTCCTATTACCGGGGCGAGGTCTCGACCAATGCCGGCGGGCTGGTGCTGTGGCCGGCCAAGATGCTGCTGCTGGCCGGCTTCGTCATGCTGTTCTTCCAGGGTATTTCCGAGATCATCAAGAAGATCGCCGTCATGCGCGGCATCATCGAGGATCCGAACCCCTTCGTCTCGGCGCATGAGGCCGCGGCGCTGGAAAGCGAGACCATGGCCCGCGAGATGAAGGCTGCGCTGGAGGAAGACCGGCAGGACGGGGAGTCCCGCAAATGATGGTCTTCATCGCGCAGAACATGGCGCCGATCATGTTCGCCTCGCTGGTGATCTTCCTGCTCTTCGGCTATCCGGTCGCCTTCGCGCTGGCCGCGAACGGGCTGTTGTTCTTCGTCATCGGCGTCGAGCTTGCGCCGCTGTCGGGCGGCAACATCAACCTCAGCTGGCCCTTGCTGAATGCCATGCCGGAACGGTTATGGGGGGTGATGTCGAACGAGACATTGCTGGCCATTCCCTTCTTCACCTTCATGGGCATCGTGCTGGAGAAATCCGGCATGGCCGAGGACCTGCTGGACACCATCGGCCAGCTTTTCGGCCCGATCCGCGGCGGGTTGGCCTATGCGGTGATCATCGTCGGCGCGCTCTTGGCGGCGACGACCGGCGTGGTCGCGGCCTCGGTCATCGCCATGGGGCTGATCTCGCTGCCGATCATGCTGCGCTACGGCTATGACCGGCGCATCGCCTCGGGCACCATCGCCGCCTCGGGGACGCTGGCGCAGATCATCCCGCCCTCGCTGGTGCTGATCGTGCTGGCCGACCAGCTCGGCCGCTCGGTGGGCGACATGTACAAGGGCGCGCTGATCCCCGGCCTGGTGCTGACCGGCATCTACATGCTCTATATCTTCGTGATGTCGATCATCCGGCCGAACAGCCTGCCGGCCCTGCCGAAAGAGGCGCGGACGCTGGGCTCGGGCGTGACATCGCTGCTGATCGCGCTGGCCCTGACGGTGGGCGGGGCCTGGCTGGCCTTCCGCTGGCTCTATCCGACGCATGGGCGGGATGCCGACATCCTGGCGCCGGCGCTGGCGGTGATCGTGATCTATGTGCTGGCGCTGCTGGACCGGGCGCTGAAGATCAACCTGATGTCGCGGCTGGCGCAGCAGGTCATCATCGTGCTCATCCCGCCGCTGGCGCTGATCTTCCTGGTGCTGGGCACGATCTTCCTGGGCATCGCCACGCCGACCGAGGGCGGGGCCATGGGCGCGGTCGGCGCGCTGCTGCTGGCAGGGGTCAAGAACCGGCTCAGCTATGATGTGATCCGCCAGGCGCTGCTGGCGACCACGCGGCTGTCGGCCTTCGTGATGTTCATCCTGATCGGGGCGCGGGTGTTCTCGCTGACCTTCTACGGGGTGAACGGGCATATCTGGGTCGAACACCTGCTGACCTCGCTGCCCGGCGGAGAATACGGCTTCCTGATCGCGGTCTCGGTCCTGGTCTTCCTGCTGGCCTTCTTCCTCGACTTCTTCGAACTGGCCTTCATCATCGTGCCGCTGCTGGCCCCGGCGGCGCAGGCGATGGGCATCGACCTGATCTGGTTCGGCGTGCTCTTGGGCGTGAACATGCAGACCAGCTTCATGCACCCGCCCTTCGGCTTCTCGCTGTTCTTCCTGCGCTCGGTGGCGCCGAAATCGCCCTATCGCGACAAGGTCACCGGCCAGATGATGCAGCCGGTGACCACCGGGCAGATCTATTGGGGCGCGGTGCCCTATGTCTGCATCCAGCTGGTGATGGTGGGCATCGTCATGGCCTTCCCGGGGCTGGTCATGCATTACAAGGGCGCGCCCATCGATACCTCGAATGTCCGCTTCGAGATCCCCTCGGGCGGCGGGCTGGGGGGCTTGGGCGGCCTTGGCGGGCTGGGCGATCCCTTCGGCCAGCCGGCCGCGCCCGGAACTGCGACCCCTGGAACCGCGGAACCCGGGACCGCGGAACCCGGCGGTATTCCGGCCCCGGGCGGGCTGGACGGTCCGCCGGATTTCGGCGCCCCCGCGCCCCCGGCCGAGCCGCAGGACGGAGCGCCGGCCCCGGCGCCCGCCGCGCCCGCCGCTCCCGATGGCGGGCTGGGCGGCCTGTCGGGCCCGCCGCCGGGCCTGACCGCGCCGCAGCAGCCGGCGAACGACTGACGGGAAGGGCGGCCCCAGGGCCGCCTTTTCCTTGGCCTGCGCGCAATTTGGCCTGCGCACAATGGAAAGGGCCGCCGCGATCTTCTCGCGGCGGCCCCGGTCGTTCCGGCAGCGGTTCGGCTCAGAGCGTGCCGTTGCGCTGCTGGATCATCATGAAGGTGTCATAGGTATATTCGGAAGTCTGGTTATAGAGATACCAGTCGCCCCGCGCCACCTTGATCGACTCCCAGATCTTCTTGAAGGGTTCGTTCGAGGCTTCCAGCTCGGCATAGACCTCGTTCGCGGCCTTGTAGCAGGCATCCAGGATCTCGGCGCTGAACGGACGCAGCTGGGCGCCCGAGGCCACCAGCTCCTTCAGGGCGATCGGGTTCAGGTGGTCGTATTTCTGCAGCATGTCGGCATCGACCGCCTGGCAGGCGGTGTGCAGCAGCGACTTGTAGTTCTCGGGCAGCGATTCGTATTTCTCCTTGGCGAAGAAGAAATGCACCGTCGGGCCGCCTTCCCACCAGCCGGGATAGTAGTAATAGGGCGCGACCTTGAAGAAGCCCAGTTTCAGGTCGTCATAGGGCCCGACCCATTCCGAGGCGTCGATGGTGCCCTTTTCCAGCGCCGGATAGATGTCGCCGCCCGCGATCTGCTGCGGCACGGCGCCCAGCCGTTCCAGCACCCGGCCGGCAAAGCCGCCGACCCGGATCTTGAGGCCCCGCAGGTCGGACACCGCGTTGATTTCCTTGCGGAACCAGCCGCCCATCTGCACCCCGGTATTGCCGCCCGGCAGGCCGAAGATGTTATGGTTGGCGAGGAACTCGTTATAAAGGTCGATGCCGCCGCCATGGTATTGCCAGGCGTTCATGGCCCGCGCCGACAGCGCGAAGGGCACCGCCGAACCCAGCGCGAAGGTCGGGTCCTTGCCCCAGCTGTAATAGCCGACCGTGTGGCAGGCCTCGACCGTGCCGTCGGTGACGGCGTCCTGGGCCTGCAGGCCGGGGACGATCTCGCCGCCCGCAAAGACCTGGATCTGGAACTTGCCGCCGGTGGCCTCGGACAGGTATTTCGACAGCACCTCGGCGCCGCCATAGATGGTGTCCAGCGATTTCGGGAAGGCCGAGGTCAGGCGCCATTTCACCTCCGGCATTTCCTGCGCGATGGCGGGCGCGGCCAGAGCGGCCCCGGCGACCGCCGTGGCGCCGCCGACCGTGGCGCGGGTCAGGAAGGCACGCCGGCCAAGCTGGTTGGATTCTTTCATGGGTTCCTCCGCGTTGATCGGCCTTCTCCTGGCGGCCGATATGCAGGGGAATGTTGCACGCGGCCGATACCCTGTCGAGACGCCCCGGCCGGATTTTTTGCCCGATCCGGGGCCCGCCGCCGGTTGCCGCAGCGTCAGCCCGGGCCGCGCCGGGGATCGCCGATCTTGTGGCCGCATCATCGGACTACCCAAGCGATTTGGGCTTGCCTATACTGGCGGGGGTCCGGGACTTTGGGGGAACAAGGGATGCGCTGTCCTTTCTGTGGAAATGTCGATACGCAGGTCAAGGATTCGCGTCCGGCCGAGGATAACGTGGCCATTCGCCGCCGCCGCTTCTGCCCGGCCTGCGGCGGCCGCTTCACCACCTATGAGCGGGTGCAGCTGCGCGATCTGGTCGTGGTCAAGTCCAGCGGCCGGCGCGAGGATTTCGACCGCACCAAGCTGGAGCGTTCGATCCGCATCGCCATGCAGAAGCGCCCGATCGAGCCCGAGCGCATCGACCAGATGATCTCGGGCATCGTGCGCCGGCTGGAAAGCATGGGCGACACCGACATCCCCTCGAAGGTCATCGGCGAGATCGTGATGGAGACGCTGGCCCGGATCGACACCGTGGCCTATGTGCGTTTCGCCAGCGTCTACAAGAATTTCCAGGCGGCGGACGATTTCGACAAGTTCGTCTCGGAGCTGCGCCCCCACGCGGTCGAGGAGTGAGCGACCGGCGCCACATGCGCCACGCGCTGGCGCTGGCGCGGCGCGGCCTTGGCAATGTCTGGCCCAATCCGGCGGTGGGCTGCGTGCTGGTCCGCGGCGGCGCGGTGGTCGGGCGCGGCTGGACCCAGCCGGGCGGAAGGCCCCATGCCGAGGCGATGGCGCTGGCCCAGGCGGGCGCGGCGGCGCGCGGCGCCACCGCCTATGTCACGCTGGAGCCCTGTGCCCATCACGGCAAGACCCCGCCCTGCGCCGAGGCGCTGGTGGGTTCGGGGGTCGCCCGCGTCGTCACCGCCCTGACCGATCCCGACCCGCGCGTGGCCGGTCGCGGCCATGCCATCCTGCGCGCCGCCGGGATCGAGGTGGCCGAGGGTGTCTGCGAGGCCGTGGCGCGCGAGGTGCAGCGCGGCTTCCTGAGCCGCGTGCAGCGCGGCCGGCCGATGCTGACGCTGAAGCTGGCGGCCAGCTTCGACGGCCGCATCGCCACCGCCTCGGGTGAAAGCCAGTGGATCACCGGGGCGCAGGCCCGCCGCCACGTCCATGCGCTGCGCCTTGGCCATGACGCGGTGATGGTCGGCGGCGAGACTGCGCGCGCCGACCGGCCGGGGCTGAACGTGCGCGGCTTCGGCCCGGTGCGGCAGCCGGTGCGCATCGTGGTCTCGGCGCGTGGCTTGCCCGATCTGCCCGCCGAGGGGCCGGAGCATGGCCCGCTGTGGCAGGTCGCGGGCGACCCCGAGAGCTTCATGGCCGACCTTGGCGCGCGCGGGTTGACCCGGGTGCTGTGCGAAGGGGGCGGGGTGCTGGCGGCAAGCCTCTTGCGGGCGGGCATGGTCGATCAGCTGATCGGCTACAGCGCCGGCATCGTGCTCGGCGGCGACGGCCGGGCCGGGATCGGCGCGCTGGAACTGGCGCATCTGGCCGAGGCGCCGCGCTTTCGGCTGGTCGAGACGCGGCGGATCGGCCCCGACCTCATGCATCGCTGGCTGCGCGATGAAGCGGGGGACGGTTGATCACGAGCAGGCTGCTGAAAAAGGATTTTAAGAGGGCGGCGCGGCGGAAATCGTTCTAGATCCAGCGAAGATCGGCCTGAAAAATGAGGCGTTTTTGACCGATTTAAGGCGGATTTCCCGGTTCCTCGCCCGCGTTGTCCCTGTCGCACGACTTTTTCAGCAGCCTGCCAGGGCGTGGTCTAGCGCCGCCAGAGCCAGGCGTAGCTGCTGAGCGCGCCCTGTGCCTTGGCCAGCCAGCGCAGCCCCGGGCCGCCCGCGGCCAAGCCGGGATCGCCCAGCCGTTCCACGGCGATCTCGGGCGGGCAGGGCAGGCCGCTGACCGGGTCGAAATAGCGCGGATAGGCGATCAGGGCGCAATGGATCAGCACCGCCAGATCGGCCCGCACCTGCCGCCGCGCCGGAATCGGACCCAGGTCGCGGGTCAGCCCCCAGCCGGCATAGAAGGGCGCGCCCAGCGTGGTTACGGGCAAGCCGCGCAGCAGCGCCTCGAACCCCAGGGTCGAGGTCATGGTCCAGACCTCGTCGACCTGGCCCATCAGCGCATCGGCGGCAGCGTTGCGGGCCACGACATCTGCCAGCCGGCGCATCTCGGCCTCGGGGATCAGGCCGGGGCGCAGGCCGGCCTCGACATCGGGATGCGGCTTGTAGATCAGCACCGCATCCGGGTTCTCGACCCGGACGCGCTGCAGCAGGGCCAGGTTGGTGCGCACTTCGCCGGCGCCGAGGCGGATCGAGGCGTCGTCCTCGACCTGGCCCGGCACCAGGATGCGATGCCCTGCCGGCAGCTCGGGCATCCGGCCGCCAAGGTTGTATTTGGTGATGCCGGATTCGACCAGCCGGCGGGCCAGATGCAGCGCCCGATCACGCCCGCCGGGGGGCAGGGGCCCGGTCATCAGCCGCTCGAAGCGGCTTTCGCGGCCGGGGTCGTAATAGATCCCCAGGTCGTCGGCGACCAGCGACAGCGGCGGCACCAGCGCGGCGCCGAGCCCGCGCGAGCGCAGGAAGCCGTCCTCGACCCGCAGCGCGCCGGGGGTCTCCTCCGCGCGGCCGGCCCAGGCCAGGGTCACCTTGGGCCCGGGTTTCGCGGTGAAGCGCAGGCCCCGGCCGCTGCCGAAGAACCGCGCCATGAACGGGCGTTTCCACAGCCGGATGCCATAGGCCAGGTGCCCGGCATGGTCCTGGCACCAGGCGCGGGCCTCGGCCTCGATCTGGCGCAGCGCGCCCTCGAAATCGGTGAGCCGGTCGCGGCAGGGATCATACCAGACCGGCGCCAGCAGGTGGCTGGCCGCGAAGAGCTGTTCGATGCTGGCCGGGCGGCGGCGGGGCATGGGATGCTGGTCGTCGCTGAGCCCCCAGCCGGCATAGAAGGGCCGCCCGAAGACGCGGGGCCGGTGCCCGGCCAGCATCGCCTCGTAGCCCAGCTGCGAGGACAGCGCATAGACCCGCGCCGCACCCGCGAGCAGCGCCCAGGGCGAGAGGGCGCTGTCGCAGAAGAGCTCGCCCGGGCGCAGGTCCTCTGCGGTGAAATGGCCCGGACGCAGGCCACGCGCCGTCTCGGGGTGGCTGCGGATCACCAGCGGCAGGCCGGGATTCTCGTCGCGGGCCGCGGCCAGCATGTCCAGGAAGTCGGCCCGGGTGGCGCCCAGCAGCGAGGCGTCGCCCCGGGTCTGGTCGATGACCAGCACATAGCCGGGGGCGGGCGGTTCCAACCCCGGCAGATGGGCATTGTATTTCGACAGATCCGCGGCGATCAGCCGGGCGATACCCTGCCGGGCGGCGTCCAGATGCGCCCGGCTTTGCGGCGCATGCACCAGGCTTTCGATCAGCGAGGGCGCCTCGGGGTCGAAATGCAGCCCGACCGGGTCGATCAGCAGGCCGATGGGGCCGCGCCGCGCCACCGGCCCGCGCGCCCGCCCCGGCAGGACCGAGCGCAGGAAGGCGTCCTCGACCCGCACAAGCCGCGCGCCGCGCCGGGCGGCAAGCGCCTTGCCGCGCCAGGCGGTCGAGCTGTCGCCCCAGATGCCGACATGATCGTCGCGACCCGGCAGGCCGATGCGCGGCGACCAGCCGGCCAGTTGCAGGATGCGGCGCAGGCGCGGGCGGGTCAGGAACCCGGCATTGCATATGAAAAGCCGCCGGGAATCCCCGGCGGCCCTGTCCTTCGGCAGCATGTGCTTACTCGAAGGCGCTGTTGGCGGTACCGACCTCGGCGGCGGTGCCCAGGATCGACTGCAGCGTCTTGCGCCACTGCACGAAGGGCGCCTCGGTCACATAGACGGTATCGCCGTCGCGGATGACGAAATCGCGCGCCAGGAACATGCCGTCGGGCTTGGTCAGGTCCAGCACATAGGCGACGCGCTGGGTGCCGTGGACGTCGTTGCGGCCCAGCACGGCGCGCGCCACGCCCTGCGGCTCGTCGCGCAGCACGAAGACGCCCTTCGGATCGGCCAGCGAGGTGCTGAGGCCGCCGACCATCGCCACCGCCTCGATGGCGTTGATCTGCTCGTTGCCCAGTGGCACCTTGGTCTGGCCCCCAAGCGCGCCAAGCGCGGTAAAGCTGCGCTCGTCCTCCTCGACCAGGATGACGTCGCCGGGGCGCAGCGCGATGTCGTTGCGCGCGTTGGAGTAGAGGTCGCGCAGCCAGACCTTGCCGCTGGCATTGCCGCGCTTGACGGTCACCACGGCGATCTCGGGCTCGATCGAGACGCCGCCGGCCTTGGACAGCATGGCCGAAAGCGTGCGGGTCGGGCGTTCGATCGGATAGACCCCCTGGGCGGTCACCTTGCCCATGACCGAGACGGTCGCGCCGTCGCCCGCGACGCGGGTGACCATGACCTGCGGGTCGGGGGTCTGGGTTTCCAGCTTCTGGGTGATGATGCGGCGCAGCTCCTCGGGGCTGTTGCCCGCCGCCAGAACCCGGCCGGCATAGGGCACGAAGATATAGCCCTGGCTGTCCACCTGCAGCTGGGTGAGCTGGGTCGAGCTGGAGCCCATCGAAGCCAGCAGCCCGTCATCGACGTTTTCCCAGATCGACAGGCCCAGCACGTCGCCGGGACGGATTTCGTCGGCGCCCACGGCGGAGGCCGAGCGGAAATCGGCCGAGAAACCGTAGGCGGGCGTGTAATTCGCCGCCCGGTTCACCCGGTCGTCGACATGGACGATATGCGAACTGCCGCCCTTTTCCACCGCGCCCGACATGATCTCGTTCTTGGTGGGACCGGAACGCGGCAGGCCGCAGGCCGAGACCAGAAGCATCGCCCCGACAAGCGCCGCCTGGGTCAGGCGTGCGGCGAGCGAGCGCGCGCGAAAAGGCGCCGCACCGGTGCCAAGGGGCGAAAAACTAACGTGCGTCAAACTGTTACTCCTGTCCTCTCGCGCGATTCCCGGATCGCAGGTCGTATTTTTCCGGCACGTTACCGCAGCGTCTCCGGGTTTTCCATATTTTTGCCCCGCTCAATCGTCTCGCGTGCCCATCTGTTGCCGATATTTGCCGCGTCCGGCGAAAAGCGCCTGATAGGGGTCCTCGGGCGCCAGCATCATGTCCACGACGATCCGCAGCGCATGCGCGCGCGAATGCGAGGCGTAGAAACCGCCCGGCACCTGGCTGCTTTCCAGCAGGAAGTCGCGATAGCGCCGATAGGCCAGCGCATGCGGCGGGCGCGGATCGTGCAGGAATTCCGCCAGGCTCTGGTCCGAGACCAGACCCGGCTTGTCGAAGACCGCGCTGCCCATGGCCTTGACCGGCAGGCCGCGCCACAGCGCCTGCTGGGCGGCGGTCGAGTTCACCGTCACCGCCGCGCGCGCCTGGTTCATCAGCCGCGCCAGCTTGCCGCCGCGCACGAAATGCACCCGCTGTTCGATCCCCAGCGCCCGGGCCTTTTCCAGGATGGCCTGGCGGATCCCGCCGCGCCCGTCCTCGAGCGGGTGGGCCTTGAAGACGATGCGATGGTGGCAGGGCGCCGAGCGGGCGAATTCGGTCAGCACCTCGTCGGTGAACTCGGCCATGCGGGAATAGGGCGAATGGGCGACGAAGTTCGAATCGTGTTCCAGCTGCATCAGCACCAGCACATAGGGAAAGCCGCCGCGGCGCACCGCGCCGGCCTCGCGCATCCGCGCCAGCGCGTCGAAGGGCGTCAGCAGGAAGCGGCGCAGGTTCAGCCGGAATTCCTGGAACACGCCGATCTGGCGATGGGTGCGATAGCCCGGATAGCGCCGGTTCGCCACCAGCACCATGAAGTGGTAGAGCGCGCCATAGAACTTGTGCTGGCGCATGTCGCCCCAGCGTGCCGGCGGGCGATTCATCTCGCCGACGCGGTTGCGCAGCGCGTTGCGCATCTCGCGCAGGGGGATGCGCATCAGCGCCGAATGGCCGTTCGAGCCGCCGCGCTCATAGGTGATCCAGAACGGGCGCAGATAGCCCTCTTCGAAGACATGCAGCACCAGGTCGTGGCGCTGCGCCGCCTCGCGCGCCGCGGCATGGACGGGGCGCACGTCGCCGTAAAGCACGATGTCGGTCACGCCCTTCTCGGCGATGATGCGGTCCAGATGCGCCGGCCAGTCGGCGGGCCCGCCGGCATGGCGGATGAAACGCGCCTTGTCGGACCAGAAGAATTCGTCCCCGGCGTTGAATCCCACCCGCCAGACCTGCGCCCCGGTGTCGCGCAGCAGCCGCCCGACCCGGTCGAAGAACGGGCCGTGCGGGCCCTGCAGCATCAGGAACACCCTTTTCTCGGCCGGCAGGGCCGCCGTCGCGGCCACGGCGGCAAGCGGCCGGCCGGCGGGCGCGGGCGGTCTGGCGGCCTGCGGCGCGGGTTTCGGCGGGGTGGCACGCAGCTGGCGTGATCCTGTCGTCATGGCATTCGGCATCGGAGCCCTGGAATCTGGTTCATGCAGGAATTGGGCTTTTCGCTACAGGCGGGGCCCGGCCACCGGGGTCATGCCTCCTCTGATTGCACCAAAAACCCGCCTCTGTCACGGCCTTTCCCGATTCTCGCTTAACCGGCGTTAACACCTGTTGCGGCTTTGCTTGAAGATCGCGCCCCAAGGCTCTAGTTCTCGGGCAGCACGAAGGAAGGGGGCGTCCATGTTTACCGGCATCATCACCGATATCGGCGAGGTTTCCCGCGTCGAGATGCGCGGCGACATGCGGGCGCGGATCTCGTGCCATTACGAGATGGCGGGGGTGGACCTGGGCGCCTCGATCGCCTGCGACGGCATCTGCCTGACCGTGGTCGAGAAGGGCGCCGACTGGTTCGACGTGGATATCTCGGCCGAGACCATCTCGAAGACCAATATCGGCGCGAACGGCTGGGCGCCGGGCCGGCGGCTGAACCTTGAGCGCGCGCTGCGCGTCGGCGACGAGCTGGGCGGTCATATCGTCTCGGGCCATGTCGACGGCGTGGCGGTGATCGAGGAGATGCGCGACGAGGGCGACAGCACCCGCATCACCTTCCGCGCGCCCGAGGCGCTGGCGCGCTTCATCGCGCCCAAGGGCTCGGTGGCGCTGAACGGCACCTCGCTGACGGTGAACGAGGTCGCGGGCAGCCGCTTCGGCGTGAACGTCATCCCGCACACCCAGGCGGCGACCACCTGGGGCGAGGTGCGGGTCGGCGACGAGGTGAACCTGGAGATCGACACGCTGGCGCGCTATGTCGCGCGGCTGGCCGAGGCGGGCTGATGGCGGGCATCGGCCATAATCGCGGCCCCGGCCTCGACCCCGCACCGGGGCGCGGCTTTCGCGCCCATGCCTGGGCGGTGGCGCGTCGCGAGCTGCTGGGTGCCCGGCTGCCGGTCGAGGTGGTGCGGATGCAGGTGCGCCGGGCCAGGCAGCTGGGGCTGGACTACAAGACCTATGCCGGGGTGCGGGCGGCGACCGGGCGGGACCTGGTCGCCTTTCTTTATTCGACGAACGCGCTGGGGGTGTTCCGCGACGGCCAGCCGGTCGGCGCCGCCGAGCGCCGGCGCATCGCGCAAAGCGCGGCCGCGCCGCATCTGGGCTGCGCGCCGGGGCTTGCGCCGGATGCGCTCGCGGTGCAGATCGGGGCGGTCTCGGCCGGGCACCTGCCGCCCTTCGGCGACAGCTGGTCGGCGGTCCGGGACAGGATGAAAAGCTGGCTGCGGGCGCAGGGCCTGCCCGGCGACGCGGTGCTGATGATCGGCGAGACCGACCATGAGCGGGAAATGATGACGGCGGGCGGTCTGGCGGGTTTCGTCACCGGCCAGAGGTTCTTTGCAGGAGCGGCGGATGCAATATGAAAAGCCGGGACCGGTCGAGCGCGACTGGTCCGACGCGATCTCTCCCATCGAGGAGATCATCAACGAGGCCCGCAACGGCCGCATGTTCATCCTGGTCGATCACGAGGACCGCGAGAACGAGGGCGACCTGGTCATCCCCGCGCAGATGGCCACGCCCGATGCGATCAACTTCATGGCCACGCATGGCCGCGGCCTGATCTGCCTGGCCATGCCGGCGGCGCGCATCGACGCGCTGGGGCTGCAACTGATGAGTCCCAAGAACTCCAGCCGGCACGAGACCGCCTTCACCATGTCGATCGAGGCGCGCGAGGGCGTGACCACCGGCATCTCGGCCCATGACCGCGCCCATACCGTGGCGGTGGCCATCGACCCGACCAAGGGGCCGGCCGATATCGCGACGCCGGGCCATGTCTTTCCGCTGCGCGCCCGCGACGGCGGCGTGCTGGTCCGCGCCGGCCATACCGAGGCGGCGGTGGACGTGGCGCGGCTGGCGGGGCTGAACCCCTCGGGGGTGATCTGCGAGATCATGAACGAGGACGGCACCATGGCCCGGCTGCCGGACCTGATCGCCTTCGCGCAGAAGCATGGCCTGAAGATCGGCACCATCAGCGACCTGATCGCCTATCGCCGCCGCCATGACAACCTGATCGCCGAACGCGGCCAGCGCGCGGTGCATTCCCTGCATGGCGGCGACTGGATGATGCGCATCTTCGCCGACGAGACCACGGGCGCCGAGCATATCGTGCTGACCAAGGGCGACCTGACCGCGCCCGGCCCGGTGACGGTGCGCATGCACGTGCTGGATCCGCTGCACGACGTGCTGGGCATCGGGCGCGAGAATGCCGGCACCCTGGACGCGGCCATGCGCATCATCGCCGAAGAGGGCCGGGGCGTGGTGGTGCTGTTCCGCGACCTCGAACCGCGCCTGCCGCGCCAGGGCGAGGTCTCGTCGCATGTGCTGCGGCAATACGGGCTGGGGGCGCAGATCCTTTCGGCGCTGGGTCTGTCGGAACTGGTGCTGCTGACCAATTCGGCGCCGGTCAAGGTGGTCGGGCTTGACGCCTACGGGCTTTCGATCCATTCCACCCGTTCGATTCCCAAAGAGTGACCCCATGGCCGCCAGCATCGAACATTACCAATTGCCGCTGCCCCGGATCGAGGGCGGCGCGCGCCTGCTGATCGTGGTGGCGCCCTATTACCGCCAGATCGCCGACGGGCTGATCGCCGGCGCGCGCGCCGTGGCGGAAGCCGCCGGCGCCGCGGTCGATCTGGTCGAGGTGCCCGGCGCGCTGGAAATCCCCAGCGCCATCGCCCTGGCCGCCGGCCGCAATCTCTATGACGGCTATGTGGCGCTGGGTTGCGTGATCCGGGGCGAGACGACGCATTACGACACGGTCTGCAACGACAGCTCGCGCGGGCTGACGCTGCTGGGCCTGCAGGGACATTGCATCGGCAACGGCATCCTGACGGTCGAGAACGTCGAGCAGGCCGAGGTCCGCGCCGATCCGCTGGGCCAGAACAAGGGCGGCGGCGCGGCGGCTGCGGCGCTGCACCTCATCGCGCTCAAGCGGGGCTGGGCGGCGCAGTCGCCGCGCGGCGATGCCGCGCCTCCGCGCGACGTGATCAAGCTGGCCGGCGAAATCGACGGGCCGGGCAGCGCATGAGCGGGGCGGGCGACAAGACGCGCCGCGAGGGCGACCGGCAGGCACGGCAGGCCCGCGCCGCCGCCGCGCGGCTTTACGCGGTGCAGGCGCTGTTCCAGATGGAGGCTGCCGGCCTCTCCGCCGACCGGGTGCAGCGCGAATTCCTGAACTGGCGCATCGGCCGCGAGGACGAGGACGAGGACATGGTCTCGGCCGAGGCGGATCAGGCGCTGTTCACCCGAATCGTCGACGATGCCGTCACCTGGCAGTCGCGCATCGACCAGATGACCGACCGGGCGCTGGTGGCGAAATGGCCGATCAACCGCATCGACCCGGTGCTGCGCTCGGTCTTCCGCGCCGCCGGGGCCGAGCTGGTGACGCCCGGGACCCCGCCCAAGGTGGTGATCACCGAATATGTCCGCCTGGCCCAGTCCTTCTTCGCCGAAGGGCGCGAGTCGAAATTCGTCAATGCCGTGCTGGACCACATGGCCCGCGAGGCCCGGCCCGAGGCTTTCTGAAGCGCCGCGCGCGGGGGGCGGGGCATTCTGACGCGGCCGGCGTTTTCCCTTCGGCAGCCGGGGCATTCGCGCTAGAATGCGGGGACTCGTCCGCAGCCCGGGGAAGGACATGCCGCAACTGGTCCGGCTCTATCTGGTCAGCATCGCCGTCGGCCTCGCGCTGGCGCTGGTCTTCACCGCGCTGCTGCTGGCGCTGGACGTGGCCACGCTGCGGCATCTGGTGACCGCGACGCGCGGCGGCTGGATCGCGGTGCTGATGCTGGTCTTCTTCCACACCATCCTGTTTTCCGGCGTGCAGTTCGGCATCCGCGTCATGCTGATGGCGCGCCGGGACGGCCCGCGCGGGGGGCTGAGGCAGAAGATTCGCCGCCCGCGGGCGCCCGCCTTGGCCCCGGTCGCGGCGCCCCGGCGCTGACGGTCCGGCACCGCGCGCATTTTTGCCGCGCCACTGTGGGTCTTTCGCAACAATTTTACCTTGCCGGAGGCGCTTCAGAACTGCCCTTTTTTCAGGCAGGCGGTTTTCGTCATCCTTGTGTTTCGCGCCCGTCATTTTTCGTGAGCCTTGTGGTGTCCTATTACCAAATGACCGGGCAGGAGAAATTTTCACGCAACCTGAAGGAGAGATGGTTCCATCACTTTTTGCCGTGGTCCATTTTCCGCCGAGCCGCCGGTTCCGAAGAAACTTCACGTTTTTGAGAGTCCGGCCCCTCTTTTGCGGGGCTCTTTATCGTCCTGCGGCGGGGTTCTACCTCTGACCCAGCAGAGATGCTCGTGGCTTCGGGAAAGCCGGCGCCACGGACACGAAACGGTTCGGAAAAGGACTGACCAAGATGAAGACGCTTGCTTACCTCGCCGGTGCCACGGCGCTTGCCGCCGCCTTCTCGGCCCCCGCTTTCGCGCAGCCGGAGATCGCCACGGGCGCCAACGCGACCGGCATTTCGGATGTCAATGAACAGATGAGGGACGTCGAAGAGGCGGTCCGTGACGATTTCGACCGCTCGTCGGACGCCTATCGCTTCGGCAATCCCGAGCGTCGGGACGGCCTCTACGGTTCGGTGGCGCTGAGCTATGTCGGCCGCACCGGCAACAGTGAAAACCAGGACTTCAGCCTGGCCGGCCGCCTGTCGCACAACCAGGGCCCGTTCTCGCAGTCGGTGGGTATCCTGCTTGAATACGGCGAGAACAACGCCGGCGACACGGATACCGAGAAGACCTATGTCATCTATGAAGGCATGTACAGCTTCAACGACCGCTTCTATGCCTTCGCCCTCGGCCGCCTGGCGACCGATGCGCTGGCCAACGATCCGGTCAGCCTGGCCACCGATCAGGACTTCAGCGATCTGGACGGCCGGCTGAAGCGGGACGCCTATTTCGGCGTCGGTCCGGGTTATCGCATCATCAACAACGACACCACCGCCTGGCGCGTGCAGGCCGCCATCGGCGTGCGCTACACCAAGGCTGTGGACGTCCTGTCGGTGGATCCGACCGACCCGCTTACCGGCACCTATGAATACGACACGAACACCGAGACCGGCTACCTGCTGTCCTCGCGGTTCTACCACCGTATCAACGACAATTTCTTCATCACCAACGATACGGACTACCTGACCTCGGACAGCAACGACACGGCCACCAACGAACTGGGCCTGAACTTCAAGATGTCCGAAGCCTTCGCGACCCGCGTGTCCTACAAGACCGAATATGTCTCGGATCGCGCGATCCGCACCGACAACACGCTGGGCGTGTCGCTGGTCTACGGCTTCTGATCCGGAAGCCAACCCTCCTCTCTCTCACGGGCGGCCTTCGGGCCGCCCTTTTTTGTCGCCGGCAGCAGCGGGCACGGTGCGGGGAAGGGTGCGCTTCCTCACGGGCAGGGGATCAGGCGGGGGAAAGAAGGCGGCGGGAACCGCAGCGACCGTGGCGGCGCAGGTTTCCCCGAAAGCCTGGATGTCCAGGTGGGAACCGGATAACGGGACCAGGGCCCCGACAGAGCCAGCCCCCTCGGTGAAGTTATAGGCCAGTGAGAAAAATGGCCGCGCACGAGAAGAGCAGAAACCCGCCAGCCCCCTAGATAGGGCGGCGGCCCGCCTGCCGCAAGGGCGGGATGGGCTTGCAAGATGTTTCCGTTTCGTTCATGTTCGGGACATGAAGCGTGTCGCCGATCTGCCCCCCGACCTGCCCGACGATCTGCTGCCCGCCCTGCCGGGCCAGCGGTTGGCGCGCGGCGTGGCGCGGCTGCTCACCGGGCTTGGCCATGCGGCGCTGCCGGAATTCGTGCCGGCGGGCGGGTTGCGGGTCGATGTGATCTCCGTCTCGCCCCGGGGCGAGATCTGGGTGGTCGAATGCAAGAGCTGCCGGGCCGATTTCGTCTCGGACCGCAAATGGCAGGGCTATCTGGAGTTCTGCGACCGCTTCTTCTGGGCGGTGGACGCCGATTTCCCCGAGGATCTGCTGCCCGAGGGCTCGGGCCTGATCCGCGCCGATCCCTGGGGGGCCGAGCTGATCCGCATGGGCCCCGAATCGCGGCTGGCCGGCGCAAGGCGCGCGCGGCTTCTGCGCGACATCGCCCGGGTCTCGACGGCGCGGCTTCTGGCGCTGACCGATCCGATGGGGATCAGCGGCGCGGCTTCCTGACGCCCTTGCCCGGCTTGGCGGGTCCGCCGATGCTGCGGGCGGCCTCGGCAGCGGCCAGCAGTTCCTCGGCGATTTCCTCGGCTTCCTCGGGGTCGAAATCCAGCGGCAGGTCGATATTCTCGCCCTCGACATATATCCTGACCATGCCGCGGTCGGTGGGACCGATCTGCAGATTGGCGGCGATATCGCTTTGGCTGTTGATGCTCATGGGACTCTCCTGGCGCCTGGCCCTTGGATCTGGGGATTTTCCTTAACCCGCATGCGAAAAACCGGCAAGACGGGCTTGCGCAGGCGGCGGGCTGGGGCTAGATACCCGCCTGTGCCGCCTTAGCTCAGTTGGTTAGAGCGCTAGATTGTGGATCTAGAGGTCCCCCGTTCGAGCCGGGGAGGCGGTACCACCGCAATCACCCATCTGTCAGGCATTTCCCGTTGCCATCCGGCTGCGATATCCGCGCCGCCGCCCCCCTGACCGGGCCCGCTCGGCACGACCGGGTGCGGGAGAAGGATTTTCTCTGTCCGCCGCCGAAAAAACACGTCTTATCTTGTCGTGTTTTTAGGCCGGCCATGCTACCGTGGCCTTGAGCTATTCGGAGGATTTCCCGATGCGGCAGAAATGTCCCGGTTTCAGGATCATCGGTCCCGAGGGCTGCCCGGTCGCGCAACGTGCGGCGCTGGCGCTGGTCCTGCGGGGGCAAAGGATCAACTGGCTCGTCGGAGCGCGGGCTCGGCTGGTGGTCGAGCAGGCGAACGGCGTGGTGATGGCGATCGAGGACGGGCTCGCCATGATCGAGCTGATCGAGGATCTTCATCCCGACCGGCGCCTGCATCCCGCCAATCCCGAGCTGCGCGCCAGCCACCGCGAGATCATGGGCGGTGCCTTGCGCGCGCAAGGCGCCCTTGCGGCGGTGATCGCGGCGCGGAACCTGCGCGATCTGGACATTGCGGTGCATGACCTGCGCAACCGGCTGGCGCGGATCGAACATGCGCTGCCGGACGGCGACCCGAACCCGCCGCTGGCCAACCTGGACGTCGCGCTGCTGCCGCTGCTGTGGCGCATCGCCCTGCTGGACCTGCGCCACGACACCCATCTGGCCGACGGCATGCCGCGCTGCAACCGGCGCCTTGCCGCCGCGCTGCGCCATCCGGCGGTGCGGCAGGTCCTGGACCGCGGCGCGGGGCGGCGCTTCCTGGAAGAGGTGGCCCGGCGCGGCGCGGTCCTGGCCCTCGACGATCCGGGCAGCGAATGGGAGCGGCATTTCGAACCCGCCAGGGGCAGCGCAACGGACGGCGCCCTGCTGTTCCTGCGGCCGGGTGCCGGGGCCGGTCCGGTGATGACCCGCAACATGGGATAGGCCGGACCGCTGCGGGCTTGGCCGGCACTGCCATTGCCTGCCATAGCGCCCGCCTTGCGATGCAAGGACCGGAGGCGGTCAACGGTAAAGGGTGCGGCCCATGGCTTCGGCCGAACTGCCGGCAAGGTTCTGGAACGGGCGGCGCGGCTGTCCGTGGCGCCGAGGGACTGGCGGAACAAGTAAGAAAGCGATGTGAGAGCGGCTTCCAAGAGACAATCCGGAAGTCAAGAAAACCCTTGGCAAGGGCGGCCGACAGATCGGAGCGGCAATCAAGCGCGCCGGGCGCTGAAACTGCAACGGGCGGACCCGAGGGCCCGCCCGATCAGAGGGGTTAACCACACCGCCGTCTGACCACGATGGGCATATTGCCGAGAGCTTGCCATGCGGCAACCTGCCGTCTTGGTTAGCATCGGCAATTGAATCGAGCGATCTGCAGCGCCCTGCTGCGGGACAGCAAAGGGCCACGGATTTCTCCGTGGCCCCGCGGCAGCTCTGCGCGCCGATCAGCAGGCCAGCGGGCGATGGTGCTCGATGTGACGGACCGTCAGCTTCCGGGCCTTGCGGCCCGAAGGCAACGGTCGTGCGGGCTGCGGCACGAACTCCTTTTCGCGAAGCTCGGGGAACAGGGTGAAGATCTCCTCCCGCGCCGCCTGGCCCACCGACTGAAGCGCCTGCGCCCCGGTATAGAGCGATTCGGTCGGCGCGCCGTTCGATGTCACCACCTCGTGCCGGTCGAAAAGCAGATGGAAATATTCGACCTCGTGCAGGTCCTCGGCGACATCGACGCCCTCGATCTGCAAAAGCTGCTTGGCCGCGACCAGCACCTCGGTGGCACCGAACATCTTCAGGGCCACTTTCGACCGGACAAGAACCCGGTGCTGGGGCGACACCAGAAGGTCCGAGGACGGGGTTTCCGTCCCCAAGGCACCGGCCTTGATGCGGATGGGCAACAGCTTCGGCGTCGCCTTCAGCGCCGAGGCGCCGAGTTTCACCGACCCGATCCAGCGGAGGGGCTGATGGCCGTTATCCAGCGTCTGAACCAGATCTCCCACCTTGAGACTTTCGATCGGCCGCGAGCCATCGGCGCATTCGATCAAGGTGCCGCGACCGAAACAGACGATGTCCGTTTCAAATATGTCGGCGTTGAAGCCGATGGTGGCTACGGTGTTGTCGATCGGCGTGGCCGACAAGACCTCGACCTTTGAGAATCGCGTGATGCTGTCCCAATCGTTCACGGTGCTCGCCGATGGGCGAAAGAACATATCACCGTTGCTCATCTGAATGAGGACGCCGTTCTGCTGCACCACGGAAGGATTGCCGTCTTCATCGGCTCTGTTGCATAACTCAGGTGATGGGCGCGGTTACCCCCTCCCCGGACAGACTTATCCTACAGCTTCCGTGACCGGGATGCCGAGCGCGGTGTAGCCGTTCAGGACGGCGATGCGGATCTGGAACTCGGCGACCTGACGGTCGAAGTCCCTTGCCATGAGCCGCTGGCCCAGCAGTTTGACACAATGCATCTTCGTCTCGATGCGGCTCCGGCGGTGGTATCCACTCCATCGTCGCCACAGGGTGCGGCCGAGATACCTGGACGCCCGGAGGGCCTCGTTGCGCGCGACGGCTCCAGCGGTGATGGTCTTCCAGGTCTTCGCGTTCCTGCGCGGTGGGATGACGGCATGGGCTCCGCGATCTGCAATCGCATCGTGGCACTTGCGCGTGTCGTAGGCGCCATCTGCCGTGACGCTACCGATTTCCTGGTCCTCCGGGATCTGGTCGAGAAGGTCAGGTAGGATCGGCGCATCGCCGACGTTGCTCCCGGTGATCTCGACAGCCCGGATCTCTAGCGTTTCCTCGTCGATCCCAAGGTGGATCTTGCGCCAGACCCGCCGTTTGGGGCCACCATGCTTGCGAGCGTGCCACTCGCCTTCGCCCTCGACCTTGATTCCTGTGCTGTCGATCAGCAGGTGCAGCGGCCCTTTGGAGCCGCGATACGGGATGTTCACAGCCAAGGTCTTCTGGCGGCGGGACAGTGTGCTGAAGTCAGGCACCGTCCCGTCGAGGCCAACCAGACGCAGCAGGCTCTCGACGAACCCGGTCGTCTGCCGGAGCGCCATGCCGAATAGCACCTTCATCGTCAGGCAGCTCTGAATGGCAGTATCGCTGTAGGTCTGCTGGCGGCCACGCCTCCCCGTCGGCACGGCATCCCAGCTCATCTCGGGGTCGAACCAGATCGTCAGCGAGCCCCGGCGCTTGAGCGCTTCATTGTAGGCTGGCCAGTTTCTGGTCCTGTAGGTTGGCGGTGTGGGTCTGCTCATACATCACAGCTACCACCCTGGATTCACGATCTGAATCCCTGACGGGATTTGTGCAACAGAGCCGCTGCAAAGCCCTTGCGCATGTCCGTCACCCCGGCCGCCAGCCAGACCCTCGTAGTGGCCGGAACCGGGATCACGCCGTGAGACCCCGGATCAGCCGCGCCAGCGCCTCGGGATCATAGCTCCCGCTGATCCGCATCCGGTGACCGCCGGCCAGCTCGATCTCGATGCGGTTCTCGGCGACAGGCGCTGCCGCAGGTGCTTGCTCTTCCGCGACTATCTCTACCGGCAAAAACCGCGCCTCCTCCGACGAGGCCGGAACCGACGCCGGGTCGGGCGCAAAGCGGGGATCGCGCAACCACTTGAAGATCAGGTTCGCATTGACCGCGTAGCGTCGCGCCACCTGCGCTACCGAAACGCCCGGCGCAGCCGTCTGGAAACAGATCGACCGCTTCTCCTCATCCGTCCAGAGCCGCTTCGTCCGACGCGCCACGCCATCACCATAGTGTCCACTATCGATGGTGGACACTATCCCGCACCCTCAGCACGCGGCAGGGCGGTCAGGCCGGACGGTTACACTGATTCCGTCAAACTGAAATTTCCGACGGTCGCTGGGCCGCGCAGGACGGGCCTGCTGCGGCAGCACCACGTCCCTCGCGCCTTGCAAGTCGCGATAGCCCGGACCATATTGCCCGCTGGCTGGTTTGAGCCTTTCCCAATATGATCCGGCAGGAGTCGCGCGGCGTGTTCAATCCCTCAGCCCTGTTTCCCCTTCTGATCGGTTCCAGGGCCAACAATGTTCCGGGGTTGTCTGGTCGCTGACGACTGGCAACCCTGACGCATCCGACCGAATCCAATCCTTTGCCGCACCATGGTCCTGCGGCGTGACATCTACGGGAAATGACATGACATTGTGGGAAACTCTGGCCCGCGCGCGCACTGCGTCGGGCGATGACATTATGCTGCGCCAGCGCGGCGATATCTATGAAATCCGCTATAATGGCATCGAGCTGATGTCGAACCTGAACCATCAATCCGAAATCCAACTGGCGCTGCGGACGATGCGGCGGCTGGATTTCCGGGCAAAGCGGGTGCTGATCGGCGGGCTGGGTCTGGGCTACAGCCTGCGCGCTCTTCTGGATCTGGCCGCGCCAGATACCGAGGTCACGGTCTGCGAGATCATCCCCGAGGTGGTGGCATGGAACCATGGCTCGCTGGCGCATCTGGCGCAAAGTCCATTGGACGATCCGCGCAGCAAGGTGGTGATCGGCGATGTCCGCGATCATCTGGCATCATCCAAAGGGCAGTATGATCTGATCCTGCTTGACACTGATAACGGCCCGGACTTTGTCGTTCGCCCCGAGAACGTAGACCTCTATCAGCATCACGGTATCGCCATCGTAGCCGAGGCGCTGACCCCCGGCGGGCTGGCGGCATTCTGGTCCGCGACGGCATCCAGCCGCTTCGAGCGCACCCTAGCGAAATACCCGTGGTGCTGGACCCGCGAAGACATCCCGTTGATTCCGGGCCGTGTCGATGCCATGCATCACATCTATAGCTGCGCTGTCGACGCGCAGGTGCTTGGGCTGCGCAAGGCCAGCTGAGGCACGGGAAGGTCCGCATAGCTGACGCTCAAGTTCAGCCTCGCTCAAAGAACCCCGGGTGCGGCTGGGTTACGCCGAACCGGATCGTCCCCGGCCCAAATCTCTGGTTGATGAAGTCGGCGGCAGACGAGGCGCGCTCGCCCCGCGTTTGCTCGGCTGGTGCGACAAGCAGCAGCAGATCGCCGGTGCGCGCGTCAGGATTCGGCATCTCTTTGTCTCCGTGCTAGCCTCCCACATCAGTCAGGTGGAGGGTGAAGAGATGGGGCAAAAATTCGTTCCCGAACTACATGACCCGGAATACCGGCAGACTGAGGGACAGAAGTTCGAGAAGCTGACGGACGATGAAGCTAAGAGCTTGTTTGATGCCATGGTGGCGAGGCTCGACGCTGAAGAGCGGTCTGATCTCCGCCATAATTGACCTGCGCCCCGCCTCGGTTCGGCGGGGCGGGGCTTTTTCGTGTTAAGGGCGCTTCAAACCGCTTTGGTCTCCTCGTCAGTGGTCCATCATCACCGTGCCTTGTCCGAGCGTCGTTTCTGGAACCGCCCATCCATTGTGGCGTTACCGAGGCATACCGCGCCAAGCGGTGAGTTTTGTGGAGGAACTATCTGATGAAAACGTTGCAGGACGCGTTCGAGCATACTTTGCAGGATATCTACTGGGCAGAAAACGCCTTGTCCAAGTCTCTGCCCAAGGTCTCCAAATCTGCAAACAACGCCGAGCTAAAGACAGCAATTGACGGCCATCTCAAGGAAACCAAAGGACACATTAAGACCTTGGAGGCGGTCTTCAAGTCAATCGGGCAGGACGCCAAAGGCGAAAAATGCGACGCCATGGACGGCCTGCTGAAGGAGACCGATGGCCTGATTGAAGAGGCTTCGGGCCATGCTTTGGATGTGGCGCTGATCGGAGCAGCTCAAGCGGTCGAACACTACGAGATCGCACGTTATGGCACGTTGCGCGAATGGGCCAAGGTTCTGGGCCATGACGAGGCGCACGCGTTGCTTACATCCATCCTGGACGAGGAAAAAGCTGCGAACGCAAAACTGACTGCGCTTGCGGTAACCACCGTGAATGAGGCCAAGCAACCCTCCAAGAAATAGGCGTTGCTCTTTTGTGACTTAGGTTGTTGAAGCCTGCGAGCTAACGGATACAGCACGACAGTTCACCGTCTCGCCTCGGCTCGAACGAGGCGCGACAGGTCCCTACGGCAGCGTGATCACCGAGCATCTAGACACAATTGTTCTCTTTGTGTTCTCCTTCGGGGGGGTGAGAATCAGGAGGCTGTCATGATGATCATCGGTAACGTTCTGGCGGCCGAGCCAGATGACAGCATGGAGGCGCATGTACGCCGCTATCTCGCATTCCGGTTTCCCGGGCATGCCGTGGTTGACCTGCGCGGCGAGGACGAGATATGGACGGCGCGGCTGCACTCGGCCGAGGCCGGAGACGCCGAAGTCACGATGAAGGCCGATCTGATCGAGGATGATCTGTATCTGGCCTTCGACATCTTCGACATGGCGGCGTGAGTGCCTGCCTCGGTAACGCGATGAAATTGCGGGTGTGATCGAGGATACTTACGCCATGCTGCGCAACGCTGTGCTCGTCGGCGGGGTGCGGCACGAATGGGGCGGCGAGTGGTCTTGGGACATCTATACCGAGCCCAAGGAACGGGGCTGGGGTGTCACCTATGACGTCGCCACCCATATGCTGTCGATCAATGTAGAGGCGGTGATCGGCGCCGCGGTCGCGGCCGCAGGCCTCTCCGGCGCGATCTTTGCGAGATGGGGGGAGGTAGTTGCCGGCATCTTGAGCGCGTCGATGAAAAAAGGGCCACGGATTCCTCCGTGACCCCTGGAAGCTGCTATGAATCTGCGATCAGCAGACCATGGAGCGATGGTGCTGAATGTGACGGACTGCTAGTTTGCGCGCCTTGCGGCCGGACGGCAGGAGGCGTGCGGGCGCAGGTACGAATTCCTCCTCCCGGAGTTCCGGGAAAAGGGAGAAGATCTCTTCGCGTGCGGCCGGGCCCACCGTTTTAAGCGCCTGGGCACCGGTGTAGAGAGACTCAGTGGCGGCCCCGTTGGAGTTCACTACTTCGTGCCGATCAAAGAGGAAGTGGAAATATTCCACGCTGTCGATATCCTTGGCGATATCCACACCTTCGATCTGGAGCAGCTGCTTGGCTGCGACCAGGACTTCCATGGCGCCGAACATCTTCTGCGCCACTTTCGACCGGACGAGAACCCGGTGCTGCGGCGACACGAGAAGATCGGTGGAAGGGGTTTTTCTGCCAAGAGCGCCGGCCTTGATGCGGATTGGCAGCAGCTTCGGCTTGGCTTTCAACACTGCGGCGGAGAGCTTTACGGAGCCAATCCAACGGATGGGCTGATAGCCATTGTCCCGCGTTGCAATCAGGTCGCCGACCTTGAGATCCTCGACCGCCACGAAACCCCTTTCGGTTTCAATAAGTGTTCCGGAAGCGAAGCAGATGACTTCGTCGTCGGTCAACTCCAGCGTGCCGTTGGGGTCATGCTCCATCGTTACGATGGCCGTGTTGGCGGTGGACTGGATCAGATCGGCGGATCCCCGGATGAGGCCGGCAGCCACCGGTCCGGCTATCGGGATACCCTCAACTGCCGCCGCCAGTTGTTCGGCAATGTCCGAAATGGGCCCCGTCACGGAAACGGTCTGACCGGCGACCGTGATCGAAGCTGTGACCGACAGATGGTCGTCGTCCAGCGGCTCGTCGCTCACGAAATAATAGGAACCGTCGGCTTCCATCAGGTGACCGCTGATCGGGTTCACCTGCAACCCGATGGTTGCCAAGCCCGGAATGCCGACAGAAGCCGCGGCGTTCTGGACCGTGGTAGATCCAAGATAGGTGCCCGTACTGGTGAGAGGATTGCCTTCAGCGTCCACCGGCGTGATGTTGTCGCCGTTGCTGAGCGTGGTCGCGCCGTTGGCGTCAACGTCATATTGCGCGAACTCCTGGGAGGATTCGAACGCGTTGAGCAGTGACGTGTCGGGAACGAAGGCAACGACGCCATCAAGGCCCACGGTGATGAGGTTTGAGGGGATCTCGGTAATATAAGGCATGATTGCCACCTTTTGTCAGACCGCCGCCAACTTGGCCGGTCGATAGGTTGAAAAGAAAACCGGGACACCGAGCAATTTACATTGCACGCTTGAAAACGAAGCGCGGCACTCTACCTATGAACGATTCTTCGCTGCCGATCAAATAAAATCACAGCCGCGTGTGCATTTCTTGTGCAGCTGACTCTGAACTGAACGATGCAAGGACGCGCTCGGGCTCCGGAAGCCATCATCATCGTAGCCGCCCATCAGATTGGTGCTGGCGGTGCAATCTTGTCGAGCCATTTCCAGCCTGCCCATTTGTCACCCGTCGCTCGCAGGTGGCTGTAGCGCTGCAAGCTGGGCCAGCTCCTGTGTCCCGACACACTGGCAGCTTGGGGGATGGTCTTGCCCATCTCGAAAAGCCGCGACACGCCTTCGTGGCGTAGATCGTGAAAATGCAGGTCCTCAATGCCAAGCAGCTTGCATGCCCTGGTGAACGCGGTGCCCACCGCATCGGTTGTGTAGGGGAAGATGCGGCTGCTCTCGGCCGGCATGGTCTTGACGATCCGCTCGGCCTCGGACGGCAGGTCAACCCAGATATTGTTCCCTTCCTTCTCTCCGGGATGCTTCATGTCGCGCACCAGGACGCGGCCGGCTTCGAGATCCGCCCAGGTGATGCTCACGATCTCCTCCTGGCGTCGGGTCGAGAAGATCGCGAAGGCGCAGACCTTGTGCATAGGAAGCGCGCGGCCTTTGCGCCAGCGGTCCTCGAAATGCGCCATCAGCTTGTTCATCTCCTCAAGGGTGGGCCGCCGGTCGCGCTTTTTGGATTTGCCTATCAGCCCGAGGTTCTTGCACACCGTAGTCGCGGCGCGCATATCGGCCGGGTCCAGCGGAATCTTCCATGCCGGCTCCGCGATGGCGAAGATCGCCGATAGGTGGGACAGATAGTTACCGATCGTCTGGGGCTGGCGGCCACCGTCAAAAAGCTCCTGGGCGAACTCGACGAGCTTTTGCGAAGTTACGGCGGCGCAGGGCAGGGAGGCTATTTCGAAGGACTTGATGGACTTCAGCACCTGCGCCTTGGTCTTGCCGATCTGCTTTGTCGACGTCCTGACATATGTGTCGATCGCCTCGGCCAACGTGGCGCCGCCGGTGCGCTGGCGTTCCATCTTCTCGAACCCGCCAGGCTTCTTTAGCTCAGCTTCCTTGCGGCGCAGCCATGCCTCGGCTGCCGACCTCCTCTCGAAGGTGGAGGACGCGGAGGCCTTCCTGCCATCTCGCATTATCCGGACCTGTGCGGTATAGACGATCGAGCCGTCCTTGAGGCGGCGCTCGGTGATCGTTCCCATGTGATTTGCTAAAGCCTCTGCGATTCTTGCTAAACGTAAGCAAAGCAAAAACGGGAACGGAATTAAACCAGCAAAAACAAGGCAGGATAAGCGGCCGCGACGGGTGCTAGAAATGGCCAGAACTGGCAATTTTATTAATGAAAACAATAGCGCAATGCTGTCCGTTGCGCCGATGATGGACTGGACGGACAGCCTGTGCCGCCGCATCCACCGGCTGCTGTCGCGCCGGGCGCTGCTTTACACCGAGATGGTCACCGCCCCGGCGCTGATCCACGGCGACCGCGCGAAACTGCTGGATTTCGACGCGGCCGAACATCCCGTGGCGCTGCAGCTGGGCGGCTCGGACCCCGCGCAGCTGGCCGAGGCGGCGCGGATCGGCGCGGAATGGGGCTATGACGAGATCAACCTGAACGTCGGCTGCCCCAGCGACCGGGTGCAATCGGGCTGTTTCGGCGCCGTGCTGATGACCCGGCCCGAACTGGTCGCCGAATGCGTTGCGGCGATGATCGCCGCCAGCCCGGTCGAGGTCACGGTGAAATGCCGCATCGGCGTGGACGAGCAGGATCCCGAGGCGGTGCTGCCCGATTTCATCGCCCGCATGCGCGAGGCGGGCGTCCGCCGCCTGACCATCCATGCCCGCAAGGCCTGGCTCCAGGGCCTCTCCCCGCGCGAGAATCGCGAGATCCCGCCGCTGGACTATCCGCTGGTGCGTCGCATGAAGCAGGCGTTTCCCGACCTGCACCTGTCGATCAACGGCGGCATCGCCTCGCTCAACGCCGCGCGCGATCATCTGGCGGCGATGGACGGGGTGATGATCGGGCGGGCGGCCTATCACCAGCCCTGGGACATGCTGGGACAGGCGGACCGGCTTTGGGGCGACGAGCCGCGCTTCGCCGACCCGCTGGAGGCGGCGCGGGCGCTGCGCGAGCTGGTCGAGGCGCATCTGGCCCGGGGCGGGCGGCTGCATCAGGCGACGCGGCACATGCTGGGCCTGTTCCACGGCCGCCCCGGGGCGCGCGGCTGGCGGCGGCAATTGTCCGAGGGCGCGTCGCGCGCCCGCGACCGGGCCGAGGCGCTGGCGGTCTATGACGCCGCGCTGGCCGAGGTCATGGCGCCGGCGTGATCGCCCGATCCTGCCCGCCCCAGTCCCGCATCGCCCGGACCAGCGCCCGGCGGCGCGCGGGCTGGCGCGCGCTGTCGAGATAATAGGCCAGCATCAGCTCTCCGATCAGGAAGCGCAGGATCGGCGCCTGGTCCGGCGCCATCAGGCCCGGCACCCCGGTCAGCGCCAGCCAGTCGGGCAGGGCGATGCCGTCGCGGGTCGGGGCCGGCGGCCGCTCGCGCCGGCTTTCCAGCCAGACCAGCAGCCGCGCCATGTCGCGGGCCAGCGCCATCTCGGTCGCGCCCTGCATGTCGATGGCGGTCAGCCGCAGGATGCCGGGACGGGGCGCATCCACGAACAGGTTGTCGGGGGTCAGGTCGCCGTGGCAGAGGCCGCGCTCGACCGCGGCGCCGCGCAGGCTTTCGGCCTCGGCCCGCATCCGCCGCATATGGCCGGCGACCAGATCGCGGTCGATCCAGTCGCCCGTGGCGGCGGCGATCCGCGCCTCGAGCCCGTTCAGCCAGAAGCGCGGGCCGAAGCGACCGCGGGCGCGCGTCGTGCCGGCCAGCCGGCGCAGCCATGATCCCATGCGCGCGATCAGCGCGGCGCGCTCCGCCTGGTCGGCGCCGGCCAGGGCCTGCGCCACCGGCCGGCCCGGCGCGGGCGCGGTGATCAGGATGCCCCGTTCGGGCAGGATCAGGAGCGGCGGGGCGACCGCGTCAAGCGCCTGTCCCAGCGCAAGCGCCGCGGCGCGCAGCCGCGACTCGGCCTGTGCGACCGCGGCCGTCGGATCGGGGCCGCGCCACAGCTTCAGCCAGGCCGGGCGCCCGTCCAGCCGGATCTGCAGCACCAGCCGGTCGGGCCGGTCGCGCAGCAGGCGCAGCGGCTCGATCCCCGGCAGCGCCGCGATGGCGGCCAGCGGGTCAGGCGCGCTCGGCAGCCTTGGCCTCGTTCCAAAGCGCGTCCATCTCGGCCAGGTCGCTGTCCTCGGGGCGGCGGCCCCGCGCGGCCAGCGCCGCTTCGATGGCACGGAACCGGCGGGTGAACTTGGCATTGGCCAGCCGCAGCGCCTCCTCGGGGTCGATGTCCAGATGCCGGGCCAGATTCGCCATCACGAACATCAGATCGCCGAATTCCTCGGTCAAATGGGCGTGATCGGCGCCCGCCTTGGCCTCGACCAGTTCGCGGCTTTCCTCGACGATCTTGTCCAGCACCTCGGCGGGGCCCGGCCAGTCGAAGCCGACGCGGGCGGCGCGGTTCTGCAGCTTGACCGCGCGGGTCAGCGCCGGCAGGCCAAGCGCCACGCCGTCCAGCACGCCCCTTTCCGCCTTGGCGGCGCGTTCCCTGGCCTTGATCGCCTCCCAGTCCTTGATCTGCTGGGCGGCCGACTTGTCGCGGGATTCGTCGCCGAAGATATGCGGATGGCGGTCGATCATCTTGTCCGAGATCGTCGCCACCACGTCGGCGAAATCGAACATGCCCGCTTCTTCGGCCATTTGCGCGTGAAAGACCACCTGCAGCAGCAGGTCGCCCAGCTCGCCCGGCAGCTCGTCCCAGGCCTCGCGCGCGATGGCGTCGGCGACCTCATGCGCCTCCTCGATGGTATAGGGCGCGATCGAGGCGAAGTCCTGCTCGATGTCCCAGGGGCAGCCGCTTTGCGGATCGCGCAGCGCCGCCATGATCGCCAGCAGCCGGCGGATGCCGGTGCGGTCCGCCGCATCGCGGGCCAGCGCGGGATGGTCCGGCGCGGGATGGGGCGCCTTGTCCTCAGCCATGGTGATCCCCCTAGATAGGCTTGGCCCGCATTGACCTGCCACATGCGCGGCCCCATGTCCACGGCGCGGCGTCGCCGGCGCCC
The DNA here is from genome assembly GCF_020990385.1 of Paracoccus sp. MA. Taxonomy (NCBI): domain Bacteria; kingdom Pseudomonadati; phylum Pseudomonadota; class Alphaproteobacteria; order Rhodobacterales; family Paracoccaceae; genus Paracoccus; species Paracoccus sp. MA. Next base: position 1,241,708 of record NZ_CP087598.1, read on the forward strand.
GGTCCGGGCTTTCTTGCCATCGGTCCGAGCCGCGGATAGGGTGCGCGCCAATTCCGCCGGGGGACCGCCCGGAGATCGACAGCACAGGGATAGACTTAATGCTCGTGACCCCCGCCTATGCCCAGGCCGCCGGAGGCGCTTCCGGCGCCGCAGGACTCGCCTCGTTCCTGCCGCTCATCCTGATCTTCGTCATCATGTATTTCCTGATGATCCGCCCGCAGCAGAAGCGCATGAAGGAACATCGCGCCATGGTCGAGGCGCTGAAGAAGGGCGACGAGGTCATCACCCAGGGCGGGCTGATCGGCAAGGTCACCTCGGTGCGCGAGAACGAGCTTGAGGTCGAGATCGCCCCCGGCGTCAAGGTCCGGGTGATCCGCTCGACCGTGACCGGGCTGGTGAACCGCACCCAGCCCGCCGCCGCCAACAGCTGAAGACCACATCCCGCCATGCTGGACATCCCTTTCTGGAAGCGTCTGCTGATCCTGGGGCTCGTCGCCCTGGGCCTGCTCTATGCGATGCCGAACCTGTTCTATACCAAGGTCGAGCAGCATAACGACGCCATCACCGCCGCCGAACGCAACGGGTTCGAAACCCCGGAGGAAGCCGCAGCCCGCGCCGGATGGCCGAACTGGCTGCCCTCGGGCCTGGTCAACCTGGGCCTCGACCTGCGCGGCGGCGCCCATCTGCTGGGCGAGGTGCATGTCCAGGATGTCTACAAGGCGCGGATGGATCTGCTCTGGCCGGAACTGCGCGACGCGCTGGTGGCGCAGCGCGAGGTGGTCGGCGCCGTCCGCCGCGTCCAGGCCCCCGCGGGCCAGCTGGCGGTCGAGATCGGCAATCCCGAGCAGATGGCCAGGGCGGTCGAGATCGCGCGCGGCCTCGCCACGCCCGTCACTTCGCTGACCGGGGCGGGGCAGAGCGACCTGGCGATCTCGGCCTCGGGCAACCGGCTCCACGTGCAGCTCTCGGACGCGGAAAAGGCCGCGACCGATGATCGCACCGTGCAGCAGTCGCTGGAAATCATCCGCCGCCGCATCGACGAGGTCGGCACGCGCGAGCCGACGATCATGCGCCAGGGCAAGGACCGCATCCTGATCCAGGTGCCCGGCATCGGCTCGGCCGAAGAGCTCAAGCAGCTCATCGGCACCACGGCGAAGCTGACCTTCAACCCGGTGGTGAACCGCACCACCGACGCCAATGCGCGCCCCGGCACCGGCAACGTGCTGCTGCCCTCGATGGACGAGCCCGGCGTCTATTACGTCATCGAGGAAAACCCGGTCGTGACCGGGGAGGAGCTGACCGACGCCCGGCCCAGCTTCGACCAGAACGGCCAGCCGGCGGTGGATTTCCGCTTCGGCCCCTCGGGCGCCAAGCGGTTCGGGGCCTATACCTCGGCCAATATCGGCCAGCCCTTCGCCATCGTGCTGGACAATCAGGTGATCTCGGCGCCGGTGATCCGGCAGGCGATCACCACCGGCTCGGGCCAGATCTCGGGCGCGATGAACGTGGACGAATCCACCCGGCTGGCCGTGCTGCTGCGCGCGGGCGCCCTGCCGGCGCAGATGACCTTCCTCGAGGAACGCACCATCGGCCCGGAACTGGGGCAGGATTCCATCGACGCCGGCCGTCTGTCCTCGGTCATCGCCACGGTCGCCGTGGTGGCCTATATGGTCGCCAGCTACGGGCTGTTCGGCGTCTTCGCCTCGGTCGCGGTGATCGTCAACGTCATCCTGATCCTGGCGGTCATGTCGATGATGGGGGCGACGCTGACCCTGCCCGGCATCGCCGGCATCGTGCTGACCGTCGGCACCGCCGTGGACGCCAACGTCATCATCTACGAGCGCATCCGCGAGGAGTTGCGCGCCGGCAAGCGCATCGTCAAGGCCATCGACGACGGCTTCAACGAGGCGATGAGCGCGATCATCGACGCCAACGTGACCAGCTTCATCGCCGCCATGGTCATGTTCTTCCTGGGCTCCGGCCCGGTCAAGGGCTTCGCGGTGACGCTGACCATCGGCCTGGTCACCTCGGTCTTCACCGCGATCTACCTGACGCGGCTGCTGATCGTGTTCTGGCTGGAATGGCGCAAGCCCAAAGAACTGATCTTGTAAGGGAGCAGGACCATGGCATTTCGTCTGAAACTCGTTCCCGACAATACCAGCTTCAACTTCTTCCGCTGGCAATGGCTGACCTTCGGCGTCTCGGCGGCGGCGATGGTCGCCTCGGTGGTGGTCGTGCTGGTCATGGGGCTGAACTTCGGCATCGACTTCAAGGGCGGCACCACCATCCGCACCGAAAGCCCGACAGCCTTCGAGGTCGGCGACTACCGGCAGGCGATGAGCGATCTGGACCTGGGCGATGTCTCGATCACCGAGGTCTTCGACCCCGCCTTCGGCACCACCAAGCATGTCGCCATGATCCGCATCGGCACCACGGACGAGACCGGCTCGGTCACGCCCGAGCAGCTGAACGAGATCGAGGCGGCGCTGAAGACCGTCGATCCGCAGGTGACCTTCGCCGCGGTGGAATCGGTGGGCCCCAAGGTCTCGGGCGAGCTGATCAAGACCGCGCTCTATGCCGTGGGCGCGGCGACCATCGGCATCATGTTCTACATCTGGCTGCGCTTCGAATGGCAGTTCGCGCTGGGGGCGGTGATCTCGCTGATCCACGACGTGCTGCTGACGGTCGGGCTGTTCTCGCTGTTCCAGCTGCGCTTCGACCTGACCACCATCGCGGCGCTGCTGACGACGCTGGGCTTTTCCTGCAACGATACGGTCGTCGTCTTCGACCGGCTGCGCGAGAACCTGATCAAATACAAGACGCGGCCGCTGCTCGACCTGATGAACCTGACCTGCAACGAGACGCTGTCGCGCACCATCATGACCGCCGTCACCACCGCCATCGCGCTGACCGCGATGCTGATCTTCGGCGGCGACGTGATCCGCGACTTCGTCATCGCCATGCTCTGGGGCGTGATCGTCGGCTGCTATTCGACCATCTATGTCGCCAAGAACATCGTGCTGTGGCTGGGCGTCAAGCGCGACTGGTCCAAGCCCGGCGCGGGTGAAAAGGCCCCGGGCGAGGATATCCCCGCCGCCTTCCGGGACGCCCCCTGATGCCCACGATGGTGCCGACGGAATTTTCCGGGGCCGTGCCGGTGGACGGCTACGGCCCCGGCTTTTTCCGAGTCGGCGGCGTGGTGCATCACGGCGCGGTGATCGTCACCGCCGAGGGCGTGCGGCCCTGGTCCGGGCTTGCGGATCGCGCGGCGCTGCTGGCGCTGGCCGGGCAGGTGGACGTGCTGTTCCTAGGCATGGGGGCCGAGATCGCCTTCCCGCCGCGCGACCTGGCCGCGGCGCTGGAGGAGGCGGGCGTCATGGCCGAGCCGATGAGCTCGCCCTCGGCGGCGCGCAGCTACAACGTCACGCTGTCCGAAGGCCGGCGCGTGGCCTGTGCGCTGATCCCGCTATGAGCCTGCTTGCGGTCCGCGACCTGGCCGTGGCGCGGGGCGGGCTGCGTGCCGTCGAGGGGGTTTCCTTCAGCCTCGATGCCGGCCGGGCGCTGGTGCTGCGCGGGCCGAACGGCATCGGCAAGACCACGCTTCTGCGCACGCTGGCCGGGCTGCAGCCGCTGGTCGCCGGCGTGATCGAGGCCGTGCCGGAGGCCGTCGCCTATGCCGGGCATTCCGACGGGCTGAAACCGGCGCTGACGGTGACCGAGAACCTGCGCTTCTGGGCCGAGATCTTCGGCGGCCGCGACATCGCCGCCGCGCTGGAGGCAATGAACCTGCGCGAGCTGGCGGCGCGGCCGGCCCATGCGCTTTCCGCCGGGCAGAAGCGGCGGCTGGGGCTGGCGCGGCTGATGGTCACGGGCCGGCCGGTGTGGCTGCTGGACGAGCCGACGGTATCGCTGGACCGCGATTCGGTGGCGCTGTTCGCCGCCATGCTGCGCGCCCATCTGGGCCGGGGCGGCGCGGCGGTGATCGCCACCCATATCGACCTGGGCATGCCCGAGGCCGAGATCCTCGACCTCGGCCCCTATCGCGCCACGCAGGCCCGCCGCGAATCGCGCCCGGCCGGATTCAACGAGGTATTCGGATGACGAGGATGGGCGGATGACGGGGACGGGCGGATGAAGGCGCTGTTGATCCGCGACCTGCGGCTGGCCACGCGGGCCGGCGGCGGCTTCGGGCTGGCGCTGGCCTTCTTCCTGATCGTCTGCACGCTGGTCCCCTTCGGCGTCGGCCCCGAGGGCGGCACCTTGTCGCGCATCGCCCCCGGCATTCTCTGGGTGGGGGCGCTGCTCTCCTGCCTTCTGTCGCTCGACCGCATCTTCGCGCTGGATTTCGAGGACGGCAGCCTCGACCTGCTGGGCACGGCGCCGCTGCCGCTGGAGGGGGCGGTGGCGATCAAGGCGCTGGCGCATTGGCTGGTGACCGGGCTGCCGCTGGCGCTGTCGGCGCCGGTCTTCGGTCTGCTGCTGCACCTGCCGGGGCCGGCCTATCCCTGGCTGGTCGCCTCGCTGATCCTCGGCACCCCGGCGCTGTCGATGCTGGGCGCTTTCGGGGCCGCGGTGACGGTGGGGCTGCGGCGGGGCGGGCTGCTGCTGTCGCTTCTGGTGCTGCCGCTTTACGTGCCGACGCTGATCTTCGGGGCCGAGGCGGTGCGGCGGGGTGCCGCAGGCGCCGACCCGGCGGTGCCGCTGGTCTTTCTTGCCGCGATCACGCTCGCCACCTGGGCGCTGGCGCCCTTTGCCGCCGCCGCGGCCCTGCGCGTCAATCTGCGGTGAATGCGACATCGAGCCACTTGAGCGGGCGGCGCGCCCGGTTTACGGAGCAATCATGTCGATCTGGGAATATGCCAACCCCGTCAAATTCATGCGCATCTCGGGCGCGATCCTGCCATGGGTGGTGGCGGGGGCGGCGATCTGCACCGTCGCGGGGCTGGTCTGGGGGTTCCTGACCCCCCAGGATTACAAGCAGGGCTCGACGGTCAAGATCATCTTCCTGCATGTGCCCGCGGCGCTGATGGCGATCAACATCTGGCTGATGATGCTGGTGACCTCGCTGATCTGGCTGATCCGGCGCCACCATGTCAGCGCGCTGGCCGCCAAGGCCGCCGCGCCGGTCGGTGCGGTGATGACGCTGATCGCGCTGATCACCGGGGCGATCTGGGGCCAGCCGATGTGGGGAACCTGGTGGGAATGGGATCCGCGCCTGACCTCGTTCCTGATCCTGTTCCTGTTCTATCTGGGCTATATGGCGCTGTGGGAGGCGGTCGAGAACCCCGACAGCGCCGCCGACCTGACCGGGGTGCTGTGCCTTGTCGGCTCGGTCTTCGCGCTCTTGTCGCGCTATGCGGTGAATTTCTGGAACCAGGGCCTGCACCAGGGCGCCTCGCTGTCGCTGGCGCCGGGCGAGCGGATGGCGGCGGTCTATCGCTATCCCCTGTATCTGACCATGGCGGGGTTCTTCCTGCTGTTCCTGGCGCTTCTGCTGATCCGCACCCGCACCGAGATCCGCCGCCGCCGCCTGGCCGCGCTGCTGGCAAGGGAGAACCGCGCATGACCGAGCTTGGCAAATACGCCACCACCGTCCTGGCCGCCTATGGCGCGAGCCTGGTGCTGCTGGTCGGCATCATCGTCCAGACCGTGCTGGCCAATGCCCGGGCCCGCCGCGAATTGCAGGAGCATGAGCGCCGTGGCTAGGGTCTCGCCGATGATGATGCTGCCGGTGGCGGTCTTCGCCGGCTTCGCCGGGCTGGCCGGCTGGGCGCTCTTGCGCGACGATCCCGACGCGCTGCCCTCGGCCATGGTCGGGCGCGAGGCCCCTTCGGTGGGCGAGACCACGCTGCCCGGCAAGGCGCAGCTGACCGACGAGATGCTGCGCCAGCCGGGGGTGAAGCTGGTGAATTTCTGGGCCAGCTGGTGCCCGCCCTGCCGCGCCGAGCATCCGACGCTGACCGAGCTTTCCGCCCGGCTGCCGGTCTATGGCGTCGACCTGAAGGATCCCGAGGGCGCGGCGCTGGGGTTCCTCTCCGAGCATGGCGACCCGTTCCATGCGCTGGCCACCGATCCGCGCGGCCGGGTGGCGATCGACTGGGGCGTGACCGCGCCGCCCGAGACCTTCATCATCGACGGTTCGGGCCGCATCCTCTATCGCCATGCCGGCCCGCTGGTGCGCGAGGATTACACGAACCGCTTCCTGCCCGAGCTGGAGAAGGCGCTGGCGGCCGAATGAGGGCCGCGCCGGCCTGGCTGCGGCCTTGCATGGGTATTTTCGGAACGAAGAAGCCTGGGGGAGACCGGGGCGCCTTCGCAGCCTGCGCCGTCGCAGGAGTATTTGGGAAACGGTGAAGGCCGGGGCGGTCGCGCGGAGGCTTTCCAAGCCGGGCGGCGGGCGCTAAGACGGCCGGGCTTGCAAGAGGGCCGCCATGTCGCAGAACCAGACGACCATCGCTCCGCAACCCGGCATCATGGAGATCTCGCTTTACGAAGGCGGGGCCTCGAAGGTGGCGGGGGTCGAGAATGTCGTGAAGCTTTCCTCGAACGAGAACCCCTTCGGGCCGTCGGACAAGGCGCGCGAGGCGGTGATCCGCGCCGCCCACAGCCTGCATCGCTATCCCAATACCGACCATGCCGGGCTGCGCGGCGCCATCGGCGAGGTGCATGGCCTGGACCCTGACCGCATCATCTGCGGCGTGGGATCGGACGAGATCATCCATTTCCTCTGCCAGGCCTATGCCGGGCCCGGGACCGAGGTGCTGTTCACCGAGCACGGCTTCCTGATGTATCGCATCTCGGCCCATGCCGCCGGCGCGACGCCGGTGCAGGTGGCCGAGCGCGACCGGGTGACCGATGTGGACGCGCTGATCGCCGGCGCGACCCCGCGCACGCGGCTGATCTTCGTCGCCAATCCGAACAATCCGACCGGCACCATGATCGGCCTGCCGGAACTGGAGCGGCTGGCCCGCGCCGTGCCGCACGCGATCCTGGTGGTCGATGCCGCCTATGCCGAATATGTCGAGGACTATGACGGCGGCGCCGAGCTGGCGACGCGGCTGCCCAACGTCTTCATGACCCGGACCTTTTCCAAGATCTACGGACTGGGGGGCTTGCGCGTCGGCTGGGGCTACGGTCCGCGGCAGATCGTCGATGTGCTGAACCGCATCCGCGGCCCCTTCAACCTGTCCAATGTCGCGCTGGAAGGCGCCGAGGCCGCCATGCGCGACCGCGAGCACATTGCCCGCTGCCAGGCCGAGAATGTCCGGATGCGCGCCTGGCTGGCCGAGGCGCTGGCCGAGAAGGGCGTGCCTTCGGACACCTCCTGCGCGAATTTCATCCTGGCGCGCTTTGCCGACGTGGAAACCGCCGGGGCCTGCGACGAATATCTCAAGACCCAGGGGCTGATCGTGCGCCGCGTCGCCGGCTACGGCCTGCCGCAATGCCTGCGCATCACGGTGGGCGACGAGGCGTCCTGCCGGCGCGTCGCCCATGTCATCGGCCAGTTCATGGCCGAGCGCGCGGGAAGCCGCTGATGGCCGCGATCTATGACCGGGTGGCGCTGATCGGGCTGGGGCTGATCGCCGGGTCGATGTCGCTGGCCATGCGCGAGGCCGGGTTGGCGGGCGAGGTGGTGGGCTATGCCCGCAGCCCCGAGACCCGCGCGGTCGCGGCCGAGATCGGCCTGGTCGACCGCGTGGCCGAGAGTGTCGCCGAGGCAGTCGAGGGCGCCGATCTGGTGGTTCTGGCGGTGCCGGTCGGCGCCATGGGCGCGGTCGCGGCCGAGATCGCGCCGCATCTGAAGCCGGGCGCGACCGTCACCGATGTCGGCTCGGTCAAGCAGGCGGTGATCGAGGCGGTGGCGCCCCACATGCCGGCGGGGGTGCATTTCATCCCCGGCCATCCGCTGGCCGGGACCGAGCATTCCGGGCCGCGCTCGGGCTTTGCCTCGCTGTTTCGCAACCGCTGGTGGCTGCTGACCCCGGTCGAGGGCAGCGATCCGGCGGCGGTCGCGCGGCTGTCGGCGCTGATCCGCGCCATGGGGGCCAATGTCGAGGAGATGGACGCCGCGCATCACGATCTGGTGCTGGCGGTGACCAGCCACACGCCGCACCTGATCGCCTATACGATGGTGGGGGTGGCCGATCACCTCAAGCGCGTCACCGAAAGCGAGGTCATCAAGTATTCCGCCGCGGGTTTTCGGGATTTCACCCGCATCGCCGCCTCGGACCCGACCATGTGGCGCGATGTGTTCCTGCAGAACAAGGAGGCGGTGCTGGACATCCTGGGCCGCTTCACCGAGGAGCTTTTCGTGCTGCAGCGGGCGATCCGCATGGGCGACGGGGCGCATCTGCACGATTACTTCACCCGCACCCGTGCGATCCGGCGCGGCATCGTCGAGGCCGGGCAGGATACCGCGGCACCGGATTTCGGCCGCAGCCTGGCCGCAGGCCATGCGCCCAAGCCCTAGCGGCGCGGGAAGGCTGGCGCCGGGCCCAGCGTGAGCGGCCCGAGGCTCGTCTTGCCGTCGGCGAAGGTCAGCGGCAGGCGCAATTCACCCTCTGCCGGCGGCGGGAAGCGGAAGCCGGCATCCTCGGGCAGAGGAAGCTCCGAGATGTTCTTCAGCATGGTCCCGGCCAGCCTCACCACCTTCGGCGGGATCAGCCCGGCCGCGGCCGCGGCCTGCAAGAGCGGCTCGGCATCCCGGGTGTAAAGCGCAAGCCGGCCCTGGGCGCGGCCCTGCGCATCGGCCTGGACGCGGCCGAGGATGCGCGCCTGCAGCGTGCCCAGCCGCAGCTCGGCATCGTCCAGGCGCAGGCCCACCGGCAGCGGCGCCGGATCGGCGGACAGGGCCGAGGGGCGGGGCAGGGCGTCCAGCCAGACCCGGCCCGTCGCAGTCAGGCTCAGCCGGCCGGGCAGGGGCAGGGCCGCGAACAGGGCGGGGTCCAGATCGTCCACGGTCAGGTCCAGGTCATAGGCCGCGGCGGCCCCCGGCGGCGCATCCGCCTCCAGCGCAGCCAGTTCGGCATCGGCGCGCAGGGCCCGGGCCAGTTCGGCATCCTCGACCGTCAGCCGTCCGGCCGCGACCCCGGCCGAGGCCATCGCCAGGCCGTTCAGCGGTTGCAGCCGCAGCCGGGCCGAGGCGTCGGCAAGGCCCAGCTCCAGCGGGCCCGATCCGGGGTCCAGCGTGGCGCGGGGCGGCAGGTCCAGCCGCAGCTCGGTCGGGCGCAGCGGGTTCAGCCACAGCTCGGCCCGGGGCAGGGCGACCTTGCCGGCCTCCGTCTGCAATTCCAGCGCCGCGGCCTGCACCCCGATCCGTCGCGGGTCGCGCAATTCCCGCACCGCGCCGAGTTCCAGCATCGGCTGTCCGGCGGCGATCCGGCGCAGCTGCTGCGCCATCAGGCTTTCGCCGCCCAGCCAAAGCCCGCCCAGAATCAGGGCAAGCACGATCAGCAGGGCTGGCAGTCGGCGCATCCTATCCTCGCGTCTGTCATGGCGTCTTGGAACGCCGGCCCTGCTGTCCTAAGTTTTTCCTGACCGAATGATCTAGGGCACCGGGGTAAAGAATGGGTGAACGGCCGCAACATTGGGTCTTTGCCTATGGTTCGCTGATGTGGGACCCGGGCTTTCGCGTGGCCGAGATGGTGTCGGCGCGGCTCGACGGCTATGCCCGCAGCTTCTGCCTGCGCTCGGTCGTCTATCGCGGCACCGTCGAGGCGCCGGGGCTGGTCCTGGGCCTCGATGCCGAGCCGGGGGCGCATTGCCTTGGCCTGGCGCTGCGCGTCGCCGAGCCGGACTGGGACGAGACGCTGGCCGGCCTGCGCGCGCGCGAGCTGACCACCAACGCCTATGCCGAGCTGTGGCTGCCGCTGGCGCTGGAGGACGGCCGCCGGGTCGAGGCGGTCACCTATGTGATCCGCCGCGACCACGACCAATATGCCGGCGCCATCGACCTGCAGGAACAGGCCCGGATCATCGCCCGGGCGCAGGGCGGCCGCGGGCCGAACGCCGATTACCTGTTCAACACCGCCCGCCACCTTGAGCAGATGGGCATCGAGGACCTGGCCATGGCCGAACTGGCGCGGCAGGTGCGCGGCCTGCTGCGGCCCGGGCCGGAATAGAGGCGATCCGCCGCTGCGACGGCGCTTGGCAGGCGCCGGTCCCGCCTCTACAGTCGGGCCGAAAGCAGCAAGGGGGTCGTCTTGTCCCGAACCGACGCCGAACCGCCCGAGGGGCCGCCCGCCGCGCCCGAAGGCCGCCGTTCCCGCGCCGCCCGTCTGGCGGCGACGCGCGGCACGGGGCCCGGCGGGGCCGGCCCGGCGCCGCCGCAATTCTCGCAGCCGGTGCGGCAGATCGTGCTGATGCTGATCGTGCTGGCGCTGGTCGTGGCCGGGGCCTGGTTCGCCTATGGCCGGATCCTGTCGATCTTTCACTCGAACGAATATCTGAACGGGCTGATCCTGGCCGTCTTCGTGATGGGCGTGCTGGGCTGTTTCTGGCAGGTGGCCGAACTGGTCAAATCCGTCAGCTGGATCGAGCGTTTCGCCGCCCGCCGCCGCCATGCCGCCGAAAAGGGTCTGGGCGCGACCGAGCCCGAGGGGCCGGACGACGCGCCGCGGCTGCTGGCGCCGCTGGCCGCGCTTCTGGGCCAGCGCGGGCCGGCGGGTGGGGCCATCTCGACCGAATCGTCGCGCTCGATCCTGGAATCGGTGGCAACGCGGATCGACGAGGCGCGCGACATCACCCGCTATCTGGCGAATCTGCTGATCTTCCTGGGACTTCTGGGCACGTTCTATGGGCTGGCCACCACGGTTCCGGCCGTGGTCGACACCATCCGCGCGTTGGCCCCCCAGGATGGCGAGACCGGGCTCGAGGTGTTCAACAAGCTGATGACCGGGCTGGAATCGCAGCTGGGCGGCATGGCCACGGCCTTTTCCAGCTCGCTGCTGGGGCTGGCGGGCTCGCTGGTCGTCGGGCTGCTGGAGCTTTTCGCCGCCCATGGCCAGAACCGCTTCTATCGCGAGCTCGAGGAATGGATGTCGGGATTCACCCGCATCGGCCTCGGCGGCGCCGAGGGGCAGGGGCTGGGCGAGGCGGCTCTGGCGGGCTTCATCGAGCGGGTCGAGGCGCAGCTGGCCGGGCTGCAGGAGTTCTATGCCGGCCGCGATGTCCTGCGCGACGAGGAAGCCGCCGCCGCCGACCAGCGTTCGCTGGCGCTGGCGCAGGGCGTGGAAAGGCTGGCCGGGCTGCTCGGCTCGGACCGCGACCAGCTGGGGGCCGCGCTGAGCGCCGAGCGCGAAGCCACGGCGCAGGCGCTTGCCGGAGTCGAACGGGCAATCGCCGGGCTGGCCGAGCCGCGCCACGATCCGGCGCTTGCGGCGGCGCTGGAACGGGTCGCCGAGGGCCAGGCCCGGCTTGCGGCCCTGGCCGAGACGCCGCAGCCGTCCTTCGACGGCGCCGCTTTGGCCGAGGCGCTGGAACGGCTGGCCGAAGGGCAGGCCCGGCTGGTCGCGCTGGCCGAGGCACCGGCGCCGGCGCTGGACGGCCCGCGGCTGGTCCGGGCGCTGGAGCGGCTGGCCGAGGGACAGGACCGCATCCTCGATCTTGGCGCGCAGCGGCCGGGTCAGGCCCATGCCGCGATTTCGGGCGACGATCCCGAGGCGCGAATGCGGCTGCGCTCGATCGACGTGCAACTGGGCCGGCTGGTCGAGGAAGCCGCCAGCGGCCGCGACGGGCTGATCTCGGAGCTGCGCGAGGACATGGCGGCGCTGACCCGGGCGATCCGCAACCTGGAGCGCGGCGATGGGACTTAGCCGGGGCAGCGGCAACCGCTTTTCGGCGACGATCTGGCCGGGCTTCGTCGATGCGATGACCGCGCTTCTGATGGTCATGATGTTCGTGCTGACCATCTTCCTGCTGGTGCAATCGGTGCTGCGCGACCAGATCACCACCCAGGACAGCGAGCTCGACCAGCTCGGCCGGCAGGTGGCGCAGCTGTCGGACGCGCTGTCCAGCTCGCAGGCCCGCGCCGCCACGCTGGACCGCGACCTGACGGCCGAGCGCGAGCGGCTGCGCCGTTCCGAGCAGGCGGTGGCCGCCGCCCGGGCCGAGATCGACGCCCAGACCGAGGCGGCGCGGCTGGCCGCTGCCCGGCGCGAGGCGCTGGAGGCGCTGGTCGGCGACCTGCGCCGCCGCAATGCCGAGACCCGGCAGCAGCTGGACGAGACCGAAGCCGCCCGCCTGGCCGACGCCGCCGCCGCCGAGGCGCTGCGCGAGCGGCTGGCGAGATCCGACGCCGAGCTCGACGCCGCCACGCTGGAGCTCGAGGCGGCGCGCAAACAGGCCGAGGAGACGCTGACCCTGCTTGCCGCCGCCGAGGCGGCCAAGAAGGAGCTGGGCGAGCAGGCCGAGGCCCAGGCCAGCGAGGCCGAGAAGCAGGCCGGGCTTCTGGCGCTGGCGCGGCAGAAGATTTCCGAGCAGGAGGCGCTTTCCGCCCAGGACCAGCGCCGCGTCGCGCTGCTCAACCGGCAGGTGGCGCAGCTCAACGACCAGCTGGGCAGCCTGCGCGCGGTGCTGGACGCCGCGGGCGAGGAACGCCGCGAGGCCGACCTGCGCGCCGAGGATCTGGGCCGACAGCTCAACGTCGCCCTGCTGCGCGCCGCCGAAGAGGAGCGCAAGCGCCGCGCGCTGGAGGAGGAGGCGCGCAGCAAGGCCGAGGCCGAGGCCCGGGATCTGGCGCGCTATCGCTCGGAATTCTTCGGCCGGCTGTCGCAGATCCTGGAAGGGCGCGAGGGCGTGCGGGTCGTGGGCGACCGTTTTGTGTTTTCCTCGGAAGTGCTGTTCGCGCCGGGCGAGGCGACGCTGTCGCCCGGCGGCCGCGAGCAGATCGCGCGGGTCGCCGACATGCTGAAGCAGATCTCGGGCGATATCCCGCCGGAGATCGACTGGATGATCCGCGTCGACGGCCATACCGACGACCAGCCGCTGTCCGGGCTGGGGCGCTATCGCGACAATTGGGAACTGAGCCAGGCGCGGGCGCTGGCCGTGGTGCGCTACATGGTGGACCAGCTGGGCTTCCCGGCCACCCGCCTTGCCCCGGCCGGCTTTGCCGATACCCGGCCGGTGGCGGCGGGCGACACGGCCGAGGCCCGGGCCCAGAACCGCCGCATCGAGCTGAAGCTGACCGAACGCTAGACGCGCGGCACCGCGCAAGCCGCATGGGACGGCAGTCCCGCCAAGGTCCGCCGACGGGATCGCCAAGGCCCCTTGCCGCCGCAGAACCGGGGACAGCGGAGCCCCCTTTGCAGTCGGAGGCCCGGCGCGGGGCCGCGGCGCTCCGGCCGGCTCAGTCCGGGGCACCGTGACGGGCGAGGATTTCCTCGAAGCGCGTCCTGGCGCGGGCCGGGACGGCGGCGGGGATCTCGGGCGCGGCCGCCTCGCCGACCCGGATCAGCATGACCATGCCCATGGCGTAATGCGGGCTGCATTTGATGCCGTAGATGCCGGGCAGGGTCAGCGTGACCTCGAATTCCTTGTTGAGGCCGCTCTTGAAGGGCTCGGCCCCGGCGGGGATCATCTCGTCGATGGTCGCGGCGTTATGGCCGGGCTGGGTCGGCAGGAAGCGGACCGTGTCGCCGGGCGCGACCACCAGGTGGTCCGGCTCGTAGACCATCGTGGCGGTGTCGTTGCGGTTCAGCATCCTGACCTCGTGGATCTCGGCGAGGGCAGGGGCGGCGGTCAGCAGGAGCAGGGCGAGGCTGCGCGAGACCATGGGCGTCCTTTCAGGTGATCGAGAAGGTCAGGATGTCCGGCCCGCCGGCCGGATCGGGCACCCGCCGGACGCGGATGCCGAAGACGTGCGCGACCAGATCGGGCCGCAGCACCTCGGGGGGCGGGCCGCAGGCGACCAGCCGGCCGCCGTCCAGCATCGCGACGCGGTCGCAGCCCATGGCCTGGTTGAGGTCGTGCAGCGCGATGACGGTGGTGATGGGCAACTGCCGGATGAAGCCTAGGATCGCCAGCTGGTGGTGGATGTCCAGATGGTTGGTCGGCTCGTCGAGCAGCAGCAGACCCGGCTCCTGCGCCAGGGCGCGGGCGATGTGCAGCCGCTGGCGCTCGCCGCCCGACAGGGTGGCCCAGCTGCGATCCGCCAGCGCGGTCATCTCCACCGCGTCGAGCGCGCGGGCGACCTGCCGCTCGTCCCGCTCGCTCCAGGATGCGAGCGCCGAGAGCCAGGGGGTGCGGCCCAGCTCGACGGCGGCGCGGGCGGTCAGGCGTTCGGCGGTGTCGGCCTGCTGCTCGACCAGCGCGATGCGCTGCGCGATCCCGCGACGCGACAGCCGGGCAAGAGGCTGACCCTCAAGCCGGATGGCGCCCCAGTCCGGGCGGACCAGCCCGGCCAGCAGCCGCAGCAGCGTCGACTTGCCCGAACCGTTCGGTCCGACCAGCGCCAGCGTCTCGCCGGGCGTCACCTCCAGCGAGACGTCGCGGATGATCTTGCGCCCGCGCAGGGCGAGGGACAGGGATTGCGCCGAAAGCCTCATCGCATCTGGCCCCGGCTGCGGATCAGGATCAGCGCGAAGGCCGGGGCGCCGATCAGCGCGGTGACGACGCCGATGGGCAGGACCTGGCCCCTGATGATGACGCGCGACAGGATGTCGGCGCCGATCAGGAAGACCGCGCCGATCAGCGCCGCGGCCGGGATCAGCCGGCCGTGGCGGACGCCGACCAGGAAGCGCGCCGCATGCGGGATCACCAGCCCGACGAAGCCGATCGAGCCCAGGATCGACACCATGACCGCCGTCACCAGCGCCGCGGCCAGGATCAGCACCGCCCGGACCCGCCGCACCGGCACGCCCAGCGAGGCGGCGCTGTCGGCCCCGAAGGCAAAGGCGTCCAGCCCGCGCGCATGCAGCTGGCAGACCAGCCAGCCCATGACGGCGACCGGCACGGCCAGCTGCACCTCGGGCCAGCGCACGCCGCTGAGATTGCCCATCAGCCAGAACATGATGCCGCGCGCCTGGTCGGCATTCGCCGATTTCGCGATGACGAACGCGGTCAGGGCGTTGAAGAGCTGCGAGCCGGCGATGCCCGCCAGCACGATCTGCGCCGCGCCGCCGCGTCCGGCGTCGGCACCGGCGGCCCGGGCCAGCGCCGCCACCAGCCCGAAGGCGATCAGCGCCCCCATGAAGGCGCCGAGCGACATCGAGAGCAGCCCCGCCCCGAGCCCGGCGATGGTCACCGCCACCGCCCCGGTCGAGGCCCCGGCCGAGATGCCGAGGATATAGGGATCGGCCAGGGCGTTGCGCAGCAGCGCCTGCAGCACCACGCCCGAGACGGCCAGTCCCGCGCCGCAGGCGGCGGCGACCAGCGCGCGGGGCACGCGATAGCTCCAGACGATGCCCTGATCCAGCGGGTCGAGCGCATGGCCCGCCTGCCACAGCCGGTTGGCCAGCACCTTCAGCACCAGATCCGGGGCGATGCGGGTCTCGCCGATCATCGCCCCGGCCAGGACCGCCGCCGCCAGCACCGCCAGCGCCAGAAGCGCGGCGACAAGCGCCCTGCGCGGTCCGGCGGCGGCCGGCGTCATTGCGGCAGGCCGTAGGATTTCAGCGCCGCCGCCAGCTCTTCCAGCCCGTCGATCACCCGGATCGTCGCGTCCATGGCGCCGGCATCCATGACGACGATGCGGCCGGCCTTCACCGCATCCATCTGGCTGGCCACCGGGTCGGATTTCAGGAAGGCGAGCTTCTTCTCGACGTCGTCGGCCTCGAAGCGGCGACGGTCCATCCGGGCCACCACGATCACCGTGGGATTGGCCCTGGCGATGGTCTCCCAGCCGACGGTCGGCCATTCCTCGTCCGATTCCACGATGTTCCGCAATCCCAGCGTCTCCATCATGTAGCCCGGGGCACCCTTGCGGCCGGCGACATAGGGATCGATGTCCATCTCGGCCGAGGAGAACCAGAACACCGCCGATCCGTCCTTTAGCCCCAGCGCCCTGGCCTCGGCCTCGGCCGTCTCCTCGCGCGCCTTCAGGTCTGCGACCAGCGCGGCGCCCCGGTCCTGCACGTCGAAGATCGCCGCCAGTTCCTCGATGCCCTGGTAGAGGCTCGCGGTCGAGAACATCGTCAGCCGCGTGCCGTCAAGCCCGACCGTGTTGTCCTTGCCGACGCAATCGGCCGGCATGACATAGGTCGGTATGCCGAGCTCGTGGAACTGCTCGCGCGTGGCGACGATGCCCTGCGGGCCGACATGCCATTCATATTGCACCGCGACCAGCCCCGGCTTCTTGGCCACCACGCTTTCGAAGCTGGGATCGTTGTCGGCCAGCCGCGCGACTTTGGCGTCGATGTCCCGGAACTGCGGCAGCACCTCGCTGAACCAGACCGAGGTGCCGGCGACCTTGTCGCCGAGGCCGAGCGCGTAAAGCACCTCGGTCGCGGCCTGGCCGACGCTTACCGCCGAGGCCGGCGCGGCGTCGAATTCCAGCGTCTGGCCGCAATTCCCGACCGTCAGCGGATAGCCGGTCGCGCCGGCATGGGCGGCGAATGCGGCAAGGGACAGGGAAAGGCCGATCAGGCCCGAACGCAGGAACATGCTCCGTCTCCATCTGGTTGGGACCAGGGGCCGGAGGCGGCGCAACGTTGGGCTTGGCGGACCGCGTCCTGCCCGCAAGGCGGGCCGCGTCTGGCTGTCGTCATCTCACCCTCCCCGGACAACCCCGCCCGGTGTGAACGTCAAGGCGCCGGCAGGTCTCCTGACTGGCGGGTCGCTGCCTGTCCTGGCCTTCCCGGGTCGAGGACCCAGTGACGTGATCGGACGCGGCTCGCCGCCTACAGTTGCGGGGGCAGTTCCGGTTGGCGCAGGGATGCGCCGCGGATTCCCTCTTGGCCCTTTCGGGACCGGCAAGGGGGCGTATCGCCGAAACGCGGCCGCCTGGCAAGCCGGATATGGCCAAGCCTGTCAGGAAGCGGTGGATGATCGGGGAAAGAAACACCCTTGGCCCGCCGCGGCGGGGGAAGGGAAAGGCGCCGGCCCGCCGGGACGGGGTCTTCGGCGGCGCCGGGGGTTCAGGCGTCCTGCTGCGGGGCGCTTTCGCGGGGCGGGCGGCCGATGATGTCGCGCAGCGCGTCCAGTTCGATGAAATTGTCGGCCTGGCGGCGCAACTCGTCGGCGATCATCGGCGGCTGGCTGCGCATGGTCGAGACCACCGAGACCCGCACGCCCTGGCGCTGCAGCGCCTCGACCAGCGGCCGGAAATCGCCGTCGCCCGAGAACAGCACCGCATGGTCCAGCCGCGGCGCCAGCTCCATGGCGTTGATGACCAGCTCGACATCCATGTTGCCCTTGACCTTGCGGCGGCCCAGAGCGTCGGTATATTCACGCGCGGGTTTCGTCACCATGGAATAGCCGTTGTAATGCAGCCAGTCGACCAGCGGACGGATCGGTGAGTAATCCTCGTTCTCCAGCAGGGCCGTATAGTAATAGGCGCGGATCAGCTTGCCGCGCCGCTCGAATTCCTGCCGCAACAGCTTGTAGTCGATATCGAAGCCAAGCGCCTTCGCGGCAGCATAAAGATTCGACCCGTCGATGAACAACGCCAGCCGATCATCCTTGTAAAACACGATTCCCCCAAGATGTCTCTTTACCAAAGTCAGAAGGCGAACTTAGTCCTGGTGGCGCTGGGTGCAAACCTGCCTAGTTCGGCAGGTATCCCATCGGACAGCTTGCGTTTCGCGCTGGATAAGCTTTTGAAATTACCTGCGGTTGTGCCGCTTGCCGTCAGCCGATTCTGGTCCACCCCGGCGGTGCCGGCCGGTTCCGGTCCCGATTATGTGAACGCTGCGGTTTCACTTTCCTGCGCGCTGCCGCCCGATCAACTCCTGCGCGAGCTGCACGCGATCGAGGCGGCGCTGGGACGCCGCCGCGACGGGCCGCGCTGGCAGGCGCGGGGGCTGGATCTGGACCTGCTGGCGCATGGCGATCTGGTGCTGCCCGACGCGGATGCGCAGGACCGTTGGCGCAGCCTGCCGCCCGAGGAACAGCCGCGCCGCACGCCCGAGCGACTGATCCTGCCGCATCCGCGGCTGCAGGACCGCGGCTTCGTGCTGGCGCCCCTGGCCGAGATCGCGCCCGGCTGGGTGCATCCGCGCCTTGGGCTCAGCGTGGCGCAGATGCTGGCGGCGCTGCCGCCCGAGGCCATGGCCGGGATGCGGCCGGCAAGTGCTTGACATTTCCGTTTCGCGCACCCAAATATCCGGCTTCGCCCTGCACCCCGATTCCAGCTGATAAGGTGACCGATGGCCCGCGTTACAGTCGAAGATTGCGTCGACAAGGTTCCGAACCGTTTTGACCTGGTGATGCTGGCGGCCCATCGCGCGCGTGAAATCGCGGCGGGGAGCCCGCTGACCGTCGACCGCGACAATGACAAGAATCCCGTGGTCTCGCTGCGCGAGATCGCCGACGAGACCCAGCCCGTGGACGAACTGCGCGAGCGCATGATCGAGGCCCAGCAGACCCAGATCGAGGTCGACGAGCCCGAGGAGGACGCGATGGCGCTGCTTCTGGGCGCCGAGATCGACCGTCCGAAGCCCGCCGACGAGGAATCCGAGGAGCGCATGCTGCGCATGATGCTGGAAGCGCAAGGCAGGAACTGAGTCCAAAGGTCTTCGGCTGAACATGATCGACGTCGAAGACCTCATCGCGCTTATCCGCAATTACAACCCGCGCACCAATGCCGAGCTGATCCGCGACGCCTACGAATACGGGCGTCGCATGCATGAGGGGCAGTTCCGCCATTCGGGCGAGCCCTATTTCACCCATCCCGTCGCGGTCGCCGCCATCCTGACCGAGATGCGGCTGGACGATGCCACCATCGTCACCGCGCTGCTGCACGACACGATCGAGGACACGCGTTCGACCTGGGCCGAGGTGGCGCAGATCTTCGGGCGCGAGATCGCCGATCTGGTCGATGGGGTCACCAAGCTGACCAATCTGCAGCTCTCGGGCGCGCATTCCAAGCAGGCCGAGAATTTCCGCAAGCTTTTCATGGCGATGTCGCGCGATCTTCGCGTGATCCTGGTCAAGCTGGCCGACCGTCTGCACAACATGCGGACCATCAAGTCCATGCGCCCGGAAAAGCAGCTGCAGAAGGCGCGCGAGACCATGGACATCTATGCGCCGCTGGCCGGCCGCATGGGCATGCAATGGATGCGCGAGGAGCTTGAGGACCTGGCCTTCAAGGTCATCAACCCCGAGGCCCGCAACTCGATCATCCGCCGCTTTGTCAGCCTGCAGCGCGAATCCGGCGACGTGATCCCCAAGATCACCGCCGACATCCGCGCCGAGCTTGAACGCGAGGGGATCGAGGCCGATGTCTACGGCCGCGCCAAGCGGCCCTTCAGCATCTGGCGGAAGATGCAGGAAAAGCAGCTTTCCTTCTCGCGCCTGTCGGACATCTACGGCTTCCGCATCATCACCCGGACCGAGGCCGACTGCTATCGCACCCTGGGCGTCATCCATCACCGCTGGCGCGCCGTGCCCGGCCGGTTCAAGGATTACATCAGCCAGCCCAAGGCGAACGGCTACCGCTCGATCCACACCACCGTTTCGGGCCGCGACGGCAAGCGGGTCGAGGTGCAGATCCGCACCCGGCAGATGCACGAGGTGGCCGAGGCGGGCGTGGCCGCGCATTGGGCCTATCGCGACGGCGTGCGCACGGCGAACCCCTTTGCCATCGATCCGGGCGAATGGATCGCCAGCCTGACCGAGCGTTTCGGCGAAGAGGACCACGACGAATTCCTCGAGCATGTGAAGCTCGAGATGTATTCCGACCAGGTGTTCTGCTTCTCGCCCAAGGGCGACGTGATCCCGCTGCCGAAAGGGGCGACGCCGCTGGATTTCGCCTATGCCATCCATACCCGGCTGGGCAGTTCCTGCGTGGGCGCGAAGGTGGACGGCATCCGCGTGCCGCTGTGGACGCGGCTCAAGAACGGCCAGTCGGTCGAGATCATCGCCGCCTCCGGCCAGCGGCCGCAGGCGACCTGGCTCGACATCGTCGTCACCGGCCGCGCCAAGGCCGCCATCCGCCGCTCGCTGCGGCAGGAGGACCGGACGCGCTTCATCCGGCTGGGTTCGGAACTGGTGCGGGTGGCCTTCGAGCATGTCGGGCGCAAGGTCAGCGACAAGGCGCTGCGCATCGCGGCCAAGACCATGGCGCTGCCCGATACGGACGAGCTGCTGGCCCGCATCGGCAGCGCCGAGATCTCGGCCCATGACGTGCTGACCACGCTTTATCCCGAACTGGCCCAGAAGCGCAGCGAGATCGACGCCAAGCGCGCCGTCGCCGGGCTGGAGGCCGATCAGGAATTCACCCGCGCGCCCTGCTGCAATCCCCTGCCGGGCGAGCGCATCGTCGGCATCACCTATCGCGGCAAGGGGGTGGTGATCCATGCCATCGACTGCCCGGTGCTGGCCGAGTTCGAGGACAGCCCGGAACGCTGGGTCGACCTGCACTGGCGCGAGGGCCAGCACCCGGCAGCCTATTCGACCATGCTGTCCTTGACCATCCGCCACGATGCCGGGGTGCTGGGCCGGATCTGCACGCTGATCGGCGCGCAGGGGGCGAATATCTCGGATCTGGAATTCGTCGATCGCAAGCCGGATTTCTACCGGCTGCGCGTCGAGATCGAGCTGCGCGACCGCGAGCACATGCACACGCTGCTGACCGCGCTCGAGGCCGAAAGCGACGTGGCGCAGGTCTCGCGCATCCGGGACCCTTCGGCCCATATGAGCTGAGGTCGGCCCGGCATGTTCAAGAGACGCAAGCCGCTCAGCTATGCCCAGATGTGGACCGAGATGTTCTATCCCCGCTCGGGCTGGAAGCGGGCCTCGAAATATGTGCTGCACCGGCTGCGCCGCCTGCCGGACCAGCCGCATCGGGTGGCGCGGGGCTGGGCCTGCGGCATCTTCATCTCGTTCACGCCCTTCTTCGGCTTCCATTTCATGGGCGCGGCGGCGCTGGCCTGGCTGATCCGCGGCAATATCCTAGCCGCGCTCTTGGGCACCTTCGTCGGCAATCCGCTGACCACGCCCTTCATCGCGCTGACCTCGGTCGGGCTCGGCCGCTGGATGCTGGGGGTCGAGGGCAAGTTCACCCCGCACCTGATCTTCGACGAATTCACCCGCGCCGGCAGCGAGCTGTGGAACAACCTGCTGGCGCCGGTGACGGACCGCGTCGCTCATTGGGACCAGCTGCTGCAGTTCAACCAGCAGATCTTCCTGCCCTATGCGGTGGGGGGCATC
Source organism: Paracoccus sp. MA (assembly GCF_020990385.1). Taxonomy (NCBI): domain Bacteria; kingdom Pseudomonadati; phylum Pseudomonadota; class Alphaproteobacteria; order Rhodobacterales; family Paracoccaceae; genus Paracoccus; species Paracoccus sp. MA. Next base: position 1,263,014 of record NZ_CP087598.1, read on the forward strand.
CTGCCCGGAATCGCGGTTTCCGTCGCGGCGCATTACCTGACCGTGCCGGTGATCCGGGCCTATCACCGCCACCGCGAAAGGCAGATGGCCGAGCGCATCGCCCGCGCCAAGGCCAGGCGCGAACGCGAGCTGGCCGGGAAATCCTAGAAGCCCAGCCGGTCGCGCAGCGAATACCAGCCCATGCCGGCGACCAGCAGCGGCCAGCGCAGCGCAGCGCCGCCGGGAAAGGCGGGCGAGGGCAGGGCGGCCATGGTGTCGAATCCCTCGGCCTGGCCCTGCACCGCCTGCGCCATCAGCTTGCCGGCCAGCGTCGCCAGCGCCAGCCCGTGCCCGGAATAGCCGCTGGCCGACAGGCAATTGGGCGCCGGCCGGGCGAAGCAGGGCATCCGGTTCATGGTGATCGCCAGCGTGCCGCCCCAGGCATGGGTCAGCGCCACATCGGCAAGGCCCGGATAGATCTCAAGCAGCGGCTTGCGCACCTTGGCGGCGATATCGGCGGGAAAGCGATAGCTGACATTCTCGCCGCCGCCGAAGATCAGCCGCCCCTCGGGATCGAGCCGCCAGTAATTCACCACGAATTTCGTGTCATGCACGCCGATGGGCCGGGTCAGCACCTCGGCTGCGCGCGCCCCCAGGGGCTCGGTCGCGACGATGAAATTGTTGATCGGCATGACGCGGGCGGCGACATGGCCGTCGAGATGGCCCAGATAGCCATTGGCCGCCAGGATGACATGGTCGCAGGCCACCCGGCCCTTGCCGGTCTGCACCACGCTTTTCTCGCCGGCGCGCCGGCCGTGGCGGATGTGGTGGACATGGCTCAACTCGCGGATCCGGGCGCCTGCGGCATCGGCCAGCTGCGCCATGCCGATGGCCAGGTTCAGCGGGTGCAGATGCCCGGCACCATGGTCCAGCTCGCCGGCGATATAGGCCTCGGACGGCACCAGCGCCCGGAAGGCGTCGCGGTCGAGCGGCTCGATCCGGTCATAGCCGTAATCGCGCCCCAGCCTGTCGATCAGGGCGCGGGCATGGTCGAACTCGGCGGGCTTGCGGAAGGCATGGGCGATGCCGTCGGCCACCGGCACCCCGGCGCGCGCCGCCAGATCGCGGGTCAGGCGCTTGGCCTCCTCGGCCATGTTCCAAAGCCGGTGGGCGGCCTCTCGCCCGGCCATCCGCTCCAGCTCGTCGACCTCCAGCCGCTGGCCCGAGCCGAGCTGGCCGCCATTGCGCCCCGAGGCGCCGAAGCCGACGCGATGCGCCTCCAGCACCACGACGTCGCGCCCCGCCTCGGCCAGATGCAGCGCCGCGGAAAGCCCGGTATAGCCGGCGCCGACCACCACGACATCGGCGCGCTCCTCGCCCCGCTGCTCGGGGAAAGGCGGCAGCGGGTCGCGGGTCGCGGCATAGAGGCTGGGCGGATATTCCCCCCGCCGGTCGTTGGAAAACAGCAGGTTCATGCTTCGGCTTTCACCGTTTCTCAAATACTCATCCGACGGCGCGCAAGGGCCCGGCCGCGCCCGGCTCTACACGTTCAGCAGCAGGTGCTCGCGCTCCCACGGGCTGATGACCTGCAGGAATTCCTTGTATTCATTGCGCTTGACCGCCTGATAGACGTCGATGAACTCGGATCCCAGCACCTCGCGCATCGCCGTGTTCTCGTCCATCAGGTCCAGCGCGTCGCCCAGGTTATAGGGCAGCTCGTCCTCGGACATATAGGCGTCGCCCAGGCATTCGGCGCGCGGATTCTCGCCCTCGACCAGGCCCAGATAGCCGCAGGCCAGGCTGGCGGCGAGACCCAGATAGGGGTTGCAATCCATGCCCGCCAGCCGGTTCTCGATCCGCCGCGCCTCGGGTTTCGAGATCGGCACGCGCAGCCCGGTGGTGCGGTTGTCGCGCCCCCATTCCAGGTTGATCGGCGCCGCGAAATCCGGGACATAGCGGCGATAGCTGTTGACATAGGGCGCCAGCAGCGCCACCGCCGCCGGCAGGTGCTTCTGCATGCCGGCGATGAAATGCATGAAGGCCGGCGTCTCGCGGCCCCGCTCGTCCGAGAAGATGTTGCGCCCGTCCGTCAGCCCGACGACCGAATGGTGGATATGCATGGCGCTGCCCGGCTCGCCCTCGATGGGCTTGGCCATGAAGGTGGCGAAACAGTCGTGGCGCAGCGCCGCCTCGCGGATCAGCCGCTTGAAATAGAAGATCTGGTCGGCCAGGGCGACCGGGTCGCCGTGGTTCAGGTTGATCTCGACCTGGCCGGCGCCGCCTTCCTGCAGGATGCCGTCGATCTCGAAACCCTGGGCCTCGGCGAAGTCGTAGATGTCGTCGATGACCTTGCCGTATTCGTCCACCGCCGACATGGAATAGGCCTGCTTGGCGGCGGCGCGGCGGCCGGTGCGGCCCATGGGCGGCATGATCGGCTGGTTCGGGTCGATGTTGCGCGCGACCAGGAAGAACTCCATCTCGGGCGCGACGATGGGGCGCCAGCCCTTCTGCCGGTAAAGATCGACCACGCGTTTCAGCACGTTGCGCGGCGCGATCGGCACCGGATTGCCCGACTGGTCGGACACGTCGTGGATGACCTGCAGCGTCACGTCCGCCGTCCAGGGCGCTGCCGTCGCGGTCGAGAAATCCGGCGTCAGGATCATGTCGGGCTCGGTGAAGGCGCCCGACGGGTTGTCGGCCCAGTCGCCGGTGATGGTCTGCAGGAAGATCGAGTTCGGCAGGTAGAACCGCTCCTGATGCGCGAATTTCGAGGCCGGCATGGCCTTGCCGCGCGCCACCCCGGCGATGTCGGCGACGATGCATTCCACCTCGTCCAGCCGCCGCCCGGCGACGTAATCCTGCGCGGCCTGCGGGGTTTCGTCGATCCAGTGCGATTTCATGCGGCCCCCTGCCGTGTCGCCTGCGCCGCAAAGCTGCGCGGCGCCTTGAAGAAGGCCTCGATCCGGTCGGCGATGCTGCCCGATTGCAGCGGCCCGCCCATGCGGGCGCGGGCCCGGTCCAGCAGCGCGCCGGGCACCGTGCCGCGGGCGCGGTGCTCGATCAGGCCCTCGATGAAGGCGTCGTCGAATTCCGGATGCGCCTGCACGGTAAAGGCGCGGTCGTCATAGACCAGCGCGGCGTTTTCGCAGAACGGGTTGCTGGCGATGATTTCGGCGGCCTCGGGGCGGCGGATCACCTGGTCCTGATGCCAGGCGTTCAGCCGCACCGGTTCGCCGCCGAAATCGTAATCCTGCGGCCCCACGGCCCAGCCCTCGGGGTGCTTCGCCACCTGGCCGCCAAGCGCCTGGGCGATGATCTGATGGCCGAAGCAGATGCCGACCATCGGTACCCGCGCGGCATAGGCGGCGCGGATGAAGTCCTCGAGCGGCGGGATGAAGGCGTGATCCTCGTAGACGCCGTGGCGCGAGCCGGTCAGCAGCCAGCCCCCGGCCTCGCGGACGTCCTGCGGAAACTGCATGTTCTCCACGTGATAGCTGGCGAAATCGAAGCCCCGCCCGGCAAGGAGCCGCTCGAACATGGTGTCATAATCGCCCAGTTCGCCGCGAAGCTCTTCGGGCGATTGGCCGCATTTGAGAATGCCGATGCGCATGGTGGTTGGCCTGTCGGTTGTTCCCCCCCCGAAGCTAGTCGTGCGGGGCGCGGGCGGCAAGGGGGCGCTGCGACCTCGGTGGGGCTGGCCGGCGGCGCGGGGTCGCGCTAGGGTTGGCCTGCAACAGCAGAAAGGATCGGCCATGCCCGGACTTCGCCCCGATGTGGACCCCGAGGGCTTGCAGGAATTCTCGGTCGTCTTCACCGACCGCTCGCTCAACCACATGTCGCAGAAATTCCAGGCCGCGATGCGCGAGATCTCGGCCATGCTGCGCGAGGTCTACGGGGCCGAGGCGGTGGCGCTGGTTCCGGGCGGCGGCACCTGCGCCATGGAGGCGGTGGCCCGCCAGTTCGGCCGCGACGCCCATGCGCTGATCGTCCGCAACGGCTTTTTCAGCTATCGCTGGAGCCAGATCTTCGAGGCCGGCGGCTTTGCCCGCCAGACCACGGTGATGATGGCCCGGCCCCAGGGCAACGAGCCGCGCGCGCCCTTCGCCCCGGCACCCGTCGAGGAGTTGGTGGCCAAGATCCGCGAAGCCCGCCCCGATGCCGTCTTCGCCCCGCATGTCGAGACGGCGGCGGGCATGATCCTGCCCGACGATTACATCAAGGCGCTGGCCGATGCCGCGCATGAGGTCGGCGCGGTCATGGTGCTGGACTGCATCGCCTCGGGCGCGATCTGGGTCGACATGCGCGAGACGGGCGTGGACGTGCTGATCTCGGCGCCGCAAAAGGGCTGGTCGGCCTCGCCCTCGGCCGGGATGGTGATGCTGTCCCCGCGCGGGATCGAGCGTCTGGAGACCACGGTCAGCGACAGCTTCGCGCTGGACCTGAAGAAATGGCGCGCGATCATGAAGGCTTACGAGGATGGCGGCCATGCCTATCACGCCACCCTGCCGACCGACGCGCTGCTGGGCCTGCGCGATGCAATGAACGAGACGCGCGACTTCGGCCTCGAGGCGGCGCGAGAGGCGCAGTGGCGGCTGGGCGACGCGGTGCGCTCGGAACTGGCGCGGCGCGGGCTGCGCTCGGTCGCGGCCGAGGGCTTTGCCGCGCCGGGCGTGGTGGTCTGCTATACCGACGACCCCGAGGTGCAGAGCGGTCGCAAGTTTCTGGCCGCCGGCTATCAGATCGCCGCGGGCGTGCCCTTGCAGGTGAACGAGGGCGAGGGCTTCCGCAGCTTCCGCATCGGGCTGTTCGGGCTGGACAAGCTCGGCGATGTCGAGGGCACGCTGGCGCGGCTGATCCCGGCCTTCGACGCAGCCCTGTGACCCGGTCCGGTAACGCGACGTCCTGACGCGGCGGGCGGGAAATCCGGGCGGTTCCGGGAACGATCTGCCGGCTTGGGTGTTTGCCTTGCGAAACCCATACAGCCCTGTGAAAGGACAATGTCATGGCGAAACCTGAAGCCACCGCCGACGAAGTGAAAGCCCAGGCGCGCGAGGCCGCCGACGAGGTGGGCCGCCACACCCGCCGCGCCGCCGACGAGGCGACCGAAGCCTATGAGACCGCCCGCGAGCGCGGCGCCGAGCTTTACGAAACCGCGCGCGAGAAAGGCGCCGAATTCGTCGAGACCGCCCGTCAGCGTGGTGCCGAATATGCCGAGACGGTCCGCGAGCGTGGCCATGACTATGCCGAACGCGCCCGCGACGAGGCTCGCCGGCTGTATCGCCAGGGCGAGCGGCAGGCGCATGAGGTCGCAGCCCATGCCGAAGAATATTACGACGAGGTCTCGGGCATGGTGCGCCGCAACCCCGCCCAGGCGCTGGGGATCGCGGCGGGCGTCGGCTTCCTGCTGGGCCTGATCATCGCGCGCCGCTGAGGCCGGCGATGTTCGATTACACCCGGAACCTGCAGCTTGCCCTGACGGACAGGCTGCGCCGCGCGGGCTTGGGCGCCGGGGCAGGGCTGGCCCTGCTGATCGGCGCCGGCTTCCTGCTTGCGGCGCTGTGGACTTGGCTGGCGGATCATCTTGGCTGGGGGGCGCTCGGCGCCTCCCTCGCCATCGGCATCGGCTTTCTGGTGATCGGGCTGCTGGTGATGCTGATGGCGCGCAAGGAGCGCCATCCCGTGCCCACCACCGACGAGTTGAAGGCCGAGGTCGAGCAGCGGCTGATGCTGGCCGCCGATGCCGCCATCGGGAAAGCCACCGGCGCAGCGGATGCGGCGCTGGAGCGGGCCTCCCAAAAGGCCAATCGGCTGATGGAACAGGCCGAGCAGCGCGTCCACAGCGTCGCCGACAGCCTGTCCTACAAGGCCGACCGCTTGGCCGACCGGGCCGAGGCGCGGGTCTATGGCACCGCGCGCCGCGCCGGAGAGCAGGCCGCGCAACGGCTGGGCCTGCCCCCGGATGCGCTGCGCCGCGCCGCGGGACAGGTCCAGGCAGCCTCGCAATCGCGGGCAGCGGCCATAGCGCCGCTGATCGGGGCCTTCGCGGTCGGCATGACGCTGGCCTCGCGCTTCCAGGACTGGCGGCAGCGCGACACCCCGGAATGGGACGCCGCCGAGGACTGGACGGACGATCCTTACGAGGATGGTTGAAGTGTATGCCCTAGGGCGCTTATTTTATTAAAGTTATTTTGCCTTACTCTTGCTCGTCGGTGCCGCGCCAACGACGCGGCAGCCGGAAGGTCGTTAGGATTCCCGGCGCTGCTGACTGTCCTGAAATCTAAAACCGCAGGCGCCGGCCAAGCGTTTCAGATGACCGTCCGCGCCATGCATCCCCCTGGGGCCAGAGGTTGCTGGAAGAACCCTGATAAATCTCCGGCAAGCCATTATTTTCAAAAAGAAAAGGCCCCGACAATGCGGGGCCGTCGTTGTCAGTGAGGGCAGGGCGCCCGGTCAGGCATTGGCCTCGCGGATGCGGTCGGCGGCTTCCTTGTCATAGGTCACGCCCGCCTTTTCGAAAAGCTGGTCAAGCTCGCCCGACAGGGTCATCTCGGTGACGATGTCGCAGCCGCCGACGAACTCTCCCTTGACATAAAGCTGCGGAATCGTCGGCCAGTCCGAGAATTCCTTGATGCCCTGGCGGATCGCCTCGTCCGCCAGCACGTTCACGTCGCGATACTGGACGTTCATATAGTTCAGCACCCCGGCGACGCGGCTTGAAAAGCCGCATTGAGGCATCTCCTTGGTGCCTTTCATGAACAGGACGACATCGTTGCCGTCGATGGTGTCCTGGATCTGCTGGCGTGCGTCGGTCATTCTGCTGGTCCTTGCTGAAGCGTCGCCATGGCGCGACGCTGGCGGTTGATCTTATTCGGGGGCCTTGGTGGTCAGGGCAAGCGCATGCAGCGCGCCGTTCGGGCCGTCCATGTGGCCCTGCAGCGCCGCATAGACTGCGCGCTGCTGCTGCACGCGGTTCTGGCCGCGGAAGCTTTCGTCGATCACCTCGGCAGCATAATGGTTTCCGTCCCCGGCAAGGTCGGTGATGGTGATCTGGGCATTGGGAAATGCAGCGCGGATCAGGGCTTCGATATCCTGGGCTTCCATCGCCATGGCGGTTCCTTTCACTGTTCTCCATGATGTAGGGGAAGCCCGCGCGGCCCGCAAGATCGCCCTTCACGCCGCATCCCGCCAGGACGGGCAGGGATCGGGGCAGCTTGCCCCCGCGCGGCGGGGATGCCACTCTGCCCGCGGCAGCAGAAGGGCGATCCAGGATGTCGAACGCGGTTTCCGACAGCGACCCCGCGCGCGGCAGCGCCGGCGAGGTCTTCGGGGCCTTCCTGCGGCTGGGCCTGACCTCCTTCGGCGGGCCGATTGCGCATCTGGGCTATTTCCGCGACGAGCTGGTGGTGCGGCGGCGCTGGCTGGACGATCACGCTTATGCCGATCTGATCGCGCTGTGCCAGTTCCTGCCCGGCCCGGCCTCGAGCCAGGTCGGCTTTGCCCTGGGCCTGATGCGGGCCGGCTGGCTGGGGGCGCTTGCAGCCTTCACCGCCTTCACCTTGCCTTCGGCGCTGATCCTGCTGGTGTTTGCCGGGGCTGCGACGGCGATTTCGGGGCCGCTGGGGCAGGGGGCGCTGCACGGGCTCAAGGTCGTGGCGGTGGCCATCGTGGCCCAGGCGGTCTGGGGCATGGCGCGGCAGCTGTGCCCGGATCGCGAGCGCGCGGCGATCGCGGTGCTCGCGGTCGTCGTGCTGGCCGCGCTGCCGGGCGCCCCCGGCATGATCCTCGCCATCGCCGCCGGCGCGGGGCTGGGGCTTGCCTTGGGCCGCGGCGCGGCAAGGCCCGCCAGCGGGCATCTGGTCGTGCCGTTGTCCCGAGGCGCGGGGGCGGCGGCCCTGCTGCTGTTCCTGGCGCTGCTGGCCTTGCTGCCGCTGCTGGCGGACGGGTCGCAGGCGCTCGCGATGATCGACAGCTTCTATCGCGCCGGGGCGCTGGTCTTCGGCGGCGGCCATGTCGTGCTGCCGCTTCTGGATGCCGAGGTGGTGCAGCCCGGCTGGATCGGCCCACAGGCCTTTCTGGCCGGCTATGGCGCGGCGCAGGCGGTGCCGGGGCCGCTTTTCACCTTTGCCGCCTATCTGGGCGCGGCCCTGGGGCCCGAGCCGAACGGGGTGCTGGGCGCCGCGCTTGCGCTGCTGGCGATCTTCCTGCCGGGATTTCTGGTGCTGCTGGGCGTCCTGCCGTTCTGGGACCGCTTCCGCCGCATGGCCGGGGCGCAATCGCTGATGCAGGGGGCGAATGCCGCCGTGGTCGGCATTCTGGGCGCGGCGCTGTATTCCCCGGTCTTTACCACCGCGATCGGCGGCCTGCCGGACCTGGCGCTGGCGCTCGCCTGTTTCGTGGCCCTGACGGGCTGGAAGCTCGCGCCCTGGCGGGTGGTGCTTCTGGCCGCGATGGCGGGCGCTGCACTGGCGCTGGCCGGATGAGCGAGCTTCCGCCGCCCTTGATCGGAAGGGGGTTCTGGCGGAGGAAAAATAATCCGAAGGCAGGCTGGCCCCAAGGGCGGAAAGGACCGATTTCGGATATCGGGCAGCGGGCTTGTCCCTCGACGCGCTTTCTCATCGTGGGACGTGGAGGCCGAGGCCGTGACTCCGAAGGCGCCAGAGCCGAGTTTATATGAGAAAGCCGGACTGGAACGGGCGCCGCACCATCTTGGCAAGTTCCATGCATTTGCCCAGCGCTGGTCTTCGGTGCCGAGCGGGCGGCGCCACCACTCGCGCGTCAAGGGTCGAAGCCTGCACCAGAGTGGTCATTCTTTCGGTTGTCGAACAACTGAAATAATGGCCATTCTGGAAGTCTTGGGTCTCTTTAACTGATTGATTTCAATACATCTCGTAAGTGCCCGTTTTCTGATTTGACCACTTTCCACGCAAATATTGACCATCGAAACTTGCTCCGGCGCCAAAGAAAAAGGCCGCCCGAAGGCGGCCTGACTGGCAAATGGGTGACTTGACGAGGGGGTGAACCGAATCCTGCCCGGGATGCGGATCAGGATTCAGCAATGCTGGCGAGATGCTCTTCAAAGATTCTGCGGAGCGAATTGCTCGGGAGGGGATGCCGGAGTTCGTCGAGCAACGGCCCGAAGGCCCCCCATTTCTTGATACGGCATGGGGACCGCTTCGGGTCGAACCCGGCCTGAAGGATTTGCAAGGCGCGGCGGATGCCTGCTTCCCCGTTGACGATATAGGTCCAGCCGCAGGCCGAAGCGATATCCTGATCCCGGGTGGAAAGGTCGCCGAAGGCAACATATGGCCCGAACTCCAGGGCGGAACCCAGAAACTCGGTGATCCTGATCACCTGTTCCAGCGGCAGGCTGTCCGGCCAGGCCGGGCCATGACGCCCAGCAAGCCGATTGGCGATATAGGTCTGGAGCGGGGATCCCGGACAGGGCACAGCGCGGCCCGCAAGATCCTGTAACATCGCGGCGGTTTCTAGCACGCTTCCGGCAAAGACGCCTTTCCCAACCATATGGTCAGGCCGATCCCGGCGGATCAGGGGTAGCCTGTGTTTCAGGCAGGAACGGATCGGCTTCAGCCGCCAGATCAGCCTCTCGCGCCGGTGGTTAGAGATGTCATGGCCTGCCGCCATGGCGGCCGCATCGTCCTCGGCGAGGCAGGCCGGACAAAAGCGCAGATCCTGCTGTGGACACAGGCTGTCAATCAGAGCCTCCTCACCGAGCCTCCAGCTCCGGCTGGTGTTCTGCACCACGGTGTTGCGCAGCACCGGTCCCGGATCCTGCCCGGCAATCTCGCACAGCCTGACCACCTCATCCGGATCGCCGATGGAGAGAGCGAAGGGATCAAGGCCGAGATCACGCAGGAAGATCCCGATGGGGCCACGGATATGGAAGGCGGCCATGCGGACCGCCCAAGACCAATGGGTTTCGTCCGTCCGAAACGGCAGCAAGGGAAAGAGGCGGGCCATGGTCATTTCCGCCGCCGCCGCGCCCGCACGGAAACGGGTCGATCATCCGCCTCGTCCTGATCCGGGTCGATCTGCGGCCAGTCCGGGGCCAGGAAGACATTTCCGCCCAGCGGGCATCCCTCCTGCAGGCCCCAGAACTCTGCGAAATGGCCGATGTCGAGGCGCGACGCATCGCCCTCCAGCGCAAACTCGATGGCGCCGAGGATCGTCTCGACGCAACGCCCGAAGCGATAACGCGCCGCATGGAACAGGCGCGGGATCAGATCGGCCTCAAGCGGCTGCTCCAGCCCGGCAATCCGGCAATAGGCCGCGATCACCTCCCGGAAATTCGCGCCATCCGTCGCCACGGCCACCGGCGGCAGGTTCAGGGTCGAGAACCGTCGCTGGACCTGCGGATCGGACCGGATGATCTCGCGCAGGTTTTCGGTGCCCGACAGGATCACGACGACCGCCTCGTCGCCCTGCATGATCGCCTTGATAGCGCGCAGGATCAGGTTGCGGTCGGCACAGAACAGGTCATGCGCCTCGTCGATCCAGAGGGTGGTGATGTCGAGATCCTTCAGACGGCCGCGCAGGGTCTCCCACAGACTCCAGCCCTCGCGGTGCGCGGCGTTGACAGGATAACCGCTGCGGTGGAGCAGGGCGCCGGCCATGCTCTTGAAGGTGGCAGGGCTGGGCACGCTCGCCTCAAGATAGTGCCGGCCGTCGGTCCCGGCCCCGGCCAGGGCCGGGTGTCGTGCAAGGGCGTGGTCGATGAGGGTGGTCTTGCCACCCCCCGCGCCGTCGATCACCATCACGCCACGGGTCTCGCGCTCCGCCGAGAATCGCTGCGGTTCATGCAGGAGGTTTCCGGCCTCGTCCCGGCGCAGCAGCCGGTCGAAATGGGAGCGGAACGCCGCGTCCCTGGGGGTGTCTATGCGGAGCTTGCGCAGCTTTTCGAGAATGCGCGCAGTTGCAGCGGGATCGGGCATGGGGCTACTCCGTGATTTTCCAGATGGACGAAGGCGAGGCGCCTACCGGCATGTCAGGGAGAGTGGCGGGATGTGCTGGTTCGGGCCGGGCCAGGGCAGGGCGGGCGGCGATCGGACTGACGGGGGAATGGTGGGTGTCCGGGAAGGCCGGGCGATCTTCGCCGCCGACCTCATCAGGGATCACCCGACCCATCCCGTCGGAGGCGACAGGCGCAGTCTTTCGACCGACGGTAGCATTGAAGCCGATGAACAGGCGGTCCTCCTCATACTTGATCCGGGCCGGCGACCAGTCCTCGGCGATCAGCCCCGCGAGGGTGGTAGCCGAGGTGCTGCGCTCACGGATGGCCGCGACCGCCTGCAAGGCGATTTGCTGGTCATATGTCTTGCGCGCGGGATCGGCCGCGCGCAGTTCCCGTGTCGCTGCCAGCCACTCCCGAGCGGAAACACCGTCGAAACCGGGGAGAACCGAGCCCACCTGGAACCTCTGGCCCTGGACGTAAACGGTCACCTGGCCGATATCGTCGGGGTGCCAGCGGACTTCGACATTGCGTTCCTCCTTGCAGGTCATCCAGCGGGCCAACGCCTCGGAATGATAGCGCATGCCGAGCACTGTCACGCCCTCGCGGGAAAGCTTGCGCGGCATGCGCTCACCGAAGATCACGCGACGATCCTCGCGTGACGGCGGCGGCTGCACGCCCCATTCGGCGGTCAGTCGGCGCCAGCAATGCAGCGGCGTCTCGCCGCCCAGACCGAAATGCGGAGTGTTGTGGTAGATGTCGACGATCCAGCGGACCAGGCAGAAGGCGAGGTCGTCGAAAGTCAGGGCGGCGCGGGCTTCGGGATCGGCGTTCCCCTTCGCGCGGATGCTGCCGAAGGTATTGCCTGGCAGGCGGGGATGCAGGCCGGTATTGAGGCTGAGGAAGAAACGCTCGTTTCGGGCACGGACCTCCGGCAGGCCAGCGGGGGCGCGCATGGCGGTGATGCCTAGGTCGGCACAGGCGATTCGGAACCGTTCCGATTGGAAGGCGGCGCCGTTGTCGGTGACGATGAGGATCGGGATGCCGTGCATGTCCCAAGAACCGAGCGACCCTGTGGCATCGGCCCATTTTCCCTTGTCACACAGGATCATCTGGAGGACCTGCAGCGAGGCCTCCTCTCTGGCGGTGCGCGAGAAAGCCATGCCGAGGATGCAGCGCGTCGTAGCGCAGATGGCGACGGTCACGAACCAGCGCGCCTTGCTCCTGTCCAACCCGAGGTTTTTGCGCTCTTCTTCGGTCAGAAGCTCCATGAGCCCGGCGCATTCGGCGAGCGAGATGATGTCGATCGTATTCTCGTCGATCTCCACCCGTTCGAGCGGCCGGGACAGGAGCAGCCCTTCGCCGACCGGCATGAACTTCTTGCGCGCCGCCTCGGCACCCTCGCGCTTGAGCGTCACCGCATAGGGGTCGAGTCGGTGGATGGCCCGGCGCACGGTCTCATAGCTCGGGATGTTGAAGGGATGCAGGCCCTGTGCCCGGCGCTCATTGTTCCGCGCCTCGAAAGCGAGGCAGACATTGACATGGATGGTCCTGATGGTCGGACGTTTCTCATCGGCATAGCCTTCGACCTCACGCATCAGCAGCGCCAGTTCCCCGCCTCCCATCAGACAGCTGCGGTTGCCGCGCCGGTTCATGGCATCGATCAGCCCGCTCATGCCGAAGCTGCGGCAGGCCTGGAGCCAGCGGCGCAGCGTGCGCGCGGAAGGCGTCCTGGTGATATCCTGAGAGATCGCCGCGCCCCGGCCGCCGATCAGCCTGCCGACATAGTCCATGGCCCGGCTGCGCAGAAGATCCCGGCTCGCCTTGATGCTCTCATCGGTGATCTTGATAAGCTTTTCCTGGAAGAGCTCCCGGAAGGCCTCGACATAGGCGCTTCTCCTGCTGACCCGGGCCGCTTCGGCCGGGGGCAGCTCGGAGATGCGCATGCCGCCGCCAAGAAGCCGGACCCTGGCGGTCTCGGGGGCGTAATGGTTGTGCTCGACCCGGATTCGCCCCATCGATCCCATCCGGCTCAGTTCCCGATGGGCGAAGGACGTGCAGCGGCCGGAACCGTCATCCAGTTCCAGCAGCCAGCCCTCCTCGTTCCGGCCATGGGTCACGGTCTTGTAGGTCAGGCCATCGATGGTCACGCGGTCGTATTGACCGAAGGCGTAGTGATGGCGGTCGGGATCGAAGCTCAGATTGAACATCTGCATCAGAGATTGCTCCCTTTGTAGACGATGGTAGCCGGGGTAATATGTTCGTGGTGGAGGGCGCGTAGTTGCCCCCACCGGACAAGCCGCAGCAGGGCGCGGAAGCCTCCGGCACCGCAACCGGTCATCGCGGTGAGATCGGCAAGGGAGGCCGTGCCTGACATGTCGGCCAAAACCCGCGCCGCGGCCTCGTCGGCCACCGGATCGCCCGCACGGACGCCATGAAGCAGCCAGGCGTTATGCAGTTCCACCGGATCGAGATCCGCGTCCGTTAGCAGGCGGACGTCGTCGGCGAAGCGGCCAGCGCGGGTCTGTGCCGCGATCCGGGGCATTTGCCGGCCAAACGCCCCGCCAATCCAGGCGGTGGGACGGATGGCGCAGGCGATCCGGGTTCCGTCCGTCCTGGTGACAAACAGGTCGAAGTAGTGAGGATGGACCTCGCCGTCCTCGTTGAACCAGTCGAACTGCATCTGCTCACGCAGATCGGCGATATCGGCGCGAACCGACAGGCACAGGCACCAGCAGAGCTCAAGATGGCTCTCCACCTGCACCACCCTGGGCGGCACGCCGGCAATGGCGCCGCGGCCGGAGCCATCGCCGATCACGACATGGCCACAGAAATGGCTCTTGGAACTGAGCACCACGTCGCGCTGCGCGGTGCTGGGCAAAGGCGGCACGAAGGTGCCGACATGGTTATGGACAGATTGGGGCATTTGATTGTTCCTCATGGGGGATCGATCCCCGCCCGGGTCCGGGCGAAGGCGGTCTTGCACCGGAGCGGGCAGAGAACCCGGTCTGGATGAGGCGATCTTCCTGGGAAGCGGGGATGACGAGGCCATTCCCGGCCTGCCGCAATTACGGTCAGGATCGGATCGGCCGGTCAGTCGTTTCCGGAAAAGAGCCTGGTGAGATGAGGAAGACTGTCGCCCATACGAATCCTTGCGGCGAGCCGCAAGGTCTGCTAGGAAACCGGTGTCAAATCGGTGGATTTAGGTCTGCCTCGATACGATCACACCGGGATGTTGGCGCATCCCGGTGTTTTCGTTTTTGCGCGGGTCAGGTCTTTCGCATCTGCATTTTCACTTTTCACAATCTTCGTTCGAATCGCGCTATAGCCCCGGCTGCGGGGAGATGGAAGACGCTAGAAAACGCCGTTTACTAGCTGGAAAGTATGCGAAAAATTTAGCTTTCCCAGAGTGCTCCACGCTATGAAAGGAAAGGTGTTGTAGGCCGCTTTCGAAAATTCGCGACAGGTTGTTCCTGTCGTGCGACTTCATGGGTTTAGGCAATTATGCGAAAAATTGATTTCCAAGAGGCTGAACGGGTAAAAAAAATTTGGGTCCCGATCACCGGGTGCGTCCGCGTGCTGGAAGTCGATGATCGCGTGGTCGGCACCGTTTGTCTCCATGATGACGGGATGGACCCGGCCCGGTTTTCCGGGCCGGATCGTGGTCAGTCGTCAAGCCGCCCGACCGGGCAGTGCCAGGGCATCAGCAGGCCATAGTCGATATCGCCGCCGAGCGCAGCATGCGCGCCATCGCCCTCGGCTGGAAGAACTACATCTTCGTCGGCTCCGAGGCAGGCGGAAAGGCCGCAGCCATCGCCTATACCCTGATCGAAACCGCCAAACTCAACGCCATCGATTCCAATGCCTGGCTCGCCGACCACTCGCCCGCATCCCGGACTACAAGATCACCAAGGTCGACGATCTGCTGCCTTGGAAGTGGAATGGATAGCGGTCAGCCCGGACGGTTACGCCCCGTCATACAATAATGTGTGAACCGGCGTGCAAAATTGACCCCGTAACGGGGTAATCGGCTTCCAAAAATGACCCCCTTACGCTGATGGTCATGATGCCTCCGAGGCTATCGGGGGGCACAGTGTGGGATGCTGGTTGTGGAGACGATTGCGAAGATCCGCCGGGCGTATTTCCAGGACAAGAAGTCGATCAAGCATATCTGCCGAGAGCTGCGGGTATCGCGGAACACGGTTCGGAAGGTGATCCGGTCCGGCGCAACGGAGATGACTTACGAGCGAACCGTCCAACCGCAGCCGAAGATCGGTCCCTGGAAAGGCAAGCTCGACGAGATGCTGGCGGCGAATGCGCGCAAGCCGAAGCGCGAGCGGCTGACCCGCATCCGGATTTTCGAAGAGCTCAGGGCCCTCGGATATGACGGCGGCTACGACGCGGTCCGACGCTATGCGGCTTCGTGGTCGCAGGCGGAGCAGGAAGCGTCAGCCGCCGCCTATGTGCCACTGAGCTTCGATCCGGGTGAAGCCTACCAGTTCGACTGGAGTCACGAGGTCGTTCTGATCGACGGCGTGACCACCACGGTGAAGGTGGCTCACGTCCGGCTTTGTCATAGCCGGATGCTGTTCGTCCGGGCCTACCCGCGAGAGACGCAGGAAATGGTGTTCGATGCCCATGACAAGGCCTTTGCCTTCTTCGGCGGCGCCTGTGCGCGTGGGATCTACGACAACATGAAGACGGCGGTGGACACGATCTTCGTCGGCCGCGACCGCGCGTATAATCGCCGGTTCCAGCAGATGTGCGGACACTACCTTGTCGATCCCGTCGCCTGCACCCCCGCGTCCGGCTGGGAGAAGGGACAAGTAGAGAACCAGGTTGGCGTTGTCCGGCGGCGGTTCTTCGTGCCGCGGCCGCGCTTCAAGAGCTACGCGGAACTCAACGCCTGGCTTCAGGATCGCTGTATTGCCTGGGCCAAGGCCCATCCGCACCAGGAATTGCGTGATCGGACAATCTGGGACGTGTTCCAGGATGAGCGGGCGAGCCTGGTGCCCTACGTCGGCCCTTTCGACGGATTCCATGCCGTGCCGGCCTCGGTGTCCAAGACCTGCCTCGTTAGGTTCGACAAGAACCGCTACTCGGTCGATGGTCGCGCCGTCGGCCGTCCGGTCGAGATCCGCGCCTATGCCGAGCGGGTCGAGGTCTGGCAGGACGGCAAGATCGTCGGCCGGCACGACCGCGCCTTCGGGCGCGACAAGGCCATCTATGACCCGCTGCACTACATCCCGGTGCTGGCCCGCAAGCCCGGCGCCCTTCGAAACGGCGCTCCCTTCAAGGAATGGGAACTGCCGCCGGCGATACGACGCGTCCAGCGTAAGCTGGGGCGCGTGCCGAACGGTGACCGTCAGATGGTCCAGATCCTGAGCATGATCCCAACGGATGGACTGGAAGCCGTCGAGGCTGCCTGCGTCGAGGCCCTGACCGAAGGCGCCCCGGCGGCATCGGTCGTTCTGAACATCCTGGCCCGACATCGCGAGCCACCACCTCCGTTGACCATCGCCACGCCGGACGCGTTGCGCCTGACCTGCGAGCCCGTGGCCGACTGCAAACGCTACGACAGCCTCAGGAGACCCCGCCATGGAAAGATCACAGGTGCTGGACGCGATGGGCCAGTTGAAGCTCTACGGCATGAAGGCCGCCTACGATGAGATCATCGCCACGGCGGTGAAGCGACAGCACGAACCGCAGCAAATCGTGGGCGACCTGCTGAACGCCGAGATCAGCGAGAAACAAGCTCGCTCGATCAAATACCAGATGACCATCGCCAAGCTGCCCTTGGCCAAGGAAGTCGACGAGTTCAGCTTCGAAGACACGCCCGTAAACGAAACGCTGGTGCGCGATCTGGCCTCCGGAGAGTTCCTCGAGCATCAGCGTAACGTCGTCCTCATCGGCGGCACCGGGACCGGCAAATCCCACCTTGCCGTCAGCATCGCCCGGGCCTGCATCCGCCGTGGCAAGCGCGGCCGCTTCTTCAACGTCGTGGACCTGGTGAACAAGCTGGACGCCGAAGCCCGCGCCGACCGACAGGGACGCACTGCGGATCTCCTGTGCCGCCTCGACTTCCTGATCCTCGACGAGTTGGGATATCTGCCGTTCGCCCAGACGGGTGGCCAGCTCCTGTTCCACCTCATCAGTCGCCTTTACGAACGCACCTCGATCATCGTGACGACGAACCTCGACTTCGGCGAATGGCCGACCGTCTTCGGAGACGCGAAGATGACAACGGCGCTCCTCGACCGACTGACCCATCACTGTGACATCGTCGAGACCGGCAACGAGAGCTGGCGCTTCAAGACGCGGGAATGACCGAGACGCCGCTGGCCCGATCCGGTTGCGCTGTATGGAGGCTACACCGCATCGGGCCAGCTACCCGTGCTGACCAAGCGGGGTCATTATTGGGCGCCGAAAGGGGGTCAAAGTTGCGTGCCGATTGACAGGCAAAGGCCGGGCTGAGGCTGGAGATCGGACCGGAGACCGCCGTGCTTGGGGCATGATGCGTGACGACAATGGTCTGGCCGGACCACGGTTTGGCGATCTCCCGCGTCAGCCAATCGAGGTGATCACGGTGAATCTCGACGGTATCCTCGGGGCGGATAAGCCCGCCCTCCGCCCGGCGGATCCGGGCGTAGTCCAGCATCCCCATCCCGGCGCGGGCCATGGCCGCCTCCGGATCGCCGGTCAGTGCGAAGTCGGTCCAGAGCGTGCAGCACAGCAGCCGGCAATTGCCGAAGGTCAGCACCCGCTTCTGGGCAAGGTTTGCCCCGGCCTCCGTTACGATCCGGGCCAGAACATTGTCGTGGAGCGTGGCACCGTAATAGTCGTGATTGCCGGGAATAACCCAGATCCGCGCGGGCGAGACCAGCCGCCCGAGCCGGGACAGTGCCCAGGGCCAGCTCCGCCGCGGATCATTGGCGAGGTCGCCGGCGATGATCAGCGCGTCGAGATCACGCAGCACCGGCAGAATCCCGGCAAACGGATCGCGCCCGGCGTCGGTCCAGAGGTCGAGGTGCAGGTCGGCGGTGATCAGGATGTTCATTGGCCGCATGACCCTGTGGTCAGAATGAGGTCGACCCGACCTTCGTTCGGATGGATGGGCCTCGATAAACGGGATGCTGGACATGAGGATTCCTTTTGGCAAAACGGGGCCGGCGGCCGGAGAACCGGCCGGGCGATTCCGGCAGAATGGAGGTTGGTCAGGGCAGGGGGGGGGGGCGATGTCCGGCTCAGCGGATGTGAGCGGGAATCCGTGCCGCAGGGCAGGGCGGTGATCGCGCCTGGGCCTCAGGGGCGTCTTGCCCAGGGTCTGGACGGCTTGCATGTTGCGACATCGCGTCGACCTTCGAGACATGGCTCCGCCTTTCGGAGAAGCGGCGCTTTCCGGCGGAAACGTGGTGATCAGGAAACTCCAGAGATCCGGCGACCCTCGGGCCGTTCCATCGCTCCGGGTGGGAGTGAGCCGAACTTGCCGGGCAGCGCCACGGCGGTCAACGGGCCGGGCTCGGGCCGGGACGCCGGGTCACGACCGCCAGTGTCGACCACCTGCATTCATGTAACTATATGTAATTAAATAAAATACGCATACATCAGCCACACCAGTGGCCAATAATTGGTTGTAGAAAGGACAAAAAAGGGGCCCGAATGGCCATTATTTCAGTGGTAGGACATCGGTTGTCGCGACATTCGCTGGAAATCATGATAACCAGAGTTATGTCATCAACCATCATGCCAGATCGGCTTGGCCTTCACTTCGGTCGATGCGGCCTGAGCTTGGCCAAGCCTCGGGCTCATGTTCGGACCACGTTCGACCGGCCACGCAAGCGGCAAGGATTCCGGCTCTGCGCCAGAAGCGACCGGGCAAGCGCCCGCTGGCGCTGGCCCGGAAGACTGTTGCTCAGCCGCGGCGCAGCTGTTCGAGCAATGCCGCCGTGGGCTCGCCGGTGACGGGCAAGCCGCGCGAGGCCTGATAGGCCCGGATGGCGCTGATCGTGTTCGAGCCGACATTGCCGTCAACGCCCTGGGTGTCGAAACCGCGCGCGGTCAGCAGGCGCTGCATCTCCTTGCGCTGCTCGATGCGCAGGCCGGGATGGTCGGCCGGCCAGGGATTGGCAAGCCCCGGATAGCCCTTCAACCGATCCGCCAGATGCGACACCGCCAGCGCATAGCTGTCGGCATTGTTGTAGCGCAGGATGGCGTGGAAGTTGCGGGTGATCAGGAAGGCCGCGCCCGAGGAGCCGCCCGGCAGGATCAGCTCGGTCGGGGTGCCGGCGGGCGGCAAGGGCCGCTGGTTGGCCTGGCGCACGCCCAGCGACTGCCATTCGGCGACGCTGCGCCGCTTGCCCTTGCCGGCCAAGCCGGTGTTGAAGCCGGGCGGCAGCGTGACCTCGACCGCCGCCGGCAGGCCGCGCTGCCAGCCGGATTTCGCCAGATAGTTCGCCGCCGAGGCCAGCGCGTCCGTCGGGTCGTTCGACCAGATGTCGCGGCGCCCGTCGCCGGTGAAATCGACAGCGAAGCTGAGATAGGTGGTCGGGATGAACTGGGTGTGCCCCATGGCGCCGGCCCAGCTGCCGGTCATGTGGCCGGGATCGATGTCGCCGGCCTGCAGGATGCGCAGCGCCGCCATCAGCTGGCTGCGGAAGAATTCGCCCCGGTAGCCTTCATAGCCCAGCGTGGCCAGGCTTTCGATCAGCGGCAGGTCGCCGCGCCGTTCACCATAGGTCGATTCCATGCCCCAGACCGCGGTGACGATTTCCTTGTCCACGCCATAGGCCGCCTCGACGCGGCTCAGCACGCCGCCATATTGGGCCAGCGCCGCCCGGCCGTTGGTCTGACGTTTTTCCGAAACCGCGTTTTCCAGATATTCCCAGACGGATTTCTTGAACTCGGCCTGAGTTTGCGAGCGGCGGATGACCTCGGGGTTATAGGTCACGTCGCGAAAGGCGAAGTCCAGCGTGCTGTCGCTGATGCCCTGGCTGCGGGCGCGGGTCTTGAAGCCCTCGACCCAGCCGCGCAGGCCGGCGACCTTCTCGGGCGGCGGGTTCTGGTAGCGGCCCCATTTGATTTCCTGGCTCTGCTGCGGCACCCCCGTGCCGGGATAGTTGCCGGCGCAGCCGCCCAGCAGCAGGGCCATGGCCGTGAGCGTTGCCGAAAGTCGCAATGAAAACCGCATTCCTGTCCCCTTGGTCGAGCGTTTTGGCCCAGCCTAGCGCCCGATCCGCAAGGCCGAAAGCCGGAAATTCCGCTCCGGCGGCAGCCCGCCCTTTCTATCGGGTTGCACAAACGGGTTCAGATCATCCGTGCAGGGGATTGATTTGCGGATCATTCCGCCAGAGGCGTCCAGATCACCTCGTCGATCCGCGGCGCGCCGGTGGCCAGCATCACCAGCCGGTCGAATCCCAGCGCGCAGCCCGAGGCTGGCGGCATGAAGGCCAGCGCGGCCAGGAAATCCTCGTCCAGCGGGTAACGCTCGCCATAGATTCGCGCCTTTTCCTCCATCTCCTTCTGGAAGCGGCGGCGCTGCTCAACCGGGTCGGTCAGCTCGCCGAAACCGTTGGCGAGTTCGACCCCGCAGGCGTAAAGCTCGAACCGCTCGGCCTCGCGCGGCTCGTCCGCGGCCCGGCGGGCCAGCGCCGCCTCGGCGGCGGGATAGCGGTCAAGGATCAGCGGCCGGCCATGGCCCAGATGCGGCTCGACCTTCTCGACCAGCACGCGGGACAGGATGTCGGACCAGCCGTCATCCTCGGCCAGCCGCACCCCCTGCCCTTCGGCCTGGGCGCGCAGCGCCGCGGCATCGGTTTCGGTCCCGTCGCAGGTCGAAAGCAGGTCGATGCCGGCATAGTCGCGGAACGCCTCGGCCACGCTCATCACCTCGGGGGTGGCATAGGGGTCGCATTCGGCGCCGCGAAAACGCAGCAGCTCGGCACCGGCGCATTCCGCCGCATGCCGCAGATATTGCGCGCAATCCTCGAAAAGAACACGATAATCATCGCCCGCGCGATACCATTCCAGCATGCAGAACTCGGGGCTGTGCAGCGCCCCCCGCTCGCGGTTGCGCCAGACATGGCTGAAGGCGAAGATGCGCTCCTCGCCCGCCGCCAGCAGCTTCTTCATGGCAAATTCCGGGCTGGTATGCAGATACATCCGCCGCGGCACGCCGTCATTGCCGATCTGCCGGGTCTCGAAAGCATGCAAATGCGCCTCGTTTCCCGGGCTGACGGCCAGCGCCAGCGGATCGACCTCGATGAAGCCCTGGGCGCCCAGCCAGTCGCGGATCGCGGCCTGGATGCGGTTTCGCGCCAGCAGCAGCGGCCGGCGCCCGGCATGGCGGTCGCGGTCCCACCAGGGGCTTTCATCGGCGGATTTCATGCGCACAACTCCTGCATTTGCGTCGTTTTCCGCTTGCGGCTGGCGCAAAGCTGCGGAAAACGCTATGGGACATCATCTTTGCCGGACTTCGTATCCGGCACCCCGGAATTTGAAAAGCAGGCAAGGGAACCGCCTTGAAAGTCATCGCCTCCAGCCTTCGCAAAGGCAATGTCGTCGAGATCGACGGCAAGCTCCATGTCGTCCTGACGGCGACCAACTTCCACCCCGGCAAGGGCACGCCGACGACCCAGGTCGAACTGCGCCGCATCTCGGACGGCAACAAGGTCTCGGAACGCTGGAAGACCACCGAACAGGTCGAGCGTGCCCATGTGGATGAACGCGCCTACAACTTCCTCTACGAGGACGGCGAGGGCTTCCATTTCATGGAGCCGGAAAGCTATGAGCAGGTCGTCGTCTCGCCCGACGTGGTCGGCGACGACAAGGTTTTCCTGGAGGACGGCATCAGCGTTTTCCTGCAGGTCCATAACGGCGTCGCCATCGCCATCGAACTGCCGCAGAAGGTGACGGTCGAGGTGGTCGAGACCGAGCCGGTGGTCAAGGGTCAGACCGCCTCGTCCAGCTACAAGCCGGCCATGGCGCATAACGGCGTGCGCATCATGGTGCCGCCGCATATCGGCGTGGGCACCAAGGTGATCATCAACACCGCCGACCTGACCTATGTCGAGCGCGCCAAGAGCTGATTTCTGACGCCCTTGGGCAGGGGCGTGCTCGCGCCCTGCCCTTTCTCGTCATGCGGCGTCATCCGGGGAACGGCGGGACCCTGCGGATCAATCCGCGGTCGCGGCGCCGATGGTCCCGCCCACCACCGCACCGGCCGGACCGGCGATGACGGCTCCGCCCAGCCCGCCGGTCGCAGCGCGTTCGGTGGGGTTGTCGCCGCAACCGGCCAGCAGAAGCACCATCGCGGAAACGGCTGTCGCAATCAGGCTACGCATCTCGTATGTCCTCCTGTGAAGCGGCAAGGCGCCGCTCATATTGGACAAGACGCGCGGGCCCGCCTTCCGGTTCCGCGCGCCGCCCTTGAGGATCGTGGACGAGGTGCCCTCTGGCGGCGCCGTCAGGGGAAGATCGGCGCCAGCATCAGCCCTTCGGTTTCCGGCAGGCCCAGCATCAGGTTGGCATTCTGCACCGCCTGCCCCGAGGAGCCCTTGCACAGGTTGTCCAGCGTCGAGACGACCAGCGTCCGCCCCGAAATCCGGTCTCCCGTCACGCCGATATGGCAGAAGTTCGAGCCCTGGACATGGGCCATCGCCGGCAGTTGCCCAAAGGGCAACACCACGATGAACGGCTCGTCGGCATAGGCCACCGCCAGCGCGGCATGCACCGCCTGCGGCTCGCCCTTCAGGTAGCAGGATGCCAGGATGCCGCGGTTCACCGGCACCAGATGCGGGGTGAACTGGATGCGCACCTCGCGCCCGGCCAGGGCCGAGAATTCCTGGTCGAACTCGCCCAGGTGGCGGTGCTTGCCGCCCTGGGAATAGCCCGCCACATCCTCGGACCGCTCGGCGAAGAGCATGTTTTCCTTGAGCGAGCGCCCTGCCCCGGACACGCCGTTCTTCAGGTCGCAGATGATGTCGTCCAGGTCGATCAGCTCTGATGCGATCAGCGGCCGCAGCGCGAATTGCACGGTGGCGGCATTGCAGCCGGTGCCGGCGACCAGCCGCGCCTCGCGGATCTGGTCGCGATAGAATTCGGTCAGGCCATAGACCGCCTGCGGCTGGATCTCGGGCGCGGCATGGTCGAGCCCATACCATTTCCGGTAATCCGCCGGATCGCGCAGCCGGAAATCGGCGCCGAGGTCGACGATCTTCACATCGCCCGGCAGCTGTCCGACCAAAGGCTGGCTAAGCCCGTGCGGCAGGGCGCAGAACACCAGGTCGATGGCCGAGAAGTCGATCTCCTCCATCCTGACCAGCGCCGGCAGCTTCAGGTGTCGCAGATGCGGAAAGACCTCGTCATAGCCCTGCCCCGCCTTGCGGTCGGCGGAAAGCGCGGCGATCTCGATCCGGGGATGGGTGGCGAGGAGGCGGACGAGTTCCGCCCCCGTGTAACCCGAGGCCCCAAGGATGGCAGCTTTCAGCGTCATGTCTCGATCCCGAGGAAACGGCCGCGCAGGCGCGGCGCTGGTTGGTCAGGCCCGCAGGGGCCGAAAACCGGCACTAGGCCCGGTCCCCCGGCATGTCAAGCCGCAGGCCGGGTCGCAAGGTCGCCCGTTGTGGGGCCGCCCTGCCCCGCTTGCGGCCATCTTTCCGGAAAACAGGCAAAGAATCTTGTCCAACCGATGGAAATTCCTTCAAATATTGTAATTCAGCGCGGCAGATTCTCCCTGACAGCAGAGCTGGAGGCATCACCTGTCGCGATTGCCTTTGTCTCCCCCACCTGCAGCCGGTGATCCATGAAGCGACGACGGAAACCGGCCCGGCTGCAAGGGACGCGAATGGGCGGGGCTTCTTTTCGTGCGCAGGAATGCTGCATCTGCATCATTTTATTGCGAGACATGGCGGAAGGAATCAAATATTCGGGCAGCGGCCGCCGAGGCCCTGGATAACGGAGAGAGTGATGAGCGCGACCCCCGATCGCAAGGGCCGTCTGAGCCCCGATGACATCCGTGCCCGCAAGGGCGGCGAGCCCGTGGTCTGCCTGACGGCCTATACCACCCCCATGGCCCGGCTGGTGGATGCGCATTGCGACCTCGCGCTGGTGGGCGACAGCCTGGGCATGGTCCTGCACGGCCTGCCCTCGACCCTTGGCGTCACCATGGAGATGATGATCCTGCACGGCAAGGCGGTGGCGCGGGGCTGCGCGCGCGCCTGCATGGTGGTGGACATGCCCTTCGGCAGCTATGAGGAGGGGCGCGAGCAGGCTTTCCGCAACGCCGCGCGGCTGATGGCCGAGACCGGCTGCCAGGCGGTCAAGCTGGAAGGCGGGCGGCACATGGCCGACACCGTGGCCTTCCTGGTGGCGCGCGGCATCCCGGTGATGGGCCATGTCGGGCTGACGCCGCAATCGATCAACACGCTGGGCGGCTACAAGGTGCAGGGCCGCGGGCATCACGAGGCCGATCGCATCGCCCTCGATGCCGCGGCGCTGGCCGATGCCGGCGCCTTCGCCGTGGTGCTGGAAAAGCTGCCCGAGGCGCTGGGGCGGCGCATCACCCAGGAGATCCCGGTGCCCAGCATCGGCATCGGCGCCGGGGTCGATTGCGATGGCCAGGTTCTGGTGGTCGACGACATGCTGGGGCTGTTCTCGGATTTCCGGCCCAAATTCGTCAAGCGCTACGCCGAGCTGGGCCAGGATGCCGATGCCGCCATCGCCGGCTATGCCGCCGAGGTGCGGGCCCGCCGCTTTCCCGGCCCCGAGCACGCCTTCGCCGAGGGCAAGCCTGCATGAGCGCGCCCATCGTCCGGCCGCTGGCCGAGCTGCGTGAGCTGGTGCGCGGCTGGAAGTCCCGCGGCGAAACCATCGGCGTGGTGCCGACCATGGGCGCGCTGCACGAGGGGCATCTGAGCCTGGTCCGCGCGGCGCGCGCCAGCTGCGACCGGGTGATCGTCACCCTGTTCGTCAACCCGCGGCAGTTCAACAATGCCGAGGATTTCGCCCGTTATCCGCGCACCGAACATGCCGATGCCGCGCTGCTCGGCCCGCTGGGCGTGGACGCGCTTTTCGTGCCCGAGGGCGACGAGGTCTATCCGCCCGGCCATGCCACGGTGATCTCGGTCTCGGGCGTGTCCGACCCGCTGGAGGGCGCGCATCGGCCGGGGCATTTCGACGGCGTGGCGACGGTGGTGACGCTGCTGTTCAACATGACCCAGGCCGACCGCGCCTTCTTCGGCGAAAAGGACTGGCAGCAGCTGCAGCTGGTGCGGCGGCTGGTGCAGGACCTGAAACTGCCGGTCGAGGTCGTCCCCTGCCCCTGCGTGCGGGCCGAGGACGGGCTGGCCCTGTCCTCGCGCAACCAGCGCCTGACGGCCGAGGGCCGCGCGCTGGCCTCGGCCCTGCCGCAGGCGCTGTTCGAGGCGGCGCGGCGCATCGAGGCCGGCGCGCCGGTGGAGGCCACGCTGGCGGCTGCCCGGGCCGGGCTGGAGGCGGCGGGGCTGGGGCCGGTCGAATATCTTGAGCTGCGCGACGGCGAGTCGCTGGGCGAGCCGCGCCCGGGCCGGCCGGCGCGGCTGCTGGTCGCGGCCTGGCTGGAGGGCGTGCGGCTGATCGACAACGTCGCGGTGACGCTGCGCTGAACGGCCCCTTTCCCGCGAGGCGGCGCGGGATGCGCGGTTGCCTCATGAGTATTTGGAAAACGGTGAAAGCGCCAAGTCCCGGGCGGCGGGCGGCAGAGCGTCGAGATGCAGCTCGGCCCGCAGGCCGGGATGGGCGTTTTCCAGCCGCAGCGCGCCCTGCGCGGCATCGGCGATGTCCGAGACCACGGCCAGGCCGATGCCCTGCCCCTCGCCGTCGGGATCGAGGCTCAGCCCGCGCCTGGTCAGCCGGGCCAGCGCGGGTTCGGGCACGCCCGGCCCGTCGTCGCGGATGGCGATGACCAGCCGCGCGCCCGCGACGCGGACCGAGGCCGTGACCCGCGCCCGGGCATGGCGCATGGCGTTTTCCAGCAGCGCGCCGAGCGCCTCGGTCAGGTCGTCGGGATCGATCCGGGCCAGGGGGCCGGGCGGCGCGGACAGCCGCCAGTCGATCTCCGCACCGCGCGGCGTACGGCGCAGCACGCCGATCAGCTTGGCCAGAAGCGCCCCCGGATCGGCGGACTGGCCGCTGCGGGAGGACTGGATGCGCGCCCGCGCCAGCTCGCGGTCGACATGGCGGCGCATCTGGGTGGCGACGGTTTCGATGCTGGCGGCGATCTCGGCCTCGCCGTCGGCGCGCAGCCGGGCCGCATCGCCCAGCAGCGCCTGCAGTGGGGTCTTGAAGCCATGCGCCAGGTCGGCGGCGCGGTGGCGGGCCCGGGCCAGCTCTTCGTCGCGCGCGTCCAGGAGCCGGTCGATCTGGGTCGCCAGCGGGATCACCTCGGTCGGCAGGTCCAGCCCGATGCGCGCGCGCGCGCCCGAGGCCAGCGCCGTCACCCGCGCCCCGACCTGCCCCAGCGGCCGCAGCCCGACGGTGATCTGCAGCCAGCTGGCCAGCAGCAGCGCCGCGCCGAGCAGCGCCAGATAGGGCAGCAGGTCGTCCAGAAAGCCGCGCCGGGCCAGCGCCAGCTCGTCGCGGTCCGAGGCGACGATGATGCGCAAGGGCAGCGGCGGGTCGCCGCGGCCGACCGTCAGGCTTTGCTCGACCGCCAGCAGCGGCTCGCCCTGGGGGCCGGCCAGCGTTCGCACCGCGGTTTCGCCCGGCGCCGGCGCGGGCTCGCCGGTCGGCAGGGTATAGTCCCATAGCGAGCGCGAGCGGCGCAGCTCGGCGCCCAGCATGACCTGCCAGTAATGGCCCGAGAAGGGCTGGTCATAGAGCGGGTCGTCCGGCGGCGCGCGCAGGCTGGCGCCGGCCTCGCCCCCGGGCTGCACCATGGCGGCCAGCGCCAGGGCCCGCGCCTGCAGGTCGGCGACGGCGACGCGCTCGACATGACGCTCGAACAGCACGGCAAGCCCCATGCCCGACAGCGCCAGCGCCAGCGCGATCGCCAGCCCTCCGGCCAGCACCAGCCGCCAGCGGATCGAACGCATCATGCCTTGCCCTGCGACGGCGCCGGGCCGCCGTCGAGGTGATAGCCGAAGCCGCGCCGGGTGCCGATCACCCCCGGCCCCAGCTTGCGGCGCAGCCGGGTGACGACCGCCTCGACGGCATTGGTCTCGCGCGAATCGTCGTCGCCATAGAGATGTTCCAGCAACTCGGTCGGCGGCACGCTGCGATCGCGGTTCAGCGCCAGATAGGAGACGAGGCGGAATTCCAGCGGCGTCACCGGGACCGGGATGCCGTCGATGGCGGCGGTCATGCGGTTCAGGTCCACCGTCAGCCGCCCGACCTGCTGGGTGGCGTTGCCCCGCCCGCCGGCGCGGCGCACCAGCGCCCGGGCGCGGGCGATCAGCTCCTCCATGCGGAAGGGCTTGGGCAGGTAGTCGTCGGCGCCGGCATCGATGCCCTCGACCCGCTCGGTCCAGGCGCCGCGCGCGGTCAGGATCAGCACCGGGCTTTCGCAGCCCTCGGCCCGCCAGCGTTTCAGCACCGTCAGCCCGTCCAGCCGCGGCAGGTTCAGGTCCAGCACGATCAGGTCGTAGCTCTCGGTGCCGCCGCGGAACCAGGCGGTCTCGCCATCGGCGGCGCGCTCGACCAGAAAGCCTGCCGCCTTCAGCGCCCGCTCCAGGTCGGCGGCGATCCGGGGCTCATCCTCGACGATCAGGGCGCGCATCAGTCATCTTCATCCGCATCATCCGCATCGTCTTCGTCCAGCGCCAGGATCCGCCCGGTGCGGGCGTCCAGCTCGACCTCGATCAGCCGGCCGTCGGCGGTGACCAGCCCGATCTCATAGGCGAGGATGCCGTCCTCATCCTCGAACTCCACCTCGACCACCCGGCCCGGATGCGAGTCTTGCAGCCGCGCCAGCACCTCGGCAAGGGGCAGGATCTCGCCGCGCTCCACGGCGTCGCGGGCTAATTCGAAATCCGGCCCCGACAGGCCCTGCCCCGTGACCGGCGGCGGGCAGAGCGTCAGGGCCAGGGACAGAAGGACAAGCGGTCTCATGCCGCCGGTCATAGCGGCGGCGGCCTGACAGCCGGCTGACAAAGCGCGGCGCCGGCCCGCGCCGTGACCCCGGCGTGCCGAAACGGCAACAGCCCGCTATGGGCGGCTTTCCGCCCAGGCCGGGGCATTCTGACAGCCCGCTGACAGCCGGGGTCAGAGCGCTGTCAGCCGGTCCGTGGCATTCCCGCCATGACTTTGCGGCAGGGGCGACCCGCCGCCTCAGCACAGGAAAGGATCAGGACATGGTGCGCAAGATCGGAACGAATTTCGCGGATACGTTGAATGGCACGGCATTCGGCGACTGGCTGTCGGGCCTGGGCGGCAATGACCGGCTGTTCGGCCTTGCCGGCGACGACCGGCTTGACGGCGGCGACGGCCGCGATTCGCTCTATGGCGGGGCCGGCCGCGACGCCCTGCGCGGCGGCAACGGCGACGACCTTCTTCATGGTGGCGAGGGCGCGGACGAGCTGGAAGGCGGCGCCGGCAACGATATCCTGCATGGCGGCAACGGCAATGACGAGCTGGAAGGCGACGCCGGGGCCGATACGCTTTACGGCGGGGCCGGCCATGACGAGCTCGAGGGCGGCGGCGGCAATGACCTGCTGTTCGGCGGCATCGGCAATGACGAGCTGGACGGCGATGCCGGCAACGACCGGCTGCACGGAGGCGCGGGCCGCGACCGGCTGGAGGGCGGCCGCGGCAACGACATCCTGACCGGCGGCGCCGGCGCCGATGTCTTCGAGTTCGAGCGCGGCGACGGCCGCGACATCGTCACCGATTTCCAGAACGGCGTGGACCGGCTCGACTTCGACGATTTCAGCCGGGCGCAGGTTCAGGCGGTGATCGACACTGCCCGGCAGGTCGGCGACGACATCGTGCTGCGGCTGTCGGCCGACAGTTCGGTGACCATCCGCGACATGCAGCTGTCGCAGCTCGACATGAACGACTTCGTCTTCTGATCCGGCCCGCCGGATGCCGGCATGACGCCGCCGCGGCCCGCCCGCGGCGGCGTTTTCGTCGCCTGCGGGCTAGGCCCCGGAAAATTTTCCGGCCAGTGTCGGGACGGCGGACCCCGGTCCGTCCTTGGCGCAAGGAAAACCCGATGCTCTATACCCTGCTCTGCTATAACGACGAGGCGATGACCTCGGCCTGGACAAGCGAGGAAGAGGCGGCCGTGATGGCGCGGCTGGACGGCGTGCACCGCAAATGGGCCGCGCATTTCGGTCCCGTCGCCCGGCTGATGCCGACCAGCGCCGCCACCACCTTCCGCAAGGACGAGCAGGTGGTGCTGGACGGCCCCTATGCCGAGACCAAGGAGCAGCTTCTGGGCTTCTACCTCGTCGAGGTCGAGGGGCTGGACATGGCGCTGCAGATCGCCCGCGACCTGGGCGAGGCCAATCCCGGCGGTGCCTACGAGATCCGGCCGGTCATGCTTTATTCCCCCGGCACGGAGGCGCCCCGATGATCGAAGCCGATCCCGACTGGATCGAGACGCGGCTGGTCGGGGCCCGCCCGCGCGCCATGGCCGCGCTGCTGCGCTATTTCCGCGATCTCGACCTGGCCGAGGAGGCCTATCAGGAAGCCTGCCTGCGCGCCCTGCGGCATTGGCCGCGGAACGGCCCGCCGCGCAATGCCGAGGCCTGGCTGGTCATGGTCGGGCGCAACGCGGCGCTGGACCAGCTTCGTCGCCGGACCCGCCAGACCGAGCTGCCGCCCGGCGACGCGGTTCCCGACCAGCCCGACGGCCCCGATCTGGCCGAGCGGCTGGACGCGGCGGATTACCGCGACGACATCCTGCGGCTGCTGTTCATCTGCTGCCACCCCGAGCTTCCGGCGACGCAGCAGATCGCGCTGGCGCTGCGCATCGTCTCGGGCCTGCCGGTCGAGCGCATCGCCCGCGCCTTCCTGGTCGCGCCGCGCGCCATGGAGCAGCGCATCACCCGCGCCAAGGCCCGCATCGCACGGGCCGAGATCCCCTTCGACACCCCCGGCCCCGTCGAACGGGCCCAGCGTTTCGCCGCCGTCGCGGCGATGATCTATCTGGTCTTCAACGAGGGCTATACCGACGCGAACCCCGCCAGCGAGCGCGCGGCGCTGTGCGACGAGGCGATCCGGCTGGCGCGGCTGCTGCTGCGCCTTTTCCCCGCCGAGCCCGAGATGATGGGCCTGCTGGCGCTGATGCTCATCCAGCATTCGCGGCAGGCGGCGCGTTTCGATGCCGAGGGCGGGCCGGTGCTGCTGGAGGATCAGGACCGCGGCCGCTGGAACCGCGCCATGATCGCCGAGGCGCTGGCCATGCTGGACAAGGCGATGCTGCACCGCCGGCCCGGCCCCTATCAGATCCAGGCGGCCATCGCGGCGCTGCATGCCCGCGCCGCCCGGCCGGAGGAGACCGACTGGGCCGGCATCGACCGGCTCTATGCCGCGCTGGAGCGGCACGCCCCCTCGCCGGTGGTGACGCTGAACCGCGCCGTGGCGGTGATGAAGCTGCAAGGCGCCGAGGCGGCGCTGGAGATGGTCGAGCCGCTGCGCGAGCGGCTGGACGGCTATTTCTACCTGCACGGGCTGCGCGGCGCCCTGCTGCGCCAGCTGGGCCGGAACGACGCGGCGCGCGAGGCGTTTTCCCGGGCCATCGCGCTGGCGGGAACGGCAGCCGAGGCGGCGCATATCCGCCGCCAGCTCGACGGCCTGCGGGCCGGCCCGGAACCGGGTTGAAAATTTTTTCGCGGCCCCTGTCGGGATCGCCGCCCGGCCCGCGTCCTTGAAGCAGACCATCAAGCCCACAAGGAGAAATGCCATGACCACCCCACCTGCCCATGTGCTGACGCTGGACCGCGTGCTGGACGCGCCGGTCGCCGGACTCTGGCGCTGCTGGACCGAGCCGGAGCTGCTGAAACAATGGTTCTGCCCGAAACCCTGGTATGTGTCCGAGGCGCGCATGGACCTGCGTCCGGGCGGCGAATTCTTCTCTGTCATGAACGGGCCCGAGGGCGAGCGGTTCGAGAATATCGGCGTCTTCCTGGAGATCGAGCCGCAGCGCC
This sequence comes from Paracoccus sp. MA, assembly GCF_020990385.1. Taxonomy (NCBI): domain Bacteria; kingdom Pseudomonadati; phylum Pseudomonadota; class Alphaproteobacteria; order Rhodobacterales; family Paracoccaceae; genus Paracoccus; species Paracoccus sp. MA. The sequence goes on from NZ_CP087598.1 coordinate 1,294,082, forward strand.
GGCTGGTCTCGACCGATGCCTTCCGGCCGGGCTGGGTGCCGACCGAGCGGGCCTTCATGGTCTCGCATGTCGAGTTCGAACCGCAGGGGGAGCGGACGCGCTATCTGGCCCGCGCCATGCATTGGAACGAGGAGACCCTGAAGCAGCACGAGCAGATGGGCTTTCACGACGGCTGGAACATGGCCGCCGACCAGCTGGAGGCGCTGGCGAAATCGCTGTGAGCTAGCCTTCCCCCTGCTCGGGGCGCATCAGGTGGCGCAGCGCGGTTTCCAGCTGCGCCGCCAGTTCGGGTCCCAGGCGATCGCGGGGCTGGAGAAGGCCAGCAGGGGCAGACTGCTGGAGCTGAGCTGGAACGGCGCCGCGCGCAGCTTTGTCGAGGACAATGACACCCTGACCCTGCGCGGCACCATTGTGGGTCAGGTGGTCGAGATAGTAGAAGCCGAAGCCCTCGGGACGCGGGTTCGGTTCGGCCAGGCAGCCTGGCGCTGCCCCGAACCATGCGGCAAGGCCCGCTCTTGCCAAGATCGGCCAGGGGGGCGATAAACCGCCCTTCCCGTCCACCGCGAGAGGCCGTCTTGCCGCAGCGCCCCATCACCACCGTCCCTGCCCTGGTCGAGGCCGGGCTGGCCGATTCCGCCCGGACCGAGGCGCTGGACGCGGTGGCGGCCGAGTTCCGCATCCGCATCTCGCCTGCCATGCGCGAGGCCATGCGCACGCCCGGCGACGGCATCGCCGCGCAATTCGTGCCCGATGCGCGCGAGCTGCAGATCCGCCCCGAGGAACTGGCCGATCCGATCGGGGACGAGGCGCACAGCCCGACGCCCGGCCTGACGCATCGTTATCCCGACCGGGTGATCCTGCATGTCACCAAAACATGCGAGGTCTATTGCCGCTTCTGCTTTCGCCGCGAGGTCGTGGGCGAGGACGGCACCCTGCCCGAGCCGGAGCTGGCGGCGGCGCTGGACTATATCGCCCGCAGCCCGGCGATCCACGAGGTGATCCTGACCGGCGGCGATCCGATGGTGCTGTCGGCGCGGCGCATCGCGGCGCTGATGGCGCGGCTGGAAGCGATCCCGCATGTCGATATCGTCCGCTTCCACACCCGCGTGCCGGTGGTGGCCCCGGGCCGCATCGACGCGGCGATGCTGACGGCGCTGCGCCCCGGGCGGCTGGCGGTCTGGGTGGTGGTCCACACCAACCACCCGCAGGAGCTGACGGCAGAGGCGCTGGCCGCGCTGGCCCGGCTGGCCGATGCGGGCCTGCCGCTGCTGTCGCAGACCGTCCTGCTGAAGGGGGTGAACGCCGATGCGGCGGTGCTGGCCGATCTGTTCCGGACGCTGATCCGCAACCGGGTCAAGCCCTATTACCTGCATCACTGCGACCTGGCGCGCGGCACCGGCCATTTCCGCATCTCGATCGCCGAGGGGCAGGCGATCATGGCGGGCCTGCGCGGCCGTCTGTCGGGGACCTGCCTGCCGACCTATGTGCTGGACCTGCCGGGCGGGCATGGCAAGGTGCCGCTGGGACCGGGCTATGTCGAGGAGGCCGGGCCCGGCCGTTACCTGATCCGGGACTGGCGCGGGCAAAGGCACGAATATCGCGATCCGGACGGCTGAGGCCGGGGGCGCTTCGCCCCCCGGACCCCCCGAGGATATTTGGACAAGAAAGAAGGCCACCCCGGGGCCGTTTGCGCGCCCTGGGGCGGTTCGTCAGGCGGTTGCGGCGCGCAGCGCCTTGCGGCGGGCCACGCGCTCGCGGATCGCCTCGACATCCGTGACCGGGGTCGCAGCGAAAAGCTCGCGCGTATAGGGATGGCGGGGGTCGGCGAAGACCGCCTCGCGGCTGCCCTGTTCCACCGCCTCGCCCTTGTTCATCACCAGCACGTCATCGGCGATATAGCGCACCACCGACAGGTCGTGGCTGATGAAGACATAGGCCAGGTTGAACTCCTCCTGCAGGTCGGCGAGCAGGTTCAGGACCTGCGCCTGCACCGACAGGTCCAGCGCCGAGACCGGCTCGTCCAGCACCAGCAGCGTCGGGTTCAGCATCAAGGCCCGGGCGATGGCGATGCGCTGGCGCTGGCCGCCCGAGAACATGTGCGGGTAGCGGTTGAACACCTCGGGGGGGAGGCCGACCTTGACCAGCATTTCCTCGGCCCGGCGGCGGCGCTCGGCGGCGGGAGTGTCGGTGTTGAGAAGCAAGGGCTCCATCAGCACGTCGCCGATCTTCTGGCGCGGGTTCAGCGAGCCATAGGGGTTCTGGAACACCATCTGCACCTTGGAGCGCATCTCGCGCGTCAGGCCCTTGGTGATGTCGACCGGCTTGCCCTCGATCTTGAGCTCGCCCTCGGTCGCGGGGTCGATCAGCGCGACGATGCGCGCCAGCGTCGACTTGCCCGAGCCGGATTCGCCGACGATGGCCAGGGTCTTGCCGCGATCGACCGAGAAGCTGATGCCCTTGACCGCGCGCACCTCGCGCGCCCGACGGGTCAGCGAGCCGGGGACGTGATAGTCGCGGATGATGTTCTTGCCCTGCACCACGCTCATTTCGCGGCCTCCTCGAGGAACGAGCCCACGGTGGGCAGGCGGTCGCCGGTGGCGTTCTCCGGCAGGGCCGAGAGCAGCGCACGGGTATAGGGGTGTTTCGGCGCCTCGAACAGCGACAGCACGTCGGCCTCTTCCATCTTCTGGCCCTTGTATTGCACCTGCACGCGGTCGGCGGTCTCGGCCACCACGCCCATGTCGTGGGTGATCAGGATCAGCGCCATGCCGGTCTGTTCCTGTAGCTTCATCAGCAGGTCGAGGATCTGCTTCTGGATGGTCACGTCCAGCGCCGTCGTCGGCTCGTCCGCGATCAGCAGGCGCGGGTTGGTGGCGATGGCCATGGCGATCATCACCCGCTGGCATTGCCCGCCCGACATCTGGTGCGGGTAGGATTTCAGCTTCTCCTCGGGGTCGGGGATGCCGACCTGGCGGTAGAGCTCCAGCGCCCTTGCTCGCGCGGCCCGCTTCGAGAGGCCGGCATTGAAGCGCAGCACCTCCTCGATCTGGTAGCCGGTGGTGAAGCTGGGGTTCAGCGAGGCGATGGGTTCCTGGAAGATCATGGTGATCTCGCGCCCGATGACGCGGCGGCGCTGGCGCGGCGTCATGCGCAGCAGGTCCTTGCCGTCGAAGCTCATCTCATCGGCGGTGACGGTGGCGGTGTCGGGCAAGAGCCCCATCGCCGCCAGCATCGAGACCGACTTGCCCGAGCCCGACTCGCCCACGATGGCCAGCACCTCGCCCTTGTCGACGCGCACGTCGATGCCGTCCACGGCGGTGAAGCTGCCGGTCGAGGTGGCGAAGCGCACGGTCAGGTTGCGGATATTCAGCAAGGCCATGGCTCAGCTCCGCTTCAGTTTCGGGTCGAGCGCGTCGCGAAGCCCGTCGCCCATCAGGTTGATCGCCAGCACCGAGACCAGGATGGCGAGGCCGGGGAAGGTCACCACCCACCAGGCGCGCAGGATGAACTCGCGCGCCTCGGCCAGCATGGTGCCCCATTCCGAGGCCGGCGGCTGCGCGCCCATGCCGAGGAAACCCAGCGCGGCGGAGTCGAGCACCGCCGAGGAGAAGCTCAGCGTCGCCTGCACGATCAGGGGCGCCAGGCAGTTGGGCAGGATGGTCCTGAACATCAGCCGCAGGTTCGACGCCCCGGCCACCTTGGCGGCGGTGACGTATTCGCGCGCCTTTTCCCCCATCACCGCGGCGCGGGTCAGGCGGGCGAAATGCGGCTGGTAGACGATGGCGATGGCGATCATCGCATTGGTCAGCCCCGGCCCCAGCACCGCGACCAGCACCAGCGCCAGCAGCAGCGAGGGGAAGGCCAGCACCACGTCCATGACCCGCATGATGACGGTGTCCACCCAGCCGCCGAAGAAGCCGGCGACAAGCCCGATGATGATGCCGCCGGTCAGCGCGATGGCGACGACGACGATGCCGATGAACAGCGAATATTGCGCGCCGTAGATCAGCCGCGACAGGATGTCCCGGCCCACGGCATCGGTGCCGAGCAGGAAGCCGGCCCGGCCGCCCTCTTGCCAGATCGGCGGCACCAGCAGCGCGCTGCGGTATTGCTGGGTGGGGTCATGCGGCGCGATCAGCGGGGCGAATACGGCGGTCAGCACCAGCAGGACGAAGACGACGAGGCCGATCACCGCGCCGCGGTTCTGGCTGAAGTAGAACCAGAACTCGCGCAGCATCCGGCGGCGGATGGCCGCGTCCGAGATCTTGACGGTGGTATCGGTCATTTGTGCCGGATCCTCGGGTTGATGAGACCATAGGTCAGGTCGACGATCAGGTTCACGATCATCACGATGGCGGCGATCAGCAGCAGGCCCGACTGCACCACCGGATAGTCGCGGCGCGAGATCGAATCGATCATCCACTTGCCGATGCCGGGCCAGGAAAAGATCGTCTCGGTCAGGATGGCGCCGGCCATCAGCACGCCGATCTGCAAGCCGATGGTGGTGATGACCGGGATCATGGCGTTGCGCAGCGCATGCACGCCGATCACCCGGCGCGGCGACAGGCCCTTGGCGCGGGCGGTGCGCACGTAATCCTCGCCCATCACCTCAAGCATGGCCGAGCGGGTCTGGCGGGCGATCACCGCCAGCGGAATGGTCGCCAGCACGATCGAGGGCAGGATCAGGTGGCTGAACGCTGAGGCGAAGGCGCCCTTCTGCCCCGAGATCAGGCTGTCGATCAGCATGAAGCCGGTCACCGGCGGAAAGAAATACATCAGCGAGATGCGGCCCGAGACCGGCGTCCAGCCCAGCACGCCGGAAAACAGGATGATGAGCAGAAGCCCCCACCAGAAGATCGGCATCGAGAACCCGACCAGCGCCGCGGTCATCGAGAACTGGTCGAACCAGCTGCCGCGCTTGATCGCCGCTATCACGCCCACCGGCACGCCGATCACCGTGGCCAGGACGATGGCCACCAGGCCAAGCTCGACCGTGGCCGGGAACAGCGCCAGGAACTCGGTCAGCACCGGCTTCTTGGTCACCAGCGAATTGCCCAGGTCGCCCTGAAGCAGATTGCCGAGATAGTGCAGATATTGCTGCCAGACCGGCTTGTCATAGCCAAGCTGCGCCGCAATCTGGGCATAACGCTCGGGCGAGACGCCGCGCTCGCCGGCCATCAGCAGCACCGGGTCGCCCGGCAGCAGGCGAATGAAGCCGAAGGCCACCAGCGTGATCCCGATCATCGTCGGGACCAGGTAAAGCAGTTTCTTGAGGATGAATCTGAGCATCGAACCCTAACCTAAGGGCCGTGCAGAGAAAATTCCCTGCACGGCCGCGATAGTTTCAGTCCGGGACCGGCCTTATTCGGTCAGGTCCACGGTGTCGAAGGCATAGTCGCCCAGCGGCGACTGCACGAAGCCGGTCACGTTCTTGGCCATCGGCACATATTGCGTCGAATGCGCCAGCGTGGCCCAGGGCGCCTCGCGCTTGAAGATGAGCTGCGCTTCTTCGTAAAGCTTCACGCGCTCGTCATGGTCCGAGCTGGCCTTGGCCTTCGCCAGCAGGTCCGAGAACTCCTGGTTGCACCAGAAGGCGCGGTTCGCCCCGCCCGGATTGGCCGAAGCGCAGGACAGCAGGACCGACAGGAAGTTGTCCGGATCGCCGTTGTCGCCGGTCCAGCCCAGGATGACGGCGCCCTTGCGGCCCTCTTCCATCGATTTCTTCAGGTATTCGCCCCATTCGTAGCTGACGATGTCCACCTTGACGCCGACCTTGGCGAAATCGCTCTGGATCAGTTCGGCGGCGCGGCGGGCGTTGGGCATGTAGGGACGCTGCACCGGCATCGCCCAGATCTCCATGCTCAGGTTCTGGACGCCGGCTTCCTCGAGCATCTGCTTGGCCGCGTCGGGATCGTAGGCGTCGTCCTCGACCGCGTCGTTATAGGACCACATGGTCGGCGGGATCGGGTTCTTGGCGACCTCGGCATTGCCTTGATAGACGGCGTCGATCATCGCCTGCTTGTCCATCGCCATGTTCAGCGCCTTGCGGACCTGCGGATTGTCGAAGGGCGCGACGGTGGTGTTATAGGCCAGATAGCCGACGTTCAGGCCGGGCTGCTCGTCCAGCTTGAGGTTCGGGTCGGCCCGGATCTCGTCCAGGTCGGCGGGCGCGGGATAGGGCATCAGGTGGCATTCGCCGGCCTTGAGCTTTTGCAGCCGCACCGAGGCGTCGGGGGTGATGGCAAAGACCAGGTCGTCGATCTTGGGCGCCTCGCCCCAGTAATCGGCGTTCTTCTGGTAGCGGATCACCGCGTCCTTCTGATAGGCGACGAAGCGGAACGGGCCGGTGCCGATGGGGGCGTTGTTCAGGTCCTCGCGGGTGCCGGCGGCGTCCAGCGCATCGGCATATTCCTTCGAGACGATCGAGACGAAAGGCATCGCCACGTTGGCGAGGAACGGCGCCTCGGGCTGGTTGAGGGTGAATTTCACCGTGTGGTCGTCGACCTTCTCGATGGACTTGATCAGCTTGTCCATCTCCATCGAGGAATAATATTCGTAGGTGATGCCGGGGATGTATTCGTGCCAGGGGTGGTCGGCGCTGGCCTGGCGCTCGAAGGTGAAGATCACGTCATCGGCGTTGAAGTCGCGCGAGGGCGTGAACTTGTCGTTGGAATGGAACTTCACGCCCTGGCGCAGGTGGAAGGTGTATTCCAGACCGTCCTCGGACACGTCCCAGCTTTCCGCCAGCGCCGGCTCGATCTCGGTCGTGCCGGGCTTGAACTGCACCAGGCGGTTGTAGATGGCATGGCCCGAGGCGTCGAAGGTGGTGCCGGCGGTATAGGGCGCCGCGTCGAAACCCTCGGGCGAGCCTTCCGAGCAATAGACGAATGTCTTGGCATGCAACGGCGCGGCGGCCATCAGCGCAAAGGCCGACGCCGCGAGCATGCGGGTGGAGAAGAACGACATAATGCCTCCCATGTCTAGAGATATTCCCTGACCTGATGCAAACGAATCTGCCTGACAGGTCAAGTGCTCTGCCGGGTCTTGTCGTCATTTTGCCGCAATGACGCTGCGAAACGCCGTAAACTTTGGCCGATTTACGGCGTTTCGCCGGCAGGCATGAGAGAGCAGAGGCCGAAGGCACGCCCGAAAGCGGGCTGGACCGCCCGGTTCAGGCGTTGTCGCGCTCCCATATCCAGGCGTGGTCGGGATGATTCTCGTAACGCCATTTGCGGATCGGTCCGGCCATGACGTTCAGGTAATACATCTCGTAGCCATAGGGCACGCCGCAGGGGTGGTGGCCGCGCGGCACCAGCACGACATCGTGGTTCCTGACCGCCATGGTCTCGTCCAGGCTGCCGTCGTCGGTAAAGACCCGCTGGATGCCGTAGCCCTGCGGCGGATTCAGCCGGTGGTAATAGGTCTCCTCCAGATAGGTCATGCGGGGAAAGTCGTCCTCGTCATGGCGATGCGGCGGATAGCTCGACCAGTTCCCTTCCGGGGTAAAGACCTCGGTCACCAGCAGGCTGTCGCAGTAATCCTCGGCCTCCATGGCGATGTTGTTGATGAAGCGGGTATTGGCGCCCTGCCCGCGCCGGGTCAGCGCGATGCCCTCGGGGCCGATGCGGCGGGCGGGATGGCCGCCCTTGCCGGGGGCGAGGCAAACGGCCAGCGTCAGCGGCGTCACGGCCTCGGCCCGCCAGTCGCTGCCGTCGGGCAGATAGAGGCAATGCGGCGGGGTCTTTTCGAACACGTCCAGCCGTTCGCCCATCTCGCCCCAGTCCCGGCCGGCGCCGGCGATGCGGGCCTTGCCCTCGACGATCACCAGGATCGCCTCCATGCCGCCGGTATGGCCCTCGGCCACTTCGCCGGGCCCGAGCCGCCAGAGGTCGAAGCCGACATGGGACCAACCCGCGCCTTCGGGGGTGATGTGATGGACAAGACCGTGCTGGCCGGCCGGTTTGCGCAAGAGAGTCATCGGTCCTCGCTGCGATTCAGGAAAAGCGTGACGAAAAGATAGACCCCCGCCGCGCCGAACAGGATCGCCCAGAAGACCGAGCCGCTGGCGGCCTCGAACCCCGCCCAGAGCAGCGGCAGCAGGACGCAGAGGACACGGACCCAAAGCGGGCGGAAGAACGGGTGTTGGGGATCGACCAGCATGGCACCAGCCTAGTGCAGCCCGGCGGCACGCGCCATATCCTTGAGCGATTTCAGCCCAAGCGACTGGTATTCCAGCGGGTTGCGCTTGCCGGGGTCCTGCTCGGCCTCGATCACCAGCCAGCCGTCATAGCCGGCCTCGGCCAGGATCTTCAGCAGCGGCTGGAAGTCGATGGCGCCCTCGGGATCGCCCGGCACGGTGAAGGCCCCGGCCAGCACGCCCTGCAGGAAGCTCATGTCCCGGGCGCGCACTTCCTCGGTCACGGCGCGGCGGATGTTCTTGGCATGGAAATGCGCCACCCGGCCGACATGCTTCCTCAGCACCGCCTCGGGATCGCCGCCGCCGAAGGTGCAATGCCCGGCATCGAACAGCAGATGCGTCGCCGGCCCGGTCGCGGCCATGAAGGCGTCGATCTCCTCGGGGCTTTCGACCACGGTGCCCATGTGGTGGTGATAGGCCAGCGTGATGCCCTGCCCCGCCAGATACTGCGCGAATTCCTCCATCCTGCGGCCGAACGCCGCCATCTCGGCGGGCGTCAGGCGCGGCCGGGCATTGACCGGCACGTCGGGCCGGCCATGCACGGTGTTCGAGCATTCGCAGGCGATGCAGACCTTGCAGCCATTGGCCTTGAGCTTGGCCAGATGCCCCTGCACCGCCGCGATCTCCTCCTCGACCGAGCGGGTCAGCAGCGCGGTCGAATACCAGCCCGAGATGAATTTCAGCCCGTAGCGGCCCAGGAGTTCCTTGAGCGCCAGCGGTTCGTCGGGCCAGCGATGGCCGTTCTCGATGCCGTCGAAGCCGATGAGCTGGCCCGCCTCGTGCAGGATCTGCTCGGTCGGGATATCGGCGCCGATCGACTGGTCGTCGTCATTGGCCCAGGCGATGGGATTGGTTCCGAAAAGGATCATGGGTCGAGCCTCAATTGACAAGCCGCTGTTTTCGCAGCCAGGTTTCATATGTCTTGCGGGCGGCCCTCAGCCTGTCGCTCTGGCCGACCTCGGGAACGGCGACGTCCCACCAGCCGCCGCCGATCCCGGCGCCGGTCAGGGCCTCGGTGTCGATCACGATCACGCTGGGGATGTCGCGGCCGCGCGCGGCACGGATCGCGGATTCGAGCGCGGCGATGCCCGAGACCTTCTCGGCATGCGCCCCCATGCTGGCGGCATGGGCGACGAAGTCGATCTGCGGCTCCTCGACTAGGTTCGAGCTGGCATACATGTTGTTGAATTCCTCGCCGCCGCATTCCTGCTGCAGCCGGTTGATGCAGCCATAGCCCCGGTTGTCGGTCAGCACCACGGTGAAGGGCACCTTCAGCATGACGGCCGTCGCCAGCTCGCTGTTGGCCATCATGTAGCTGCCGTCGCCGACCATGCAGACCACCTCGGCTTTGGGCCGGGCCATGGCGATGCCTAGCGCGCCGGCCACCTCGTAGCCCATGCAGCTATAGCCGTATTCCATGTGATAGCCGCCGGGGGTGGCGCGCCACAGCACCTGCAGCGCGCCGGGCATGGTGCCGGCCGCGCACATCACCACGGTGTTCTCGCCGGCGACGCGCTGCACCGCGCCGATCACCTGCGCATCCGAGGGCGGCCCGTCATGGTTCGGCGCCGCCATGGCCTTGTCGGCCAGCGCGAACCAGTCGGCGCGCGGCCGCAGATCCGGCTCGGCGAAGCGATGCGCGCCAAGCGCCGCGCCGATCCGCTCCAGCGCCACCCGGGCATCCGCCACCAGCGGCACCGCGCCGTGCTTCGCCGCGTCATAGCCCGTGAGGTTGATCGAGACCAGCCGCCGCCCCGGATTGGCGAAGGCGGCCCAGGAGCCGGTGGTGAAATCCTGGAACCGCGTCCCGACCCCGATGATCAGGTCGGCCCGCGCACAGGCGGCATTGCCGGCATCGGTGCCGGTGACGCCGGGAGAGCCGAGGTTCAACTCCTCGCGCCAGTCGACGGCGCCCTTGCCGGCCTGGGTCTCGACCAGGGGAATGCGGTGGCGCCTGGCGAAATCCAGCAGCGCGGCCTCGGCCCCGGAATAAATCACGCCGCCGCCCGAAACGATCACCGGCCGCTCGGCCTTGCGGATCAGCGCGACGATCTCGGCCAGCTCGGCCGCGTCCGGCTCGGGCCGGCGGATGCGCCAGACCCTGGGCGCAAAGAACGCCGCGGGCCAGTCCCAGGCCTCGGCCTGCACGTCCTGGCAGAAGGCCAGCGTCACCGGTCCGCAATTCGCCGGATCGGTCATCACCTGCATGGCGCGCGGCAGCGCGGTCAGCAGATGCTCGGGCCGCGAGATGCGGTCGAAATAGCGGCTGACCGGCCGGAAGCAGTCATTGGCCGAAACGGTGCCGTCGCCGAAATCCTCGATCTGCTGCAGCACCGGATCGGGGCGGCGGCTGGCAAAGACATCGCCCGGGATCAGCAGCAGCGGCAGGCGGTTCACATGCGCCAGCGCCGCGGCGGTCACCATATTGGTCGCCCCCGGCCCGATGGAGCTCGTCACCGCCATGGCGCGCCGGCGCTTCTTGGTCTTGGCCCAGGCGATGGCGGCATGGGCCATGGTCTGTTCGTTCTGGCCGCGCAGCGTCGGCAGGGCGTCGCCGATGCCATGCAGCGCCTCGCCGATCCCGGCGACATTGCCATGGCCGAAGATCGCCCAGACCGCCTCGATGAAACGCTCGCCCTCCTCGGTCATCTGCACCGACAGCCAGCGCATCATCGCCTGCGCGGCGGTCAGCCGGATCGTCTCGCTCATGCCTCTCCTCCTCGGCGCGTGCCGGCGCCCGTGACTTCTTTCTTGTGCAAATATCCCGGGGTGAATTGGCCGCAGGCCAAGAGGGGCAGAGCCCCTCCGCCGCCGGTGCCGGGCGCCCCGCTCATGCCGCCGCCTCGGCGCCGGCCCGGGCCCGGTCCCAAAGCGCGCAAAGCCGGCCAAAGCGCCGCCGCATCTCGGCCACGGCCTCGGCATCGCTGCGGCGCCCGGCCAGCCAGTCGCCCGCCACCTCGGCGAAGATCGTCCGGCCGACGGCAAAGCCGCGCACCAGTTCGTGCTTCGCCGCCTTCTCGAAACTGGCCGCCAGCTCGGCCTCCGGCGCCTCCAGCCCCAGCACCACGATGCCGCGCAGCCAGGGATCATGCGCCCGGATCGTCTCCACCGCCTGCTGCCAGGCGGCATCGGACCGCAGCGGCTCGAGCTTCCACCAGTCGGGATAGACGCCGATCTCGTACCAGCGCCGGATCAGCGCCGCCGTGGTTCCGTCATCCACCGGCCCGACCTTCGAGGGAATGATCTCCAGCAGGAATTCCAGGTCATTGGCCCGCGCGGCCTGATAAAGCCGGGTGACCGTCGCCTCCTGATCGGCGCGCATCGCCGCATCGTCCTCGGGATGGCAGAAGCACAGCACCTTGACCACCTGCCCCGCCGGCCATTCCATCAGCCCCTGGCAGGCCGCGCCCAGCTCCGGCTCCAGCCGCAGGGGACGCGAGCCCGGCCATTCGCAGGGCCGCCCGACCCAGAGCCCGGTGCCCGCCGCCGCATGCAGCGCCGCCCGTCCCAGCCGGTCGTCGCACAGGATGCCATAGCCCGGGCGGCCGTCCTGCACCTCCAGCGCGGCCTGCAGGCAGAGCTGCTTGAAGGCGCCGATCCGTTCCGGGGTCGCACCCTCCATCTCTTCCAGCTGCATGCGGTGGTCGAAGGCGAAGGCGCGGATGTCGCCCTCCAGGGGATGCAGGTTGGTGGCGCGGTGGATGCGCTCCAGCGCCGCATCCTTGCGCAGCGCCCGCTCGCGGATGCCGCGGCGCAGGAAGAACTCCAGCTCGGCCAGCGAGGGATAGGCGGGCGTGCAGCCGTGGCGGCTGACGGCGAAGGCGCCGCAGGCATTGGCGTATTCCAGCGCCCGCGGCCAGCTCTCGCCGTCGAGCCAGCCCTTGAGCAGCCCCGACATGAAGCCGTCCCCGGCACCGAGCACGTTGAAGACCTCGATCGGGAAGCCCGGCCCGGTCTCGCCGCTGTCCCAGCCCTCGACGGCGCCGGTGAAGGCCACGGCCCCCGCCGCCCCGCGCTTGCAGACCAGCACCGCGGGCGTGACGGCGCGCACGGCGCGCAGCGCCGCCAGCGTGTCGGTCGAGCCGCCGGCGATGTGGAACTCCTCCTCGGTGCCGACGATCAGGTCGAAAAGCGGCAGATGCGCCTGCAGCTTCGCCGTCACCGTGTCGCTGGCGATGAAGCGGTTCTCGCCGTCGCCATGGCCCGAGAGCCCCCAGAGATTCGGGCGATAGTCGATATCCAGCGCCGTCTGCGCCCCGTGTCTGCGCGCGAGATGCAGCGCCTTCAGCACCGCGGCCTCGGTGCGCGGATGGCTCAGATGCGTGCCGGTGGCGACCACGGAACGCGCCTGCGCGATCAGGTCCTCGTCGATGTCGTCCTCGCACAGCGCCATGTCGGCGCAGTTCTCGCGATAGAAGATCAGCGGAAAGCTGTCCTCGTCGCGGATGCCCAGCAGCACCAGCGCCGTCAGCCGCTCGGGATCGGTCGCGACGCCGCGCAGGTCCACCCCCGCGCGCGCCAGCTCCTCGCGCAGGAAGCGGCCCATATGCTCGTCGCCGACCCGGGTGATCAGGGCCGAGCGCAGCCCCAGCCGCGCCGTGCCGCAGGCCATGTTGGTCGGAGAGCCGCCGACATATTTGCTGAAGGACCGCATGTCCTCGAGCCGACCGCCGACCTGCGCGCCATAAAGATCGACCGAGCTGCGGCCGATGGTGATCACGTCCAGCGTCCTGGTCATCCCCTGGCCTCCACGGGTTCCGAGACCGCCGCCCGCAGATGGTCCATGCTGGCGCGCAGCGCGGTTTCGATATCCTCCAGCGCATGGACCTCGGGGGCGAAGGGCTCGAAGCTGACCGGGCCGTCGTAGCCGTCCGCCAGCAGTGCCCGCAGCTGCGCGACGTTCTCCAGCCGGTCGTCGGCATCGACCAGCAGGCGATGGCCGTCCAGCATCGCCGCGACCGCCAGCGACGGATCGGTCACGCCCGAGACATGCACGAGCCCGGTGCGATGCGGGAAGAATTCCGTCTCGCCCGCCAGATGGTGGTGGAAGCTGTCATGCAGCAGGCGGAAGGCGTCGAACCCGCCGGCCTCGGTGATGGCGGCGACGGCCTCGGCCTTGCGGCGCAGCGCGCTTTGCGGAAAGCCCAGCGGCTCGACCAGCCCTATCAGCCCGCGCGGCTGCAGAATGGCGCGCAGCCGGTCCAGCGCCGCCACCGTCTCGGAATGGGCGATCTCGGTGCCGTCGTTCAGCGGACAGAGCACCAGCGCCTGCGCCCCTGCCCCGGCGGCGAAATCGGCCAGCCGCTCGGCGCGGGCGGCGAGGTCCTCGCTCCAGCGGTTGAAGGGATAGAGCGCATTGACCGACAGGATCGAGACCCCGGCCTCCGCGGCCATGCGGGCGATCTCGGCCGGGGCCTGGCCGGTCACGTCGGGCAGGTCGTTGCGGATCTCGACGTCGGTGCAGCCGAGGCGGCGGGCCAGGGCGAAGAACTCGGCCAGCGAAAGCCGGGGGGCGACGATATGGTTCAGGGCGAAGCGCATGGCGGACCTCAGGCGTAAAGGGCGGGACGGGGGGGCAGTTCGATCCTGACGGACTGGCCTTCGGATTCCTGGGCGGCGACGCAGGCATCGGCGGTGACGGCGGCGACATAGCCGTCCCAGGCGGTCGGGCCGGCGGCGGTGCCCTCGGCCGCCGCTTTCAGGAAATCGGCCAGTTCGTAGTCGTAGCTGTCGATGAAGCGGTCCTTCCAGTCCATCAGGATCGGCTGGCCCAGCACGGCGCCCGAGCGGGTCTGGATGCTCATCGGCTCGGGCAGCTTGGCGGTGCCGTCCTCGCCGACGATCTCGCACTGGATGTCATAGCCGTAATGGCAGTTCACGAAGATCTCGACATAGATCACCACGCCCTTGGCGGTTTCCAGCACCACCACCTGCGGGTCGCGCAGCTTTTCATGGGCGCGGGGCGATTTGCGCGGGAAGAACACCCGGGCGCTGACATAGTCGTCGTCCAGCAGCCAGCGCAGCACGTCGATCTCGTGGATCAGCGTGTCGTGGATCGCCATCGGGGTCTGGTAATTCTCGCCCACCCGCGGGTTGCGATGCGCGGCATGGACCATCAGCGGCGCGCCGGTCACCTCTCCCACCGCCTTTTTCAGCGCGACATAGCCGGGGTCATAGCGGCGCATGAAGCCGACCTGCACCAGCCGCTTGCCGGCGGCCTGCTCGGCCTCGACGATGCGGCGCGCGCCCTCGGCGGTGGTGGCCAGCGGCTTTTCGCAAAAGCACGGCTTGCCGGCGGCGATGGCGGCCAGCACGTATTCCTCATGCGTCTGGCCCCAGGAACAGACGAGGATCGCGTCCACATCCGCATCCCGGATCAGCGCATGCGGGTCGTCGAAGATCCGCGCCTCGGGGGCATGGTCGCGCTGGCAGGCTTCGGCATTGGCGCGGTTCACGTCGTTCAGGGCGGTGACCCGTGCACCGGCCAGCACCCGGTTGATGCGCCGGGTGTGGTCCTGGCCGATGGCGCCGGTGCCGATCACTCCGATCTTCAGGGTCATGGTCATTTGCTCCAATAGGTGTCGATGTAGCGTTGCATTTCGCTGCGCATGAATTTTCCGGACTGGTCGGCGCGGTCCTCCCAGGCAAAGACGCAGGCGGTCATGATGCCGTCGAAGCCGATCTCGGCCAGGGTGCCGAAGAAGTCGTCCCAGGGCACCTCGCCCTGGCCGATGTCGAGATGCTGGTGGATGCGCGCCTGCGTGCCCGGCGGGTTCAGGATATAGCGCAGGCCCGAGCTGGCCTTGTGGTTGAAGGTATCGCCGACATGGACATGCGCCAGCACGTCGGCGGCCTCGCGCAGCATCGCCCGGGTGTCGTCGCCGAAATAGAAGGTATGCGGCGCGCAATAGAGAAACTTCACCCGCGGCGAGTTCACCGTGCGGATGATGTCGAGCGCCGGTTGCAGCGTCTCGCACCAGTCCTCGGGATGCGGCTCGACATGCAGGTTGATGCCCTCGCGCTCGAAGATCGGCACCAGCTCTTCCATGCTGCGCCACCAGGCGTCCTCGCAGGACTCGATCATGCTGCCGGTGTGGCAGCAATAGCAGCTGCCCTTGTCGGGATGCGGGCCGCGGCCGAATTCGCTGTTCATGGTGTCCACGCCCAGCTCGACGGCGATCTCGATGGCGCGCTTCCAGTGCCTGACGGCGGCCTGACGCTCGGTCTCGTCGTTCGAGGCCCAGCGATACATCGGCAAGAGGCTGGCGATGCCGACCTCGGCATCCTTCAGCGCCTGCTTCAGCGCCTTGATGCGGTCGGGAAAGACGCGCGGGGCCTTGAACCATTCCAGGAAATCGCCGCGCGGGCTCAGCTCGATCCAGTCGTAGCCGAGCTCCTTGACCTTGGCGGGGATCTGTTCCAGCGGCAGGTGGCGGTGCATGAAGGGGTCTATGGCGATTTTCATGGCGTCCTCAGAAGGTGACGGGCCGGCCGGTCTCGGCAGAGCGGGCCATGCCGTGGATGATGCGTTCGATGGTCAGCCCATCGGTGAAGTCGGGCCAGGCGCGGGCGGTGCCGGCGATGGCCTGGCGCAGCATTTCCGCCTCGACCACCTTCTGCTCGTTGAAGCCGAAATTATGGCCGGGGGCCGGGCAGAAGGCGGCGAAGCCGGGCTGCGCCGGACCGGTCAGGATGCGGCGGAAGCCATCCGCCTGCGCCTCGCCGGGCTGGTAGAGCCACAGCTCGTTCATCCGCTCCTGGTCGAAGCGCAGCGTGCCCTCGGTGCCCTGCACCTCCCAGGCCAGCCGGCAGCGATAGCCGCGCGCCACCCGCGAGCAGGAGAATTCGCCCGAGGCGCCCGAGGCGAAGCGGACCAGCGCCTGGGCCTGGTCCTCGTTCTCGACCGGGGCCGTGCCGCCCTGGTGCGGCCGCCGGGCGATCACCGTGTCCATCTGCGCCTGGACCCGCGCCACCGGCCCCATCAGCGCCAGCATGACGGAAACCAGATGGCAGCCCAGATCCCCCAGCGCGCCCAATCCGCCTTCGGCACGGGTTAGCCGCCAGCTCCAGGGCAGCTGCGGATCGGCCATGTAATCCTCGTCATAGATGCCGCGGAAATGGACCGGCCGGCCGATGGCGCCCGAGGCCACCATGTCCGCGGCGGCGCGGAAGGCGGGCGAGCGGGTATAGTTGTAGCCCAGGATGGTGACGCGGCCCGAGGCGCGGGCGGCGGCCTCCATCGCCTCGGCATCCGCGACGCTCAGCGCCATGGGCTTTTCCAGCCAGACATGCTTGCCCGCCGCCAGCGCCGCCTCGGCCATCTGGCGATGCATGCCGTTCGGCGTGGCGATCGAGACCACATCGACGGCCGGATCGCCGACCGCCGCGCGCCAGTCATCGGTGGCGCGGGCAAAGCCGAAGGCGGCGGCGAGTCCGGCGGCCTTGTCGGCGGGCGTGTCGGCCAGAACCTCCAGCCGGGGCGGCAGGCCGCCGAAGGCGGTGGCGAGGTTGCGCCAGGCCATCGCGTGGCACTTTCCCATGAACCCGGTGCCGATCAGGGCGACACCGAGGGATTTCTCCGTTGCGGTCATCGGGCTTACTCGTCTTTCGGGAGGGTCTCGGGGGTGACGGGTCCGGAGGGCGACCGGATATTGCGCCTGGGCGCTCCGTTCCCTGCCGGTGCCATCAGGGTCAGGCCTTTCATCATCGGCCCCCTCACGCCTTCTTGCGCTTCTTCTGGCGATAGACGTCGGCGACGACGGCGGCGACGATGATGACGCCCTTGATCATCTCCTGATAATAGGCGTCGAGCCGCAGGAAGGTGAAACCCGAGATGATGACGCCAAAGATCACCATGCCGATCATCGTCCCCAGGATCGAGCCGCGGCCGCCGGTCAAGGACACCCCGCCGATCACCGCCATGGCGATGGCGTCGAGCTCGTACATCGTGCCCATGCCGGCCTGCGCCGTCAGGCCACGCGCCGCGACCACGATCCCGGCCAGCGCCGACAGCAGCCCGGCGATGGCATAGATCTTGACCAGCTGGCGCTCGACATTGATGCCCGAGACGCGGGCGGCCTGCGGGTTGGCGCCGATGGCATAGGTGAACTTGCCATAGCGGGTGTAGCGCAGCGCGACATGGAAGATCAGCGCCACCACCAGGAAGATGAGCACCGGCATCATGCCCCGGCCGATGGCGGCGAAACCGTCCGAGGGGAAGCTGATCGGCTGGCCCTTGGTATACCATTTCGCAAAGCCGCGCGCCGTCACCATCATGCCCAGCGTGGCGATGAAGGGCGGAATTTTCGTATAGGCGATCAGCGCGCCGTTGATGGTGCCGCAAAGCAGCCCGAAGATCAGCCCCGCCGCGACCGGCACCACCACCGGCAGGCCGGTCAGGTCGGGATAGATCGCCCGCTCGTATCCCGCCGCCTGCGCGAGGCTCATCGAGATCATCGCCGTGGCGCCGACGATGGAGCCCGAACTGAGGTCGATGCCGCCCGAGATGATGACCTGGGTCACGCCGATGGCGATGATCCCCACCACCGAGACCTGCAGGATCATGATGGACAGCCGTTGCCAGTTGCCCAGGAAGCTCTGCCCCTGCATGATCCAACCCAGGATCTCGAAGGTCAGGCTGATGCCGACCAGGACCAGAAGGATGTTGAGTTCCGCCATCATCGGGCGGTGGCGGCGCGGTGCGGCGGCCATGCTTGCGTCTGACATGGGTTCCTCTCGTTACTTGGCGGCCAGCGACATGATCTTGACCTGATCGGCCTCGGCCCGGTCGAGGAAGCCCGACACATGGCCTTCGTGCATGACCATGATGCGGTCGCTCATTCCCAGCACCTCGGGCATTTCCGAGGAAATCATGATGACGGCCACGCCCTGCGCGGCCAGGTTGGTGATGAGGCGGTGGATTTCCGCCTTGGCGCCGACGTCGATGCCGCGCGTGGGTTCGTCCAGGATCAGGATGCGGGGCTCGGTCAGAAGCCAGCGCGCGATCAGGAGCTTCTGCTGGTTGCCGCCCGACAGGTTCTCGACCGCCTCGTGCAGGCTCGGCGTCTTGACCCGCAGCTTCCGGGCCATGTCCTCGGCCTTGGCGGTGATGGCCTTGCGGTCGATGAAGCCGTTCTTCACATGGCTCTGGGTGATCAGCGCCGTCTGGATGTTTTCGAGGCAGTCGAGGATCAGGAAGCAGCCGCTTTCCTTGCGGTCCTCGGTCAGGAAGGCCATGCCATGCGCCATGGCGTCCGAGGGGCAGGTGATCCGCACGTGCCGCCCGTCGATCAGCACGTCGCCGATGGGCGCGGGATGCACGCCGAAGATCGCCTCGGCCACGTTCGAGCGTTTCGAGCCGACGAGCCCGGCGATGCCCAGGATCTCGCCCTTGCGGACCTCGAAGCTGACGTCGTGGAACACGCCCGGCAGGGTCAGGTTGCGGACCTCCAGGATGGTCTCGCCGATCGCGCAGTCGATCTTGGGGAACATCTCGGTGATCTCGCGGCCGACCATCATGCGGATGATGTCGTCGCGGGTCACGCTGCTCGACGGATGCGTGCCGACATATTTGCCGTCGCGGAAGACGGTGAACTCGTCGGCGATCTCGAACAGCTCGCTCATCTTGTGGGTGATGTAGACGATGCCGATGCCGCGCGATTTCAGGTCGCGGATGATGGCGAACAGATGCGCCACCTCGGCCTCGGTGATGGCGCTGGTCGGTTCGTCCATGATCAGCACGTCGGAATTGTAGCTGACCGCCTTGGCGATCTCGACCATCTGCTTCTGCGCCACGGTCAGCTCGCTGACCTGCTGGTCGGGGTCCAGCCGGATGTTCAGCCGGCCCAGAAGATCGGCGGTCATCTGCCGCATGCGGGTGTGATCGACAAGCCCGACGCGGTTCAGCGGCTCGCGGCGGATCCAGATGTTCTCGGCCACCGTCATCCAGTTCATCAGGTTCAGTTCCTGGTGGATCATGGCGATGCCCGAGTTCAGCGCGTCGAGCGGCGTCTTGATGTCCAGCGGCTGGCCGGCAAAGCGCACCTCGCCGCCATCGGGGGTGTAGACCCCGGCGATGATCTTCATCAGCGTGGACTTGCCGGCGCCGTTCTCGCCCATCAGCGCGTGGACGGTGCCGGGGCGGATCTTCAGCTGCACCCCGTCGAGCGCCTTCACGCCCGGAAACTCCTTGGTGATGTTGTCGACTTCCAGAATGTATTCGCCCTGCCAGGCGCTGGTCCGGTCAAGCATCGGCTTCCCCCTGTCTTGATCGGGCGGGGCCAGGACGGCCCCGCCGCAAGGCTCAGTTCCTGGAGAGGAACTCGTCCAGGTTCTCGGGGGTGACGAGCTGGAAGGGCACATAGACCTTCTGCTCGACCGGCTCGCCCCGGGCAAGCTTCAGCGCCGTCTCGACCGCGCCCTGGCCCTGCCCGGCCGCGTCCTGGAACACGGTCACGTCCAGATCGCCGGCCTTCATCGCCGCCAGCGCGTCCTGCGTCGCGTCGATGCCGCCGATCACCACGTCATCCATCGGACGCCCCGCCGATTTCAGCGCCTGGATGGCGCCGATCGCCATCTCGTCATTGTTCGAGATCACCGCGTCGAATTCGGTTCCGGCGGAAAGCCAGTTGCTCAGCAGATCGGCGCCCTGGGTGCGCGACCAGTTCGCGGTCTGCTCCTGCACGATGGTGATGAAGCCGCAATCCGGCGTCGCCAGCACGTCCTTGATGTCCTGGGTCCGCATTCGCGCCGCCTGGTTCGACAGCTCGCCCATCAGCACCACGGCCTTGGCCTCGGTCTTGCCCTGCTCCTTGAGCAGGCGGCAGATCTCCTGCGTCTGCAGGGTGCCGGATTCCTTTTCGTCCGAGGCGACGAAGGCCTGCTTCTCGGGCAGGCTGTCCAGGTTCACCGGCTGGCGGTTGACAAAGACCAGCGGGATGCCCGCGTTCTGGGCCGCCGCGCTCATCGCGATGGTGGCGTCGGTATCCACCGGGTTCACGATGATCGCATCGACGCCCGAGGCGACGAAATTCTCGATCTGGTTCAGCTGCTTGCCGACGTCGTTCTGCGCGTCGTCGATCTGGATGGTCACGCCGTCCAGCGAAGCCGCATGCTCCTGCATGCCGTTGCGCAGCACGGTCAGGAAATTGTCGTCGAACAGCGCCATGGTCACGCCGATATTCTCGGCCATGGCCGCGCCCGAGACCGAAACGGCGCAGGCGGTCGTCAGCAGAAATGCTCTCATCCTTGTCCTCCCCTATCTGTTCCGCAGGCCCCCGGCCCGCCTGGGAGCGGCGCAGTCAGAACGCGATCCCGCTCCCGCAAACCGGCCCGCGCTATCCTCCTCCGCGGACCGTGAGGGAGATTTCCGCCAGAAAGCGATTCTGGTCAAACGGTTTGAGATAATTTTTCCATCATGGATGATATAAAAAGATCGGATTATGATGGTTTTCCATCATCGGCAATCACAAACTCTCGGGCGTGACGACCAGCGAGGTGACGAAACGCTGGCCGGGATTCTCGGCCATGCCATGTTCCAGCACATGCGCCGCGGCGCTGAGCAGGTCCGCCGCCAGCGGCTGCAGGGGCGTCGCCAGCACCACCGAGACCACGCCCTGCAAAAGCCCCTGCCGCGATTCCGGTGTGAGCTCGTTCACGATCAGCGCCACCTTGCCGCCCAGGCCCAGCTCCTGGATGGCGGCGATGGCGCCCTCCATGCCGCCGCCGGCGCAATAGATGCCGGCCAGGTCCGGATGGCGAGAGGCGATCTCCAGCGTCGTCTCATAGGTCAGCTGCCGGGTTTCCAGGTTGATCATCGTCTCCAGGAAGGCGATTTCCGGCGCGTATTCGCGGAAATAGCTGCGAAAACCCGCCTCGCGCAGGTCATGGCCGTGAAAGCGGTGGCCGCCGATGAACAGCGCCAGCTTGCCCGGATGGCGCATGATGCGATGCATCAGCCAGGCCGCGGTGCGCCCGGTCTTGAGGTTGTTGGTGCCCAGATAGGCCTCGCGCACCCCGGCGGCAAAGTCGGACAGCAGCGAGAACACCGGGATGCCGCGCCCGCGGAGCATGGCCACGGCCGAGGTGACGTCGTGATGATCGACGCCGGTCGCCGCCACGGCCTGCACCTTGCCGGCCATGCCGGCAATGGTTTCGGCGAAGTCGGCCGGCGACTGGCCGGGAGAGAAGCGGATGCTGAGCCGCCAGCGACGCAGCGGATCATGGCGCGCGGCTTCTTCGATGCGGGCGGCGAAGTCCTGATAGAAGGCATGGCGCTCCTTTTGCAGGACCACGCCCAGATGCAGCTCGGGCACATGCGCCAGCGCCCGGGCCCGGATGGCCGGCGCAGCGTGATAGCCGACCGCCTCGGCCGCCTCGGACACCTTGCGCGCGGTTTCCTCGCGCACCTTGGCCCGGCCGTTCAGCACGCGATCCACCGTCGCCACGCTGACACCGGCCGCCTTGGCCACATCCTCGATCGTCGGACGCCCTGCCATGTTTCCCCTCATCCTCTTGATGGGAATCGTGAGGGAGTTTTATCAGGATTGCAATGCTCCTGTCGCGGTCAGCCCATGCCCAGCGGGTCTCGGCGATGGCGTGCCCGCCGCTTGTCGTCCCGCAGGCTCCACAGCGCGATGGCGCCCCAGGACAGGCAGTAGAGCAGCCCCGCCCCCAGTACCAGCCAGCCCGGGATCGGCCCTATGGCGGCGCGATCCAGCAATTCGGCGGGCGATTGCAGCGCGGCCGGATGCACCGCGATCTTGCCCAGATAGGCCAGGGTCTGGATCAGCAGGATCCAGAAGTAGTTCCGCCGGATCCGCCGGCCGATGGCGGTGCGCAGGCTGACGTGATAGGCCGGGCGGCGGTAATCGGCGGCCAGCCGGTCCTGCCAGCCGCTGTCCAGCCGCAGGTCGCCGTCGCTGAGCATCGGGGCCATGAAATGCAGCTCCATCCAGCGGCAGCGGGCACGCCAGACATTGAAATAGCGATAGCGCCGCGCCTCGAGCATCAGGAAGAAGACGATCAGGATGCCGACCAGCACCAGCGGCAGGGGCGAGGCCTGCGGCGAGGAAAAGGTGATCGACAGCGCCACCCCCAGCGTCACCACCGACCAGTTCGTGGTGGTGTCGAGCCGGGTGCGCCAGATCGTCGAACGATAGATCTCGGCCCGGTAGAGATGGGCCAGCGCCCCGATCTCGGCCGTGTCCAGCGGCTTGCGGCCGTTCCCTGATCCGTCCATGCGCGCATTCCCCCTGCGACCAGATTGGCAGGGCTTGGTTTTCCGGGCAAGAGCCGCATTTTCGGGCAGCGGCGCCCGGCGCGCAGCAAGAGCCCTCCGCGGAGCGTCTCCGGCGCGGACTCTTCGCGGCTCGCCGCCGGGCGAACCGACGGCCATGCGGCTTGCAGGCGCGGCACGGCCCCTTCGCGATCCGGACCCCGCCCGTCCTGCGTCAGGCCCACGCGCGCGCGACTAGGGGCCGCCCTGCGGAGCCTTGTCCTCCGCGATCTCCTCCGCCGCTGCGCCGGTCGGCAGCGGCAGGCGGATCTCGACCCGCAGCCCGCCCTCGGTGCGGTTGGACAGGGTCAGGCTGCCGCCATGTGCGCGGATCACGTCCTGCGCGATGGACAGCCCCAGCCCGGCGCCGCCGGTTCCGGGATTGCGGCTTGCCTCGCCGCGCACGAAGGGCTCGGTGACATGGGGCAGCAGCGGTTCGGGGATGCCGGGGCCGTCATCCTCGATGACGATCAGCACCGCCCCGGGGCTGGACTGCAACCGCAGCCGGGCGGGGCCGGCATAGCGCCGCGCATTGTCCAGCAGGTTGCCGATCGCCCGCCGCATCGCCACCGGCCGCAGCTGCAGGATCAGCGGCCCCGCGCCGGCATAGGTCACGCCGCGGTCGGCGCAGAGCCGCGCCAGCAGCGCATCCAGATCCTCGGGCCGCGCCGGCTCGGAGTCGCCGCCGGCCGAGGCGGCGTGCAGCAGCCCGTCCGCCATCACCGCCATCTCGTCCAGCGCGCGGATCATGTCCTGGCGCTGATGCTCGTCTTCTAGCAGCTCGGCGCGGATGCGCAGGCCGGTGATCGGCGTGCGCAGGTCATGGCCGACGGCGGCCAGCATGCGCATGCGCTCGGCCTCGAAACCGGCGATGCGGCGCTGCATGTCGTTGAAGGCATGGGCGGCCTCGCGCAGCTCGCTGGCGCCGCATTCGGTCACACGGGCGCTGCGGTCGCCGCGCCCGGCCGCCCGCGCCGCCTCGGCCAGCGCCTGCAGGGGCCGGGTCATGCGGCGGATGAAGATCAGCCCCACCGCCAGCGTGCC
Organism: Paracoccus sp. MA; assembly: GCF_020990385.1. Taxonomy (NCBI): domain Bacteria; kingdom Pseudomonadati; phylum Pseudomonadota; class Alphaproteobacteria; order Rhodobacterales; family Paracoccaceae; genus Paracoccus; species Paracoccus sp. MA. Next base: position 1,317,598 of record NZ_CP087598.1, read on the forward strand.
CAGCAGCGAGGCGGTCAGCGGCGCGAAGAAGCCGATCTTCCACTCCCAGGCTCGGGGCGAGGGCAAGGGATAGGCCAGCGCGTTCAGCCAGCGCCCGGCTTCTGCCCCGCGCTCCAGCCGGACCGAGACCAGCAGCAGCGGCGCGCGGCCCTGGACCCTTTCCGTGCCGCCGTCGCGGATCTGGATGTCGAGCCCGGGCAGATCGACGGCCAGCTGCGCCTCATGCGCGGGCAGCCGGGCGCTGCCGGGCAAGTCCAGCGGCGCGGCATCCAGCGAAAAGCGGGTGAAGCCGGTGCTGCTGCGGTCGGGCAGCGAGCGCGCCGTCTCGGGCTCGGCCAGTTCCAGGGCCGTGACCAGCGCCGAGAGGCGATGCAGGTCGCCCTGCAGCCGCACCGCGCGGTCGAAGGCGGTGCCCTCGCGGCCCAGCAGGATCGCGGCGATCAGGTTCACCCCCAGAAGCGCCGCGACCAGCAGCAGCGAGAACCGCGCGGCAAGCCCGTCGGGCCACGGCACGGCCCGCCTCATGCCAGTTCCTCGACCTCGTCGGCGGCCAGCCGGTAGCCGCCGCCCCATTCGGTGACGATCAGCCGCGGCGCGCGCGGGTTTTCCTCGATCTTGTGCCGCAGGCGGCTGACAATGTTGTCCACGGCGCGATCATAGGCCCGGGCCTCGCGCCCCGCCAGCAGGTCCAGCAGCCGCATCCGCGACAGCACCTGGCCAGGATGGTCCAGCAGCAGGCCCAGCAGCCGGTTCTCGCCCGAGGTCAGCGCCACCCGCTGGCCCGAAGCCAGCGTCACCTCGGCCCGGCCGGGATCGTGGACCAGCCCGGCAAAGCGCCGCCGCAGGGTGCCCGGTCCCGGCAGCTCGGGCGGCACGCGGCGCAGCACCGCGCGGATCCGCGCCAGCAACTCGCGCGGGTCGAAGGGCTTGGTGACGTAATCGTCGGCGCCGAGTTCCAGACCCGCCACGCGGTCGCCCTGCGCGGCGCGCGCCGTCAGCAGGATCACCGGCACCCGGCGGCTGCGCGCGAGATCCGCGCAGAGGCTCAGCCCGTCCTCGCCCGGCATCATCACGTCGAGGACGATCAGATGCACGCTCTCGCGGCCCAAAGCCAGGCGTGCCTCGGCCGCATCGGCCGCGAGGCAGGTGCGAAAGCCGTTGCGGCGCAGATATTGCCCCAGCGGCTCGCGGATGTCGCGGGCGTCGTCGACGATGAGGATGCGCGGTTCGCTGGCTTCGGTCATGCGGCTTGGGCCCGGTTCGGAAACGACGGAACGGCGGCACCGCGAGGGCGCCGCCGCGAATGCGGTCTGGGCGGGCAGCGCATCCGCCGCCCGCCGGTTTTTCAGAATGTCGAGGTCAGCGACAGATAGAAAGCCCGCCCCGGTTCGTTGAACGTGTTGGCGCCGGTGCTCGAGTCGGTGCGCAGCACGGCCCTGTCGAAGAGGTTGGTCACCCCGGCCGACAGCCGCGCCTTCTCGGTCATGTCCCAGCTCGCCCCCAGATTGACCAGGGTATAGGGGTCGCGCTCGTTCGTCTCGTCGAACTCGGCATTGGTGATCGAGCTGACCGTCGGCGCCTTGATCTTGCCGTAGCGCGTGGCGGAAAGCGTGACCGTCACCGTGTCCGAGGCGAACCAGTCCAGCGAGGCGTTGACGGTATAGTCCGGCACCAGGCTCAGCGGCTCGCCGTTCTCCTTCTTCTCGGACTTGATCATCTTGGTGAAATTCGCCGAGAAGGCGAAACGGTCGCCCAGATCGGTCGAGAAATTCCCCTCGAGCCCCGAGATCACCGCGTCCTTCTGGTTTTCCCAGCGATACAGCCGGTTGGTCTCGGCGCCTTCGTTGTATTGATAGGTCCCGGCGCCGATGCGGTTCTGATAGTCGTTGTGGAAATAGGTCAGGCTGGCCTCGATGCCGTTATGGCCGGCATAGGCGACGCCGATTTCCTTGTTCAGGCTGCGCTCGGGCTCAAGGTCGGGATTGCCCAGCACATAGCAGGGCCCGCCGACCCGCACGCCGTCCACATAGGGGCAGCCGTTGCCGCGGGTGGTATAGACATAGTTCGGATTCAGCTGGAACAGGTTCGGCACCTTGAAGGCGCGGGCCACGCCCAGCTTCATCGTCCATTCGTCGTTGAAGCGCCAGGTCGCGTTCAGGCTGGGCGACCAGTTCGTGCCGAAATTGTCGTTATAGTCGAAGCGCAGGCCCGGGGTCAGGGTCAGCTGCCCGCTCCATTCGATATTCGCCTCGGCGTAAAGGCCGATGGTGTTCTGGTCGATCTTGGGGTCGCGGTCGGCCGGATCCTCTGGGACGCCGGTCTCGCCGCCCAGCTCCGGCGGCAGGGTATTGGTGGTCGAGACCGCGTCATGCATGAACTCGCCGCGGTAATCGGCGCCCAGGGTCACGCGGCTGGGCTTCGAGCCCAGGCTCATCGGGAGGATCCATTCCGTCTTGGCGGCGACCGTGTCCAGATCGATGGTGCGGTATTCATAGGCGTCGTTCGTGCCGTCGCCGTCGGTATCGACGCAGGGGTTGGGGTTGTCCTCGACCGACCCGGCATTGCCGTTGCAGATCCGGGAATTGCCGGTGTTCTCCCACTGGATGTAGCTGTGCGATTCGCCGAAATCGTATTCGCCGCGATGGGTGACCGAGAAGGTGCGGCGATACATGCGGTTGGTTTCCGAACCCAGCAGCTCGGCCAGCCCATCGTCCACGGCGCCGCTGCGGGTATCGCCTGCGTAATCATTGCCCTGGCGCGAGAAATCCGTCTCGAAATCGAGGTGATGGCCGGGGGCGAGGTTCCAGCTCAGCAGCGCGCCCAGATCCTTGTTGGTCACCCCCTCGCGGCCGGCCAGCGGCGGCAGGAGCTCGCCGCTCTCGGGATCGATGCGCGGCGGGTTGAGGTCGGCCGCGTCGCCCTCGGTGCGGTTGTAATTGCCGAACAGCCGGAAGGTCAGCGTCTCGCCCACCGGGCCGGCCAGCATGAAGTTGGCGCGGTTGGTGCTGCCTTCCTTGCTGTTCTCGGGCACGTTCGTATGCATCGAGACCTGACCGGTGAAGGTGTCCGGGCGCTTGGTGATGATGTTGACCACCCCGCCCGAGGCGCCCGAGCCGTAGCGCGCCGCCGCCGGGCCGCGGATCACCTCGATGCGCTCGATCATCTCGGCCGGCACCCAGTTCGAGTCGCCGCGGGTGTCGCGCTCGCCGCCGCGGCTCATCTTGACCGCGTTGCGCGACATGACAGGCTTGCCGTCGATCAGGGTCAGGGTGTTTTCCGGCCCCATGCCGCGAATGTCGATCTGGCGCTGGTTGCCGCGCTGTCCGGTGGCGGTGGCGCCGGTCAGGTTCACGCCCGGCATCTTGCGGATGATTTCCGAAACGTCGTTCACCACCGGCGATTTCTCGAGATCCTCCTCGGTGATCTGCGACACGCCGAGCGATTGCTTGACCTGTTCCTCGGCCGTCAGCACGACGGTATCCAGAACCACCGTGTCTTCGGCGGCATCTGCGGCCTGCGCCAGCGCGGATCCCGAAAAGGCCGGGAGCGACATCAACAAACAAACCGCCGTGCTCGCGCCCCGGCGAGCGAAAAGCATCCCCATCACCTGCTCCTGTAGATTTGATCCGAAGGTGGCTGGCGGAATGCGGGCTTGGCTGCTTCAATCACTTGCGGGCAGGCGCATCAATCTGTCGGGCGGGATTCTTTTGTCGCGAAATGTCGCAGGCCGGCGCGTGCCGACCGGGCCGGGCCCGTCAGCCCAGCCGTTCGATCAGCGCCATGGCGGCCTGGGGATTGCGCATCTTGTGGCCGCTGATGACATAGAGATAGACGTCGCGCGGCCCCGCCGCGGCGTTCGGCCCGGCATAGTCCAGCCCCTCGGGCAGGCCGCCCAGGGCCCAGATGCGCGCCCGCTCGGCCCAGAGGTCCAGCGCCGCCTTGGAATAGCCCAGGGGCTCGTCTTCGGTGGTGCCCATGATGCGGGCATAGACGAAGGGCGCGGTCGGGTCGGCGATCTGCGGGAACTTGCCATCCGCCGCCACCGCCGCCGCGACGCCATGCTCGCGCAGCAGCGCCGGGAATTCGGGGCAGCGGAAACTGTCATGGCGCACCTCGACCACATGGCGCAGCGCCCTGCCCTCGACCGAGGCGGGCAGAAGCTTCAGGAAGGCCTCGAAATCCGCCGGGTCGAATTTCTTCGTCGCCATGAACTGCCAGTTGATCGGCCCGAGCTTGTCGCCCAGCAGCATCACGCCGCCGGAAAAGAAGCGCGCGATGGTCTCGCCCGCCTCGGCCAGCACCTTGCGGTTGGTGGCATAGCGCGGCGCCTTCACGGAAAAGACGAAGTCCTCGGGCGTCTCGTCATGCCATTTGCGAAAGCTCTCGGGCTTCTGCGCCCCGTAATAGGTGCCGTTGATCTCGATCGAGCTCAGCTGGCGGCTGGCATGTTCCAGCTCGCGCCGCTGCGGCAGGCCCTCGGGATAGAAGCTGCCGCGCCAGGGCTCATAGGTCCAGCCGCCGATGCCGATGCGGATGCGCCCCATCCCCTTCTTGTCCATGCCTCGCCCTCCTGTCGCTGCGACTCAGGGGATCATAGCCCAGGAGGGCCGGCACTCCGAAACCTGCTTTCAATCCGCGGCGCGCTTGCGGGTCAGCGAGAACTTGTAGGGCGAGACGCCGTATTGCGTCCGGAACACCTTGGAGAAATACGAGGAAGAGCCGAAGCCGCAGGCCACCGCCACCTGCATGACGCTGAGATTGGTCTCGGTCAGCAGCGAGCGGGCGTGCTGCAGCCGCACCTTGTTCAGGTATTGCAGCGGCGTGGTGTCCAGATAGCGCTGGAACAGCCGTTCCAGCTGGCGGCGCGAGATGCCCAGATGGCTGGCGCATTCGCCCAGATCCACCTCGTCCTCGACATGGGCCTCGATATAGGCCACCGCCCGGATCAGGTGGTCGTTGCGGGTGCCCAGCCGCACCGAGAGCGAGCTCAGCTGCTCTTCCTCGCCGCGCCGGATCTGGCCCAGCAGGCACATGTTCATCACCGCCTGGCTCAGCTCGGCGCCGTAGTAATCCTCGATCAGCTTCAGCGCCAGCTCGGCCGAGGCGACGCCGCCGGCGCAGGTGACGATGCGCTCGTCGATGCAGAAGATCCGCCGCTCGGGCGCGAGGTCGGGATATTTCTCGGAGAAGTTCGGGATGTTCTCCCAATGCAGGGTAAAGCGGCGGCCGTTGAGGATGCCGGCGCGGGCCAGCGCATAGGCGCCGGTGCAAAGCCCGCCGACCGTGCCGCCATGCCGCCATTGCTTGCGGATCCAGTCGGTCAGCTCGGCGCTGCAGGCCGCATCGGGCTCGACGCCGCCGCAGACCAGCACATAATCCGCGCTCAGCGCCTCGGACAGCGGCGCGTCGGGGACCAGCGGCACCCCGTTCGAGCAGGTGATGGGCGCCCCCGTCTCGCTGTGCACGCGCCATTTGAACAGCAGCTGTTCGGTCAGCTGGTTGGCCACCCGCAACGGCTCGATGGCCGAGGTGAAGGCCAGCATGGTAAAGCGCGGCATCAGCACGAAAGAGACCGTGATCGGCGCCCGGACCGGGGCCGAAAGCTTCACATGGGCGATGCCCCGCGCGATATAGCGTTCGCTGTCGTCGGCAGATTGCGGCACGATACCTTTCCCGAATGCTGCGCCCGGCGGGCGGGCCCGGCGTCGGTCCCGCATTGCCACAAGGCGCGGGGCGCTGCCAAGCCCCCTGCCCGCCCGTTTCCCCGCGGCCCGGCCCGCCCGCAGCGCCCCCGGACCGGACGGATCCGGATTGGCCCCGGTCAGCCAAGGCGCGCGACTCGGTGCTAGAACAACCCGTGGCTGCCGCCGACCGCGCCGATCGCCGCCACCACCGACAGCGCCAGCAGGATGCGGTGCATCCGCGCCAGCCGCGCGAAATCGCGGCCCGGCTCGGACGAGTGCTGCATGCGGCGATGCAGGAACAGCGGCTCGATCAGGTAGAGCATGGCCGAAAAGACCAGCCAGACCGCCAGCATGGCATGCATCCACCAGAACCGCGCCTCGGCGAAGCGGTGCCACATGTCGCCGCGCCAGACCATCCAGAAGCCGCTGGCCCCGGCCAGCAGCACCCACAGCCGGGCCTGCGGGGCGAAGCGCCCCTCGATGCGGTGAAAGAAGCGCAGCCGCTCGGCCGCCGGGAAGGCGGCGGCGACGGCGGGGATCAGCACCGTGGTGACGAAGGCCACGCCGCCGATCCAGAACAGCACGGCGACGACATGGACGATCCGCGCCAGGGTGAAGTCGTCCATGACGCCCCCCGCCTCAGGCCGCCAGCAATTCGTCGGCCGGGCCGAAGAATTCGTAATGGATCCGGTCCGAAGGCACGCCCGCCAGCGACAGCGCCGCGACCGCCGCGCGCAGGAAGGGGCGCGGGCCGCAGATATAGTAATCCGCCTCGCCGACCGGGGTGCTGGCCAGCAGCCATTCCTCGGTGATCAGCCCGGCATGGTCGTAGTCACGGCCCGCGACCTCGTCCGGCAGCGGCGTCTGGTGGAAATCGGTGACGCGGATCTGCGGCCGCCCCTCGGCCAGCGCGCGGACATGGGCGCGCATCGCATGGGTGTCGCGGTCATGCGTGCCGTGGATGTAATGCACCGGCACCTGCGCGCCCGACTGCACCAGCGCCTCCAGCATGGCGACCATCGGCGTCAGCCCCACGCCGCCCGACAGCAGCACCACCGGCCGCTCGGGTCGTTCGGGCAGGAAGAACTCGCCCGCGGGGGCGGCCACCTTCAGCACCGTGCCCGGCGCCTGCCGATGCAGCCAGCCCGAGGCCAGGCCCTGCGGCTCGCGCTTGACCGAGATGCGATAGCTCCGCCCGTCCGGCGCGGCCGAGATCGAATAGTTGCGCTTGGCCGGGGCATGACCGGGGATCTCGAACCAGAAGGTCAGATACTGGCCCGGCTTGTGCGCCATCACCGGCCCGCCATCGAGCGGGCGCAGCACGAAAGAGGAGATGGTGCTGCTTTCGCGGACGATCTCGTCGATGCGGAAGTCGCGCCAGCCGTTCCAGCCGCCCTGCTGTGCCAGCTGCTCGTCATAGATTCGCCGCTCGCGCGCGATCAGGATATTGGCAAGGAACCAGTAGGCCTCGCCCCAGGCCTCCAGCACCTCGTCGGTGGCGGCCTCGCCCAGCACGGCGCGGATTGCGCCCAGCAGCGCCTCGGCGACATGCGGGTAATGTTCGGGCAGGATCTGCAGGCCGACATGTTTCTGGGCAATGCGCTCGACCGCCGGCACCAGCGCCGTCAGATTGTCGATATTGTTGGCATAGGCCAGGATCGCCCCGGTCAGCGCGCGCGGCTGCGCCTCGGATGCGCCCTGGTGCGACTGGTTGAACAGGGCGCCGATCTCGGGGTTCTGGAACATGCGTGCATACATTTCACGCACGATATCAAGACCATGCGCTTCGAGCGCGGGAACTGTGGCTTTGACCAGCGCAATGGTCTGCGCGCTCGGTGGCTGCGGCATGCGGCTTCTCCTGCAAGGTCGCGCGGCGGCGTCTGCGGCCGCGACTCAAAAAACATGTATCGTGGATACATCTATCCTTGCCGCCAGAAACATGCAATCAGGATACATGTTTTATCGGAGTCCGCGATGCGCCTGACGCGCTATACCGATTACGCCATGCGCGTGCTGCTGTATCTGGGCCGCGAGCCCGGGCGGCTTTGTTCGATCGGCGAGATCGCGCAGGCCTACGGCATCTCGCAGAACCACCTGATGAAGGTCATCAACGATCTGGTGCATGCCGGCTTCCTGACCAGCCTGCGGGGCCGCCACGGCGGCATCCGGCTGGCGCGGCCGCCGGCCGAGATCAATATCGGCGCGCTGGTGCGCCATACCGAGGACGATTTCGACCTCGTCGGCTGCGGCCAATGCATCATCGCGCCGGCCTGCGGGCTGACCTCGGTGCTGGACGAGGCGCTGGCGGGCTTCATGGCGGTGCTGGACGGCTACAGCTTGGCCGATGTGCTGGCGCGGCGGCCGGATTTCTCGCATCTGCTGAACCCGGTGGCGCCGCGCGAGCCGGCGCGGCCCTGACCGGGATCAGGCGTCCGCGGGCCCCGCGTCGCGTTCCCGAAACGCCCAGTCCTGAAAGGCCAGGGCGTTTTCGGCCAGATCGGCGGGCTGCGGATCGCTGGCGAGCAGGTAATAGCCGAAATTCTCCAGAACGGTGACCGACGAAAGCTGCACCAGCCGGCCGCTGTCCAGGTCGTCGCGGATCATCGCCAGCGGGCAAAGCGCCACGCCCTGCCCGGCCAGGGCGGCGGCGCGCAGCAGGTTGAAATCCTCGAAGACCGGCCCGGCCTCGTCCGGTGCGATCCCGTCGCCCGCCCGCGACAGCCAGGCCCGCCAGGCGGAGGTGTCGGTATCGTGCAGAAGGCCCGCCGCCTTGATCCCGGCCGCCGAGGGCGGCGCCTTTCCCAAGGCGGGCAGCAGCGAGGGGTTGCAGACCGGCGCGCTTTCCCCCGGCATGAAGCCCAGCACCCGCACCCCCGGCACGGCCGGCGGCCCCTCTGAAAAGACGAAGGCGAAATGCGTGCTGCGGAAGTCGATCTCCTGCCCGTGCATGGCATAGACCACCCGCAGCGCCACCTCGGGATGCGCCTGCCGAAAGCGCGAGAGCCGCGGGATCAGCCAGCAGATCGCCACCGAGGGGATGGCGGCGATCACCAGCGGCTGCGCCTGGCCGGCGCTGCGCACCCGCCTGCAGGCGGCCTCGATCTCGGCCAGCGACAGGCTGAGGGTGCGCGCCAGCTCCTGCCCGCGGGGCAGGATGCGCGGCCGCGGCCCCGAGCGGTCGAACAGCGCCACGCCCAGGAATTCCTCAAGATGGCGGACCTGATGGCTGACCGCCGACTGGGTGACGAACAGCGCCTTCGCCGCCTCCTTGAAGCTTTTCAGCCGGGCCACCGCCTCGAAGGCGCGCAGGGCGTTCAGCGGCAGAAGCGACATGGGCGTTCCGGAACCATTTGAGATTTTCTCAAGTGAAGCATGAGAAACCGTCTTTTGACAAGAGCCCCTCCCGGCCCGATCCTGCCGCCATCCGAACCCCCGGAATGACGAAAGGAACCCCATGCAACGCGACAGGCTTCAGAGTTTCGTCGGCAATGGCGAGAAAGCGGCCCCGACCTTCTCGGCCACCGAGATGCAGCGCCGCCAGGACGCGATCCGCGCCCATATGGCGCAGGCAGGCGTCGATGCGGCGCTGTTCACCTCGTATCACAACATCAATTATTACGCGGATTTCCTTTATTGCCAGTTCGGTCGCCGCTACGGGCTGGTGATCGACCACGGCAAGGCGACCACCATCAGCGCCGGCATCGACGGCGGTCAGCCCTGGCGGCGCAGCTTCGGCGGCAACATCACCTATACCGACTGGCAGAAGGACAATTATTTTCATGCCCTCCGCCAGCTCGCCGGCAGCGCCAAGCGCATCGGCATCGAGTTCGACCATGTGAACATCGACCTGCTGGCCCTGCTGAAAGCCGAATTCCCCGGCGTCGCGTTCGTCGACATCGCCGCCCCCGCCATGCGGCTGCGCATGGTCAAGTCGGCCGAGGAGATCGCCCATATCACCGAGATGGCCCGCATCGCCGATCTGGGCGGCGCCGCCTGCGTCGAGGCGACCGCCGTGGGCGTGCCCGAGCACGAGGTGGCGCTGCACTCGACCGCCGCCATGGTGCGCGAGATCGCGAAAACCTGGCCCCATGCCGAACTGCTGGACAGCTGGACCTGGTTCCAGTCCGGCGTGAACACCGACGGCGCCCACAACCCCGTCACCAGCCGCAAGATCGAAGCCGGCGACATCCTGTCGCTGAACTGCTTCCCGATGGTCGCCGGCTATTACGTCGCGCTGGAGCGCACGCTGTTCGCTGAACATGCCAGCGACGCGCATATCCGGCTGTGGGAATTCAACTGCAAGGTCCACGACCGCGGCAAGGAATTGCTGGTGCCGGGCAAGAAATGCTCGGAGATCGCCGCCGAACTCAACGAGATGTATGCGGCCGAGAACCTGCTGCAATATCGCAGCTTCGGCTATGGCCACAGCTTCGGGGTGCTCTGCCACTATTACGGCCGCGAGGCGGGGCTGGAACTGCGCGAGGATTGCGACACGGTGCTGGAGCCCGGCATGGTCGTCTCGATGGAGCCGATGATCACCATCCCCGAGGGCATGCCCGGTGCCGGCGGCTATCGCGAGCATGACATCCTGGTGATCGAGGAGGCCGGCAACCGCAACATCACCGGCTTCCCCTATGGACCCGAGCACCTGATCGTCAAGGGCAAGGCCCAGGCCGCCTGACGCCCGCCGCCCGCCGGACCGCCCGGCGGGCAGGCCGAATGCCGATCATCCCCCAGACGCCCGTCGCCGGCCCGCATCCCCCGCGGGCCGGGCCGAACGACCATTGCCGGCAGAGGAGGCCGGCAAGGACACCCAAGGGAGGGTTGCCAATGTCCAATCCAATGCTCGCCTCGGCGGCCGAACTGCCGCAGGACGCGGCGCAAGGCGCCGAGGTCTCGCCCGATGTGGTGAAGAAGGTGCTGGGCGCCAGCTTCGTCGGCAATTTCGTCGAATGGTTCGACTATGCCTCATACGGCTATTTCGCCACTGTCATCGCCCATGCCTTCTTCCCCGAGATCGCGCCGACCAGCGCATTGCTGGCGACCTTCGCCGTCTTTGCCATCTCCTTCATCATCCGCCCGGTCGGCGGCATCATCTGGGGCGCGATCGGCGACCGGGTCGGCCGGCGCACCGCGCTGTCCTGGTCGATCCTGATCATGTCGGGCGCCACCACGGTCATCGCGCTGCTGCCGTCCTATCACCAGATCGGCATGCTGGCGCCGGTGCTGCTGCTGGTGGTGCGGATGGTGCAGGGCTTTTCGGCGGCGGGCGAATATGCCGGCGCGACCTCGTTCATCGCCGAATATTCGCCGACCCATCGCCGCGGGCTCTATACCAGCATCGTGCCGGCTTCGACCGCCGCGGGGCTGCTGGCCGGCTCGCTGATGTCGGCGGGGCTGTTCGCGCTGCTCACCGAGGCGCAGATGCAAAGCTATGGCTGGCGCATTCCCTTTCTGCTGGCGCTGCCGCTGGGCTTCATTGGCCTCTATATCCGGCTGCGGCTGGAGGACACGCCGAAATTCCGCGAGCTGGAAAAGACCCATCACGTCGAGGCCACGCCGGTGCGCGAGCTGTTTCGCAACCATCGCCGGCAGATCGCCATCGCCTTCGGCGTCACCTGCCTCAACGCCGTGGGCTTCTACCTGATCCTCAGCTACATGCCCACCTATCTCTCGACCGAGATGGGCATGGGCAAGGCCCAGGCCTTCCTGGCCACCAGCATCTCGCTGGCCAGCTATATCTTCCTGATCTTCCTGATGGGCATGCTGTCGGACCGGCTGGGGCGCAAGACGGCGCTGATCACCGCCTCGGTGCTGTTCATCGGCCTGACCGTGCCGCTGTTCAGCATGCTCGACGGCGCCAGCTTCGCCACCATCGTGCTGATCCAGATCGCCTTCGGGGCGCTTCTGACCGTCAACGACGGCACCCTGCCCTGCTTCCTGTCCGAAATCTTCCCGACCCGGGTCCGCTATTCCGGCTTCGCCTTCAGCTTCAACGCCGCGAACGCGCTGTTCGGCGGCACCGCGCCCTTCGTCGCGACCTCGCTGATCAGCGCCACGGGCAGCAAGCTGGCCCCGGCCTGGTATCTGGTCGGCGCCGCCGGGCTGGCGCTGGTCGCCATGCTGATGGCGCGCGAGACCGCCGGCAAGCCGCTGGAGGACTGACCGCCCCGCCCGAAGGGCCGGCCGCAGGCATGTCGCCCGCGGCCGGCCCTTACGCGTCCACCGCCGGCAGGAAGGCCCCGTTCAGTGCCAGGACATGGTCATGCACGCGCTGCGCCGCCGGCGACAGCGCCATGTCCTCGCGCCGCAGCAGGAACCAGCTGCGCTGGATCGGCAGCCCGACCGCCTTCAGCGCCACCAGCCGGCCCGAGCGCAGCTCTTCGGTGACGGTATGCTGCGAGATCAGCGCGATCCCCAGCCCGGCGATCACCGCCTGCTTGATGGTCTCGTTCGTGCCCATCTCGACCATGCGCCAGGGCGTGCCGTCGCCGATCCGGTCCAGGAAGCGCGTCATCAGGATGCGCGTGCCCGAGCCCGGCTCGCGCGCCAGATAGGTCTCGGCCAGCAGATCCTGCGGCAGGGCGGGATCGGCGGCGGCCAGAGGGTGATCGGGCGGCGCCACGATGATATGCGGATGCGGGCCGACAAGCTCGGCCAGCACCGCCGGGCTGCGCGGCGGCCGACCCATGATCGCCAGATCCAGCGCGCGCGAGCCCAGCCACTGGATCACCGTGTCGCGATTGCCGATGCGCAGCGTCACCTCGACCTCGGGCAGCGCCCGGCGCAGGTCGGCGACCAGCCGCGGCGCGAAATATTTCCCGGTCGAGACCACCCCCAGCGAGACGTTGCCGGTATGGCCGCTTTGCAGCGCCGCCACCCGGCGCGCGCAGGTCTCCAGCGCCACGGCGATCTGCGCCTCGGCCTCCAGCACCGCGCGCCCCTCTTCGGTGGCCAGAAAGGCGCCGTGCTCGCCCCGGATCACCATGGGGGCGCCCGTCAGGTCCTCCAGCGCGCGCAGCTGGCTGTGGACCGCCGGCGGGCTCAGCCCTAGGCTGCCCGCCGCCCCGGTCAGCGAGCCGCTGTCGATGACGGCGCGCAGCGCACGCAGCTGGCGAAGGGTGACGGCATCGAGGCGGGCCATTCAAAAATTCCGAAAATCATTTTTGCATTATTAAATGTTCCTTAAAACGAGGACATGTCAACAAGAAGGCGGGACGCGTGCGAGGAGAAGCGCCGATGACCGCCAAGACCATCCAGACCGACCGGATTCCCCAGGAGCTGCGCCCCGCGCTGCAGGCCATCGCCGCCGCCGGCGCGCGGCTTGCGCAGATCATTCGCCGGGGCGGCGATCTGGCCGCACCGGTCGGCACCAATGCGGACGGCGACGGCCAGAAGGCGCTGGACGTGATCGCCGACGACCTGTTCCGGCAGGCGCTGACCGGAACCGGGGTGCGCTGGCTCGCCTCGGAGGAACAGCAGGAGGCGGTCGCGCTGGCCCCCGAGGGCCGGCTGGCGGTGGCCATCGACCCGCTGGACGGCTCGTCGAACATCGACACCAATGTCTCGATCGGCACCATCTTCTCGATCTACCCGGCCGAGGCCACGGCCGAGGCCAGTTTCCTGCGCCCGGCCCGCCAGCAGATCGCCGCCGGCTACATCATCTACGGGCCGCGCTGCGCGATGATGGTCAGTTTCGGCGACGGCGTGCAGCATTATGCGCTGGATCCCGACAGCGGCGGGTTCCGGCTGGTCGCGGCCCGGCAGGACCTGCCGGAATGCGCCTTCGAATTCGCCATCAACGCCTCGAACTACCGGCACTGGCCGAAGCCGATCCGGGCCTATATCGACGATTGCCTGGCCGGCTGCGACGGCCCGCGCGAGCGGAATTTCAACATGCGCTGGATCGCCTCTCTGGTGGCCGAGACCCATCGCATCCTGATCCGGGGCGGGGTGTTCCTGTATCCCTCCGACACCCGCAAGGGCTATGAGCGGGGCCGGCTGCGCATGCTCTACGAATGCGCGCCCATCGCCTTTCTGATCGAACAGGCCGGGGGCGGCGCCACCGACGGCTGCACCGCGATCCTCGACCAGGGCGCCGGGACGCTGCACCAGCGCACGCCCTTCGTCTTCGGCTCGGCCGAGAAGGTCGCGCGCATCGCCGCCTATCACGAACTGCCCGAAACCGAGATCTCGGCGCTGTTCGGCAATCGCGGCCTGTTCCGGGCCTGATCTGGAAAACCGGGGGACACCATGAGCAAGAAGCACCCGATCATCTCTGTCACCGGCTCGTCGGGCGCCGGCACCACCACGATCAAGAACACCTTCGACCAGATCTTCCGCCGCGAGAGGATCACCGCCGTCAGCATCGAGGGCGACGCCTTCCACCGCTACGACCGCGCCGCGATGAAGGCCGAGCTGGCGCGGCGGACCGAGGCGGGCGACCATACCTTCAGCCATTTCAGCCTGGAGGCCAACGAGCTGGAGCGGCTGGAACAGGTCTTTCGCCACTATGGCGAGACCGGCACCGGCCAGACCCGGCATTACGTCCATGACGAGCGCGAGGCCGAACGCTATGGCGTCCCCCCCGGCAATTTCACCGCATGGGAGGATTTCGCCCCGGATTCGGACCTGCTGTTCTACGAGGGGCTGCATGGCGCGGTCAGGACCGACGGCATCGACATCGCCGGGCAGGCCGACCTGAAGATCGGCGTGGTGCCGGTCATCAACCTGGAATGGATCCAGAAGATCCACCGCGACAAGGCCAGCCGGGGCTATTCGACCGAGGCCGTGACCGATGTGATCCTGCGCCGCATGCATGCCTATGCGCATGTGATCTGCCCGCAATTCACCCAGACCGACATCAACTTCCAGCGCGTGCCGGTGGTCGATACCTCGAACCCTTTCATCGCCCGCTGGATCCCGACGCCGGACGAAAGCCTGGTCGTCATCCGCTTCAGGAACCCGCGCGGCATCGATTTTCCCTATCTGACCTCGATGATCCAGGGCTCGTGGATGAGCCGCGCCAATTCCATCGTCATTCCGGGGCCGAAGATGGACCTCGCCATGCAGCTGATCCTGACGCCGATGATCCTGCGTCTGGTCGGCGACTCGAAACGCGCCTGAGGGAGGAACGAAGCCAATGAACCAGATGCAGCGCATCGACACCGGACAAGAGGCCGCCATGGCCAATGCCATCCGCGCGCTGGCGATGGATGCGGTCGAGGCGGCGAAATCCGGCCATCCCGGCGCGCCCATGGGCATGGCGGACGTGGCCACGGTGCTGTTCAACCGCTTCATCAGCATCGACCCGGCGGATGCCGCCTGGCCCGACCGCGACCGTTTCGTGATGTCGGCCGGGCATGGCTCGATGCTGGTCTATGCGATCAACCACATGCTGGGCTATGACGACATGGACATGGACCAGCTGCGGAATTTCCGCCAGCTGGGCGCGCGCACCGCCGGCCATCCCGAATACGGCCATGCCAAGGGCATCGAGACCACCACCGGTCCGCTGGGCCAGGGGCTCGCCACCGCCGTCGGCATGGCGCTGGCCGAGCGGATGATGAACGCCCGATTCGGCGACGACCTGGTGGACCACCGGACCTATGTCATCTGCGGCGACGGCTGCCTGATGGAGGGCATCAGCCACGAGGCCATCGACTTTGCCGGCCACCAGCGGCTGGGCCGGCTGATCGTGCTGTGGGACGATAACGGCATCACCATCGACGGCGGCACCGGGCTTTCGACCTCGACCGACCAGCCGGCGCGCTTTGCCGCCGCGGGCTGGCATGTGCAGGCGGTGGACGGCCATGACCGCGAGGCGGTGGCCACCGCCATCGAGGCCGCGCGGGCCGACGAGCGCCCCTCGCTCATCGCCTGCAGGACGGTGATCGGCTACGGCGCGCCGAACAAGCAGGGCAGCCACGACGTGCATGGCGCGCCGCTGGGCGCCGACGAGATCGCGGCGGCCCGCGCGCATCTGGACTGGCCGCACGAACCCTTCGAAATCCCGCAGGACATCCTGGACTCCTGGCGCTCTGTCTCCGCGCGAGGGGCAGCGGCGCGGTCGGCCTGGCAGGAACGGCTTGATCTATCCCCTCTCAAGCCCGCTTTCTCTGCCATGCTGGCCGCGCCCGATGCTGCGGCGCTGCGCAGCGCCATCCGCGACCATAGCGCGAAACTGGCCGCCGACCGGCCGAAGGTCGCGACCCGCAAGGCGTCGGAAATGGCGCTGGAGGTCGTGAACGCCACCCTGCCGAACACGGTGGGCGGCTCGGCCGACCTGACCGGCTCGAACAACACCCGCAGCAAGGGCATGGTCGCGGTTACGCCCACCGAGCGGCTGGGCCGCTATATCCATTACGGCATTCGCGAACACGGCATGGCCGCGATCATGAACGGCATCGCCCTTCATGGCGGGCTCATCCCCTATGGCGGCACCTTCCTGGCCTTTTCCGACTATTCCCGGCCCGCGATCCGGCTGGGGGCGCTGATGGGGGTGCCGGTGGTCCATGTGATGACCCATGACAGCATCGGGCTGGGCGAGGACGGCCCGACCCACCAGCCGGTCGAGCATGTCGCGGCGCTGCGGGCGATCCCGAACCTGATGGTGTTCCGCCCCGCCGACGCGGTCGAGACCGCAGAGGCCTGGGAGATCGCGCTGACAGCGCCTGCCACGCCCTCGGTCCTCTGCCTCTCGCGCCAGAACCTGCCCGCCGTGCGGCTGGAACCCGACGACGAGAACCTGACCCGGCAGGGCGCCTATGTCCTGCGCGAGACCGAGGGCGCGCGCGACGTGACGCTGATCGCCACCGGCTCGGAGGTCGAGATCGCGCTGGAGGCCGCCGACCTGCTGGCCGCGCAGGGCGTGCGCGCCGCCGTCGTCTCGGCCCCCTGCTTCGAGCTGTTCGCCGAACGCCCGCAGGCCGAGCGCGAGGCCGTGCTGGGCCGTGCCCCGCGCATCGGCATCGAGGCGCTGATCCGCCAGGGCTGGGACGGGCTGATCCTGCGCCCCGGCGACGGCTTCATCGGCATGGCGGGCTTTGGCGCCTCGGCCCCTGCCCCGGCGCTCTACCGGCATTTCGGCATCACCGCCGAACGTGCCGCCGATCTTGCCAACCAGCTTATCCAGGGAGGAAAGTGATGGCCCTCATCACGCTGCGACAGCTTCTGGACCACGCCGCCGAGCATGGCTACGGCGTGCCCGCCTTCAACATCAACAACATGGAACAGGGCCTGGCCATCGTGAAGGCCGCGGCCGAGGTCGATGCGCCGGTGATCCTGCAGGCCAGCCGCGGCGCCCGCTCCTATGCCGGTGACATCATGCTGCGGCGCATGGTCGAGGCGCTGGCCGAGATGAACCCGGCCATCCCGATCTGCCTGCACCAGGACCATGGCAACAATCTCGCGACCTGCATGTCGGCGATCCGCCACGGCTTCACCAGCGTGATGATGGACGGCTCGCTGCATGAGGACATGAAGACGCCCGCCGATTACGACTATAACGTCGCGGTGACGGCCAAGGTCTCCGAGGCCGCCCATGCCGTCGGCGCCTCGGTCGAGGGCGAGCTGGGCGTGCTGGGCTCGCTGGAAACGGGCGAGGCAGCGGCCGAGGACGGCTCGGGCGCCGAGGGCAAGCTGGACCACAGCCAGCTTCTGACCGACCCGGACCAGGCGGTGGATTTCGTCGCCCGCACCCGCTGCGACGCGCTGGCCATCGCCTGCGGCACCAGCCACGGCGCCTATAAGTTCAGCCGCCAGCCGGATGGCGACATCCTGGCCATGCATGTGATCGAGGCGATCCATGAACGGCTGCCCGGCACGCATCTGGTCATGCACGGCTCCAGCTCGGTGCCGCAATACCTGCAGGATCTGATCAACAAGGCGGGCGGCGAGATGCCCCAGACCTACGGCGTCCCGGTCGAGGAGATCGAACGCGGCATCCGCCACGGCGTGCGCAAGGTCAACATCGACACCGATTGCCGCATGGCGATGACCGGGCATTTCCGCAAGGTCGCCCGCGAGCGCCCCGAGGAATTCGACCCGCGGAAATTCCTGATCCCGGCGATGCAGGAACTGACCGCGCTCTGCCGCGACCGTTTCGAGCGTTTCGGCACCGCCGGCCATGCCGGCACGATCAAGGTCGTCCCGATGGACGAGATGGCCAAACGCTATGCGTCGGGGGCTCTGGACCCGGCAATCACCGGCGCGAAAGCCGCCTGAGAGGAGGAAGCCCGATGAACGAATTGAGCAAGTCCGAGATCACCGACAAGAAGAAGCGCTATGCCGCCGGGGTGCTGAAATACGCCCAGATGGGCTATTGGGACGGCGACTACCAGCCCAAGGACACCGATGTGCTGGCCTTGTTCCGCATCACCCCGCAGGATGGCGTGGACCCGATCGAGGCGGCGGCGGCGGTGGCCGGCGAAAGCTCGACCGCGACCTGGACCGTGGTCTGGACCGACCGGCTGACCGCCTGCGACCAGTATCGCGCCAAGGCCTATAAGGTCGAGCCGGTGCCGGGCCAGCCGGGGCAGTATTTCTGCTATGTCGCCTATGACCTGATCCTGTTCGAGGAAGGCTCGATCGCGAATGTCACCGCCTCGATCATCGGCAACGTGTTCAGCTTCAAGCCGCTGCTGGCCGCCCGGCTGGAGGACATGCGCTTTCCGGTCGCCTATATGAAGACCTTTGCCGGCCCGCCCACCGGCATCGTGGTCGAACGCGAGCGGCTGGACAAGTTCGGCCGCCCCCTGCTGGGCGCCACCACCAAGCCCAAGCTGGGACTGTCGGGCAAGAACTACGGCCGCGTGGTCTATGAGGGGCTGAAGGGCGGGCTCGACTTCATGAAGGACGACGAGAACATCAACTCGCAGCCCTTCATGCATTGGCGCGACCGCTTCCTTTACTGCATGGAAGCGGTGAACAAGGCCACGGCCGCCACCGGCGAGGTCAAGGGCCATTACCTCAACATCACCGCCGGCACCATGGAGGAGATGTATCGCCGCGCCGAACTGGCCAAGGAACTCGGCTCGGTCATCGTCATGGTGGACCTGATCGTCGGCTGGACCGCGATCCAGTCGATCAGCAACTGGTGCCGGCAGAACGACATGATCCTGCACATGCACCGCGCCGGGCACGGCACCTATACCCGGCAGAAGAACCACGGCATCAGCTTCCGCGTCATCGCCAAATGGCTGCGCATGGCGGGCGTCGACCACCTGCATTGCGGCACCGCCGTCGGCAAGCTGGAAGGCGATCCGCTGACCGTGCAGGGCTATTACAACGTCTGCCGCGAGATGGTGAACGAAGTGGACCTGCCGCGCGGCATCTTCTTCGAGCAGGACTGGGGCAACCTGAAGAAGGTGATGCCCGTCGCCTCGGGCGGCATCCATGCCGGGCAGATGCACCAGCTGCTGGACCTGTTCGGCGACGACGTGGTGCTGCAATTCGGCGGCGGCACCATCGGCCACCCGATGGGCATCCAGGCCGGCGCGACCGCGAACCGCGTGGCGCTGGAAGCCATGGTCCTGGCCCGCAACGAGGGCGTCGATATCGCAACCGAGGGCCCCGAGGTCCTGCGCCGCGCCGCCAAGTGGTGCAAGCCGCTGGAGGCGGCGCTGGATACCTGGGGCAACATCACCTTCAACTATACCTCGACCGACACCTCGGATTTCGTTCCGACCGCGTCCGTCAGCTAAGGGAGAGAGAAAATGCGTATCACTCAGGGCTGCTTTTCCTTCCTGCCGGATCTGGACGACAATCAGATCCGCGACCAGGTGGAATATATCCTGTCGAGGGATTGGGCGGTCGGGATCGAGTTCACCGACGAGCCGCATCCCCGCAATACCTATTGGGAGATGTGGGGCAATCCGATGTTCGACCTTCGGGACGCCAAGGGCGTGATGATGGAGTTGGACGAGTGCCGCAAGGCGCATGGCGACAGCTATATCCGCATCAACGCCTTCGACAGCACCCGGGGATGGGAGACGGTGATGATGTCCTTCATCGTCAACCGGCCGAAATCGGAGCCGAGCTTCAGGACCTGGCGGATGGAAGCCGACGGCCGGCATATCCGCTATACGCATGAGCTGGTCGGCTGAGGGCGCTGCCGGGCCGGGGGCTGCCTGCCCCCGGACCCCCGGGGGTATTTGGAAAACGGAGAAAGCCTTATGGATGGCGATATGGGCGAGAAGACCGCCACGGTCGATCTGAAGGCCGAATATGAATCCTCGGGCGTGCGCGAGATCCTGGACGAGCTGGACCGCGAGCTGATCGGGCTGACGCCGGTCAAGCAGAGGATCCGCGAGACGGCGGCGCTGCTGCTGGTGGACCGGGCGCGGCGCGAGCTGGGACTGGCCCATGAGACGCCCACGCTGCACATGAGCTTTACCGGCAATCCCGGCACCGGCAAGACCACGGTGGCGCTGAAGATGGCCGGGCTGCTGCACCGCCTGGGCTATGTGCGCAAGGGCCATCTGGTCAGCGTCACCCGCGACGACCTGGTCGGGCAATATATCGGCCATACCGCCCCCAAGACCAAGGAGGTGCTGAAGAAGGCCATGGGCGGCGTTCTGTTCATCGACGAGGCCTATTACCTCTACAAGCCCGACAACGAGCGCGACTATGGCCAGGAGGCGATCGAGATCCTGCTGCAGGTGATGGAGAACAACCGCGACGACCTGGTGGTGATCATGGCCGGCTATGCCGAGCGGATGGACCGCTTCTTCTCGGCCAATCCGGGTTTCCGGTCGCGCATCGCCCATCACATCGAGTTTCCCGACTATACGGACGAGGAATTGGGGCGGATCTCGGCCTCGATGCTGGAGGCGCAGGGCTACGGCTTCGACGAGGGCGGGCGGCTGGCGATGGAGGAATATATCCGCCTGCGCCGCGACCAGCCGCATTTCGCCAATGCCCGTTCGATCCGCAATGCGCTGGACCGGGCGCGGCTGCGGCAGGCCAACCGGCTGTTCTCCGGCGACGCGCCGGTCGATGCGCGGGCGCTCTCGACCATCACCGCGGCGGATATCCGCGCGAGCCGGGTGTTCTCGGGCGGGCTCGACCTCGACGGGGAGCGTCGCGGACGATGACGCTTCCTTTTTTGAGCAGGTTGAACAGTGAAACAGTTTGGTTATGGCGATTATGCGACCCGGTGCGATCCGGCGGGCGGGTTCTTTCGGGCGCGCGGGTGCGACGATGGCGGGCATGGCCGCGCCGGGGCTTGCCTTTGCAGCCGGGTATCGGGATGACCCGATCCGCCCTGCCCATGGTCTGCCCGCAATGCGGCCGGCACGTGCCGCGCGCCGCCGCACGCCGCTGTCCGCTTTGCCATGCCCCTTTCGACCTGCCCTTCCCGGCCGAGGCCGACCGGCATCCGCATGATCCCGGCGGCCGCGACGGTTCCCGCACCGGCCTCGCCGGCGGCGGGCCCTGACCGCGGCTCAGGCGGGCTCGGGGCCGATCTCGGCCTGAAGGCGGCGGGCCAGGGTCGGGGCCGCCTCGCCCCAGCGCGCCCGCAGCGCCGGCGCGCCGCCCTGCTGCCAGCGCCGCCAGACTTCGGCCGCGGGAATGGCGCCGAACCAGCCGATGCCGCCGGGCGAGCGCGGGGTGCGGAGCAGTTCGCGCCGCGCCAGCAGCCCGTTCTCGATGACGATGCCCGGCGCGATCCGCGGCACGGCCGGCACCGCCAGCGGCCGGTCGTCGGGAAAGGCGTGCCGTGCCGACCAGAAGGGGGCTGCGCCGAAGCGGGTCTCGGCGCGCAGGAAGTCGCGGCCGACGCGCATCTGGTGCAGGCTCGTCTCGAAGGCGCGGCGGTTCAGGAAGCGGCGGCAGAGCGCCTCGGATCCCGGCCTCGCGGCCAGGGTGCGGCGGACGGCGGCGACCGCGAGCGCGCTGGAGACCGCCCAGAACTGGCCATGCCCGGACAGCGGGTCCATGGCGGCGAAGGCGTCGCCGACACGCAGCAGCGACAGATCCGAGACCGGGGCCGGCAGGCGCGGCGCAGCCTCGCGGGCCAGCACCGCGCCGGCCGGAACGGCTTCGAGCCCGGGCTCGGCCTCGGCAATGGCGGCGCGCAGCCGCTCCTCGGGGCTACCCGGGCCGGCGGCGTCCAGCAGCGCCTGCGCCCAGATCCGGCCGTCCGGCAGGGCCACGCGCCACAGCCAGCCCCCCGCGAAGGCAGCCAGCCGGATGCCGGGCGCCGCCGCCTCGGCCACGACCCAGCCGCTGAGCGCCACCGTGGCGGGCGCCCGCCCGCCCGCCGCCGGCGCCTTGCGGCCGCGCGCGTCGATTACCAGCGGCGCGCGCAGCTGCCGGCCGTCCGAAAGCACCGCCCCGCCCGCCTCGGGCCTGCCGCTGGCGACGACCGGAACCGCGCCGGCCGCCGCCGCCGCCCGGCGCAGATGCGCGTCGAGCGCGTGGCGCAGGACCACATGTTCGGCATTGCTGTCGCTGATCCCGGCCCAATCGACCTGCCGCCGCAGCGGGCCGTGGATCGCGGAAAAGCCGCGCAGCAGCCCCTGCCGGGCCAGCCAGCGATGCAGACGCGGGCTTAACCCTTCCAGCCGGGGGGCCTGGCGGTCGGGATCGACCAGCAGCACGTCGAGCCCGTCGCGCGCCGCCAGCCAGGCCGAGACGGCGCCCGCAGGTCCGCCCCCCAGCACGATCAGATCGGCATGGCGCCTCATTCCCGCCTCCTGTGCTGCGATGCCGTGCAGTCTGCCTCCGGCCGGGAAGGCGATACCTGACATTTCCGGCCAGAATGGCCCGGCGCGACCATCCGCCGCGCCTTTGGCCGGGAATGACAAGAATGCCGCCCCGGCTGGCGCTTTTCTGGATGGCGAAGCAATCGGGCCCCGCCCGGCCAGCCATAGGAAACCGCCAGATGAAGCCATTGACCCGAACCGCGCTGGTCTCTGCCGCAGCCCTTGCCGCCGCCAGTCCGGCCCTTGCGGCAACCGGAGAGGAGGTGCTGGAGAACGCCTGCGCCGCCTGCCATGTCAAGCACGAGGACGGTCGCTGGGAGCGCATCGACGCCGCCCGCAAGACGCCCGAGGGCTGGGACATGACCGTGACGCGGATGATGCGCAACCACGGGGTCGCCCTGCAGCCCGAGGAACGCGCGGCGGTGGTGCGCTACCTGTCCGACACCCGCGGCCTGACGCTTTCCGAGACCGAAGAGCGCCGCTACATCCTGGAACGCGAGCCGGTGGCCTGGGACGATGGCCCCGACACGCTGATGACCCAGACCTGCGGCCGCTGCCATTCCTATGCCCGCGTCGCCTTGCAGCGCCGCACCCCCGAGGACTGGACGCATCTGGTCAACTTCCACCTCGGCCAGTTCCCGACGCTGGAATACCAGGCGCTGGCGCGGGATCGCGACTGGTGGGGCATCGCCCAGGCCGAGATCATCCCCTTCCTCGCCAAGACCTATCCGCTGGGCGAAGCGCCGGCCGCCTTTGCCGGCGATGCCTCGGGCGATTACGTGCTGGCCGGGCGGCAGCCGGGGCGCGGCGACTATACCGGCCGGCTGGCGCTGAAGAAGGCGGGCGAGGATTACGAGGTGACCATGACCCTCGACTTCGCCGATGGCAGCCGGAGCTTTGCCGGCACCGGCCGCATCCTCGGCGCCGGCGAATGGCGGGCGACGCTGAGCGACGGCGAGACCACCATCCGCCAGGTCATGGCCTTCGAGGACGGCCGCTTCTCGGGCCGCTGGTATCATGCCGACAGCGACGTGATCGGCGGAAGGCTGGCGGCGGTGAAGGCGGACGGCGCGCCGCAGGTGCTGGCGGCCGCCCCCGCGCGGCTGAAGATCGGCGAGGAAACGCGGGTCCGCGTCGCGGGCACCGGCCTGGGCGATGCGTTGACCCTGCCCGAAGGCGTTACCGGCAGCGTGGAAAGCGCCGGGGACGGCGTGACGGTGCTGAAGCTGACCGCCAGCGGCGCGCCCGGCCCGGTCAGCCTGGATCTGGGCGGGCAGAAGGTCGAGCTGGTGGCCTATGACCGGCCCGACCGCATCAGCATCGTGCCAGACATGACCATCGCCCGCATCGGCGGCAATGGCGGCCCGATCCCCAAGGTGCCCGCGCAGTTCGAGGCGATTGGCTGGCTGAACGGTCCCGACGGCGAAGCCGGGACCGAGGACGACATCGCCCTGGGCGCCTTCCCGGCCAGCTGGGCCACCGACAATTTCGACGAGGAGGCGGAAAAGATGCAGGACGCGAAATATGCCGGCTCGATCGACGACACCGGCCTGTTCACGCCGGCCGATGCCGGGCCGAACCCGGAACGGCCGATGCAGACCAACAATGCCGGCAACCTGAAGGTGGTCGCCACCGTCGAGGCCGGAGGCGAGCCGCTGAGTGCCGAGGCGCATCTCTACGCCACGGTGCAGCGCTTCGTCGACGCGCCGATCCGGTGACGCCATGGGAGCCCTGACCCTCATCCGCCACAATGCCCACCGCGTCGATGTCGACGGCCACGCCATGCTGATGCATGTGCCGACGACCAGCCTGTTCGAGCTCGACGGCGTGGCGCGCGACGTCTACGACCTGTTCCGCCGCTCGCCCGCCGTCGATCCCGATGTGATGCGCGCCGAGCTGGGCGCGCATCACGCCCCCGACACCCTGGCCGACTGCCTGCAAAGCTTCCTGGCGCTCGACATCCTGCGCGATGCTGATGCGGCGGACACCCCGCGCCCCATCGCCAGGGTCGAGGAGATCCCGCTGTCCACGATCATCCTGAACGTGAACACCGGCTGCAACCTGGCCTGCACCTATTGCTACAAGGAAGACCTGACCACCCCGGCCAAGGGCCAGAAGATGGGCTTCCAGACGGCGCGCGCCAGTTTCGAGTTGCTGCTGAAGCAGGCCCATGCCCGCGACCGGGTGAACGTGGTGTTCTTCGGCGGCGAGCCGCTGTCGAACATGCCGCTAATCCGCGAGGTCGTCGCCTATGCCCTGCCGCGCGCGGCCGAGCTGGGCAAGACGGTCGATTTCTCGCTGACCACCAATGCGACGCTCTTGACGCCGGAACTGGTCGACTGGTTCGACGCGCATCGCTTTGCGCTGACGGTCAGCATGGACGGCCCCAAGGCGCTGCATGACGCGAACCGCAAGACGGTGGGCGGCAAGGGCACCTATGACCTGGTGGCGCGCAATGTGCGCATGCTGCTTGCGCGCTATCGCTCGCGCCCGGTCGGCGTGCGGGTGACGCTGACGCGCGGCGTGACTGACGTCATCGGCATCCACGACCACCTGAAGAACGAGCTGGGCTTTCACGAGGTCGGCTTCGGCCCGGCGACCTCGGGGCCGATCGCGGTCTTCAACCTGGACCAGGAGGCGCTGAAGCGCGCCTTCGAGGACATGAAGACCCTGGGCCGGCGCTATGTCGAGGCCGCCTGCCGGGGCGAGAACATCGGCTTTTCCAACATGCACCAACTGCTGACCGACATCGCCCAGGGCACCAAGAAGGCGGTGCCCTGCGGCGCGGGCCTGGGGATGCTGGCCGTCGACAAGGAGGGCGAGCTGCACCTCTGCCACCGCTTCGTCGGTTCGAACCAGCCGACCTATGGCAATGTCGAAGCCGGCATCGACATCCCCAAGCTCGCCGGCTTCATCGAGACCGCGCAGGACCGCAGCGCCTTTGGCTGCAAGACCTGCCGCATCCGCAGTATCTGCGCCGGCGGCTGCTATCACGAAAGCTATGCCCGGCAAGGCGATCCCTTCGCGCCGGTCTGGCATTACTGCGACCTGATGCGGGACTGGGTCGATTTCGGCATCGAATCCTATGTCCGCATCATGCAGGCCAACCCGTCCTTCTTCCGCAGCCAATTGGAACCCCGGATCACCCGGTCCGGCCCAGCAAGGGAGGTTCTCCAATGAAACATCTGATCCCCGCCAACGCCAAGGCGAAGGCCTTCGTCGAAGCCGAGGCCCTGGGCCGCGAGGAGGAGGTCGTGGCGATGAATTCGCTGGTCGGCTGCACCACCTCCTTCGACCCCGGCTGGGAGGTGGACGCCTTCGGCGCCGTCTCGAACCTGTGCCAGCCGATGGAGGCCGACCTGTACGGCTGCGCCGATCCCTGCTGGTGGCCGGCGCAGGTGGCCGATACGCTGAACACCTATCCGAACTGGAGCGCCGGCGCCGACGACGTCATGCAGGACTGGCGCAAGCTGCAATCGGTGTTCCCGGAAACGAAAGGCTCGTCCTGATGCGCAAATCCCTTCTGCTCCTGGCCTCCGCCGCGGCGCTGCTGGCCGGCCCGGCCGCCGCGCATGACTACATCCTCGCCCCGGCGCGGCCCAACAAGCTGGTCGTGGTCGATACCCAGACAATGGCGGTCGAGAAGGTGATCGAGATCGACGACGCCGGCCCGACGCCCATGGTGCCGATGGTCGCGCCGGACGGCAGGATCGCCTATGCCACGGTCAACAAGTCCGAAAGCCTGGTCAAGGTCGACCTCGTGACCGGCGAGACGCTGGGCCGCATCGACCTGTCCATCCCCGAGGAGCGAGTGAAAAGCCTGTTCGGCGCCGCGCTTTCCCCCGATGGCAAGACGCTGGCGATCTATGAAAGCCCGGTGAAGCTGGAGCTGACGCATTTCGAGGTCCAGCCCACCCGCATCGCGCTTTACGATGCCGAGACGCTGGAACGGCGCAAGGCCTTCGAGGCGCCGCGCCAGGTCACCATGCTGGCCTGGGCCAGCGACGGCTCGAAGCTTTACGGGCTGGGCCGCGACCTGCATGTCATGGACCCCGAGACCGGCACGCTGATCGAAGACAAGCCGATCCAGAGCTGGGAGGCCGAGACCTATGCCCAGCCCGACGTGCTGGCGGTCTGGAACCAGCACGAAAGCTCGGGGGTGATGGCGACGCCCTTCTACACCGCGCGCAAGGACGTCGACCCGGCCGACCCGGCAGCCTATCGCACCGGGTTGCTGACCATGGACCTGGAGACCGGCGAGATGGCGATGCGCGAAATCCGCATCATGGACGTGTTCTATTTCTCGACCGCGGTGAACCCGGCCAAGACCCGCGCCTTCGGCGCCTATAACGTGCTGGAAAGCTTCGACCTGGAAAAGAACGCCTCGATCAAGCGGGTGGCGCTGCCGCACAGCTATTATTCCGTGAACGTCTCGACCGACGGCAGCACGGTCTGGCTGGGCGGCGCGCTTGGCGACCTTGCCGCCTATGATGCCGAGACGCTGGAGAAGAAGGGCCAGGTCGACCTGCCCGGCAACGCCTCGATGTCGCTGGCCTCGGTGCGGCTGTTCACGCGGGACGAATGACATGCTGCGGGTGGGGGTGATCGACAGCGGCCCCGGCCCCGAGGACCCGGCCGAGGACGCCCGCGCCTTCATGGCCGACGGCTCGGCCATCCCCGCCCGGCCCGACCGGCTGGGCCACGGCACCGCCGTCGCCGCGATCATCCGCCGCGCCTGCCCGGGCGCGGCGGTCATCCATGCGCAGGTCTTCGACGACCGGCCTGTCACCAGCGCGCTGCGCGTCGCCGCCGCGCTGCGCTGGTTCGCCGCCATGGACGAGGCCCGGCCCGAGGTGATCTGCATGAGCCTGGGCCTGAGCGCCGACCGCGCGCCGCTGCGCCGGGCCTGCGAGGCGCTGGTGGCCGGCGGCGCGGTTCTGGTCGCGGCGCATCCGGCCCGTGGCGCACCCTGCTTTCCCGCCGCCTATCCCGGCGTGATCGCCGCCACCGGCGATGCGCGCTGCGGCTGGGATGATCTGTCGCAACTGGGCCCGGCGCTGTTCGGGGCCTGGTGCAATTCGCCCGAGCACAGCCCGCCCGGGATGGGCGGCGCAAGCCTGGGCGCGGCGCGCGTCGCCGGCCATCTGGCGGCGATCATGGCGGGGGCGGGCCGGCTCGACGGGCCGGCCGCCATCGCCGCACTGGCGGCGCGCGCGATCCATCACGGCCCGGAACGGAAATGCGGCCATGGATAGGCTGGCCGCCCGCCTTGCCCGGCTGATCTTCGGCCCCGAGGCGGCGGGCTGGCTGGCGCCGGTGATGGCGCGCGCCCTGCCTTCGGGGCTGGTGGTGCTGGCGGCCTCGCTTGCCGCGGCGGCGCTGGGGCTGGCCATGCCGATGCTGACCCGGCAGGTGATCGATGCCGGCATCATGGCGCGGGACATGGGCGCGCTGATCTTCTGGGCCGGGCTGTCCTTTGCGCTCGGCCTGGGCGCGGTGGGCTTCGGGATGGTGAACTCGATGCTGCACCTGCGCGCCTCGGCCCGGATGCTGGCCGATCTGCGCGGTGGGCTGTTCGGCGCGGCCCTCGCGCGCGACCCGGCCCACGCCGACCTGCCGCTGGGCGAGGCGATGGCGCGGCTGGACGGCGACTGCGCCGAGATCCAGGGCTTCGCCTTCGACACCGCCCTGGTCGCGGTCGGCGCGCTGTTCCGGCTGGCCGGCGGGCTGGGGCTGATGATCGCGCTGGACTGGCGCATGGCGGTCCTGCCGCTCTTGGCCGCGCCCTTCGAGCTGTGGTTCCTGTCCCGCGCCCGGCCCCGGACCCGCGCGCTGGCCGAGGATGTGCGCAGCCAGCGCGGCGCGCTTTCCGCGCAGATGGCCGAGACGCTGTCGGCCCGCGCCACCCTGCGCGGGCTGGGCGCGCTGGACCAGCGGGCGGCGGGCTTCGGCGCCGCGCAGCAGGCGCAGATCGCCGGGCTGACACGCCAGCGGCTCTGGTCCGAGACGGTGGGCGCGGTCAGCCAGACCATCACCGCCATCCTGCGCGGCACCATCCTGCTGGTCGGCGGCTGGCAGGTGGTCCGCGGCGAATGGCAGATCGGCACGCTGGTCGCCTTCCTTGCCTATGCCGGGATGATGTCGGGGCCGCTGCGCAATCTTCTGGGCCTCTACCATGCGCAGGCCCGGGCGCGGGTGGCGGCGGACCGGCTGGGCGCGGTGATGGCCTCGGCCCGTCCCGACGCGGGCGCCGAGCCGCCGCCCGGCCGGCTGACCATCGCCCTGCGCGAGGCCCGGGCCGAGGGCGCCGCGCATCATCCGGTGACGGCCGTGATCCCGCCGGGCCAGCGCGTGCTGCTGGATGGGCCGTCGGGGATCGGCAAGTCGCGGCTGATGGCCACGCTGACCCGCGACGCGCCGCTGGCCGAGGGAGCGGTGCGGCTTGCGGGCGCCGAGGTCGCGCATCTGCGCCCGCTGGCCCTCGCCGCGCGCATCACCCATCTGGCGCAGCGCCCGGCGATCCTGCGCGGCACGCTGGCCGAGAACCTGCGCCTGGCCGCGCCGGATGCGGGCGATGCCGCGCTGTGGCAGGCGCTGGAGGCCGCCGATCTGGCCGGATGGGCGCGGGCCGAGGCCGGGCTTGCCACGCCGGTCAGCGAAACCGGCGCCAATCTGTCGGGCGGGCTGCGCCAGCGCATCGCCATCGCCCGCGCGCTGCTGCGCCCGGCCGAGGTGCTGATCTTCGACGAAGCCTTCTCGGAAATCGACGATGCCGCCTGCCGGCGCATCCTGGCCGCCATAGAGACGCGGCGGGCCGACGCCACGCGCATCTTCATCGCCCATAGCGGCCCGGCGCGCGAGGGGCGGTTCGATCAGCGGATCACGCTGACCTCCTCGGCGCCCATCTTCCTCAGTTCGCGCGGCGAAGCGCCATACCAGCGCGAGAAGGCGCGCGAAAAGGCGGTCTGATCGGAATAGCCCAGCAGCAGCGCGATCTCGCCGAACAGCCGGTCGCTGCGCACCAGTAGCGCGAAACCGTGGACGCGGCGGCATTCTTCGAGGATCTCGTGGAACGGCTGCCCCTCGGCGGCCAGCGCCCGGCGCAGCGAACGCTCGGACATGCCGAGCTGCGCGGCGATATGGGCCTGGTTGACCAGCCCGCGTTCCATCTGCGCCAGGATCAGCTCGTGCACCCGCTGCGCGACCGGGGTCTGCCGCCGCAGCTCGGTCAGCGCCTCGTCCAGCCGTTTCGACAGCGCCATGGCATCGCCTCCGGCCTCGGCGCGCAGCGTGTTGCCCAGCATGCGCGCGGAAAACACGATGCGGTTCTCGTCCTGGCCGAAGCGCGGCGTGCGGCCCAGATGATGCGCCAGCACCCGCAGGTCCCGATCCGGCTGATGCTCGAAGCACAGGTCCTGTATCGCGCTGTTCGGCACCGCGTAGCGGTCGCAGATGCCGCGGATCAGCCCCAGCGTCAGCTCGGCATCCGCCCGGCGCGGCCAGATCCGCGGGTCGAGCACCCGGTAGCAGACATGCGCCTCGTCGCCGATCACCTCGAGCGAGACCCGGCTGTTCGATTGCAGTACCGGAAAGCCGCGGGCGAGGATGCGCAGCGCCTCGCCCAGCGTGCGGCGCGGGGCGACCGCGTCGCCCAGGATGCCGATGGCGGAAAGCTCCATCTCCTCGCCCGAGCGCCATGAGCGCAGGCCGTCGCTGCTGGCGGCGCGCTCCTGTTCGAGATGGTTGACGAAGGTCTGCAAGGGCATCGCCGGCACCGGGGCAGCGGCAGCCGGGGCGCCGTCCGCCTCGGACCCGATCAGCATGAATGCGATGGCTCCGCGAATC
Source organism: Paracoccus sp. MA (assembly GCF_020990385.1). Taxonomy (NCBI): domain Bacteria; kingdom Pseudomonadati; phylum Pseudomonadota; class Alphaproteobacteria; order Rhodobacterales; family Paracoccaceae; genus Paracoccus; species Paracoccus sp. MA. The sequence continues at coordinate 1,347,836 of NZ_CP087598.1, forward strand.
CATGACCCTTGCATGGCATTTCCCGTGGCTGCGCCGGGTGGCCGCTGTCTCGCGCCTTGCCCCGGCTATTTCCCTGTTGCGACAAAGTGTAGCATATCCGCCGGACGATCCCCAAGAATCGCCGCATCGCGCGGGCCTTGGGACGGGGCTTGCGAAAAACCGTTACAAATCCGCCGCTTTCCCGGATCATGCCGCAAAATCAGGCAGTTGCGGATTTGACATTTCCGGCCAGATTTCGGCCCGCGCCCCTCGGCCCCGGCGAATTGGCCGGATATGGCAAGAATCGACCCGGCTTCTGCCCCAGACTTGCGCGACGCTTTTGGGGAGGGACGAAATGACGGAATACCGATTGCTGATCGACGGCCAGCTGGTCGCGGGCGACATGACCATGGAGGTCGTGAACCCGGCCAACGAACAGCTGCTGGCCGAAGCCCCCCGTGCCTCGGCGGCGCAGCTCGACGCGGCGGTGGCGGCGGCCAAGGCGGCCTTTCCCGCCTGGGCCGCCCGCCCGATCGAGGAACGGCGCGCGCTGATCCTGCAGATCGCCGACGGTCTGGAGGCGCGGGCCGAGGAGTTCGCCCGGCTGCTGACGCAGGAACAGGGCAAGCCCCTGCCCGAGGCGCAGGCCGAGATCGCCTATACCTGCGCCTTCATCCGCCATCTGGCGAGCTATGACCTGCCGGTGAAGGTGATCGAGGACAGCGACAGCCGGCTGGTGCGGCAGTTCCGCAAGCCGCTGGGCGTGGTCGGGGCGATCATTCCCTGGAACTTCCCGGTGCTGATCGTGGCCTTCAAGCTGCCGCTGGCGCTGCTGGCCGGCAATACCATGGTGGTCAAGCCCGCGCCGACCACGCCGCTGACCACGCTGAAACTGGGCGAGATCATCGCCGGGATCCTGCCGCCGGGCGTGGTCAACATCGTCACCGACCAGAACGACCTGGGCGCGGCGCTGACCGCGCATCCGGATGTCGCCAAGATCTCGTTCACCGGCTCGACCGCGACCGGGCAGAAGATCATGGCCAGCGCGGCATCCACCATCAAGCGGCTGACGCTTGAACTGGGCGGCAACGATGCGGCCATCGTGCTGCCGGGCGCCGATCCGGCCAAAGTCGCGCCCGGGCTTTTCGCCGGCGCCTTCATGAATGCCGGGCAGGTCTGCCTGGCGATCAAGCGCGCCTATGTGCACGATTCGATCTATGAGGAAGTCTGCGCCCGCCTGGCCGAGCTGGCCGAGGCCGCCGTGGTCGGCGACGGCTTGCAGCAGGGCACCACCATCGGCCCGCTGCAGAACCGCATGCAGTTCGAGAAGGTCAAGGGCTTCCTCGATTCCGCCCGCGCCGACGGCCGCATCATCGCCGGCGGCGCGCTGACCGAGGGGCCCGGCTATTTCATCCGCCCGACCATCGTCGCCGACGTCAAGGACGGCGACCGCATCGTGGACGAGGAACAATTCGGCCCGATCCTGCCGGTGATCCGCTTCGAGGACGTGGAATCGGCGGTGGCCAGCGCCAACGGCATCGAGCTTGGCCTGGGCGGCTCGGTCTGGGGCGAGGATCGCGACCTGGCCCGCAGCGTCGCCGAGCGCATCGAAAGCGGCACGGTCTGGATCAACAAGCACCTGGATTTCGGCCCGAACATCCCCTTCGGCGGCGCCAAGCAATCCGGACTCGGCGTCGAGTTCGCCGAAGAGGGGCTGGCCGAGTTCACCCAGATCAGGATCGTGAACGAGGCGCGCTGACGGCAGGCGGCCGGGCCCGGCAGGGGCCGGCCGCGCCCCTGCCCCGCCGATCAGCCCGACAGATCCCGGCGGGATTGCCGCTGCGGCGCCGCGAAGGTCTTGCGGAACCAGCCCTGCAGCATCAGCTTGTCATGGACGAAGCGCCGCCCGTCGCCATGGCCGCGCGGGTTGGAAAGATAGTTCATGTCGGTCAGCCGCTCCTCGCCCGCGCGAACGACCGCACCACCCTGCAGCAGTCGATAGCGCAGATGGATGCGCGGCGGCGTGATGTCGCGCAGGAAGCGCACGTCGTGGAAACCGCTGCGCCAGGGCTCGGACTCGCCGGCAAGGTCGATGTCGAGCACCTCGACCTGCAGGCTTTGCCCGGCAGGCAGGTAGCGCGCGCCAAGCTCGGCGAACCAGCGGTCGAACTCGGCCAGCGCCGAGACGCGGCTGCGTTCGCGGCGAAACTCGCGGTCCCGGAAGGTTTCCGGCGCGACATAGGTTACGGTGACGCGCCCCTCGGCAGGCGCCGCCGGCCCCGCCATGGCGGCGGGCGCCGCAAGCCCCAGCGCAAGGGACAGGCAGAGGATTCTGAGCATGGCTTTGCCTTTCGCATTTCCAGCCCTGCGCAAGGATATGGGCAGGCCGGCGGAAAAGTCAAAGCCGCGGCCTAGGCCCTGGCATCCTCCAGCATCATCCGCGCGGCCTTTTCCGCGATCATCATCACCGGGGCGTTGGTGTTGCCGCTGGTGATCGTCGGCATGACCGAGGCGTCGGCGATGCGCAGCCGGCCAAGCGCCCGCATCCGCAGCCGGGGGTCGACCACCGCGCCGTCATCGGCGCCCATGCGGCAGGTGCCGACCGGGTGGAAGATGGTGGTGCCGACCGCGCCGGCCGCCTTGACCAGGTCCTCGTCGGTCTGGAAGGCGATGCCGGGGACGTATTCCTCGGGATTGAAGCGGTTGAAGGCCGGCTGCGCGGCAATCTTGCGCGCCAGGCGGATGGCGCGCACCGCCACCTCGCGGTCGGCCTCGGCCGAAAGGTAGTTCGGCCGGATCGCGGGATGGGCGCGGAAATCCGGCCCGGCGACATGGACCGAGCCGCGGCTTTCCGGCCGCAGGTTGCAGACCGAGGCGGTCATGGCCGGGAAGGGATGCACCGGGTCGCCGAACTTGTCCAGGCTGACCGGCTGGACGTGGAATTCCAGGTCCGGCGTCGCCTTGTCCGGCCCGGAGCGGGTGAAGATGCCCAGCTGGCTTGGCGCCATCGACATCGGACCCGAGCGTTTCAGCAGGTATTCCAGCCCGATCGCCGCCTTGCCCAGCAGATGCGAGGCCTTCTCGTTCAGCGTCGGCACGCCGCGGACCTTGTAGACCAGCCGCAATTGCAGATGGTCCTGCAGGTTCTCGCCCAGGCCCGGCACCTCGACCTGCGGGGCGATGCCGGCGGCCTGAAGCACCTCGCCGCGCCCGACGCCGGACAGTTCCAGGATCTGCACCGAGCCGATGGAGCCCGCCGCCAGCACCGTCTCGCGCGAAGCGCGGACCTCGCGGCGCTGGCCCTGATGGTGAAAGACGACGCCCGCGACCTCGCCCGCCTCGATCGCCAGCCGCTCGACCTCGGCGCCGGTCAGGATGCGCAGGTTCGGGCGGTTCCTGACCGGGCGCAGGAAGGCGCGGGCCGCGCTCCAGCGCCAGCCGCTGCGCTGGGTCACGTCGAAATAGCCGCCGCCCTCGTTGTCGCCGCGGTTGAAATCCTCGGTCCGCGGGATGCCGGCCTGTTCCGCCGCTTCCATGAAGGCGTCGAGCACCGCCCAGCGGACCCGCGCCGTCTCGACCCGCAGCTCGCCGCCGGCGCCGTGCATGGCGTCGGCGCCGCGATAATGGTCCTCCTGCGCCTTGAACAGCGGCAGCACGTCGTCCCAGCCCCAGCCGGTGCAGCCAAGCTGGCGCCAATGGTCGTAATCCGCCGCCTGCCCGCGCATGTAGATCATGCCGTTGATCGAGGAGCAGCCGCCCAGCACCCGGCCGCGCGGATAAAGCAGCGCCCGGCCGTTCAGCCCCGGCTCGGGCTGGGTGCTGTAGCCCCAGTCGGTGCGCGGATTGCCGATGCAATAGAGATAGCCGACCGGGATATGGATCCAGTGGTAATTGTCGCGCCCCCCGGCCTCCAGCAGCAGCACGCGGGTGCCGGGATCGGCGCTGAGGCGGTTGGCCAGCACGCAGCCGGCGCTGCCCGCGCCGATCACGATATAATCGTAGCTTTCCATCGGATACTCCATGCAGGGCCCCCGCAGCCACGCGAGGGCCGCGACATCACGATTCGCCCCTGAACCCGAGCCTTCTGCCGATCTTGGTTGCGAAGAACTCGCCCACCAGCCCGCGGCGGAACAGCAGCACGCAGACCATGAACACCACGCCGGTGATGATGGTGACCGGAAAGTCGGAGGTGGCGAGGTAGTTCTGCAGCGTGACCACCAGCCCTGCGCCGACGATGGGGCCCAGCAGCGTGCCGATGCCGCCCAAGAGCGTCATCAGGATCACCTCGCCCGACATCTGCCAGGTCACGTCGGTCAGCGTCGCGAACTGGAAGATCAGCGCCTTGACGCCGCCCGCGAGCCCCGCCAGCGCCGCCGACATCACGAAGGCGCCCAGCTTGTAATGCTGCACCGAATAGCCCAGCGAGATCGCGCGCTGCTCGTTCTCGCGGATCGACTTCAGGATCATGCCGAAGGGCGAATTCACGAAGCGCCGGATGACCAGCAGCCCGATCACGAACACCGCCAGCACGAAGTAATACATGTTCATCGGCCGGTTCAGGTCGATCAGCCCGAACAGATGCCCCCGCGGCACAGACTGGATGCCGTCCTCGCCATGGGTGAAGGGCGCCTGCAGGCAGAAGAAGAAGAACATCTGCGACAGCGCCAGGGTGATCATGGCGAAATAGATGCCCTGGCGGCGGATGGCGATGGCGCCCATCACCAGCCCCAACGCCGCCGCGCCGGCGACGCCCAGCAGGATGCCGGCCTCGGGCGACCAGCCCCAGACCTTGACCGCATGGGCGGTGAAATAGGCCGCGCCCCCGAAGAAGGTGGCATGGCCGAAGGACAGAAGGCCGGTATAGCCCAAGAGCAGGTTGAAGGCCGAGGCGAAGAGCGCGAAGGCCAGAAGCTTCATCAGGAAGATCGGATAGAGGAACATCGGCGCCACCAGCAGCCCGGCCAGCGCGACAGCGACCAGCAGCAGCCGGACCTGCCCGGCGCGGGGATGGGCCGCGACATGGTCCTCCGAGACGACGGTTTCGGATTTTGCGGCCATTCAGGCATCCTTTCCGAAAAGGCCCGCGGGCCGCAGGATCAAGACGATCGCCATGATGACGAAGATCACGATGTTCGAGGCCTCGGGGTAGAAGACCTTGGTCAGACCCTCGACCACGCCCAGCATGTAGCCGGTGACGATGGCGCCCAGGATCGAGCCCATGCCGCCGACCACCACCACGGCGAAGACGATGATGATCAGGTTCGAACCCATCAGCGGGCTGACCTGATAGACCGGCGCCGCCAGCACCCCCGCGAAACCCGCGAGGCCCGCGCCAAGCGCATAGGTCAGGGTCAGCAGCAGCGGCACGTTGACGCCGAAGGCCTGCACCAGCGTGGGGTTCTCGGTCGCGGCGCGCAGATAGGCGCCGAGCTTGGTCTTCTCGATCAGCAGCCAGACCCCGATGCAGGTCGCCAGCGAGGCGATGACCACCCAGCCGCGATAGATCGGCAGGAACATGAAGCCCAGGTTCACCGCCCCGGTCAGCTGCGCGGGCGGCGCATAGGGCTTGCCCGAGGCGCCGAAGAAATAGCGAAACGTCCCTTCGATCGCCAGCGCCAGCCCGAAGGTGAAGAGAAGCCCGTAGAGATGGTCGAGCTTGTAGAGCCGCGACAGCATGGTCTTTTCCACCAGCGCCGCGAACAGGCCCACCGCCAGCGGCGCCAGCAGCAGCGCCAGCCAGTAGTTGATGCCGCCCACGGTCAGGAGCAGCAGCGCCACGAAGGCGCCCAGCATGTATTGCGCGCCATGCGCGAAGTTGATGACCCGAAGCAGGCCGAAGATCACCGCAAGGCCCAGCGACAGCAGCGCGTAGAACGAGCCGTTGATCAACCCGACCAGCAACTGCCCCATCAGGGCCTGAATGGGAACGCCGAAGATCATCGTCATGTCACACCCCCAGTTCCCGATGCAGCATGTCCATCTGCGCCTGCAGTTCCGCGACCGGGAATTCCGCTGTCATCCGGCCGTGGTCCATCAGGTAGAAGCGGTCGGCGACCTTGGCGGCGAAGCGGAAGTTCTGCTCGACCAGCACCACGGTCATGCCCCGCGCCTTCAGCTTTTGCAGCACCTCGCCGATGGCCTGGATGATGACCGGCGCCAGCCCCTCGGTCGGCTCGTCCAGCAAAAGGCAGCGCGCCCCGGTGCGCAGGATGCGCGCCATGGCCAGCATCTGCTGCTCGCCCCCCGAAAGCTTGGTGCCCTGCGAATTGCGGCGTTCCTGCAGGTTCGGGAACAGCGCGTAGATCTCCTCGACCGACATGCCGCCTTCGGCGACCTTCGGCGGCAGCATCAGGTTCTCCTCGACCGAGAGGCTGGCGAAGATGCCGCGCTCCTCGGGCACGAAGCCCAGGCCGGCGCGGGCGGTCTGGTGCAGGGGCAGCGCCGTCATGTCGCGCCCGGCGAATTCGATCCGGCCGGTGCGCTTGCGCAGGATGCCCATGATCGCGCGCAGCGTGGTGGTCTTGCCCATGCCGTTGCGGCCCAGGATACAGATGGTCTCGCCCTCGGCGACGGTCAGGTTCACGCCGTGCAGGACATGGCTTTCGCCATACCAGGCATGCAGGTCGCGGACGTTCAGAAGCGGCGCGCTCATGCCTCGGACCCCATATAGGCGGTGCGCACGCGCGGATCGGCCGAGACGGCGGCATAGTCGCCCGCCGCGATGATCTCGCCGCGCTGCAGCACGGTGACGTGGTGGCAGATATTGGCCACGACGCTCAGATTGTGCTCGACCATCAGCACGGCGCGCTCGGCGGCGACGTCGCGGATGATCCCGGCGACCATGGCCACGTCCTCCTGCCCCATGCCGGCCATCGGCTCGTCCAAGAGCAGCACCTCGGGGTCGAGCGCCAGGGTGGTCGCGATCTCCAGCACGCGCTTCCTGCCATAGGACAGGTCGGCGGCGCGGTGGTCGCGCCAGCGCGCCAGGCCCAGCTGCTCGATCAGCTGGTCGGCGCGCGCGTCCAGCCGGTCGAGCGACGAGAGCGGCAGCCAGAACTGCACCGCCAGCCCCGCCGGCCGCTGCAGCGCCACCTTGACGTTCTCGCGCACCGTCAGATGCGGGAACACCGCCGAGATCTGGAAGCTGCGCACCAGCCCCATCCGCGCCACCTTGTCGGGCTTGGTGTTGGTGATGTCCTGGCCCAAGAGCGTGATCTGGCCCCGCGTCGGCTGCAGGAACTTGGTCAAGAGGTTGAAGACCGTGGTCTTGCCGGCGCCGTTCGGCCCGATCAGCGCATGGATGCGCGCATGCTCCACGTCCAGATCGACGTTGTTCACCGCCGTGAAACCGGCGAAATCCTTCCCAAGGCCGCGGGCGGACAAAACCACCCGCGGCTCGGCCTGCGTTGCCACAGATGCCGCCATCACTGGACCAGCGGGCAGCCGCTGTCGGCCGGCTTCAGGAAGGCCTCGTCCCCCGGGATGGTGGCCAGGACGTTGTAATAGTCCCAGTCCTCGGTCACGTCGCCGGGGGCCTTGACCTCCATCAGGTAGACGTCCTTGATCAGCCGGCCATTGGGCCCGACCTTGCCGCCCTGGGCGAAGACATCGTCGACCGGCATCTCGTGCATCTTGGCGGCGACGGCCTCGGTCTCGTCGGTGCCCGCCTCCTGGATCGCCTTGAGATACTGGGTGACCGCCGAATAGGTGCCTGCATGGACCATGTTCGGCATGACACCGGTGCGTTCCTTGAAGCGTTCGCCGAACTCGCGCGATTCCGGGTTGCGGTTCCAGTAGAAGCTTTCCGTCAGCGTCAGCCCCTGCGCGGCATCCAGCCCGATGCCATGCACCTCTGCCAGGGTGAAGAGCAGCGCCGCAAGGCGCTGGCCGCCGGCGGTGATGCCGAATTCCGCCGCCTGCTTGATGGCGTTCTGCGTGTCCATGCCGGCATTGGCCAGGCCGATGACCTTGGCGCCCGAAGCCTGCGCCTGCAGCAGGAACGAGGAATAATCCGTCGTCGCCAGCGGGTGGCGCACCGCCCCCGCGACCGTGCCGCCCTGCGACTTGACGAAATTGCCGGTCTGCTCCTCCAGCGAATAGCCAAAGGCATAGTCGGCAGTCAGGAAGAACCAGCTGTCGCCGCCTTCCTTCACCAGCGCGCCGCCGGTGCCCACCGCCAGCGCATGGGTGTCATAGGCCCAGTGGAAGCCATAGGGGGTGCATTGCGCCCCGGTCAGCTCGGTCGTGGCGGCGCCGGTGTTGACGGTGATCTTCTTCTTTTCCTGGCTTAGCGCCTGCACCGCCAGGCCGACCGAGGAGGTGGTCAGCTCCATGATCGCATCGACCTGCTCGGTGTCATACCATTGCCGGGCGATGTTCGAGGCGATGTCGGGCTTGTTCTGGTGGTCGGCGGTGACGACCTCGATGGGCGCGTCCAGCACCGTGCCGCCGAAATCCTCGACCGCCATCCGCGCCGCCTCATAGGAAAACTTGCCGCCGAAATCGGCATAGACCCCCGACTGGTCGTTGAGGATGCCGATCCTGACCTTGCCGTCCGAGATCTCGGCCAAGGCAGGCGTGGCAACAAGGCCGACCGCGGTGGCCGACAGCAGAAACTTTCGCATTATGTCCTCCCGAAGGCGTACTCCTTCCGCCGGCCGCTTGGGCGGGCCGGGTGGGAACGCTGTCCTGTCCATGACGAGGGGCGACTCCCGCGCCCGCTCATCCGAACGATGCAGGTAATTCGGCTTTGACACAAGTGTTCAGATCGGTTTAATTTCTTACAGGACCTGTGCGTTTTCGAACAGATGGCCAATCTCAGCTGGGACGATCTGCAATTCTTTCTGGCGGTTGTGCGCGAAGGCCAGTTGTCGCGCGCCGCGCGGCATCTGGGCACCTCGCATGTCACCGTCTCGCGCCGCATCGACCGGCTGGAGCAGGCGCTGAACACCCGGCTGTTCGAGCGCAACCCCCGCGGCTATGAGCCGACGCCCGCCGGCCAGCGCCTGATCGAGGCCGCCGAGCGCATGGAGGAGGCCGCCGGGCTGATCCCGCTGGACCAGGCCAGCGCCCCGGGACAGGCGCGGCCCCTGCGGCTGGCCATGCCCGAAGGCTTCGGCAGCCTGTTCTCGACCCATCTGCTGCCCGCCTTCATCGCGCGCTTCCCGCTGATCTCGCTGGAACTCGTCACCATGCCGCAGGTGCTGTCGCTGTCGCGGCGCGAGGCGGATATCTCGATCACGCTGGACCCTGTGACCAGCGGTCCCTATCGCTCGGAGCGGCTGGCGGATTACACCCTGCATCTCTATGCCACCCGCGAGCATCTGCGCGGCCTGCCGCCCATCGCCGGCCCCGAGGATCTGCGCCAGCTGCGTTTCATCGGCTATATCGAGGAGATGATCTTCGCCCCCGGCCTGGACTATCTGGGCGAGATCCATCCCGCCATCCGGGCCAGCGTCAAAAGCTCCAGCATCTTCAACCAGCTGGCGGCGGTGCGCAACGGGCTGGGGATCGGCGTGCTGCCCTGGTATATCGCCGCGAAATATCCCGAGCTGCAGATCGTGCTGCCCGACCGGGTCCGGCTGACCCGGACCTATTGGCTGACCTGCCATCGCGACCTGCGGGTGATGCAATGGGTGCGGGCGGTGATCGGCTTTCTGTCGGCCAGCCTGGCCGAGCGCGGCCACGAGCTGTCCCGCCCCATGGACCATGCCGGGCCGGGCTGACCGCGGCGCGCGCCCCGCCTGAAGGCCGGGATCAGCGCCGGCCCCGGGCGGCCAGCCCCATCTCGGCGCGGTATTTCGCCACCGTGCGGCGCGACAGGGCGATGCCCTGCCCGGCCAGCCGCTGCGCCAGCGCCGCGTCCGATATCCGCTGTCCCGCCGGCCAGTCCGCGATCAGCCGGCGCAGCGCCTCCTGCGCCTCGCCGCGGCTCAGATCGGGATTGCGCGGGCTGGCCGGGATGCGCAGCAATTGGCGCAACAGCACGGTGCCGCGCGGTGTCCGCATGGCCACGCCCGCCACCGCCCGGCTGACGGTGCTTGTCGCAAGCCCCAGCCGTCCGGCCAGTTGGGCCATGGTCAGCGCCCGCAAGGCCCCCTGCCCGCGCAGCCAATCCGCCTGCGCCTCGGCCAGCGCCGAGGCGATGCGCAGCAGGCTGGCGCCGCGTGCCTCGCAACCCGCGATCAGGGCACGGGCAAGGGCGGCCTGCCCGGCGGCGCCCGCGCCGGCGCGCAGCGTCGGGGCCGGTGCGTCCAGCGGCAGGACACGGCCGTCCGCCGTCAGCTCCAGTTCGGGCGCCATGGGGGGTGTCATATCCTCGGAGAGCGGAAAGGGCGACAGGGCGCGCAGATCGGCCAGCATCCCGGCCGCGTCCTCGGCATCGCAGCCGCAATGCGCCCGGATCGCCGCCAGATCGCCCGAGGCGGCCAGGTCCAGCCGCTGCAACAGCCGCTCGATCATCGGGTCCAGCCGTCCCCGCGCCCGCAATTGCAGCCGCAGGCATTCGGCCAGATCGCGAGCGAAGATGCCGGGCGGGTCGAGGCCCTGAAGGACGGGCAGCAGCGCCTCGATCCGCGCGGCCGGCACCGCCAGCCAGCCGGCGATCTCGGGCAGCGGGTCGGCAAGCCAGCCGCGCTCGTCCAGGCAATGCACCAGCGCCCGGGCCAGATCGGCCTCGTCCCGGGTCAGGCGCAGCAGCCCGATCTGCGCGGCCAGCGCCTGCCTTGCCGTCAGCGCCTCGGGCGTCTCGACCAGGTCCAGGCACGGGTTCCGCGCCGCCTCCAGCCGCAGACGACGGCGCAGGCGCGCGCCGTCCATATGCAGCAGGTCCAGCGACAGCCGCATCTGCTGGCTCAGCGCAAGGCCGCGGATCTGGCGCTGCTGCTGGTTCTGCATCCCCCACCCCTGTGGCGCCACAGTGTTGCACGGCCATGCAACAGCCCGGCGCGAAAACCCCGGCAAACCCTGCGCCGGAAAATTGGCACGGCCGTTGCTTGCATGATGGGCAGGGAGGACAGACATGGTCAAGGTCGGCATCATCGCCAATCCGATTTCGGCCCGCGACATCCGGCGGGTGATCTCGCATGCGGGCAACCTGCCCATCAACGACCGCGCCAATATCGTGCTGCGCATGATGGCCGGGCTGGCCGCGTCCGGCGTCGATGAGGTGGTGGTCATGCCGGAAAACGGCGGCATCCGCTTTCACCTGGAACGCAGCATCCAGCGCGAGCTTCGACTCGGCCACGGGAATTTCCCGCGCCTGCGCTACCTGGACATGCCCGTCACCGCCACGCCCGAGGACAGCGCCCGCGCCGCCCGGATGATGGCCGAGGACGGCGTGGGCGCCATCGTGGTTCTGGGCGGCGACGGCACCAGCCGCGTCGTGGTGGGGGCCTGCGGCGCGGTGCCGGTGGCCGGGGTCTCGACCGGCACCAACAACGCCTTTCCCGAGCTGCGCGAGCCGACGATCACCGGCCTCGCGGTGGGGCTGGCCGTCACCGGACAGGTGCCCGAGGCCGTGGCGCTGCGGCCGAACAAATGGCTGGAGGTGACGCTGGGCGAGCGGCGCGAGATCGCGCTGGTCGATGTCGCCGTGGTCGAGGACCGCTTCGTCGGGGCCCGCGCCATCTGGAAGGCCGCCGGATTCCGCGACCTGTTCGTGACCTTCGGCCTGCCGCAGGCCATCGGCATGTCGGCCATCGCCGGGCTCTGCGACCCGGTGGACCGCGCCACGCCCGAGGGCCGGCATGTCCGCCTGTCGCCCGACGCGCCGCGCCAGCTGCTTGCCCCCATCGCGCCGGGGCTGATCGACCGGGTGGGCATCGCCGGCGTCGCGCGCATGGCACCGGGCAAGGCGCATTGCCCCTCGATCCCCGCCGGCACGCTGGCCTTCGACGGCGAGCGCGAGCTGACCTTCACCGAAAGTGACCGGGTCTCGATGCGGCTGGTGCCCGACGCCTTCCGCACCATCGACGTGCCCGCCTGCATGGCCCATGCGGCCGCGGCCGGGCTGTTCATCCGCAACCCAGACTGAACCAGACAAGGGAGGAGTTCATGTCCAATCCGTTTCCGCTGCCCAAGGAGCGGCTGCTTGAAGCCTATCGCAAGATGCGCACCATCCGCGATTTCGAGGAACGGCTGCATGTCGATTTCGCCCGCGGCGAGATCCCGGGCTTCGTGCATCTTTACGCCGGCGAGGAGGCCACGGCGGTCGGCATCATGATGCATCTGCACGACCGCGACCGCATCGCCTCGACCCATCGCGGCCATGGCCATTGCATCGCCAAGGGCGTCGACGTCAAGGCGATGATGGCCGAGATCTATGGCAAGGCCACCGGCTGCTGCGCCGGCAAGGGTGGCTCGATGCATATCGCCGACCTGTCCTTGGGGATGATGGGGGCGAACGGCATCCTGGGCGCCGGGGCGCCGCTGGTCTGCGGCGCGGCGCTGGCGGCGCAGAAGCTGGGCCATGACGGCGTCGGCATCACCTTCTTCGGCGACGGCGCCTCGAACCAGGGCACGGTGCTGGAAAGCATGAATCTGGCCGCAATCTGGAACCTGCCGGTGATCTTCGTGGTGGAAAACAACGGTTATGCCGAATCGACCTCGGTCGATTATGCCACCGCCTCGGACAGCTACGTGGACCGGGCGACCGGTTTCGGCATGCCGGGGATCACCGTGGACGGGCTGGATTTCTTCGCCGTCCACGAGGCGGCGGGCGAGGTTATCCGCCGCGCCCGCGAAGGCGCCGGCCCGACGCTCTTGGAATGCAAGAACGTCCGCTTCTTCGGCCATTTCGAAGGCGACGCCCAGACCTACAAGGCGCCGGGCGAGAACGAATACAACCGCGCGCACAATGATTGCCTGAAGCTGTTTCGCCAGAAGGTGACCGAGGCCGGGGTGATCTCGGACGAGGAGCTGGACGCCATCGACGCCGAGGTGGCCGCGCTGATCGACGAGGCGGTGGTCGAGGCCATCGCCGCGCCGCTGCCCGGCCCGGAACAACTGACCACCGACGTTTACGTGTCCTATTGAGGGAGGGGAAACCATGGCACGCATCATCAGCATGAAGGACGCGGTGAACGAGGCGCTGGATCAGGAGATGACCCGCGACCCCACCGTGATCATGATGGGCGAGGATATCGTCGGCGGCGCCGGCGCGCAGGGCGAGGATGACGCCTGGGGCGGCGTCCTCGGTGTCAGCAAGGGGCTTTACGCCAAGCATCCGAAGCAGATGATCGACACGCCGCTGTCGGAAAGCGCCTATGTCGGCGCGGCGGTGGGCGCGGCGACGGCGGGGCTGCGGCCGGTGGCGGAACTGATGTTCGTCGATTTCATCGGCGTCTGCCTGGACCAGGTGTTCAACCAGGCAGCGAAGTTTCGCTACATGTTCGGCGGCAAGGCGGAAACCCCGGTGGTGATCCGGGCGATGTGCGGCGCGGGCTTTCGCGCGGCGGGCCAGCACAGCCAGATGCTGACGCCGCTTTTCACGCATCTGCCGGGGCTGAAGGTGGTCTGCCCCTCGAACGCCTATGACTGCAAGGGCTTGCTGATCCAGGCGATCCGCGACAACGACCCGGTGATCTTCCTCGAACACAAGAACCTTTACGCCAGCACCTGCGACGTGCCCGAGGAGCCCTATGCCATCCCCTTCGGCGAGGCGAACATCGTCCGCGAGGGCGCGGACGCCACCATCGTCACCTATGGCCAGATGGTCGGCCGCTCGCTGGAAGCCGCCGAGCTGCTGAAGAAGGACGGCGTCGATGTCGAGGTGGTCGACCTGCGCACGCTGTCGCCCATCGACATGGACACGGTGCTGGAAAGCGTCGAGGCGACCGGCCGGCTGGTCTGCGTCGACGAGGCGAACCCGCGCTGTTCCATCGCCGCCGACATCGCCGCCACCGTGGCGCAGGACGCCTTCGGCGCGCTCAAGGCACCCATCCAGATGGTGACGCCGCCGCATGCGCCGGTGCCCTTCTCGTCCTCGCTGGAGGACGCCTATGTGCCCTCGGCCGAGCGCATCGCCGCGGCCGTTCGCAAGACGCTGGAGAACTGACATGGCAGACATCACCCCGATCCTGATGCCGAAATGGGGGCTCTCGATGCGCGAGGGCAAGCTGGCGGCCTGGCACGTGGCCGAGGGCGCCGAGATCAAGCCCGGCGACGAGATCATGGATGTCGAGACCGACAAGATCGCCAATGTGGTCGAGGCCGCCGACGGGGGCCTCTTGCGCCGCCGCGTCGGCATCGAGGGCGAGACCTATCCGGTGCGCGCGCTGCTGGCGGTGATGGCGCCGGAATCGGTGCCGGGCGCGGAAATCGACGCCTATGTCGCCGCCTATCAGGCCCCGTCGGCCGGCGACGAGGACGAGGATGCCGGCCCCTCCTATCAATATGCCGACCTGCCCATGGGCCGCATCCGCTATGCCGAGCGTCCGGGCGAGGGTGTGCCGCTGGTGCTGATCCACGGCTTCGGCGGCGATCTGGACAACTGGCTGTTCAACATCGACGCGCTGGCGGAAGCCGCGCCGGTCTATGCGCTGGACCTGCCCGGTCATGGCCAGTCGGTGAAATCCGCGCGCCCGGCCGGGCTGGGGCTGATGGTGGAAACCGTCCTGGCCTTCCTCGACCATATCGGCGCGGACAGGGCGCATCTGGCCGGCCATTCCATGGGCGGGCTGGTCGCCGGCACGCTGGCGGCGCAGCACCCGGCGCGCGCCGCCTCGGTCACGCTGATCTGTCCGGCGGGCCTCGGGTCCGAGATCAATGCGGATTACATCGACGGCTTCGTGCAGGCCGCCGGGCGCAAGGACCTGAAGCCGGTGCTGGCGCATCTGTTCAGGGACCAGTCGCTGGTCAGCCGCGCGATGGTCGAGGATCTGCTAAAATACAAGCGCCTCGACGGGGTGCAGGATTTCCTGACCGAACTGGCCGGAAACCTGTTCCGCGAGGGCCGGCAGGCCGAGCGACTGGCCGAGGCGCTGGCCGCCTCGGGCGTGCCCGCGCAGGTGATCTGGGGCGAGGCCGATGCGATCATCCCCGCCGCCCATGCCGAAAGCCTGCCGGGGGCATCGCGCCATGTCATCCCCGATGCGGGCCACATGGTGCAGATGGAGCAATCGGCCGAGGTCAACCGCCTGATCCGCGACTTCATCGCCTGACAATGCGGCCGTCCCCTCGGGGGCGGCCCCTTGCAATGGGAGGAGAGAGATGAGCAATTCCGTCGAAGGCCGCGTGGTCATCGTCACCGGCGCGGGCCGCGGCATCGGCCGCTCCATCGCCGAGGGGCTGGCGCAGGCCGGCGCGCGGGTGGTGATCGCCGACATCGCCGCCGATACCGCCGAAACCACCGCCGCCGAGATCCGCGAAGCCGGCGGGCAGGCCATCGGCCTTGCCGTCGATGTGACCGACCGCACCAGCACGCGCGCGCTGATCGCCCGAACCGTCGCCGAACATGGCCGGCTGGATGCCATGTTCAACAATGCCGGTATCGCCCAGGTCAAGCCGTTCAACGACATCACCGAGGACGACTGGCACCGCGTCATGGACGTGAACGCCATGGGCGTGCTGATCGGCATCCAGGAGGCGGCGAAGCAGTTCATCGCCCAGGGCGGCGGCGGCAAGATCGTCAACACCGCCAGCATCGCCGGCAAGCAGGGCTACGAGCCCTTGGCGCATTACTCGGCCAGCAAGTTCGCCGTGGTGGCGCTGACCCAGGCCGCGGCCCGCGCCTTCGGCAGGCACGGCATCTGCGTCAACGCCATCTGCCCCGGCGTGGTGGCGACCGACATGTGGAAGCTGATCGACAAGGGCTTCAAGGACGAGGGGCTGACCCAACGCGACAACGAGGCTTTCGAGGGCTTTTCCGCCGACATCCTGCTGGGCCGCCCGTCGTACCCCGAGGATCTGGCCGGCGTCTCGATCTTCCTCGCCTCGGCCGGGTCGGATTACATGACCGGGCAAAGCCTGGTCGTCGATGGAGGGATGGTGCTGGCATGAACGCGAAACAGAAACTGGCCGAGATGAACGCGCGCGCCGCCGCGCTTTACAAGGCCGACGGCAAGACCATGTCCGCCTTTCGCGGGCTGATGCTCGCCGCCAACCGCGAGGGCAAGGTCAGCCCCGCCATGAAGGAAATGATCGCCATCGCCGTCGCCATCGGGCGCGGCTGCGAGGATTGCATCGTCTTTCACGCCAGCGAGGCCAAGGCCCACGGCGCCAGCCGCGAGGAACTGCTGGAGGTGCTGGCCGTCGCCATCGAGATGTCGGGCGGGCCGGGCACGGTCTATGCCGCCAAGGCGCTGGCCGCCTTTGACGAATTGCAAGGGGGAACACCATGAAAGCCTTGCGTTTCCATGCCGCGCGGGACCTTAGGGTCGAGGATATTCCCGAACCGCCCCGGCCTGGTCCCGGGCAGGTGCTGATCCGCAACCGCCATGTCGGCATCTGCGGCACCGACCTGCACGAATACGCCTCGGGGCCGATCTTCATTCCGACCGCACCGCATCCCTATTCCGGCGCCCATGGCCCGCAGGTGCTGGGCCACGAATTCGGCGGCGAGGTCGAGGCAGTGGGCGAGGACGTGACCAAGGTGGCGCCCGGCGACCGGGTGGCAGTGCAGCCGCTGATCATGCCGCGCGGCGGCGAGCATTTCGCCGACCGCGGCTGGCACAACCTCTCGGGCAGCCTGGCGCTGGTCGGGCTGTCCTGGGTCTCGGGCGGCATGGCCGAGATGGCGCTGCTCAACGATTACAATGTCGAGAAGATCCCCGACGGCATGAGCGACGAGGAGGCGGCGCTGGTCGAGCCGACCGCCGTCTGCGTCTATGCCTGCGACCGGGGCCGGATCACCGCCGGGGATTCGGTGCTGGTGACCGGCGCCGGGCCCATCGGCATCCTGGCGCTGCTGACCGCGCGGGCCTTTGGCGCGACGCGGCTGTTCGTGTCGGACGTGAACGACACGCGGCTGCGGCTCGCCGCCGAGGTGGTGCCGGGTGTCGTCGCCATCAACCCCGCGCGCGAGGATGTGGGCGAGCGGGTGCGCGCCGGCACCCAAGGCGGCATCGGCTGCGACGTGGCGCTGGAATGCGTCGGCAATGAACGGGCGCTGCAATCCTGCCTCGACGCGGTGCGCAAGCAGGGGGTGATCGTGCAGACCGGGCTGCATCCCGGCAAGGGCAGCGTGGATTTCTTCCAGCTGACCTTCAAGGATGCCGAGATCCGCGGCTCGTGGTGCTATCCGACCCATGGCTGGCCGCGCACCATCGAGCTGATCGCCTCGGGCGCCATCCCGGCCAGGCGGGTGGTGACGAAGCGCATCGCGCTGGACGAGGCGGTGGCCGAGGGGTTCGAGGCGCTGCTGGACCCGGCCGGCAGCCAGCTGAAGATCCTGATCGACCTGTCGCGCTGACGGCCCGCGCCTGCGGCAAGATTTCTGCCCCGGCGCGGCCCGGCCCGTGCTATGGTCGCGCCGGGCTTTGGGAGGAGCCGATGCGGGGAATGCCGGATACCGGGACGCATGTCCTTGAAGTCATTCGCGTGGCCGAGGGCGAACCCTCGCCGCGCCGGGATGCCGATGTGCTGGCCTCGTGGCGGCGCTGCGTGAACGAACACCAGCTCGACCCCGGCCGCCATGCCGGGCCGCGCATCGTCACCCAGCAGGAACTGCGCCAGCACCGCCAGGAATCCGAGGAATTGCTGGGCATGGCCCGGCACGGCATGGAGGACCTTTACCGCCGCGTGAACACGATGGGCTATGTCCTGCTGCTGTCCAATGCGCGCGGCGTGACCGTCGATGCCATCGGCGACGCGGAACTGGACCGCGAGCTGCGCCATGCCGGC
The DNA here is from genome assembly GCF_020990385.1 of Paracoccus sp. MA. Lineage (NCBI taxonomy): Bacteria > Pseudomonadati > Pseudomonadota > Alphaproteobacteria > Rhodobacterales > Paracoccaceae > Paracoccus > Paracoccus sp. MA. The sequence continues at coordinate 1,365,656 of NZ_CP087598.1, forward strand.
CTGATCGCCGGCTCGGAATGGCATGAAAGCCATGTCGGCACCAACGGCGTCGGCGCCTGCCTCGCCACCGGGCGGGCGATCACCGTGCATCGCACCGACCATTTCGACCTGGCGCTGACGCCGCTGTCCTGCACCGCCGTGCCGGTGCATGACACGCGCGGCGGGCTGATCGGAGTGCTGGACCTGTCGCATCTGCAGGCGCCGCAGGACAAGATGAGCCAGGCGCTGACGCTGGAGGTGATGAAATCCTGCGCCCGCCGCATCGAGATGGCCAATCTGGTGCGCCGGCACCGCGCCGACTGGATCCTGCGGCTGAACCCCTCGCCCGAATTCCTGGACGTGGACCCGATGGCCGCGGTCGCCATCGACGCCGGGGGCCGCATCAGCGGCATGACCGACAACGCGCGCGAGCTTCTGGCCGGCGGGCCGGCCGAGGCGCTGATCGGCCGGCGCTTCGACGACATCTTCGCCTGCGACCTGGACGACCTGCCCAAGCTGTCGCGCGCCATGGCCCCGGTCGACGGCGCGCTGGAGATGCAGGCCGGCGGTCTGATCTTTGCCCGCGCCGTGCCGCCCACCGCGCCGCCGCGCCGGGCCGCGGAGACCAGCCTGCCCCAGCCGCTGCGCGCGATCCATGGCGGCGACCCGGCCATGCAGCGCCTGGCCGAGCGCGCCGCCAAGGTGGTGGACCGCCAGATCAGCGTCATCCTGCGCGGCGAGACCGGCACCGGCAAGGAATTCATCGCCCGCGCCATGCATGCCTCGTCCCGGAGGCGGGGTTCCTTCGTGGCGATCAACTGCGCCGCCCTGCCCGAGGCGCTGATCGAAAGCGAGCTGTTCGGCTATGCCCCGAACGCCTTTACCGGCGCCCATGCCCGCGGCAAGAAGGGCCTGATCCGCGAGGCGCATGGCGGCACGCTGTTCCTGGACGAGATCGGCGACATGCCGCTGGCCCTGCAGGCGCGGCTGCTGCGCGTGCTGTCCGAGCGCGAGGTGCTGCCGGTCGGCGCCACCCGCGCCGAGCCGGTGGACATCCGGGTCATCTCGGCCTCGCATCGCGACCTGGCCGGGCTGGTGGCCGAGGGGCGGTTCCGGCAGGACCTGTATTACCGGCTGAACGGGCTGGTGCTGGACATCCCGCCGGTGCGGGCGCGGGCAGACCTGGAATGGCTGATCGCCCGCATCGCCGCCGCGACCGAGGGCAAGCCGCGCTTCTCTTCGCAGGCCATGGCGCTGCTGCTGGCGCATGACTGGCCCGGCAATGTGCGCGAGATCGTCAATCTCTGCACGCTTTGCGCAGCGCTCTGCGACGGCGCCACGGTCGGCCCCGAGGATCTGCCCGATGAGATCGGCGCGGCGCAGGCGACCGCCCGACCCGGCCCCGACGGGACCGAACGCGCCGGGTTGCGCCGGCTGATCGCGGAATGCGAGGGCAATATCTCGGCCGTGGCGCGGCAGGCGGGGGTGGACCGCAGCACGATCTATCGCCGCATGCGCAGGCTTGGCCTAGACGAGGATCCAAGAGGTGGCCCGGCCGCTGGCTGACCGCCCGGTTCCTGGCCCGGCCGCCGGAATATCCGAAAGGAGCGGAGCGAAAAAAATCGGGCCCGCATGTCGGTTCCCGTGCTGGCCGGCCATGCGTTGGCCCTTGCATCCGCTGCGATCGAAGAAAGAAGACGATCATGCGCGCCATGGCATTGGTCAGGGCCGACGAGGACAGCGAGGCCGGCGTGATGCCGACCGCCCGGGAGCTGGAGGAAATGACCCGCTTCAACGAAAGGCTTGCCGAGACGGGGTGATGCCGGCGAGAGGCTGCACCGCAGCAGCCGCGGCCACCGCATCCGCTTCGGCGCCGCCGGGCCGGCGGTGCTCGACGGGCCTTTCGCCGGGACAGGGAGCTGGTGGCGGGCTTCTGGCTCTGGAAGGTCGGCTCGCTGCAGGAGGCGCTGGACCGGGCGAGGCAGGCCCCCTTCCGCAGCGGCGAGCCGGAGTTGCGCGCGGTCTTCGAAAGCGAGGAATGCGGCGAGGAGCCGACCCCCGATCTGCGCGCCCGCGAGACGGACCTGCGCCGCAAGCCGGAATAACCGGCGGCGCGGACAACCCTCTGGCGCAGCGCCCCGAAGCGATGGGATAAAGGTCCGTGCCGGGCCAAAGGGGGATGGATGATGCGCTATTTCGATTTCAGCTCGTGGCAGGGGATCCTGACGACGCTGCTGGGCCTTGCGCTGTTCACGCTGATCGGCGTGGGCATCCGGGTGCTGATGCTGCTGACCATCCAGCAGCGCCAGCAGCGCATGAACCGCCAGATCAACGAACGCCTGCGCACGCTGATCGCGGCCTACAAGGTGCTCGGCGGCTCTTTCACCGGCGAGCTTCTGGTCGATCCGGCGCATCTGCGCGACCTGCGGCAGCAGGCCCAGACCGCCGGCGCGGAAGAGGCCGGCGGCTCGGACCGCGCCCGCCGCATCCGCGACGCGGTCGAGGCGGCGCTGTCCGACATCATCCTGCTGGGCACCGAGGAACAGGTCCGCCTGGCCAGCCATGCCGCGGCCGAAATGGCCGCTGGCCGGCCGATCCATACCGCCGAGCTGGTCGTCTCGCTGCGCGATTTCATCCGCAAGGCGCTGGACCTGGCGCCGGTGCCCGGGGACGTGACCATTCCGCTGCAGGGCCCGGCGCGCCAGCAGGGCGGTTCGTCCCGGGGCGGGCGCGGCGAAGGCGGCGGCAAGACCGGCGGCGGCGGTGCCGCGATGGGCGGCGGCGGCATGGGCGTGGGCATGGGTCTTGGCGGGCTGGGGCGCCACGCCGACGACGCCCGATCCTGAACCGCCGCCAGCGCCAGGCTTGCGATGCGCGGGCGATCCTGCGATCCTGCGGCCATGACCGGGGACCTGAAGATCCTGCGCCAGCATGTCCTGCTGGCGGCGCGGCTGTTTCGGAACTACGGCGCGGTGCTGGCCGCCACCTGGCTCGCCGGCACCCTGCTCGGCGCGCTGCTGATGATGCTGGCGGTCGAGATCGGCTTCGCCGACCGGCTGGCCGGGCTGATCGCGCTGGTACCGGTGATCCTGCTGCAACTGGTGCTGTTCGTCGCCATGTTCGTGATCCTGCGCGATGGGCTGCCGGTGCTGCGTTTTCGCGCAAGACGCCGCCGCGAGGCGCCGGCCGCCGGAACGGAGGCGGCCGACGGCCGGCCCGGCATCGGCATGCTGGCCGGGGCGCTTCTGGCGGCGCTGATCCCGTTTTACGGCTATTATGCCGGCTGGGGCCTGCTCGGGAACACGCTGCGCGACTATTCCAAGGCGTTCCTTTCGACCTCGATGGAGCGCATCGACTTCACGGAGGTCTCGCCCGAACGGGCGCCCACCGCGCTTGAGGTGCAAAGCACGCTGTGGGTGGTGGCGGCGGTGCTGCTGATCTGGGCGATCCGGCGCGGCGCAAAGGCCATGCACAAGCGCAGCGAGGCCGGGATCTGGCCGCTGCTGGTCGTCGCCTGCGAGGCGAGCTGGGCGGTGCTGGGCCTTTACGTCATCGCGGGCTGGCAGGAGGGCTTCGTCGCATGGCTGGCCCAGCTGCCCTCGCCCGGCGCCTTGTGGCAGAGCCTGTTCCCGCCCGCCGCGGCCGAGGTCGTCGATGCCGCGCGCCGCCCGGTGGACTGGCCGCCCGCCTTCCAGCCCTGGCCCTGGCTGGTGCGGCTGTTCTGGTATGCGCTGCTGCCGCTGATCTGGTTCAACCTCGGTGCCATCGTCTACGGCCACGACCTGAACCTCATGGCCGAGGAGACGCGGCGCTCGGCCGGCAAGGTGCTGGACCGCTGGCAGGGGCTGCCGAAACCGCTGACCGACTTTCTCGGGCATTTCTGGGCCGGGCTGGTCAGGCGCTGGCATGCGGTGGCAAACGGCGTGCTGCTGGCCGGATCGGCGGGGTTTTCGCTGACCGTCTCGGTGCTGGTGCTGTGGCGGCTGGCCGACTGGGCGGGCCGCTGGGCCTGGATCGGGCTGGCCGAGCTGATCGGGCCGCAGGACCTGCGGGTCTGGCAGCTGGCGCAATATCCGCTGAACCTGCTGTTCGGTGCGCCGGGCCAGCAGCAGGACGGGGTGCTGGTCTGCGTCCTGCAGTTCTGCATCCTCGCCGCCGGGCTGGAGCTGGCCGGGCGGGCGCAGGCGACCCGGGCCGCTAGCGCAGATCGCGCAGCACCGGCCTGACCGGGAATTCCAGCGCCTCGGGCCGCGTTCCCAGGGCCGAGACGCGCAGCCGCGCCCCCTTCAGCAATTCGGCCGGCACCAGGAAAAGCTGGTCCGACAGGATCTCTTGCCCCTCGGGCGGCGCGTCATGGGACAAGGGGTTGCAACGGCCCATGTTCTCGCCATCGGGCGCGATCACCCGGACCGCCCCTTCGGCATCGGCGCTTGTCAGCGGCAGCCATTGCCGGCCAGCCGCGTCGCGCAGGCCGACATCGCAGCCGGCCCAGCCATGCCGCGCCGCCTCGGGACCGCGCAGCGCCAGACGGACCAGGACCAGCGCCCGCTCGGGCAGGTTGGGCGCGGTTCCCGCCCAGACCTGATCGACCCGGACATGCACGCCGCGCAGCTCGGCCGCCCCGCCCGCCTGCGTCACCTGCCATTCGCGCGCGCGGCGCAGGTCGGCGATCTCGGTCCAGCCGGCGACCACCACATTGGCAAGCAGCAGCACCGCGGCAAGGATGATCCACAGCAGGTGTTTCATGGCGCGAACCGGATGATCGGCTGGCGCTCGGGCAAGGCCGGCGGGGCGAGGTGCAGGGCGCTGTCGAAGACCGCGCTGGCGCTGCCCGTCAGCACCAGCGCCCCGCCCGCGACCTCGTCCTCGGGCAGCTCGAAGACGGCGATGGCGCGGTCGGTCAGGCCGGGCTGGAACCAGCGGCTTTCAAGCCCGCGCGGAATGTCCTCGGCGCGGTGCGACAGCGCATAGCGCCGCCCGCTCGCCCCCTGCCAGACCGCGTCGAGGCGCTGCGAGGCCAGCCTGGCCTCGGCCTCGATCTCGGCGATCAGGAACAGGCCGTCGCTGTCGCGGACCAGATCGCGGCCATAGCGGCGAAAGGCGATGCGCTCGGCCAGCCGCATGCCGGTGAAGCGGGCCCGGAAGCTGCGCGCCTCGCCGGTTTCGCCGGCCGCGACAGGGCTGCGGAACGGCTGCACGGTGCTGTCGTAATCCGGCGCGCTCTGCATCATGGCGCCCAGCAGCGCCGCCCCGGCCAGAACGATCAGGACGCGCCCCGCCCGGGTCATGGCGCCCCCTCGGGCGTGGTCGCCATGCGGCCGGCGGGCTGGAACAGCAGCCAGCTCGACTTGCCATAGAGATTGTCCCTGAGCTTGAAGGTCTGCCGCTGGAAGGTCAGCGAGACCGGCCCGGGCTGCCAGCCCGGCGGCACCCGCCAGGCCAGCGTCACCCGCTCGGCCAGCCGCGGCTGCAGGTGCCAGAGCAGCTCGCCGTCGCGGTCGAGCGTGACCTCCGGCTCGGGCCAGGCCACGCCTGCGGCAGCCAGTTCGGGCGGGTGCGCGGAAAGCCGAAGACGGCGGACTGGGTCTCTCCGGTCAGGTTCAGCAGCCGGGCGCGCAACAGCAGCCGCCGGGGCTCGCCCTCGCGTTCCGGCGGTGCCAGCGAAAGCGACAGCGGCGTGATCTCGGTCCGGCCCAGATCGACCGGCTGCCCCAGCGCCACCGCAGGCGGCTCCTGCGGCGCCCGCGCTTCCTCGACCTTCAGCCAAAGGCCGAGCAGCACCGCGGCCGCGACCCCGATCGAGGCGGCCATGCGCACCCTCAGACGCCGCAGCAGAGAGGCCCGTCGCTTACCCGTCATGCGGGAATTAAGGCGCAAGCCGCCGGGCAAGCTCAAGACGCGGGCGGCCGGGTCGGCGGAATCCGGCCGGAAAACCGCCCCGGTTCAGCGCAGCCCGGCCATGCGCAGCGCATCGACATAAAGCTCAAGATCCTCGGGATGCTGCAGCGGCGGCACCTTGCGCCAATGCGCGATGGTGAAGTTCGGGTGCACGCGCATCACCTCGCGCGCATGGTGGCGGGCCTCGTCCATCTGGCCCAGCAGCGCGTGGCTGGCGGCCAGAAGCCGATGCGCCTCGGAACCGTCGCGCATGCGGGAAAGCGCCTCGATGGCCTCGGCATATTCGCCCATGTGGAAATGGGCGTCACCCAGGAACCACAGATAGGCGTCCGGGTGATAGGGATTCAGCCGCATCGCCCGCCGGATCAGCCGCACCGCCCTTTCGCCTTGCCGCACATAGGCCAGGCAATCCCCCGTATAGGCCAGCAGGTCGGCGTCGTTGGGGTTCAGCGCCAGCGCATGCTCATAGGCCGACGTCGCCTCGGCGTGCTGCTTCTTGTAAAGATGCGCCAGCCCCATCTCGGAAAAGCCGCGCGCGTCGAACCCGTCGCATTCCACCGCGCGCTTCGCCAGGTCCAGCGCCCGGTCCAGCGCCGTCTGCGGATCGCTGCTCCAGTTGTAGCGCCATTCCACGTTGAAGGTCCGCGACATCGCCGCATAGCTGCGGCCATAGAGCGGATCGAGCTCCTGCGCCTGCTCGAACAGGCGGCGCGCGTGCAGGTTCGCCTCGGGACGGAAGCGGAAGTCCAGTTCCAGCCCGCGCAGCACCAGCCCATAGGCGTAAAGCGCCGGATGGGTCTGCTCGGCCAGCCGGCGCCGTTCGGCCGCCTCGATGCGCAGGGCGACGCGTGCGGCGGTCGTGGCGGCGATATCGTCCTGGATGTCGAGAATGCCCGCCATCGCCCCGTCGTAGCGTTCGGACCAGAGCGTGTTCTCGGTCTCGGCCTCGATCAGGTCCGCGGTGATCCTGATGCGGCTGTCCACGCGCCGGAAACTGCCGGCGAGCAGATAGCGCACCCCCAGCCGCCGGCCGATCTCGCGCAGCGACGCGACCTCGGCCGCCGCCAGGAAGGCGGAATGGCGGGCAATCACCATCAGGTGCCGGAACCGGCTGAGGCTGGTGATCAGATCGGCGGCAAGGCCCCGGCACAGATGCAGGTCGTTCGGGTCGCCCGAGAGGTTTTCCAGCGGCAAGACCGCCAGCGAGGCATCGGGCAAGGCCAGCGTCCCGGCGGCAGGCGGCGGCGCGGCAGGGATCGCGCGGGGCCCCGCCGCCGCCGAGGCGAGCCCGACCGCATAGATCTCGACCGGCGCCGTCATGTTCCTGAGCCGCTTGCGCCCCAGCGAGCGCAGGACCAGGTCGGGATGGCCGCGCACCAGCCGATAGACCGCTTCGGTGATGCAGACGCCGCCGGGCGCGGCGAAGCTCTGGATGCGCGCGGCCAGGTTGACGCTGTGGCCATAGACCCCGTCGTCGCCGGCAAAGACCTCGCCGATGGAGATGCCGATGCGATAGGCGATCGGCTCGGCCCCGCCGGTCCAGGCCGCGTCCTGCGACAGTTCCTGCTGCATCTCGAGCGCGAAATGCAGCGCCTGGTGGACGCTTTCGAAAACCGCCACCAGCCCGTCGCCGGCGGTATTCACCACCGAGCCGCCATAATCGCCGGCCAGCCGGCGGATCAGGCGCAGCGAGCGCGCCAGCCGGGCGACGGTGCCGGCCTCGTCCCGCTCGACCAGCCCGGTATAGCCTTGCACATCGGCATAAAGCACGGTGAGCAGCCGGGGACCGGACAGATCGGACTGCGCGCTCATCACCCTGACATCGGCTCCCGGCTTTCCTGCATGGCGGCAATGCCTGCCGGAGACCGTGAAATCCGCCCTGAACTGAACTGTCAAGTGCGGAAACCCCGGAAGCGGGCGGCTCCCCGACAGGCGGAACCGGCCGAACGGGTGCCGCCGCGCGCAGAGCAGCCGGCCGGAACCGGGATCGCGCCGGCGGTGCGCGCCGGACCGGCCGGGCCGAAAGCGACGCCGCCTTGCCGTTGTCGGATCGCCCAGTCAGGCCCGCGCCATCGGCGGGGGCGCAGGCGTCGGTCCCGGCTGCGAGGGCGCTTCGGCGGCCGGCCCAAGCAGCGCCAGCGGTTCGGCAAGGGCGCGGGCCGCCTCGCCCCAGGCGGGCGCATCCAGCTCCAGCCGGCGCAGCACCGCCGCCCTGCCCTGCCCCCGCTGCGCCAGCTTGACCATGGCGCGGTAATCGGCGGCCAGTCCGCCCAGCAGCCGGTCCAGCTCTTGCAGGTCCTGTTCCAGCCGGGCGGCGACCGCGGATTGCGCGCTGGCCTGCGTGGCGATGGCCAGCGCCGCCGCCACCGGAACGCTGCCGGCCCGAAGCCCGCGATAGTCCAATTCCAGCCGGTCGAGCAGCGCGGCCGGCCGCGACAGTCGGCCGGCATGAGACCCCGCCGCCCCCAGCAGCGCCTCGCCGCGCCAGTTCCCCGCCGCCGCCCGCGCCGCGGCGCCGATCAGCGCCCGGCCCAGCCGGTGACGCTGCGCCAAGGACATCTCGGCCCCGGCTTCCAGCAGCGCCTCGACCGCCGCCGCCAGCTTCTGGGCCAGTTCCTCGATGCGGGTGCAGGCCTGCATCATCGGCCCGTCGGCGCCCTCGGTCCGGTGCAGTTCGGCCGCCAGCGCGCCCCAGAGCCGCTGCGCGCTGAACCGGATCATCCCGGCGCCGCGCGGCGCGGTGCGGGTATGGCCGCGCAGGATGGAGCGGCAGCGATCCAGATCGCCCGCGGCGGCCTTCAGCAGCGCCGGCAGCTGCGCGGCGTCGCAGGGCGGCGCGGCCAGGCCGCGGGCCAGCGTCCCGGCCTGGACCAGCAGGCTGCGGGTGCGGGGCAGCAGATGGTCCAGGCAATAGCGCGACATGGCGCGCAGATCGGCCTCGGCCTTGGCGGCCGCGCCCTCCATGGCGCCGGTGCCGCGCCCGCAGAGGGGGCGCGGCTGCCCGCCCTGCAAGCCGGCCCGGACCTGCAAAAGCAGCGCCGTCATCGCCAGCCGATGCAGGGCCGCCCCGGTCAGGGCCGGAAGATCGGGGGCATGGACGGCTGTGCATGGCGGCTTGGACATTGCGGCGGCTCTCGGGCTGTCATGGTTGCGCCTTGCTCCTGCCGTATCGATCGGCCACAATCAGTGCGCGAACGCACAGAGCCGGCATATTCGACCTGCAACCGGCCGGATCGAGGCCATGACACCGGAACAGGGCGCGGGTGATGACGGAAACGCTGGGGCTGGGCGATCTGGATTGGTTTGCCGGGCTGACGCCGTGGGATCTGGCCCCGATCGAAGCCGCCCTGCGGCGGCGGCAGTTCGACCAGGGACAGCTGATCCTGGAGCGCGGCGATCCGGGCGATACGGTGCTGTTCGTGCTGTCGGGCCGCGTGCTTGCCGTGCACTGGACGCAGGCCGGGCGCGAGATCGTCTATAGCGACATCGGGCCCGGCTGCGCCTGCGGCGAGCTGTCGGTGCTGTCGGGCAGCCCGCGCTCGCTGTCGCTTTACGCCCGCAGCGCCTGCACGCTGTTCGAGATGCCCGGCGCGCTGCTGCTGGAGCTGATCGGGACCCATCCCTCGGTGCGACAGGCGATCATGGGCCATCTGGTGCGCCAGATCCACGGCCTGACCGACCGGGTGCATGCACTGATCTCGCTCAGCGTCGAGGAGCGGCTGCGCGCCTATCTGCTGCGCATCGCGCTGGAGCGCGGCGGGCTTGAGCGCGGCCGCGTGCTGCGCGACCTGCCGACCCATGCCGAGATCGCCAATATCGTCGGCGCCAACCGCGAGGCGATCAGCCGAAACTTGGCCAAGCTTGGCCGCGAGGGCGTGATCGAGAGCGGCCGCCGCTTCCTGCGCATCCTGCGCCCCGAGGCACTGTTCCCGCAGGCCGCCGAAACGGCCGCCCCGCCCGCGTTCAGCCCGCCAGAAGCTCGTCCGGAGTGACCGCCGCCAGCCCCAGCGCCTCGCCCACCGGCGGCGAGGTCAGCCGCCCCTCATGCGTGGCAAGCCCGGCGCGCAGATGCGGGTCCTGTTCCAGCGCGCGCCGCCAGCCCTTGTCGGCCAGCGCCAGCAGGAAGGGCAGCGTGGCATTGCCAAGCGCCTGGGTCGAGGTCCGCGCCACCGCGCCGGGCATGTTGGCGACGCAGTAATGGACGATGCCATCGACCTCGTAGATCGGGTCCTGATGGGTGGTCGGGCGCGAGGTCTCGAAGCAGCCGCCCTGGTCGATGGCGACATCGACCAGCACCGCGCCGCGCGGCATGGTTTCCAGCTGGGCCCGCGACACCAGCTTGGGCGCCGCCGCGCCCGGCACCAGCACGGCGCCGATCACCATGTCGGCGGTCTGGATCAGCTCGGCGGTCGCCGCGGCGCTGGCGTGCTGGGTGGTCAGCTTGCCCATGAACAGGTCGTCCAGCCAGGACAGCCGCGGCAGCGAGCGGTCCATCACCGTCACGTTCGCGCCCATGCCGACCGCGACCCGCGCCGCCGCGGCGCCGACCACGCCGCCGCCGATGATCAGCACATTGGCCGGCCGGACCCCCGGCACCCCGCCCAGCAGCACGCCGCGCCCGCCATTGGCCTTTTGCAGCGCCCATGAGCCGACCTGCGGCGCCAAGCGCCCCGCCACCTCGGACATGGGCGCAAGCAGGGGCAGGCCGCCGCGCGCATCCGTCACCGTCTCATAGGCGATGGCCGTCACGCCCGAGTCGAGCAGGTCGCGGGTCTGCGCCGGATCGGGCGCCAGATGCAGATAGGTGAAGAGCACCTGCCCCTGCCGCAGCATGGCGCGTTCCTGGGGCTGCGGCTCCTTGACCTTGACGATCAGGTCGGCGGCGGCAAAGACCGAGGCCGCGTCCGGCGCGATCTGCGCCCCGGCGGCCAGATAGTCCTGATCCGCGAAACCGGCGCCCAGCCCGGCATCGGTCTCGACCAGGACCTGATGACCGTGGGCCACGGCTTCGGCGGCGGCGGCCGGCGTCAGGCCGACGCGGAATTCCTGCGGCTTGATTTCCCTGGGGCAGCCGATCTTCATGCTCATCTCCTCTCCTCGCGCTGGTTTCGGTGCGGGTGCGCGACCAGTCTGCCTGCTTGGCCCGCAAGCTGTTGCGAAGATGGCCCCGGCTGGCGCGCCCGAACGGAACAGGACCCTCCGGATGGCGAGAAGAATCGAAGATCCTTCCATCGTCAAGCCGATTGGCGCAATGCCGCCCCCGTTTCCGGCCCCGCGGCGCGCGGAATGCCCGAATCGATGCGGAGGAAGAGCGGCGGCCTCGGCCGGCGATCAGGCGCCGGTGCAGAAACTGGCGTAAAGCACCGCCATCACCCGCCGCGCCGGCTCGCTTTCGATGCGATACCAGATCACCTGCCCGTCCCGGCGCCCGGCGATGATGCGGTCGCGGCGCAGCAGCGCCAGATGCTGCGAGACCGTCGAATCGCGGATGCCCAGGAAAGCGGCAAGCTGGCCCACCGACTTTTCTCCCGAACTCAGCGCGCAAAGGATCATCAGCCGGTGCTGGTTGCCCAGCGATTTCAGGAACTCGCTGGCCTCGGCCGCAGCCGCGCGCATCGCCTCCGGGTCGATCCCGGCAGCATCGGGTCGGGAGCAGTCTGGCTGGGTGTCGCTGGTCATTCTTGCATACCTACACGATTCCGAATATATGGTCAAGCTGCCCGCCCGGAACAACGAGGTTCGACCATGTCCGGCCCGGACAGCCAGATCGTCTGCATCGCCTGCGGCGCGGTAAACCGCCTGCCGCCCGCGCGCGATCCGGCCGCCGCGCGCTGCGGCAAATGCCGGAAGGCGCTGTTTTCCGGCCAGCCGGCCGAGGTGGACGGACGGATGTTCCAGCGCCAGATCGGCCGCAGTTCGATCCCGGTTCTGGTCGATGTCTGGGCGCCCTGGTGCGGCCCCTGCCGGATGATGGCGCCGGAATTCGCCCGCGCCGCCGCCCTTCTGGAACCGGCGATGCGGCTGATCAAGCTGAACTCCGAGGCCGAGCCACAGGCCGCCGCCGCCCTTGGCATCCGCGGCATCCCGACGCTGCTTCTCTATCGCGGCGGGCGCGAGATCGCGCGGCAATCCGGCGCCATGGACGCGGCTTCGATCGCCGGCTGGGCCCAGGCGCGGCTACGCGGCTGAGGGCGGCGCGGTTGCCGCGGCGGCACGCTCGGTTAAGCTGGAGGCCGGAACAAGACGGGCGAGGACGACATGGGCCAACTGATCGACGGCATCTGGCATGACGAATGGTATGACACGGAAAGCAGCGGCGGACGTTTCCAGCGCAGCGTGACCGCCTATCGCAACTGGATCACCCCGGACGGGAGCCCCGGTCCCAGCGGCAAGGGCGGCTTTGGCCCCGAAAGCGGGCGCTACCATCTCTATGTCTCCTATGCCTGCCCCTGGGCGCATCGCACGCTGATCTTTCGCGCGATCAAGGGGCTGGCGCCGCATATCGACGTCTCGGCCGTGCATCCCGACATGCTGTCCGAGGGCTGGACCTTCGCCACCGACTTCCCCGGCGCGACCGGAGACCGGCTGTTCGGCCTGCCCTACCTGCGCGACATCTACCTGAAGGTGGATCCGAAGGCTTCGGGCCGGGTGACGGTGCCGGTGCTGTGGGACAAGGCCCAGGGCACCATCGCCAGCAACGAAAGCGCCGAGATCATCCGCATGTTCAATTCCGCCTTCGACGGGCTGACCGGCAATCGCGACGACTATTGCCCGGCCGACCTGCGGGAGCGCATCGACGCGATGAACGAGCGCATCTACGACCGGGTGAACAACGGCGTCTACAAGGCCGGATTCGCCACCTCGCAAGCGGCCTATGACGAGGCCGTGCAACCGCTGTTCGAAACGCTGGACTGGCTCGAGGGCCATCTGGCCGCCAACCGCTACCTGTGCGGCGACCGGATCACCGAGGCGGACTGGCGGCTTTTCACCACCGCGCTGCGCTTCGATCCAGTCTATCACACGCATTTCAAATGCAACCGCCGCTGGCTGCGCGAATATCCGAACCTCTGGGGCTGGACGCGCGAGCTTTACCAATGGCCGGGCGTCGCCGAGACGGTGCATTTCGACCATATCGTGCGGCATTACCATTACAGCCACGTCACGATAAACCCGCATCGCATCGTCCCGATCAATCCTCTGATCGACTGGGAGGAGCCGCACGGCCGGGGTTGAGACGAGGCGCCGCAGGGTTTTCCCCTGGACTGACAAGTCTGCCCGCACCAGCCACGCGATAATCGCGCCGGTCGCCGTTCCTGGATCTGGAGATGTCGATCGGCGCCCGCGCGGAGGATGACGAGCAGGCCGAACAGGGCCCGGCCGGAATGGGAGGCCGGAAGGAGGTGATTTCCGGGGCAGAACCGGGTCTTTCAAGGGCGCTGCGCCGGCCCCGAGAAATTTTCCCGACGGCTGTATTTTTCCGCTTGCGCCCGCCGACGCGCCCTCCTATACGACGCCTCACACGGGCGCCGGAGACGCCGCCCGAGACCTCCGGTGGGGCCATAGCTCAGTTGGTAGAGCGCTTGAATGGCATTCAAGAGGTCAGGGGTTCGACTCCCCTTGGCTCCACCAATTCAGCCGCTATGCGACTGCGAAACCTCCAGAATTTACTGCATATTCGCCTTCCGCGCCCTTGAAATCGCTCTTGAATCCCGGAACATGAGGCAGGGCGATGGATATCACCCGGGATCGCCGCACTGGTAAATCGTGAAACGGGTGCTCCAAAAGGTTCGCCCATGCCGATCCCCGGTAGAAGGTGACGCGGACGCTCTGGACCGCCTCCGAACGCGAGGCGAGGATCAAGGCCGCAGAGGCCGAGGTCATGGCCCATGGGGAACCGGGCAAGCCGATGATGCGGCTGCCGCCTATGAGGCGGCGCGGAAGCTGGCGCAGGCACGCGAGTTTCCTTACCGCCCGGCAGCGGAACTGGCAGCCGGGTCGATTGACAACCTGCTCACGCGGCTTGAGGCGCTTGTCCGCTCCGATGGGACCTTCACGCCTCTGGCGGAAGCCTCTGCCCTTCACGGTGCAATGGACAAGCCGCCCGTCTCGATCACGGCGGCGCTGGCCGAGTTCGTGAAATTTACGGCCATCAAGCGATGAGAGCCCTCTGGACAGGCATCGTGAGGCATCCCTGGCGCTGGCCTCCTGCTTGTCCGATCCCCCATGACTGGCGGGAAAATGCCTATGGGTCAGAGAGCGATTGTCGGGTCTCCGCCGACTACCGGCAGAGGGGTTGGTGGCGGCGCCGAGAGGTGCAACCCTTCCCTTGCTCCGGGCCTTCTTGCCCGTTGACGCATTGAGGAGACACGATCATGGCCACCACGATCCATGGAACAGACGGGAACGACCGCCTGACCGTCGCAGGCGACGACGACACCTATAGAATCAACATGCTGAACGGCAGGGATTTTGTGGATGTGACGCAGATCTCCGCCCGCTATGTGGCAGTCAACTTCTCGGACGGGAACGATACGGTGCAAGGTGGCGATACGAGCCATTCCATCAGCTTCTTCGGCGGTGGAAATGCCTTCACCACAGGGGCCGGGGACGATACGTTCTACAACAACAATGTCGGCGCCGGGAACGTGATCGCGGCCGGCGCGGGCGTGGACATGTTCTCGGTCTACGGCGACGGGGCTTTCGCGAATCTGGAAGAGGGGCGGGTCTCCGTCCGGTCGCCGCATACCGGCATCATCTATGATTACGAGGTGTCGGGCGTCGAGAATCTCTCGGGAACCCCCGACGCTGACATACTGGTCGGCAGCGAAGGCGAGAACAGCCTCAGGGGAGGCGTGGGGAACGACCTGTTATCCGGCAGGGGCGGCAACGATACTCTGGACGGCTGGGAGGAAATGCCTGGAGGGAGCGGGAACGATACCTTTGTGGGAGGCTACGGGGCTGACCACATCACCACGGGTAACGGTCACGACAAGATCAGGATAGACCGCCTTGCGGAAAGCCGGCCGGGCCACGAAGACATCATCACCGACCTCAGCACCAGCGACCGTATCGACCTGTCGCGGATCGACGCGGATCAGACCATGGACGGCAATCAGAGTTTCGAGTTTATCGGGCAGGAGGCATTCTCCGGGAACGCGGGAGAGCTGAGATATGAGGTCAGCGGGTCCGATCTGGTCGTGCTCGCCGATGCCGATGGCGACGGGGCAGCCGACCTGTCGGTCATTCTGAGCGACCTGCGCACATTGACCGAGGACAGTTTCATCCTCTAGCAGCCCCCATAGCCTGGTCACGTCAGGATGCGCGGACGTTCGGAGATCACCCGCATCAAGCGGGTCCAGCATGGGGCGAGCTGTGCGGGGTGCCAATCGCATCCCTCCTGCAGTCCCCGCCCCTGCCTTGTCCCGCCCCTGCGATCTCCGTGAATGATGCGCTACGGTCCCCGAGGATCCCTCGCATTCGTTGCGCACCGGCTGCGATCCGTCGGGATCGATCCTCCTGGCTCCTGCGCCGCATTCCGGAACCGGCCGTGACGGAAATGGCGTCGCGCGCCTGACGGCACGCTGAAGACCCTTAGCGGATGTGGCTGAGCGAATGGCTCTTTCGCTATCGATTCTCGCCAGGTGCGAGCGACATCCGAAGAGCTGGCCGGATGTGATGGAACAATACCCTTGAGGTTTCGTTTTCCCCGCTCAACATCGATCCGAGCTTGCAACTGATGGGAGGTTGCCATGAAAGTCAGCGACTGCATGACGGCGGAAGTGAGAATCGCCAATCCTGAACAGACCATTCGCGAGATAGCGCAGATGATGGGGCAGATCGACGCCGGGGCGATGCCCGTGGGCGACGATGACCGGCTGGTCGGCATGATCACGGATCGCGATATCGTAATCCGCGGCGTCGCGATGGGGAAAGGGCCTGACACAAAGGTGCGCGAGGTCATGAGCTCGGAGGTCAGATATTGCTTCGAGGATGAAGAAGTCGAGCAAGTCCTGGAGAATATGGGAGACTTGCAGGTGCGGCGCCTGCCTGTTCTCAATCGTGACAAGCGGCTGGTCGGGATCATCTCTCTGGGCGACCTCGCGAGGAACGGCGAGGTGGCGGAAGCCGGCGAGGCTTTGAGCGACATCTCGGAGCCGGGGGGCGAGCATTCTCAAACCGCGCAATAGCGCACATTCAGGGCGGACCCTTGCGGCCTTGGCCTCTTGTCGGTCAGCGACCCTCCCGCAAGCTCCCGGCGAGTAGCCCCGCAATGCAGGCGCAGGCTGGCCCCGTGCTTGCCTCCAAGGCCAAAGTCGGCCTTGCACCGGCCGGTCGCAGCCGCGTGACAATCAGCCGGTCGCTCACAGGTGCAGGCCAGGGGAACAGCCAAGGAAACTTCGCGGCCAAGGGCCAGCCGCTGTTCAGCCCCCGAAGCCGTAGAGGATCGCGACGCCGCCGAGAAAGACCGCAAGCATCGCGGCCGAATCGTAACCCATGCCGAGGACGGTCTTGTCTCTCCGTTCCAGCAGGCCGAGCAGCAGGATGCCTGTCATGACGATCGCCAGCAGGCTGGCGACGATCTCGAACCGCCCTACCTGATTCAACACCGGCTCGCCGACATAAAGGACATCGGTGAGAAAGACGAGAAGCAGGTTGAAGACATTGGAGCCCAGGATGTCGCCGACCGCCATTTCATGGCGCTTCATGCGCAGCGCGGCGGTGATGGTGCTCAGCTCCGGCAGCGAGGTCGAGATGCCAACCAGCAGGAATCCCACGAAGCTGGCGCCGAGGCCGGTCTGCTCGGCCAGCGCGTCCCCGGTCAGGGAAAGAAACAGGCCGGCGAGAAGGATGACCCCCGCCAGGGCCGTCAGCTTGAGACAGAGAGGCCCGAGACGTTCCTGGCGATGCTTGTCGCGATCCGGCCCACCGTCGTCCCCGGATTCGTCGCCCGGTTTTTCGGTCTGGTCCTGGACGGTCCAGACCTTGCGATGTTCGTAGCGGGCGGACATCCACAACGCCCCCAGGCAGAGCAGGAAAAGCGCCGACGACCAAAGGCCGACCCCGAAGACCAGGACGTCGCCGACGGCCATGGCCAGGGCCGTGAAGGCCAGAAGAACGATGCCCATCGTTCCCTGGAACAGCATCGCGGGCTTGGCGATGAAGGAGGTCAGCGCCTCGCGGCCGGTCAGCGGATCGACGGCGGCAAGCAGAAAGAGATTGATCGACTCGCTGCCGAGAAGGTTGTTGAGCGCCAGCAGCGGGCTTCCGGTGAAGGCGGCAGTCGAGACGGTGGATATCTCTGTCAGCGAGACGATGCCGCCAAGCAGAAGCATTCCCGCAAAGCCCTTTCCCATTCCGGTCCGGTCGGCCAGGCGATCGACCAGCCGGACCATGCGGGTTCCGGCGATCCAGACGATCGCGGCCGCCGCGGCAAACAGCGTGACATTGAACCAGACGGAGCGGCCGCCGAAATCGAGCAGTTCAGACAATTGCCCGGTCCCAACCGCCGTAATGCTCGTCGCTGCGCGCGCCGCGCGGCAGGCTCAGCCCGATCAAGGCGATGCCCATCGCGATCTCGGCAGCGGTCGCGGCGCCCGACCCGCCGCCCAGCAGGAACGGCGAGGCGCAGATCCAGGCGCCGAGCGCAACATTGAGGAAACGCACCGCGCGCACCACTTCGGCCATGGCCGTGACAGCCACCATGATGACGAGGCAGCCGACGACATGGTCGCTGAAATAGAGCGGGGGCTGCGTTCCGAAGATCAGGGGCGTCGCCATCAGCACGACGCCGAGCGCCGCGCTGGCGGTGAGCGTCCAGGGAAAGGTCACGCCGCCGAACACGAAATCCTTCAGGAACGCGCCTGCGGAACGGTTCAGATCGGGCTCGGGCGTCTGGTTCTCGGACAGAGCCGGCCCCCCCTTCCAGAAGGTGCGCCAGAACGGCTCGCCCGCCCGCTTGGCACGCCAGAGATACTGGGCTGTCGCCAGCACCTCGTCGACCGAGTAGGGAATGAGGACGACCGTGACGGCCGCCTGGATGATGCAGAGCGTGCAAAGCGCGCCGATCAGCGGCGGCTGGATGATGATGAACGACACGCTGACCACGCCGAGCGGGATGATCAGCAGGCCGAACAGGAAGACCATCCACGGCATGGTGCGCCAGCGGCGCCGGTCGCCGATGGCCCCGGCCAGGATGTCGACGGCGTAGGCGAAGGCGCCGAGCCCGGCGTCGGCGATGGGAAATCCTTTCGACACCCAGGAGGTCACGACGGCCTCGCTGCCGTTGCGGGCCGAGGCCTCTGCCGGGCCGAAGAACGGATCCCACAGCCCGTCTATATGTCCCATCTGGTAGGCGGCGAGATAGCGGGAGACGAAAAGCCCGACCAAGGCCAGCGCCACGATGGGAATGCGCTGCGTGAAGGATGAGGGCGAATAGCTCCAGCCCAGCGGCCGGTCGTCATCGGCCGCCAGCGCCCGGCGGCTGATGCCGGGCGTCGGCGGGATCATCACCGCGAAGGCCACCACCAGCATGCCGACCAGCGTGTCCAGACCATAGGCGGCCGCGCTGGTGGTCCAGAACACCAGCGGCGCGAACATCACCCATAGCCCGACGGCGGCGGTGGCCCATTGCATCCAGCGGCGGCGGCGCGCCATGCCCGCCAGCGCCAGAACCGCGATGAGCAGGCCGGACAGGATTTCGCTGATGCCGAGCCGCATGTTCCGGACCTGCGGTTCGGCGATCTCGTGGCCGAGCGCGGGCGGCAACGTCGCCGAGACCGGATCGAAGAGCCCGAGCGTCATCGGCGCGGCCATCAGCCACAAGCCCAGCGCCGCATTCGCCATCGGCGCCCAGAGCGTCCAGAACCGATGCCGCTCGACGGCCTTCTCGACCTGATCAAGGCTGCGTTCTAGCGGCTGCCGAAGGCGTTCCTTGGCCTGATCCAGTTCCGGCTGCGACGCGGCGACCGCGGAGGGGTCGAGCTTGTTCTTTTCATACCAGTCCGTGGGGTCCTGCTTGAGCCTGCGGATCATCTCGGGCAGCGTTCCGGTCAGGCTGTGCCTGGGCGCCCATCCAAGCAGCGAGCGGGCGCGCGAGATGTCGATCTCGTAGTGATCGTCGGAGTTTTCGATCATCCACGGCTTGATGTCGGTTTCCTCGTCCAGAACTTCGGTCTGGACCCAGGCGCCGGCCTTGGTCATGCCCTTGGGCAGGCTGAGCGTGCGCCACTCCTCGTTATGGATCAGCCGGCCTATGCGCTTCTGCATCTCCTCGTAGGACGGCGTCTCCTCCTCGCCGATCAGCATGACCGTTTCTTCGGGAAGCGCGGCGCGACGATCCACGGTGCGCATGATCGCGCCGACCAGGTCGTCCTTGTGAAGATAGGGCTGGCCCGCAGTCAGATCGCCGGTGAAAAGATAGGCCGTCGGCAACCGCTCGAAGATGCGGGCGATCTGCTGGGCGACGAAGGCGGCCCGGCAGTCCTCGTCGTAGACGCCCGCGAGCCGCAGGATCACCGTCCTGACGTCGCCGCGCTCGCGGGCGATCAACTCTTCGGTATCGGCCTTCGACTGGGGATAGGCCCAGGGCGGATCCAGCGGGGAATCCTCGTCGATGCGCACGCCCTTGCCGGGGCTCGGCGCATGCACCAGCAGGGTGCTGGAAAAGACGAACTGCTCGGCGCCCACCGCCTTCAGCGCCTGGAGCAGCCGGCGCGTGCCCTGCACCGTCACGGCTTCGTATTTGGGATTGTCTTCGCCGGTCGTGTCGTAATAGGCGGCCAGATGGATGACCGAGGCGATGGGCCCGCCGGCTTTGCTGGCCGCCTGCCGCACCGCGCCCTCGACGCTTTCGTCCGAGGTGAGGTCGATCTCGACCGTCTCCACGCCCTGGATCGGATGCTTCGGTTGCGCGACGTCAAGGCCGATGACGCGATAGCGGTCGCGCAGGCCCCTGGCGATGGCCTCTCCCAGAAACCCCGAGCTTCCGGTGATCAGGACCGTCGGGCGGTTCGATTCGTCATTTGGCATTGTCATCCTCCCGAAAAGGACGCTCAGCGCAACGCATCCCCCGAGCTGGCTTGTTCCAGCGCCCATAGCAGGCGCCTGCAGATCATCTCCCGAAAGCCGTTCGCCCTGCCAAGCTGCATCCGGGCGAGTTCTTCCCTGCGATCCGTGCGCCGTGCGCCTGCGGCCATCGCCGAGAGGGCGGCCGAGGCCGTCCCCCGCCGCGTGGCGGTCCTCTCCTTCAGGAACGAAAGCGCCGGGAGCAGTTTTCGTTCCCCGGCCGTGAAATCCGTCCCGAAGGGGAACGGCCCGCCGCCGCCGCGGTTGCGCGCCTCGCGCAGGGCGGCCGGGATCGCGTCCGGGCCGTTCGGCCGCGGCCGTTCCGGCAGCCGCCAAGCGCGTTCGATCTTTCCTGCATCGCGTGCCTGCCGCCTCGCCGCGCGTTCTGGCGGCTGCACAGCCATTATTCCGCGGCCTCGTGCAGCTTCTTGCCCCGACGATGCTGACTCGCCAGCGGCGAGATGTCCTCCATCGCAAAGGCATCGACGGCGATCACGCGCGCGGTCGCGGCCTCGGCGGCCCGGATATGGGCGAGCTCGTCGTCGCTGATCAGGCCGCGGCGGTGCGCCTGTTCGGGATCGCGGAGCTTTGCCTCGCGCATCTTCTTCTCGATCGGGGCGCTGGCGGCCACCAGGTGGAAGGCTTCCTCCAGATCCCGGACCGGATGACCGTCCCGGCCTTCGCCCAGATAGAGGTTCGGCGTCAGCCGCTCGCGTTGGGCCGTCGGCTCCAGCAGGATCGCGGCCACCTGATCGGTCAGCCTGTCGGGCGGATGGGCACGAGGAACGCCCAAGGGGAATGCGAGAAAGCGCACGAGCCACGCCGCCCAGCGTGCAGGCAGGTTGGCCAGCACGCCGTCGAAGGCGGCGGCGATGCGGTCGGTCCCCGTCAGCATGACGTAATCCACGATCGGCAGGTCCTCCTCCTGCCGGCCCTCGTCCTCGTATCGCTTCAGCACCGCGCCGAGCAGATAAAGCTCGGCCAGGATGTCGCCCATGCGCGCCGACAGCATCTCCTTGCGCTTGAGCGCCCCGCCCAGCGTCAGCAGCGCCATGTCGGAAAGCAGCGCGAAAGCGGCGGACAGCCGGGACAGCTGGCGCCAATGATGCGGCAGCGCGGCGCCCTCGGGCGCAGGTGCGATGCGGCCGCCGGTCCAGCCCCGCCCCCAGGTGCGGAAGACGGTGCGGACGGCATGGCCGGCATGGGCCCAGAAGCTGCGGTCGAAGGCGTCGAGGCCGGCGGCCTTGTCGGTCTCCGACAGCGCCGTCATCTCGTCGAGCATGTAGGGATGCGACCGGATCGCGCCCTGGCCGAAGATCATCAGGTTGCGGGTCAGGATATTCGCCCCCTCGACCGTGATGCCGATCGGCACCGAGCGGTGCTGCCCGCCGAGATAGTTCCTCGGCCCGTCGATGATCGTCTTGCCGCCATGGATATCCATGGCCTTCTCGACCGATTGCCGCATGCGCTCGGTCGCGTGATATTTCATGATCGCCGAGATCACGGAGGGCCGATGGCCTTCATCAAGCGCCGCGACCGTCAGACGGCGCGCGGCGTCGATCAGGTAGGCATTGGCGGCAAGGTCGGCAAGATGTTCGCGCACGCCCTCGAAATCGCCGATGGGAAGGTTGAACTGCCGCCGGATGCGGGCATAGGCGCCGGTGACGCGCGCGCATATCGCCGCCGATCCCGCCGATTGCGACGGCAGCGAGATGCCGCGGCCGGCGGCAAGCGCCGTCATCAGCATCTTCCACCCCTGGCCGATCTGCTTCCTGCCGCCAAGGATCCAGTCCAGCGGAATGAAAACGTCCTTGCCGTGAAGCGGCCCGTTCTGGAAATGCGTGAACTGGGGCATATGGCATTCGCCGTGGCTGACGCCCGGCGTCGCGGTCGGGATCAGCGCCACGGTAATGCCGCGCTCCACCCCCTCGCCCAGCAGGTTGTCGGGGTCCCGAAGCTTGAAGGCGAGACCCATCACCGTCGCCACCGGGCCGAGCGTGATATAGCGCTTGTGGAAGTTGAGCCTGATGCCCAGGGTCCGCTCGCCGTCGATATCCCCATGCTCGACGACGCCGGTATCCGTCATCGCCGCCGCGTCGGAGCCCGCATCCTCGGACGTAAGGCCGAAACAGGGGATTTCACGGCCGTCGGCCAGCCGCGGCAGCCAGTAATCCTTCTGTTCCTCGGTGCCGAAATGCAAAAGCAACTCGCCGGGGCCGAGCGAGTTGGGCACCATGACGGTGACGCCGGCCACCACGCTTGCGGTGGACACCGTCCGAACCACCTCGGAATGCATCGCGTTCGAAAAGCCGAGCCCGCCATATTTCTCGGGGATGATCATCCCGAAGAATTTCTGCTCGCGCATGAAGCGCCAGACCTCGGGCGGCAAGTCGCGATCCTGCCAGGCGATCTTCCAGTCGTCGACCATTGCGCAGAGTTCGCGCACGGGCCCGTCCATGAAGGCCTGTTCGCGCTCTGTCAGCCTCGCCGGAGGCATCGCCAGAAGCGCCTTCCAGTCCGGATTGCCCGAAAACAGCGCGCCGTCCCACCAGACGGTGCCGGCATCGATCGCTTCGCGTTCCGTCTCCGAAATGGGCGGCATGGCGGCGCTGGCCCATCGGAAGACAGGCTTGGTCAGGTAATCCTTTCGAAGCTTGCGTAAACCCATGATGCGCTCGGATGCCTTTCCGGGTAATGCGCCTTCGTTCGGATTGGTTCCTTGAGCGTCGTCACAGCTTGGTGTGCCGGCCCGGATGTCAGGCCACCTGCGGGCCCGTGATGATCGGGGTCGAAGGGTCTGCGCCTGGCGCGGGCCGCCTGCGTCCCCGGCTCGAATGCGGTTGCAACTGCCGCAAAGGCGAAATCTTGCCCCCTTTGTCCGGCCGCCTCTTGCGGCGACCTCGGGGGCTGGGCGCGGATCGCTCTTCCTGCCTAGCCGCAGGTCGTCAGGCCCAGAACCGGAAACAGCGTTAGCAGGATGGCCAGGAAACCGATCCAGCCGCCCGCGCGGGCGATCCTGTCGCCTGCGTCCCCGGCTTTCGGCATCCGCCACAGGATCAGCGCCCCGCCCATGAGCGATGCCAACCACAGCGAGATCAGGGCGAAGCGGTGCAGGTCGCCAACCGGGGCGGGACGGGCGGGCCAGTCCAGCGCACAGCCCAGCCCGTGAACGGCATAGATCGCCGAAAATGCCGCCGCCCAGAGCATCGGACCCAGCAAGGCGCGCAGGGGCCAGGTCATGACAGCACCTCCTGCGCGGCGACCAGGCCCGTCAGGACGGCGGTGGTCGCCAGGGTGTAATCCTGCCAGATGCGCCAGACGGGCCAGGCGGAAACCCGGCCCGGCGCGATCCGGCCGTCCCGGCGCTGCACAAGGCACAGCAAGGCAAGCATCAGCGCGATCCCGACATGAAGCACGACATAGCCCAGCCCCGCCGCCCGCAGGGCATCCCGGGCATGGCGGGTCGGATCGTCCAGCCCGGCCGCAAGCAGCCCGGCGGCAGCCAGCGCCGCCCCCAGAGGCAACAGGGCGGCTGACGCCCCCCGCGCCAGCGACAGCCGCGCCAGGGCCGAGGCGGCAAGCAGCGACAGAAGCAGCAGCCCCGCCGGGATCGCCGCCCGCGCCGTGCCCGGGCCGCTTTCCGGCGCGGGCCAGTTCGGCGCGATCACCGACAGGAACCCCACCGCGAAAAGAAGGCAGGCAAGCAGCGTGCCGTTGGCGATCAGAAGGCAGACCAGCCCGGTCCGGGCCAGACCGTCCTCTACCGCCCAGTTCGGCGGCAGGCGCAGTCCGGGAGAGACCTCGACCGGGCCGGCGTCGCGGCGGCAGCCCATGAACCCCTGCCACTGCCAGGCGGTCAGCGCGATGGCGGCAAGCGCGACCGCGGCGGGACGGTAGAAGCCAAACAGCATCAGCAACACGAAGCCCCCGATCACCGCCGCGGTGACCACCGGCAGGAGGGTGTTCCCCGGCAGCACCGCCACATGTCGCGGCGCGCCGCCCAGGGCCTCGACCACCAGCGTTTCGCGGCGGTCCCGCGGCGCCCCGGGCAGCATCCCTTCGCCGCGCGCCAGGTCCAGCGCGGTCTGCCCGGGCAAGGGCAGCGAGGCGATGTTGTAGCTGGGCGCCGGCATCGGCATGGCCCATTCCAGCGTGCCCGCTTCCCAGGGATCGCGGCGCGCGCGCGACCCGAAGACGACCTGAAGCAGCAGGTCCAGCAGGAACAGGGCAAAGCCCATCGCCATGACGAAGCCGAACAGCGAGCTGACGAGGTTGGGAAGGATCCATTCGGGATTGTCGGGATAGGCGTCGATCCGGCGCGGCATGCCCAGAAGGCCGGTCAGGTGCATGATCAGGAAGGTGCCGTGAAAGCCGGTCAGGATCAGCCAGAAGGCGGCCTCGCCCACCCCCTTCACCCGCGCGCAGCCGCTGAACAGCGGCAGCCAGTAGACCGCGGCCGCCATCATCGGAAAGACGAAGCCGCCGATCAGCACGTAATGCAGATGCGCGGTGACGAAGGCCGTATCATGCGCCTGCCAGTTGAAGGGCACGATGGCCAGCATCACCCCGGTCAGCCCGCCTATGACGAAGGTCGAGAAGAAGCCCATCAGGTGCAGCATCGGCAGCCGCATCTGCGGCCGCCCCTGCCACATCGTCCCGATCCAGGCGAAGATCTGCACCGCGGTCGGCACCGCGACCAGCGCCGATGCGGCCGAGAAGAAGGCCAGCGCCATATGCGGGATGCCCACGGCGAACATGTGATGCACCCACAGGCCGAAGGACAGGAACACCAGCCCCAGGACGGCCGCGACGATGGCGCCGTAGCCCATGATCCGCGTGCGGCACATCACCGGCAGGATGGTGGAAATCGCCCCCGCCGCCGGCAGGAAGATGATATAGACCTCGGGATGGCCGAACAGCCAGAACAGGTGCTGCCACAGCAGCGGATCGCCGCCGCGCGCCACGTCGAAGAACGGCCAGCCGAAGGCGCGTTCGATCTCCAGCAGCACCGAGCCGAGGATCAGCGGCGGAAAGCCCACCAGCATCATCGCCGCCGTGCCCAGCATGTACCAGGCCATCAGCGGCATGTCGGTCAGCCGCATGCCCGGCGCGCGCATCCGCAGGACCGTCACGATGATCTCGACCGCCGCCGCCACCGCCGAGACTTCGACGAAGGTGATGCCCAGCAGCCAGACATCGGCATTGATGCCGGGGCTGTAGGTCTTCGACGACAGCGGCGTATACATGAACCAGCCGCCATCCGGCGCCACCCCGGCCAGCAGCGCCAGCAGGATGATCGCGCCGCCGAAGAGATAGCACCACCAGCCAAAGGCCGACAGGCGCGGAAAGGCCAGGTCGCGCGCGCCCAGCATCTTGGGCAGCAGATACATCCCCAGCCCCTCCAGCATGGGAATGGCAAAGAGGAACATCATGATGCTGCCATGCATGGTGAAGATCTGGTTGTAATGCGCGGTATCGAGGAACGCGCCCCCCGGCGTCGCAAGCTGGGTGCGGATCAGCATCGCCAGCATCCCGGCGACGGCGAAGAACACGAAGGCGGCGATCATGAACCGCAGCCCCAGCTCGCTGTGGTTCACCGAAGACAGGAAGCCCCGCAACCCCGGCGGCCGGCCCCAGACCCGGTCCAGCTCGCGATGAAGGCGCAGCGCGTTCTGCGGCGGATTGGGGCGCGGCGGGATCATTCGGCCTCCTCCGCGGTCAGATCGGGCGGATCGGCCGGCGGCCAGACCAGCACCTCGAAGCGCATCCCGGCATAGCCGGTCCCGGAAAACTCGGCCGAAGTGCCGTGATAGAGGCCCGGCGCATCCGCCTGGATCCGCAGCAGGTTGTCCCGCCCGGGCAGCGCATCCATCTTGCCGGCAAGGCGCGGCACCCAGAAGCTGTGGATCACGTCCTCGGACCGGATCACCACATCGACCGGACGCCCGGCAGGGATATGCAGCCGGCCCCGCGTTTCGACCATGCGCCCGTCCGGCCCCGGCTGGCGGAAGCGCCAGTCCCATTGCCGGGCGATGGCCTCGACCCGGATCGCCTCGGGGTCCGGCCGGGCCTGCAGCCTTTCGCCCACCCAGATGCCGGCGCCCACCACCGCCGCCAGCACCGCCAGCGAAAAGCCCAGCCCCATGCCGTGGATCCAGAAGCTTTCGCCGGGCCGAGGATGCGGCGGCACGGCGAAACCGCGCCAGACAAGCGCCAGCACCATCAACGTGATCAGCACCGCCCCGGCCAGCATCGCCCACCACAGAACCGCGATCTGCGCCGCCGCCGGCCCGGCGGGCGCAAGGCTGGACAAGGGGCCCTCGCAACCCGCCAGAAAAGGAACCATCAGCGCCGCCGCCGGTTGCGGCACAGGGGATGCGGGTGCCGCCCGGTCCAGGCAGGCAGCAGGGAAGGTCCGAGCATGGCGAGACGCAGGCGGCCCCGCCGCAGGTTCAGGGATCCGATTCACGAACACCGCAGCTTCCACCTGACGGAATCCCGCATCGCCATCGCCGGGCATCCGATCCATGCCATGCTGGTGACCTTTCCGATCGCGCTGTGCATCTGCACGCTGGGCGCCGATGCGCTTTATTGGTGGACGGGAGACCCGTTCTGGCCCCGGACCGCGCTCTGGGCGTCGGGCGTGGGTTTCCTCATGGGGTTGCTTGCCGGGCTCGCGGGCACGGCCGAGCTGCTGCTGGTGCCCGGCATCCGCATCCGCGCGGCAAGCTGGACCCATTTCGTCCTGGCGGTCATGCTGCTGTCGGTTCTGGGGGCCAACTGGGCGATCCGGCTGGACGATCCGGTCGCGGCGGTCCTGCCCTGGGGCGTGCTGACCTCGCTTCTCGCTGCGGGCATGACCGGCATGACCGGCTGGCACGGCGGCAAGCTGGTCTTCGATTACGGGCTGGGCACGCAGGGAGGACCGGAACATGATCATGGGGCCGCTCCGCGGGGAACGAGGAACTGATCCGGGATCAGGGCCGTCAGCGCCGAAAGGTCGGGCTTGGTCAGAACCAGCGCCAGCACCACGCCGATCAGCGGCAGCGCCAGCGCCAGCCCGACCAGCGGATGGGCCGGCCGCGCGCGGCCCGGCTGCTCGCCCGAGCGCTGGATCAGATGGCCAAGCCAGACATGGACCAGCACCATGGCCGCGACGAAGGCCAGCTTCGCCAGAAGCCAGGGCTCGAAGACCCGGGCAAGGAAGACCAGCGCGGTTCCCGCCGCGATGGCGATCAGCGCGGCGGGCGTGGCGAAGGCGATGTAGCTGACATGGGTCACCAGGCGGAACCGCGCGAACTGCCGCTGGTCGCGCATCCCGCCATGGGCATGCATCAGCAGGGGAAGCGCGATCAGCGCCGCGCACCAGCAGGCAAGCCCGACGAAATGGATGAATTTCACCGCCGCGATCATGCCGCCGCGCCCTGCCGCCAGACCCGCCGCAGCATCAGCGCCGCGACCAGCGCCAGCGGCACCAGACCCGGCACCCACATGACCAGCCCCGCCGCCTGCTGATCGGCAAGGGCCTCCACCCCCCAAGCCCAGCTGCCGGCGAGATGCTGGGGGTAGAGAACGCGGTCCGAAAAGGCCAGCACCGCGCCGATCAGCCCCATCGTCCCGGCCAGCGCCCCCACCAGCAAGGCATGGACAAGCAGAGCCTCGGCGCTTCGGTCCCCGGGAAGGAACACCGCGGACCAGAAGGCCCAGGCCGGAACGAACAGCGCGGCCTGCATCAGCCAGTAGACGGCCGCGCTGTTCCACGCCGCCGAATAGGCGGCCGGCACATGCCAGATGACCAGGGCGAGGCCCGTGGCGGCAAAACCTGCCGCGGCCGGAACCCGGCGAAGCGGCAGGCCGGCGGCAAGCGCAGGCGCGGCCAGCCCGACCAGCAGCAGGTGATGAACAGCCCGCGCGGAGAAAAGCGCCGTGGTCAGGGCGCAGAGCGGCGAAACGAAGGCGAGAACCAGACCCGTCCAGCCGGCTAGGAAAAGAGTCCTTGCCTCCGCGTGCCGCAGCCCCCAGACCAGCGACAACAACAATGCCGCGATCAGGACCGGATCGAGGTTCCAGCTGCTCCAGAGCCCTCCGGGTTCGGGCGGGGGCCCGCAATAGGAGGTGCCGATCTGCGCCTGCTCGCTGTCCATGGGCGCCCTCCTCGCGGCGATCTCTGTCCGGTTGCGGTGAAGCATCTGTCCAGTGACAACCGGCAAAGGGGGCTGCGGTTTCATCCGCCCCGCATGCGCATCAGCCGGATCGGCCCTCGGCCTCCTCGCGCTTCCGCGGCCGTCAGCTCCGGTCGCGGAAGCGCATGAGGTATACATCAGGCCGGCGGCCCGATCGCACCGGCCCCTGCCCGACCGCTTCCCGGCCCGGCCGCAGCGGGCGTCACGCCCCGATCACCCCCGCGATCAGCGTGACCGAGACTGCCGCCAGCCAGGCCGAGGCCAGGCGCTGCACCACGCCCAGCCGGCCGAGACCGCGATCCCCGATCCGGGTCAGCGTCCCCGCCGAACCCCAGAGCAACGCCGCCGCGACCACCATGGCGCAGAACAGCGCCAGCCTTGGCGCAAAGCCCGGATCCGCGGGCGCCGGCAGCAGCGCCAGACCGAAGATCAGCGCCTTGGGGTTCAGCACCGTGGTCAGCCAGACCCGCCGCGCCGTCACCTCGTCGCCCGCGCCATCCTCGCCGCCTCGCCCCCACAGGCGGACGGCCAGTAGCATGACCCAGAGCGCCGCCACGAGCTTCAGCCCCACCGCCGCCGCCGGCCAGCGTTCCAGCAGCCCGGCGCCGAGCCAGGCCAGCGGCAGGATGGCGGCCAGATAGCCCAGCAGCTCTGCCGGCATCAGGCGCAGCACGGCGCGCAGCCCCTTCTGCGCCCCGGCAAGGCCCATCAGCGTATTCGTCGGCCCGGGCGCGATCAGCAGCGCCAGGACGGCGGAAAGGAAGGCCATGACGCTCATCGCGCGAATCCCCGGCAGGTCTGTCCAGCCCCGGCGGTTTACGCCGGATCGGGCGGCCCGGAAATTGACATGGATCATCGGCGCGCGGCTTTTCCGGCGGGGCGGGGGTGCTGGACAGCCGGTCCGCCGGCAAGCTAGACACGGGGTCGGGGGAACGCATCCCTGGCAGGTGCAGGACGGGAACCGCAACCGATGTCGAACCAGGGCCGGAAACTGGAACAGGCAGCCAAGGCGGCATGGCTTTCCTATGTCGCGGGCAAGACCCAGGACGAGATCGCCGGCATCATGGGCGTCTCGCGCCAGACCGCGCAGCGCCTGGTCGCGCAGGCCATGGCCGAGGGCATCGTCAAGATCCGCATCGACCATCCCTTCGCCCATTGCATGGACCTCGCCGTCGAATTGCAGCGGAAATACGGGCTGGAATTCTGCCAGATCGCGCCCTCGGACGCACCCGAGGTCGGGGTGGCGCTGATGCTGGCCGATGTGATCGAGCAATGGCTGCGGCGTCCCGATCCGATGACCATGGCGATCGGCACCGGCCGCACGCTGCGCAGCGCCATCGCGCAATTGCCGCATATCGACTGCCCGCAGCACCGCATCGTCTCGCTGACCGGCAATATCGCGCCGGACGGCTCGACCGCCTATTACAACGTGCTGTTCACGCTCTCCGACCTGGTCAGCGCCCGCAGCTTTCCCCTGCCCCTGCCCGTCATCGCCCCCAGCATGCGCGAGCGGCAGGCGGTCAACAGCCAGCCCAGCATCGAGCGGCTGATCCGCATGTCGGCCGAGGCGGCGGTGGCCTTCGTCGGCATCGGCACGCTGGGCGAAGGCGCGCCGCTGATGCTGGACGGGTTCCTGTCCCAGCCCGATCTGGACGCGCTGGTCGCGGCCGGCGCGGTGGGCGAGATCACCGGCTGGGCCTATGACGCCCGGGGCGCGCTGGTGGCCGGGCTCAGCAACGACCGGGTGGCCTCGGCCCCGATCCCGCCGCGCGAGACGACGCTGGTGATCGGCGCCGCCCATGGCGCGGAAAAGGTGCCGGCGATCCGCGGCGCGCTGCAGGGCGGGCTGATCAGCGGGCTGATCACCGATGCCGCGACCGGCGCGGCGCTGCTAGGCGACTGACATCGCGGCGATTTCGGCGCGCTGCTGCTGCATGCGCAGGAAGATGCGCCAGTCCCGCTCGCGCCGCGCCCGGGCCTGCGGATCGGGGCGGGTGATCTCGACCGGTCTTGCGAAACGGGCGCGCGCGGCGCGGATCCCGCCCATGAGCGGCGCGGCGGCGGCGATGGCGGTGCCGCGCAGCACCGCGTCCTCGGGCTGCCAGTGGATCTCGGCCCCGGTCGCATCGGCATAAAGCTGGCGCAGCAGGGCCGAGCGCGCCTGCCCGCCGGCCATGGCCAGCGCCGCGGGCGCCAGCCCCATATGCGCGATGACCTGCCGCGTCCCCAGCGCGATGCCCACCGCCGCGCGCCAGTATAGCGCATCCAGCGCCTGCGCGCTGCGTTCCAGCGTCAGGCCGTGGATCGCGCCGCGCATCAGCGGATCGGCGAAGGGCGTGCGGCTGCCCTTGATGTCGGGCAGGACATGCAGGCCGGGCTCCGGCTCGGGATCGGCGGCGATCCGGGCCAGGATCGCGTCGTGGCTGACCGGCTGCGGGTAAAGCCCGCGCACCCGCTCCAGCAGCGCGCCGGTCGCGGACTGGCCGCCTTCGCTGACGCTTTCGCCGGGCAGGATGGCGCCGGGATAGGGGCCCCAAAGCGCCGGGCGCGGCGCCAGCCCGGTCGCCATCACGCAGTTCGAGGTGCCGGCGATCAGCGCCGGCATGTCCGGCGCCGCGCCGAGCGCCCCGGCAAAGGCGTCGATCAGCCCGGCAGCGACCAGCGTCTGGGGCTCCAGCCCCAGCTCGGCCGCGCCCTGCAAGGAAAGCGGGCCGATGCGCGCGCCGGGCGGCAGGACCGGCCCCGGGCGCGGGAAATCGGCGATCCCGGCCTGTTCCAGCAGGTCCGCCTGCCAGCCGCCGCGATCCGGCAGCCAGGGCCATTTCGCCGCCGTCGCGCAAAGCGAGCGCGCCTCGATGCCGGTGGCGCGAAAGGCCAGCTGGTCGCAAAGGTCGCGCACTCCGGCCAGAACCGCCCAGACCTCGGGCCGATGGCGCTTGAGCCACATCAGCTTCGGCGTCTGCATCTCGGGCGAGACCGAGCCGCCGGCCCGCGCGACGATCTCATGCGGGATGCGGCTGAGTTCGCCCGCCTCGGCCACGGCGCGATGGTCGTGCCAGGCGATCACGTCCGGGGCAAAGCCCGGCGCCTCGACCGCCAGCGAGCAGGTGGCATCGAAGGCCAGCGCCCCGACCTGCGCGGGGCTGGCGCCGGCCTGACGCCGCGCCTCGGCCAGGGCCTCGGCCACGGCCCGCCAGATCTCGGCGAAATCGTGCATGGCCTGCCGGTCGGGCCCCGCGATGG
This sequence comes from Paracoccus sp. MA, assembly GCF_020990385.1. NCBI lineage: Bacteria > Pseudomonadati > Pseudomonadota > Alphaproteobacteria > Rhodobacterales > Paracoccaceae > Paracoccus > Paracoccus sp. MA. The sequence continues at coordinate 1,397,023 of NZ_CP087598.1, forward strand.
TGGCGAAACCCCGGCTCGCGCGGGCGATCAGCCGGCCGTCGAGGGTGAAAAGCCCCGCTCGCGCCCGGGCCGAGCCCACATCCACGGCCCCGATCAGCACGCCGATTCCCCTTCCCTAGCCCAGCTCGGCCAAAGTCTTGGGCAAATCCCGGGCGTGGTCAATCAGCGCGTCGGGGGCCAGCGCCGCCAGCTTTTCGGCCAGCCGGGCGGGTGCGGCATGGCTGCCGCCCAGAAAGCCGATCACCCGCATGCCTGCCGCGCGGGCGGCGCGCAGGCCGGCCGGGCTGTCCTCGATCACCACGCAGTCGGCCGGTGCGATGCCCAGATGCCGGGCGGCGAACAGGAACAGGTCGGGCTCGGGCTTGCCGCGCGCGACCTGGGTCGCGGAATAGACATGCGGCCCGAAGAGCGGCGCCAGCCCGGTCAGCGACAGGGACAGCCGCAGCCGGTCCGGCGCGCTGGATGAGGCCACGGCGCGCGGCCCGGAAAGCCCCGCGACCGCCTCGGCCATGCCCGGCACCGGGCGCAGCTCGCGGCGAAAGCGCAGGGCCAGCGCCTCGGCATAGCCGGGCAGCGCCGGGCCCAGATCGACGCCCTCCCCCCGCGCCGCCTCGACGATGGTCGAGAAGGAGCGGCCCAGGAATTCGTCATAGATGCGGGCGCGGGTGATCGGCGCGCCCAGCCTTTGCAGCAGCGCCTCGATCTCGACTGCGGCGAGGGGCTCGGAATCGACCAGCACCCCGTCGCAGTCGAAGATCAGCCCGCGCACCACCGCCTAGCCCTTGAGATAAGCGTCGAGCGTCGCGCGCGTGCCCCTGTCCCACAGCATGGCCAGCCAGCGCGCGAAGGGTTCGGCAAAGCGCGGATCGCGGCCGGTCGCGCCATAGATCTCGGCCATGTCCAGCCAGGCCGAGGGATCGGTCCGGGCCGCCTGCGCCACCTCCGTCAGGTGGTTCCAGTTCGGATCGTTCGGCTCGATGGCCGCGCCGCTGTCCGTAGTCCCGGCGCAATAGCGGCACCACAGCGCCGATTCCAGCGCCAGCCCGTCCACGGGCAGGTCGCGCTCCAGCCGGTGGGCGATGGTCGGCACGATGAATTTCGGCTGCCGGTTCGAACCGTCGAGGCAAAGCCTGCGCACCGTGTCGCCGATCTTGGGATTGGCGCAGCGTTCGGCCACCTTGGCGAAATAGGCGCCAAGGTCGGTGCCGGGCACCGGCGGCACGGCGGGGATGATCTCGTCCGCCTCGACCTTTTCCAGGAAGGCGCGGACCTGAGCGTCGGCCATCGCCTCATGCACGAAATGGATGTCCAGCATCCCGGCCGGATAGGCGATCACCGCATGGCCGCCGTTGAGGATGCGGATCTTCATCAGTTCCCAGGGCGTCACGTCGGCGACGAATTCGACGCCGGCCTTCTCAAGCGGCGGGCGGCCGGCGGGGAAGTTATCTTCGAGCACCCATTGGATGAAATCCTCGCAGAAGACCGGGGCGTCGTCGGCGATGCCGAAATCCTCGCGCACCATGCGGCGCTCGCGGTCGCTGGTGGCGGGGGTGATGCGGTCCACCATGGCGTTCGGGAAGGCGACATGCGCCGTGATCCACCGGGCCAGCTCCGGGTCCGAGAGCCGCGCGGTTTCGGCCACCGCCTCGCAGGTGACCTTGCCGTTATGCGGGATGTTGTCGCAGCACATGACGGTGAAGGGCGCATGGCCCGCCGCCCGCCGCGCCTTCAACCCCGCGACGATCAGCCCGAACACGGTCCGCGGCGCGTCGGGATTTTGCGCATCCGCCGCGATGGCGGGATGGGCCGGGTCGAAATGCCCGGTGGCGGCATCGATGAAATAGCCGCCCTCGGTGATGGTCAGCGCCACGATGCGGATCGCCGGATCGGCCAGCGCGGCGATGACCCGCGCGGGATCGCCCGGCGCGATATAGTCCACGATCGGCCCCAGCACCCGGGCATCCGAGCGTTCGGCCGATTGCTCGACCAGCGTGTAAAGATAGTCCTGCGCCGCCAGCGTGTCGCGCATCCGCACGTCGCCCGGCATGACGCCGGCGCCGATGATGGCGAAGTCCTGCGCCAGCCCCATGTTCATCAGCCGGTCCAGATAGGCGGCCTGATGGGCGCGGAAGAAATTGCCGACGCCGAAATGCAGGATGCCGGGGCGCAGGGCGGCGCGGTCATAGCCCGGCACCGGCTGGCCGAGGCGGTCTAGGGTCTGGTTGGAAAGCCTGTCCATCCGAATTCATCCCGGTTCTGTCATGCAGGAACGAAGCCGCGGGCGCGGCCCCGATAGGGGCGGCGCGCTTACAGCGCCAACCCCTGCTGGTCGAAGCGATAGACCCGGCCGTCCTGCGGGGTCAGCCAGATGCGGTCGCCGTGATCCACCGGGAACTCGCCCGCCGCCCGCGCGACGATGGGGGTGCCGCCGTCCAGCTCGATATGCAGGAAGGTGTCCGAGCCCAGATGCTCGGCCACGCCCACCGTGCCGGCGAACTGGCCGCCGGTGGTGGACATGGTGAAATGCTCGGGGCGTACGCCGATGGCATGGGCCCCCATGGCGGCGGCGGCCTCGCCCTCGATGAAATTCATGTTCGGGCTGCCGATGAAGCCCGCCACGAAGCGGTTCGCGGGCTTGCGGTAAAGTTCGAGCGGCGAACCCACCTGCTCGACCCGGCCGGCGCGCAGCACGACGATCTTGTCGGCCATGGTCATCGCCTCGACCTGGTCATGGGTGACATAGATCATCGTCGTCGCCAGCTTCTTGTGCAGCTCGGAAATCTCGACCCGCATGTTCACCCGCAAGGCCGCGTCGAGGTTCGACAAGGGCTCGTCGAACAGAAAGGCCGAGGGCTCGCGCACGATGGCGCGGCCGATCGCGACGCGCTGGCGCTGGCCACCGGACAGCTGGCCCGGACGGCGGTCCAGATAGTCGGTCAGGTTCAGGATGCCGGCCGCATGCTGGACGCGCCGCTCCTGCTCGTCCGCCGCCATGCCCGCCATCTTCAGCGGAAAGGCGATGTTCTTCCTGACCGACATATGCGGGTAAAGCGCATAGGACTGGAACACCATGGCCAGCTTGCGCTTGGCCGGCGCCGCCTGGGTCACGTCCTGCCCGTCGATGACGATCCGGCCCGAGGTCACATCCTCAAGCCCGGCGATCAGCCGCAGAAGCGTGGACTTGCCGCAGCCCGAAGGGCCGACGAAGACCACGAATTCGCCGTCGCTGATCTCCAGATCGACGCCCGGAATGACCTCGACCTCGCCGAAGGTCTTGCGGACCTGTTGAAGCGTGATGCTACCCATCATTCCCCCCTTTTCATTTCACCGCGCCGAAGGTCAGGCCGCGCACGAGTTGCTTCTGGCTGAACCAGCCCAGGATCAGGATCGGGGCGATGGCCATGGTGCTCGCCGCCGAGAGTTTCGCGTAGAAAAGCCCCTCGGGGCTGGAATAGCTGGCGATGAAGGTCGTCAGCGGCGCCGCCTTGGAGGTGGTCAGGTTCAGCGTCCAGAACGCCTCGTTCCAGGCTAGGATCACGTTCAGAAGCAGCGTCGAGGCGATGCCGGGCACGGCCATCGGCGTCAGCACGTGCAGGATCTCGTTCCTGAGGCTGGCGCCGTCCATCCGCGCGGCTTCCAGGATTTCCGAAGGAATTTCGCGGAAATAGGTGTAGAGCATCCAGGTGATGATCGGCAGGTTGATCAGCATCAGGACGACGGTGATCCCGGCGCGGGTGTCCAGAAGCCCCCAGCCGCGGAACAGCAGATACATCGGGATCAGCACCCCGGCCGCCGGCATCATCTTGGTGGACAGCATCCACATCAGCAGGTCCTTGGTGCGCTTGGCCGGCTGGAAGGCCATCGACCAGGCGGCCGGAATGGCGATCAGCAGGCCAAGAAGCGTCGAGCCGACCGAGATGATGACCGAGTTCATGAAATGCCGGAAATAGGGCGAGCGCGACTGCACCTCGGCATAGTTCTGGGTCGTCCAGTCGAAGAACAGGAACTTGGGCGGGCTGGCGATGGCGTCGGCCTCGGACTTGAAGCTGGTCAGGATCGTCCACAGGATCGGGAAGAAGATCAGGAACGCCACGCCCCAGGCCAGGATGGTGAAGCCCCAGCGGCGGGTATCGGAAGTCTTGCGGGCCATGGTTCTTACTCCAGCGTCTTGCCGATCATCCGCATCAGGAAGATCGCGACGATGTTGGCAAGGATGACGGCGATGATGCCCCCGGCGGATGCGCCGCCCACGTCGAACTGCAGCAGCGCCTGCGAAAAGACCAGATAGGTCAGGTTGGTGGACTGGTAGCCCGGCCCGCCATTGGTGGTGACCAGGATCTCGGCGAAGACCGAAAGCAGGAAAATGGTCTCGATCAGGATCACCACGGTGATGGCGCGCGACAGGTGCGGCAGGATCAGGTGGGTGAACTTGGCCCAGGTCCCGGCGCCGTCCATCTCGGCCGCCTCCATCTGCTCGCTGTCGAGCGATTGCAGCGCGGTCAGCAGGATCAGCGTGGCGAAGGGCAGCCATTGCCAGGCGACGATCAGGATGATCGACATCAGCGGATATTGCGCCAGGAAATCGATGGGCTGCGCGCCCACCGCCTTGGCGAGCCAGGCGAAAAGCCCGTTCACCGGGTTCATGAACATGTTCTTCCACACCAGCGCCGAGACGGTCGGCATGATGAAGAAGGGCGCGATCACCAGGATGCGCACGATGCCCTGCCCGAACATCGGCTGGTCCAGCAGCAAGGCCAGCAGGATGCCGCCGCCCACGGTGATGACCAGCACGCCCCCGACCAGCAGCAGCGTGTTCTGCATCGCGGTCCAGAAGGCGGGATCGGACAGGAAATACTGGTAATTGGCCCAGCCGATGAAGCGTTCCATGCCGGGCGAGAGCAGGTTGTAGCTCTGGAAGCTGAACCACAGCGTCATGGCCAGCGGCACGATCATCCAGCCCAGAAGCAGCAGGACCGAGGGCGCGACCATCAGGCGCGCGAGTGTTTTCTGATGTCTGGTAGCCATCGGCGCGCCTCCCACGCGAGCGATGAAGGTTCGGGTTGGGTGGCAGGGGCCGGGCTTGCCGCCCCCTGCCCCGGCTCAGGTCCGGGTTGACTCAGCAACGCCTGTCACTTGGGATAGCCGGCCCGGGCCATTTCGCGCTCGGCGATCTGCTGGGCCATCTGCAGGGCCTGATCGACGCTGGCCTGGCCCGCCAGAGCGGCCGAGAATTGCTGGCCGACCGCGGTGCCAAGCGCCTGGAACTCGGGGATGCCCACCCATTGCGCGCCGATATAGGGCACTTCCACGGTGGTCGGGTTCGCGAGATCGGCCGACATGATGCTGTCGAGCGTCGGCTTGGCGAAGGGCGCGGCCTGCTGGTATTCCGGATTCTCGTAAAGCGAGGTCCGGGTGCCCGGCGGCACGTTCGCCCAGCCCTCTTCCGCCGCGACCTGCTCGGTATAGGCTTTCGAGGTCGCCCAGGCGACGAACTTCTTGGCCGCATCCGGCGCATCGGTCGAGGACGGGATCGCCAGCGTCCAGGCCCAGAGCCACATCTGCGGCTTCTCGCCCTCGGGCGCCAGCGCATAGCCGACCTTGTCGGCCACGGTGGAATCCTTGGGGTTCGACACGAAGCTGGCCGCCACGGTGGCGTCGATCCACATGCCGCACTTGCCGGTCTGGAACAGCGCCAGGTTCTCGTTGAAGCCGTTCGACGAGGCGCCGGGCGGGCCGGCCTCGTTCATGATGGTGACGTAATCGGTCAGCGCCTTCTTCCAGGCCTCGCCCGAGAATTGCGGCTTCCAGTCCATGTCGAACCAGGGCGCGCCGTAGCTTGCGCCCATCGAGGTCAGGAAGGCCATGTTCTCGCCCCAGCCGGCCTTGCCGCGCAGGCAGATGCCATAGACCTCGTTGGCCTTGTCGGTCATCTTGCGCGCCGCGTCATAGACGAAATCCCAGGTCGGGCGCTCAGGCATTTCCAGCCCGGCCTTTTCCATCAGGTCGGTGCGATACATGATCATCGCGGATTCGCCGTAGAAGGGCGCGGCATAAAGCTTGCCGTCCAGCGACAGCCCCTCGGCGATGGGCGGCAGGATGTCGGCGGCGTCGTAATCCTCGCCCATGTCCTCGAGCGGCGTCAGCCAGCCCTGCTTGGCCCAGATCGGCACCTCGTAATTGCCGACCGTCACGATGTCGTATTGCCCGCCCTTGGTGGCGATGTCGGTGGTGACGCGCTGGCGCAGCACGTTCTCCTCCAGCGTGACCCATTCCAGCTGAATGTCCGGGTTCGCATCGGTGAACGGCTTGGTCATCTTCTGCATGCGGATCATGTCGCCGTTGTTCACGGTGGCGATGGTCAGCGTCTCGGCCAAGGCGGGCGCCGCCAGCGCCGTCATGGCGCAAGCCCCCATCAGGCCGCGCAGCATCATGCTCATTCGATTGTCCTCCCCTGCGGATCGGCATTTGCTAATGCGATGGGCAAATGCTCACATACTCGCGAGGGGACTGTCAAGAAAAATCGGCGCGGCCCGATACTCGGGACCGCGCCGACTGATAGGTTCTTGCCGGGCAGGTTCAGCCGCGGCCGCGATAGGGCGGAACACCCTGGTCGGGGATCCAGACCCCCTCGGGCATGGGTCCGGTCTGCCAGAAGACATCGATGGGCATGCCGCCGCGCGGATACCAATAGCCGCCGATGCGCAGCCAGCGCGGCGCAAGGAACCCGGCCAGCCGCCGGCCGATCGAGACGGTGCAATCCTCATGGAAAGCACCATGATTGCGGAAGCTTCCGAGATATAGCTTCAGCGATTTCGACTCGACCAGCCAGTCTCCGGGCACATAGTCGATGACCAGATGCGCGAAATCCGGCTGCCCGGTCATCGGGCAGAGCGAGGTGAACTCGGGCGCGGTAAAGCGCACGTTATAGGACACGTCGGCCTGCGGGTTCTGCACCCGCTCCAGCTCGGCCTTGTCGGGGCTTTCGGGCAGCAGGGTGGCGCCGCCCAGCTGCTTGAGGCCGCTGTAGATCGTCTCGGTCATGGTTCTCTCCGAATGTCAGACGCCGCGCCGGTTACCCCAGATCAGGACATGCAGCTGCGGCAGGATGCGCGGTTTCAGCCAGCCGCGGCCGACCGTGTTCTCGACCAGCCACAGCAGCCGGTCGGCCAAGGCCTGCGGATCGACCGGCAGGGCGGGATCGGTCTCGGGGTTGCCCGGTTGCAGGTAGAGCGGCAGGCCGGGATGGCGAGCGGCCACCTCGCGCGCCCAGTCCAGGTCGGCCTGGTCGAAGATCACGATCTTCAGCACCTGCTGGCCCGCGCCCTCGCCCGCCCGCAAGCAGCGGTCGAAGGCGTCCCAATCGACCAGCTGCCCGCTCGACGGCGGCTTCGGCGACAGCACCAGCATGGACAGGTCCGCGAACCAAGGCTGCGCGACCGAGCCCTGCGTCTCGCAGGCGAAACGGTAGCCCGCGGCGCGTCCCAGCGCGATCAGCGGGGCGAAATCCTGGATCGCCGGATTGCCGCCGGACAGCGAGACGGTCAGCGGCTGGCCCCCGGACAGGCGCCGCACCTCGGCCCAGATCGCCTCGGCGCTCATCGGCCGCCATTCGTGGCGATGGCTGCTGTCCACGGCGTGCAGGCTGTCGCACCAGAGGCAGCGATAATCGCAGCCGCCGGCACGGACAAAGACCGTGGGCTCGCCGATCAGCGCGCCCTCGCCCTGGATGGTCGGGCCGAAGATTTCCGCGATACGCAGCGTCATGGCCGATACTCGGCCCAGGTCTTGGGCGTCTCGGACACCCGGACCGCCACCGTCTCGGGCCAGCGCGCCTTGCACCAGTCATGGAAATGCCGCGCCATGTTCTCGGCGGTCGAAGGACCGTCCAGCACGTCGTTCAGGTGGCGATGGTCGAAATGCGTGTCGATATAATGCTTCAGCGGCGCAAGCTCGTGATAGTCGCGCACGAAGCCGTCGGCATTCAGCTCGGCCGCCGCCAGCTCGACCACGACGATGTAATTGTGCCCGTGCAGCCGGGCGCATTGGTGATCCGGCGGCAGATGCGCCAGCTGGTGCGAGGCCGAGAAATGGAACTCCTTGGCGATGCGGAACATCAGGCCCGCCCCCGTTCCGCGATGGCCTGCCGCCAGAAATCGGCATCCTCATAGGCGGTCGGGTCGGGGATGCCGGCCAGGTGGAAGGCCTCGCGCCGTTCGACGCAGGTGCCGCAGCGCCCGCAATGCAGGGCGCCGCCCTTGTAGCAGGACCAGGTCTCGGCAAAGGGCGTGCCGTGGCGGGCGCCCTCGGTGACGATGTCGGCCTTGGTGCGATGCACGAAGGGGGTCAGCAGCCGCAGCCGCGCATAGCCGTCCAGCGCCGCGTCCTGCATCTGCTGGAACGCTTCGGTGAAGGCGGGGCGGCAATCGGGATAGATGAAATGATCGCCGCCATGCACGGCGGCCGCCACCGCCTGATCGCCCACCGCCGCCGCCATGCCGAAGGCGATGGTCAGCATGATGGCGTTGCGGTTCGGGACCACGGTGATGCGCATGGTCTCCTCGGCGTAATGCCCGTCCGGCACCTCGGCCCCGCCGGTCAGGGCCGAGCCGGTCAGCACCGCCCCCACCCCGCGCATGTCGATGACGTGATGCGGCACGTCCAGCCGCCGGGCGGCGCTGGCCGCGAAATCCAGCTCCTTGCGGTGGCGCTGGCCGTAGTCGAAGGAGATCAGGCGCGAAAGCCCGCCCTGCGCGGCGATCATATGCGCCAGCGACACGGAATCGAGTCCGCCCGAGCAGACAACTGTCGTCTTCATGATGTGACCCTTGTTTTGATGACCGGGTAGGCTGCGACCGGTATGGGCGCCCGACATAGCGGGCTTTGGCCGGCGGCGCAACCACCCCGGCCCGCCGGGGCGCCGCGGGCGGGGGCGAACCCAAACCGCCCGCCCGGCGTTGCCCCGCAGGCAGAAGAGGAGCCATCCATGCCCGAACGGATCGAAGGCGTCGCGATCTCGCATCCCGAGCGGGTGATCTTTGCCGATGCCGGCCCGGGCAAGGCCGGGCTGACCAAGGCCGGGCTTGCCCGCTATTACCAGCAGGTTGCGCCGCTGATGCTGCAGGAGGCCGCCGACCGGCCTCTGTCGATGCTGCGCCTGCCCGAGGGCATGGCGGGCGAGCGGTTCTTCCAGAAGCATCCGGGCAAGGGGTTTCCCAAGCCGGTGAAGCAGATGCAGATCACCGAAAGCGATGGCGAGGCGGCGCCCTATGCCTATGTCACCGATGCGGCCGGGCTGGTGGCGGCGGTGCAGATGGGCACGGTCGAATTCCATATCTGGGCCGCGCGCCGCGACCGGCTGGAGCGGCCGGACCGGCTGGTCTTCGACCTCGACCCCGACGAGGGGCTGGGTTTCGCCGCCGTGCGCGCCGCCGCCCTGGCGCTGCGCGGCCGGCTGCGGGACCTGGGCCTGGACCCCTGGGCGATGCTGACCGGCGGCAAGGGGGTGCATCTGGTGGTGAACCTGCGCCGCAACCTGGGCTGGGACGAACTCAAGCATTTCGCCCACGGCTTCGCCACGCTCTGCGCCCGGGACGAGCCGGACCGCTATACGGTGGCGCTGTCCAAGGCCAGCCGCAAGGGGCGGATCTTCATCGACTGGCTCCGGAACGAACGCGGCGCCACGGCGGTCGCACCCTTCTCGGTCCGCGCCCGGCCCGGCGCGCCGGTGGCGGCACCGCTCGGCTGGGACGAGCTGACCGAAACCGAGACCGCCCGCGCCATCGACATCGACATGGCGCTTAAGCGCGGCTGGGCCGGCATCGACCGAAGGCCGCAGACCCTGACCCGGCCGATGGTCGAGGCGCTGGACAAGGCGCTGGCCGAATAGGCGGCCGGCTATGCTGCCTTGCTTGCCACGGGACAGGCAGGCCCGTCATGTCGCAGGACCCGCTCTCTTGGCAGCCTGCCGGTCGGGGCGCGGCAATGGCAGGGCCGGCCCGACGCCGCCGGATGCCGCGCAGGCCCTGGCGGCGAAGTCCGGGAACGGTGCCCGCAGCATCCCCCCGGGCGGCCGGCTTGCGGCCGCCCCGGCCCGCCTTTTCACGCTGGCTGATCGACCCCTCAACCCTCGACGCGGCGGCCGCTGCCGGGGTCGAAGAAATGCAGATGCGCCGGATCGGGCACCGCCGCGATGCGGTCGCCGCGCTCGGCCCGGCTGGTGCCGGGCAGGCGCAGCACCATCGGCACCTCCGAGCCCTCGATCATGCCATAGCCGAAGGCGTCCGCGCCCAGCCGCTCGACCGAGCGCAGCAGGACCGGGATCGCCGCCTCGCCCGGCTGCGCCAGCCGCAGATGTTCGGGGCGCAGCCCAAGGCGCAGGTCGCCGCCGCGCGGCACGCCGGGCAGCGGCAGGACCGCGCCGCCCGGCAGGGTGACGCCGCCCTCGGCCGTCCCGACGGTGAAGATGTTCATCGCCGGCGAGCCGATGAAGCCCGCCACGAATTCGCTGGCCGGGCGCTCATAGACCTCCAGCGGCGTGGCGATCTGCTCGGCCACGCCCTTGTTCATCACGATCAGCCGGTCGGCGAGCGTCATCGCCTCGACCTGGTCATGGGTGACATAAAGCGTGGTCTGGCCGGTGCGCAGGTGCATCTCCTTGATCTGCAGGCGCATCTGCACCCGCAGCTTGGCGTCCAGGTTCGACAGCGGCTCGTCCAGCAGCAGCGCCGCCGGCTCGCGCACCAGCGCCCGGCCCATGGCGACGCGCTGGCGCTGGCCGCCCGACAGCGCGCGCGGCTTGCGGTCCAGATAGGGCTCCAGCTCCAGCATGGTCGCGGCCTTGGCGACGCGGGCCTCGATCTCGGCCTTCGGCATCCGGGCGATCTTGAGCCCGTAGGCCATGTTCTCGCGCACCGACATATGCGGATAAAGCGCATAGTTCTGGAACACCATGGCGATGTCGCGCTGGCGCGGTTCCAGGTCGTTGACCACCTTGCCGCCGATCTCGATGGTGCCGGCGCTGATCGCCTCCAGCCCGGCCACCATGCGCAGAAGCGTGGACTTGCCGCAGCCCGAAGGTCCGACGATCACCACGAATTCGCCGTCGGCGATCTCGATGCTGATGCCATGGATCACCTCGTTTCCCGCATAGCTCTTGCGGACGTCGTTGAGCAGGATGCGGGCCATCTATTTCTCCGTCTCGACCAGGCCCTTGACGAACCAGCGCTGCATCAGCACCACCACCAGGATCGGCGGCAGGATGGCCAGCACGCTTGTGACCATCACGAGGTTCCAGGGCGTATCGGCATCGGCGAATGAGATCATCTTCTTCAGCGCGATGACGATGGTGTTCATTTCGTTGGAATTGGTGACCAGCAGCGGCCACAGGTATTGCGTCCAGCCATAGATGAACTGGATCACGAAGATCGCGGCCACATTGGTCAGCGACAGCGGCCACAGGATGTCCCTGAAGAACCGCCAGGGCCCGGCGCCGTCGACCCGCGCCGCCTCCAGCAATTCATCGGGAATGGTCATGAAGAACTGCCGGAACAGAAGCGTCGCGGTGGCCGAGGCGATCAAGGGCAGGATCAGCCCCGGATAGGTGTCGATCAGCCCCAGGTCGACCATGACCTTGTAGGTTGGCTGGATGCGCACCTCGACCGGCAGCATCAGGGTGATGAAGATCAGCCAGAAACAGGCCATGCGCAGCGGAAAGCGGAAAAAGACGATGGCATAGGCCGAGGCCATCGAGATCGCGATCTTCCCCAGCGCGATGCCCATGGCGACGATGGTGGTATTGGCCAGAAGCCGCCACAGGCTGACCCCGCCGATGCGGCTGATCCCGCCCGAGAAGGCATCGGAATAGTTCCGCGCCGCCTCGGGTCCGGGCAGCAGGGGCAGCGGCGGGCGCAGGATGGTCTGCACCGAATGGGTCGAGGCGACGAAGACGTAATAGACCGGAAAGGCCACCACGATCACGCCCAGCACCATCCAGAAATGCGCCAGCACTCGCCCGGCGCCGCGCGCGGCCAGCGGAGAGGATTCAGCCATAATGCACCCTCCGCTCGATGAAGCGGAACTGGAAGGCGGTCAGCGCGATCACGATGATCATCAGGATCACCGATTGCGCGGCGGAATCGCCCATGATCAGGTTCACGAAACCGTCGTTATAGACCTTGTAGACCAGCGTCTCGGTCGCCTTGCCGGGGCCGCCGCCGGTCACGGCATGGATGATCCCGAAGGTGTCGAACAGCGCATAGACGGTGTTCACCACCAGCAGGAAGAAGGTCGTCGGCGCCAGCAGCGGAAAGGCGATGGTCCAGAAGGCATGCCGGCGCGAGGCGCCGTCGATGGCCGCCGCCTCCAGCAGCGAGCGGGGAATCGCCTGCAAGCCCGCGACGAAGAACAGGAAGTTGTAGCTGATCTGCTTCCATGTCGCGGCGGCGACCACCAGCGCCATCGCCTGCTCGCCGTCCAGCAGCGGGTTCCAGTAGATGCCCATCCGCCGCAGCGGCCAGGCCAACGTGCCGAAGCTGGGATTGAACATGAACAGCCACAGCATGCCGGCGATGGCGGGCGCCACCGCATAGGGCCAGATCATCAGCGTGCGATAGAAGCCCTTGCCGCGGATGATCTTTTCCGCCTGCACCGCCAGGAACAGCGCGATCGCCATGGCGCAGAAGGCGACCAGCACCGAGAACACCACCGTCACCCGGACCGAGTTCAGATAGTTCGGATCGCTCAGCACCTTGCGGAAATTCGCCAGCCCCACGAAGGTCGTCTTCAGGCCGAAGGCGTCCTCGCGCAGCACGGACTGGCGAAAGGCCTGCGCCGCCGGCCAGTAGAAGAAGATCAGCGTGATCGCCAGTTGCGGCGCCAGCAGCAGCCAGGGCAGCAGCTTGTGCGGAAAGACCGTGCGTCTCATCCGTCCCCCTTGTCGGATCGGGCGGGCGCCGCAACGCCCGCCCCTGGTTTCAGCCGCCCGCGGCCTCGCGGATCGCGGCATTGCCGCGCTCGACGGCGTTCTTCAGCGCCGTGGCCGCGTCCTGCTGGCCGGCCAGCATCTTTTCGTATTCCTCGTTCTGGATGTCGCGCAGCTGCGGCAGGTTCGGCGCCCGCACGCCCTTGGAGTTCTCGGTCGGCTCCTTGCCCATCATCTGCAGGATCGGCGTCTCGCGGCCCGGGTTCTGCTGGTAGAAGTCCGAGCCCTTGGTCGCCTCGTAAGCCGCCATGGTCACCGGCAGATAGCCCGATTGTTCGTGCAGGTATTGCTGCACCTCGGTCTGCGACAGGTAGTTGAAGAAGGCGGCGACGCCCTTGTAGGTCTCGTCCGACTTGCCGCCCATCACCCAAAGCGAGGCACCGCCCGGCGTGGTGTTCTGCGGCGCGCCCTCGGCGGTCTCGTCATAGGGCAGCTGGCCGATGCCGTAGTTCATGCCCGATTTCACGATGTCGCCCAGCCCGCCCGAGCTTTCGGTCAGGATGCCGCATTCGCCCGAGGTGAAGTTCTGCTTGGCCTCGCTGGTGCGGCCGCCATAGACGAAGACGCCCTCTTTCGCCAGGTCCGCAAGTTCCTGGAAATGCTTGACGAACAGCGGGCCGTCGATCTTCAGCTCGGGCGTGCCGGCCAGGCCGTTCTCGTTCGTGCCCCAGCTGACATTGTTCCAGGCGGCGAAGTTCTCGGTATGGATCCAGGTCAGCCAGGTCGAGGTATAGCCGCAGGTCGCGGCCCCCGATTCCTTGATCTGGCGCGCGGCGGCCCAGACCTCGGCCCAGGTCTTGGGCGGGTTGTCCACGTCCAGCCCCGCCTTCTCGAAGATGTCCTTGTTGTAATACAGGATCGGCGAGGAGGAGTTGTAGGGGAAGGACAGCATGTCCCCCTCGGGCGTCGAGTAATAGCCGACGATGCCGGGCAGATACTGGCTCTTGTCGAAGTCGTAGCCGCCTTCCTGCAGCACCTCGGCCACCGGCTTGATGGCGCCCTGCGCGCCCATCATCACCCCGGTGCCGACGTCGAAGACCTGGATGATGTCCGGGGCCTGGCCGGCGCGGAAGGCGGCAATGCCGGCGTTCAGCGTTTCGGGATAGGTGCCCTTGAAGACGGGCTTGACCTCATAATCTTCCTGGCTGGCGTTGAAATCATTGGCGATCTTGGTCACCACCTCGGCATTGGCGCCGGTCATCGCGTGCCACCACGAGATTTCGGTCCTGGCCTCGGCCGCGACGGGCAGCACCATCAGCCCGGCAAGCCAGAATACGGTTCGTTGCATGTTTCCCTCCGAGTCGTGCCTTGCGGCGTCATCGTTCCCGAACGGCCTTGCCAGGGCCTCGGCCCTGGGGGGCCGCCCGCCTCCCTGTCCGGATTTGTCACCTGCCAGGGGCCGGGGTGTCAATTCGCAACTGGACTGTCTGGTATGGCAGGCGGCAGGCAGAGGCCGCGCCGGTCACGCCCCTCCAGTCGCACCGATTTGTAAATTTCCCATGACTGCAAGGGGTAAAAGGCGATTCCTGCAGCCGCTCCCTGCGCCGTGCGGGGGATGGCGGCCGGTCGTTCCGTCACGTCCGGGCTTGGCTGTGTCAGTCGCGCGTGACGGATCGGGCCAGCCGCGCGCCGCCCGACCGTCCCCCGGCGTCGGACGAAGCCGCATGACCGGGGTCGGGAACGCGGGCGGGCGGGGAAAATTCACGCCGCGATCACAGGCTTGCGCTAGGAACAGGGAAACCTGCTGCCAAGGACCCCTGCGCCGATGGAGAAACCCGGCCGAAGCGCCCATGACCTGACCGCAAGCTGGCAACGGCACGACTGGCGCGAAAGCTTCTTCGCGCCGGGGCTTGTCATCCTGCAGGCGCTGACCGCCGACGGCCGCACCGCCAGCGGCGCCGGCCAGAGCCGCGACGAGGCCTTCGACCGCTGCATCGGCGAGACGGCCGAGATCCTGGCGCTGGCCGCCTTCCGGGCGGGCGGCGGCGGTTTCGAGCCCTGGCGCGACGGGCTGGCCGCGCATCCCGATGCCGGGCAGGCACGCCTGGCCGCCATGGACGAAGCCTGCGAGCGGCGGGCGGTCGCGGATTGGTGGCTGGGCCGGCGCCCCGCCCTGCCGGTGGCCGCGGACTGGATCCGGCTGGCCGGGCTGGCCGGGCGGCTGGACCGGGCCCGGGGCGGCGCGGCGCTGCGGCGGCGCACCGACTGGTGGCAGATCCAGACCCCGCGCGGCCCCTGCGCCATGATCTGCCGCAGCATGAGCCTGGAGGGTCAGGACCCGGTGCTGGGCTATGGCGTGCATCGCGACCCGGCACTGGCGGCGGACAAGGCCCTGCGCGAGCTTCTGCTGATGGAGCTGAACCTGATGGAGTTGCTGGCCGCCCGCTCTCTGGGCGGCGCGGACGCGCTGCAGCCGGTGCGCAACCGCATCCGCGGCTATGCCCGCCGCGCCGCCCTGCTGTTTCCCGAAGCCGCCGCCATCCACCCCGCCCCGCCCGGCGACCCGGATGCCGCGGGCTGCTTCGACACCCCGCCCGCCTGCCGCGAGATCTCGGTGCCCGAGGGGCCGCTCAGCGTCTGGGTCTGCCGGCCCGACGCCCCCCCTCCGCCTTTCACCGAAGAGACCGGCCTGCCCTATTTGTGAGGACCACATGCGTGATGACGGCCTGGCCATGACGGCGCCACGAGAGGAACCCCGACCGGGCGCCTGTCCCACGGGATGCGCGCCGATGCGCGGGGCGCTGCGCGACATGGGGGCGCTGGCCTCGCCCCTTTCCGCGCCGGACGACCGCGCCGGGATCGGCCAGCGCCTGCCCGAGATCCTGATGCGCACCACCCCGGACTGGCGCATCGCCTGCCTCGAACGGACGGCGCATATTCCCTCGGGCTATACCTATCTGGCCCAGCTCATGGGCCATGACATGGGCAGCAGCGTGCCGGCCGACAGCGTGCCCTATGCCCGCAGCGGCGGCGACGGGGACGCCAAGCCCGTGCGGCGCTACAACCTGATCGACAATCCGCTGACGCTGGAAACCGTCTACGGCCCCGGCCCGGCCATGCTGACCCATGTCTATGATCCCGAGACCTGCCTGTTCCGCCTGACCCCGGGCGCAAGGCTGGCGCGGCTTTATGCGCGGGCGGCCGGCGCCATCTCGGACCCCGACCCGCGGCCGATCCGCGCGCTTTATGACGAGCGCAACCGCGACTCGCTGATGCTGCACGAGCTGACCGTGGCCTGGATGCAGTTCCACAACCGGCTGGCCCGCAGGCTGATGGCAAGGGGAGAGGAGCCGTTCCGCGCCTATGCGCTGTCCCGCGTCCACGCCGTGCGATGCTGGCACGCCATCCTGACCGGCGACCTGCTGCCGCGTTTCCTGCATCCCGAGATCGCCGGGCTGGACGGCGACGCCCTGCCCGGCTGCTGGGCGCTGGACGAAACCACGCTGCTGCACGGGCTGTGCCGGGCCTTCCACGCCCTGCCGCTGGCGGCCTATCATCTGGGCCGCTCGGGATTGCACAATCTGGGCACGCTGCTCAAGCGCGGCTATGCCCCCAGCGAGGCCGAGACCGACTGGCGCATCGACTGGCCGCTGTTCTTCGGCGCAAGCCCAGGCGCGCCGCTGACCGGCATCTCGGCCAGCGTGGCGCCGGAATTGCGCGCCCCGGTGACGGCGGCGGCGGTCATCGCGATGGACAATGCCTCGGCCGCCATCGCCCTGCCGCTGCGGCCGGGCAACAAGGCGCTTCGCGCCGCCGTCGCAGCCCTGCCCGGCGACTGGCCCGCCCGCATCGCCCCCGCCCGCCTGGCCGCGGATTTCGCCGCCGCCCATCCCGAGGCGCCGATCCGCATCGACGCCGAGATGCTGGAATGGGGCCCGCTCTACCAGTTCCTGATGGTCGAGGCGCAGCTGCACGGCCAGCGGGGCGGCTTCGGTCCCTTGGGCAGCGCGCTGCTGCGCGGCTCGGTGCTGGGCTCGATCCGCCGGGTGGTGCTGGCCGGCGAGGACGAGGCGGCGGCCGGGCTGCCAAGGCCCGCGACCATGCTGGAACTGATCGCCCTCGCCAGAGAATGACGGAGACAAGACCATGACCGGGACGAAACGCAAATACATCATCGTCGGGGCCGAGGTGGACCAGCCCGAAGCCTGGCTGCACAAGGACGGCAGCATCAGCCCCCGCAAGGGCAGCGACGGCGAGCCGCTGAACGTCGAATATATCGGCCGGCTGATGGTCGAGCTGTCGCAGCGCGGCAAGGCCGGCGTGCCCAAGGCCGAGCTCGACGCGCTGGAGGAACGCGTCAAGCGCGCGCTGCGCGCTGTGTGGTGCAGGATTTCTCGGTGCATGACGGCGGCGCGGCACTCAGCGACGCCGAACGCGAGGCGATCCTGAACAGCACCACCGTCCGCATCGAGTTCGAAAGCCGCCGCCGCGGCAGCAAGAAGCCGGACCGCAACACCCGCATCCTGGTGGTGCCCTCGGACGAGACGCTGGGCATCGCCGATGCCATGCTGCGCGCCCAGGGCGAGGCCGAGGGCTTTCGCCCGCCCCTGTCCTACGAGCTGGACCGGGCGCTGATGCTGGCCGGCATGCAGACCGAGATCCTCGAAATGGTGCGCGAATTCGCCGGCAAGGCCGCGCCGGGCTGGACCCCCGCGCTGCAGGCCGCGCTGGAGGCGCATATGGAAGAGGCGATCCGCGAGCGCAGCCGGTTCAAGGACGGCAACGGCCGCCCGGCCAAGGACGTCAAGAACGAGATCATGTCGAGCCCGCTGCGCGCCTTCCACCGCTCGGTCGGGATCTACGCCACCAACATGTGCCGCTAGACATGGAAGCGGCTGCGGGCCGCGGCGGCCTGTTCCAGCGTCTCGCGCAGCTCCTGCCGCCAGGCTTCGTCGCGCAGCGGAAAGACCGACAGGAACCAGTCCAGCAGCTGCGCATCCGTCGGCGCCGGCGGGCCGCGCCATTGTCCGCGCAGCTCGGCCAGATAGGCGTCGAGCCGGCGCGCCGCCGCCTCGGCCTCGCCCAGCCGCCACAGGGCGGCGCTGTGCCAGCCGCCCACCGTCGGCATCAGCCCGGCGCCGCTTTCGCATTGCCGCGCCGCCGCCGCGAAATCGCCGCAGAGGTAATCCGCCGCCGCCAGATAGATCTGGTGAAACGGCTCCATCACCGCGGCATGGCGCTTGGTCTCGGCGACCAGCCCGGCGGCCTTTCGCAGATCGCCCGAAAAGGCGAAGCCGAGCGCGCAGGAGGCCAGGGTCAGCGGGTTGTTGCGGTTCAAGACCCGCCTGGTCGAAATGGAACTCGGCCAGGTCGAAATAGCCCAGATGGCAGAAGCACCAGGCCAGCACGCGATGCGCGCGGGTGTCCAGCGGGTCCGCAGTCACCGCGACGATGGCGTGATGCATGGCGTCGCGCTTGAGCTCCTCGGTCTGGTAGGTGCCGGGCAGAAGCACATGGCGCACGTTCAGCGCGCCCGCCAGCTCGGCATGGGCGGGGCCGAAGGGCGGCGATCGCGCGGCGATCTCGCGCAGGATGGCCAGCGCCTCGGCCTCGGTTTCGGGCGACCAGCTGTCCAGGAGCGCCTGCGCCCGAAGCCAGTCGTCATAGATGCCCGAGCCGGAATCCGACAGCGAGCGGTCCGAGACCACCACGGAAAGCGCATTGGCGATGTTGGACAGCAGCAGGCGGACCTTGGCTTCCCAATCGGTCTGCGGCTCCTCGATCCATTCCGACCAGACCAGATGACCGCCGGTGCCGCGCTGCACCTCGGCGAACAGCCGCAAGCCGCCCTGCAGATAGAACGGCTTCAGCGTGATGCGCGCCTGCGGCTCGGGCGTGCCCTCCTCGACGATCCACCATTCGCGGAATCGGCCCATGCGCATGCGCAGGTCGGCGAAAAGCACGTTGGTCAGGCTTTCCAGCTCGTGCCCGTCGCCCCGGCGCGCCGGAGCGAGACCGACAGGCTGACCTGGGGCAGCCGGTCGCGCTGCGGGCCGTGGCGCCCGCCGCCGCCGGGGTCCAGCTTGATCGCCGCCAGCAGCTCGACGGTCTCGGCCTCGGGTTCCTGGTCGAAAAGCTCGTCGAGATGGGCGTAAAGCGTGTTGTAGCGCTCGATGGCGCGGGTCGGCCGGCCCGCCTGCCAGTCGAGCCGCATCAGGAGCCGCGTGGCATTCTCGTTCGAAGGCTCCAGCGCGATGGCGAACTCGGCCAGCGCGCGCTGGGTGTCGGGGTCGGAACCGGCCAGCCCGGCCAGCCGGCGGTCCAGCACCTGCCGCAGCCCGGCCAGCAGGCTGGCGCGGGTGATCGCGAGCCAGCTGTCGAACGAGGCGCTGATCCCTTCAAGCTGCACGGTCTGGTCGATCAGCAGGCGCAGGCGACCCGCCTCTTCGGGGTCCCAGCCCGGCCCGGCCAGCCGCGTGGCCAGTTCCTGCTGCAGCACGAATCCATCCGGCAGCCGCAACGCGATCTCGCCGGCATTGGTCTCCAGCGCCCAGCCGGGGGTGCCCGCCATGGCGCGGCGGATATGCTTGACCGCCTGCCGATACGAGGCCGAGGCCTTGTGTTCGTCCGAATTCTGCCAGAACAGGTCGGTGACCTTTTCCGTGCGATGCACCGGGGCCCGGTCGGCCAGCAGGAAATACAACAGCGCCCGCGCCTTGCGCAGGCGCAACGCATCGAGAACCTGCAAGACGGCGTCCAGCTGCATCCGAATCCCTTGCCGCGAGTCGCCCCAGCCCAACGACAGCCCGCAATCCATGAGGTTCCTTAGGATTCGCCATAACGCGGCCGTGATCAACGGTCCATCGCCGCCGCCCGGGGGTTTTTGCCGCCGGCGGATCAGGAACGGGCCATGCCGGGGGCGCGCGCCCGCGCCGCAGGCAGGCGCTTGACCATCGCCGCCGCATTGCCCGGAAGCGCCAGCGTTACTCCTCGACCACCTCCAGCACCCCCGGCAGCACGCGCAGCGCCTGGCGGGCGGGGGTGGTCAGGGGCGCGTCCTCGGCGATCTCGATATCGACCAGATCGCCGCCATCCTTCAGCCGCAGCGCGATGGGACCACGGGCGCGGGCGGGCGCGTTGAGCTCGGCCTGAATGCGGGCCAGCGCCTCGGCGATGCCGGGCACGGCATCCAGCCCGGCGATCTCGACCGCCAGGCGGTTCGCCCCGGCATCCGCCACCGCCTGATCCAGCGGCGTGACCGAGCGCGCCAGCAGCTTGACCTGATCCCCCGACGGCTCGACCTGCACCTGCAGGACGACGTTCTCGCCCGGCTCCAGATGCTTGGCGATGCGCGCGTCGAGCGTGTCGGAAAACACCGTGACCTCGTAAAGCCCGGTCGGATCGGACAGGCCGACAAAGGCGAAGCGGGTGCCGCGCGCGGATTTCTTTTCCTGCCGATGCGCGACGGTGCCGGCCAGGCTGCGCCACCAGCGCCCCCGTCGGCCTCCGCCTGCGTCACCTCGGCCAGCGTCTGCACCCCCTTGCGGCGCAGCGCCGGCTGATAGTCGTCCAGCGGATGGCCGGACAGATAGAAGCCCACCGCCGCACTGTTCCTCGGCCAGCTTCTCGGCCGGCATCCAGACCGGTGCGGCGACCGGGCGCGGCGCGGCAGATCCTCGCCCCCGCCGAACAGCGAGGACTGGCTGGAGGCGCCGCCTCCTGACACCGCCGCCGACCAGGCGACCAGCCCGTCCAGCGATTTCAGCACCCGCGCCCGGTTCGGCTCCAGCGCGTCGAAGGCGCCGGCGCGGGCCAGCATCTCCAGCGGCCGCTTGCCGACCCGGCGCATGTCCACCCGGCGGGCGAAGTCGTGCAGGTCGGCAAAGGGCCGGTCGCCGCGCGCCTGCACGATCAGGTTCATCGCCTCGACGCCGACGCCCTTCAGCGCCCCGAGCGCATAGAGGATCTTGCCGTCCCGGACGCTGAACATGGCCTCCGAACGGTTCACGCAGGGCGGCATGGTCTCGATCCCCCATCCGGTCGGCCTCGCGCTTGTAGACAGCGAGCTTGTCGGTCAGGTGGATATCGCAGTTCATCACCGCGGCCATGAACTCCACCGGGTGGTTGGCCTTCAGCCAGGCGGTCTGGTAGCTGACCACGGCATAGGCGGCGGCGTGGGACTTGTTGAAGCCGTAATTGGCGAATTTCTCAAGCAGGTCAAAGACCTCTCCGGCCTTCTTCTTGTCGATTCCCTGTGCCGCGCAACCATCGACGAATTTGGGCCGCTCCTTGGCCATCTCCTCGGCGATCTTCTTGCCCATGGCGCGGCGCAACAGGTCAGCGCCGCCGAGGCTGTAGCCGGCCATGACCTGGGCGATCTGCATCACCTGTTCCTGATAGACGATGATGCCCTGGGTCTCGGCCAGGATATGATCGATGGAAGGATGAATGGATTCAAGGGGTCGCAGGCCGTTCTTGACCTCGCAATAGGTCGGGATGTTCTCCATCGGGCCGGGGCGGTAGAGGGCGACCAGCGCCACGATATCCTCGATGCAGGTCGGCTTCATGCGCCGCAGCGCGTCCATCATGCCCGAGCTTTCGACCTGGAACACCGCCACGGTGCGGGCGCTGGCAAAGAGGTCATAGCTGGGCTTGTCGTCCAGCGGGATGGCGTTGATCTGGTTCTCGGCCCCCTTGGCGGGCTCGTAGAGCACCCGGGCCGTCGGCCGCGACATGCAGCGGCCGCCCGCCGGCATTGATCAGGTCCACCGCGTTCTGGATCACCGTCAGGGTCTTGAGGCCGAGGAAGTCGAACTTGACCAGCCCGGCCTGCTCGACCCATTTCATGTTGAACTGCGTCGCCGGCATGTCCGAGGCCGGGTCGCGATAAAGCGGCACCAGCCGGTGCAGCGGCCGGTCGCCGATCACCACGCCCGCGGCATGGGTCGAGGCGTTCCTCAGCAGTCCCTCGATCTTGGCGGCATAGTCCAGCAGGCGGGCGACGACCTCTTCCTTGGCGGCCTCGCGCAGGCGCGGCTCGTCGGCCAGCGCCTTGGTGACGCTGACGGGCTTCACGCCCTCGACCGGGATCATCTTGGACAGCCGGTCCACCTGGCCGAAGGGCAGTTGCAGCACGCGACCGACGTCGCGCACCGCCGCCTTGGAGAGAAGCGCGCCGAAGGTGATGATCTGGCCGACCTTGTCGCGGCCGTATTTCTCCTGCACGTATTGGATCACCTCCTCGCGGCGATCCATGCAGAAGTCGATGTCGAAGTCGGGCATCGACACCCGCTCGGGGTTCAGGAACCGCTCGAAGAGCAGGCTGTAACGGATTGGATCAAGGTCGGTAATCGTCAGCGCATAGGCGACCAGAGACCCCGCGCCCGAGCCGCGGCCGGGGCCCACAGGGATGCCGTGTTCCTTGGCCCATTTGATGAAGTCGGCAACGATCAGGAAATAGCCGGGAAAGCCCATCTGCTCGATGATGCCCAGCTCGAAGCGCAGGCGTTCCTCGTATTCCTCGACCGTGGCGGAATGCGGGATCACCGCCAGACGGGCGCGCAGGCCGTCCCAGGCCTGGCGGCGCAGCTCCTCGACCTCGTCATCGGCGAAGCGCGGCAGGATCGGCTTGTGCTTCTTGACGGCGAAGGCGCAGCGGCGGGCGATCTCGACGGTGTTCTGGATCGCCTCGGGCAGGTCGGCGAACAGCGTCGCCATCTCGGCGGCGGTCTTGAAGTAATGCTGCGGGGTCAGCCGGCGGCGCGGCGCGGTCTGGTCGACATAGGCGCGGTCCGAGATGCAGATCAGCGCGTCATGGGCGTCGAAAAGCTCGGCTTTCGGGAAATACACGTCGTTGGTGGCGACAAGCGGCAGGTCGAGCGCATAGGCGAGGTCGATCATGCCGCCTTCCGAGCCCGCCTCCTCGGGGACCGGCTGGCCCTCGGCATCGTGGTGGCGCTGCAGCTCGACATAAAGCCGGGTCGGGAAGGCGGCCGCCAGCCGCTCGGCCAGGGCGCGGGCCTCGGGCACGCGACCCTGCAGCACCAGCTGGCCCAGCGGCCCGCCGGCGCCGCCGGTCAGGCAGATCAGCCCCTCGGCATGGGCTTCCAGTTCGGCCAGCGTCACATGCGGCAGCGCATTGTCGTCGCGCAGGTAAAGGCAGGTCGACAGCTCCATCAGGTTCAGCCAGCCGGCCTCGTTCTGCGCCAGCAGCACGACGGGGCCGGTCACTTCGGCCTGCAGCGTCACCTGGCAGCCGATGATCGGCTGCACGCCGGCATCCTGCGCCTTAACCGAGAATTCCAGCGCCGCAAACAGCGCATTGGTATCGGTCAGCGCCACGGCGGGCATGCCGTTCTGCGCCGCAAGATCGGCAAGCTTCTTGACCGGCACCGCGCCTTCCAGCAGCGAATGTTCGGAATGGGTGCGCAGGTGGATGAATCGGGGTGAATTTTCCGGCATGGCGCAATCTAGGTCCGACCTGACGGATTGTGCAATTGCCCCTCGGCGGAAAACCGCTAATCTTTGCGCAAAAGACAGCGAGGCGCGCGACAGTGACCGATGTTTTCCGGGCCGAGGGCCTGGGCAAGAGCTATCCCGGCGTGCGCGCCAATGACGACGTGTCCTTCGCGGTCGCGGGGGGCGAGATCCATGCCCTGCTGGGCGAGAACGGCGCCGGCAAGTCCACGCTGGTCAAGATGATCTACGGCCTGGTGCGGCCGGACGAGGGACGGATGGCGCTGCTGGGCACGCCCTACGCGCCGCACGACCCGCGCGCCGCCCGCGCCGCCGGCGTCGCCATGGTGTTCCAGCATTTCAGCCTGTTCGATGCGATGACGGTCGCGGAAAACATCGCGCTGGGGATGGAGAACCCGCCGCCGCGCCCCGAACTCGCGCGCCGCATCGCCGAGCTGTCGCAGGGCTACGGCTTGCCACTGAACCCCGCCCGCCGCATCGCCAGCCTGTCGGCGGGCGAGCGGCAGCGGGTCGAGATCCTGCGCTGCCTGTTGCAAGGCCCGCGGCTGCTGATCATGGACGAGCCGACCTCGGTCCTGACCCCGCAGGAGGCCGAGATCCTGTTCGCCACCCTGCGCCAACTGGCCGAGGCGGGGACGGCGATCCTGTATATCAGCCACAAGCTGGAGGAAATCCGCAGCCATTGCGACCGCGCCACCATCCTGCGCCAGGGCAGGCTGGTCGGCACGGTCGATCCGCGCGCCCATTCCGCCCGCGAACTGGCGGCGATGATGGTCGGGGCCGAGATGCGGCTGGTGGACCGTTCCGGCCGCAAGCCCGGCGCCTCCGTGCTGGAAGTGCGGGGCCTGTCCACCCCGGGCGGCGAGGGCGTGGCACTGAAGGAGATCGCGCTGAGCCTGCGCGCGGGCGAGATCCTGGGCATCGGCGGCGTCGCCGGCAACGGGCAGGAGGAACTGCTTTCGGCCCTGTCGGGCGAGACCGCGACCACCCCCGGCACCGTGGTGCTGGAGGGGCGCGACCTCTCAGCCGCCGGCCCCGAGGCGCGGCGCCGCGCCGGGCTGCTCGCCGCGCCCGAGGACCGGCTGGGCCATGCCGCCGTGCCCGAATTCAGCCTGGCGGAGAACTCGCTGCTGACCGCCGGGGCGCGGCAGAACCTGATCCGGCGCGGCCTGATCGACCGCAAGGCGGCCACGGCTTTCGCGCAACAGGTGATCCGCGCCTTCGATGTGCGCACCCCCGGCCCCGGCACGGCGGCGGGCGCGCTGTCGGGTGGCAACCTGCAGAAATTCGTCATCGGCCGCGAGGTGCTGGGCCGGCCCCGCGTGCTGGTCGTCAACCAGCCGACCTGGGGCGTCGATGCCGGCGCCGCCGCCGCCATCCGCCAGGCGCTGCTGGACCTGGCCGCGCAGGGCGCCGGGCTGATCGTCATCAGCCAGGACCTCGACGAGCTCTTGGAGCTGTCGGACCGCTTCTGCGCCCTGAACCAGGGCAGGCTGTCCGCCCCCCGGCCCACCGAAGGGCTGACGGTCGAGGAGATCGGGCTGATGCTGGGCGGCGCCCATGGCATGGAGGTGGCGCATGTTCCGGCTTGAACCGCGCGCCAGCGCCCCGCTGCTCTGGCAGGTCGCGACCCCGGTGCTTGCCGTCCTGGCCACCATGATCGTCGGCGGCGCGCTGTTCGCCGCCATGGGCTTCGACCCGCTGGCCGCGATCCGCACCATCTTCTGGGACCCGCTCTTCGGTCCCGCCGCCAGCTATTCGCGGCCGCAGCTTCTGGTCAAGGCCGGGCCGCTGATCCTGATCGCCTGCGGCCTGGCGCTGGGGTTCCGCGCCGGGATATGGAACATCGGCGCCGAGGGGCAATACATCATCGGCGCGATCTGCGGCGCCGCGGTGGCGCTGGCCGCCTATCCGCTGGATGCGTTCTGGATCTTCCCGGCGATGATCCTGGCCGGCGCGGCGGGCGGCTGGGCCTGGGGCATGGTCCCGGCGCTGCTGAGGAACTGGTTCGGCGCGTCCGAGATCCTCGTCTCGCTGATGCTGGTCTATGTGGCGCAGAAGGTCGCCGCCTGGATGGCCTTCGGGCCGATGAAGAACCCCGAGGGCTTCAACTTTCCCGGCTCGCGCAACCTGCAGCAATACGAACCCGCCGCGAATCCCGAGCTGATCGCGGGCTCCGGCCTGCATTGGGGCGGGGTGGCGGCGGTGCTGGCCTTGGCGGCGACCTGGTTCGTCATGTCGCGCCACGTGCTCGGTTTCCACATCCGCACCGCCGGGGCCGCGCCCCGCGCCGCGCGCTTCGCCGGCGTGCGCCCCGAGCGGCTGGTGGCGCTGTGCCTGGGCGTCTCGGGCGCGCTGGCGGGGCTGGCAGGGCTTTTCGAGGTCGCGGGGCCGGCCGGGCAGATCACCGAAAGCTTCGGCTCGGGCTACGGCTTCACCGCGATCATCGTAGCCTTTCTGGGCCGGCTGCATCCCTTGGGCATCCTGCTGGCCGGGCTGCTCATGGCGCTGACCTATATCGGCGGGGAACTGGCGCAGATGATGCTGAACCTGCCCGCCGCGACGGTGCAGGTTTTCCAGGGAATGCTGCTGTTCTTCCTGCTCGGCTTCGACATCCTGACCCGCTATCGCATCCGGAGGCGCGCATGATGATCGACCCGCTTTCCGTCTTCATCCTGCTGCTGGGCGCCGCCACGCCGATCCTGTTCGCGGCCCTGGGCGAGTTGGTCGTCGAACGCGCCGGCGTGCTGAACCTGGGCGTCGAGGGCATGATGATCGGCGGCGCGCTGGCGGGCTTTGCCGCAGCCCATGCCAGCGGCAGCCCGGCGCTGGGTTTCGTCGCCGCCGCCGTCGCCGGGGCGGCGCTGTCGATGATCTTCGCGGTGCTGACCCAATTCCTGCTGTCGAACCAGGTCGCCACGGGCCTTGCGCTGACGCTGTTCGGCCTGGGCCTGACCGCGATGTTCGGCAAGCCTTACGAAGGCGTCAAGGCACCGCCGATGCTGGCCGGGCCGTTGCGGCTGAACCTGATGATCTGGCTGGGCCTCGCCCTTGTGCCCGCGGTCTGGTGGTTCCTGATGCGCTCGCGCCCCGGCCTCATCCTGCGCGCGGTGGGCGAGAACCACGACGCCGCCCATGCCCTCGGCTATCCGGTGCGCGCTCTGCGCATGGCCGCCATCGGCTTCGGCGGCGCGCTGGCCGGGATGGGCGGCGCCTATATCTCGATCGCCACGGTGCTCCAATGGACCGAGGGCATGACCGCCGGCGCCGGCTGGATCGCGCTGGCCATCGTGGTCTTTGCGCAATGGAACCCCTGGGGCGTGCTGGCCGGCGCCTGGCTCTTCGGCGGCGTCACCGTGCTGCAGCTGCGCCTGCAGGCGGCGGGGGTCGCGGTGCCGGTGCAGCTGCTCAGCATGGCGCCCTATCTGGCCACCATCGCCGTGCTGGTGCTGATCTCGGCCCGGCAGAAATTCGGCCGCTCGGGCGGGGCTGCTGCCCCCGGATCGCTGGGCAGGCCCTTCCACGCGCTGCGCTAGCGCAACCAACAGGAGACCATGATGAACCGCAGAACCCTTCTCGGCAGCGCCGCCGCCCTTGTGGCCGCTTCGGCCCTGCCCGCCTTTGCGCAGGATGAAAAGCTCAAGGTGGGCTTCATCTATGTCGGGCCGGTGGGCGACGGCGGCTGGACCTATCAGCACGACCTGGCCCGCCAGGCGGTCGAAAAGGAATATGGCGACCGCGTCGAGACCACCTATATCGAATCCGTGCCCGAGGGCGCCGATGCCGAACGCGCCATCACCCAGCTGGCGCTTTCCGGCCACAAGCTGATCTTCACCACCAGCTTCGGCTTCATGGACGCGACGATCAACGTCGCCAAGAAGTTCCCGGACGTGAAGTTCGAGCACGCCACCGGCTACAAGACCGCCGAGAACGTCGCCACCTACGACGCCCGCTTCTACGAGGGCCGCGCCGTCATGGGCACCATCGCCGGGCGCATGACCAAATCGAACAAGATCGGCTATATCGGCTCTTTCCCGATTCCCGAGGTGGTCCAGGGCATCAACAGCTCGTATATCCACGCCAAGAAGGTGAACCCGGATGTCGAGATGAAGGTGGTCTGGGCCTATAGCTGGTTCGACCCCGCGAAAGAGGCCGACGCCGCCGCCGCGCTGATCGCCGAGGGCGTGGACGTGATCCTGCAGCACACCGACTCGACCGCGCCGCTGGCCAAGGCCCAGGAGGCCGGCGCCATCGGCTTCGGCCAGGCCAGCGACATGGCGGCCTTCAAGCCCACGCCGCGGGTCTCGTCGATCATCGACAACTGGGCGCCCTACTACGTCAAGCGCGTGGGCGACGTGCTGGACGGCAGTTGGACCTCGCATTCGGTCTGGCTGGGCATCGGCGACGGCGAGGTCGAGATCGGCGAGATCACCGAGGCCGTGCCGCCCGAGGTTAAGGAGGAGGCGCTGGCGCTGAAGGACAGGATCGCCTCGGGCGAATACCACCCCTTCACCGGGCCGCTGAAGAAGCAGGATGGCAGCGACTGGCTGGCCGAGGGGCAAGTGGCCAGCGACCAGGACCTGTCCTCGATGAATTTCTATGTCGAGGGCATCACCGCACCGATGCCGAAGTAAGCGGCGCAGAAAGCAAGACCGGGGCCAAGGCCCCGGTTCGTCACTCTGGCAGGCCCCTCACTCCAGATGGCTTTCCAGGAACCACAGATCCTTGTCGGCGGTGCGCGAGGCGGCGGTGAACAGGTCGGCGGTATCGGCATCGCCCGCCTCATCGGTGGCGTCGATGGCGGCGCGCACCTTCTCACCGTAATCGCGCATCCGCTCGCAAACCGCCTTGATATGGTCCTCGGCCTTGGTCAGGTCGGTCGGATATTCCTTCAGCGTGCTGGCCTTGGCCACCTTCTCGACCGTGCCGACGGCCACCCCGTCCAGCACCTGCACGCGCTCGGCCATCATGTCCACATGCTCGTCCAGCCGCGCCTTGACCGTGTCGAACAGCTCGTGCACCGCGATGAAGTTGCGGCCCTTGACGTTCCAATGCGCCTGCTTGATCGCCGCCGACAGCGCTAGGGCGTCGGCCAGCCGGGCATTCAGCTCGGCGATCGCGGTCTTGCGGGCATTGTCGCTGAGCCCTTTGACATTTACGGCCATGAAACTCTCCTTCGTCAGGTTCGCCCTGAAAACGAAGGCCGGGACGCGGCGGTTCCGCGCGACGTCGGGTCAAACCGCCGCAGGCAAAGAAAAAGGGCGGCGCTTCCCCGGGAAAGCACCGCCCTTCACGTCTCTCAGAGCAGGATCAGACCGCGCCCTGGATGAACTTCACCGCATCGCCGAAGGTCTGGATCGTCTCGGCGGCGTCGTCCGGGATCTCGATGCCGAACTCTTCCTCGAACGCCATGACCAGTTCCACGGTATCCAGCGAATCGGCGCCGAGATCGTCGATGAACGAGGCGGTTTCCGTCACCTTGTCCTCATCGACACCCAGGTGCTCGACGACAATTTTCTTCACGCGATCAGCGATATCGCTCATGTCTCTTCCTCGTTTTCGCGGGCAATCCGCCCAGATGTTCCAGCGATTGCCGGTCACAGCCCAGGGCGGTTCCCCTGCAGCCTTGCTTGCGGGATATAGCACGGAGACGTGATCTTGCAACCCGCATAAACCATCATCAGATCATCGCCATGCCGCCGTTGACATGCAGCGTGGCGCCGGTGACATAGCCCGCCTCGGGGCTGGCCAGATACAGCACCGCAGCGGCGATTTCCTGCGCCGAACCCATGCGGCCGGCAGGGATCTGCGTCAGGATCCGGCCCTTCTGCTCGTCGTTCAGCTTGTCGGTCATCGCGGTCTCGATGAAGCCCGGCGCGACGCAGTTCACCGTGATCCCGCGCGAGGCGACCTCATAGGCCAGGCTCTTCGACATGCCGACCAGGCCCGCCTTGGCTGCGGCATAGTTGCCCTGCCCCGGGTTGCCGGTGGCGCCGACGACCGAGCCGATGTTCACGATCCGCCCCCAGCGCGCCTTCATCATGCCGCGCAAGACCCCCCGGCACAGCCGGAAGCTCGAGGTCAAGTTAACCTCGATCACCTGCGCCCATTCCTCGTCCGACATGCGCATGAACAGGTTGTCGCGGGTGATCCCGGCATTGTTGACCAGGATATCGACCGATCCCATGGCCTCGGCCGCCGCCTTGGGAAGCGCCTCGACCGCGGCCGCATCGGCCAGGTTGGCGGTCACGACATGCGCCCGCGACCCCAGCTTCTCGGCCAGTTCCCGCAGCGGCGCCTCGCGCGTGCCCGACAGCGCCACCGTGGCCCCGGCGGCATGCAGCGCCTCGGCCACCGCGCCGCCGATCCCGCCCGAGGCCCCGGTCACCAGCGCATTCCTGCCCGTCAGATCAAACATCAAGCTCTTCTCCGTTTTCCAAATACCCCGGGGGAATCCCGCAGGGATGGGGGCGGAGCCCCCTTTACCCCTTCAGCGCCGCGATATCCGCCGGAGCGCCGATATTCTTCACCGCCGCCTCCCTGGCGATGCGCTTGATCATGCCCGACAGCGCCTTGCCGGCGCCGATCTCCCAGAACTCCGTCACGCCCGCGCCGGCCAGGAACTCGACCGACTCGCGCCAGCGCACGGCGCCGGTCACCTGCTCGACCAGAAGCCGGCGGATGGCGCCCGGCTCGCTCACCGGCTCGGCGCGGACATTGGCGACCAGCGGCACGGCCGGGGCCGCGATCTCGACCGCGGCCAGCGCCTCGGCCATCACCGCCGCCGCCGGCTGCATCAGCGCCGAATGGAACGGTGCCGAGACCGGCAGCATCAGCGCCCGCTTGGCGCCGCGCTCCTTGGCCAGCGCCGCCGCGCGCTCCACCGCCGCCTTGTGGCCCGAGATCACCACCTGCGCCGGGTCGTTGTCATTGGCGGCCTGGCAGACCTCGCCCTCGGCCGCGTCGCGCGCGATCTGGTCGACGGCGGCGAAGTCCAGCCCCAAGATCGCCGCCATGGCGCCCTGCCCGACCGGCACCGCCTCCTGCATGGCCTGGCCGCGCAGGCGCAGAAGCCGCGCGGTATCGGCCAGGCTCAGCGCGCCGGCCGCGCAAAGCGCCGAATATTCGCCCAGGGAATGGCCGGCGACGAAATCCGCGTCCGCGATGCCGAAACCCTCGGCCTCCAGCGCCCGGAAGGCGGCCAGCGAGGTGGCCATCAGCGCCGGCTGGGCGTTCTGGGTCAGGGTCAGCGTCTCGATATCGCCGTTCCAGATCAGGTCGGAGAGGCTCTCTCCCAGCGCCTCGTCCACTTCGGCAAAGACTGCGCGCGCCGCCGGATAGGCCTCGGCCAGCTCGCGCCCCATGCCCACGACCTGGGCGCCCTGTCCCGGAAATACGAATGCCCGCATCGCGGAATCCCTTCTGTCTTATGTCCTTGTGACAGCCTTAGCCCGCCGGGGGGCGTCCCGCAACCGCGCCGCTCAGCGCGGAATCACGATCTCGGCCCGCAAGCCGCCCAGGCGCTCGCCCTCGCCCAGCCGCAGCTGACCGCCATGGGCGCGGGCGATGTCGGCGGCGATGGACAGGCCCAGCCCCACCCCCTGCCCGCGGTTCTGGTTGCGCGAGGGGTCGAGCCGGGTGAAGGGCTTCAGCGCCTCCTCGCGCTTCTCGGGCGGGATGCCGGGCCCGTCATCCTCGACCGAGATGCGGAAATAGCTCGGCCCCAGCGCCGCATCGACCTCGGCGCGGTCGCCATAGCGCACGGCATTGCCGATCAGGTTCTCGACGGCGCGGCGCAGGCTGTCGCGGCTGAAGGTGGCGCGGCCCGCCTCTTCGCCCGCGACCGAATGCAGCACCACCCGCTGCCCCCCGCGCTGCGCGTCGGCGACGATGCCGCGCAGGAAATCCAGCGCCGGCACCGGCTCGGGCGGGGCGTCCTGCGCCGCGTCGCGGGCATGGTCCAGGAAGGCGTCGACCATCCGGCCCATCGCCGCCACGTCGCCTTCCAGCGCCGCGATCTCGTCCGGGTCGGGCGGATAGTCCGGGCTCAGCATCGACAGGCCCAGCCGCAGCCGGGTCAAGGGTGTCCTCAGATCGTGGCTCACGCCGGACAGCATCTGCTTGCGCTGCTCGTTCTGGCGCTCGATGCGGGCGCGCATCTCCAGGAAGGCGGTGCCGGCGCTGCGGATCTCGCTGGCGCCGCCGGGGCGATAGGGGATGATCCGGCCCTTGCCGTATTCCTCGGCGGCGCGCGCCAGGCGCTTGATCGGCCGCAGCTGGTTGCGCAGGAAGATCGTGGCGATGGCGGTCATCAACAGCGAGGTGCCGATCATCAGCACCAGCAGCTGATGAGGATTCGAGGCGCTGACCCGGCCGCGCGGAAACGCCAGCCGATAGTCGCCCCAGCGCCC
Organism: Paracoccus sp. MA; assembly: GCF_020990385.1. Lineage (NCBI taxonomy): Bacteria > Pseudomonadati > Pseudomonadota > Alphaproteobacteria > Rhodobacterales > Paracoccaceae > Paracoccus > Paracoccus sp. MA. Next base: position 1,428,829 of record NZ_CP087598.1, read on the forward strand.
CTGCAGCGTCACCCGCACCTCTCGGCGCTGGCTCAGATCGACGGCGCGCACCGCCGGCACGCGCTCGTGCAGCTCGGCGATGACGATGCGGCCGGAAAGATCGTAGAAGCCACGCCAGTCCGCGCCGGGCTCGGCCGGCAGCACCAGCTCCAGCCCCAGCGGGCCAGCCACCTCGCCGGCCGAGACGCGCGCCGATTCGATATCCGGCGCCGCCTCGATCCGCGCGGCGACCAGTGCGACCTCATGGGCCATGCCCGAGGTCATCTGCCGGGTCACGTCCTCGAAATGCCGCTGCAGGAACATGACGGTGACCACGATGGTCACCACCACGACCGGCAGGAACAGGATCAGCGCCGCCCGCCCGTAGAGGCCGCGCGGCATGACCCGTTTCAGCCAGTCGAAATTCATCGCCCTTCGCCTTCATTGCGGCCTTGGAAAACCGGCCCGTCCCTGGCTAGGTTAGCCGCATGACAAGCGCCGAGAAAGCCCTGCGGATCATCACCGCCGACAATCCCTCGCCTCTGACCGGGCCGGGCACCAACACCTTCCTTTTGGGGCGCGAGCGGGTCGCCGTGATCGATCCCGGCCCCGACCTTGCCGCGCATCGCCAGGCGATCCTGACCGCCGGGGCAGGCCGCATCAGCCATATCTTCGTCACCCATGCGCATCTGGACCATTCCGGCGGCGCCCGCGCGCTCGCGCAGGCCACCGGCGCGCCGATCCTGGGCTTCGGCCCCGCCGAGGCGGGCCGCTCGGCGGTGATGGAGCGGCTGGCACGCGAAGGGGCCATCGAAGGCGGCGAAGGTCTTGACCGCGATTTCGCCCCCGACATCGCCCTGAGCGACGGCGCGGTGGTCGAGACCGACGAATGGCGGCTGACCGCGCTGCACACGCCCGGCCATTTCGCCGGCCACCTAGCCTTTCGCCAGGACGAGACGATCTTTTGCGGCGATGTGGTGATGGGCTGGTCCTCGACGATCATCTCGCCGCCGGACGGGGACCTGGCGGATTATTTCCGCTCGCTGGAGCGGCTCTATTCGGCGGGCGCGCGGCTGCTGCTGCCGGCGCATGGCACGGCGGTGCACGATCCTTCGGCGCGTCTGGCCGAGCTTGCGGCGCATCGGCGCGCGCGCACGGTGCAGATCCTTTCGGCGCTACGCGCCGGCCCCGCC